>CAVTBJ010000012.1:0-895351 GCA_963732925.1 Terriglobia bacterium
TTATTTTGGCTGCCTCGTTTTCATTACGTATTGCTGTAAAACGCAAGCTTTTGCTCGAAATCCCGGCCCCCTCCCTGGAGGGGGCTTTCTTTTTCGGGGAATAGCCAGCCCTGGTTTCCGTTCGAGGCCTCTGCTCTCATGTTCCGCAAAATCCTGGATCGCAAATCGTGGCGAAATCGCTGTGCGCCTGATCCGGGCGTGCCGCGAGCTCGGCGTCGCGTCCGTGGCGGTCTATTCGGAAGCGGACCGGGCCGCGCTGCACGTGCGCATGGCGGACGAGGCTTATGGCATCGGGCCGGCCCCCGCCAGGGAGTCCTACCTGAGTATTGAAACCATTCTCGCAACGGCGCGGCAGTGCGGCGCCGATGCTATCCATCCGGGATATGGATTCCTCTCGGAAAATCCATCGTTTGCCCAGGCCTGCCAAAACGCCGGAATCAAGCTGATCGGTCCTACTGCGGCGGCCATGGAGATCATGGGATCGAAAACCCGGGCGCGGCAGGCCATGCAGGCAGCTGGCGTGCCTTTGTGCCTGGTTCTTCCCGGGGGCTCAATCTGGACCAGGCGCGCGAGGTCGCGGATGAGATTGGCTATCCCGTGATGCTGAAGGCCGCGGCTGGCGGCGGGGGAAGGGGATGCGGCTGGTGGAAGGTCCGAGGGAACTCCCCGGGGCCTTTACCACGGCGGAAAGCAAGGCTCAGCGCTCCTTTGGCAATGGGAAGTCTACCTGGAGAAGGCGATTGCCCGTCCGCGGCACATCGAGATGCAGGTTCTCGCGGATGACACGGCAACACCGTCTGGCTGGGGGAACGCGAGTGCACCGTTCAGCGCCGCCATCAGAAAGTCCTGGAGGAAGCTCCCTCGCCGGCGATGACACCCGATTTGCGACAGCGTATGGGCGAAGTTGCAGTCCGGGTGGCGCAGGCAGCGAGGTATACCAATGCCGGTACGGTCGAGTTTCTGTGGATGCGGACGCGAAACTTCTACTTTCTGGAAATGAATACCCGTCTTCAGGTGGAGCATCCGGTTACGGAGTTGACCACCGGCCTGGATCTGGTGCACCTGCAGATTCGGATCGCTGCGGGAGAGAAATTGCCTTTTACTCAAAACGGGATATTCAGTGCCGCGGACACGCCATCGAATGCCGTGTTTACGCGAGGATCCGGACGAGAATTTTTCCCCAGCCCAGGCAGGATCACCGCGATGTCGACCCCGGCGGCCCGGCATTCGCCTGGACAGCGGTGTTTATGAGGGCTGGGTGGTTCCAGTGGATTACGATCCTCTGCTGGCCAAGCTCATTGCCTACGGCGCCGATCGCAAACAAGCGATCGCGAGACTGCGGCGCGCGCTGGACGAGTATTTTGTCGGTGGGATCGTGACCAATTGGAATTATTCCGCCGCATCCTGTCCGACGCCGATTTCAAAGCAGGGGGATTCGATACTGGCTTTCTCGACCGGATGCTGGCCAGGCGGCCTGCTCCGATGTTCCCGAAGAGCAAGTCCCGGTGGCTGCGCTTCCGCGGCGCTATTCATGGCCATAGACCCGGCGGCCATGAGGCCAAGAAGCGTTGCCAGTGAACGGAGCTGGGAGCCAAAGTTCGAACCGGCAGCGGGCGAAACGGATTCTGCTTTGGATGTGGCGGCGCGCCGGCCTGCATGAAGCTATGCGGGGCCTGAATGATCTATGAAGTCACTATCGCCGGAAGAAGCGTGCCAGGTGGAAATCAAGCGGCGAGCGGACCTTTGGCATTGCCTTATCGATGGCCGCGAGTGGTCGGGTGAATGTATCGCGCTCTGGTCCCGAGGTTCTGTCGCTGCTGATCGAGGGAAGGGCGTACGAGGTTCGGCGCGACCGCCGGGCGGGAGGAACGCAAATCTGGGTGGAGGCACTCGAGTCGCGGTGGAGGTGCGCGATCCCCGATCGTTGAGAGCGCGCCGCTCGGCGGCCTATGCGGGGGAAGGTCCCAAAAGCTGGTCGCGTCCATGCCGGGAAAGGTAGTCCGGGTCTTACGTTCCGCGGGCGAACCGGTGGAGCCGGGGGAAGGGATCTGGTCGTCGAAGCGATGAAGATGCAAAACGAGCTGAAGTCCCCGAAGAAAGGAATTGTTCGGCAGATGCTGGCGGGAGGGGCGCGGCGGTCAATGCCGGAGATGTGCTTGCCATCGTGGAGTGAGCCGCAGGTCTTCGAGACTCATCGATTGGCCGCCAGGTGCACGGAATCGAAGCGGATTCCCAGGCCGTAGCGCTTGTCCGGGCGCCTCATAAAACACGCGCACCACTTGTCCCGTCCCGCGCAACCGGACAGGCTGGACCAGCATGGCTTCCGAGGGAGATTCAGCAGGAAATCGATCTTAGCGCCGTTCGGAACCTTCACATTCACCAGACAGAACATGCCTCCGGTGCTGACGTCCCGGCAGGTTCCGGTGGTCTGATGCGGAGTGTCGTCATGAATCGTCAGGCTGACGAGTTGCTCCACGACGAAGCGCGGAAGGCGCCGCCGTTCCCAGCGATGGAAAGGGGAGTTCATGTGTGCAGCACATAGTAGCTCCCGGAAACGGTCCTGCGGGAGTTACTAGGCGAATAACATCTATCGCCACTAAGGGGACAGCCGACCCAGAGCAGCTGAGACATCTCAAAAACGGGCGCCTGCCTAGCCTCTTGGAGGCAGGGAGCCCGTCCGCTTCAACAAGGAACACGTAGCTAGGCTAGTTCGCGTTGCCGTCTTTGCAGAACCTGTTCTGCGTAGTAGTTTTCCACCTTCGCCTGATCGCGGATCTCTTCGTAGTACGCGGACTTGAGTAGTTGCTCCCGGCGGTCCCGAAGCTGTTCCCGAATGTGCTGCTGCACCCGCGGATCGCTCAACTCGCGCTGGCCGGCTGGTTCCTTGGCCACGCAGCCGGACGATACGGATATCCGAATATCTCGTGGGTATGCGGATTGAGACACGTTGATGATGCCGCTGTACTGTCCGGGCTTGAGCTTGGCCAATGCCGCACGCGTAGCCGGATCGGTTTGCGCGAGCGCCGATTCGGGGGTGAAGCCCAGATCTCCGCCATTGTTCGAGGTCTCCGGGTCTCTCCGACCAGTTCATGGCAACACTGGCGAAATCCTCGCCACTATCCAGACGGTTCATGATCATTTGGATCTTGGTGCGCGCTTCGGCCTCGTTCTTTGCCTTGTCATTCTTCAGATTTCGCACCTGCTGATTCGGCTGCGTGCTGACGAAAATATGAGCTAGACGATACTGGGGCTCGATGACGTTGAATTCGGCCTTGTGGCGCGTCATAGTAGCTTCTTGATATCCTCATCCGAGATGCTGATCTTCGAGGTGACCTCCCGGTTCAGCACCTTCTCCACCGTAACTGTCCGGCGCAGATCCCTTTTGAAATCCTCGAGCGTGATGTTCCGATCCTTCAGCCGCTTGTTGAATTCCTCTTCCGTGTAGGGAGCTTTGATCTGACTCGAGTTCGCGGTCGACTTCTTCATCGGTCGCCAGCAATCCGAGTTTTTCCGCCCGCTGCATCAGGATCTCATTGTCAATCAGCTCCTTGAGGATGCTCAGTCGAAGGATGGCTCCCTGTTCCTCGCTTACGGGCTGAGGAGAATTCGCCGTCTGGTTGGCATAGTATTTTTCCACTTCAGCCCGAGGAATTTCATGGCCATTCACCCGCGCCATGGCGTCGGAATTCCCCCTTCCCGAGGAGCAGGCGGCCAGACTGACGACGAACATCGCTACAAGGACAGTCCAAACTTTCACAAATGGTTTTGAAAGAAATATTCATGATCCTGCTACTACCTCAGCCCGGAAAGCTCCGGCACAAGCATTCTATAGCCCTGCGAACATTCAACTTGGAAAGACCGAATTTTCGTTCCGGCCTTCCGCCGCGGTACGCCGAACTCATTGGGCGGCAGGCGTGGACGGCTGAGATGCTTGCGCGGGCACGGTTTCGCCCGCATCGAGCAGAGCGCGATCGATCATCGCCCGCAATTCGAGCGGCAGGGACCGCTCCGTCCACTTTCTCGCCATTGACGAACAGCGTGGGAGTGGCCTCGACTCCCAATTCGCTTCCTTCGCGCATTGACGCCTGAACTGCCGCTTTCGATTGTGCTTGCAAACATGCCTTGAAAGGAGCCATTTGCAATTGATGTTTCTGTCGCCTGCTCCTCTGCCAAATGGTCCAGGTAGTCTTGCTGTTGCTGCAGGCTGGCCCTGGTGGCGGCCGGCAGCGGCGGAAGCATTTCCGCCGCTTGACGTTGCTGGTTGGCATGGACGTAGTCGGAAATGCCCAGTAGGCGTCCGGGTTCTGTGCGGCCAGACAGTTGGCATTCGACCGCAGCGCGGATCGCCCAAGGATGAATTTCGGACCAAAGGAAAATCTTTCATGACCAGCTTCACCTTGTCGCCATAGCTGGGCAAAACTTCGTTGCAGGAGCGTGGCGTACATGCGGGAGCAAAACGGACACTCAAAGTCGTCATAATCGACGATCGTGACCTTCGCGTCCTTTGCCCCTCTGACAGGCCGCCCCTCCATGTCGATTTTCTTCATCAACTCAGCGTAGGGATCCTTACTGACATCGAGTTTGGTCAGGCGCAGCAGGGTGTTGCCGTCCTTGGACAGCAGGAAATCCTGCGTCTGCTGTTGCTGGCCCTGGGAAAACGTAACCGACAGGGCGTTGTAGGCGGGAAACTCCGGACTCGGCTTGGGCGCGCCAACAGCAATATTCACTGATGCCGGGAATGTTGAAGTGAGTGCGAATCTGACGCTCGATGCGCCGGTCAAGGCCCGAGGACGGCGCCTGGGCAGAGCACCCAACCACGGCCAGCAAGAAAAAACAAAGAGCGCCGAAAAAGGAACAAAATCAACCACCTTGGCATGTCGATTCTCGGTGACTCCATTATCGCATGTGAGGGGCTGGGATGGGGGAAACGGCTGGCTGATAATTTACCCGGGCGCGCAGCGCCGGGTGCTCCCCGCGAGCTTCCGCCGGCCGGAAGCCGGTCAGAAAAGGCGCTCCTGGGTTCGCATGGTGCCCAGGCTGAGTCCAATGTTGGTAAGGCTAAAGGCAAACCGGAACTGGTTTTCGTTGCGCACCGATCCGAGAGCGAAACGGCGGTACTCAAAGCTGAGGCCGAAACAGTCCCAGTTATAGCTGGTTTGGATCGCAGCGTATTGCAGGAACCGCTCGGAGACATCGAAGCCGATATTGGCTGCCACACTAAAGCCCGGCCGGGTAGGGGATCCATATCCGCCCAGCCAGCGAAACTGGTTGAACTCCGTCGGTGCCACGAGGGCATTGGGCACGAGGATTTCGCCGGGAACGCGCAGGAAGGCGTGACTTCCCCCAAGAAAAAATTTGCCCAAATGCAAGGTGGCGATACTCGTGCTCGCGTTAATGCGCCCCATGCGGATGTCATAATCGACGTTCCATTGAAGATCCGTGTTGTGCGAAGTTGCGACCCGCAAGCGAGAAATGACGGGGGAGAACGTCCGGGGATCGGTAAGAAACGCAATGCCTGTCAAGTCCGCAGTCGTGGTGAAGACATTGCGCCTGCCGCTCACGAGTGCGCCTCCAAACGTGTTGTTGAAGAAAACCTTCTGACCGAATTCCCAGCTGACGAGCTCTTTGGCTGCTGAGAGGCCGGTCGCGCACGGCGAGTCTGAGCTCCCGGTCGAACCAAGGGCTGATTCTGCTTCAGGCTGCCCGTCTGTAGTTTGCGGCTGTTGTGAGGCGGGCTCACAGCCTTGCTTCGGATGCGCCGGCTTGGCGTATAGCCGGTTGACCACGTCGTATTCCACCTCGTTGGTGTCGCTCAGAATGTCGCGCCAGTCGAAGCGGATAATCGAGGACGCATTGTCAACGCCGGCCACATAGCGGTAGGTCACTAGCGGTTCGATGGTGTGCTTGAGGGTGTGGCCCAGCACGGTATGGTCGAAAATTCGGGAAAGGGGGGGAGGCCGCAGTTCGAAGGAGGTTTCCAGAGCTTGCCGGTTCACGGATGCTTCGGAAACCGTGCCCAGTCCCGTGCCCGAACTGGGGATCAGGCTCTGGGTGTAGTACGTATCGCGCAGGCCGACCTCCGGACGAAACGACCAGCCATGCAATTCGAGGGGCAGGGAAAGCCGGGGATAGATGTCAGCCCTGCCAACCAGCGGAGCGGTCACCAGGCCGGGCTCGCGCCGGGACACGCCTTCAACCGCAACGTCATAGGACCAGCGCAGCGGAGAGGGGCCCAGGGAGCGCTCCACTCCGTCCAGATCCACACTCGGAGCGCGTACCAGAGTGATGAGGTCGCCCTGAGTCGCGCTCTGGAAGTTCTGATAGCGGGAAAATCTCAGGTTGTAAGAAGAGCCGTTCTGAATGTGAGAGATAAAGGCGTTGGAGCGAACCTCCGAGTTTACGGCTTGGCTGAAAGTTTGCGAAAATGCGAGGCGGAAAACGAACGAGCTCAGATACTCGATATCGGCGACGGCGCGGGTCTGATGAGGCAGTTGCAGTTCGCCGTTGAGTCGGATGTCTTCGCCTCCCTGGCTGACTCGCGGCTGCCCAATGCCGCGGTCCTGCACTGCAAACAGACTGGTATTCAAGAAGGAGTCCCGGCTGGGACGAATGCGGAACTCCCCTGTTTCCGCCCAGCCGCGCTGGGACATGTATTCACCGCCGAGCGTCGCGTCCATGCTGCGGTTGATGGCCCAATAAAACGAATCTCCTACGACTGTGCCCCGCCGAGAGGACCGGCCAAAGGTGGGAATCAGGAATCCGGTCTCTCGTCCGACCGAGTCACCGAATGCTGCAAAAGGGAAGATAAAACAGCGGAACACCAAAAATGCGAAATGTGCTGTTGATAAAGGTTGGCGTCTTTGCCCAGTTCCACGGTGGCTTTCGATACTGTAAAGGCCCACTTAGGCCGGGGGATCTCACAGGAAGTTACGCGACCGTGGTTGACCACGATGCGGTCGGGGCCAAGCTTTTCGACCAGGCGTCCTTGAAAGTAGAACGCCTGCGGCGAGGTGAACTGCGCCTCGTGCTGGTGGAATCGAATTCCGGTGGCTCCGAACACGTCGTGAAACTCGCCCCGCTCGGTATGGAAATTATATGTGGCGCTGCTAGCCTCGAGATGGATGTCATGCGGGCCGCCTTCGAGGATCACGCGTTGGCTGGCGTTGGCTTCTCCGGTTGCTGAATTGTATGTGATCTTTTCGGCATGCAGTGTCAGGTCGCGATACTGGATCTCTACGCTTCCGGTCAGGCGGTAAATGTCTCCGGACTTTTCCTGCTGGTGCGCCGTGATCGTAACCTCATCATTCGACAACTGGCTGCCGTAGGGACGCTGCCTTCGACGGGCAGTGGCCATTGCCCCAGACTCGGCCGTGTTCGCGGGATTGGATCGATTCATGGAAGCCGGGGCATCTGCCCGGTTCGAAGGGGGTGCCTGAGCATGCAACCGGCTGGTTACTATGAGAAAGGTCAGCAACAGATGACAAACCACAAGCGCCGTGGTAAGGAATCGAGAGTGGTAAGTCATCGGATTCCCGAACAGTAGCACGAGGCGACTCGGGGAAGCAAAAGACTGCTCCACTGGCAAGCAGCCAGAACATTTTCGCGCGGCAGTCCGACGGCTGAAGGGTGCAGGATGCACGACGGCTTCGACAAGACGGCACAATCAGGAGAACAGTTCGCATTTTCCGCGGCAGGAGACCTGGCTTGGAGACAGGAGGTGGCCTCGCGGCTGGACCGATACCGCGTCCGCAAAAAGCGCTCTGGCCAGGAGACCTCGATGAGGCTCAATTTCGACCCGCTATTGCCCGCGCAGACGAGCCCTCTGGAAAGCGGGCCGCTGAAAGCAAAGCCACTGGAGAGCAGGGACAGGCCCCGAACCCGCGATCGCCATGTTCCCGCAGCCTTGCGAAATTTGCCGCCCGAACCGGAACTCCTTGTAGAGGAACTGGCCGGTGAATCCTCGATTTGCCCGGAAGCCGAACCGATTGTGCAGGAGGAGGATCCCGGCGAACGGGAAGGCAATGTGCTGCAGTTTCCCCGTTCGGCGCTGAATCCCGTGTTCTGTGAAGAACTGGCCGAGCCGGTCCAATTGAAGCCACGTATCCTCGATGTGCCGGAAGATCTGGAACTTGCCGCCGCTCCTCTGGTCGATATCGGTCTTGCCCCACTACACGACCCTGCCCAGGAAGCACTGAAGCTTGAGCTTCCGCTGCCGGTTGCCTCTATCGAAAGGAGGGGGCTTGCCAGCCTGGTCGATCTCCTCATTGTGCTCAGTAGCGGCGCGTTGTTCCTCGGACTGCTGACGCGCTGGGGAATACAGTTCCCGGAAACCAAGCTGGGAATTGCCCTTGAAGTCATGACTGTTGCCCTGTTCTGGGTGATCTACGAATATCTCTTCCTGGTTTATTCCGGCGGGACCCCGGGTATGCAGGTGACGCAGACGGAACTGGTTGCCATGGAAAGCGAGCCAGTGTCGCGCTCCCCGGCAATGGCGTGCCCTGGGAATGGTGTTCTCGTGTTTCCCGCTGGGCCTGGGAGTAGCCTGGGCCTTGTTTGATGAAGATGGGCTTTGCTGGCACGATCGGATCAGCCACACCTACGTCAGAGCAGAGGATCCCTACCGCCTTAGCAACCGGGAAAGTGCCATCCGCCCGGGCGAGTAACTGCAGCAGCCTGATTGCCCGCTTGTAAGTTCCCTCAGCTTTGTTGCCGCTTCAGCCCGGGGAGGTCTACGGACTGGACCCATTCAACCAGCCCGGAGTGGAGTTGGGCAAAAAGCTGAGGTATGGGCTCATGGGCCGGGATGGTTACAATGAGTACGCCAAGGAGCTGGAGAAATAAATCACAGGCGGAACCGGGCGGGGGCCTGTTCCCCAGGGGACCAGGTCGGCGGGGTACAGCATGAAAGTGATGGTTTCGGGAGCTTCCGGCACCCTCGGCTCCGCGCTGGTGCCCGCGCTGGCTGCTGAGGGTCATGAGGTGATTTGCCTGACCCGCCGCCCTCCCCAAGTTCCCGGCGAACGGCAGTGGCAGCCGAACGGGCAGGCGGCCCCAAAGGCCTTCGAAGGCGTGGACGCTGTGGTGCACTTGGCGGGTGAGGGCATTGCCTCCGGCCGCTGGACTTCGCGGCGCAAGGCCGCGATTCTTGAAAGCCGCGTGCTGGGAACGCGAACGGTGGCCGCTTCGATTGCGGCTGCCGCCAAGCCGCCCGGCATACTCATTTCCGCCTCAGGGAGTCATTACTACGGCGAGCGGGGCAGCGAAATTCTCACCGAAGAGAGCTCGCCGGGCACGGGTTTTCTGGCCGAGGTGTGCCAGCGCTGGGAAGCGGAAACCGAGCCCGCCCGACAGGCGGGGGCTCGGGTCATCCGCATGCGCACCAGTTTAGTACTGGCAGCGCGTGGCGGCGCGCTGCGCCAGATGCTTCTTCCCTTCCGTCTGGGGCTTGGCGGCAGGATCGGAAGCGGACAGCAGTGGTGGAGTTGGATTGCCGTGGACGACTACGTGAGCCTGCTGCTCTTTGCTCTCAAAACCAGCGAACTTCAGGGGCCGGTGAATGCAGCTTCGCCCAATGCTGTGACCAACGCGGAATTTACCCGCATTCTAGGCACGGTCTTGGGGCGTCCCACTATCTTTCCTCTGCCGGAATTCGCAGTGAAATTGGCAATGGGAGAAATGGGGCAGGAATTACTGCTTGCGAGCCAGCGGGTGCAGCCCATAGCCGCAACTTCGGCGGGATTTACTTTCCGATATCCGCTGCTGCACCAGGCGCTGAAGCACCTGCTCTAGATGGAGGCGCCCTTCCCCGGCAAATTACGGCAGCTTTTCCGTGGTTACAGTCACCCGTACCGGAGAAGTGTTGACCACTCGCACCATGGGATCGGTGACATAGGGATTGGCAGTGAAGGTGGCTTTGCCCACGACTCCCGTCGCATCGATGGGATCGGTGATAGCCGCCTCAACTTCTTTCACGTGCCGCGAAGGTCCCGCTACGGTAACCACACTTGGGTCGGAGGTGACATCGGCGATGCGATAGCCGCTGGCAAAAGTTCCGGTCACGCGAGGGCGCACTTCTACCTGCTTGCTGGCGCGGCGGTCCAGGCTGATGCGGAACTGGCTGGGGATTACCTGGACAACTTCCACGTCCCGGGGCACGGCAATACGGGAAGGATTGAGATCGTAGGTGCGCTCACCGGGTTGGGAACTGCGCAGATCCACGACTGCATGGACATCAGCCGGCGTAAGCTGGCGGACGCTGCTCACAGGCC
Source organism: Terriglobia bacterium (assembly GCA_963732925.1). Lineage (GTDB taxonomy): Bacteria > Acidobacteriota > Terriglobia > Terriglobales > Acidobacteriaceae > DASZRZ01. The sequence continues at coordinate 10,269 of CAVTBJ010000012.1, forward strand.
CGCGCACCCGGACCTGAGCCTGGGGAACCTGTTCGGAGCTGATTTCCAGGTTTTCCGGGGCGTTGCGAAACTCAACGGGAACGGAGATAACCACCTCCGCCACCGGTTCCCGCACCACGGCCACCCATAGCAGGACCGCCGCCAGCAGGGAGATCAACTTCAGCCCGAAATTGTGCAACACGTATTTCCTGAAAAAGTTCATGGGCGGAAAATGCGCTCAATTTGTCTTTTATCCAGCATGCGGGCCACCCGGCCCGCCGGCGGTACGTTCCAGGCGCGCCGGCCGCTCGGGCTCCTGCTCGGTCACCGGCGTGGGCAGAGCGGAAGTCGGCACGTAGCGGTGCAGCAGTTCGCTCAAGCGCTCCCGCAGGTATTCCACTGTAATGTCACGCTCGATATTCCCCGCAACCGCAATGCTGATCGCCCCGGTTTCCTCGGACACGATCACGGCGATGGCATCGGTCTCCTCGGTAATGCCGATGGCGGCCCGGTGGCGTGTTCCCAGCTGGGTTGAAAGCACGGGATTCATCGAAAGTGGCAGGAAACAGGCCGCGGCCGCCACGCGATCTTTCTGGATGATCACAGCTCCATCATGCAACGGCGCGCTGGGGCGGAAGATGGTGGCAAGTAGATCGTAGGAAAGATGCGCGTCCATGGGCACACCGCTCTCGATGTAGGTGCGAAGGCCGATATCGCGCTCGATAATGATCAGAGCTCCTGTCTGATTCTGAGAGAAAAGGTTGGCGGCCAGCACCACATCATCATAGGTTTCCGCGATGGCCTGGGAAACGCGCGAAAATGTCAATTTGCGGCCTAATCGGGTAAGGGCGTAGCGAATCTCGTTCTGGAAAACGACAATTAAGGCGAAAATCGCGTATGGGAACAGATTGTTCAGGAGCCAATTGACGGTTTTCAGATTGCCCAGCCGCCCCGCATAAAATGCAACCGCCACCGTCGCCACTCCCAGCAGCAGCGGGATTGCCCGGGTACCGCGGATCAGCAGCAGAAACTGGTAAAGGAGCACCGCGACCAGGACAATGTCGAGAACCGACATTGCCGAGATCTGCGGCCATCGCTCCAGTATTTGCCCCATCTGCGTTCCCCTGACTTATACCGCAACCCTATTCTATGTTAGTGCAGAATCCGCCGGCTCCAGGAACCCGGCGAGGGACAAGATCGATGGCAACCCACGCGGAGCCGCGCTCCTATTCCTCGACGCTTTGCACGGTGGCTTGTATCTTGCCGCGATGGAGCCGCGCCGTGATCCGCTTCCCGGGAGGGGTCTGGCCGGAGCTTTTGATCAGGCTGCCCTTCTCATCGAAGACCAGCGCATAGCCCCGCTCCAGGATGTTCAGCGGAGAAAGCGCCTGCAATCTTCCGCTCAACTGTTCGGTGCGGGAACGCCGTTCCTGCAGGATCGCGCGCGCGGCGGCATTCAGAGCGGCAGTGCGGCTTTCCAGTTCCCTTTGTCTGGCTTCCAGGCGATAGCGCAAGTCCTGCGCGCGAAGGTGGGCGCTTGCGACTTCCAGCCTGCGGCGGAACTGGCGCAGGCCATCACGGCCGATGGCAGACAAGCGAAACGAAAGGTCATCGACGCGCTGATGGCGGCGGGTAATCAGGTCCCGCATGCGCGCAAACGCTCCGTGCTGCGACAGGCTGGTCAGGTGCTGGCGGGCCATTAGGAGCTGATACTCCCAGGCGCGAGTCAGGCGGCGGTAAAGGGCTTCCAAAGCTTCTTCCAGTTGCTGCTTGGACTGGACCACCAGTTCCGCCGCGGCCGAGGGCGTTGGTGCGCGCAGGTCGGCCACGAAATCGAGGATGGTAAAGTCGGTTTCGTGGCCAATGGCGGAGATGACGGGGAGCTCAGAGGCTGCGACATCGCGTGCCAGGGCTTCATCGTTGAAGGCGGCAAGGTCCTCGGCGGACCCTCCGCCGCGGGCTATGAGGATCACATCCACGCCGCGGGCACGGTTGAAGTGGCGAATGCCGGCGCTGACCTCGCGGGCCGCGGATTCTCCCTGCACCTGCGCCGGGTAGATCAGAACGCCGAGACTTTCGTGGCGGCGGCGAAGGATGTTGAGGATATCCTGAATGGCGGCACCGCGCGGGGACGTGACAATGCCGATTCGCTTTGGCAGGAGTGGCAGGGGTTTCTTGCGGGCGCTGTCGAACAAGCCCTCCCCTGCCAGCTTGGCCTTCAACTGTTCGAAGGCAATCTGCAGCGCACCGGCTCCCTTAGGTTCAAGGTACTCGGCGGAAAGCTGCATTTCTCCGCGAGCTTCGTAGATGGTGACGCGTCCCCGGGCCATCACTTTCAGGCCGTCTTCGGGGCGGAACCGAAGCAGGCGGGCCTGCGAGCGGAACATCACCACCCGCATCTGGGCGCCCTCGTCTTTCAGCGTGAAATAGAGGTGTCCGGACTCGGCGGGACGGTAGTTGGAAATTTCCCCTTCCACCCAGATGTCGGTGTATTCGCGCTCCAGTTGGGTTCGGGCGGCGGACATGAGATCGCGCACCGACCAGATGCGGCGTTGCGGAGCCTGGAAGGTGAAGCCAAGCTGGTCAGAGAAGGCCATTGCGCTTCAGTGTACCGGGGAAGCGGATGCTCTGTCAGGACATTCGCGAGCCCAAAGCCATAGTTAGCCGCGAGCGCGACTGATCAGATAAAACACCAACGAAAACACGATGCTGAGCAGGATGGAGGTGACAATCGGAAAGTAGAAGGTTGTGTTCTTCCCGCGATATACGATGTCGCCAGGCAGGTGGCCAATGGGAATTCCGGCGCGTCCGGCCAGCAGCAACACCGCTCCAAACACCACCAGCAGCCCACCCGCCACGATCAGAAGTTTGCCCAGATCGCTCACCCAATGATTTTAGCCTCTTTCAGCCTCGTACCTGGCTACCGGGCAGGGTTGCGCGCTAGCGGACCGCTGAAGGCTGCGGCGAAAATGTAGGCAAGCGCTCCGCAGGCGAGTACCACGGAAAGTCCAAACTGAATGGCAATCACCATGGCGGCCACGGAGCCGAGAACGCTGGCGGCGGCATTCATGGCCCAAGCCCACTCGACGGAGTTGTCGGCGTTGGCGTCGTTGTTCTGGCGGGCGGCTTTCGCCAGGGCGCGCAGTCCCGTTGGGAACGGCATGCCCATCAGAAACCCGATCGGAATGAGAAAAGCTCCACTCAGCCCCAGCTTGATCGTGAACGGAAGGCCTACGCCGGAGTCCAGCAGCCGAGGCAACACCCACAGATAGACGCTGAGCGCCGCGGCAACCGCGAAGAGCAGCACGCGCAGACGCGGAATCACTCTTTGCGGGTCTGGCAACCAGCGCCGGGAAATAAAACTGCCCGCGCCGCTGGAGAGCAGCATGAGAAAGACGACCACGGTGAGAGCGTAGACCGGGTGCCCCAGAAAGAGTACAAAGCGCTGGATGAAAGCAATTTCCACCAGGATGTAGCCAAGCCCGATGGCCACGAAGTACACCAGCGGCGCCGGTCCCAGGCTGCGGGCCTTGTCGTGAAATGCCAGGGGCAACACCAGGAAAGCGAGCACGGCCAGAATGGACATGACGAGAACCGCCCCCAGAATGACCACGCCAACATTCACTTTCCAGTCGATGCCATGTTCGGAACGGGTGCTCCAGATTTGCCCGGGCTTGAGATTGAAAAAGAAGAACGGGGAGTTGTCGGTGACGGGGCTGACGTCGTAACGGTATCCGCGGGCGAACTGCCAGGGATCGCCGGAGCGAATGAGATCGACGAACGGCTGGCCTCCGGAGGAAACGTGCCCGCCTTGGGAGAGGGAAGGCGAATAGAGCAGGACAAGCCGGGGATATTGCGCCAGATGCGCGGCGACGGCCTGTTCCTCCTCTGGCGAGAATCCGGACTTGCTGGCCAGCACTGTGACCGGACGTCCGTCAATATCGAGAGGGCCTTGGGAAACAACGATAAAGTGGTTCCACAGTCTGCCGGTCACACCGGAACGGCGCAACGCCTCCATGGCGACGGAAACCACGCGCAACGCTTCGCGCGGCTGCTGGAACTCCCAGCGGGTGATGGCGAGGAAGCCGTCGGGTTTGAGGTGGGCGAAATACTCCTGGAACGCCTCGGTGGTGTAGAGGTTGTTTTCCGTGAGGGCGAAGGCGCCGGCGGCGGTGGAGGCCCAGGTATCGACCAGGGTCATCTGCAGAACGTCGTAGCGGTCGCGGCTGGAGCGGATCCAGGATCGCCCATCGCTTACGTGCATGTAAACATCAGGGCGCTGATAAAGATGATAGGAGTAGTCAGCGAAGCGGCCGCGCATGATGTCATTGACGATAATGGGATTGATTTCGATGCCGGTGACGCTGGGGCTGCCGGCGGCGAGCGCGCGCAGGACGTCCACGCCGCCGCCCGGCCCGATGATGGCGTAGGTCCCGCGCGGGCGCAGCACGTTGGCGATGGAAGGAGCGGCTGAGCGCAGAGTCTGCTGAATGTCAGGGCGGACATGCCGCGGGTCGTCGTTCATAATGTAGGTGCTGGCGTCGGCATCAATCACGATAACCTTGGCCCCGCCCTGGTCGTCGACTTCCACGCGCGAAATGGCGTTCCAGCGGGCAAAGAGCACCCAGCTTGCATCGCGGCGCATGCCCTTGGCGTAAATGATGTCGATGACTCTTCCCGACCTATTTGCCACCCCCAGCGCCACCAGGGCGAGCGCCAGCCCGATTGCAACGGTTCGGGCACGCTTGCAGTCCGCCCAGACTGCCGCGGAACCGGCCATGGCTGCGCCAGCCATTAGAACCGTGCTGGGCCCGCCAACGTTATTGAGGAGCGGGACCACCGCCAGACAGGCGAGCGATGCTCCCGAGAGGTCTCCCGCGTAAAGGTGCGCGATGCTGCCGGAACGCCTGGCGAAGGCGACGGAAAGGAACAGTCCGGTCAGGAAGAACGGTATGGCGGAGACCAGGTAAATTGCCGTAAGCCGCGCCAGGTTCCCGGCAGTAATGTTCAGGGCTACGGAGAAGTGCAGGTCTGCTTCGAGCACCAGAACGATAGCTGCGCCATTAATCAGGCCGATGCGCGCACCCAGGGCGCGTGTGCTCCAGCGAGCCAGCCAGTCTTTGCGTAAATAAGCGAAGACGCCTCCGGCGCCGAGTCCGAGAAGCGCGATGGAAATCGCCAGAAAAGCAAAGTGGTAGAAGAGGATCACGGAAAATAGGCGGGTGAGGGATAGTTCCAGCAGCAGGCTGGCAAAGCTCATCAGCAGAACGCCCGCGAGCCAGCGGGTATGGTCGGTTTCGTAAGGGGTGGCCTGGGCCTGGGTTACAACGACGGCTTCGCTCATTCAACACTCCGCCGGAACGCAACAAGAACTGAAGATGCAGAATTCCTGTCCGCGCAACGACCAATCTAATCTTCTCTAATCTTCCAGAATCACCTGGGCAATCGCCTGCAGTTCCGTGTGGGAAAGGGACAGGGAAGCGCGCCGGGCTCCGAGGCGCTGAGCGAACTCCGCGGCCTTGCCGTGGAACAGGATAGTGGGCCGGCCTCCGCGTTCCCGGCTGACCTCCACCTCGCGCCAGCTGATGCCGAGCTTCCAGCCCGTGCCGATCGCCTTCAGCGCGGCTTCCTTGGCCGCGAAGCGGGCAGCATAGCGTTCCGCCCGGTTGTGCTTGGAATCGCAGTAGCGGACTTCGGCTTCGGTGAAGACGCGAGCCAGAAAGCGCCCGCCGAAGCGCTCCAGAGTCGCAGCCACGCGTGGCACTTCCACAATGTCAATGCCTGTGCCAACGATCATAGGTCCATCGTCCTGAGTACAAAGCTCTGAGGGCAAAGTTCTGAGGACAGCCGAAAAGCTGGTCAAGCGTAGCACAGGGAAAGGACGCAGCCAGGGGGCAACGCGACCGGCCCATTCCCTTCTCCAACAAGGAATCTCCTGGTGAGAAGTTCGCGGAGAGGCGCGTTTATGTCCCGACTCGTGACTGGATTGCGGCTGGCTGCCGCGGTATTTCTACTGTGCCTGCTGGTGGCCACGGCCTTTGGCATGATGGCTTCCACGGCTCCACGCAAGCTTGCCCCGCAGGCCACTTCTGTTCACCTTCAGCCCGGAGAGCCGCTTGCAATCAGCGGGGGAATGGCAGGCCGCCGGAATAGAGAAGCTGCCCATCGCTGAGTTGAGCTTCGGGCGTGAGCCGGTGCGGCCTGGGCGGCTTCTGGTCCAGGATGTGCAGGACTGTGTGGCCGTGGGCCGTCAGCCAGTCCGATACCAGCATGCGGTGGCAGCGGAAGTACACGGCTTCGGCGCACATAATGGCCGTCCGGCGCATTGTCGCCAACTCGACGAGTTCGGCGGCGGCGTGCTGAAAACCATCCCGTGAGCATGTAATCCGCATAGTTGCGGAAGGCTTGCACGCGCAGGCCGGTATTCGGAGAATCCTGCCGAATCTTGCCGCGACGCCCGCCCAGATCCTTCTTCCACTGATATTCGATTCCCGAAGCGGGCAGTTCGCCTTCCAGCGACTCACGATTGAAGTGCGGCAGGCGGCGCGACATGGGAAAGGATCGGATGTCCACCAGGGTTTGCACCTGGTGCGCTCGCAGAATCTCCAGGAAGTCTTCGATGGAGCGGGTGGAATGACCGATGGTGTAGATGGTTGCCAAAGGATAATTGTAGTTCCGGAGCCCGAGAGGTGTGAGTTTCCCCTTGCAACTGGATACCCTAGCCGCGAAACTGGATTGTCCTTGCCAATCCCGGAACGCAAACTCCGGATAAGAGCGCATCTCCCGCCAGGCCCGGGTGCTGGGCGGAAGAATCGGCTCTTGCTTGCAGGCATTGGAGACGACTGCGCCGTGCTGCGCCCGCCCGCAGGGCACGACTTGCTGGTGACCACGGATTTTACTCTGGAAAATGTGCACTTCCGTCGCGACTGGCATCCAGCCGCAGTTGTGGGACATCGTTGCCTTGCCCGTGGACTGAGCGATATTGCCGCCATGGGTGGAGAGCCGATGGCAGCTTTCCTCTCGCTGGCCCTTCCTTCCGGATTTCCCCAGCGCTGGGCCGACCAGTTTCTTAGCGGTCTGTTGAAGCTGGCTCGCCGATTTAAGGTTCCGCTGGCGGGAGGCGACCTGGCGCAGTCTCCGGCGGAGCTGACCCGCAGCGGGAAAGCGGGTCGCGTGCTGGCGGACATCTCGTCCTCGGCCACGTGCCTGCGGGCAAAGCCATCCTGCGCTCAGGAGCGTCCCAGGAGACACCATCTACGTAAGCGGCGTGCTGGGCGGAGCCGCCGCCGCAATCCAGGAATTTTCCCGCAAACGGGGCCGGACTAAACTCGTCGATGCCTTCCTTTCCCGACGCCTCGTATCGACGTGGGAAGAGTTCTGCGTCAGCGAGGTCTGGCGACGGCGATGATCGATATCAGTGACGGGCTTTCCACCGATCTGGATCACATCTGTGAAGCCAGCCGGGTAGGCGCGGAAGTGACTGTCGAGCAGATACCCGTGCGCTCCTTTTCAGGAAGCGGGAGGTTGATTTATCGCTGGCCCTGAATGGCGGCGAAGATTACGAACTCCTGTTCACGGCTCCGCCCGGCGCGCGAGTCCCAGCCAGGATTGCCGGAGTGCCGCTCACGGCGCTGGGACGGATCATTCCGGGAAGGCGTATGTACCTGATCGGCGGCGGGAAGAAAACGCCGCTGCGAGCCGCCGGTTGGGAACATTTCCGCTAGTCCTTTTGGATATTGCTGTCCCCGGTTCCCAGCGTCCCGGGAGCGCCAAAGGGGCTACAGTATAGTATGCGTTCCCGTTGGAGCCTGGTCTGCTCTGCTCAGCGCCGCATTTCTCGTGTCGTACGCCCAAACTCAGCCGGCGCCGGACCCTGCGGGCTGCAATCCGGTGGCCGAATGCGCGCGAGACGGCAGAAGCGATCGTGCAGCAGTTTGGTCCGGAGTTCAAACTGATGAAGGAGTATCCGCCACTGTTTGGCGATCTGGACGGGGATGGTCAGGAAGATGCGGTAGTGGTCGCCACCGGCAGTCCATTGGGAGGCCAACAGGAGTTCGATTACAAGGTGGTCGATCCTTACAATGCCTACTTTGGCTGGGGCGACCCCAATGTGACCATTTCTTTTGAGCAGATGTATCCCGGACCCAAGCGCTACATTCTCGTGGTGCACTCCTGGAAAGCGGAAAAACCCAAGGCGAAATTCGTCATTATCAATCTTCCCTTCGAGAAGCTCTCACTGGCGCGCGCCATGGTGAAAAAAAAGACCGTCATGGCAATTAGCGCGGAGGAGTCTTCTTCCATGGCGTCCATCACCTTTTGGGACGGCAAGCGATACCGCTGGCGCGCCACTGCCATGGGCGAGTAGTCGATGCCTCAACCGCTTGCGACTGGCGCACCTTCTTGCAAGCCGGGTCGCAAACCTCAGGCTGAATCTATGCCGCTGGTCGAAGTGCAAAGCCTGACCAAGATTTTCCCTTGAATTCTAAGGGCCTCGGAGGTTCGGGGGAACTGCGGGCCGTGGATGATGTTTCCCTGGCCATCGAAGCAGGCGAAACCCTCGGCTTGGTAGGGGAGTCCGGGTCGGGGAAGAGCACTCTCGGGCGGCTGGTCCTCCGCTTGCTTGAGCCTACCTCAGGATCGGTGCGCTTCCATGGCCAGGATGTTTTGGCGGCGCGGGCGGGGAACTGCGTCGCCTGCGGCGCGACATGCAGATTGTCTTTCAGGACCCATTCGGTTCTCTGGATCCCCGCATGCGGGTGGAGCAGATCCTCGCCGAGCCGGGCATCATCCACAAGCATGCTGGCCGGGAACATGCGCTTCTGACTCCCAGTGAGCTGTTGCGCGCGGTGGGACTGGAAGAATCGGCGCTGCGGCGCTATCCGCATGAGTTCAGCGGAGGCCAGCGGCAGCGCATCGGGATTGCCAGGGCGCTGGCCTTGCGGCCTCGGTTCATCGTAGCCGATGAACCGGTGTCTGCCCTGGACGTAAGCGTGGGAGCGCAGATCGTAAACTTGCTGAAGAGCCTGCAGCGGGAGTTCGGTCTGACCTATCTGTTCATCTCCCATTCCATGCCGGTGGTGCGCTATCTGGCCTCGCGTATCGCTGTGATGTACCAGGGGAAAATTGTGGAAGTAGGTATTGCGGAAGAACTTACCAGCCATCCCCGGCATCCCTACACGCGCAGCCTCCTTGATGCTACTCCCGAGCTGGTAAACCGCTAAATGGCTGGAAAGGGAGCGTTTGCGGGCGTCCTTTCAGCCGTCCGGGACCTCCATTAACTCCTAATTTCTTGCCACTCGGCACTATAGTCTAACTATGGTCAGGAGCCTCGGGGCATTCTCATACGGTAAAGTATGCCTACCCTTGCGCTTAAATTGCGGAGAGGCGTGAAGCGGATTCACCGCCGCTCGCGCGAGCTTAAGATGGTGGCCAGGGGACTGGTCTCCACGCGCCACGTGGTGCTGGCGCATATCATCCCCGTGCGCCGTTGCAATCTGGCCTGCGCCTACTGCAACGAGTTCGACGATTTTTCCAAGCCGGTGGCGCTGCAAGAGATGTTCCAGCGGATAGATAAGCTGGCGGCGCTGGGCGCCAGCATCATCACCATCAGCGGCGGCGAACCGCTGCTGCATCCCGAACTGGATTCCGTTATCCGGCGCGTTCGCTCGCACGGCATGATCTCCGGCATGATCACCAACGGCTACCTGCTCACTGCCGACCGCATTCAGCGGCTTAACCGGTCCGGTCTGGAACACTTGCAGATTTCGATCGACAACCTCATGCCCGACGAAATCTCCAAAAAAAGCCTGAAGGTACTGGACAAGAAGCTGCAACTGCTGGCCGAACACGCTGAATTCCACGTGAATATTAATAGCGTGGTCGGCGGCGGCTTTCGCAATCCGCAGGATGCGCTGGTGATCGGCAAGCGTGCGGTGGAACTCGGGTTCACCTCAACCGTGGGCATCATCCATAACGGGGAAGGGCAGCTGCAGCCGCTCAGCGAACCGGAACGCGAAGTGTACACGCAGATGAAGGCGCTGGAAAAGTCCAGCTATTCGCGAGTGAACGGCTTCCAGGAAAATATTGCCAACGGGCGTCCCAACAACTGGCGCTGCCGGGCGGGTGGCCGCTATCTCTACATCTGCGAGGACGGACTGGTGCACTACTGCTCACAGCAGCGGGGATATCCGGGCAAGCCGCTGGCGCAATACACGCCCGAAGATGTCCGCCGGGAATACCTTACCGAAAAGAGCTGCGCTCCCCACTGCACCGTGTCGTGCGTCCATCAGATTTCGTATCTCGATTTCTGGCGCTCGCCCCAAACCACGCCGCAAGTTCCGCCTTCCACATCCGGCGCAGGCGATCTGGTGCAGATTCAGGGAGATTAGGACCGCAATATCAGCCTTCCTCATCCAGAGGGTTCATCCATTGCAAGCCGCGAAAGCGGGCAAAGTCCCGATCGGTGGTACAGAGGACTGCCCCGTGCTCGATAGCAAGCGCCGCCAGGTGAGCGTCGGTCACCAGATTTGTAGTCACAGATCCATTCTTGAGGACCTCTGTCAGTATTCGCCAGTGCCGTTCGCCGGGAGCTACCCACGAGACCTGCGGTTGAAGAAGCCATTCGGATACCAGACCGATCGCCTCGGCCATGACCAGGGGATGCGTATATGCGCGCGGGCTGGTGGATATTCGCAGGAATGCGAGAGTTGTGGCCCACGGGATTCCAACCGGTTCGGGATTCGAAAGCGTATCGCGCCACCAAATCCGCGCCTGTTCATGACGCGGCGCCGATGCGCTGTGGGCATACAGTAGCAGGTTGACGTCAACCAGGATCACTTGTAGAGCGGGCCCTCAATCTCCTCGAGCAGCCGGCTGGTGCAGTCGAAGTCGAGCCCCGGGCGCTCTCCCAGACCGCGGGCTCTGACTTCAAAAGGCGGTATTACAGGAGGTTTCTGATTCAGCCCCCGGCGGAGCACTTCGTTCACAGTCTCCTTGAGGCCGCTGCCTGTGCGCCGCATCTCTGCTTTCAGCTTGGCGGCAATATCGTCGTCGAGAGTCAGGGTCGTTCGCACATCATGATGCTAGCAAGAAAAGCATCATGATGTCAAATCGCCCACCGCTATTCCAGCTCCGCCCGGATTACGTATTCTCCCGATTCCATCTCATATTCCAGCGTGAGAACACTGGGCCGGCAGCAGACGTGGCAGTCTTCCACATAGCTCTGCCTGCGGCCAGCGGAGCGGTCCACGGTGGTCGGGTTCCATTCTCCGCAGCCATTGCACTGCCATCCGGGCTCGTCTTCGCTTTGGCCTGGTTTCTGCGGGGTCATAGCGCGGGAGTGTTTTCCACAAGCTGGAGGTAGCGCTGTTTCTCGGCTTCGCCGAGGAAGGAGGCGCGAAAAGAGTTCACGGCCAGGCCGCGGAGCTGAGATTCGGTCAGGCCGAATGCAGTTTGAGCCAGCTCGAATTCCCTCACCAGCGACGTTCCGAACATCTCGGGGTCGTCGGTGTTGAGCGTGACCAGAGCGCCTCGCTCCAGATAGGTTCCCAGGGGATGCTCGGAAAGGGCTCTGCAGCAACCCGTTCGCAGGTTACTGGTCAAGCATATTTCCAGTGGGATTTGCTGTTGCACCAGTCGCTCGAGCAGGTCGCGATCCTGGTGCGCCGTGAGGGCATGTCCCAGGCGCTCCGCACCCAAAGCGTCCAGCGCTCCGGCGATCGATTTGGGTCCGGCGGTTTCCCCGGCATGCACGGTGAGCCGCAGTCCGCGATCGCGAGCGTGGGCGTACACCTCGCGAAACAGTTCCGGCGGCCCCTGGCGCTCATCGCCGCCAATGCCGAAGCCCACGACATTGAATTTCCGAAATTGATCTGCTTTTTCCGCCACCCGCCGAGCTGCCTCCGGGCCGAACTGACGTACAGCATCGAACAGCCATAGCAGCGAAATTCCGAAATCGTGCTCGCCGCGCTGCCGCCCGCGTTCCATGCCCTGAAAAAGCGCGTCGAAATCATCCCCGCGCCACAGGTAGACCCCGACGGAGACGTAAACCTCGGCATGAACGACGTTCCCGCGCTTCAACCGCTCCATCAGTCGGTAGGTGATGAGCTCGAAATCCTCCGGCGTCCGCAGGCGCTCGGTCACGGCCTTAAACGCAAGCAGAAACTCCATGAAGTTGGAATAGTTGTAGAGGGCGCGGGCTTGCTCGACCGTAAGCACTTGGCCGGATGAAGGCCCGGGAGCATAGTGAGGATTTCCTGGTGCCAGCGGAACGGGATGTCGGCGGCTCAACTCGGCGACCGTCTCGGAGTCCACCGAACCTTCCAGATGTAGGTGAAGTTCAGCCTTGGGAAGCGACAGGATGAAGTCGGTCGAGGGCATGAAATCTCTTACGTTCTTTGCGCCTGGGCAAATTCGCTGTGCTTACGGCTGTACAGCGAATCAATCGTTAGCCCGATGATTCGGCAATCAGCTTGTCAATGGACTTGCAGGCAAAAAGCTGAGACGCACCGGACGGCTGCCCGCTCGGCCGGCGGGGATTCTCCTGGGCAGCGGGACTGGCGTGTTTGGGGTTGGATCCGTCTGGCAAATCGCCACCGCAACGGTGAGCCTCCGGGTCTCATGCCCAGCCGCATCACCGACTGGATCCGCACCCGGAGGCCGCACGCTGAAACTACCTCTTCGACTGGCCGCGCACCAGCTTTCTCACTTTGCGCTTCTTCGAGCCGCGAGCATGTTCGCGCGGTTTCTTGGGAGTTTCCTGCCCGCTCTTCTTGCGCGCAACGCGCTTGGCGGTTTTGCGTTCTTCACGGGAAAGTGCCTTGGTATTTGCCATGCAATCTCGCTAACGTTAATGGATTTGGAACAGACCCCTGGTTCAGCAGCGTTCCAACTGCGCGTACTTTTCCACCAGCTTTTTCAGTCCGTGTCTTGGGAATTGTACCGTAAGCTTGGCATTCTCCCCGTCGCCCTCACGCTTGAAGATGGTTCCTTCCCCGTATTTGGGATGGCGCACGCGCTGGCCGGGGCGGAATCCGGTCCCTCCGATGGGCCTGGGAACGGGAACCTTGGGGCGGGAAAGCTTCTTGCCGCGCGAGGCAAAGAACTCCGCAATGTTGTCGATCGAGTTGTAGGCTTTGCCGCTGTAGGTGGTGGTCTGCGGTCGTTCCCGAGCCGGGCGCTGGTCTTCGTCCTCGTAAGCGTAGTGCGTGGAGGTGTAGTCGTCGGCGGTATCGCGCTGGTCCCAGCGCTGGGTGGCGCGGGGGAGTGCGCTGCCACGCGGGCTGCCCAGGTCCTCCAGCAATTGCGGTGGCACTTCCTCCAGGAAACGCGAGGCGGTACTGGCTTCGGGCATGTCAGTGCCATAGCGGCGCCGGTAGCGGGCGCGAGTCAGGATGAGGGCGTCCATGGCGCGCGTCATGCCTACGTAGCAGAGGCGGCGCTCTTCCTCAATGTCGTCGGGATTCAGGAAGGTGCGCGAGTGGGGGAAAAGGCCTTCCTCCATGCCCGCCAGCAGCACCAGGGGAAATTCCAGGCCCTTGGCCGAGTGCAGGGTCATGAGCGTGATCTGAGCGGCCTGGTCGTAGCTGTCAGTGTCGCTCACTAACGCGGCGTGATCCAGGAACTCCTGCAGGGACTCGCCGCGATCGCGAGAATCCATGGCGGCGTTCACCAGTTCGCGCAGGTTCTCGACGCGGCTCTGGGCCTCGGGGGTATCTTCTTCTTCCAGAGCACGAATGTAACCGCTGCGGTCAATTAAGTACTTCAGCAGCTCCGCCGCGTTGGCCGGGCGCTGCTGGTCTTCTTCTGCTTCTGCTGAAGCTTCCGGAAGAATGCGGTCTTCCAGTTCGCTCTGGCTTACATCGCTGGCGCTGCCCAGCCATGCTAGATAGTTTCCCGCCAGCATGGCCCGGCCACCCTCAATGATGTCGCGGAAGCCGCGCAGGGCTGAAAGCGCCCGTGAAGGCAGCAGTGCCCCTTCCACGGCCTGGCCCAAGCCTCCCCACAAGGAGACGCCGGTTTCCAGGGCGATACGCTCTACGGTCTCCATGGTGCTTTTGCCAATGCCGCGCGACGGCGTGTTGATTACCCGTTGCAGGGCGATGCTGTCGTCGGGGTTCAGCACGACCTTCAGATAGGAGATCATGTCCTTGATCTCCGCCCGGTCGTAAAAAGAAAAGCCGCCGACTACGTGGTACTTCAATCCGTAGCGGCGCATGGCTTCTTCGAAGAGCCGTGATTGTGCGTTCGTGCGGTACAGCACGGCCGCGCGCCCGTTCTCACCTTGCTGCGCTCGCTGCTGCGTGTACTTGGAGACGTAGTCGGCCACGAACAGGGCTTCGTTCTCGCCGTCGGGAGCTTCGTAGTAGCCGATCTGGGGTCCGCCCTGGCGCGAGGTCCAGAGCGTCTTGCCCTTGCGCCGGACGTTGTTGGAAACCACTGCCGAAGCCGCCTGCAGAATGGTCTGCGTGGATCGGTAGTTCTCTTCCAGTCGGATGATCTTGGCTTCCGGGAAGTCTTTTTCGAACTCCAGAATGTTGCGAATGTCGGCGCCGCGCCAGGAGTAGATGGACTGGTCTTCATCGCCGACCACGCAGACGTTGTGGTGCTCGCCCGCCAGCAGGAGCATAAGTTCGTACTGCGGGCGATTGGTGTCCTGGTATTCGTCCACCAGCAGGTACTGGAAGCGGCGGTTGTAGGAATGCCGGACTTCAGGCACGACCTTGAGCAGGCGCACGGCCTCGAGCAGCAGATCGTCAAAGTCGAGAGCGTTGGCCTTGCGCAGTTCCTGCCGGTAAATCTCGTAAATGTGGGCGATCTTTTCCGTCTTGGGGTCGGCGGACTGCAGATAGATTTCCTGCGGGTCGAGCATGTGGTTCTTGGCCCAGGAAATCCGTCCCAGCACCGCCTGGGGGCGCATCTGCTTGTCATCCAGGCCAAGGCGGCGCATGGCGGCCTTCACGATCATCTGCTGGTCGGAGTCGTCATAGATGACGAAGTCTTTCTTGTAGCCCACACCGTTGATCTGCAGCTTGTCGATGTCGCGACGTAGCATGCGCACGCAAAGGGAATGGAACGTAGAGATCCTGGGACGTGCGATGGTGCCGTGGCTTACGACCTGCTCCACGCGCTCGGCCATTTCCGCGGCAGCCTTGTTGGTGAAAGTGACCGCCAGGATAGCGTCCGCGGGGACGCCTTTCTCTTCGATCAGATAGGCAATGCGGTAGGTGATGACGCGCGTCTTGCCGCTGCCTGCGCCCGCCAGAATGAGCAGGGGGCCTTCGGTGGAGACCACGGCCTCGCGTTGCTGGGGATTCAGTTTGTCGAGAAAGGACACTTGGATTCTAGTTTCGCGTTCTGTGGTTTCGAGATTCGTGCCTGGGCCGACGCTACCAAGCTGGTTTAGGCAGGCGACCTTTTCCTAGCCTACCACCGCCCATGCGGCGTGGTGCGTGTCACTGGGGCTCCGGGAGGCCTGGTTCTGTGCCGTTGCTCGCTGCACTCCGGGCAAGGGCAGAACTGGCGCAGGAAGTCCCAGGAGTAGATGCCGTGCTCGTGGCCATCGTTCCAAGCGAAGCGGATGGCGTATTTCCCCACGCCCTCGGCCACGTCGGGCTTAATCGCGGGCTTCAGCATCGGCAGGGTACCCGGCTTGGGCTTCAGCGGCTCACCCGGTTCCCGGTTCGCCTGGGCCCGCTCGTCGTCGCACAGGGCGCAGGGGCAGGCATCACGTAAGTACTGGAAGGTGTAGGAGCTGCGGTGGCCGTCTTTCCACTCGATCTCCATGCCCGTCCCCGAGGTTAGGTTCACCTGAACGGACTTTGGCTCGGCCCTGAGGTCAGGAGACATCGTTTCAGTATCGCACAGCACAGAGAGTGACCGTCTCCGCCCGCCGCCGGATCTCAGGAGCCTGGCGGCTCTTTTGGTACAATAAGTTCTTTGCCCCACTCCCTTTGGAAGGTTTAAGCAGTCATGGCTCGTACCTGTGAAATCTGCGGCAAGGGCCCGCAGTTCGGAAACAACATTAGCCACGCCCACAACGTCACCAAGCGGCGCTGGAACGTGAATCTGCGCCCGGTGCGCGCCGTGGTCAACGGAGCTACCAGGAAGCTGCGCGTCTGCACCTCCTGCCTGCGCAGCGGCAAAGTCGTAAAGGCGTGATCGCGTGATTGAAGGCCTCGTCCTGAAGCGCTGCCCGCGCTGCCAGAGTGACGAACGCTTCTGGCACGAAGCCGGAATTTTCCTGGTGACATCGAACAGCAGCGATCATGGCCATGGCGGCTACGCCCAGGCTGCCGCCGTGGTGTGCCCCAACTGTGGACTCATTGAGTTCTACGGGACCAGTTCGCCCGTCCTGAAAGAACTCCCGCAGATGCAAGTGCCGACCGAGAGCGAAAGCGCCTAAGCCTCTGCGGCCAGAACTCGTCTGGAGCCGGTATCCGGCCCGACCACAGAGAAGGGGCCATCCCGTCGACACAGCTTCTCACCGGCTATACTGATTCTTCTTCTTTTCCTCGTGCCGCTCCAGCCCCAGTTGAATCAGGCGATCAATCAACTCTGAGTATTCGATCCCCGATGCCGCCCACAGCTTGGGGTACATGCTGATCTGGGTGAATCCCGGCATGGTATTGATTTCATTGAGGTAAATCCGCCGAGTCTGCGGGTCCATCAGGAAATCGACCCGTGCCAGCCCTGAGCAGTCCACAGCGCGAAACGCCGCCACCGCAAGCTCGCGAACCTTTTTCTGCTCCGCTTTGGTCAGCTTCGCCGGGATCACCAGTTGCGAGCCTTCGTCGAGGTACTTGGCGGAATAGTCGTAAAACTCCGCCGCGGGGACGATCTCGCCGGGCAAGGAGGCGATGGGTTCGTCATTCCCCAGCACGGAACATTCAATTTCGCGGGCCTTGCGCTTGGCGCCGCCCACCCCCTGCTCGACCACGATCTTCCGGTCATAGCGCGCGGCCTCTTTCATGCCTGCGTCTAGTTCCTTGCTGTTCAAGACCTTCCGGATTCCCACCGAGCTGCCCAAATTTGCGGGCTTGGTGAACACCGGGTATTTGAGCGCGCTCTCAATCTCGCGGCGAATTTTTTTGGGGTCACGCTCCCAGTCACGCCGGAGCACGGTCACGTGCTTCACCATGGGCAATCCGGCGGCGCGGAACAGGTCCTTCATAATGCCCTTGTCCATGCCTGCCGAAGATCCCAGCACTCCAGCTCCAACATAGGGAATATCTGCCAGTTCCAGCAGTCCCTGGATGGTGCCGTCCTCGCCAAAGGTGCCGTGCAGGACCGGAAAAATCACATCCACGCGAATGGAATGATTCGAGCGCGGTGCCGGGACGTGACTCTGAAACGGAATCAGTTCCGTGCCCCCGGCGCTGGGCACCGGAGGCACCACCACAGCTTCTCCGCCGGCCAGCAGGGCTGCGGGCGCGGTGGCCTCCGGATCCCCTGCGCGCCAATGGAGCTTCTGGCGTGGCGCTTGCCCCCGCAGGAGCTTTTCTGCATCCCCATCGGCGAGCCATTGGCCCTGCTTGGTAATCCCGATCGGCACAACCTCATATTTCTTCTTGTCGATAGCCTGCAGAATGGAGGCCGCGGAAAGCAGGGATACTTCGTGTTCGCCACTGCGTCCACCGAACAGTATCCCAACTCGCAACTTATGCATAACGCGAACATAGCAGAAAATAAAATTTCCATCATGAGATCCGAAGAAAATTGCCTTAGAACTTTCGTACTCTACTGCGGCGGGCCCGCCGTGCTCATGCTGTAGACATATGCGCGCCGGGTTTCTCAAAACAATGTCAACGTTTCGCTGTTCCCACCAGTTCTCCTGGCCCAGGCGTTGGCGCGACGGCAATTACTACCAGGTCTGCGTGCGTTGCGGGGCCGAGTACCTCTACGACTGGGACAGCATGCAGCGTGCCGGCCGCTTTGAACGGCACGAAGAAACGCCTGGGCCGGTTGCCTCTAAGACGGTGTCTTCCTGGCGGCCGCGGGCGCGGCGAGTCAGCGTCGAGTTGCAAATCCAGTTTCGCCAGCCCGGTTCCGAAGAATGGCATTCCGGGATCATCCGCAACGTGAGTGAGACCGGAGTGCTGATTCTTGCGGATGGACTGCTGCCCGCGGGGGCGGAAGTCGAACTGAAGTTCGTAATGCCAAAGGAAATTTCCGGACAGGAAGGCTCTCTCGTAATCACGTCCGGCACCGTGGCGCGAGTGCTCCCGGAGTCCTCGCGCGAGGGTGGGCGCATGGCCGCAACCATTCAGGTCTGCAGGTTTCTTCAGAAATAAACCAGAAATAGGTCCGGCAATGCAGCTCAAGGATGCCCCGCCGTCAGGACGAAGGCCTTACACCCCCTAACAAAGCTAGTTCCCGCCACTTCCAATGGCAATCCACGTCGGTAAAGCCGATTTCCCGCAGCCACGTCAACTGCTGTTCCAGATCGAGCAGCTTATTGGAGGGATCTTCGTCCTGCGGGAGGGTGCCGAGCTTCTGCAGAAATTCCTGATGCAGTCGGGGCGTAGGCGAGGAAACGTGTTCCAGATTGCAAAACACGCCACTGGGTACTAGGGCGCGAAAGATTTCTTTATACAAAGCGCGTTTGCGTTCGTGCGGAACATGGTGGATGGCGAAGCTCGAAACCACGCAATCAAAGTGTCCCAGGGAGGGCAGCGGCAGCGAAAAGTCGTGGGCCACAATGCTGATGTCACTTGCGCTGTCGAATCGCTCCCGCAAAACCTGAAGCATGGTGGGCGAGAAGTCCAGGGCAACCACCTCGGTGCCCGGGCGCGATGCCTTGACGAGCGCAGTCAGCCTGCCGCCGCCGCTTCCCAGATCAAGAACGCGAGACGGGTTCTCGGGCAAGAACTCAAGCAGGGTAGCTTCGCCCTCCACACGGTGGGGAACGGAATCGGCGCGGTTGCGAAGGTAATCAAGAGCATGTTCAGCGGAAGACCAGAGGTTTACATCAGAGGCGGACATAGAGACTCCCGTGCTTACGGCTATGCGGCGAACGTCGCTTGGGCTAGAGAATTTTCTTCCCAAATGCCGACAGGGCCAATTCTACCGCCAGGGAAGCCGTGCGATTGTGTTCGTCGATGACTGGGTTTACCTCGACAATTTCGAAGCTCAGCAGGCGGCCGTGGTCGGCTACGATTTCCATGGCTAGGTGAGCCTCCCGATAGGTGGCGCCGCCGCGGACCGGGGTTCCCACTCCGGGCGCATCCTCGGGATCGATCCAGTCCATGTCGAGGGAGACATGGTAGCCGGCGGTCCCGCGGCCGGCGGCACGAAGCGCCTCTTCCACCACCGCACGCATCCCGCGCTCGTCGATGTCTCGCATGGTGTAGACCTCAATGCCCGCGCGGCGGATGTTTTCTTTTTCCGCCGTATCCACGTCCCGCACCCCCACCAGGACGCAGTTTTCCGGCGCGACTTTTGGGGAAAACGGGAAGATCCTTGAAAGCTCCGAATCCCAAAGGCCGGTGATCGCCGCCAACGGCATGCCGTGGACATTGCCGCTGGGAGAGCTTTCGGGAGTGTTCATGTCACTGTGCGCGTCGAACCAGATGAGGCCGATTTTCTGGTTTTGACGGCGATAGAATTCCGCCACTCCGGAGACGGTGCCCACGGCGATCGAGTGATCGCCTCCCAGGACCAGCGGCACCTTGCCGGCGGCGAGCGTCTTCACCACCAGTTCCGCTTCTTTCGCGCAAGTGGAGGTGATCTCTTTCAGGTATTTCGCCCGGGGATTTCCCTTCCGTTTCTGTTCGGCGATGGCGACTGCAATGTTCCCGCCATCCTCGACCCTGTGCCCCAGCGCTTCCAGCCGGCTTTCCAGTCCAGCCACACGAACTGCGGAGGGGCCCATGTCCACGCCGCGGCGGGACTGTCCGAGATCAAGAGGAACTCCAATGACGCGAATCTGCCGCGGAACAATGCCCAGCTCTGGGGCAGGTGTTCGTTCGAGTTCTGTCGGGGGTAAGTTCTGCTTGCCAGCGTCCATGGATTGGAATGCAAATGTGATGCGAAGTCCGCTGCCGCGGAGCATCGCTGGAAGTTCTATACTTGCCGGTCGAGTCTCCTATCTCGCAGAACGCTCACCCACGGTGCTGGCCGCCGGTTTTAGCAGGCCCTCGACTTCCAGCCAGTCGCCGAAGCGGTCGATCCAGTGATCGGTGGGCAGGCCTCGTTGCAGCATGCCGAAGCCGTGTCCCCCCTTGGCATAGATGTGTAGCTCGGCGGGCTTCCCGGCGTCCTTCCACTGGATAAAAAGTTTGGCGCTGTTGCTGGAGGGAATCAGAGGATCGTCGGCAGCACAAGCGATAAATAGCGGCGGAGCATCCTGCGGAACCGGGCCGTTCACTGCACGTCCATAGATGGGAGCGGCAAAGTCGGGGCGGCTCTCGGCGTCGTGCTGCATGACCACATCCATAGTCATCATGGCTCCGGCGGAAAAGCCAATGATACCGATGCGGTTGGGGTCAATCCCCCACTCGGAGGCGCGCTGGCGCACGAGCTTCAAGGCCTGGCGTCCGTCATCGGAAGCTCGCTGCCGAACCCTGGCTATCTCTGCCATGTCCTCGCTGCTGGGCTTGCTTTGCGCGCCGGAGTTGGCCTGTTGCCGGTATTCACGGAATTCCTCATCGCTGGCAGGCATCTTCGCAGTTCTGTACTTGAGGACAAATGCCGCGACGCCTCGATCCCGGAGCCATTCGGCAACCTTGCTTCCCTCAGCCTCGACGGCCAGGTAGTGATAGCCGCCGCCGGGCGCGATGACGATGGCGGTGCCATTGGCTTTGCCTTTGTCGGGAAAATACGCCGTAATCGTCGGCTTCACGATGTTGCGCACCATCGGCCCCTTTTCAGTCATGGTGGTCGCCTCGTGACGCGTCCAGCCTCCCGATCCTGGGGCAACACCGGGATAGAGGGGAATGACCTGCTTTTGCGCGATTGCCGTCAGAGAAGTGAGGAGAAGACCGGAACTGGCCAGAGTTTTCAGGAAAGAAGTCATCGCGGAATTCCCTTCGGAACAAAATGACTGTGGTCCTCGGAGCTGCGTGCTGGCCGATTCCCTCAGGGATACAAGCGATATAGCATGCGGGGAAACGGAATGGTTTCGCGGACATGCTCCAGACCGCAGATCCAGGCCACGGCCCGCTCGATTCCCATGCCGAAGCCGGCGTGTGGCACGCTGCCAAATTTGCGCAGATCAAGGTACCACCGAAAAGCCTCTTCCGGCAGGTTGTGCTCGTGAATGCGCTTCAGCAGCAGGTCGTAGGAGGCCATACGCTGCGACCCGCCGATGATCTCTCCGTACCCTTCCGGCGCCAGCATGTCCACGCACAACGCCAGTTCCGGACGTTGCGGGTCTGGCTCCATGTAGAAGGCCTTTACCTTGCCGGGATAGCGGTGGATCATCACCGGCTTGTCGAACTGCTGGGAAAGATAGGTCTCGTCGGGCGAACCCAGGTCGCCCCCCCATTCAAAGCGCGTTTCCAGTTTGCCTTCGGCGTGACCTTGCTGAAGGCGCTCCACAGCTTCGTCGTAGGTGATGCGCGGGAAGGGAAGCTGGATTTTCTCCAGCAACGCGGTGTCTCTGCCAATGGTCTCTAGGTCGGGCCGGCGGCGCTCCAGCACGCGCTGCACCAGGAATGCGATCAGCCCTTCCCCAAGGTCCATCAGGTCGTCAAGACGGGCGAAGGCGATTTCCGGCTCGACCATCCAGAATTCGGTGAGGTGGCGGCGGGTTTTGGACTTCTCGGCGCGGAACGTGGGCCCGAACGAGTACACCTTGCCCAGCGCCATGGCCGTTGCCTCAATGTAGAGCTGCCCGGACTGTGTCAGGAAAGCCTGCTCCTCGAAATAGTCCACCGGAAAGAGCGTGGTGGTACCTTCGCAGGCGGCAGGAGTCAGGATGGGAGGGTCAGTCAGCACGAAGCCGCGATCGTCGAAGAAATCACGAGCCGCCTTGATGATCTCCGCCCGCACTCGCAAAATCGCTGCCTGCCGGGGCGACCGGATCCACAGGTGACGGTGCTCCATCAGGAAGTCAACGCCGTGCTCCTTCAGAGAAATAGGATACGGGTCCGACCCCGACACGCGTTGCACCACCTGCACGTCGCTGATGTCCAGTTCGTAGCCGCCGGGTGCGCGCTTGTCTGCGCGTACGCGCCCGCGAACGATCACGCTGGATTCCTGGGTAAGGCCTTTGAGCGACTCGAATAGCTCCGGAGAAACAGCGTTCTTGGCCACCACACCCTGGATCAGGCCGGTGCCGTCACGGAAGATTGGGAACAGCAGCTTGCCGCTTTCGCGCAGGTTGTAGAGCCAACCCTTCAGGGTGACTTCTTCGCCCTGGTGGCGGCCCACCTCGGCTATGCGCGCCTCGGGGGCACTTGCGGTGTTGTCTTCGACAGCCATGGAGATATCGGGTTCCTGAGAACGCTCATCGCAACCTGGAGCTAGACCTTGGCGGCAGCCTGCTCCATCTTTTGAAATGCCGGCGCAATACCGTTCAGGATGGCGGCATGGTCTTTACCTTCGCCTTCGATTTCCAGCAGCACCGAAGGCACGTGAGGTGCGGACTGCAGCAGGCGAACCGCCTCGTTCCAGTCGATGCTGCCTTCCCCCGGCCAGAGGTGCGAGTCGCGGTCGCGGGCATTGTCGTGCACGTGGGTGGAGCGGATGTGCTCCTTCAGGGTTTGGAAAGCCTCAGGCACCGAGCTCATGAGATGGGCGTGGCCGAAATCGAAACACACCCCCACGTCTTCGAAGTGGGCAGTAGTCAGAAACTCCACAATCCGTTCCGGCGTGGAAAGCTCGTTGGGAATGTTCTCCAGCAGGACCTTCACGCCAAGCGGCTTGGCAAAGGCACGCAGGTGTTCCACGGAAGTCATGGCGGCATCAAACTTCTGCTCGCTGAAGTCCTCGCCTCCCGTGCCGACGTGCTGCACCAGGTAGCGAAAGGGAATTTGCTCCGCCACTTCCAGCGCCCGCTTGATCTCGTCCATGGCCTCGATGCGCTGTTTTTTGTCCGTGGCGGCAATGTTCACCGGGGGCGAGCCGGTGCGTCCCCACTCGTAGTCGCTGAACATGGGGGAATGCATGGAATGGAGCGGGATTCCGCTGTTGCGGAACCAGGCGGCGATTTCAATCACGTGCTGCCGCCGGTTGGCGTAATCGATATGGCTGCGAACGGCAAAAATCTCAATCGCCTCGGCTCCGCTGCGAACCATGCCATCGAGCAGCCCAGGATGCAGACGCTCCTTGACGAAACAGTAGGTGGACATTGCTTTCAACATTGGAATTCCCGAGTGCTATGCGACCCCTGAACTGCCTGGAAAAGCGTGACGGAACGTGGCGAGACAGCAACAACAATACATGAGGCTAGCCCACCACGTCCGGCGAGTCAAATTCAGACTCGGGTTTCGTCCCTGCGCCGTGCTACTGTCTTCCAGGAGCAAACGAGCCATGTCCCGGCGCCTTCTTTTTCCTTGCTGTATCGCCCTGTTGACAGCCGCGATTGCATGCACGCGGGCTTCCAATTCGGCGCCGACCAAGGTGCAGGGCCCCGGAGTGACCACCGCCAGCGGCTTGCAATACTGGGACATCAAAACCGGAGACGGGGCCGCGGTGAAGCCCGGGGACTTGCTTACGGTGCAGTACACCGGCTGGCTTGAAAATGGCACGAAATTCGACAGCTCGCTGGACCGCCACAAACCGTTTCAATTCCGCCTTGGGGTCGATCGCGTCATCAAAGGCTGGGCTGAGGGTATGTCGACTATGCGGGTCGGAGGGAAGCGTCAACTCCGAATTCCACCCCAGCTCGGATATGGAGCCCGGGGCGCAGGCAACGTGATTCCACCCAATGCCACGCTGATCTTCGATGTGGAACTGCTGAAAGCAGAGTGAGAGCGGCCTCAGTTTCGGCCGGGATTGACTTCTGGCCCGGCTCTGCTTACACCCGCCCGCTGATCTCCCCCAGAGTGACCGGGACGTTCATTCGCTTCTGTCCCCGGTAGATGGTTACCGTGATCGTGTCCTCGGTCTTATGGGTATCCATAACGTGCTGCAAGTCGTTGGAATCCTGGATCTGCTCGCCGTTAATGGCGACAATCAGATCGCCCCCGAGAAGAATCGGAATATTGCCCAGGTAAGCGCGCCGGTCACCACCCTTCAAGCCGGCGCGGTCGGCGGCTCCTCCGGGTAAGACACGCATGATCAGCAGGCCGTGGTCGGCTGCCAGGTTAAGCTGCTGGGAGAGGTCGGGGCCAATAGGCAGTACTTCCACGCCCAGCGAAGGACGCCGCACCCGCCCATAGGTGACCAGATCGTTCAGTACTGCCTTAGCCGTGTCGATGGGGATGGCGAAGCCGATCCCTGCGCTCTGACCTACAGGACTGAAGATCATGGTGTTGATGCCAATGACTTCCCCGTGGGAGTTCAGCAGCGGACCGCCGGAGTTTCCCGGGTTAATGGCCGCGTCGGTCTGGATGGCTTCATCGATGCGTTCCCCCTGGGGCTCCTGCACCGGACGGATGGAGCTGATGATGCCGCGGGTCATCGTGCCCTGCAGGCCGAAGGGGTTGCCGATGGCGAAGACCTTCTGCCCTACTTGCAGGCCGTGGGAATCCCCCAGGGTAGCAATGGAGAGGCTGGGAGCATCAATCTTCAGAACCGCCAGATCCAGGCGCTGGTCGCTGCCGATGATCTGGGCTCGATAGGACTTCCGGTTGGCCAGTGTCACCTGCACCTCGCGCGCGTTCTCGATCACGTGGTAATTGGTGAGGATGTGACCCTGCTTGTCGAGGACAAAACCCGAGCCCTGGCCCTCCTGCGGCACCACACCGTAGAAAAAGTCGAAGCTCACGCTGGTGGATTTGATGTTGACCACCGACGGCAAAGCCTTTTTGTAAACATTGACATTGGTGATCTCCTCCGGGTCCAGCTTCGCCGGCCCGGCGGCCAGGGTGAGCTCCAGCTTGCCGGAATTTCCTACCCAGCTTGCGGGAACGAGGGATGGATGATTTCGGCTCGTAATCCAAAAGAATCCACCGGCCAGCAGGAAGGCGAGCAGAACAGGTCGAAGCGCTTTCATAGTTCTTGAACCGGGTCCTTGGAAAATTGCATCCTCATTGAGCTTCCCCGGAGGGCCCTTGCCCGACTGGCGGCCCGCCGTGAGACTGCGAATTGGGGCGTCCGGGTGCTTCCGCCAGCGCCTTAAGCTCGGCGTACACCCGCTTTACCTGGGCGCGGACACTCTCGGGGTCACCCGAATTGTCGATGATGTAGTCGGCGGCCGCGATTTTCTCGCTATCCGGCCACTGCGCAGCCTGCCGGCGATTGACCTCGGCCTGCGCCGCCGCCAGGTCCAGGCCTTGGCGCTGGGCAAAGCGCGCGACTTTTTGCTCGGGACGGCAAGTCACGACCACCAGTTTGTCGAAGCGGCGTCCTACGCCGGCTTCCAGAATCAGGGCAGCTTCCACGATTCCCACGGCCCGAGGCTCAGCTTCTTCTACCTGCCGGAGCCAATCTTCCTGCCGGGCAATGACCGGGGGATGGACGATGCGGTTCAAGTCCCCAATACGACCGCCTCCGAAAGCCAGCTCTGCGAGCTGGCGCCGATCGATGCTTCCGTCGGGGCGGAGAATCCCCGAGCCGAAATGCTGCACAATGTCTTCGTAGACCTTGGATCCCGGCGTCATCAACTGGTGAGCGATCCGATCTGCCTCAATAACCCGCGCCCCGAGCTCGCGAAAAATGTTTCCGACCGTGCTTTTGCCGCAAGCGAGGCCACCGGTCAGGCCTACGCGAAGCAAGATGATCCCTGCTGCTCCGGAGATGCCGAAGTCAGCGCTGCTCCCCGCCGCAGGCGAGCAGCCTTGATGGTATTTGCCATCAGCATGGCGATGGTCAGCGGGCCCACCCCCCCGGGCACCGGAGTGAGGGCGCCGGCGACTTCAGCCACGGCGGGATGAACGTCACCGATCAGGGTCGATCCCTTCTCCTGAAATATCCTTTCGCGGCGTTCGTTGCCCTGAAAAAAGCGATCGAACTCACTGCGATCGGTGATCTTGTTCATTCCCACGTCGATGACGGTGGCGCCCGGCTTTACGAAGTCAGGGGTGATCATGCCCATCCGGCCGATTGCAGCCACCAGGATGTCCGCCCTCCGGCATACCACGGGAAGGTCACGGGTCCGGGAGTGGCACAGAGTAACCGTGGCATTGTGGTTGGTGAGCAGCATGCCCACGGGCTTGCCTACGATGTCACTCCGTCCCACCACCACGGCATCCGCCGACTCAATCGGGATGTGGCTGCGCTTGAGGATTTCCAGAATCCCGGCCGGAGTGCAGGGAACCAGTCCGGGACGCTGGGTGGAAAGGAATCCAACATTCAACGGGTGAAAGCCATCCACGTCCTTGCATGGGTCCACGGCCATGAGCACCGCGTGGGAATCGACGTGGCCCGGCAATGGCAGTTGCACCAGAATGCCGTCAATGTCATTCCGCCGGTTCAGGGCTTGTACCAGATCGACCAGTTCCCGGGTGCCGGCGGATTCAGGCGGGGTGTGTTTTTCGCTGTAGATCCCCAGGGATTCGCATGCTCTTACCTTTCCGGAAACATAAATCTCGGAAGCAGGGTTGTGTCCCACCAAAACAACTGCCAGGCCCGGTCTTATACCCTGTGCTGTCAGCTCCTGCACCTGTTCGGCAACTTCGGCTCTGATTTCCTTCGCGATCCGATTGCCGTCCAGGAGAGTGGCAGCCATCCTATATCCTCACTTCGTCGTCGAAGCTTCGAGTTCCAAACTGCGGGGTCCAAGACCTACTGGATCCCACGTCTGTTTATTGCAACCATAAATTTTAACGCAACCGGGATTTTCCCTGGTCCCGAGCTGCAGTTGCAAGAAATTGCATGGGAATGGAATTCTCTACTCCGGAACACGTTAGAATACAGCCCTATGCTCGACAAGGATCTTCTCGATCTGCTGGTGTGTCCCGCCTGCAAGACAGCTCTGAACTATGATTCTGAGCGAGATACGCTGACCTGCGGTCAGTGCCGCCGGGTGTATCCCGTCCGCGACGGGATTCCTATCCTGCTGATCGATCATGAAGCGGTGAAGAAAGAAGTGTAGCCGGGAAGCTGGCAAGGGGAACTTCTGACCAATTTCGGTCAACCACTGCGACACTTTGGCGCAACCTGATCTCCTTGCCTCTCCACCTCAAAAAGCCGCCTCTTGTGCAAACAATTGAAAACGCGATGCCACGCTCTGTAATCTCGGATTGAGATGGCCGAGGGGTTTCGGCATTCGAATTGCTTGCAACTATCATGTGGGTTACGGAGTCTAATGCCCATAGGCACTCTCAGTCGAACGACTGGGTCGGAGGTGATCGATGATGGCTGAGAAGTTTTCCGGTGGTGAACTGGCAGCCCTTCGTAACGAGCTGCTGCAAAGCGGTTTGGATTCCTGGGATGCCGCGCAGGTGCTGCAGGCGTTTCTGATGGGCCGGGGGTATGGGGTATCCCGCGACGCAGCCATCGAAGCGGCCGGACGCGTGGAATGCGCCGGTTGCTCCTTGGACGTGATCCAAAAGGAGCTTGAGAGTCTCGCGTTGGTCATGTAACTGAGTGGTCGGTGACACCCTCAGTTGCGCTAAATCCGAACGCTGAAAGCCGGGCGAACCTGCCCGGCTTCTTTTTTGGCCGAAGCCAATTCGAGATTGGGGCAGACGTCCCGGTTCCCGTACCCAGGTCTATGAGGAATGAAATCCCAGGCGGAAATGGTTCATCGAACCAGGTTCGCCCGGGGTCACTGCCGTCAACCTGCTCTGTGGCGACGCCCCCCTGGCCAGCATCGGCAGGCCTGCGGCGTTCATCGAATAAGAGGCTCCCGCTCGAGTGCCTTAAGTTAAGCTAGTGGGAGAGTTAAGCTAGTCCGGGTTAAGCCAGTGCAAAACTAGATGGTCCTTGGTGAAACCATTTCGATCGTCCGCGACTCCTTCCAGGCCTACAAAGTCCGTTTTCTGCTGACGGCTTTAGGCATGGTGATGGGAACGGCCTCCTTGATCCTTGTGGTCACTGTTGGTCTGACCGGGAAGCAGTACATCATCCGGCAGATTCAGGCGATTGGCGCCAACATGATCTACGCTGAATTTCAAGGCGCCTCGGAGCGTCTGGGGCAGGTAAATGCCGATTTTCTGACGATCAATGACTTGAAAGCGGTGCGCCAGCAGGTGAACGGGATTGAGGCTGCTTCTCCCATGGTGGCGCTCAGCGACACGGTATCTCCGGGCAATGGGAAGGAACGCGACGTCCTGATTCTAGGCGTAAACAGCGAGTACAGGTTCGTACGCAGCCTCACGGTTTTAGCGGGGCGCTTCTTTGACGAGGATGACGCGCAGATGCACAACAAAGTCCTGGTGGTCACCCAGGATTTTGCCAACAGCGAATATGGCAATGTGCATGCCGCAATCGGGAAGATTATTCGTATCAGCGGTTTGCCCTTTACCGTGATCGGAGTCTTTAAGGAGAGCGTGGAGACCTTCGGTCAATCAGAGATCAACTCGAATTCTCTGGTCATGCCTTACACGGTGGCACGATATTTCACAAATTCCGACCGGGTTAAGGAGCTGTTCTTTTCCGCCGCCAATGCCGCGGATGTTCCTGCCATTACGCGAGAGATTCACACCGTGATCGCTTCGCGGCACCGCCCGGAATCGGAATACAAGGTGACCAACCTGACGCAATTGATGTCCGTGGCGGGCCGTGTGGCTAACGCCCTCACGATCATTCTGCTGCTGATCTCCGCCATTACACTTGCCGTAAGCGGCGTTGGAATTATGAACATCATGCTGGCCAGCGTGAGCTCCCGCATCCGTGAGATTGGGGTCCGCAAGGCCATGGGAGCGACCACGCAGGACATCCGCTTTCAATTCCTGGCGGAAGCATTATTTATTTCGCTCCTGGGAGGAGTGATCGGCGTAATTCTGGGACTGGCGATTCCCTTTTCGCTGCGCTTTTTGACCAACTATCGCGTGCCCATCTCAGGCCTCTCGGCAATCATCGCGCTGGCGGTTTCCACGGTTGTCGGAATTCTTTTTGGAACCGTTCCGGCGTCCCGCGCAGCTCATCTGGATCCGGTGGAATCGCTCAAGTACGAGTAGTCTGCCGGCTGTCAGCTCGCAGGTTGCAATCTCCTCACGGTTCGTCCTTGCGCCACCTTGCCGGTTCCGCCCAGGGGGCCCAGTCCCGGAAGGGATGTTCCGAGCTGGATCCAGACCACTGCTGCCGTCGTGGGAAACGAGATTTCTGCCTGAGCGAGCGGGTACGTTCCTGCAGGTCGAAGGATCGCAAGTATTCCCGGATAATCTGCGGCATGGCCATGCGCAGGGCAGCGGAAAAATTCTGCTCGGCCATTTCGTGCTGCTTTTTCTCGGACGACAGCAGACCGATCAGGCAATTCGCCAGCCCATCGGCATCCCCGACCGGAAAAAATTCGATGGCCATGCGCTCGTCAGCAGCCATGTCGCGAAATTCCGTGAGATTGGACGAAATCACCGGAACGCCATACTGGCAAGCCTGATGGGCCGGGCCGCTTGATCCGGTTGCTGAGTTGTAGGGAAGCACGACCACGCTGGACCGCTTGTACAGTTCGGGGATGTCGTCTTCCGCCACATATCCCCGGAATTCATAGCGGTCATTTCCCCGGCACCTCCTGGCAAAAGACTCCCAGTAACCGGGTGTGGTGTGGTGGTTGGCTCCAGCCACTACCAGCTTGGCGTTGGGAATCCGCTCCAGGACCCGGGGAAAAGCGTCGAACAGGCCCTCCAGCCGTTTGTAGGTGCCCCAGTGCCCAATGGCAAGAATGCGGTGATCGGGATCGCCGCGCAAGGAGAAGTCAGGAAATTCGGGCCGTGCTCCCAGAATTCCATGCGACCGGAAATGAACGTTTTGGGCTCGATAGCGCTCCACCAGGGTACGGCGATATGCCGGGAGGAGCACGGTGGTGGAGTTGGAGAGCAGCAGCATTCGCGTGGCAACCGAACTGGCCACCCGGAACAGGCGCTCCGCTTTGATGTTCGCCGACTTCATGTCGACGTGCTCCATAATGTGGTGAAGCGTGACATGGGTTTTGTAACCCGCGGCCCGGGTGATCGCGGGAATGCACAACCCCGCGAAGGCGGCAATCGGGTGCTGCTGGGTGGCGAAGGTGGAAAACACTAGGTTAAACCACACTACGTCGGGGCGAATCTCGCGCAACGTTCTCAGCAGCCGCAGCTGATTCGAGCCGCTGTTGAATTTCCAGCACCGGATCACATCGAACTCCGCCAACTCTTCCGCCAGCGGAATGGGATTGCCGTCACCGTCGGTAGCAAAGTCCACGCGCTCCAGAAGATCGCCCAGAATGGTCAGACTGATGAGCGGGTTCTTCTGTAACTCCCGCGCGAGATGGAGGCCATATTCATTGAGCTGCCGGCCGCTGGGAGGAAAAGTCGTTACCAGACAAATTTTCATAGGCTCGAAACGCTAAAACAGGCTTACCCGCACAACCGGCAGGTAATTGCCTCGCCCGCCGCCGGGAAAATTGAAGAACTGCTGCTGCTGCAGTCCCACGGAAAAACGCAGCGGATAGTTGATTGGGACTGAGTCGCTGCCGTCTTCGTGAATACGGCGCACCGAGCGCACATAGGAAACGAAGACGCCGCCGGTAGCATTGTCGTAGTCGTGGATTCCCATGCCGCGCGAGAACGAAAAGTTCCCTTCAACTTCCCAGTTCCGCGAAGGCGTATAGGTGAAGTCGACGGCGGGGCGCAGCGCCTGGCCGAGAACGTACTGCAAGTCCTGGACCCGCCAGCCGCGGATGTATTCTGCCAGCATGCGCACGCGCAGCGATTCGCCGAACTGGCGTTCCACTCCCGCGTAACTGGAGGTGCTGAACCATTCCCGGATTGAGGGACGGAACCTGAGGTCGCGCGCCCAGTAGCCGGTAATGAATGCCGTCTTCCCCCAAGGCCGGCCCACGCGAAATTCCAGGCGCCCATTGAGGTCACGGGAACTTAGATCATTCTCCGTGAAGGGCCCGGTTTCGTGAATTCCGTAACCTTGAATAGAAATCCAGTTTCCCAGTGAATTGGTGGAGAAGTACAGAAACTGACGGAACAAGTTCTGGTTCATGGCGACCGGCGAGGTCCGATCGCGACGGAAGGTGTACTGCAGGCCCGTGTTGAAGGCAATGCTGTTGCTGCCCAGGTGCAGCACCGGATTGAGTGCACCGTTGAAGGCGTAGTCGTAGGTGTCGCGATCCGCGATCACCGACTCGGAAGGGAGGGAAATCCGCCCTCGCGAGTTGCGTACCTGAAAGAAGCCGTTGATAGGAGGCAGCCCCTGCTGGTGGACTCGGTAGCTGTTCGTCCACAGCGTCTCGTAGCTGTAGCGGGGCAGAGGTGCCTGGGAGGTGCCGGCGCCCCCGAACAGACGCGCATCCATGCCGTAAATGGTGGCGTCGTCGAATACGGGGCCGGCGGACACATCGCTGCGCAGGCTGAAGCGGTCATTGATGCGCAATCCTTCCTCTCCGGCCAGCTCTTGCAATTGGCGCGCTGCCACGGTGTCTTCGCCCGAAACCACCTGGGCATGGGCAAACGTGGTCAGTGCGTTCACATCCTGGTGCCGTTGCCGGAAAACATTGGCCCGCGCCAGCATGTAGTCATAGTTGGTCTGCAATGTCGCGGGATCGCCCAAGCTCGCCAGTTCGGCCTCGGCGCGGCGGTTGTCGCCTTGTGCCAGATAGGTGTTGGCGAGAGCAATGGCCACCGTCTCCGGAGCGGCTCCAGCCTCTTTGGCACGCTGAAACATGCGCTCGGCCAGGTCGAAATCCTTCATGCGCAAGAAGAGATCTCCTGCCTGCATCAGGTTCTCCACGGTAATGGGAGAGGCCTCTCCGATGCGTGCCTCGGCAAATGCCAGGCTGACCTGCTCGCGGGCAGCATCCGACTCGCCATAGCTCTGCATGGCCCGGGCAATCGCCAGCCGGGCCTCTATGCGATCCGAGTCCGGAGCTTCCAGCGCGCGGGAGAACCGCTCCATGGCGGCTTCCCGGTCTCCCAGAACCAGGAGCGCGTTTCCATTGGCCAGCAGAATGCCGGACTGTTCACCGCTCTGCTTTTCCGACTCCTGGATGTAGTGCATGGTTTGCGCCGCATTCCCCACCTGCGCCTGGTCGAGCGCCATCTGCGCATAGATCGAGGGATCGTCGGGAGACAGTCGGAGGGCTGCGCTGAGCACCTGGAAGGAGTCGCTGTATTCCCGCAGGTCATATAACACTTCAGCCAGGCCCAATTGCAGTTGCAGGTCATCTGGCCGAAGTTTTTCGGCTACTCGGTATTCCTGCGCCGCTTTGCGCAAGAGACCTTCCTGACGGTATGCCGTGGCCCGCGCCACGTGGGTTGCGCCGGAGTCACCCAAGGTTTTTTCCGCTTTTGCCAAATGATCGAGCGCGACCCGCGGATGCCTCAGTTCCAACTGAGCGTAGGCCATGCCCAGGTGAGCTTCGCCGTTATCCGGCTGCAGCTTCAGCGCCTGCTCAAAATCAGAGCTCGCCTGCTCGGCATTTTGCAGGTCGTTCAGCACGTATCCCCGGTTCACATACGCCGTAACGATGTTCGGGTCGCGGCGCAGCGTCTCGCTGAACGCCTCGTAGGCTTCCTGCGGCAAATCGTTTTGCCTGTAAACGTATCCGGCCAGCAGCGGAAGGTCCGGCTCCTTCGGCATGGCGTCGATATAGCGCGCCGTCAGGCTGAGCAGATCTTCAGAGCGGTTGAGCGCGAGAAGGTCATAGCCCAGGTAGACCACCGCATCCCGATCTTTGGGAAGCTTTTGAATGACCTGCTCGCCCAATCGTGCCGATTCCGCGTAGTCGCCGACCCAGCGGAGATAGCGCTCGCGCTCGCGCATGACGTAGGGGTTTCCCAGGGCCGCCGCGCTGGCACGCTGCAGCCATTGCTTTGTACGGTCAAAATGGTGAGATTCGATGCCCGCATTCGCGCCCCCCGCAATTACCAGAGGGCTGTCATGATCGAGGTTGTAAGCCTTCTCATAGGCCTGTTGCGCTTCGTCGAAGCGGCGCAGCGACGTGTACATGTCCCCCAGAGCCAAAAACGGGATGTAACTTTTGGGCTCAATCTTGGCCAGACGATGAAAATACTCTTCCGCTCCGGAAATGTTACCCATGTCGCGGGAGAGGTATCCCATCGCGGTAATGGCTGAGGTGTTGTCCGCTTCCAGGTTCAGAATTGTTTCATATGTCTGGTGGGCGTCATTTTTGCGTCCCAGTTTCCACTGCACACCCGCGTACTGCAGGAGGATATTTACATCTTTCGGGGCCAGCGAGATCGCTTGCTGCAGGTCGGTATCAGCGCCCTTAAGGTCGCCCAGCCCGGCCTTCACCACGCCGCGCATACGCAGGTACTCCGCTTGCCGGGGCGCCTGCACCTGCAAAGACTGGAGAGCGTTCAGCGCGGTTTCGAGCTCCTGGTTCGCTTGCTGTTCGTCGCCGTTCTCGCGGTAAAGGTCTCCCAGATTGATCCGAAGCTGAATCGGATAGAGAACACCTTCACTGGGGACTGGCGGCAGCGACTCGAGGGCAAGGCGATATTCCTGAATGGCATCCCCTTTGCGCCCGGTGTGGCGCAGAATATCGCCGCGAATCGCATGTACCCGGTAGTTATTCGCGTCGATGCCGGCGGCGCGGTCAAGGAAGTGAGACGCCTGCTTGAAGTCGCCGATGGTGGAATTTGCTCCCGCGGCGGCGAGTTGCAGGTTCAGTTCCTGCGGCGACTTCTCGGCTGCTCTGCCATAGGCCTTGGCCGATTCCTCGGATTTTCCGGCAAGTTCGTAGCTGTATCCCAGTTCTCCCAGTACACCGGAATCAGGATTGGGAATTTGCTGCAGCGCGGCGACTGCCTTGTCGTATTGGCCGACCTCGCGATAGTAGTTGGCGACGGCGCGAAGCACCTCGGGATTGTTGGGACTGCGGTTGCGCGCCCGTTGCAGCATTGCCTCCGCTTTGTCGGGCTGATTGCTCCGCTGGTAGGCAATCGCCATCAGCAACTCAGTGCGGCTGGAAGGCGCCAGGGCTTCTGCCCGTCCCAGCAGCCCGAGCGCTCGCGGCTGGTCTCCCGACTGAAGAAACAGTTCCCCGGCAACCTCCAGATCGTTTGTGCGGCGCGGGTTTGCCGCGAGCACCTGCAGCAGAACTTTTTTGGCGTCGTCCATTCGCCCCATGCGCACATAGGTCTGGGCTAGACCTGACAAGCCCTCAATGGAGTCCGGCTGCATTTTGAGGCCGCGCTGCAAGGCCTCAAGTGAAAGGTTGTAGTTGCCGGACATGCGTGCCGCATATCCCAGCAGGAACCACAGATGCGTATCCTGAGGGGCGGCGTTGGCAGCGCGCTGGGCAAACATGGTCGCCGAGTGGTAGTCATGCCGACGGAGGGCATCCTCGGCCGCATGCGCCTGCCGCGACACCTCAATACTTGAGCCCCAACCCAGGCTCTCCCCGCGTGCTGCGTCGGACTGCTTGCCTGGGCTATTCGATGCCGGCGATGTCGGCGCGGCATTTCCGTTTTGCGGCGAGATCTCAAACGTTTGCCCTGCCAGTGGCAGGGCCAGGAACATCGAAGCCAAGGCTATACCGGTCGTGGCAATGCTAAGAGTTAAGTTTCTTCTCACGAGAAAACCACCCGAATCGCGCTCACAGGACTCCAGGGACGACAAAGGGCCATCCAGCAAACCGGCGTACCTGCGATTTCAGTCCGCCCTGGGGAGTTCCTTACGGGCGACTACTCGCAAGCAGGCTTCCAAGTTCTCGGATGTGATTTCTCGGGAAAAAGCTGTGTGGCTCCTTATGTGAGGAGTTTTCCTGCCAATACATGGAACCGGAGTTCCATATTTCGAACCCCGCCTTGCCAGGTGAAGTTCCCTGCTTCCACGTTTGTGCGACAGGAAACCAATCGGCTCCGCTTCGGAATCCAATCTGCAGCAATCCGAGAGCGGTGGAGGAGCTGCCTTGAATCCGACGTCCCCTGTGAGTGCCTTGCGCCGCCCGATACCTTTACTCCTTATTTTGCTTGCTGCGGTGGCCGTTCACGGTCCGCTCTTGCTGATGGAACTGCCGCTGGGTTCGTACGACGCGAACTTCCACATATTCTTTGCCTCCCACTATGCCGCCCACTGGTTCGATCCATGGAACACGAAGTGGTTCGGAGGCTTCTCGCAGACGACCTATCCACCGCTGCCGCAGCAGTGGATTGCTCTTCTCTCCCACGTGATCGGCTTGAATCTAGGCTACATGCTGGTTCAGATGGCCGGCATTCTTCTGCTGGCGGTCGGCGTATATCGTTATGCCCGGCTGTGGGTCGATGAGAGGTCCGCAAGTTATGCCGCCCTGGGCAGTGTGTTTCTTGGCTCGCTCTCCTTCCTGGTCTACCAGGCCGGGCAGCTCTCCACCACCGTGGCCGCGCCGCTCTATCTGAATGCGTTGCCCTATTTCTACGAATGGAGCCGCCGCAGCAAGTGGCGGCCGCTGATCAAAGGACTGGCGCTGACCCTTGCGGGAGCTGCCGCTCACCACGTGACTTTGCTTTTTGGAGCGGTCCTGTTTGCCATTCCGGTGGTGTGGCTGGGCAGTGCTTGACCGCAATCAGGATGGCGAGGAGCGCAGCACCGCCAGCATAATTTCCCGCGCTACCGTTTTCGCGGCTATTGCCGCCATCGGAGCGGGAGTGGTGCTGCTGCCGTATTTGTCTCCCTCCTGGCACAATCCCATCAATCAGACCCCGATCCCGCACGCCAGCCGCTCCAATTACCTGCTGAATCCGCAGTGGGGAATGAACTATTGGGTGAT
Source organism: Terriglobia bacterium (assembly GCA_963732925.1). GTDB lineage: Bacteria > Acidobacteriota > Terriglobia > Terriglobales > Acidobacteriaceae > DASZRZ01. The sequence goes on from CAVTBJ010000012.1 coordinate 46,156, forward strand.
TCCCTACGGTGCGCTGATCCTGGCGCTGCCGTTCATTTTCATTCGCGGTTCGAAAGACAGGCGTCTGCGTCCGCTTCTGCTGGGATTTTGGCTTACCTTCATGTTCGGACTGGGCGGTACGACCCCCGTGCCGCGCGTCCTGCTGGGCCGCGCCTGGGAGGTGCTGACCTTTGAGCGGTTCAGCTTCTGGGCGACCATTATGGCCCTGCCATTCGCGGGATTGCTGGCGTCCCTGCTGATCGACCGCTTCCGTCGGGTGGCGGTGGTTGGCGTTTGCCTTGCTGCCGCGGGTTCGGCAGCGCTTGCCGTCGCCTGGATCACCTTTCACCCCATCAATTTCGACAATCAGCTTCAGGTAAAGGACGTCGCCGCATGGCTGAACCGCGATGGGCACGATAACTATCGCTACCTGACGCTGGGGTTTGGAAACAAAATTTCAGAGCTCTCGACTTATACTGACGCCGCCACGGTGGACGGGGACTACAACTCCGCCCGCTTGCTTCCCGAGATGACCAAGTACGGGGCCGCCCAGCTCACCAACTCCAAATATTACGGAACGGCGGGAATGGAGTCGCTTCGCGCCATGCTCAAACATGCGGACCGTTACGGTCTGAAATGGGTATTCGTTCGAGATCCGTTCTACGAGCCCCTGCTTGCCTTTGCCGGCTGGAGGCGCGTCGATTCGCTGAACTGGAACACCGTCGGGGTGTGGACGAAAGACGGTGTGCCCCCGGCGAAGCCGATTAATCTCAATGTTCGACCCGCACCTTGGGAAGGTTTCCTCTGGGGAATCCTGCCGGTCGGAGCCAGTCTGCTGGCAATCCTGATGGTGTTGTTGTTGCCGGATCGAAGGCGCAGGGAAGAAGTCATTGAGTTCCCGGCAACCGCCCCGGAATCCGTGTATCTGCGGGGGGTGAAGTAATGAAACTTGCCATCACCCTGGGCGCAGCGACGCTGGTTCTGGTAGTGGTGGGCACGCTTTTCCCGGCACCCGTGACGACCACCTACATTGCAGGCGCCGGAACCAGTGCCTTCAGCTCCGGCGATTCTCCCCAGGCGGCCGTGCAATCGTTGCTGGACCACGTCCGCCAGCATCGCTACGATCTGGCCTACGGGTTTGTGGCCAATCGAGATAAGGTTAGCCAACAGGCTTTTACCGACGATCTGGTCGGAACCTACGGAAACCTTCGTACCTATTCGTCCCTGGAACCATCGGAAGTGAAGGTCCTCACCAAGTCCGGGGACCAGGCCACTGTCCGTGCCGACCTGAAATGGGCAACCGCAGTGGGAGCCTTCTATGACACTCGGGATCTCAAGGTCGTGAAGCAAGGCGACCAGTGGAAAGTGGTCTGGCCGGTGGAGCAGGAAGCGAAAGTGCCGCCTCAGGTCATTTCTGTGAATTATCTGCGCTGGGACGTAATCTACCGCGGTCCTGGCGACGACTGGGGAGCGCAGAACGTCGAGTCCCCGCGCGTGCGAATCACCTCAATGCGAGCGGTCTCGTCAGCCGATACGGTGAACATCGTGGGAGAGATTCTCAACGAGGATACGGTCCCTGCCTGGGTGTCGGTCAGCGCAACCCTGGTGGGGAAAGATGGGAAAGATTTGGACCATGAGAACAGCTTCGACAAAATGTCGCACATCCTGCTTCCCAAGGAAGTTTCGCCCTTCCGCATCGACTTTCCCGGCGTGCAACTCGCAAATGTGAAGAGTGTGCGCATGCAGCCCGACTCGTCCCTGGTCCCGGCCTCGGCGGACCCGGTGATTGCCGTCCTGAACCAGCGGCTGGAAAATAATTCCCTTGGGCAGCGCGTTTTGGCAGGGCAACTGGTGAACGAGAGCGGCCAGGTGGTGAACATCCCCCATGTGATCGCAACCTATTACAACGGGAACGGACAGATCGTCTGGGTCGGCGACGGCTATGTGGACCGTGCGCTTTTGCCCAAAATTCCGGTGCCCTTTGCTGTGGACATTCCTGAGCACGTTGCTTCTCAGGTGCAGAGCTATCGCGTAGTGGTGAACCAATACAGCGCCAACCGGATGAACCAATGAACTTGCTCAAGCAGATCGTTGTCATCACCGCACTGTGCTGTTTTGCGGAATCCATTGCGCTGGCGCAGCAGGTCGAGATGCCGGCGAGCATTACTGCTGGCTCTGAGTTGCAGCTCAAGATATCCGGACAGGGAAGCGCGGTTCTTTACGTGATGGGTCCCGGCAGCGCGGTGAAGCGCAATGTCCAGCTGGGCACGGAGGTTTCGATCGCTCCGGAAGAGATTGCGCAGGCCGGCCGTTATGTGGTGATCCTGCGTGCGGGAGGACAGAGTTCTGAGCACGTTTTCTGGGTCGAGCCCTCGGCGCCGGCAAAACTTGCCTTTCTGGCCCGGCCTTCGCGGGTTCCGGTGGCGGCCTCCGGAGCAGTCAGCGGGGTGGCCTACGTCTTCGATTCCCACGAAAATCTCGTGACCAGGCCGGTGCCGGTCCAATTCGAGCTTTCCGTCTCCGGCGCTGGCGAGCTTACGCGCACGGTCACCACTAGTAACGGCGTGGCCTGGATGCGCGCCGACTCCGGACGAAGGGAAGGCGCTGCGCAGTTCGTCGCCTCCACGGGCGATGTTTCGGAGCGGCGCGTGGTCCAATTCGTGGCCTCCGAACCCTGCGATCTTCATATCCAGGCGGAGAGAGTCAAACAAGGCATCGAGATTCAAACCTCTCCAGTCCGGGATTGCAACGGTAACCCCGTTCCCGATGGAACCATAGTCACCTTTACGGCGGTAACTCCGCAGGGACGATCCAGTGTGGACGCCCGCGTCCGGCACGATGTTGCCTCCACGACGCTTCCGCTGCAGGATGCGGCATTAATTTCCGTTGCTTCCGGCGTGGTCATGGGAAATGAAGTACGCGTAGGAGGCTCGCAATGACGGCCCGGCACTCCGGTTGCAAAACCTGGCTTCTGCTGGCCGCCCTCCTGGTAATGGCTTTGTCCGCTGGCGCGCAGGAAGTGAAGATCAGCGGATCTCCCGCCGGGCGCGAGATGCAGGACGCCACCCGCCAGTCCATCGCCGCGGCCTATGCCCGCGCCTGGCAAACCCTGGGACAAGCGCTTGCGCAGAACCGTCAGGGCCTGCTCGATGGCTCCTTTGTCGGTACGGCTCGCGACAATTTTGCACAACTCATCAGGCATCAGCAGAACAGCGGAGTTCGTCAAAGGTATATAGATCGCGGACACAAAGTGGATCTGTTGTTTTATTCCCCGGAAGGGATGTCGGTGCAGCTTCGGGACCGCGCACAGCTGGAAATACAGATCCTCGATGGAGATTCCGTCATCCATCGCGAACAGGTAACGGTGAACTACATCGCGCTGCTGACGCCTACGGAAGTCACCTGGAAGGTGCGGCTGCTGCAGGCCGTGCCGCAATAACCGGAGAGCTTCAAAGGCACTACGGGCTTGGCAAAACAGATTCTTGGGCGTGAGGGCCACTCGGAATGATTTCGCTTGCGGTTCCAATTTACAACGAAGAGGAAATTATCCACCTCCTGCACGATCGGGTCTCCAAGGTCATGAACCAGATTGGCGAGCCCTGGGAGGTGGTTTACGTGAACGACGGCAGCAAGGATGCTTCTTTGAATCTGCTGTTGGAACTGCAGTCCCGCGACCCTCACATTGTGGTGGTAGACCTGTCGCGCAATTTTGGACACGTAGGCGCGCTTACCGCAGGACTGCTAACCGCGCGCGGGGACGCCGTTGTCATGATGGATGGCGACCTGCAGGATCCCCCCGAAGTGATCCCGGAAATGGTCGATGCATGGCGCTCCGGCGCCCAGGTGGTTACCACCATCCGGCGCTCGCGCAAGGAAAGCCGCAAGCACCTTATGCTTCTGTTCGCTGCCTGGTACCGCGTCCTGGGAATGATGTCCGAGTACCCGATTCCCCTGAACTCCGGGATTTTCGGCCTCATGGACCGCAAGGCGGTGGACGCATTCAATTCCCTGCCGGAAGTGAATCGCTACCTTCCCGGCGTGCGCGCCTGGATTGGCTATCGCAATTCCAATGTTTACTACGACCGCGAAGAACGCGCGGGCGGAGAGGGCAAGCTGAACCTTGCCAGCCGTATCAAGTACGCCTGGGATGCGATTACCGGGTACAGCATGAAGCCGGTTCGCTTCATGACTTACGCCGGTATGGCTTCGATCGCATTTGGCTTTCTGTTTGCGGCCGTCCTGCTGGGCATAAACGGTGTTTCTGGAGTGGCGCCGGCAGCATACGGAACCATAGCCGCCGTATTTTTCATGGGTGGCGTGCAGTTGGTCTGCGTCGGCGTTCTGGGGGAATACATCGGCCGAATCTATGATCAGGTGCGGCAGCGCCCTCTTAGCCTCATCAACCATACCTACCGCTCCAATGCCATGCCGGCCCACGGGCGCGACCGCTCCGACGTGCCGGTGGCCGCCTAGCTGGCATGACTCTTGCGGAAGTGTCCATGCCAGCGGAAGACGCGGGGTTACCGGTGCGCAGGAAAGCGGAATCGCGGAAAAAGAAAACTTGCCAGTCCCGTCGAGTCTCTGCTCCGGCGGGGCTGCGTCTGCTGCCTGCTCGCTGCCCTTGGCTTGGCCGGATGCCATCGCGCCAACATTCATCAGAGCCTGCATCAAGTCCTTTCCGGCCCACCATCGCCTAGGGTGCTGGCCGTCTATGAACCCTGGTTCGGGGACCGTGATCACATCAGCATCGGCTATTCCAGCCAGGATCCGGTTAAGTTGCAGGAACAGGTGCAGCAGGCAAAGGACCTGGGCATTTCCGCCTTTGTGGTGGATTGGTATGGAAAGCGCAAGCCGTTTCTGGATGGAGCTTACGCGAAGCTGCAGCGGGTGTCCGCTGAGAACAATTTCAAAGTGCTCCTCATGTATGACGAGCCCGAGGGCCTTCCCCAGGAGGCGACCGGGTACGCGCTGGATTCCCTGCAATACGCGTACGATAACTACATCGGTCCAAAGGCTGCGAGCCGGAATGCTTACCTTACCTACAATGGGCGTCCGGTGGTGTTCGTGTGGCCGCGCCACAGCGATACCGACTGGGAACGGATCCGGCGTTATGTGAACACCTGGGAAGCTCCCCCGATTCTGATCATCCAGGACGGCTTTTCCCGTGATCCCGCGGCCTTCGACGGCTATTTCGCCTGGGTGCAGCCGGGAAAAAAGGGATGGCAGCCCGACGGAAGTGACCGGGGCTTGGACTACCTGGATGGTTTCTATCGCCGCATGCAAAGGGAGCATCCGGATAAAATCGCGGTGGGGGCCGCCTGGCCGGGATTTGACGACCACCTGGCATCCTGGGGGCAGGGCCGGTACATGGACGCCCGCTGCGGCGAAACATTCGACGATACGCTGCGGTTATTTCGACGGTACTATGACAAAAGCAATCCCCTGGAGTTCCTTATGGTCGTCACCTGGAATGATTACGAGGAAGGAACTGCTATCGAGCCGGGCATCAGCCGCTGCCGGGAGCAGAATCCTTCCTCGCGCCGGGCGGCCAATCGCAATTGATCTGCTGCATCCTGGGAGCCTTTTGGCATGCGAGTTCTAGTTACAGGCGGAGCCGGATACGTTGGCAGCCACTGCGCGCGAGTTCTGGCCCGGCACGGGCACGAGGTTGTGATCTACGACAATCTTTCCACAGGCTATGAATTCCTTGCCAGGGGGTTGCGACTGCTCGTCGGTGATATCGGCGACGAGCTCCAGATCACGAAAGCCCTCCAAGGCGTGGACGCGGTGATGCATTTCGCAGCGCATTCCATCGTGCCGGAATCCGTCGCCAATCCCCGCAAATATTTCGACAACAATGTGCGTAAGGGTTTGGTGCTCCTCAATGCCGTTCACGACTGCGGTATCCGGAAGTTCATTTTTTCTTCCACGGCCGCTGTCTACGGCATTCCCGAGCAGGGCCTGATTGTCGAGGATTCCCCACGGCAGCCGGTGAATCCCTATGGCCTGTCGAAGCTTTCTTTTGAGCACGCTCTCCAGGCCTACGATCAGGGATACGGTATGCGCTTCATGAGTCTTCGCTATTTCAATGTCGCCGGAGCCGAGGAGAGCGGCCAGATCGGCGAATTGCACAGCCCGGAAACGCACCTGATTCCCAATGCCCTGGCCGCGACCGCCGGTCTGAGGCCGGAACTGCAGATTTTCGGAGATGACTATCCCACTCCCGATGGAACCTGCATCCGCGATTACATCCACGTTTCCGACCTGGCGGAGGCCCACGCCCTGGCGCTGGAATCGCTTGCCGCCGGAGGAGATTCGGCTGCACTGAATCTGGGCACCGGCAAGGGGAGCTCCGTCCGCGAGGTGGTGGCCGCGGTCGAAGCAGTCACCGGTAAACAGTTACCGCACACGATTGTTGCCCGGCGGCCTGGCGATCCGGCCATGCTGGTCGCCGATCCCAGCCGCGCGCAAACCCGCCTGGGTTGGAGGGCGTCGCGCTCCCTGCGCGACATGATCGCCAGCAGTTGGAACTTCTTCCAGAAGCAGCAGAATGCCCGGACGCAGCCGGCTGCTGTCGGCCCCTGATTTGGGCGAAGATTACGTTGGTGACCGCACAGCGGGTTAGCGGCTGGTCTCGCATTGCCCCTGATTTTGCCCTTCGTTATAATGAAGTCCGGCAAGCGGGAGTAACTCAGTGGTAGAGTGCGACCTTGCCAAGGTCGAAGTCGCGGGTTCAAATCCCGTCTCCCGCTCCAGAACATTGCCTCCCCCGAGTCGGGCTCCTTGGCAAGCTGGCCTCCTGTGTCAAGGCGAAGCTTCCGAAGCTGCTTCGCCGGCGCACTCAAAGCCTAGGTGCGGTCGGTGGGTTTGCCATCCGCAGGCGGGCCCTGAATCAAAAGTGGCAAGGCGCGGTACCCAAGTGGTAAGGGAGAGGTCTGCAAAACCTTTATACGTGGGTTCGATTCCCACCCGCGCCTCCAAACTCTCCCAAATAAATCAATGATGTATGCGCGGACGAGAACGAGAAGTCTGACCGTGGCACAGCGTCTGTTCGTGATGCAGGCTCTTTAATGAAGGGCTGGAACAATGAAGGGCTGGAACGCCGCAGGATCGAGCTCTAACCCCACGGCTTTAGTTTCGATATTCACAATGCGGAAGTATGGCGTAAATCAGGCGGAATGTTGCAGTACCGCTTCCTCGAAAGCAGCATCAGGGGGGCTGAAACCCTTGGCCACTCCTCTCCAGGTCGGGCTTGGTGTTGTCTGAATCGACGGCCGTTTTGCCACCGCAACGCACCTCGGAGCACCGCTGTTAACGATGATCTGGTGTGTCATCGAGCACTCACGGCACAACCAGTACGTGTTCTCAAACTGCGGCAGTGGTGCTGCGGTGTGCCCTCTGTCCACCAGATAGAGCTTACCTTCTGACAGGCGACGAAATCTGCTGTTGCAGTTTGAATTTGCGCACTTCGAAACCACCGCATGCGTCTCCCTGCGCGTGGATTTAGGCTAAAGAGGTGTACCGGGTTTTTGTATTCGATCGGTTGCCGGACGGGTCGAAAACCTTTCCATCCCTCCCACTGCCCTGCGGAAATCATCTTGTTCTGAACTCACGCGTTTCGCTGTGACGGAGGTCACATTGGACGCCGATTTTTTGTTGATCTAGACATGGCATTCTCTTTTCAGCGTGCAAGGTCTTCAGCCCGAATTCCCTTCCAGCGGGAAAGCTTGTTTGCTCTGGGACCCGCGCTCACAGCCCCTTGTGACGCCAGTCACGGCCCCTTCCATAGCGGATTCTTAGCCTTGATGCTGGGAGGGTACCTCGATCCCCCATGGGTCATGCCGGAATTCTCACCTCAAAACGAAAGAGATACACCGTCACACTCACAAAGAGGTCGTCGGCGGCAGTTCCGCTCTGGAAGCTCTCGTCACGTTGGTTGGGTAACCTCTGTGTGCTGGAATAAGGTAAATTCTTCCATGCGCATTCATGCTTCCCTCCGTGCCACGTTGCTGCTGCCGGTCATCCTGGCTGGTCTGATCCTCGCTACCCCCGTTCTCGCGCAAACACCGATTACGCTGTCCGACGCAATTGCCATGGCGCTAGAGAAGAACCCGGCACATCGACAGGCGCTTGCGCAACGCATGGCCGCGCAGGCGTCCATCCGGGAGAATCGCGCGTCCTTGCTGCCGCGGGTTGATTTCAGCGAGCTTGGAACCCGCAGCAACGATCCGGTGTTCGTCTTTGGCACGCGTCTTCGGCAGCAGCGCTTCAGCAGCGCCGATTTCGCTCTGGACCGGCTGAACCGTCCTACGCCCATCGGGGATTTCAGCTCCCGCTTCAGCGGCCAGTGGACGATTTTCGATTCCTTCCAGAACGTGCGGCAGGTTCATCTGGCCAGCCTTGCCGAGGAAGAAGCCGGGCACGCGCTCGACCGCGCCGACCAGGAGCTGGTGTTCCGCGTCACCCAGGCCTATTACGCGGTTCTGCTGGCAGCCAAGAATGTGGATGTCGCCGAAGCATCCTTGAAGACGGCTCAGTCGGTAGAGGATCGCAGCCGTACCCGCGTGGAGAGCGGGATAGCGGTGAATTCCGATCTGTTGAGCGCCCAAACTTCAACCGCCGAGCGCAAGCAGGACCTGGTTGGCGCGCGCAATGATCTTGCCGTCTCCGAAATGGCATTAGCGTTGGCAGTGGGGGTGTCTCCGGACGAGCAGCTCAAGCCTGTCGATACACTGGCCCAGAATATGCCGGCCGTGCCGCCAATTGCGGACCTGGAACAGCGCGCACTGGCCAACCGGCCTGAGTTGAAGCGAATGCAGACGGAGGTCAGCGCCCAAGAGACGAGAATTGCCATGGCAAAATCCGCGTTCGGACCCAAGATAAATGCTTTCGGCTCCTGGCAGACGGATAGTCCCTCCATCGGCTGGAACGGTGGTAATAACTGGACGGCCGGAGTGGAAGTCCAGATGGATCTGTTCGACGGAGGGGCCCGGCGCGCCCGCCTTGCACGCGCTCAAGCGATGGCGGATGAGGCGGGAGCCGCCAGGGACAGCCTGCGCGACGCTATCCGTCTGGAGGTTCGCCGCGCCTACTACGATCTGGATACCGCCCGCCAGCAGGTGGAAATCACCCGGGCAGCGATTGCTCAGGCCCAAGAGAGCCTGCGCATCAACCAAAATCGCTACGACAGCGGCTTGAGCACTGTGACAGAATTGCTTCGCGCGGAAGAGGCATCTGACCGTGCGCAGAACGACTACTGGAACGCAGTCTACCGGGTGCAGACGAGCAGCGCGCGCTTGGCGCTTGCAACCGGGACCTCGACCGCGAAGTCCGGGCTGAGAAACCGTGGAGTGGTGAACCCATGAGGTCGAGAAAGATTGAGCTGGGCTTTTGCGCGGTGCTGTTGCTTCTGGCCGGCGCAGTTGGCTGTTCCGGAGGCGAAGGTTCCGCTGCGCCGCCATCCCCGGAGGTCGTTCGAGATGTTTCCCTGCTGGTGGCCCAACCTAGCGAGGTGCCCGAATACACGCGAGCTCCGGGCACGGTGCGCGCCTTGGAAAGCAGCCAGCTTGCCAGCCAGACGATGGGCACCATCCTCAGCATCAATGTGCACGAAGGCAGCCGCGTGGCACGGGGCGATGTGCTCGTCGTTCTTGACGGCGCGCAAGCCCGGGCCGGAGTTGATCGCGCCACTGCCATGGTCAACGCTGCCGCGAAAGAAGTTGCGGCTGCGCAATCCGACCTGCAACTGGCACAGACCACGTTGCAGCGTTATCAGACTCTGATCGAGAAGAAATCTGTCAGCCCGCAGGAGTTTGAAGAAGTCAAAACTCGTTTCACATCGGCGGAGGCGCGCCGCGACGCAGCTCGCGCTTCGCAGTCCGCCGCCGAGGCAGCGCTGGCGGAAGCGCGCCTGGCTCTCGGGTACACGCAAATCCGGGCGCCATTCCCAGGCCTGGTGACGGCAAGGCTTGCCGATCCTGGCACGCTGGCAACACCGGGGATGCCCTTGCTGACCCTGGAGAATCCGTCACGGTTTCGCCTCGAGGTGTATGTCAACGAGTCCGACATAGCGGCTGTGCGCCTGGGAAGCGCATGCAGCGTAGTGATCGACGCTTTGGGGTCGAAGCCCATTCCGGGCAAAGTGTCCGAGCTGGTCCCTGCTGCCGACCCCGCTACCCGCACTGTGCTGGTAAAGATTGATTTGCCTTCGCGGGCCGGCTTGCAATCCGGCATGTATGGAAGAGCAGAATTTCCCCGGGGCCAGCGGGAAACCATTATTGTCCCCAAATCCGCGCTGGTGCGGCGGGGTCAGTTGCAGGGAGTCTATGTGGTGGGGGCAGACCAGATGGCCAATTTACGATTCGTCACCTTGGGTGAGCCTTCCGGCGCAGGGTTCGAAGTTCTGACTGGACTGGATGCCGGTGAGCGTCTGGTGGCGAATGCGGGAGGGCGGGATCTGGCCGGCCGCAGAATCGAGGTGCGGTAATGGCCGTTCTGGAGCATCTGGGGCTTGCGGGCCGGACGGCAGCGGCGTTCATCCAGTCGAAGCTCACTCCCTTGTTCATTACCGCGGCCCTGCTTTTGGGTGGGTTCAGCATCTGGCAGACTCCGCGAGAGGAAGAACCCCAGATCGTTGTTCCCATGCTGGACGTAATGGTGCAGATGCCCGGGGCCTCCGCCTCGGAAGTCGAGCAGCGTGCCACCATCCCCATGGAGCGGCTGGTCCGTGAGATTCCTGGTGTCGAGTACGTCTATTCCATCTCCCATCCCGAGCAAAGCCTGTTGATTGTGCGGTTTTATGTGGGGACAAACGAAGAACAGGCCATTGTCCAGACCTATAACAAGCTCTACGCCAACCTCGACAAGATTCCGCCGGGCGTTTCCCCGCCGATCATAAAAGCGCGTTCCATCAACGACGTTCCCATTCTTGCGCTCACCCTGTGGGGCAAGGGTTATGACAGTTATCAACTGCGGCAAATCGCGGCGGAACTCCAGCAAGCCCTGAAGCAGGTCGACGACGTCTCCGAGACGCAGATCATTGGTGGCGAGCCACGCCAGTTGCGAGTGGTGCTGGACACCGGCCGTCTCGCCGCCTATGAACTCACCCCCGCGGCTGTTGTGGACCGGCTCTCCCAAGCCAATCGCCGCGTCGGCGCAGGTAGTTTTGGCCGCGGAAATCAGGAGTTTCAGGTGGAGGCAGGCCGTTTTCTGACAAATTCTGACGACCTGCGGCGGGTGGTTGTGGCGGTGCACGCAGGCCGTCCTGTGTTCCTCAGCGATATCGCGACGGTTACCGATGGCCCTGCGGAAGCTGACAATTACGTCCTTTTCGCCAACGGTGCGGGAACGGGAAAGGGGCCACGCGGCGAATTTCCTGCTGTGACAATTACCTTGGCCAAGCGCAAAGGAACCAATGCCACGCTGATCTCAGAAGCTGTGGAGCGGAAGGTCGCCTCGCTCCACGGCTACCTGCTGCCGCCGGGCCTGAATGTTACCTTCACCCGCAACTACGGCGAGACGGCGCGCGATAAGTCGAACGAACTGCTGAAGCACTTGCTGCTGGCCACGCTCTCGGTCGCGCTGCTGATTGCGCTGGCACTCGGGTGGCGTGAATCCGGAGTCGTGCTGCTGGCGGTCCCGGTCACCTTGGCGCTCACCTTGGCCGTCTTCTATCTCTATGGATACACGCTGAACCGGGTCACCCTCTTTGCCTTGATTTTCAGCATCGGCATCCTGGTGGATGACGCAATTGTGGTCACCGAAAATATCGTGCGTCACCTGCGTTTGCCGGAGAACCGTGGACGCAATCTTGCGCGCGTGGCCGTGGAGGCAGTGGACGAAGTCGGCAATCCTACCATCCTGGCGACCTTTGCGGTGATCGGGGCAATTCTGCCCATGGCCTTTGTGCGCGGCCTGATGGGACCCTACATGCGGCCCATTCCGGTAGGCGCGTCGGCGGCGATGTTGTTCTCCCTGGTCGTAGCGTTCGTGGTTTCGCCCTGGGCGGCATTGCGCCTGCTGCGCCACTACGCGGATACCTCTCGGTCCGCCCACCATGACGAAGGCGAAGGCTGGACCACGCGCCTGTATCGCCGAATCATGAATCCTCTCATCCATGCCGCACGCTGGCGCTGGGCCTTTCTCGCCCTGGTTGTGTTGTTGTTTGCCGCCGCGGTCTCCCTGGTTGCCTTCAAGCTGGTTCGCGTGAAGATGCTGCCGTTCGACAACAAAAGCGAGTTCCAGGTGGTCATCGATATGCCAAACGGCACAACCTTGGAACAGACCGCGCGCGTCGGGCAGGAGATGGGCCAATATCTCGCGAAGCAACCGGAGGTGACAAACTATCAGCTTTACGCCGGTACTTCAGGTCCCTACAACTTCAACGGCCTGGTACGGCACTACTTCCTGCGCCAAGGTCCGAATGTGGCGGACATTCAGGTCAATCTGCTTGACCGCCATGAGCGCGGCGCCCAGAGTCACGACATCGCCAAGCGCCTGCGGCCGGCTCTGGTGGAAATTGGCCGCCGTTATGGAGCGCGCATCAAGGTGGCCGAAGTTCCGCCAGGTCCCCCCGTGCTCGAGACTCTGGTCGCGGAAGTTTATGGTCCCAGCTACGATCAGCAGATCGCGCTGGCGCGCCAGATCAAGGATGTCTTCTCCTCCACAGCCGGGGTGGTGGATGTGGACTGGTATGTGGAAGACCCGCAGACCAAGTATGACGTTTCGGTGGATGTGGAAAAGGCCGCGCTGCACGGCATCTCCGCTGGGGACGTTTCACGGAACCTGGAAATTGCTCTCAATGGCGCCACCGCCGGCCTGCTGCATTCGCCAGATGCGCGTGAGGACGTACCCATCCGGGTGCAGTTGGCTCGGCCAGACCGCTCGGGCATGAATGCGCTGACCGCGTTGCGTCTTCCCACGGCCGGCGGGGAGCAGGTTGCGCTGTCGGAAGTCACGCGCACCCGCCAGACTACGATTGACATCAGCCGCTATCGCAAGAACTCGCTGCCTGTGGTCTACGTAACGGGAGACGTCGCCGGCCAGGAAGAGAGTCCCGTATACGCCATCATGGCGATGAGCAAAAAGATCGACCAGCTCAAAGGGCCCGGCGGATATGCGATAACGCAATGGAGCGCCAGGCTGCCTGTCGATACCACGCACCTCTCGATGAAGTGGGATGGAGAATGGCACATCACCTATGAAGTTTTCCGCGACCTGGGTCTTGCCTTCGCGGCTGTGCTGGTATTGATTTACGTGCTGGTTGTCGGTTGGTTCCGCTCGTTTCTGACGCCGCTGGTCATTATGGCTCCCATCCCGCTGACCCTGATCGGAATTCTCCCCGCGCACGCCCTGATGGGCGCATTTTTCACCGCCACTTCCATGATCGGGTTTATCGCTGGCGCCGGAATCATCGTCCGAAATTCCATCATCCTGGTGGACTTCATCGAGTTGCGCCGCCGGCACGGAATGGCCTTGGAAGAGGCCGTGATCGATGCCGGCGCGGTGCGCTTTCGCCCTATGCTGCTGACCGCGGCGGCCGTTGTGGTAGGCGCCAGCGTGATTCTGTTCGACCCAATCTTTCAGGGATTGGCAATTTCTTTGATGGCTGGCGAGGTAGCGTCTACACTGCTGTCGCGGCTGGCCGTGCCTGTTCTCTATTATGCAGTGGAAAGACGGAAGCTTCCGGACTCGCCGGTTCCCGGCTACGCCCCGGAAGTTCCAAGTGAGGTGCAGTTATGACCCTAGAACGCGCATTACGTCTGATTGCGGGCAGCTTTGTGCTGGCATCTCTGGCGCTTGGCTATTGGGTAAGCCCGTGGTGGTTCCTGTTCACGGCTTTCGTGGGCTTGAACCTGTTCCAGTCCGGAATCACGAACTGGTGTCCCATGATGGCCTTCCTGCGCAAAGCAGGTGTAAGGGAATGTAGCGTCGCTTTGCAGCCAAAAACAGGGACGATGACCGCTGGCCGCTAGCTCCCGTCCCGGATGACGCGGCAGGATTCGATGTCGAAGGTGACCTCTCCGATCGCCAGCGACGTCTGATCGCGAAAACCGCCGAGAAAAGCGACGAAGCGCCGCACGTCTTCGAAATTTGAGGCTAGCCCCACGGAAGCGCGGATGGCTCCCGCGCTCTTGTTTTGCCCGCGGGTTTGCATCAGGCGCCGGAAGCTCTGCAGGTTAATGTCCTCTTTGAGTTCGTAGCCGGCCTGCATGTCTTCCCCGGTCAGGCCTTCGGCAATTTCTCCCGCTCCGGGATTGCAGAAGCAGCCCGTGCGCAGCGAAATGTGCTCCTGTCCGGCGAGTTCCTCCACGCGACGGTAATCCAGCAGGTGCCCCTGTGGATCGTAGAGGTTCAGTGTGATGGTTCCGCCGCGATCCTGCATGCTGGCTGGCCCGTAAATGCGTACCATGGCGCGGCCGTTGCTATGCCGCAGCGCCAGCAGCTCCTCCAGCAGCCAGCCGGTCAGACATGAAACCCGAGTGCTGATGATGTCCATGCCAATGGACTCGATGTGCCGCAACCCGATTTCGACCGCTGGAATGGAGAGGTAGTTCAGGGTGCCGTCTTCAAATCCGGCCTCATTTGGCGAGAGCACGTGCGCCCGCCCCTGGACGGAGGCGAAGTTGACCGTGCCGCCTGCGAACCAGGGGCGTTTCAGCTTTGGGAGTGCGGAGCGATGAACCAACAGCGCGCCGACCCCGGTGGGATAGCCAAACATCTTGTAGAACGAGATAGTCACAAAATCCGGCTTCACCAGCGAGAGGTCGAGCCGATTCGTGGGAACGAAAGCGGCCGCGTCCAGCAGCACATGCCATCCCTTGTCTTGTGCTTTGAGAATGAGATTCAGTGGATGCTTGACGCCGGAAAAGTTCGACTGAGCGGGAAATGCGAACAGGTTTTGACGGGACGCATCCGCCTGGTCCAACAGCGATTCCAGTTGTGGCATGTCCAGTCGCAGCGCTGGAGTTGTCAGCGGCGCGTAGGCTACGGTCGCGCCTTTGGAGCAGGCGAACTCGCGAATTCCGTTTACCGAGTTGTGGTTATCGAAGCTGGCCAGAAAGCGGCTGCCGGGCACAAAGGGAAACGATTCACCGATCAGCTTTAGGGCGCCCGAGGCGTTCAAAGTGAAGATGACGATGTACTCCTCCCCGGCGTTGAAGTAGCTGAGGATACTGCGCCGCGTCCGCTCCACGTGGTCCGTCATGGCTATCGACGACGGATTGGCGGAATGTGGATTGCCGAAAACGCCGGAGCGCAGCAGATCCAGGTGCTCCTCGACTTGGGACTCCCCGTATAAGGAGCCACCCGTATAGTCGAGATACACGTGAAGCTGGTCGTCCAGCCGGCGGTACTCGGTTGCGCGCAACTCGTCGAGTACCGCGGTGGCGCGATAGGCGGGGTACCGGGACAGAAAATCCGGATACGTGGAACCGGAAATAAGAGGTGACGGTTTCAACCTCTTAAGCTTAATCCTTGCCGCGAGCCTGTTCTAGTGCCCTTGGGCAGATGCAATCGGGTCAGACCGCGGACTGCTTCACACGTTGCCCTTTTTGGCCTCGTGAATGAGATTGTCCGCCGCACGGTAAGCAAGCGCCTCAATGGTGCAGGTCGGATGGTTGCGGCCGATGGTGACAAAGCTGCTGCCATCCACCACGAACAGGTTAGGAACATCATGGGCGCGGTGGAACTTGTCCACCACCGAGCTCTTCGGGTCGTTTCCCATGCGGCACGTGCCATGGAGGTGGCCGCCTCCCCGAGCCGTGCGGACGGGAGAAGCCCACGCCTTCACCGCGCCTGCCGCATGCAGCAGTTCGAGCGCCCGCTCAGTAAAGAACTGGCGGTTTTTCAGGGTGTCGGGATGCTCGCTGTAGGTGACGCGCATGGCAGGCAGTCCCCAGGCGTCCTTCACGTCAGGATCGAGCGTGATGGTGTTGGTCTCCAGGGGGAGGGAAGCGCAGAAGGCTTGCACGGTCATCGTGCGGGTGAAGTTTTCCCGGCAGAATTGCTTAAAGCCTGCTCCCCAGTGAGGCACTCCCGCGGGCAGACTCTGCAGCGCGAAGCTGATGGGGCCGTCGTACCCCCAGCGAGCATCCAACCGGCCGCCGCCGTAAAATCCGCGCTTCGGATCCGCCTCGTAGAAGTCTTCAATCAGGCGGCTCTGGTTGTGGCCTTTATAGTCGTTCAGTTGGTGCTCGAAAGTTCCATGGGCGCTCGCTCCCGCGCCAAAATTGAGGTACTTGCCAACAATGCCGCTGGAGTTGGCAAGGCCGTTCGGAAACACTTTTGACTGCGACAGCAGCAGCAAGCGCGGTGTTTCAGTTCCGTTGGCGCACAGCACAACCGCTTTGGCCCGCTGAAACACTTCCTCTTTCGCCTCGTCGAAGTACACCGCGCCGGTAACCCGGCCTTTTTTGTCGACGGAGATTTCCCGCACGTAGCATCCCGTGCGGATCTCGCATCGCCCGGTCTTCTCGGCCTCGGGAATCACGCTGACCAGGGTGCTGGACTTGGCTCCAACTTCACACGCATAGCCGCTGCACAGGCCGCAATAGGCGCATGCGCTGCGACCGCGGTACGGCTTGGAAAGAATGGCCACGGGCACCGGGGCGGCATGCCATCCAAGCTTTTTCGCGGCTTGCTCCATGAGCACGCCCGACGACTTGATTGCCATGGGTGGCACGGGGTAGGGCTTCGACCGGGGAGCTTCGAAAGGACTGGCTCCGCCCAGACCGGAAACTCCTATTTCCCACTCGACCTTGGTGTAGTACGGCTCCAGGTCGGCGTAGCTGATGGGCCAGTCGTCGAAGCCGGTCCCGGCAATCGGGCCGAACAGGCTGCGCTCGTGGAAATCCGATTCGTGGAAGCGCGACATGGTTCCGGTGTAATGAACGGTCCCGCCACCCACACACCGTCCGTAGCTGACCGAAGAGGCCGGAACCGCCTTCTCAGCGGCGGTTTCCCGGAATGTATTCGGTTGCAGCTTGTGATCGTTTACCAGCAGCGGTGGCCCGGGGAGATGATGGCTCAGCTCGTCCTGATGCTGGAAGTCTTTTCCGCGAAGGTATGGTCCCTGTTCCAGAACCACGACCTGAAAGCCTGCGGAAGAAAGCTCCTTGGCCATTACGCCACCGGCGGCTCCCGCGCCGATCACAACGAAATCCACTTCCGTGCTGGGTTGAAATGTCTTCATCGATCCGCCTTCCTGGTCTAGGACTTGTAGTCTCGGTCGTAATCGCCAAATGGCGGACTGTAGGCGAAGTTGCCTTCAAACCCGATCAAATTCCAGCCTGCTTCCTGATAATTGCCGCCATACGCAGGGTCGGAGAAGAATCCGAGAATGGTATGCAGGCGAATCTCTGTGAAAAACGGAGTCTTCTCAATGGCGGTCAATACCTGGTTCTGCTGCGGAGAGATCAAGGCCGAGAACTTGCCCGCATCGGGGAACAGCTCGCGTGTCTTGGCTTGCAGTTCCTTGAGTCCCTGCAAGTACACGGGCTGGCTGTCGCGCGCGAAGGTGGTGAGGGCGCGGTCGATGAAATAGATGGTGTGAGCCTCTTTCGCGCCCGGGCCGTCATCGCTGGGGATAATCTGCGCCGCCACAGCCTCGACTTCTGTCGCCTGCTCCGGAGAGAGAAACTCTAATTTCGCCGGCTGCTCTGGCATAGCCATCCGGTGTGCATGGTTCTGTGCTGCCGCGATCGCCGGCCAGTTTGACGCGAGCCAGACCGACGTCACTCCTGTAACCGAACTGACGAGAAACGAGCGTCGTGAAACGCCCTTTGCTTCCTCATCTTGCAGGCTTGGTTGCTTTAAGTTTTCTCCCATTGTGCCGGCTCCCTGGCGGGCTGAATTCAGTGTTCGGGACGATACCCCGATCTGCGGAGTCGCGTCAATACAGCCAGTTATGAGGAGATAGCAACACGCAATGAAAAGGTCAATGCTTCGGAAAGCAGTCGCGCCCAGCAGCGCCATTGGCCGGGCAACGCGGTCTTGCAGGGAATGCTGCTGAAGGAGTCGTTCGTCTCCGGGATCCCTCGTCTATTGCCCGAACCTCATCCCGGCCAGCTTGCGGGCAAAACTGGCCTTGCCCATGTCCTTGAACATCTTGCGCATCTGTGCATACTGCCGAAGGACCTGGTTGACTTCCTGCACGCTGGTTCCGGAGCCCCGCGGCAATGCGCTTGCGGCGGCTGCCGTTGATTACCTCGTGATGGGCGCGTTCATGTGCCGTCATGGAATTGATGATCGCTTCCACGCGCACGATCTGTTTTTCGTCGATGTTGTCGGCGGCCTTTTGCATGTTCGCGAACGGGCCCACGCTGGGCAGCATTTTAATGATGCTTTGCAGCGAGCCCATCTTTTTGACTTGCCGCAACTGCTCGCGGAAATCCTCCAGGCTGAAACCATCTCCGGAAAGGGCTTTGCTGGTGAACTCCTCGGCCTTCTTGCGATCCAGCTTTTCTTCCGCCCGCTCAATCAGCGACAGGATGTCGCCCATGCCGAGAATACGAGAGACGATACGGTCGGGGTGGAAGGGTTCCAGCGCGTCGTACTTTTCGCCAATCCCAATGAACTTAATCGGCGCTCCGGTCACGCGGCGGATGGAAAGCGCGGCGCCGCCACGAGCATCGCCGTCCATCTTGGTCAGCACTACGCCGGTGAGGGAAAGCTTGCTTGTGGAATTCTTCGGCTGAACGGACCGCATCCTGCCCGGTCATGGCGTCGGCCACAAACAGGATCTCCTGGGGATTCAGCAGTTGCTTCAGCGACTGCATTTCTTCCATCAGTTGCTCGTCAATATGCAGACGCCCGGCGGTGTCCACAATCAGAACGTCGCATCCGGAGTTGACCGCGTCGCGGCGAGCTTCCTTGGCCAGCCGCTCGACCGTCGCGGTATTGGCTTCCGCCACCTGCGCCTTCATAGATGTTGGCCTTGATGGCATCGGCCACCACTTGCAATTGCTGCCGGGCCGCCGGCCGGTAGACGTCCACCGAAACCAGCATGGGCCGATGGCCACCCTTCTTCAGCCAGGCCGCCAGCTTGCCGGAGGTGGTGGTCTTGCCGGAGCCCTGCAGTCCGGCCATCAGGATGACCGTGGGTGGCTGCGAGGCCGTCTTCAGCTTGGCCGTATCGCTGCCCAGCAGATCGACCAGTTCGTCCCGCACGACCTTCATGACCTGCTCGGCGGGCGAGAGCGCGGTCATGACCTCCGTGCCCAGGGCCTTCTCCCGGATGTGGTCAATCAGGTCTTTGACGACGTCGACGTTGACGTCGGCTTCCAGCAGCGCCAGGCGCAGCTCGCGCAGCGCCTCTCCGATATTCTCTTCCGTCAGCTTGCCCTGGCCGCGCAGGTTCTTGAAGGCACGCTGCAGTTTTTCGCTCAGGTTCTCAAACATCAAGGTTTCCGAGAGTGGAATCAGTTCCGGACACGGGGTAGGACCCGCAGAACAGGCGGGCCCTGTAACGAGGATAGCATGATGCTAGCGAGCCGGCTTCACGGCGCCACATCCGCGCTTCGACGGCCCGGACTCACCGGTCGTGTTGAGAGTCTTTCGCCCCAGGTGCGGTTTGAGGCAACCGCTTAGAGCCCGTCCGAGTGATTCTTGGGACTCTTCTGGTCGAGCAGGGAAACAAGCACCTGGCCCGATTTCGGCGTACTCACTTTATGTTCCCGGACAATTTCTCGTGCCGTCACTTTATGGCCGTAAAGGTTTTCGTTGGCGCCGTTATCCTGGCGCAGGGTGGAGCCTTCCAGCGAAACCCCGGCGAACAAGCCGCGCGCACGGGAATAGGAAAGAACCTCCGCTTGCATGTAGGCGTCGGTGGCTGCCTGCGCGGTTCGCCCTTTAGGACCGGCTGCTGCTGCGGCGTCCGCCCCCAGTTTCACCTTGCTCTTGAGCAGCGAGTCGACCCCCTTCGGATTCATGACCAGAAGAATGAAATCGGTCGCCTGCCCGCCCAGTTGAAAGCCGATATTGAAGCCTTCCAGGGCGTACATCGCCGGCGGACTCCAGGGGCCGGTGAACTTCTCGCCCGTGCGGCAGCTCATGGCGCCTCGCCCATAGCTCCCGCCGATGCCGAAGGCGCCCTTCTTCACCGAGGGCAATACCACCACGCATTCCGCCTTGTCCAGCAGCTCCTGGGGAATATCGTCGGGAATGTTCAGCACTTCCTTCAGGACCTCGCCCGCGTCCTTCAGTCGATCTTGTTCCTTCTCCTGTCCGGCCAGTGGCAGGGCGGCCGCCAAACAGCAGAGCATCAACCAAGCGATCTTCATGCGCATGCCATCATCCTCGCTTTACGCTTTTTGCCCGCAACTGATCCAGAACGCGACAGAGCCCGCGGTGGTCTTCGTCTCCCAGGGCGATAAATCGAAATGGCTGGACACAGCCACGGTGGCCGCTGTTGACCGAAACCGGCGCCAGCATCTCGGCCACGGCCCGTACAGGAGAATAATTCACACGCACAGCCACTTCAACCAGAGACCCTGTTTCCAGAAGCGCGGGCAACCGCAAGCGGCCTCCCGTCTCCGACAGAGTTTCGACCACCCCGTGCACCGTACCACATTCTTCCATTTTGATGGCGGCTGGAATCGGCTTGGACATGAGCACGCGAGCAGCGCGCACCTGAGTGTGAGGTTGGGGAAATCGAGCCATAACGCAACCAGTATCATCAACGGTTGCCCATGAGCGCACGTTACCGAAGACCTCCGAGGTCAGCCGGAAGGCCTTCTCCGGTGCAGTTCGATTGTGCTGATGTTTCTCGCTATGGGCTCAGGAGTTGAATCCCCCACCGCTACTACCAGTCCCCTGGCGGTGTAGGTCTTGAAGCCAGACTTGCTGATCGCCAGATCATAGCTGCCGACGGGGAGATCGGAGATCGTGTAGGTGCCCTGGTTGGTCGAGGTTGATGTTCTGCAATCTATTGCGCTTGTGGAGGCATCTCGCGGGCGGCCAGCACCGTATTGCAGTGAATGGTAACCGTGTCCTCCACATTCGCGGCGTAGCCGCCGGCGAACGTCACCATCACCGGAATCCCTCGAGCGCGTGCCACTCGGAACAGAAGTTCATCGCGGCTCTTCAGGCCCTCTAGGGTCAGGGCGAGGCCTCCCAGGCGGTCCTCGCGATAGGGGTCGGCTCCTGCGATGTAGCACAGCAGCTCCGGCTCGAACTGCCGCAGCCCTGAGCTCAGAGCGTTGTCGAGCCACGCCAGGTACTGCTCGTCCCCCATGCCGTCCGGGAGGTCCACATCGATGCAAGACGGCGGCTTCCACGCGGGGTAATTGTGTTCTTGGTGGAGCGAAATGGTAAAGACGTCAAGCGCTGCCTCAGCGGCATTACCTTGATCTTGCCGGTTGCGCCCGGAAGATCGCAGAACGTTGGGGCCGGACGAGGGCAGGGATGCCGAAACATCAACCTCCGGCCGGAGGAGTCCTGGCCGGAAGCTGCTCGATCCCGCCCGCCGATTCTGGAAAATTGCCGCCGTTCCGTTTCCCTGATGGACGTCGCAGTCCACCACCATGGCACGGCGAATCCTGCTCTCTGCCTGCAGACGACGGATGGCGATTGCCACGTCATGGATCATGCAGAAGCCTTCCCCGTGATCCGGAAACGCATGATGGAAGCCCCCGCCGAGATTCATTCCGATGCCATCCTGAAGCGCGCGCTGGGCGGCCAGTATGGACCCGCCTGCGTGCCACCAGAACGCCTCCACCAGTTCCGGCGAATAGGGCACTTCCAACTGCTGCTCCTCACGCAGAGAAAGCGTGCCGGTCCGCAGCTTTTCTACGTATCCGGCGCCGTGCACCCGAAGTACGTCTGCGTCTGTTGCAGGCTCGGGTTTCAGGAAGTCATCCCGGTCGGCCACTCCGGTGCGCAGCAAACGGTCGTGCATAAGAGTGTACTTCTGAGCGGGAAAAACGTGCGTTCCTATAGGAAGGTAGTACTTCTCCGCATAGACTAGCTTGAAAGGAAGCATGCCAGTTCGAGCTTAACGGCTGGTTCCGGGGCATGTCTACCAAGTCGGGTATAACCAAACACAATGCATGGTCAGCCCGTGGCGGACCCAAGGCAAGCGTGAGTCAATCTGGAGGGTAGTAGAAGATGTCTCTGGTCGCGACATATCCGGCAGATTTTTTTTCCTTGCCTGAACCTAGGCCTGAACCAAGTTCTTTGCCCGAACTCGTTCCCCCGTCCGATCTCGCCGGCGCCCTGACGGAGGTCCTGGAGGGTTATTCCGCGTATGCAGGCACCGTGCACCTGCTGGATTCCGATGGCCTGCTGCATCTGGTAGCCAGCCAGGGGATTCCGGAAAGCATGCTGGAAAAACTTCGCACGGTTCCTGCCCGGCAGGGCATGGCTGGAATGGCAATCGAGCGCCGTCAGGCCGTCAACTTGGGAAATCTTCAGACTGACGCAGCGGGCAACGTCTTGCCGGACAGCATAGCTGGCGGGCTCAGGCGGGCGCTGGCCCTGCCCATCTTCCGCGGAGACGCGGTCATCGGAGCACTTGGGATTGAAGCCTCCAATGACAGGTCCTTTTCGGAAATCGAAATTGCCGCCCTGCTGGATGTAGCCCGCTCTATGGCTGCCCGTTTCCTCGGCTCGACCCAGTTCAATGCATCCTGGTCCTGAGAGACATTCCCCCCAAAAAAAAACGGGGGAGCGACTTCCTCGCTCCCCTTTCCTGGTATGCAATTGAGATCTAGCTAACCTTCGTACAGCAGCACGCCCTCAGTCTTTTCCTCGCCAACCGGACGATAGAACAAGTGGTTGTTGTCCAGGTAGACCTCGATAAACAGCGGCCGGTTGTTCAACGTGCCCTGAATCAGCGCTTCCGAGAGCGGATCCTCAATGTATTTCTGCAGTGCCCTGCGTAGCGGTCGCGCGCCGTAGTTACGATCCACCATCGTCTTGTCCAGGATCCATTTGCGCGCGTCCTCCGTTACCGTGATGGTGATGGAGCGCTGCGCCAGATGCTGGTTCAGTTGGTTCACCATCAGCTCCACAATCTGGATCAGATCCTGCTCCGACAGCGCGCCGAACAGAATGACTTCATCCAGGCGGTTCAGGAACTCGGGATTGAACACCCTCTTGACTTCCTGCTTCACCAGTTCTTCGACATCCTTCTGGACGGACTCCCCAGCGGTCGCATGGAAGCCCAGTCCCTGCCGTTTCTGCAGGTGCCGCGCCCCGATGTTCGACGTCATGATGATCACCGTGTTCTTGAAATCCACGGTATTTCCCAGCCCGTCGGTGAGCTGGCCGTCTTCGAACACCTGCAGCAGGATGTTGAACACGTCCGGATGCGCCTTTTCGATTTCGTCCAGTAGAACGACCGAGTAAGGAGCGCGCTTCACCCGTTCCGTAAGCTGGCCACCCTCCTCATAGCCCACGTAGCCCGGAGGCGAGCCGATGAGTTTGGAGACCGAGTGCTTCTCCATGAACTCGGACATGTCAAAGCGTACCAGCGCCTTTTCCGTGCCAAACATGAACTGCGCCAGGGTGCGCGCCACTTCCGTCTTGCCGACGCCCGTGGGTCCGAGAAACAGGAACGAGCCGATGGGCCGGTTCGGGCTCTTCAGCCCGGCGCGGGAGCGGCGAATCGCCCGGGAGAGCGCCGAGATGGCCCTCTCCTGGGAAATCACCCGCTTGTGCAGCTCTTCTTCAATCCGCAGAAGCTTCTTCTGCTCCTCTTCCTTGATGGAAGTGATCGGCACACCCGTCCAGCGCGAAACCACGTCCTCGATGTCCTCGCGAGTCACCACGCCGGTGGAAGAATCGTCGAGGTGGTATTTTTCCCGCAGGGCGCGCAGGTTCTCGCGCTCCTTCCGTTCCTCATCGGAATAGAAGCGGGCCTTCTCGAACTCGTGGTTCTGCGATGGCGTTCTCCATGCGATGCACGATGAACTTGATTCGCTTCTGGACTTCAGTGATCTCCTCCGGCAAGCGAAGTCTGGCGCAGTTTGACGCGTGCTCCAGCCTCGTCGATCAGATCAATTGCCTTGTCCGGAAGGAAGCGGTCCGGAATATAGCGATTGGAATGCGAAACTGCGTACTCGATGGCCTCGTCCGTGTAGGTCACCGCGTGGAACTTCTCATACCGGTCTTTGATTCCGATCAAGAATCTTGGTGGCATCTTCCTCGCCCGGAGGCGGTACCTTGACCGCCTGGAAGCGCCGCTCCAGCGAACGGTCTTTCTCGATCGATTTGCGGTACTCCCCGGAGTGGTCGCGCCAATGCACTGAATTTCCCCGCGCGACAGAGCCGGTTTCAGGATGTTGGCCGCGTCCAGGGAGCCTTCGGCCGATCCGGCGCCCACCAGCGTGTGCAGTTCGTCAATGAAGATGATGGCGTTCTGCGACTCCATCAATTCCTTCATGATGGTCTTGAGCCGCTCTTCAAACTGTCCGCGGTACTTGGTGCCGGCCACAATCAGTGACAGGTCCAGCGCCAGAATTCGCTTGTCCTGCAGGAACGAAGGAACCTCGCCGTCGGCGATGCGCTGCGCCAAACCTTCCACAATGGCGGTTTTGCCCACGCCCGGTTCGCCGATCAGCACGGGATTGTTCTTGGTGCGCCGGCACAGAATCTGGATCACGCGCTCCAGTTCATGGTCCCGCCCGACCAGCGGATCCAGTTGCGCGTCCATGGCGGCCTGGGTGAGGTCGCGGGAAAATTCGCTCAGCAGGGAAGACTCGCGGCTGCGCTGCGGCTGCGCCTTTTCCTGGGAACTGCGGGCCAGTTCTTCGCGAACCGTGGACAGCCGCAATCCGCGCTCGTGCAGAATTTCGGCGGCAAAGCACTTCTCTTCGCGCAGCAATCCCAGCAGCAGATGCTCGGTGCCGATGTGCTTATGAGACAGGCGCTCCGCTTCCTCGGCCGCGTAGGCGAGCACGCGCTTGCACTCGTTGCTGAGAGGCAGGTCCACGGAGGTGGATACCTTCTCGCGGATCGTCGTGTGGCCCTCGATCTGCTTGCGAATGGATTCGACCGACGCATGCGACCGCAAAAACCGGTTCGTCAGCGCCTTGTCCTCGCGCAGGAGGCCCAGCAGCAGATGCTCGGTCTCGATGTAGGGAGAGCCGAACTGGCTGGCTTCGTAGCGCGCAAAGAAAATTACGCGCCGGGCTTTCTCCGTATAGCGTTCGAACATGTTCCCCTCTCTAAAGCTTCAGGCTCACTCGTTTCCCTGTCCCACTTGCATTGCGGGAACCCGCGTCCCGTGTCCCGGTAGCCTAGCCAACTGCTTCCATCGCATTCCATAACGCGCGGCAGAAACTGCTTCGGGCTTTTTCGCGAGGCTGCCTCCCGCTAAGTTCAACTCTCTTACCAGTTTACGGCTGTTTCTACCTGTTCCGCAACGGAACTCATCCTCCATTGCAGGCTTTCGGTTTTTCCCATCATCCGCCAGCCGCTCTGCCGGCGCAATGCCTGGAATCTAGACCGGCAGCAACTCCGGCGCAACCTCGACCACCTGTCCGCGCTCAAGCCGCAAAACCCGGGTGCAACGGCGCGCGAATGCGAGGTTATGGGTGGCGATCAGCGAAGTAAGCCGATAATCGCGATGGATTCTGGCGATCAATTCAAAAACCACCTCCGCCGTGCGAGTGTCAAGGTCGCCGGTCGGTTCATCGGCGAACAGCAACTGCGGCCGGGTAACCAGGGCACGAGCCAGCGCGATGCGCTGTTGCTCCCCCCCGGAAAGTTCGCCAGAGCGGTGTCCGACCGCGCGTCCAGCCCCACTTCGCGGAGCCAGTGCGCGGCCTCAGCTCTCGGCTTCCCTTGCGGCAATTCCGCGCAACAAGAGTGGCATGGCCACATTCTCCAATGCCGTGAACTCAGGCAACAGGTGGTGGAACTGCCAGACAAATCCAATTCTGCGGTTGCGGAACTCCGCTGCCGCTTCGTCCGATAGCGACTGCAAATGGACTTGGGCGCAATAAGCATCTCCTCCGGAAGCCCGATCCAGCGTGCCCAGGATATGGAGCAGCGTGCTCTTGCCGGCGCCCGATTCCCCAACCAGTGCCAGCATCTCTCCCTTTTTCATGCTGAAGGACAAGTTTTCAAAGAGCACCAGGTCCGTGCTCGCCCGTCCGAAAGACCTTCCTCAGGTGATCGACCCGTAGGATTTCTTCCGGCTTCTCCATTGGATGCAGTCACTTCCCTCAAAGACGCAACATGACCCGCTGGCCGGTCTCAACGGCGCAAAATTCCCGACAGCAACCGCCGCCGCCATTCCACCTCCCTATCATGACACGAACTGGCAAGCTTTGCGCCTGGAGTGTGATTACGCTAGTGACCTGAGCAGGTTACGTGGATCGAGATCTGGCAGGATGCCGATCCGAACGGCGTAGTCCGGTCACTCGTAGCGGAGGGCTTCGGCAGGATAGATCTTCGCCGCTGACCAGGAAGGATAGAGTGTGGCGATAAAGGAAACTCCGATGGCCACCGCTGCCACCAGGAAGCCGTCCAGGACGCGTGGCACAAAGGGCACGTAGTCAATCGAATACACCTCGGCCGACAGCGAGATCAGGTGGTAGTGTCCTCCCACCCAGGCTACGGTGTAACCCAGGGCGAGTCCTAGCACCGTGCCCAACACCCCAATGAGCACTCCCTGGGCCATAAAGACCCGGCGGACCTGCTGTTTCCTGGCGCCCAGCGACATCAGCACGGCGATGTCGCGATTCTTCTCCATGACCATCATGATCAGCGAGATCAGGATGTTGAGAGCGGCAATAAATACGATGAGGCCTATGGTAATAAAGGTCACCATCCGCTCCATGCGCAGGGCCCGGAATAGCGCCCGGTTCTGCTCCATCCAGTTGGTGGTCATAAAACCCGGGCCGGCGGCTTTTTGCAGCTCCTGCCCGATCTGGTCGGCGCGGTAGATATCCCTGACCTTGAATTCCAGTACGGTTGCGATGCTGCCCACGCCGAACAGGCTCTGCGCGTCGGCAAGCCGGATGAATGCCCAACTTGTGTCGTAGTCGTAGAACCCGGAATTGAAGATTCCCGCCACTTTGAAGCGCACGTATTTGGGCACGATGCCGAAGGGAGTCAGCTCTCCTTGCGGGCTGGTGACCATGACCACCGAGTCCGTGGTAGCTCCAAGGTCCTCCGCCATTGTTTTCCCAAGAATGATGGGAGGCAGGGCAGCGACCCGTGCGCGAGCCGCCGCGATGGAATCAGCCTCATCGGGCTGCGCTCCTGCTGCCGCGGACTTCTTGGATGCCGGTTCGTCCGCTTCGGCCTGTGAGTTGTTCTCCGAAGCGCCGGAGTTGGTGCTGCTTGCTCTCCAGCGGCTTTACCGATCCGATGTGCACGTCTTGCAAAAGATCGCTGATGCGGCCTTCGTACGAGGGCAGGATCCCTTTCAGGACTGCGCCCTGGGCCCGGGCTCCCCGCGAAATCAGGACCTGTTCGTAGATCGCCGGGGCGCCCGCAACAATGTCCGGTTGGGCCTCCAGCCGCTGCAGGAGAGGCTTCCAGTTGTGAATGCCATCGTTTTCCACCCGAAGCAGACTGACGTGCGCGCTGGCGCCCAGAAGCCGCTGCTGCAAATCCTGCCGGAAGCCGTTGTTGATCGCGAGCGCAATGATCAGAGACGCCACTCCGGCCGTCACACCCGCCACCGAGATCACCGTGATCAGTCCAATGACAGCCTGCTTGCGCTTGGCGCGCAAGTAGCGGGTGGCGATAAAGAGTTCAAAACGCATGAAGGAGGTGGAAGAGAGGCTTCTTTATCAATGGTAAATGATCGGACCTTCACCGTTGAACATGCAGATCGTCTTCAGGGAATGCTGGTACGACGCAATGCCGAGTCGTCCTGCGGACCCGGTGCGCGCCGGGTCAGGATAACCGTACCTGGGTGGGTCAGGATGACGCGTACCTGGGTGGCCCTTCACAGCCTCGGCAGAATCGGCGGGACCCGCTCGCGATAGCGTTGCCACTCCGCTCCGAAGCGGCGCGAGAGTTCCGCTTCTTCCTGCCGGATCATGATGCCTCCGGTAAGTACCGCGAAGCCGCTCAGGGCAAAAAGCACAAGCATGCCAGTCCCGATGCTCCATCCCAGCATTTCGCACAGATGCCCGAGGTAAATCGGATGTCGCACGTGATCGCGCACCCCTCCGCGCGCCAGTCGCTGAACTTTGCCCGCCTCCAGTTCCGGCAGGCCGCCGAGCTGATTGGCGGAAAATCCCCGGCTTGCGCTTAGGTATAAGAAGATCCCCGCGGCCAGGAGTGGAGCCCCCGCCAGCCAGGCGGTGGAATTCTCATAAAGGAAAACCCCACGCCACGCCCACGTCGCTGCGGCCACGATCAGCCACATGCCGATCCATAGAGGAAGTAGGAACTTATATTTGGGACCCCGGTGAACCCGCCATCGCTCCGCGAAGGGGTGAATCAGCAGCCAGAAGGCAGGCACGGTGGCATAGATGCAGCAGAGAACCCAGGCGACCGTTCGAAGGATGGGCATTTGGCTCAGCGCCGCTGCGATCCGCCGAGAATGGATCCCATCAATCCCCTCAGAATCTGCCGCCCCATCTGGCTGCCGGCGGCGCGGACCGCGCTCTTGGCCATTGCTTCGAATAAGGTGTCCGGCTGTCGTCCTCCACGATGAACCGGCGGGCCGGCGGCGGAAGCAGCAGCTTCCGGCGCAGGCCTCGCCTGCGCGGCAGCCGTAGCCTTGGCCGCATTCTCAGCTCGCGCCTTGAGCATCTCGTAGGCTGACTCCCGGTCCACCTGCTTTTCATAAATCCCCTGCAACACCGATTGCTGCAGGATCTTCTGGCGTTCTTGCGGAGTAATGGTTCCTATGCGGCTGGCCGGAGGCCGAATCAGGGCCCGTTCCACCGGTTCCGGCATCCCCTTCGAGTCCAGTAACGAAACCAGGGCCTCTCCCACTGCGAGCTGGGTGATGGCCTCGGCGACGTTCAATTTTGGATTTTGACGGAAAGTTTCAGCCGCTGCCTGCACGGCTTTCTGGTCGCGCGGCGTGAAGGCGCGCAGCGCGTGCTGCACGCGATTTCCCATCTGCCCCAGAACGTTGTCCGGAACATCGAGCGGATTCTGGCTGCAAAAGAATACGCCGACGCCTTTGGAACGGATCATGCGCACGACCTGTTCAACTTTCTCCAGCAGAGCCTTGGGAGCGTCATCAAAAAGCAGGTGAGCTTCATCGAAGAAGAACACCAGCTTGGGTTTTTCAGGATCCCCTACTTCCGGAAGCTGCTCAAAAAGTTCCGAAAGCAGCCACAGAAGAAAAGTTGCGTAAGTCCTGGGCGACTGCATCAGGCGGTCGGCAGCCAGCACGTTGACCACTCCGCGTCCCCGGTTGTCGGTCTGCAGCAAGTCATCGAGGTTCAGAGCAGGTTCTCCGAAGAGGTGATCTCCGCCCTGCTGTTCCAGTTGGAGCAGGCCGCGTTGAATGGTCCCCACGCTGGCGGCGGAAATGTGCCCGTATTCGGTTTGAAACTGACCGGCGTTGTCGCCTGCGTACTGCAGCATGGATCGCAGATCTTTCAGGTCGAGCAGTAGCAGACCGCCGTCGTCGGCGATCTTAAAGACGGTGGCCAGCACGCCTTGCTGCGTATCGTTCAGGTTGAGCATGCGCGCCAGCAGCAGCGGGCCCATTTCCGAAACCGTAGCCCTGACGGGATGCCCCTGCTCTCCGAAGATGTCCCAGAAGACGACCGGGGAGCCCTCGGGTACAAGCTCAATCCCCATGGTCCGGGCGCGCTCGGCGACTTTGGGATTATCGCCGCCAGGCTGGCTGATGCCGGCAAGGTCTCCCTTCACATCGGCCAGAAAAACCGGCACTCCGAGGTGGCTCAGGCCCTCGGCCATCACCTGCACGCTGACCGTTTTCCCTGTCCCGGTTGCACCCGTGATCATGCCGTGCCGGTTGCTCATGCCCGGCAGCAGAAAAAGCTCACGCGAACTCTTGGCGACCAGTATGGGATCAGGCACAGTTTGCTCCTGCTGTCTACATCGGGATCATAAGGAACCGAGAGGAACTTAGTCGAGCCGCACCAGAAAGATTTTTTGTTCGGGCGCAGGAGCTACGCGTTCCACCTCCTGGGCGCGGTCCTTATCGTCGTTGAGTACCCGGACGCGCACCCACCAGGCTCCCACGGGACTCGAGAATGCCAGTACGGTCGCCGTGTGATAGCGGCGGGAGAGATTTTTCTGCAGCGCGCGAGCATCTCTTTCGTGCTCGAAGCCGCCGATCTGCACACACCAGCGTCCGCCGTGGTTGAGCGGTTCTGGTGATTCCAGGACCTCCAGTCGGACCGGGGCCACTCCCGCCCGCCACACGTGAAGTTCCTTGGCCGCCGCCAGAGAAAGATCGATTACCCGTCCTTTGACAAAGGGTCCGCGGTCGGTGATGCGGACGATGGCCGAGTCGCCCGTTTTCGGATTGACTACCCGCACAATCGAATTCAGCGGCAAGGTGCGGTGAGCCGCCGTCATGTCATTCATGTTGTATATCTCGCCATCGGCGCTGCGGCGATTGTGATAGGGAGCGCCATACCAGCTTGCCAGGCCGGTCTGTACCATGAGGGGCTTGGCGCAGCAGCCTTTGGGCAGCGGCGCCACCGTGGCCTCAGGCTCCGAGGCGGCTGGGGCAGCCGGCGCCGGAGTTGTCGCCGCAACCGGCGGAGGAGGAGGTGGAGGAAGGCTGGCGGAGGCGGGTCGCTTTGCACCACAACCCGAGCCGATGAAGAGAATGACAACGACGGCCAGCGCCAGGCTCAGGACCGCCGGCTGGACTCCATGTATTCGGCAAAATGGGACAGCCTCTCCGCCGCCCGGCGTAGTCCGCGCGAGGAGCGCTGACGAACCGCCGGTACCACTTCGTCGTTCAAATAGGCGATCAGCCGCTCGCATTCCTCGTCGAGACGTACCGTGGCGCGGTTCACCGCGTCGTCCACATGCTTTCCCACGTCGCCCAAACGCACCGGTCGCGGTCTGGTTTTCTGCTGCTGTGGATTCATGATCTGCCACGTTGTAAGTAGCGGGTTGCCAGGCTGCCTCATTATCAAGACAACGGCGAGCGGGGTCAACAACAAGTCGAGCACCTGCCGCCTCCATGCGGGCCGCCAGCGGACGAAAATAGTTACTGAAAGCGCCGGCGGCATGCACCCTTTTCCGTGATTTCCAACTTCTATATGCTTAGACCGATTTTCACTCTGAGGCCCTATGCTGCAGCCGGTAGCCGGGATGGCCGTCGTCGTTCTGTTGTGCTGGCCTGTGGCTGCACAAGCGCCTCCCCAGGGCGGGGCAGGGGTGCCCGGACCCAAGGTTCGGTCCGAAGTCCCAAATCTGCCGAATGCTCCCTCAAGCGCGCGCGCCGGCCAAGCCGCCAAGGCCGCTTCGGAGCCTCCGCCCAGCTCCCAGGCGACTGGTAATTCCATTCCTTATCAGCCCCTGAGCAATGGCCAGAAATTCCATCGCTTTATCCGGACTACGGTCTCACCCTACACCTTCGTGTCGGCCTCCTTGAATGCCACCTGGCTGCAAATCAATGGGGAACCCTACGCCTACGGTGGAGGAATGAGTGGCTGGGGGATGCGCTTCGGAACCAGACTGGCCGATACCGAAGTCCGCTCCTTCTTCAGTCAGTTTTTTTTCCCCGTGATCCTGAATCAGGATCCGCGATATTTCCCCAAGCGGCAGGGCAACATCTTCGACCGCGGCTGGTATGCCGCAACCCGGGTCCTGGTGGTTCGTGCCGACAGCGGCAACCCGCAGTTCAACACTTCCTACCTGCTGGGCGTTGCCTTCAGCCGCGCGGCCTCAACGGCCTACATTCCAGAAGACCAGCGGAACCTCGGCGATACCATGCTTTCCATCGTCGGGGCCTATGGTTCCGACGCCGGCAGCTATGTCCTGCAGGAATTCTGGCCGGACATCGTGCGCGTATTCCGCCGGCATGCGCCGCATTCGATGGTGGACATCGAGAAGAAAATTCCGCCACAACTGATGGGCGGGCCAACGGAGCCGGACGATAAGAAATCTGATGGCTCCGGTGCCGCCTGCTCCGGTGGCAACAAGTCGGGCGGCTCCGATTCCGATTGCTCGGGAGGCAAAAAATCCGGCAGCGACTCCGGCCACAGTCCCTCGCGCAAAGCCGACTGCGCCCCCGGCGGACACTGCGATCCCTGATCCTCACAGAACCTCCGGGAGCAATACTTCTCCTTGCTTTTCATAGGTTTAGGCTTTACGATTATGCCTCCGTTTAATGCAAATGTAAGCCGCTGAGCGGTCAAATCCCTCCGCTTCATGGTTTCCTCATGGGTTGGTCGGGCTCAGTCACTACCATGTCATACGTGGCTAGCCTGCTCGGTTGGATGTTGCCGGCAGATCGAGGCCATGGCGTGCCCGGAGCTTGAGGTTGGGCGTATTCCGCTGACGGATGAGGGGTTCGGGGCAGAGCGTGTGCTTGGCGTTGCATCCGCTTGATTTTGGGTGAAAATTCTGTCTTGAGCTGTCGCAATCGTTGAAGGGTGAAAGGATCTATGCACAAGCCGATTAAGTACTTCGAGAAGGGGCTGAGCGCGGCCGCCAATGCCGCCTGGGTCGCCTATGACTTCGTGAACCGCTTCCACCAGAAGCCAACGTTCACACCCTCCAAGTGGTCCGAGAAGCCGCTCCTGAAATCGTACCAGCGCTCCAAGCCTCCCCTGGGCTGGCCGCGGACGACCGATTCCCTGTGCCCCAGGTGTATTCCTGAGATTCGGCAGCAGATTCTGGACGGCAAGCTGCCTCACGAGATCCTCCTGAACGAAAAAGTCGGCGAGATCAAGGCCCAGATCATCGAACGCGACGGCAAGATTCTGATGGTGAAGGATTGCCCCAAGCACGGGCACTTCGAGGATGTCATGGCCATCGATGTGGACTTTTTCCGCCACCTGGAAGAGTCCTTCCCCGGGCGCGACATCCGCTCGCATAGTGACGAGCACCTTCACCACCACGGCAGCAGCACGGTAAAGTGGGGCCGCGGGGCCGTCCTTACCATCGACCTCACCAACCGTTGCAACATGATGTGCGATCCCTGCTTCATGGACGCCAACCAGGTTGGATTCGTGCATGAGTTGACCTGGGACGAAGTCAAGACCCTGCTCGACAACGCGGTTTCCATCAAGCCCAAGCGGCAGATGTCCGTGCAGTTTTCCGGCGGAGAGCCGACGCTGTCGCCGTACTTCCTCGACGCTGTCGCTTACGCCCGCAAGGTTGGCTACACCAGCGTGCAGGCGGCCACCAACGGAATTGAGTTTGCCAAAAGCAAGGAATTCTGCCGCCAGGCGGCGGAAGCAGGATTGCGATACGTGTATTTGCAGTTTGACGGCATCGGCAATGCCGCCAACTCACACCGCAAAGTCGGAAACCTGTTCGATGTAAAGCTGAAGGCCATTGAGAATCTGCACTCTTCCGGTGTCGATATCGTTCCGGTCACCACCATCGTCAACGGGATCAATAACGAGCAGGTGGGGCGCATCATCAAGTTCGCGCTCGATAATCCCAAGACCATCGCATTTTGCTCGTTTCAGCCGGTTTCGTTCACCGGCCGCGACGAGGCCGTCAGCGACGAGCGCCGCACGGCGCAGCGCTACACGCTCTCGCATCTGGCGCATGATGTGAAAACCCAGGTTGGCATCGGAGAGCCCTCCCGCGACTGGTTCCCGCTGTCGTTCATCAGTACCTTCTCGGCCTTTTCCGACCATGTCCACGGTCCTCAGGCGGACTGGGGCCAACTCTCTTGTGGCTGCCATCCCAACTGCGGGGTCGGCATGGGCGTTCTGATCGACAAGGAGACTAAGGAAGCGGTACCCATGACGGCATTTCTCAATGCCAATCGCTGGGCGCAGGATATTTCCGCAATCAACGACGCGGCGGCGGGCAAGAAGTGGTCTTCGCTGGGCATGGCGCTCTCCGTCGTGCGCAACTATGACCCCTTCAAGACGCCGCGTAACTTCACCGTCTTCGAAATGCTGAAGAAGTTCGATAAGACCTTCGGCGTGAGCAAGAAGGCGCAGACGGGTGCATACGGAAAGGTCACCGCGGACCGCACGCTGGATGATATTGAAAAGCGCCGCAAGGACCGCTGGAATGTGCTGTTTATCGCCGGCATGTGGTTCCAGGACCTCTACAACTACGACTTCCGGCGCACCGAGCAGTGCATCATTCCCTATGCCACGCAGGAAGGGGAGATCAGCTTCTGCGCCTACAACACCGGTGTGGGCTGGCGCAATATCATCGAAAAAATGCACATGACCGCTACCCTCACCAAGTGGTATGACGAGCATGGGCGCCATGAGATTTTCGCCGGCGGCAAGCGCGTGAACCTGGAAGATACCCAGCTTGCCCGTCTCACGCTCAATCGCGAACTGGTCACGGAAGAGGAGCAGAAGGACCTTGACCATCTTGGTATTGCCAAGAACGCGCGTGAGGAGAAGATCCGTGCTCGCGACGCCAAGATGGCGCAGGATGCGGCCCACAACGATCGCATGGCCAAGCTGTATCGCGAGGTCGTGCTCAAGGAGAAGCAGCCGGAAGGCTTTATCCCCCTGGGGTCGATTGCCCCGGTCAATTCGGCGGCAAAGAGCAGTTCGGCTCCTGCCAAGAGCAGCGAAGAAGTCGGCGAACCCGTGATGGGCGACTGATTCGGCAGCTTCGATTTGCAGGATAATAAGCCCGGTCTCGCGACCGGGCTTTTTGCTTGTGAAATGCGCGCCCCGCAGCGCTCACGGCGCCGCTGTCATGGTCTAAACCGGTTTCCTGTTGACAAGCTCATGCCTGGGGTTTTCAACTTTGTTTTCGCTGTCATCTTCGATTTCAGGAGAAAATTCGTGGAACGACGCAAGTTTCTCGCTTCGTCGGTAGCCGCCGCTGCCGTGGGCTTCAGTGCGCCGGCCAGCTTGCATGCTTTCCAGGGAGCCATGAATTCCGGCTCCGCTGGTTCCCCGGCTCGCCAGTTTTATGTGCTGCGGCATTACCTGATCCGCAGCGGCCCGCAGCAGAGCGCAGCCAATCCGTTCTTTCGCGATGCCCTTATCCCGGCGTTGAATCGTGCGGGAATCAGTCCTGTTGGCGTGTTCAACCTGACCATCGGAGAACCGGGCCCGTCGTTTTTTGTCCTTATGCCGGGCTCCTCGCTCGAGAACCTGGCCGAAATTGAAGATCGCCTTCTGCAGGACGCGGAATATCAGAAGGCCGGAGCAGCCTTCCTAGGCGCTTCCAATGAGCAACCCGTCTTCGAAAGAATTGAAAGCTCCCTCACGCGTGCCTTTGAGGGCTGGCCCGAGCTTGTGGTTCCACCCGCGAAGGCGGCAGATACGCCCAGGATTTTTGAACTGCGCAGCTACGAAGGCTCCAGCGAAGAGATTCACCGGCTGAAAGTGGACATGTTTCACCACGGCGAGTTCGCGGCGTTCCGCAGAGCGGGCTTTGATATGGTCTTCGCCAGCGATGTCCTGATCGGCCAGCGGCTGCCGAAGCTCACCTACATGGTGTCGTACGCTAGCCTGGACGACCGGACCAAAAAATGGGCAGCGTTCTTTGCCTCTCCCGAGTGGAAGGAGCTCGCCGGCAGTGCTAAGTATTCCATGCAGGGAATGGTGTCGAACAATTCGATCCAGATTCTGACGCCGGCGCCGTATTCCCAGATCTAGAGCGGCGGGTTAGCGTCAAGCCAAGACTCTAACTGGAACGCAATTCGGGCGGAGTTACGGGCGGCAGGAAGGGCAATATCCGCCCATTTCCAGCCGGGCAACCACGATGTGGAAACGGGAATCGCGGGCCGCCTGCTTGCGCAGTTGCTCGAACAGGGGACTCTCATATTCCTGCACGTTGCCGCAGCGCAGGCAGGTGATGTGCATGTGATCGCGCCGTGGGCGGCGTTCGTAGAAGTGGCCCTCGCCCACCACATGCATCAGGTCGAGTTCATCGATAAGTCCCTGGCGCTTGAGTAGGCCGAGCGTTCGGTACACCGTGACCCGGTCGATGCCGGGATGCATTTCGCGGGCGCGTTGCAGAATTTCGGCCGCGTCCAGATGCTTTCGCGCGGTCTCAATAATGCTCAGGATCAGCCGCCGCTGGCGCGTTAAGCGTACGCCCCGGCTGCTGAGTTCCGCCTGCAGGGCGCCGGGCGCCTCGGTACGCGGCATCGGCATAACTAGTGACTCCTTGGAATACGATACCGTGAGGCGTCTTCCACTTACAACCGTTCGCGCCCCGGACGGGGAACCCGGTCGCATCCCTATTGATGTGAGTTGCCATTGCTGAATCCGGAAGAATTGATCGAACTGCTCAAGCTCGAGCCCTTGCCCGAGGAAGGCGGCTTCTATCGCGAGACTTACCGGTGCCCGTCCCAAGTGCCCTCGCGCGCGCTGCCCGGGGCCTATGCCGGGCCTCGAAGCCTGGGAACGGCGATCTTCTACCTGCTGACCGCCACGCCCCAGTCGTTTTCCGCCATGCATCGCCTTCCCGGGGACGAAATGTTCCACTTCTACCTGGGCGACCCGGTGGAGATGCTGTTGCTTCACCCCGACCGGTCCTCCCACCGCGTAGAACTGGGCTCCGACCTGCGCCGCGGGCAGCACCTTCAGTTCGTGGTGCCCGGGAATGTCTGGCAGGGAGCCAGGGTCGTTCCGGAGGGCCGGTTCGCTCTGCTTGGAACCACCATGGCTCCCGGTTTCGACTTGCAGGACTTCGAACTTGCAGACCGGCAACAACTACTGCGGCAGTATCCGCAATCCGCGGAATGGATCCGTATCTTGACCCGGCACTAGACTCCCGAAAAGGGAATTCTCCCGAAATCAGAGTCATCATCGTTACCCGGGTACCGGGCCCAAAGGCTGCTGAACGACCCTCAGAAATTATCTTTGTCCTAGCCCCCCCGCGTACTGCCTCCGCCATGAATTTGCGGAGGTGAATAATGTTTAACTCGTTATCGGGCCGGATTCTTTCCGTTTGCCCGTTCCAGCCGGTTTTGTCGGAGCGAGACACCCTCTTGGGGCAGCAGGGCTATCAGGTGGTGTCCTGTATAGACCCTGGCGTTGCGCAGCCATTGGCCATGATGGAGCGCTTCAGCCTTGTGATTCTGGGGCATGGTTTTGAGGTTCGCGAAATTCGCGAAATGGTCTGCTGGATTCGGCATAAGGGAATGCCGGTTTTGTTCGTACACGAGGGGCCCCAGCCCAGCATTGCCGTGGATGCGTTCCTTCCACGCGTCCACGTACCGGAGCAGTTGATTCGCATCGTGGGCTGGCTGGCGTGGTCGTGAACGCTGGTCTGCAGTCCATTCGAGTGACGGCCGAAGGCACCTTCCGGCCGTCACTCCGAGGCCGATTGCGGCTTACCGGACCGCTGCCGCCGCAGCCTGATAGGCAACCAGCTTCTGCCGGGAGGTGCCCAGACCCTCCACTCCCAGCTCCACAACATCTCCAGGCTTCAGAAATGTCGGCGGCTTCATTCCCAGGCCCACGCCCGACGGTGTGCCGGTAGTAATCAGGTCCCCCGGCAGCAAGCTCATAAAGTGGCTGATGTAGCTGATCACGGTCGGAATATTGAAGATGAGGTCGGAAGTGAACGAATCCTGCCGCATTTCCCCGTTTACCTTGAGCCACAGGCGGAGATTGTGCGGATCGGGAATTTCATCTTTCGTGGCCACAAAAGGACCGATGGGGGCGAAGGTGTCGCAGTTCTTGCCCTTGTCCCAGGTCCCGCCGCGTTCCAGTTGGTACTCGCGTTCGCTGTAGTCGTTGTGCAGGCAATAGCCCGCAACGTAATTCATGGCCTCGGCTTCACTCACGTAAGAGGCGCGCTTGCCGATCACCACGGCAAGTTCCACCTCCCAGTCGGTTTTGACCGAGCCTTTGGGGATCGTAACTTCGTCGTTAGGACCCACAATGCAGGAATTTGCCTTGAGAAAAATCACTGGTTCTTTGGGAGGTGCGGCACCGCTCTCCGCCGCGTGCTTTGCGTAATTGAGGCCGACGCATACGATCTTGGAAGGCTTGGCAACACATGGTCCCAGGCGAACCCCATGATCAACCACCGGACAGTTCTTCTCGTTGGCGGCCAGCCATTCCGCCAGCTTGGGAATTCCTCCGGAGGCGAAAAATTCCTCGTCATAGTCGTGAACGAATGAGCTGACGTCGATCCGCTTGCCATCCGCCAGCAGAACCCCCGGTTTTTCCCGGTTCGGGCTTCCAAACCTGCACAGTTTCATTCCTGGCTCCTCCAAGTTCGGCGTCAACTAGTCCCCGGTTTCATTCCCTCTGCACGCGCCGGTAGCTGCCCGAAACCAACTAATGTACATGGAAGGCCGGGTTTGCTCAACTTGGCGGCTGCCGGTACCGCGGCTCCAGCGTGACCTGCCTTGCGGAGTAGTCTCCCGTCAAAGGGCTGAACTACGTGCTGGTTCGTGAACAACTCCACAACAGGCAACTCTCACGCGAGCGGGGATGTCCGGCCTTTCTGCCGGCGGCAATCACCCATTGCAGCTGAAGGTTCCTTTGTGCGCCAGGAAGCTGGCGAACATCAGCACTATTTCGCCGGGCAGGGGCAACCCCGCGATGCCAGCAAAGTTGCAGGGCGAGCTACCGTGCTCCCAGCAAAAGATCGATGGTGAGCTGGTCAAGGCGCTCGTAGGGAAGCTTTTTCGCCGCCATTTTCGGACGGCTGAACTCATGTCCCAGGAGCCTGGCCGCACCCTGTTGGGAGTATTTTCCGACCTCCGGAGCGCCGTCTCCCGAGTTGATCTCACGCAGAATCGACTGCACCTCCCGGTCGGCATTCCAGCAAGCGGCCTTTTCCTTCAGAATCAGGTACGAGCGCATGCAACCCCGGGCAAAATCTTTGACTCCTTCGATGTCCTCGGTGCGATACGCGTGCGCGTCGAAGTGCCGCGGCCCGCTGTAGCCAACTTCTTCCAGGAACTTCACCAGGAAAAACGACTGCTTCACATTCGTCGAGCCGAAGCGAAAGTCCTGATCGTAGCGGCCGGGATACTGATCGTTCAGATCGACGTGAAAGAGTTTGCCCGCCTCCCACGCCTGTGCGACGGCATGCATGAAGTTCAGCCCGGCCATGGTCTCATGAGCGAACTCCGGGTTCACGCCCACCATCTCGGGATGGTCCAGCGTAGGAATGAACCCGAGATACGCGCCGGTGGTCGGCATATAGATGTCACCCCGCGGCTCGTTGGGTTTTGCTTCAAGCGCAAGGCGATAACCGTATTTTTTGTCGAGCGAATACTCGCATAGGTAGTTCACCCCCTCGCGCAGGCGCTTCATGGCTTCGTCGGGGCGGCGGCAGGCGTCCGTTTCCGTTCCTTCCCGCCCGCCCCAAAGAACAAAAATTTTCGCGCCAAGTTCGGCTCCGATATCCATGGCTCGCATAGTCTTCTGCACGGCGTAGGCGCGGACTTCGGGATCGTTGGCGGTGAAGGCTCCGTCGCGGAACACCGGATCATAAAAAAGATTCACCGTAGCCATGGGCACCACGATTCCGTTGTGCTCGCAGGCCTGTTTGAAGCTGGTAACGATCTTGTCGCGGTCGGCCGGGGCCGCATCGATGGGCACAAGATCGTTATCGTGGAGATTCACCCCCCAGGCGCCAACTTCGGCCAGAAGGGACACAATGTCGTTCGGCGGGATCGGCGGCCGCACAGCATCTCCGAAGGGATCGCGCCCGCGATTGCCAATCGTCCACAGACCGAAAGAGAATTTGTGCTCCGCACGAGGTTGTAGCTGATTGCTCATAGTTTCCTCTCAGGTTTTCAAGACGTCCGTTTCCACGGGTGCTTTCTGGCAGAGCCTCTTGAGACATCATGCCGGCACGCCGCCGGCCTGGCCGGCGATCATCCGCAACGCCGGGTACATGCGCCGATAAGCAGCATAGGCTCGATTCATCGCAGCCACGTCCCCGGGCTTTGGCTTCACTCGCGTGGCCACCCGGACCACCGAATCGCAGGCCTCGTCCACGCTTGGCCAGATCTTGACTCCAACCCCGGCGAGGATCGCCGCTCCGTAAGCCGCGCCTTCTTCCGCCTCGATAATCTCGGCCTCATGACCATAAACGTCCGCCTGAATCTGGCGCCAGATGTTACTGCGCGCGC
Organism: Terriglobia bacterium; assembly: GCA_963732925.1. Taxonomy (GTDB): domain Bacteria; phylum Acidobacteriota; class Terriglobia; order Terriglobales; family Acidobacteriaceae; genus DASZRZ01. The sequence continues at coordinate 86,261 of CAVTBJ010000012.1, forward strand.
CGCCACCCCCCAGCCGCACATGGGTCACAGGGACGCGCATTTCGTCGAAGATGGTGAACGTGTCACGCAGGCTGAAGGCCACTCCTTCCATGATGGCCCGCACTACGTGGGCGCGAGTGTGGGAAGCCGCCAGTCCGGTTAGCGCTCCCCGGGCGCTGGGGTCCAGATGCGGCGTACGCTCGCCCATAAGATAGGGCGCCCACAACACGCCTTCGCTTCCGGCGGGAACCCGTGCTGCTTCCTCGGATAGCCGGTCGTAAGGATCGCGCCCGTCGTTGGGACTCACCCCAGGCGGTCCTGCTCCGAACTGATCGCGGAACCAGCGCAGCGACAGTCCCGCAGCCTGCGTTACGCCCATCACGTGCCATCGTCCGGGAATGGCATGGCAGAACGTATGCAAGCGTCCTTTCGGGTCGAGTGCGGGACGATCGGTAGCGGCAAAGACTACACCGGAAGTTCCGATGGTCGCGCTCACCGCTCCGGGACGAACCACGCCCATTCCCGTCGCTCCCGCAGCCTGATCTCCCGCGCCGGCCACCACCGGCGTGCCGGGTTTCAATCCCGTGGCCGCCGCCCCTTCAGCCGAAACCTGCCCGCAGACATCCGGCGATTCGTAGAGCGCGGGCAAAATGCGCTCATCCAGCGACGTAGCCTGCAGCATCTCACGCGACCAGCGGCGGTGAGTTACGTCCAGCAGCAGCGTGCCGCTGGCGTCGGCCATGTCGATGGCGCTCTCGCCGCTCAGCCGGAAGCGAACATAGTCCTTGGGCAGCATCACATGGCGCACCCGCTTCCAGTTCTCCGGTTCGTTTTCCCGCACCCAAAGAAACTTGGTCAGCGTGAAATTGGTCAGCGGGAGATTGCAGGTGAGCTGAATCAGGGCCGCGTCGCCAATTTGTGCGCTCAGCTCGCGGCTTTGCTTCTCGGTTCTCTGGTCACACCAGATCAGCGCCGGACGCACGACTCTCATTTGTTCATCCAGCATCACCGCGCCGTGCATCTGCCCGCTGAAGCCGGCGCAGGCGATTGCATCGCCGCTCAGGTTTGCCTGGGAGAGCGCTTTCTTCACCGCGATTCCGGCCGCCCGCCACCAGTCGTCCGGATGCTGCTCTGCCCAGCCGATTTTGGGCGAGGCAAAGGGTTCGTGCTCTTCGGTTGCAGACGCGATCACACGCCCGCGGTCATCCACGATCAGGGCTCGCGTCCCGCCGGTCCCTACATCAATTCCGAGTACGTAGCTCACTGGCGCCTCCGCCCAAACACGTCGAGGCCGACCGCACTGACGAGAATTCCACCCTTCACGATGTCCTGAATGAAGTCCGGCACGTTCTTGAGAGACATGCCGTTATCGAGGGAAGCCATGAGCAGCGCGCCCAGGCAGGCTCCAAATACGGTTCCGCGGCCACCCATGAGCGATGCTCCACCGATCACGCAGGCGGCAATGGCGTCCAGTTCCAGCAGAAGACCCGCGTCGGGAGAGGCCGCTCCCACCCGCGCGGTGTAAATGAATCCGGCAACAGCGGCCAGGGCTCCCATGGCGCAAAAGGCGAGCAGCACGTGCTTTTTCAGGTTGATGCCGGAAAGCCGCGCCGCTTCGGGATTACCGCCGATCGCGTACAAATATCGCCCAAAGATCGTATTGTTGGTAACAAACGCTCCCAGAAGCGCCACTCCCGCCAGGATCAGAACCGGGACAGGAACGCCGGCATAGTTGTTGAATCCAACCGCCATGGCAACGATCAGCAGGGAAGGCAGCAGAATACGCGCCGCCACCGTCATACCGCTCCACGACGGCAGCCCTTGCTGCCGGCGTGCGCTGGCACGGCGCGCGATCGAGAGCGCAACTCCCGCCACCGCTGCCGCAGCCAGGATCCACCCTGCCATCGGAGGAATATATCCCTGTCCGATGAGCTTGAACGCCGGCACCTCCGTCGGGATGGTCACGCCTTTGCTGATTCCTTTAGTCATGCCGCGCCAGGCAAGTAGGCCGCCCAGGGTCACGATGAAGGAGGGAATTCCAACGTAGGCTACCAGCACTCCCTGCAGCGCGCCCACCGCCAGTCCCACTCCAATGCCGGTCAGCAGCGAGGGAATCAGTCCCCATCCGAACCAGGCCTGCACCAGCACGGAACACATTCCCGTAAGACCCACCAGCGAACCCACCGAGAGGTCGATTTCCGCGGCGACGATCACCATGACCATGCCTACAGCCAACACTCCGGTCACGGCGGTCTGGCGCATCAGGTTGGAGAAGTTTCGCGCCTCCAGAAAAATTCCGCCGGTGATGACGCTGAAGATGATCCAGACAGCCACGAGTGCGATCACCATGGTGTACGACCGGACGACAGAGGCGGAAAAGCGCATCCGGCTGCCTGCAGGAGCGGAGGTGGCCGCGAGTGGCTGCTCGACGGGGAGTTTGGCGGGAATGCTCATGCCTTGGGTGCTCTCTCTCGATAGTTCATGCCGGAACGCTTTGTCCAGTGGCACACGCCATCAACGCCTCGGGGGTGGCATTGGCGCGCGGAAATTCCCCGCTCACGCGTCCTTCATGCAAAACCAGAATACGGTCGCTCAGTCCCAGCACTTCCGGAAGTTCCGACGACACCATCACCACAGCCAGGCCGAGGCGGGCAAGTTTGTCGATTTCAGCGTAGATTTCCTGTTTTGCGCCCACGTCAATTCCGCGCGTTGGTTCATCCAGAAAAAGCACACGCGGATTCGTCATCAGCCACTTGCCCAGCACCACCTTCTGCTGGTTGCCGCCGCTCAGCGTGCCCGCAAGGGCAAACATCGAATTCGCCTTCACCCGCAAGCTGTGGAACAGCCGGTTCCCGGAAGCTGCTTCGCGCTCTTCGTGGGTCATGACCCGGCCGGAGAGACGGGGAAGAGCCGCCAGGGTCATGTTGCGCAGAATGGTTTGGTCCAAGACCAGTCCCGAGCGCTTGCGGTCTTCCGTGACAAACCCGATTCCATGGGCAATCGCGTCCGCCGGGCGCTTGATGTCCACCTCGCGTCCAGCCACGCGAATTTCACCCGCCGTCTTGCCCGCGCGGGACCCGAACAGCGTCTCCAGCAGTTCCGTGCGTCCCGCCCCCATCAGGCCCGCAATCCCCAGCACCTCGCCTTCGCGGACGGCCAAGCTGACATTCTGCAGCAGATATTTGCCGGGGATGTTCGGATCCTTCACCGTGATGTTGCGCGCCTCGAAGACAACCTCTCCGGGAGTGCGCGTGGAGGCAGGGAAAAGCTGGCTCACTTCCCTTCCTACCATCATGGCGATGATTCCCGGCTCGTCCAGCTTTTCCGTCGACCGGGTGGCAATGGTTTGCCCGTCGCGCAGCACGGTCACGCGCTGCGCCAGCCGGAACACTTCTTCCAGCCGGTGCGAGATGTAGATGATGGCGATGCCGCGAGCGCGCAGCGATTCGAGAATGCGAAACAGAGTTTCCGATTCTGATTCTGTGAGCGCCGCCGTCGGTTCGTCCAGCACGAGGAGCCGCGCGTCCTGGGAAAGCGCCTTGGCAATCTCCACTAGTTGCTGTTTTCCCATCCCCAGTTCCAGCACCTGGGTTCGGGCATCGATGTCCAGCTTGAGCTCGCGTAGCAAAGCTGTAGCCCGGGAGTAGAGAATGTTCCAGTGGATCGCTCCCAGATGGCGAGGCTCGCGGCCCAGAAAAATGTTTTCCCCAACCGTCATCTCTGGAACCAGAGAAAGCTCCTGGTAGACCACTGCGATTCCGGCTTGGGCGCTCTCGTGTACGCTGCGGAAGCGGCGCAACGCGCCCTGAAAACGGATTTCGCCTTCGTACTCCGGGTAGGGATAGACCCCCGAGAGCACCTTCATCAGAGTGGATTTTCCGGCTCCGTTTTCGCCCACCAAAGCATGGATCTCACCCGCGCGGACATCGAAAGAAACCCCGTCCAGCGCTCGCACATTCTGAAAGCTCTTGCGGATGCCCGCCATCTCGAGCATGGGCCTCGAATCGTTCACAGTTCCTAATCCCCAACCTTGGGCCACTGGTTTCGGGGGACGTTTTTGTAAACATCCTCAAGCTTGACGAAACCGTCAGCAATTACGGTGTTCACAAGATTGCTCTTATCCACGGTGATCGGCTTCAGCAGCACGGAGGGAACATTCACCTTGCCATTGTTCACGGTTGTTGTGGTCGCGACGGTTCCTCCCTTGGCGAGGGCCACCGCAATCTCCGCCGCGCGCGATGCCAGCGGACGAATTGGTTTGTAAATCGTCATGGATTGCGTGCCGGCCACAATGCGCTGCAAGGCGGCGAGGTCGGCATCCTGGCCGCTCACCAGCACCTTGCCCGCCAGGTGCTGTTCCGCCAAGGCCTGAATCACGCCTCCCGCGGTGCTGTCGTTGGAAGCGACCACGGCCACTACGTTATTGTTTGCCTGTGTCAGCGCATTCTCTGTGTGCTGCAGGGCGGCGCTGGCCAGCCAGTCGGTGGCCCACTGATCGGCTACGATCTTGATGTCACCGCGATCAATGTAAGGCTGCAGGACATTCATCTGCCCCTGGCGGAACATGTGCGCATTGTTGTCCGTGGGCGAGCCGCCGATCAGGATGTAATTCCCTTTGGGTGCACGCTTCACCACGTACTCCGCCTGCAACTCCCCGACGCGAACGTTGTCGAACGAGATGTACATGGAAACGTCGCTGTCGCGAATCAGGCGGTCGTAGGCAAGCACAGGGATGTTCTGGCGCTTGGCGCTGTCCACGATCGAGGCATCGATAATGCCGTTGTGCGGCACCACCACCAGCACGTCCACTCCCTGGGTCAGCAGATTCTCAGCCTGGCGAACCTGCACCGCATCGTTTCCGTCGGCGGACTGCACATACACTTCCGCGCCCAGTTCGTGCGCCCGTTTTACGAACTGATCGCGGTCCCGCTGCCAGCGCTCCAGTTGCAGCGAGTCCATGGAAAATCCAATACGAATAGGATCGTTCGATCCGCGGCTGCGGGCAAAATTGCACCCCGGCAACCATGCCAACAGCGCGATAAGAAGCGTAATGAAAAGGAAGCGGCGTCGCCTGGGCATCAGAAACTTCGCGCGTCCCCTGCCTGGTTCCGGAGACAGTGAAATAGAGACAGTGAAATAGTTCAAACCCCGAACGGAACGGGTTTTCATCGTATCACGTGGGCCGCCGTGTCTTGCTCCGGGCAGGCACAGAAGCCGCCGCCGCAGGTGCTTCTGCCCGTTCAGGTTGGGTCGATCAACTCAATCCCGGTCATCGTAACCGGGGACGAGAAAGTCGAAATCGCAGCCGAGATTCGCCTGTGTTACATGGTCCAGGAACAAGCGTCCGTAGCCTCTGCCGTGCTGGCGCCGCGGTGGCGTGAAACTCTTCAGCCTGTTCTGGATTTCGTTTTCCGAGAGCGCCAGTTCGAGCCTGCGTGCGGGAACGTCCAGTACGACCTCGTCTCCGGTCCGGACGATGGCGAGCGGCCCTCCCACGGCAGCCTCCGGTGCTGCGTGCAGCACCACGGTGCCGAACGAGGTCCCGCTCATGCGGGCATCCGAGATGCGGACCATGTCCTTCACTCCTTGCTGAAGCAGCTTGCGGGGAAGCGGAATCTGTCCCCACTCCGGGAATCCCGGTGCTCCCTTGGGACCGCAATTCCGCATGATCAGGACTGTATTCGCATCCACAGGCAGATCGTCGCCATCGATCTGCTCGATCATCTCCTCGTGGTTCTCGAACACGAAGGCCCGTCCCCGGTGCCGCAGAAGCTCGGGAGAGGCTGCACTCGGTTTAATAATCGCCCCGTCCGGCGCCAGGTTGCCGTAAAGCACTGCGATCCCCCCTTCTCCATAAAGAGGACGCTCGAGCGGACGAATCACCTCGTCTCCAAACGGCTTGCTGTCGCGGATGTTCTCTCCTAGTGTTTTGCCATTCACCGTGATGCACTGGCTGTTCAGCAACTTTCCCATTCGATGCAACACCGCGGGAACGCCGCCCGCGTTGAATAGATCCTCCATCAGGAACTCGCCTGAAGGCCGGACATTCACAATGCATGGCGTACGCCGCGAAATGCGGTCAAAATCATCCAGCGTCAGCCGGATCCCAAGTCGTCCTGCAATGGCAATGAGGTGGACCACGGCATTGGTGGAGCCGCCAAGAGCCATGAGTGCAGCCATGGCATTATCGAAAGCTTCGCGGGTCATGATGCGCGAAGGCCTCAGGTCCGCATCGATCATTTCGATGATGGCGCGTCCGCTCAGTTCCGCCATGGCATAACGCCGGGAGTCGGGCGCCGGGATGTTGGCGCAGCCGGGCAGCGTCATTCCCAGCACCTCGGCCAGGCTGGTCATCGTGGAGGCGGTCCCCATGACCGTGCAATGCCCCGAGGTTCTGGCGATGCAGCCCTCGATCTCGCACCACTCTTCGTCGCTGATCCGTCCCATTCTATGCAGATCGTAAAGCTTGCGGCCGTCCGTGCCCGATCCCAGCCGCTGTCCCCGCCACTCGCCCGCGATCATCGGTCCTCCCGGTACCACAATTGCCGGAACATCCGCACTGGCGGCTCCCATAAGCTGCGCGGGAGTGGTTTTATCGCAACCGCAGAGCAGAACAACGCCATCCAGAGGATAGGCTCGAATGCATTCCTCGACATCCATTGCCATCAGATTGCGAAACATCATCGCGGTGGGCGCCATGAGCATCTCCCCCAGCGAAATAGTGGGAAACTCCAATGGCAGTCCCCCGCACGCCAGCACGCCGCGCTTCACCGCCGCCGCAACATCCCGCAGGTGGACGTTGCAGTTGTTTAGCTCGCTCCAGGAGTTGCAGATGCCAATGACCGGCTTGCCGTCAAAAATGTCTGCCGGAAATCCTTCCGAGCGGAGCCACGCCCGCCGGGCAAAGCCGTAATATTCCGGCCTTTGGAACCAGCCGCTGCTTCTCTTGTTTCTGGTCATTAGGGGTTTGATCCTTGCGCTATTCAGTGTAACCTCTGCTTCCCTGGTATTTGCAGCATCGACTCAGCCATTGGAGAAGCCGCTATTATGAAATTCCTTCCCTCGGTGAATCGCAGATCACTCTACGCATCCCTGATTGCCGTTTCCGTCTTGCTCTGCTTTGTTGTGGTTGCGGCCTGTGCCCGGCAAAACGCACAGGCGCAACAGATGCCGCCTCTTAAGGCGCAGCCCTCGCCCCAGGCCGTCGTGGATGAACACATCGACGCCCTGAATCATTGCGACTGGAACCGCTTGATGGCGCAGTATCCCGAGAATGCGGAAATCTTTCTTCCGGGAGGGCAGGTCATGAAGGGACGGGAACAGGTCGGAGAAATGTTCCGCAACGCCGTCAAGCCTTTCAAGGAGGGCGGATTGTGCGGCGTGATCTTTACCCCTGAGCATACCTTTGCCGTCGGCGGCACCATCAACGCCGCGTGGCGCGCCACTGGTGATGTCCTGGCCGAGCCCTACCTGGGATCCGACGCTTACGTGACCAAAGACGGCTTTATGGCCGCCATGGTGACAACCTTCGACCATAGCCAGATGAAGGGCAAGTAAAGACCGCCCCTGCTCGGAAGCTATTCCGCCATTCTCTTGCTCATCGCCAGCCGTAAAACTTCGCTCAGGTGCAGGGCATTTCGCCCTGTACCCTGACGAATCTGCTCTCGGCAACTGAACCCGTTAGTAACGATCAATGTCTCCGCCGCCGCTTCCCGTACCGCGGGCAGCAGCACCCGCTCTCCTAGCGCCTGCGAGACGGCGTAGTTGCTTTCCTCGAAGCCGAATCCCCCGGCCATTCCGCAGCAGCCCGAATCCAGCGTTTGCAGCTCCGCGCCCATCTTTCGCAGCAGTGACTCTTCGCTGGTCAGCTTCATCAGTGCCTTTTGATGGCAATGCCCATGGAGCACAACTTTCGCCGAAAGCCTCGGAGGCTGGTATCCAGGCGCATGCCGGTCGAGGAATTCGCTTAACAGAAACGTCTGGGAGCGCAGGCGAGTGGCCCGCGCGTCGGAAGGCAGCAGATTTCGCATTTCGTCACGGAACACCGACGCGCAGCTCGGTTCCAGCACAACGACCGGCGTGCCGGCTTCGATTTCCGCGTTCAGGGCATGCAGAATTCGCTCCAGATACTCCTTTGCCTTGTCGAGCATTCCAAAGTCGTACAGCGGACGCCCGCAGCACAAGTGTTGCCCGGAGACTCTGACCTGGAAACCCGCGTCCGTCAGCACCTCCAGCGCCGCCTGGCAGGTCTCTGGATGAAAATAATTATTGAACGTGTCCGCCCAGAGGACCGCTTGCGGTCGGCTGGACCCGCGTTTTCCCCCGGTGGCGGGAATGCCTTGCTTCCGTGCCCGTTGCCGGAAAGTATAGGGAGAGAAGCGGGGCATTTTCCGCTGCGGGGCCAGGTGCAGGCTGTTGCGTATAAGCTGGCGAAAGCCGGGGGCGTCACTCAGAAAATTCGCCAGCCAGGGAGCATTCGACGCCAGCTGCGCCCAGCGGTCAATCATCCCAAAGGCATAGGCATGCAGCGGTCGGTGCTTGTCCTGATAATAGTGCGAGAGGAATTCCGCTTTGTAAGTCGCCATATCCACATTGGCCGGACACTCTGATTTGCACGCCTTGCAGGAAAGACACAGATCCAGCGACTTTTTGACCGCCTCGTCTTTCCACCCGTCCCGCACGATTTCTCCCTGCAGCAGTTCAAAAAGCATATGCGCGCGTCCCCGCGTGCTGTGCTCTTCTTCCAGCGTGACCATGTAGCTCGGACACATCGAGCCGGAATCGTGTTTGCGGCAGGCTCCCAGCCCAATGCAACGCTCCGCCGCCTTCAGGAACGATCCGTTGTCGTCTGGATACTCAAAGTGCGTTGTCGGATTCTGCGGCTTGTAATCCGCGCCCAGGCGCAGGTTTTCCGTTGGCAAATAGGCGTTAACAAGTTTGTGAGGATTGAGCTTGTTCTCTGGATCCCATGCCGCCTTGAACTCGCCGAAAGCCCTCATTAGCTCCGGCCCGAACATCTTCGGCAGCAGTGCCCCGCGAGACTGGCCATCGCCGTGCTCCCCGGAAAGCGAGCCCCCGTAGCTCACCACCAGGTCGGCTGCGCGCTCCACAAACTCTCCATACTTGCGAATGCCGCTTTCCGTCTGCAGATCGAAACTTACCCGCATGTGGATGCAGCCGTGCCCGAAGTGGCCGTAAAAAGCGGCGCTGTAGCCGAATTCATTCAGCAGCTTGCGAATGTCACGAAGGTAGCCGCCCAGCTTTTCCGGCGCCACCGCGGCATCGTCCCAGCCTTCCCACGTCGGCGTGGCGCCGGGCGCAAACGCCGCGGCGCGAGGCCCGGCCTCGCGAATCTGCCACACGGCCTTGGCTTCACTCTTCGAATAAGGGCGCACATCGGGAGCATTGGCAACACTGCTTAAGAACTTCACCAGACGGTGCGCCTTGTCCTCAGCTTCCTTAGGGTCGTCGGAGCCGAACTCGGCCAGCATGTAGCCCCGGCCTTGCGGCATCAGGTCAAGATTCGGGGCTCCTTTTTTTCTGAGCCCGTCAATGATGCTTCCTTCAAAACCTTCCAGACCGATGGGATCAAACTTCAGAATTTCCATTACGTGATCCGCGGCCCGGAAGGCGTCTTCGTATCCCAGTCCCACCAGAGTCCTGTGCTGCGGGCTTGGAATCAGTCGCAGCCTGGCTTCCAGCACGATCGCACACGTGCCTTCGCTCCCCACCAGCGACCGGGCCACGTGAAAGCCGTTTTCCGGCAGCAGTTCGTCGAGGTTGTAACCGGAAACCCGGCGCGGAATGCGGGGAAACTTCGCCCGGATCAATTCCGCATACTGCTCGCGCAAGCCTCGCAGGCAGGCATAGATCTCTCCCTGCCTTCCTCCTTCTTGAACAATGGAACTCAATTCGCTTTCGCTGGCGGCTCTCACCGTCATTTCCGTGCCGTCATAGAGCAGGATGCGCAGCTCCTCAACGTTGTCGACGGTCTTGCCGCCCAGCAGGGAATGCGTCCCGCAGGAGTTGTTGCCAATCATGCCCCCAATGGTGCAGCGGTTATGCGTCGAAGGATCGGGAGCAAACGTCAGATGCCGGCTTTCGGCCCGGTTGCGCAAGCTGTCGAGAACCACCCCGGGCTGCACGCGAGCGAAGCGCCGGTCATAATCGATTTCCAGGATTTGGTTCATGTATTTGGTGAAGTCCAGCACGACGGCGACATTGCAGCACTGTCCAGCCAGGCTGGTGCCGGCCCCGCGCGGCAGCACCGGAGCCCCAAGCTTGCGACATGCGGCCGCCGCGGCCCTCACATCGCCGGCATCCCGTGGTACCACCAGGCCGATCGGAATCTGGCGGTAATTGGAGGCATCGGTCGCATACATTGCCCGGCTGCCACGGTCAAATCGCACTTCTCCCCGGACGGTTTTCTTTAGTTCGTGCTCCAGTTCGCGGGCCTGCGCGAAGCTGTCGGCCGGCTTGGCGTGCGAACTGAGCGGCAAGGGTTCGGTTTTGTTCATGGTTTGAGAGACTTTATACCAGTGGCGCAGGTTCCATCGGTGCGCCGGCCCGAGGGGAATAAAGGTGCGATCTCTTTTCTCCCTTTGCGTTCCCCCACGTTCTTAGCGTCCCTCGGGCGAACTGCGTGTTTCTGTACCACCATAACCAGAGGCAGGGCTGCTTCAACCACCCCCACAACACATAGTGTTTACCGTGCCGGACGCCCTCCGTGGTCCGATTGTAATGGCCCGTGGCGTGTGCTATATCCCGAGTTTCTCTTGTAAATTTGATCCTTGTTAATTTTGAGATAGAAGAGCCCTGACGGAGAGAACGATGGCAACAAGCGTATGGAAGGGACACCTGACATTCGGACTGGTGTCATTACCCATCCGGCTGTTCAGCGCCGCGCGCGCGGAGACCGTAGGCTTCAACCAGTTGCACAAAGAGGACGGCTCGCGCATCAAGCAGGTGATCTACTGCCAGGCCGAGGACAAGCCCATCCCACGCAGCGAAATGGTCAAGGGCTATGAGTACGAAAAGGGCCGCTACGTCGTCATCGAGGACGAAGAGATCAAGAAGGTCGCTCCCCCGACGGCCAAGACCATGGAGATCCTGGAGTTCGTCAAGTCCAGCGAAGTCGATCCCATCTACTTCGAGAGCTCCTATTACCTGGCTCCGGACGAAGCCGGCGAGAAGCCCTATGCGCTGCTGTTCGAGGCGCTCAAGCAGACGGGATACGTCGGTGTGGCCAAGGTCGCCATGCACAACCGCGAGCACATCGTGATCCTGCGCCCCGGGGACCGGGGCATCCTGCTGCATACGATGTTTTTTACCGACGAGATTCGCAAGGTCGACGAGTTCCGCACCGATACCCACCTGGTCAAGGAAAACGAGCTGAAGCTGGCCACCACGCTCATTGATTCGCTCGCCGCTCCCTTCGAGCCCGAAAAGTACAAGGACGAATACCGCGCCAACCTGATGGCCATGATCGAAGCCAAGAAAGCCGGCCAGCAAGTCGTGGAAACACCCGCTCCCGCGCACATGGCCCCCGTGGTCGACATCATGGAGGCCCTCAAGAAGAGCCTGGAAAAAGCCAAGGCCAAAAAGCCGGCGGCTTCTGTTGCGCTGTCTGCAGCCGCGGAAGAGAAGGCGGCGGCGAAATCGAAAAGGGCGAAGAAGACGAGCTAGAAATCCGGCACACCCAAATCACCGAAAACTCACACAATGCGGATGGACCACATTTGAAAAAGGCATTCTTCCCCTCCCAATATTCGCCCACATTGATCCTGATCTTCTTCTTGGCAGACGTAGGTGCGCCGAAAGAACGCGGGCCAAGTTCTGCGGTCCAGAAAGCCCGCGTGATAATGAATTACTAAAAGCCCGCGTGATAATGAATCACTACGATGGTTTGACGGATATCTTTTACTGCTACAAAGGGCGATGGCTTGTTAAAAGTGCCGACTGACGGTAAGCGCCGCAACAAATTTGCCGGCTCATTAGGGACAAACGATGAACAACGAAAAGCCCTCGTCCACCAAACTCGCCATTATCACGGGCGGAGCTTCCGGTATTGGCGCGGCCACTGTGGCGGAATTCCTGGCTCGCGGCGCTAAGGTCGTCGTTTTGGACCGCTCAGCCGCGCAATCGAAGGTCTCCGGCGAGGCGTACTACATTGCCTGTGATGTTTCTTCCAGTCGCGAGGTCGACGCGGCAGCGGCGCGGGTCAGCAAAGATATGGGCGACGTTTCATTCCTCGTCAACAGCGCCGGAATCCAGTGCTACGGCACCGGTGTGACCACATCCGAGGAGACTTGGGATGAGGTCATGGCGGTAAACCTTAAGTCGATGTTTCTGACCTTCCGCGCTTTCTTCCCATTGATGAAAAACGCAGGAGCATCCGTCGTAAACGTTTCTTCGGTGCAGGCGCTGGGAGCGCTTCCGAACTCCGTGGCTTACGTGACCAGCAAACATGCAATTGCCGGACTGACTCGGGCGCTGGCCATTGACCATGCCGTGGACAACATCCGTGTCAATTGCGTCTGCCCCGGAGCAGTGGATACACCCATGTTGCGCGCGAGCATTCAGAGCACGCCAGGCGCGCCATCACTTCTGCAGGACATCGGCCAGGCCCATGCCCTGGGGCGGATTGCTCGCCCGGACGAGATTGCGAAGATGATCGCCTTTTTGTGCAGCGATGATGCTTCCTTCATAACGGGTGGAATTTACCTGGTGGATGGCGGCATGACGGCCCTGGTCGCCGGCAAGCCTCCGGCGAAGACTTAGGCCTATTCGGAGCCAGAAAAAACACGGTACCTCCAGGCATATATGTGGCACCGGTTTTTCTGTATGCTTCTGAATACCTCAGGCTTCTCCAGGAGTACCGCATGTCCATCCGCCCGGTAAAGCGTCTGATTCAGTCGAAGCCGACCCTGGAAGGAGCGGGCGTGCACCTGCGCCGTGCCTTCGGTTTCGGTAACACCAGCGATTTCGATCCTTTCCTCCTGCTCGACGACTTCCGCAACGATGTTCCCCAGGACTACCTCGCGGGTTTTCCCTGGCATCCGCATCGCGGTATCGAGACCATTACGTACGTGCTCGCCGGAACCGTGGAGCACGGCGACAGCATGGGCAATCACGGAGCCATTGCCGCCGGCGACGTGCAGTGGATGACCGCCGGCAGCGGCATCATCCATCAGGAAATGCCTAAGGGCGATCCCACGGGACGCATGCATGGTTTCCAGTTGTGGGCCAACCTTCCCTCGTCGCTCAAGATGACGGCCCCGCGCTATCAGGAAGTGAAGGCAGGTGAAATTCCGGAAGTCACCGACGATGACGGCACCAAGGTTCGCATTGTGTGCGGGAATTTTTGGGGGAAAAAGGCCCGGTGGACGGAATCGCCGCCGATCCCATTTACCTCGACGTCTCCGTGCCTCCCGGCCAGCGCAAGAAGTTGCCGGTGGAAACCACGCGCCATGCGTTCGCCTACGTTTTTGCCGGAGCGGGAAAATTCTGCAATGCTTCCGGGCCGCTGAGCGTTCCCACCGAGTCCGTGGGCTGGCTCGATACGGCGCCTCCCGCTGAAGCCGAAAACCGTTCCCTGGTGCTCTTCGATCGCGGCGACGAGGTGGAAGTACAGGCCGATGAGGATGGCGTCCGCTTTCTGCTCGTTTCCGGCAAGCCGCTGGAAGAACCTGTGGCGTGGTATGGGCCCATCGTCATGAACACGCAGGAGCAGCTTCGGCAGGCATTCGAGGACCTGGAGAAGGGAACGTTCCTCAACCAGCGGAAGTAGCGCGGACCCACCCGCGCGTTCTCACCGCGCGAGTAGCTCACAGCACGGCGCGTACGCCGCGCCGCACCCCTTCCGTAGCTAATCCGTACACCAGGTGCGACGCCAGCGCGTAAACATGCGATGAGAGCGGATAGTTCACGGGCGAACCCGAGAGCTTCAGCGCCGGCACCGCAATCTCGTCTCCGGCAACAAACAGCACGCTGGCGAATGCGGTCCCGAAGCCGGCTTTGACGTCGGGCTGCCACTCGGCGATCGTTCCGTAGACCCCGCCCATGGTCGTGCCAAAGCCGTAATGCACCAGCGGCCCCAGTTCCTCTTTTTCTTCTCGGGTCAGGTCCTGCTGCAGCACAATTCGAGAGACGCGGTTCGCGGCCTTCATCGTGGCATCTTCCGTGGCTTGTTCCTGCCGGCTGCGGTAGTCCATAGACTCGTTTTCAGATTCACTTCCGTCTCTCTGAGAAATTTTGCTGCAAGCCTTCTGAAACTGGTTCATGGCCCACGCTCCCGCCAGCCCGCCTGCCAGCCCGGCGACTAACCCCTTCCAGGCTTCCGATTTCCGCCGCTTCGGCTTGCCCACCCCCATTACTTTTCCTCCTGGTGCAAGTACTCATTTGCAACCCATTCGGATGCCTGGGGCTGCTGTTTTCGATGTCCCATCTCCCGCACCGTCGGCCGTGCATCCAACATCCAACGAGGCTACGGCGTCAAGGGCGCGCATGCGAATGGCAGGTGAAAAATCGGCAGTGGCCTAACGCGGGTTGATTTTTTCTTTGAAACTTCCGCGCCGGACGGGCATCCTGTTTGTTTTGGATATCGCGCAGATTGGTTGCTTAGGGAGACCAGATATGAGAGTTCCCGTCGCGAGCCGGGAGTCGCTGGAAGCCGTGGCTTCGAAATCCGCTGCTGGCGGGCTTGCGCAGCACTATCGCGAAGTGCGACGGGCGAGCGAGTGCCTGGCCGAGCCGCTCACGCCCGAAGATCAGAACCTGCAGTCCATGCCCGATGCCAGCCCGGTTAAATGGCATCTGGCGCACACCACTTGGTTTTTCGAAACCTTCCTGCTGCTGCCCCACGTCGGCGGGTATCGTCCGTTTCACCGGGATTTTACTTACCTGTTCAATTCTTATTACAACGCCGTGGGAGATCGTCCGCAGCGGCCGCAGCGCAGCTTGATGTCCCGGCCCGGCGTGGAAGAGGTCCTGCGCTACCGACGACATATCGATGGCGCCATGGCGCAACTGCTGCATCGGAACTCCGCGCCGGAACTGGCCGCGCTGGTACAACTCGGACTTAACCATGAGCAGCAGCACCAGGAGCTGATCCTGACGGACATTCAGCATGCCTTCTGGTCGCAACCGCTGCGGCCTGCTTACCGCGAAGCCACCGCAGAAGAGATTGCCGCGCCAGACCCGATCAAGTGGATTACGTTTCCCGGCGGCATCCATTCTGTCGGGCACGAGGCGACTGGTAATCGGGAAAGCGGCTTCGCGTTCGACAATGAAGGTCCGTGTCATGAGGTATTGTTGCGGCCATATGAACTGGCGACGCGCCTGGTTACCAACCTCGAGTATCTGCAGTTCATGCAGGATGGCGGATACCGCCGCCCGGAACTCTGGCTCTCCGACGGCTGGGAAGCGGTGCGCGCCGGCGGCTGGGAATCGCCGCTCTACTGGATCGCAGAGGGCAAAGCCACCGGCGGCTGGAACCAGTTCACCCTGAGCGGCATGCGCGCCGTGAATCCCAACCTGCCGGTTTGCCACGTCAGTTACTACGAAGCGGATGCCTACGCGCGTTGGGCGGGAGCGCGCCTGGCCACGGAATTTGAATGGGAGATTGCCGCCCGGGATTCCGTCAACGCCGACGGAACTTTTCTGCCCGCAGGCGCTTTTCTGGAAGACGAGCTTTACCATCCCACCGCCGCTCACGGAGAGCCCGGCCGACTCTGCCAGATGTTCGGCGACTGTTGGGAGTGGACCGCGAGTCCCTATACCGCGTATCCCGGATTTCGCCCCAGCGAAGGCGCATTGGGCGAGTACAACGGCAAGTTCATGTGCAACCAGATGGTGCTGCGGGGAGGGTCGTGCGTCACCCCGCGTTCCCACATTCGTTCAACCTACCGCAATTTCTTTCCGCCTCATGTGCGGTGGCAATTCTCAGGAATACGGCTGGCACGATGATCTCAGGAAAGCAGAAAACCACGGCGGTGCCTCTCGGCGGGACGGCAGAGCTGCCCGCAATCGCCTCCGATGTATTGTCCGGACTGGCAGCTTGTCCTAAGCGTCTGCCACCCAAGTTGTTTTATGACGCCCGCGGTTCGGAACTCTTCGAGCAGATCACCGGCCTTCCCGAGTATTACGTGACCCGCACTGAGCAAGAGATTCTGCGCCGCCACTCCGGCGAGATGCTGACCGCGGCGGGCAGCGGCCTCACTCTGGTGGAGCTGGGCGCGGGCAGCGCGACTAAGACCGGCCTGTTGATTGAGGCCCTGTTGCGCCGGCAGTTGACCGCCGAATACGTCCCCATCGATGTTTCGCGCAGCGCGCTGGTAGCAGCGGCGCGCCGCTTGCGGTGGCAATTTCCTCGCGTTCACGTGCGTCCTCATGTGACCGACTTCACCGCGGAATTTCCTCCCCTGCGTGCCCTGCACGGCCGCAAGCTGGTGTTGTTTATCGGCTCCAGCATCGGAAACTTCGAACCACCCCAGGCCTTGGACCTGTTGCGGCGCCTGCGCGCGCAGCTTGAGCTCGGGGACGCTCTGTTGCTGGGAACGGATCTGGTGAAAGCTCCCGAGGTGCTGGTCCCCGCCTACGATGATAGTCAGGGAGTGACTGCTGCCTTCAACCGGAACATGCTGGTGCGCATCAACCGGGAATTGGACGCCGACTTCGACCCCGCGCGTTTCCGCCATGTGGCGCTCTGGAATGCGGACGAGTCCCGTATGGAAATGCATCTGGAGAGCACGCGCCAGCAGCGGGTCTCGATTCGCGCTCTGGGTATGGTCCTGGACTTCGCCCCCCGGGAAAGGATTCACACCGAGGACAGCTACAAGTACACTCTTGAAGGCACCCGGCGCCTGTTATGCGCCGCAGGCTTCTGTCCCGAGAGGGTATGGATGGATGAGCGGCAATGGTTTGCCGTGCACCTGGCACGGGTATCCTGAGTACAAACCAAATTCTCGGATAACAAGTTCATGTCAACCAACGAGAAGTTTTATCGTGCAACCGTCAAAGCGCGCACGGATCACTCTTCGGAGTTGTGGTCGGTTCAGTTGAGTCTGCCCGGGCCTTTTCCTTTCAAGCCGGGACAGTATGCAACCCTGGGAGTGGAGCGCGAGGGCAAGCCTCTGGAGAGGCCCTACTCTATAGTTTCCGCGCCCCACGAGTCGGAACTGGAATTCTTTGTGGATCTGGTCCCTCACGGAGAACTCACGCCCCTGCTGTATGGCCTGCAGCCGGGAGATTCGCTGAGCGTGCGCAAGGCCGCTAAGGGACTGTTCACCCTGGACACCCGCAGCGGACATCGCAACCATTTCTTGATTAGCACAGTCACCGGGGTGGCGCCGTTTGTCAGCTTTGTCCGTTCGCTGCGCCATGAGAGCGCGCGGCTCGCACCCGGCATGCGCCTGTTTCTGCTCCAGGGCGCCAGCCATCGCCACGAGTTTGGCTACGAGGAGGAACTCCGGCGGGCAGCGGCCGAGTTGCCATGGTTTACCTATGTTCCCAGCATCAGTCGGCCCTGGGATGAGCCCGGGTGGACGGGCGAGACCGGGCGCGCGGACGACCTGATTCGCAAGTACGCTGATCAGTGGCAACTCAAGCCGGACGATACCACCGTGTATCTGTGCGGCAACCCGCAAATGGTAGAGAACGGCAAAGGTATTCTCCGGCGCGCGGGATACAGCCCGCAGAGTATCAAAGAAGAGGTGTACTGGGTGCCCGCGAGCAATGGGGAGCGTCCCACCGCGCAGGGCGTGGCCGCGCCCTAAGCGGTAACCGCTCGCTTTGCCGATCTAGCTCTACTTATTCCGGACGATGCGCGGGCACGTGCAAGTGCAAAATGGTCGTATAGCGACATAGTTTTTCGGAATTTCCGTTTTTTTGTGTCTATTCGGCTCCTCCTGATTTATCCTGTCAACCTGCCGGAACCTTTTCGGCCATCTGTGACCCCACTGGAGCGCTGAGGTATGCCCGTCCAGGAAAAGAACCGGAAGGCCGACGTTTCTTCCCGCTCGATCGCCAGCCTCGCTCCACCTCGCGTGGTCATCGAAAGCGTCGAGCCCTCGGTGGACGACGGTCGCTTTGCCGCCAAGCGCGCCGTGGGCGAGACGGTGGTGGTCAGCGCGGATGTTTTTGCCGACGGCCATGATGCTCTAACGGCGGTGGTTCTGTACCGGCGTGGAACCGATTCTGCATGGATCCAGGCTACCCTGCGCGAGCTGGGCAACGACCGCTGGGAAGGGTCGTTTCCGGTCGAACAGGCCGGGCCGTACGTTTTTTGCGTGGAAGGCTGGGTAGACCACTTCCGCTCCTGGCGTCGCGACTTCAAAAAAAAATACGCTGCCGGCCAAGCGGGCCCTCTCGATCTGCTGGCGGGCGCAGAGCTGCTGCAGGCCGCCGCCGGCCGCGCCTCCGGAATCGATGCCAAAACCCTCCTGCAGGCGGCGAGCGCGCTGCGCGCGCAGGCTGGCGCTGTTGAGCCGGCCCCTGAGCCTGAAGACAGCGCCGTGAGCGACGACTTGGCTCAACTGGCCGAGCAGTATCCCGACCGAAGCCACGCCATCCGCTCCATGGAACTGCCGGTGTGGGTGGACCGGAGCAAGGCTCGCTTCAGCTCGTGGTACGAGATGTTTCCCCGCTCAGCGGCCGGTGGCGGACGGCACGGTACCCTGCGAGACTGCGAAAACCTGCTGGACTATGTGGCCGGTATGGGATTCGACATCCTCTATTTGCCGCCCATTCATCCCATCGGAATCACCAAGCGCAAAGGACCCAATAATAGCCCGGTCTCCGCCGAGGGTGATCCCGGCAGCCCCTGGGCCATTGGCGGCCCCGAAGGTGGGCACAAAGCCATTCACCCGCAATTGGGCACGCTGGAGGACCTGCGCCGCCTGCGGGAACACGCCGGAAAGCTCGGCATCGAACTGGCTCTCGACATCGCCTTCCAGGTCACTCCGGACCATCCCTGCGTGCGCGAACATGAAGAGTGGTTCCGGCACCGGCCCGACGGATCCATTCAATATGCGGAGAATCCCCCCAAGAAGTACGAGGACATCTATCCTTTTGATTTCGAATCGAAAGACTGGCGGGGACTCTGGGAAGAGCTGAAGAGCGTCTTTGATTTCTGGCTGGAGCAGGGAATCAGCATCTTTCGCGTGGACAACCCGCACACCAAGGCGTTCGCCTTTTGGGAATGGGCCATCGACGAGATTCGCAAGCAGCATCCCGGCGCTATTTTCCTCAGTGAAGCCTTTACTCGTCCCAAGGTGATGTACCGCCTGGCCAAGCTCGGATTCACTCAGTCTTACACTTACTTCACCTGGCGCAACACCAAGTGGGAGCTCACCGAATATATGACGGAACTGACCCAGGGCAAGGTGCGCGAGTTCTTCAATCCCAACTTCTGGCCCAACACTCCCGACATCCTGCCCGAATACCTGCAGTATGACGGTCGGGCGGGGTTTGCGGTACGCCTGGTGTTGGCGGCTACGCTCTCGTCCAATTACGGAATTTACGGTCCCGCATTTGAGCTTCTCGAAAACAAGCCGCTGGCTCCCGGCCGGGAAGAATATCTGCACTCGGAAAAATACGAAATCAGGGACTGGGACCGGAACCGCGCCGACAGCCTCAAGGACCTCATCGCGCGTGTGAACCGTATCCGCCATGCCAATCCGGCGCTGCAGAGCAATCAGGGCCTGCGTTTTCACGACGTGGATAACGACCAAATCATCGCCTACAGCAAGAGCACGAGCGATCTTTCAAATCTGGTGCTCATCGTGGTGAATCTCGACCCCTTCCACACCCAGTCCGGCTGGCTGCGGCTTCCCCTGGAAGAGTTGAAGCTGGATCCGCGCGATTCCTTCCAGGTGCACGATCTGGTGGCGGACACGCGCTATTTCTGGCAGGGGAGCCGCAACTATGTGGAGTTGAATCCCGCTGTTGCCCCGGCTCACATCTTCCTGGTGCGGCGCCGGGTTCGCACCGAACGGGACTTCGACTACTTCATGTAAAAAAGGGGGCAGCCATTCGGGTCATCGCAAGCGAACAGCGCTCCAGGTTTCATGAAAACCTCGATCCGCTCTGGTACAAGGACGCGATCATCTACGAGGTCCACGTGCGCGCCTTCAAGGATTCCACGGGTGATGGCGTGGGCGACTTCCGCGGGCTGGCGGAAAAGCTGGATTACATCAAAGACCTTGGCGTGACCGCCATATGGCTGCTGCCGTTTTATCCTTCGCCGCTGCGCGATGACGGCTACGATATCTCCGACTACAAGAACGTTCATCCCTCCTACGGAACCCTGAGGGACTTCAAGCATTTCCTGCGCGAAGCCCATGCTCGCGGACTGCAGGTCATTACCGAGCTGGTGCTGAACCATACGTCCGACCAGCATCGCTGGTTTCAGGCGGCGCGCCGCGCACCCGCGGGCAGTCCCGCCCGGGAGTTCTATGTCTGGAGCGACACTCCGGAAAAGTACAAAGAAGCCCGCATCATCTTCAAAGACTTCGAGTCCTCCAACTGGTCCTGGGATTCTGTGGCCAACGCCTATTACTGGCATCGCTTTTATTCCCACCAGCCCGACCTGAACTACGACAATCCCCGCGTGCGCCAGGCCATGTACGAAGTGCTGAACTTTTGGCTCGACATGGGCGTGGACGGCGTGCGGCTGGACGCGGTGCCCTATCTCTACGAACGCGAAGGCACCAGTTGCGAGAACCTTTCCGAGACGTATCAGGAATTGCGGCTGCTGCGCCGCTACGTGGACCAGAATTTCCGCTCCCGCATGTTGCTGGCCGAAGCCAACCAGTGGCCGGAGGACTCGGCCGCGTACTTCGGCAAGGGCGACTCCTGCCACATGGCATTCCATTTTCCGCTCATGCCGCGCATGTTCATGGCCACCCGCATGGAGGATCGCTATCCCCTGATCGACATCCTGGCGCAAACCCCGGATATCCCGGAAAGCTGCCAGTGGGCGCTGTTTCTGCGCAATCACGACGAACTCACGCTGGAGATGGTGACCGACGAAGAGCGCGATTACATGTACCGCACCTACGCCGCCGACCCGCAAATGCGCATCAACCTCGGCATCCGCCGCCGCCTGGCGCCGCTGCTGAACAACGACCGCCGTTCCATCGAGTTGATGAATGGACTGCTGTTTTCGCTTCCCGGCACGCCGGTCATCTATTACGGCGACGAAATCGGCATGGGCGACAACATCTATTTGGGCGACCGCAACGGCGTGCGCACTCCCATGCAGTGGACCCCGGACCGCAACGCCGGCTTCTCGCGGGCGAGCGCGCAGCGCATGTTTCTCCCGGTGGTGGTCGAGCCCGGCTACCACTACGAAAGCCGCAATGTGGAAGCCGAGCAGAACCTGCCCACCTCGCTGTTATGGTGGATGAAGCACCTGCATCGGCCTGCGCAAGCGCTATAAGGCATTGGGACGGGGCACGCTCGATTTTCTTTTCCCGAAAATCGCAAGGTGCTGGCCTACACTCGGCGCTACGAACAGGAACGCATCCTGGTGGTGGCCAATCTCTCCGGTTTGGCGCAGTACGTGGAGCTGGATCTTGCGGAGTTTCGCGGCATGACTCCAGTGGAGCTGTTTGGTCAGACGGAATTTCCTTCCATCGGCGAGCTGCCCTACCTGCTGACACTGGCTCCCCACGGTTTCTACTGGTTCGTCCTGGAATCCAAGCGCGTGAGGGACGTGGAAGCCGCCGCTGGGACTTCGCCCCAGGAAGTTCCCGTGCTGGTCACCGAGGGCGGGTGGGAGCGCATCTTTGAGGGCCGCACCCGCGAGCAGTTTGAGCGAATCCTGCCCGACTTTTTGCGCGGGCGGCGCTGGTTCAGCGGCAAGGGAAGGAAGATACGCTCGGCCAGGCTGGCGGAGGCCGTGCCCATCCAGCACGACGATCGTACTTCCTATCTCGTCCTGGTACGCGTGGAATATACCGAGGGCGATCCGGAAACCTATGCCCTGGCCATGGCCTTCGCCCCCATCCAGCGTGAGGAGGATTCGGCCGGAATCGAAAACCTGGGTGCCATGCTGCGGGTACGTACCAGCCGGGGCGAAGGCATTGTCTATGAGGCGCTGCGGGACAAGAGCTTCTCCTTGGCGCTGCTCGATGCTATTGGCCGCCGCCGCCGTTTCCGTGGCTCGACCTCGGAAATTCAGGGAGTTCCCACGCGCGCCTTCCGAGCCCTGCGCCGCGAGGCCCCCGACCAACTGGAGCCCTCCGTCATGCGTGCCGAGCAGAGCAACTCCTCCGTGCTCTATGGCGACAGCGTCATCCTGAAACTGTTTCGCCGCGTGGAAGAGGGAGTCAATCCCGACTATGAGGTGGGCACCTTTCTCACCGAGCGCGGATTCACTCACTGTCCCCCCGTGGGAGGGACGCTCGAATACCGCTCCAACGGTCATCCCATGACGCTGGCCATCCTGCAGGGCTTCGTGCGCAATGAGGGAGATGCCTGGAAGTACACGCTGGACAACGTGGGACGCTATTTTCAGGACGTGCTGGCGCGCCTGCACGGCGCCGAGGGCGCCAGCATCTCCTGCCACTCCGTCCTCCAGGCCATGGAAGAAGAGGTGCCGGACTCGGTCAGGGAGATTGTCGGCGCCTATCTGGAATCGGCGCGCCTCCTGGGAGTGCGCACCGCGGAGATGCATCTGAAGCTGGCGTGCGATAAGGAGGATCCGGCTTTTTGCCCGGAGCCGTTCACCTCCCACTACCAGCGTTCGGTCTATCAGGCGGAGCGCAACCAGGCGGGCAGGTCTCTGCAATTGCTGCGCGCGCAGCTTCGCAAGCTCTCCGAGCCCTTGGCGGAAGAAGCCCGCGCCATCCTCACCCGCGAAAGCGAAATTCTCGGCCAGTTCCGCGCCATGCTGGAGGCCAAGCTTCAGGCTGTCCGCACTCGTATCCACGGCGACTATCACCTGGGCCAGGTGCTGTGGACGGGCAAGGATTTCGTCATTATCGATTTTGAAGGCGAGCCTTTGCGTCCCATCAGCGAACGCCGCATCAAGCGTTCGCCCTTGCGCGATGTAGCCGGAATGCTGCGATCCTTTCACTACGCCGGCCATGCGCGTCTGCTGCGGCCCGACCACGGAGGCACCGTGCGGCCCGAGGACGTAGCCCTCCTGCAGGATTTCATTCGCTGCTGGTATGTCTGGGTATCCGGCGTTTTCCTGAAGTCCTATCTCGAAACCGCCGGCGAAGCGGCATTTTTGCCGCGCGATCGCCAGCATTTGAAGCTTATGCTGAACGCTTTCCAAATGGAAAAGGCCCTGTACGAGCTCGGCTATGAGCTCAATAACCGCCCCGACTGGTCGGCGATTCCGCTCGAAGGCATCCGCCAGTTGCTGGACAACCCGGAGTAGGAAGAAGCTGAATCGAATTATCACAGATTGCGCCGGTCCGTAAGCAACAGCCGGAGGCAGCTTGGAATCAGTTAGAAGAGGTTGGTTCCTAAAAATTTAATAGCTGGACTTATGGGGTCATCCTGAGCGGAGCGAAGGATGCCATCAGGTCTCAGAATCGGCACGGTGTCTCGCAGTCTTCAATGCAGAATGCCGATGGCGGCGCGGCGCGGCGAGACAGGATGGCGTCCCAAGCTCACACCATATAAGGGGTTTTCATGCCAAATGAGAAACAGGGCCAGGTGCTTGCTTCCCAGCCTTCTCCCGATCAGGTGCGTTATGACGTAAGCCTGCTCACGGAGGACGATCTCCACCTGTTCAACGAAGGAACCCATTACCGCCTCTATGAAAAGCTCGGAGCGCACTTCGTCACGCGCGACGGTGTCGAAGGGACCTGTTTTGCCGTCTGGGCGCCCAACGCCGAATACGTGAGCGTGATTGGCGACTTCAACCAGTGGGACAAGGGTAAGCATCCTCTGCGGACGCGCGGCAACTCCGGTATCTGGGAGGGCTTTCTGCCTCCGGTGCACAAGGGGGCGAGCTATAAGTATCACGTGGCCTCGCGCTTCCTGGGATACCGCGCCGACAAGGCCGATCCTTTCGCTATCTACTGCGAGCAGCCGCCGCGCACCGCCTCCCGCGTCTGGGACCTGGACTACGAATGGCACGACCGGGACTGGATGAATAACCGCCATCAGCGCAATTCACTGCAGGCGCCGCAAAGCATCTACGAGGTGCACATGGGCTCGTGGATGCGTGTCCCCGAGGATGGCGACCGTTCGCTGAGCTATCGTGAACTCGCGCCCAGGCTGGCCGAGCACGTCAACCGCCTGGGATTCACGCATGTCGAATTCCTGCCGGTCATGGAGCACCCCTTCTACGGCTCCTGGGGATACCAGACCACGGGATACTTTGCTCCCACCAGCCGCTACGGCAGCCCGCAGGATTTCATGTACCTGGTGGACTACCTGCATCAGCACGGCATTGGCGTCATTCTGGACTGGGTGCCCTCGCACTTTCCCACCGATGAACACGGGCTCGGCTATTTCGACGGCACTCACCTCTACGAGCATTCCGATCCCCGCCAGGGCTTTCATCCCGACTGGGGCAGCTTTATCTTTAATTATGGCCGCAACGAGGTGCGCTCGTTCCTGATGTCCAGCGCCCTCTATCTGGCTGAGCCTGTATCACATTGACGGACTGCGCGTGGACGCCGTTGCTTCCATGCTCTATCTCGACTACTCCCGCAAGCAAGGCGAGTGGATTCCCAACAAGTACGGTGGCAGAGAAAACCTGGAAGCCATCGACTTCCTGCGCCGCTTCAACCAGGACGTTTATCAGCACTCACGGCGATGTGGAGACGATTGCGGAGGAATCCACAGCGTGGCCCATGGTTTCCCGGCCCACCTATGTCGGAGGCCTCGGCTTTGGCATGAAGTGGGACATGGGATGGATGCACGACACCCTGCTCTACTTCGAAAAGGATCCCATCCACCGCAAGTACCATCACGGAACGCATCACCTTCCGCATGATCTATGCCTTCAACGAAAACTTTGTTCTGCCGCTCTCGCACGACGAAGTGGTGCACGGCAAAGGTTCGCTCGTGGGCAAGATGCCGGGCGATGAATGGCAGCGCTTCGCAGGGCTGCGCCTGCTTTATGCCTATCAGTGGTCGCAGCCGGGCAAAAAGCTTTTATTTATGGGCCAAGAATTCGGCCAGGTTTCCGAATGGAGGCACGATCAGAGCCTGGAGTGGCATGTTCTGCAGTACGCCAACCATGCCGGGGTGCAGCGCTTTCTCGAAGACCTGAACCGGCGCTACCGCAGTGAGCCCGCCCTCTATGAATGCGACTTCGAGAACAAGGGCTTCGAGTGGATCGACGGAAGCGATGCCGAAAACAGCGTGCTCTCGTACCTTCGGCATGGCAACCGCCCGGAAGATACCATTCTGGTGGTGGCGAACTTCACGCCTATTGTGCGTTTGAACTACCGCGTCGGAGTTCCTGCCGCGGGCTATTGGGAAGAACTGCTCAACAGCGATGCCACCCAGTACTGGGGCAGCGGCCTGGGGAACCTGGGAGGCGTGGAGTCCTCGCCCGTAGGCGCCCATGGCCGTCCCAATTCCATCGCCCTGACCCTGCCTCCGCTGGCGGCGGTGTTTCTGAAGCGGCGCACCTAGCCAGGTCCAGAGCCACTTCATGGGTTGCACTCCAGGGTTTGAAACAGGCCGTGGCAACCGTACAATCGTTGCCCATGAACGCAATCCAGGACGACCTGGGAAATTCCGTGCCGCGTTCCGCGGACCCTTCTTCTCAGGTGTTCCGGGTGGGAATCACGCCGGACTTCTACACCGACGCCAGGGGAAAGTACGAAGCCGAGGTGGAATCGGCATTCGCCAAGGTCCCGTGGCTGCAGTGGGAAGCCATGCCGCCACAGCCCGGAAAAATGGGCACGCCGGAGGCCATCCGACCATTCGACGCCTTGCTCGCACTCGGCCTCAAAATCAACGCCGCAAGCCTGAAGGGCGTGGAGCGGCTCACTGATAATCGCGCGTTGGGGCGTCGGTTATGACATGATCGACGTCCCTGCGCTGACTGCTGCCGGCGTGGCCCTTGCCATCAATCCCAACGCGGTCCGCCGTCCGGTTGCGGAAGGGATCGTCAGTCCTGATATTTGCCCTCACCACGAATCTTCTTCAGCAGGACCGCCTGTTACATTCAGGCAAGTGGAGAGGCGGCCTTCCCAGCCTGGGACGAAACGTCAAGGGGCGCGTGCTTGGGCTCGCTGGGCTGCGGCAACATCGCTCAGGAGACTGTTCCGCATGGCGCAGTCGCTCGGGATTCGGACGGCTGATCGCGCATGATCCCTACGTAGATCCGTCGCGGGTTGCTGACCTGGGGGTGGAACTCGTCAGCAAGCCGAACTGTTCGCGGCCAGCGACTTTCTTGCTGTCAATTGCCTGCTGAATGACGCCACTCGCGGCATTGTTGGGGCCGCCGAGCTTCACTCCATGAAGCCGGCCGCTTACTTCATCAACACGGCGCGGGGTCCGATTGTGCAGGAGAAGGCGCTGATTCACGCCCTGCGGGAGCGATGGATCGCCGGTGCCGGGCTCGATGTCTTCGAACAGGAACCTCTCCCCGCGGCCAGCCCGCTGCGCGAACTCGACAATGTGATTCTCACCCCACATGGGCTGGCATGGACAGAGGAGACTGGCCCGCGACAATAGCCGCGAGGCTTGCGAGAATATTCTCGCCATCGCCCGGGGCGAAGTGCCGGCGGCAATCGTCAACAAAGAAGTGGTCCAGTCATCCGGGCTTTCAGGCGAAGCTGGAGCGCTACAGGAGGTTGGCATGAAGCACAATCGTTTCCGCGAGGTTGTTTCCGCGGGCCGGAATTCCCGTTGGCCATATGATCATGGAGTTCGGAACGCGGGGCATTGCCAAGATCCTCGAGTCCGCTGACCTCGATTTCGTTGTCTACGACATGGAGCACAGCGGCCTGGAGGTGGAGCGTCTTTTCGACCTGCTTGCCTGGTCCAAGGCGTCGCCATTCACGCCTCTCGTTCGCGTTCCTGTGGGCGAATATCACTTTCTGGCGCGCTCCATGGACGCGGGAGCGCTGGGCGTGATGGTGGGGAACGTTCAAACTCCCGAGCAGGCGCGAAGCATCGTTGCCGCCGTCAAGTATCCGCCGGCCGGAAAGCGGGGAGTCGCCCTGGGTACCGCGCACACGGATTACGTTCTCCCGACGGCGCAGGAATACCTGCAAGAGGCGAACCAGTCCGGGGTGGTGATCTGCCAGATCGAGTCCGAACTCGGGGTGGCGAACGCGGAAGCCATCGCGGCCGTTCCCGGGGTCGATTGCCTGTGGGTTGGGCACTACGACCTGTCAACCAACCTGGCAATTCCAGCCCAGTTCAAGTCGGACCGTTTCCTCGGCGCTTTGCGGTCCACGGTCCTGGCCGCCCGGAAACATGGCAAGCTCGCCGGCATTCAGCCCGGCAGTCCTGAACAGGCGGAGCAATGGATTGCCATGGGATTCAACGTAATCTCCTGGAGTAGTGATATCGGTGTCTACAGCGGTGCCCTGCAGAGTGCGATCAGACGCCTCCGCGAGCAGTCGAACTCCGTGCTTTTGCCGGATGCCGCTCGCGACCATCGCGCTGCGTCGAATTCCTGAGAAGTCTGAGATGCCGGGCGTGCAAGAAGCGGCCGGCTCAGAACGAACGGGCCTTGACATCAAAGGGCACAAAGTTTGTGGAATGGCGTCCGCGAGCACTTCTGGTGGGCCCGGCAGGATTCGAACCTGCAACCAAGCGATTATGAGCCGCCTGCTCTGACCGTTGAGCTACGGGCCCCGCCTGCATTGTATCCGCTTCGGCTCGTTGTCCTGCGGGGAAGAAAATCCTATCGCGCGCGTTTCCGCTTTTTTCTGGACGTGGCCCCTGCAGCGGCGGGCTTGCTTGTGCGATTTCGACGAGCGCCGTCAGAATCCTTGCCGAACGTCCGGGCAAAAATTTTGTCTACATTGCGGAGCTGCCGCTTAAGGTCGAACGCGGCTTCCAGCTCCCTGGCCGGGACGCGCCGGGCAATCTCCGGATCGGAAAGCACCAGTTCGCGGAAGTTCAGCCCGTTTTTCCAAGCCTCCATGGCGTGACGTTGCACCGCGCGGTAGGCGTCCTCGCGCAGAATGCCGTGCTCCACCAGGTCCAGCAGCACCTGCCCGCTGTAGACCAGGCCGCCACCGGCTTCCAGGTTGGCGAGCATGCGTTCGGGATAGACCAGCAGGGTTTCGATCAGGTTGGCAGTCTTGTGGAGCAGGTAATCCACCAGGATCGTGGAATCCGGCAGGATGACCCGCTCCACCGAGGAATGCGAAATGTCCCGCTCATGCCACAGGGCCACATTCTCCAGGGCGGCTTGCGCATTGGACCGTACCACCCGCGCCAGCCCGCTGATCTGCTCGCAGGTCACCGGATTGCGTTTGTGCGGCATGGCCGAAGACCCCTTTTGCTTCTCGCTGAAGAACTCTTCCGCTTCCCGCACCTCCGTGCGCTGCAGGTGGCGAATTTCGGTGGCGATCTTGTCCAGCGTGGAAGCTACCACCGCCAGCACCGCGACGTAGTAGGCATGCCGGTCGCGCTGGATCACCTGCGAGCTGATGGCGGCGGGCTCCAATCCCAGGCGCCGGCAGATGCGTTCTTCAATTTCCGGTTCCAGGTGGGCGAACGTCCCCACCGCGCCGGAAAACTTGCCCACCCGCATCTGCTCGGCGGCATTCTCAAACCGTTCCAGGTCGCGCACGATTTCCGAGTACCAGTTCGCCAGCTTCAGGCCGAAGGTGATCGGTTCGGCATGCATGCCATGCGTGCGACCCACCTGGGGGGTGCCCCGGAACTCCTGGGCGCGGAGCCGCAAAACATCGCGCAAGCGCTCCAGACCGGCGCGGATCAGCTCCGAGGCGGCGCGCACCTGCAGTGCCTGCGCCGTGTCAACCACGTCACTCGACGTAAGACCATAGTGGAGCCAGCGCGATTGCGGCCCGATCTTCTCCGCCACCGCCGTGGTGAAGGCGATCACGTCGTGCTTGACCTCGGCCTCGATCTCCTCGATGCGATGCAGGTCGAAATCTGCCTTGCCGCCGATAGCCCGCGCTGCGGCGAGCGGCACAATGCCGGCTTCCGCCAGCGTCTGGGTGGCGGCTACTTCCACGGCCAGCCACTGGCAATAGCGGTTTTCCTGGCTCCAGATGTGCCCCATCTCTTTGCGCGTATAGCGTGCGATCACCAGCGGCTCCTTTTGCGGTAAGCGGACCGGTTCAGGCGCGAACCGCCCCCCTCCAAAAACCCATCATTCTAACTGGCGGCACGGAATTCTGCCTCTTTCTATCGTAAGGCGAGATAGATTCGTTGACTCGCGCCCGCCCGCACGTTAGACTCCCTGAGAAATCCCTATGCATGGGAGCGGAATTTCCCGGCGGAATCGCGCCTTGAGGTAAGGAATGCCAGGCATGATGAACATCGATGCAGCCGGAGCCCAGACATGACTCCCCGTAACACGTCCTTCCAGCCCAGCTACAAGGTGATGGCGGAGTTGCGTTACCAGATCCGCCGCTTTCTCCGCTTCAGCGAGCTCACGGCAAGAGAGATCGGCTTGGAACCGCAACAATACCAGCTCATGCTCGTGCTCAAGGGCCCTCCTAACGGTTTTCGCGGGCGCATGGGTGAAGTTGCTGAGCGGCTCCAGATCCAGCACCACAGCACCGTAGAGCTGGTGGACCGCCTGGCTCGTCGCGGTATGGTGCGGCGCCGTCGGGGAACCGAAGACCGGCGCGAAGTTCTGCTGGAACTGACGCCCAAGGGAGACAAGGTCCTGCGCGAACTGGCGATTCGGCATCGCGAAGAGCTTCGCCTGGTAGGGCCGGAGATGGTCGCCGCCCTGAGAAAGATCGTGAAGGATATTGAGCGCCCGCAGGCCCCCGCGCGGCGCGCAAAGGCTGGCGCCAGGAAGAAAACGACCGTGGGCGGTTAGAGAGGTTGTATTCTCGGATCCCGCCATCCTGATTTCTCGATTAACAAAGCCAACGGCTCATTGCGGACAGCTAGTCGCCGTTTCCCGCAAGGTCGAGCAAAGGCTTCAGCGCCTCTACCGAGATTCCGATGGTGCCTCCGGCGAAGCCATCCAGGTAAGCGGCGTTCACCCCGATCACTTCTCCGTCCGAATTGAACACCGGACCTCCGCTGCCTCCCTGGGCCGTAGGAGCGTCGTAAATTAGTTTTTCCTCCACTACGTCGCCCAAGTGCCCATAGGTGGCCGAAGGCCGGATCAGGCTGTGGGACGCCAGGTCACGGGCGATGGCCATGGTATCCAGCGAATAGGCCAGCCGCTTGTAGACTTTTCCCGGGGATTTGGCCAGCATGGCCGTGACTCCCATGGGGTAGCCCACGACCACCACCGGATCGCCCGGCACGGCAGGGTTCTTGGCCAGCGGCAGCGGCCGGAGCTTTGGATCCTGGCTGGAATCGAAACGGACCACGGCTAGATCCGTGCTCGGCGAAACGCGCGGGTCGCGAAGCACAATCGACGACAATGCGCCCGGAAAGAACGCTTCCAGCCGTTCCAGTTTAGGCACGCCGCCTTCGCGAATGATCTTTTCGTCGTGGTCGTCCTCCCACCAGGGCTCCACTACGTGACGATTGGTGGCAATGATTCCCGGTGCCGCAACAAAGCCGGTGGCCGAAAGCTCCGTGCGATAAAGTTTCGCGGGCTTTTTCCCCCGTTCCGGCACGCTAAGGGAATACACCGCATGGATGTAGCAGATGGAGCCCCGGTGCCGCCTCAACACCAGCACCGGCATCGATTGTTCCTGCCGCAGTTGACGGACCTCGGTGGTCAGGCGGTTCACGGATTTTGCCAGCCCTCGGGTATCCGCGGCCGAGCGCAGCGCCGCCGCCGACATCGCCAGCATGGCAGCCATAGCTACTGCCGGCAACAGCCAGCGACGGATCCCGGAATGGCTTGCAGAATTCACGCACCTCTATTCCGCACCAAGCCCTGTGCGAAGGCAAAGCAAATCGCCCCGGCACGGCTTACGGCGGAACCGCGGCCGGTTACCCGCGTAACGCCTCGATCCCTTGACGCCGGCGCCTCCGGTTTCGGCAAACCGCAGCCGGCGAAGCGATGCCCGAAGCGTCACCCCTGGAGGTTGTACTTGCAAAAGCGGGGGCATCTGGGGCATGTTTTAGAAAACACTCATTTGCAAGTTGACCCGGGAGGCAGGTTTGCCGCGAGGTGGTACGCCGCCGCTCGTGCCCATGTGGCCGGGCGTGCGCGTGACGGAACAAAACCCGTTTCCATTTTTCCCTTTTGACCCGCGCTGGCGGCAGGGTTTTTCCAAGCCCGACCTGCAGGCGTTTTGCGCCCTGTTGCGGTTGGCCTGGGTGTCGCCCCGGCCCTGCTTTTTGTCGCCCGACCTCGTCTGCCTCAACCAGACGCTCGAGCGTATGGGACACACCCCCGCCAGTTCTCACGTGTTGGCCCAATTCTGTCGTCACGCCCGCACGGGACTGCTCTACTTTCCTTCGCAACTACGCGCCCTGGAGCGCCTTGTGGGCGGCGAGGATCTTTACGCCCTGCTCTGGGACGAGGAACTGTGATGATACGGAAAGCTGCCTTGAGTCCGACGTTTTCGTCCTCTCAACTGGAGTCGAGCCAACCGGCATCCAGCGGCGCGTGCTCGCCGGCACAGGATTGCGCCGCCGAAATCATAAACACCTGCCTTGTCTGCTCCGCCCCACTGCAGCAGCACCGCTGCAAACTCCTGTGTCCCACGTGCGGTTTCTTCCTGAGCTGTTCGGATTTCTACTGACAGCCTCGAATTCTCCGAGAAGCTCATAGGGGGCCTCCACTCTGCCTCGCGTTGCGCCCGGATCAGCCATTGCCATTTCCCCAAACATCTTCTTGGAAAGCAATTTTGCCCTGGCGCTGTCCGGCGTCTTCCCCTTTCTCCTCGGTGGGAAAGACCTGCAAAAGTAAATCATGGCTTGCGCATAAGCATTTATCATAGTTAATATCGGGTATGGTATTCACGTTTACTTCGGGGCAGAACCTGCCTGATGGAGAGGCTGAAGGGCTCGATGTCAAACGATTTCCTTTCCTAGGGGGCCGCAATGTCGGGCTTCGCCTTGCTCTTCCACTCGCCGTAGCGATTCTGCTGTTTTCTGGAGTGGCAGTCGCGGAAGGCGAAGCCATCTGTGGGGCCGTTCAAGATCCGACCGGGGCATTGGTCGCCGGAGCCGCTCTGCAGGTGAGCACGGGCAGCACCCGGCTGAATGCCAGGACCGATGCCGGCGGGCGGTTTTGTTTTTCTCGCCTCCAGCCCGGAGACTATGAACTCACTGCCCAGGCCCCCGGGTTTATCGCCAAACGGCAGAAGGTCCTTGTGCATCCGGGTGAATCCGTTCGCCTCACGCTTTCCCTGAAGATCGAAACCACAGCTCAGGAAATCACCGTGGCCGAAGGGGCCAGTGATGTCACCTCGCTCAATGTTGCGCAGACGCAGATCGGGGCCGGCCTCATCAGCAACCTTCCCAGCGAGAGCGTCAACGCGGCGCTGAGTTCCGTCTTAACGCTGGCCACGCCGGGTGTGGCGGCCGATTCGAATGGCGTGTTCCATCCCCTGGGCGAGCACGCGGAAACATCCTTCAGCGTCGATGGCCAGCCGATCGCGGATCAGCAAAGCCGGATTTTCTCTAATCAGATTTCCGCCAGCGCCATTCAGGAGATGCGGACGCTCCAAGGCGCTCCTCCCGCGGAATTTGGCGACAAGACAAGCCTCATTGTGGAAGCCACGACTCGCTCGGGTCTCAATGCAGGGCGGCCCAACGGCACGCTGTCGATGGGGTACGGATCGTTTGCTACTCCGACCACAAGCATCACGCTGGCTTCAGGCTCCAGCGCAATCGGCAATTTCCTGGCGCTGGACGGATTGGGAAGCCACCGTTTTCTGGACGCGCCGGAATTTCAGCCGCTCCACGCGCATGGCAATGCCGAAAACGTGTTCGATCGCTTCGACTGGCAGCCCACCAGTCCGACCAAGCTCCACCTGAACCTCTCGGTAGCGCGCTCCTGGTTCCAGGTCCCCAATACGTATGACCAGCAGGCGGTCGGCCAGGACCAGCGCCAGCACATGACCAGCTTCAATCTGGACCTGGCATTCTCACGCGTGCTCAGCTCGTCGCTCCTGCTGACGGCGAATTCGTGGGTGCGCCAGGACCGGGTGCGGTACTTCCCCTCGGCCAATCTGCTCTCTGACCAGCCGGCGACTCTCTCGCAATCCAGGCGGTTGACCAGCACCGGGATGCGAAGCGATCTGGCGTATTCTCGTGGCCGGCATACCGCCAAGGCGGGCGTGCAGATACAAATCACACCATTGTCCGAGGCGTTCACGACTGGGCTCACCGATCCTGCGTTCAATTCCCCCTGCGTTGATTCCGGCGGAACGCCAGTCGCGGATCAGGCCCTGACCTTGCCCGGCGAATGTCCAAGCGCCGGGTACCGGGAGAATGCCTCGTTTCAGCCGGCTCTGTTGCAATACGACCTCACCCGTAACGGCGCGCTCTTTGGATTTCGAGGAGCGGCGACCATCTACGAGGAGAGCGCATACTCTCAGGACGCCATCCAACTTGGCCGGTTTACCCTGAATCTTGGCCTGCGCTATGACAACTATGACGGACTAAGCAAGGGCTCAGGCATTCAGCCCCGCACCGGCATTGCCTATCAGGTCCGTTCCACAGGCACGGTTCTGCACGCCTCCTATGCGCGGGTATTCCTGACGCCCTACAACGAAAATCTCGTCCTCTCCAGCGCAACCGGTGCCGGAGGTTTGGCCAACGGATCGCTGGGAACGGCAAAGGTTCAGTCTCTGGCTCCCGGCCGGCGCAACCAATGGAATGCCGGCGTGGAACAGTCCTTCGGCTCCAAATTCGCTCTTCAGGCCGAGTATTTTTGGAAGTTTACGCACGGAGCGTATGACTTCAACACCATCCTCAATACGCCCTTGAATTTTCCCATCCAGTTTCGGAAATCAAAGATCGATGGCGCTCTGGTGCGTGCGAGCCTCAAGAACGTCCGCGGGCTGAGCGCCTTCACCGTGCTGGGTCACAGCCGGTCGCGCCTGTTCAGTCCGGAAATTGGCGGGATTAATTTCGAAACTGCCTATGCTTCCGTCGCTCGTCCCGATCACGATCAGAATCTTGAGGCCACGACCAATCTGCAGTACGAATTCCCGCGAAGCGAATTGCGGGGTCTGTGGGCCGGTGTGACGTGGCGCTTTGACAGCGGTCTGGTGGTGGTCAGCGTTCCGGACTACGCCACTGCCCTCACTCTGACCGGCGATGAACAGCAGGCAATCGGATTGTATTGCGGTGGTGTTTTTGCCGCCGTGAATCAACCACTGCGAACTTGCGGCTCGCCCGACCACGGGGCCACTCTCATTCACATCGTGGCTCCAGGAACCTATAACCCCGACACCAACCCCTCCCGCATCCGGCCGCGAAGCCTCCTGGATGTTGCCCTCGGTGCAAACCGGCTTTGGAAGAGAGACAACGAATCCCTTGGAGGAAAGCTGACGGTGGTGAACTTGATGAACAAAGTCTCTCTCTATAATTTTCTCTCTAGCTTTTCTGGAACGCACTTCGTCACCCCGAGAACGGTCCAGGCTCAGATCATCTTGCATTTCTAACAGGCGACAAAACTCAACTGCTGCTGGTTCTTGCGCTTCTGCCCGTGCTCCCCAGGCTCTCGCGGTCCGGTGCTCCTTTCTCGTATACTCGGTAGGTTGTGCCGGAGCGTCTGGGAGGTATTGGGCGCACGCCGGCGTTTTGTGCCGGTCTTGTATCATCCAATGCTGGCCGCGACGCCGCAATGCTGGCCGCGACGCCGCGGCATGGTTCATGCAGGTTCATGGAAACTCATCGAAAGGAGTCACTATGCAGCGCAAAGGCAGTGCAGTCTGGTCAGGTGGTCTGAAGGATGGCAAGGGCACGGTCTCCACCGAGAGCGGAGCTCTTCGCGACACGCAATACTCGTTCGCCATGCGATTTGAGAACACCCCTGGAACCAATCCCGAGGAGCTGATCGCCGCGGCGCACGCCGGCTGTTTCTCCATGGCTCTTTCCGGACAGTTGGAAAAGGCGGGCATGAAGGCCGAGCGCATTGAGACCACGGCGACGGTGACGTTAGAGAAAACCGACGCCGGCTTCAGCATTTCCGCCGTGCACCTGGACACGAAAATGCGAATTCCCGGAGCCAACCAGGCTGCGGTGACGGAAGCCGCCGAAAACGCCAAAAAGGGGTGTCCGGTTTCCCGTCTTCTCAATGCCAAAATCACCATGGATGCCCGGCTGGAAGGTTCCAAAGCAGCCGACTAAAGCAGAGACCTTCCGCCGGCCTCTCTCATCTAACTTCCGAGGAAACAATCCTTGGCCGGGAGACTGCGGTGTGCCCGCGGACCTCCCGGTCGGGAACCATCCATGCCCGAACTGGAAGTGAATCCCTGGATTGTTGCCGTCGCGGTGATGCTGGGCACCTTTATGGAGGTGCTCGACACCACGGTAGTCAACGTGTCTCTGCCCCACATTGCCGGCAACCTGTCGGCGACCGTGGACGAAGCCACCTGGGTCCTCACTTCCTATCTCGTATCGAACGCTATCGTCCTTCCCATGACGGGGTGGCTGGCCAATTACTTCGGACGCAAGCGCATTCTGCTGATGTCGGTGGGCGGCTTCACTCTCTTTTCCGTGCTCTGCGGGCTGGCGACCAGCCTGCCCATGCTGATTGTGTTTCGCATTTTGCAAGGCGCGTGTGGAGGCGGGCTCCAGCCACTTTCCCAGGCCATCCTGCTGGAGGCGTTTCCTCCTGAGGACCGCGGCAAGGCGATGGCCTTCTGGGCCCTGGGAATCGTGGTCGCTCCCATGCTGGGACCCGTTCTGGGCGGCTGGATAACCGATAATTACAGTTGGCGCTGGCTCTTCTACATCAATTTACCCGTGGGAATTGCGGCCGTGGTCATGTCCAAGCTGTTCCTGCACGATCCTTCCTATATCCGGCGAACCGCCGCGCGTGTGGATGTGTGGGGTATTGGCTTGCTGGCCGTCGGCATCGGGGCCCTGCAAGTCGTACTCGATAAAGGTCAGCAGGAGGACTGGTTCGGCTCGCATTTCATCACCGCCCTGGCGGTCATCTGCGTCGTTAGCCTGACCGTCTTCGTAATCGTGGAGCTTCGCTCCCGCTACCCCGTTGTGGATCTGCGCGTCCTGAAGATTCCCACCTATGCCACGGGCGTCTTCCTCATGACCATCGTGGGATTTGTGCTCTACGGCAGCATCGTCATGATTCCCATCTGGCTGCAGACGCTCATGGGATATCCCGCACTGCAGGCTGGGTTCGCCCTTCTTCCCCGCGGCCTGGGAGCCTTCCTGTTCATGCCGTTGGTCGGCATCCTCATGTCGCGCATCGAACCCCGCAAGCTGCTGGCAGTCGGTCTGGTGCTGGCCGCCTACAGCCTCATCCTACTTTCCAACCTGAATCTCAACGCCGGATACTGGGATATCTTCTGGCCGCAGATCATCCTGGGCATGGCTCTCAGCCTGCTGTTCGTTCCTCTGACCACCGTGACCCACTCCCCCATTTCCCGGGAGCACATGGGCAACGCCACCAGCATCTTTAACCTCATGCGTAATGTGGGCGGCAGCCTGGGCATTGCCATCGTCACCACCATGGTTGCCCGCCAGTCGCAGACCAACACCAGCGTTCTGGGAGCCAACGTCAGCATGTTCGATCCCAGAACCCGCATGACCTTCGAGAACCTGCGGCAAATGTTCCAGTCCCGCGGCATGGACTTCGCCACCGCAACCCGTCAGGCCTACGCGGCGCTGTTCGGCATGGTGGAGCGCCAGGCTTCGATGATCTCCTACGCCAACATTTTCTTCTTTATGGGGATGATCTTCCTCCTGGTGATGCCCTTGCTGCTGCTGATGCGGCGTCCTAAGGCTGGCGGCGCTCCCGTTCCCATGCACTAGGCCGCGGCCATCCTGACAACAAAGAACTCCTGACTGCCATCTCAACCTAAGTACATTCCATTCCGCTTGCCGGATGCAGGCGGGAGGGACGGGATTCTTGAAGATCATTGTTTTCGCCACTCCCTGAAGCTTCTTTGGGACTCTCGCCACCGCCAGGATGAGTTCCTCGGTGATCTCCTCAACGCCTATATCACTGCCGGAAACACCGTTCGCGCCACTCATTGCGGCGAGAAGTATATGGACGTGGGCACCCTCGAAGGCCACCGCGCCGCGCAGGATTTCCTAAGGTCCCTGCAGCGGTTGTCTCCCCTCCGCGCCGCCTGACGGCCTCTGCGGCAAATCCTGTAACCTCAATGTTTTCTTTCGCCTGTCCTTACGATCAGGGGTCGCCTGATCGTAAGGACTAAGACGAAATACTAGTCGGGTTAAGGCCTTCGTTCTAACCCCATTACCTTAGTTAATGATTAAGCTTCGGAATCAGAGATTTTCTCTGCTTCCGGAGGCAGTTTGCCCAAGCGTTCACTCTCCCTCGCATCATTCGTATTGCTGTGTGTGTCGGCTGCCTTGGGCCAACTGACGATCCATCCCACCACCACCCTCAGCAGCGAACTCGGAAATAACACCAGCGCGGCGAATACCTTTCCCGGGACTTCGAATGGGAACCTGAGCGCGGGAAACATCAGCAAGGTGCCAGTACGTTCGCTGCTCTACTCCGGAGCAACCACCAGGATTTACAC
The DNA here is from genome assembly GCA_963732925.1 of Terriglobia bacterium. Lineage (GTDB taxonomy): Bacteria > Acidobacteriota > Terriglobia > Terriglobales > Acidobacteriaceae > DASZRZ01. Next base: position 123,988 of record CAVTBJ010000012.1, read on the forward strand.
GCATGTGGTTCCCTGGTGGGGCAAGAGCGGGCATATCAGTATTGGCTACAGCTCGCAGGACAGCGCCGAGGTGCATCGTCAGGTAGCCGACATGGTCAGCCGCGGTCTCGACGGCGTGGTGGTGGACTGGTACGGTCCTACCAGCTATGAGGATGTGGGCACGAAGCTGTTCATGTCGGAAGCCGAGGCGCAGCCCGACTTCAGCCTGGTCGTCGAACTTGAGCACGGCGCGGTGCTCTGGAACTCCTGCTATCCGGGATGCGACGTCACCACCGCCGTCATCCAGTTGACCGGCCAGATCGAGCAGAGGTTCTTTGCTTCCTCGGCGTATCTGCGCCGGCAGGGACGGCCCGTCATGATGGAATTCGGCATGGAAGTTCTCCCTGCCGCGGTCGATTGGAGTAAAGTCCAGGCCGCCTATCCCGAGATCATCTGGATTCACCGCAACTCCACGGGATTTACTCGTACCCAATCGGGAGGCGCCTTTGGCTGGTTTGATTCCCGAACCACCGACCAGCTTACCGCCGGTTACGACAGCAGCTCCTACCTGGATTCCTTCTACAAAGCTGCTGCCGGCTATCCGAAGCTGCTTACCTACGGTTCGGCGTTCAAAGGCTTCGACGACACCTTGGCCTCTTGGTCGCCGCCCGGAGGCCGCCACATCTATCAATCCTGCGGACAGACATGGTTGAAGGCCTTCGCCATGCTGAACAAATACTACTCGGCGTCCAATCCTCTTGATTCCCTCCAGTTGAATACCTGGAACGATTACGAAGAGGGCACCGAATTGGAAACCGGCATCGACAACTGCGTCACGGTTTCCGCCTCGGTGCAGAATGCCACCTTGAGCTGGAACATCCAGGGCCAGGAGAACACTATCCACCACTACACCGTGTTTGTCTCCACGGATGGAGAGAACCTGATGTCCCTGGGAGATTTTCCTCCCGGAAACCGAACCCTGAATCTGGCCAGCTTCGATCTGCCGGCTGGAAAGTACACGCTCTACGTGGAAGCCATGGGCCAGCCGCTGATTCGGAATCAGATGTCCGCGGCCGTTTCCTACACCGTGAGTGCGCAGGAAGTCAGCTCTTCCGGCAGCACAACCTCGGGAAGCACTTCTGGAAATTCGGGAAGCGTTTCTGGAAACACTTCGGGAAGCAGTTCGGATTCTTCGGGAAGCTCCACAGCCGAGCCTCTTGCTTCCTCCTCTTCAGCGGCGGCCTCTTCACCGGCTGCCGTGAGCGTCGGACTGGCTTCCTCGACTCTGAAGCTGAAACGCGGCGGTTCGGCACAGACCCAAATTTCACTGGCGAACAGTGGCCTCTCCGGATCCGTGACGCTGGCCTGTTCCGGCTTGCCCGCCGGAGTTCACTGCTCGTTTTCTCCGGAAACCGTTCAGCTTGGCGGGACCGCCGCCTCCTCGGTGCTCACCGTATCGGCGGACGCATCCACCGTCGCCCAGCTTGCTCCTCTGCCAGGCCGCGCCTTATTTGCCTTGTTTACACCTGGATTGGGACTGCTGGGAGTGGTAGTAGGCAGCTTCGGCAGCCGACGCAAGCAACTCGTGGTGGGTGCCGTTTTGGTCCTGGCACTGCTTTCGCTGGTCGGTTGCGGAGGCGGCGGCCTCGCGCCTCAGACTTCTTCCGCCGCCAGCTACAACATTACGGTTTCCGCAACCTCACCGTCCATGCAGGGCTCCAGCACGGCAACCCTGCTCATTCAATGATCTCAACCGCTCAACTGCTCTGAGCCCGCAGCACATCGCGCATTTCGCGGTTGATGCGGGCGGCATCCTGGGCAGCGTTCTCGATGAGTTCGAGCCATTTCTTGCTGGTGTCGTCCAACTGGTTTTGCGCCAGCAAGTAGGAAGCCTGCATGATCGTTTCGATGGAATTGCTCAAGTCGTGAGCCAGCGAGCGGAGCTTAGTCATAGTTTCGGTCGGCATTTTTCGAGAGACTTTCTGCCTTCGTCTGCGGCAGCAGATTGAACTCCTGGCCTTTGACAGATTTCGTCCGGGGCGGAAGAGTAGGTTCCGGTTGTACTTCCTGCACGTCCCAGAACACCTTAAGGTATTTGGAGCCTCCCCGTCCCCGAAACGTTGTTTTTGCAGGAACTTTTTTCACTAATCCCCATTATGGTCCTAGGGTAATTACGGCCCTCTCCTTAGAGCTTTTGTTCTAAAGCATCCTCGCCCTTAGTTCTTTAGAATCCCCCCCAATCTCGACCAACCGGACGCGCCATCCGGGCCACATCGGATGTTCCGATTTTCCCCAGGACTCGGAGGTAGAGAGTGCGTCTGTCCACCATCGCAGCCACAGGGCTGCTCGTAGCTCTTGCAGCATTCAGTTTTGCGGCCCAGATCCCCCAGCCTACTACAACCCTCGCGCAGGAAACCGCCAACAATACCAGCGCGGCAGCCGGCTTCCAGGGGCTATCCAACGGCAACATCGCCGCAGGCAACGTAAGCAAGCTGTCCATTCGCTCGCTGCTCTATCCCGGCGCGGATACCCTGATCTATGCTCATGTGCTCCCTTGGTGGGGCAGCAGCAAACATCTCAAGGTCGGTTACAGCTCGCAAGATCCCGCTGAGGTCCACAGTCAGGTCAACGATATGATCAGCCGGGGCATCGACGGCGCCATCGTGGACTGGTACGGTCCCCACAGCTACGAAGATCGCGGCACCAAGCTGTTCCTCGAGGAAGCCGAAAGCCATCCTGATTTCCAGTTGATTGTCGAAATCGAGCATGGAGCCGTTCTCTGGGACTCCTGCTATCCCGGATGCAGCTCCACCGATGCCGTCATTCAAACGGCGACTCTGGTCTCCCGCGCCTTCTTCTCCTCGCCCTCCTATGCGCGCAGTCACGGTCGTCCCGTGCTTATGGAGTTCGGCATGGAAACTATTCCCGGCAATATCGACTGGAGCAAGGTTAAGGAGCAGACCCCGGGCAATGCCATCTGGATCCATCGCAGCGCCAGCGGTTTCAAGAAGGCCAAATCCGGCGGAGCGTTCTCCTGGCTGCAGAATCAGCCCAAGTCCAAGAAGACGCCGGGATGGGACGGAAGCTCCTACCTTCAGGCCTTCTACCAGGCGGCCAAGGGAGAGCACGGAATGCTGGCCTATGGCTCGGTATATAAAGGCTTCGACGATGCCTTGGCATCCTGGTCTGGAGGAAAACAGATTGACCAGAACTGTGGCCAGACCTGGCTTAAGACCTTCGAAGTGATCAATCAGAATTACTCCGCTTCCAATCCCCTCCCGGCTATGCAGCTCGTTACCTGGAACGACTACGAAGAGGGCACGGCGCTGGAAACCGGAATCGACAATTGCGTGCAGGTATCGGCCCAGGTAAACGAAGGGGTTCTCACCTGGAGCATCAGTGGTGGCAAAGAGAACACCATCGATCACTACACGGTCTTTGTTTCTGCCGACGGCAGACAGCTCGCACCGCTGGCGGAAGTGGATCCCGGTGCGCATACCCTGAATCTGGCAAGCTTCTCGCTGCCGGCCGGCGGCTACAGCATCTATGTGCAGGCGATGGGCAAGCCCTCCATCCGCAATCAGATGTCCGCCGCCGTTTCCTATACGGCCACCGGCGCGGTAAGTGGGACCGGCACGCTCTCGACGCCTGCGCAGTCGGACCTGCAGGTTCAGTTGAATCCTGGGACCGTGAAGCTGGCTCGCGGGAAATCCACGCAGACCGAAGTCATGCTCAATCCGAAAAAGCCGGTCCCTGGAAAGCTCGTGCTCGCCTGCTCCAATTTGCCGCCGGGGGTCAGTTGCACGTTCTCTCCTGCCGTTGTCAGTCCGGGAAGTTCGCCCGCCAGCGCCAAACTCACGCTTTCCGCCAGCGCCGGCGCCAGCGCGGCTCTGCGCCGCCACGGCCAGCCCGAAGACCACCGGGCGGGAGACCTGTTCGCCTTCCCCGGCCTCGGAATGCTGGGCATGGTGATCGTTGGTTCGAGTCGCCGGATGAGAGTCCTCGTCGCCGGAGGGCTCCTCGTGTTGTTCGTTCTGGCTTTAGCCGGCTGTGGAGGTGGAAGCTCGTCGCTTCTCTCTGACGGCCCTGCCTCGCCCGGAACGTATGAAATCAAGGTCGCGGCGGTATCGCCCACAGTGCAGCAGTACACCACCGCCACCCTGATCATTGAGTGATGGTTGCTGAGTAAAGGTCATTGAGTAACATTCGCTATGGTCGGCATTCACACCCCGCCATCACGATGGGAGGCTGAGCGGGCGCGAGTCTGTCCAATCCCCGGCGTAGTTGTTTGCGGATTGACAGACTCGCCGTTGCCCGGCGAGAATGATTTGTTGTTGCCTGCCGCGGCGCCTCTTCTGGGATGCCGCTAATGGCAGGTTGTCCGGAGTACGCCCTCGGACAACGCTGTCTGTGCCGAAGTGGCGGAATTGGCAGACGCGCATGGTTCAGGTCCATGTACCCGCAAGGGTGTGGGGGTTCGAGTCCCTTCTTCGGCACCATGAGTTTGGAAAAGTCCCGGTCGTTCCCGGGACTTTTTTATTTTCCAATGGGTTGCGCCCTCGCCGAATCGCCGCTCCACGCTCTATACGCTCCAATTCTTCCCCGATACGCCCCTGTTACGCGGCAAAATCCCCAACTTTTGTCCAATCGGCTCCCTTCCGATCAACCTTGCAGCCCAGGTGCTCGAGACGGTTTGCGAGCCGCGCACGTTCGCGTCCTGTTCCACGTCCGCCCCAATCCGCGTGCCTGTAAACCTTCTCCGCGGAAGACAGCATCGCAATAAATAACAAACATGAAGCATCATCACCGATGCCGGTCTCATGCCTCTGGCCATTCGTAGGGGCATGGACGGTATCAAAAAGGAGGGATTCAATGCCCAGAGGAGCCAGCCCGAAGCGGGAACGCGAATATCGCGAGCTGAAGAGCAAGTTCAAAAAGTCGGGACGTTACAAAGGCCGCGCCGCCGAGGTCGCATCGCGCATCGTCAACAAGCAGAGGTCGGAGTATGGCGAGACTAAAGCGGAGAAACGCCAGGACCGTGAGGGCAAATCGCCTGACCGCGATCTGCCCATCCACAACTACCAGCATCTGAAAATCGCGGAAATTCGTGGCAAGCTGGACCACATGTCGAAGTCGAACCTGAGCAAGATCGACCGTTACGAGAGCCGGCATAAGGACCGCAAGGGCGTGCACCAAGCGATTGAGCGCGCCAGGGAGGCTGCTTAGAACGCGAGCTCAGACCGTGCGCTTCAGTTGAAAAAATTGAAGATTTAAGAAAGTCCCCGGAGCTTCTGCCAGGATAGACAAGAAGCTCGTCGCGGAGACTCTGCTAGAACACTGTTATCATGGCCGCGCTGAGTCCCGCGTAAATTACGATGATCACCCAGAAGTACACCGGGGACTCGTCCCGCTGTAGCCTTCGTCCCCACAAGCCGGATTTGATGTAGACCTCTCCCGTGCTGGCCGCATATGCCACATACAAAGCAACTACCATGCCTAGAGCTCGAAATGGGCTCATCGCTCACCCCGCAAGCATTCCACGCAGAGTTTTCCGAAGCCTGTCATGGACCGCCGGTTGAAGGTCGCTGCTTCCGGGCCTCTCATTGTTGCTTCTCCCGTGGTTCCTTCTCCCGCACTGCGTTCCCGCCCAGCAACGCGCACGCTAGCCCGCCGGCCACTGTTCCCGCCAGCGCGCAAGCCAGGCCGAGTATTCCTGCAATCACAATTTCGAACGGCCACAGGTTGTGGGAGGTCGGATCCTTCTGCACATCCACAGTGACGCGCAGCATTACCACCGCCGGCATCACCGCTGCCATCACCATCGCCGCCTCCCAGAAATCGGCCATGCGAAAAACGCGAAGCAGAAACGGTGTGAGCACAACCAGCAGCATGCCGGGAGCAATGAGAGTGTCCCGTAAGTTCACCTTCTGGTACGGGTGGTCCAGTAGGGAACTCCTACGCAGACGAGGCTGGCCAGGAAGCCAATCCATAGCCACGCGTGGTTTCGGGTCATGGCGTATCAGACTACGGCAAAACCGCGGCCGTAAACGTTACCGCAGGTCATCGTTCGTCAAGGTTCTGCACCTGCAACCCGCCGCCGACGCAGCATCGGAAAGCTTTTGGGGAAACGCTAGATCGCAATCCTTGCCAGCAGGTCTTTGGGATGGACTGGCTTGGCCAGCAGGTCGAAGCTATACCCCTGGAGACGAGCCCGTTCCAGAATGTCCACTGTTGCGGCCTGACCCGAGAACAGGAGAATCCTGCAATCCGGATACGTTTCGCGGACGAAAATCGCGAGTTCGACTCCGCCTTTGCCCGGCATCACCACGTCACTGATGATCAACTCCGGCGCACTGGCCTTGCAAGCCTCCATCGCGCTCTGCGCGTCGTACACGGCGATGGCCTGGTACCCGAAATTCTGCAGAATCGCGGCAAGAGTGTCGGCGATGCACGGTTCGTCATCCACCACAAGAACTCGCTTGAGATTCATCTTTCTGGCCCCATTCTGAAACTGTGCTGAAGAACTCTGGCGTTGTCCCGATCCATTCAAGAGGGCGCCACCTGCTTCGTTTCCGCTTCTGGCTTCTGCACGTACTTGTGCGGCGGCGGCTTGCTTCAGAGCCTCCGTTACTGGCGCGACTTCGAATCGCCTTTTCTTTTTCACTTCGATCCCTCACTCTTCGAGCCTATCCTCGAATCTCCGATACGGGGACTTTTTCTTTGGGACGCAGTTTATCTAAATCTCTAGGAATGAATTACTTACAGCTATCTTATGGCATAGTAATTTTAGTTTGAGGATATGGACTCTTTAGTTGTAGGATATCGTTTGTTTAAGACTTCGTTAGGGATACGTTAAGGAGGCTGGGTTTCTGCCATGCCGAATGAATCGAAGAAACCGAGTCACAACTTCAAAACTGCGGAGCGTTCCTCCGTCCCCACTGGCCGGAACGGCAAACACAAGGAGATCGTTACTCAGATTCTGGACGACCTGGGAGGACTGGATGGTGGGCTATGCCTGAAGATCCCTCTTTCCGAACTCCCCGATACCAAGGCAAATATCCGGTCCGCGCTGAACCGGGCGACGCGGAAATTGGGAAAACAAATCGCCACCACCGCCGACGACGAGTTCCTTTATGTATGGAACAAGTGAGCGGGCTGGCGGCTGGTTGCACATTCCCTGGTCCGGAGCGGCCGCGTGGGTCCGATCAGTGGCTGGGTGGTAGTCCCATGGCTCTTACAAGCGCGCGGTAGCGCGGAGCGGAGTGCGGGAACGACAGCGTACAATGGCGGAAGTCAGGGGGCTTGCCGTGCTCCTCCCGCCACGTCTAGTCCACAGTCTTCGTCTTTCCGGCAGCCCGCCTCAGCTTGGCCGTGCGCTTCTGCCCTAGTCTGCTCATGCCTGCTTCCCGGGGGGACTGCCGGCTTGGGGCGGGCAACTTCGCCTGCTCAGGTCCTCGCGGCAGCCTTCCGCCAATGAAACAATAGAGCCCTCGGCCGCTCCAGCAGCATCGTAAGTGTTAGGAATGCCTTGCTAAAGCTTGGCACCGGCTTTCTCCTGAAGGAGGGCGAAAATGCGATCCAACATCCGGCTGGGACGTGTCGCCGGCATCGAGCTCGGCCTGCACTATAGCTGGCTGATCATCGCCGCGCTCATTACGGTCTCCCTGTACGAGCACTTCAGGCTGGTCAATCCCTTCTGGAGCACGGCCACCATCGCGGTCTCCGCCGTGGCGACCGGCATTCTGTTTTTCGCCGGGCTGTTTGCCCACGAGCTGGCGCATTCTCTGGTCGCCAAAGCACATGGAATTCCCATTCGCGGTATCACCCTGTTTCTGTTCGGCGGCGTGGCGCAGATCGAAAAGGAAGCCAGTGATGCCCGCACCGAGTTCTGGATTGCCATCGCCGGTCCCCTGACCAGCCTGGGCTTGGGCGGGCTGCTGCTGGGCATTGCCTCCGCTGCCGGCTGGAGCTTCCGCGCCACCCCCGCCACCCCCTGGGTGGCCGTGCTGGTCTGGTTGGGATACATCAATGTCGCCCTCGCCGTTTTCAACCTGCTGCCCGGCTTCCCCATGGACGGCGGCCGCGTCCTCCGTTCTATCGTCTGGAAGATCACCGGTAGCATGGATCGCGCCACCGCGGTTGCGGCTCGCGTGGGCCAGGCATTTGCCATCCTGCTGATCGCATATGGCATTTTTGAAGTCTTCGCCGGCGACAGCGTGGGCGGACTGTGGATCGCCCTGATTGGCTGGTTTATCCTGCAAGCCGCCGGCTCCAGCTATTGGCAGATGCAGTCCAATGCCCTGCTGCGCGGACTCCAGGTGCGCGACGTCATGAGCCGGGACTGCACCCGCCTGCCCGCTTCCTTGTCCGTGAGCCAGTTCGTCGATGAATACCTGATGCGGCAAGGCTCGCGCTGCTACGTTGTCGCCGATGACGGCCACATGCTCGGCCTGTTGAGTCGCGCCGACGTGCGCGCTGTGTCGCAGCAACGCTGGCCGCAGCTCACCGTTGGCGACATTATGCGTCCCAACAGCAGGATCCACACCGTCCAGCCGGAAATGCCCGCCAGTGAGGCCATGGAAATCATGGCTCGCGAGAACCTGAGCCAGCTGCCTGTCACCGCAGACGGCGAGTTGCAGGGATTGGTCACCCGAGGGGGAGTCATGCAGGTAGTGCAATCCCGCTCCGAGTTTATGAAGGATGGCAAGCCTCGCGTGGCTTAGCATCCTGCTGAAAATCCGGAATGCGGGGTAATTTTGGGCATAGCGAAACCTCCGGAAATGGATCTTCAAATGGATCTTCCAGGCGCGGAATTTTCACCCGGCACCTTTTCGCGGAGATTTCCCCGCTCCGCCGCAGGCTGTCTGCAAGCAGGCGGAAAGCGGCCCCCAGTGATTCTGCAAGGCGGAAAGCGCTTCCTAAGGTCGCTGACAAACCTTCGAGCCCGGGCTCTCGCTAGAAAGCCGCCGCCCCGGCTTCAGCCACGCTTTGGTCCTGTTCCCCGGAGCCGCCGCTCACTCCGATGGCGCCGACGACTTTGCCAGCTTTTTTTAGCGGAATTCCTCCAGCAAACACCATGATGCGGCCGTGGTTGGAAACATGAATGCCGAAGAACTGCCCGCCAGACTGCGAATGCTGGGAAAGATCTTGGGTGGAAATATCGAAGGCTCGCGAGGTAAACGCCTTGTTGATAGAAATATCGATGCTCCCCAGCCAGGCTCCATCCATCCGTACATGGGAGACAAGATTCCCGCCCTCGTCCACCACCGCGATGTTCATCGGCTGGCCGATCTGTTGCGCCTTCTTCTCGGCTGCGGCAATCACCCTGCGCGCATCTTCCAGACGTACCATTTCGTTTCTCCTTTGAGTTGCTGGCAACTGACAATTAGCCTCTAGCCGTGTGATGCATCCATAAAGAAAAAACCGCTCCCGTGCATGGATGACACTCTCCCGGCCAACACGCATGCGGAGCGAATGCCAAGCTGATTGCGAATACCTATTGCGCCCGGAAACTGTGCAGCATGCGCTCAAAGGTCGGCTGTAACTGGGAGTAGTCCTCCGCCGGCGCAATGAACACCAGATACAGCATCTGGTTTCCCTGGTCGGGCAGCGCCACCAGCCATTCGTGTTCCCGCAGCGGCTTGCCATCGTTCCCCTGGATGGGGGAAACTCCCACCATCTGCACTGACTTGGCATCCGTTCCGTTCACTCGAATGTTCTCGTCCTGTCCTACTTCCCGCATCTCGGGATTCGATTGCCGCAGCTCCGTCAGCAACTCGTGCGTGGACTGGTCGAGCGACCCGGAATTTTCCGGCTGGTAGGCATTGATCATCACCCCGTAAGCCACGGAAGTCTCATTCATCCCGCCCTTGGGAGCGATGGTCACCGAGGAAGTCGCATCGCCCATCAACCGCCAGTTTTCCGGATACTCGATGCGATAGGAATTGTGATTGAAGGTCTTGAATTTTTTGCTGGGCCGAATGTCGGCGCTGGCCGGGCGTGTCGTTCCCCGGGAACCTTGCCCGCTGTCCGCCTGACTTGCGATTTCTTCCGCCGTATAGGCCTTGGCCTTTTCCGCGTCCGCCTTGAGGCGCGCGAACTCAGGCGTGTTCCCCAGGTAGCCTTTGGGCGGATAGCTGGCGATCTGCTGCCGAATTGCTTCTTCCCGGTTGCCGGGATTGGGATGATCGCTGAAGAACTGCGGACCGTTGGCGCCGCCGTCCTTTTCCAGTTTCTGGAAAAAGTCCGCCATGGCGCTCGGGTTGTAGCCCGCCTTGTACATCAGCACCGCACCCACCGAGTCGGCCTGCGATTCTGCCTCGCGTGAGTACCGCAGAAACACCGAATTCAGCCCGAAGCCAATCCCCAACTGCGCCAGTTGGCCCATTACGCTGCCGCCTACCAGGCCTCCCAGCACCGCCAGAGGCACCTCTGCCAGCACTTGCTTGGAGGCCTGGCGCGTCGAGTGCCGCATATAGACGTGGGACATCTCGTGAGCGATCACTCCCGCCAGTTCGGCCTCATTATCGGCCGCGCGTATCGTCCCCACATTCACGTAAACCGGCCCGCCCGGCAGCGCGAAGGCATTAATATCCTTCTGCTGAATCACGTGGAAACTGTACTTGTAGGGATTCTGCGGCAGTTGCGCCTGCAGCTTTTGCCCAATCCGCTGCACGTATTGCGTCAGCGGATCGCTCTCCGGCAACACCGGCATCTGCTTGTTCACTTCCTGCGAATACTGCTGTCCTAACTGGACGTCCTGCTGCTGCGAGAAAACATTAAATCCCGTGGGCTGGGGAACCACGGGCGCCGACCCCCGGCTCTGAGCCGGAGCTGCCAGCAGACTGCCGGGCACGGCGAGGGAAAGCGCCAGAAGCGTCGCCATCAGGCGGGAGCGCACCCGTCCGTGCGTCACAGAACGCATTCCAGAATGCATCGGGAATCTCCTTTCAGCCGGTGTTGAGCCGTTGCAGACGCCAGCCCGGAAGATACCAGAAACCTGCGCTCAAAACAGTGCCCTACATTTGATGCCGGGCCCAACCAGCCCGCATCGCGGATCCGCAACTGAATGCAAAAAAAAGCCCGGCGCTTTAAGCCGGGCAGGAGGATGAGGCGAGCGGCGCTATTTGTCCAAAGTGTGGCTGGCGCCGAGTTCCCGGCTGCGCGAAACTCCGCGCGCCGCCCGTGCCGCCGTTGGCGCGGCGAACTCAGGACCGTATTTCTCCAGCAGCACAGGGACCAGGGCTCCTTCCGCTTCTTTGACGAATACCATGCGGTTTTCCTGCCCCAGGTCGATGCGGATAAAGTCTCCCAGCCGGATTTGCCCCGTCGCCACCAGGTTCGCCAAAGGAAACACCACGTTCCGTTCAATGGCGCGTTTCAGGTGCCTTGCCCCATACTTGGGATCGGTCCCCTCTTCCAGCAGAAATTGCTTTGCCTTCGCTGTGCAGGTGAAGACGAACTGCTTGTTTCCCGTGGCCTGCAGGATGCGTTGCTGCACCATCCCCAGTTCAATTTCCAGGATCTTCTCCAGGTGCTCGGAACGCAGCGTCTTGAACACCACCACTTTATCGATGCGGTTCATGAACTCCGGCGAAAACTTCCGCCGGGCCGCTTCCTGAGCGGTGCGCGTAATTTTGTCGTCGAAGCCGCTGTCGATCGCCCCCGGCTTCTGGAAAAAGCCCATGCCGCCGCTCATCAGGTCGGTCATCTCCGTCGCCCCCAGGTTCGAGGTCATGAAGATCATGCACTGCGATAGATCCACCCGGCGGTTGTCGCCCAGGGTCAGGGTGGCCTTATCTAGAATTCCCAGCAGCAATTGCCACAGCGCGTCGGAGGCCTTTTCGATTTCGTCGAACAGCAGCAGGGAAAGCTTCAGCTTTTCCGTGTGCCACTGGTTGAGCGCTTCCTGGGTGAGCAGCGGATGCGTTTCCCGGTGTCCCAGATACCCCGGAGGAGATCCGATCAATTTCGCGATTTCGTGAGAGTGCTGGAATTCCGCACAGTCGATTTTGATGCAGGCTCGCGACTCTCCAAACAGCGCTTCCGACACCGACTCCACTACTCGCGTTTTCCCCGAACCGGTTGGCCCCAGAAAGAGCAAGTTGCCCACCGGGCGTCCCGGGGCGTTCAGCCCCGCCAGGAACATCTGGTAAATCTCCGTGACCTTCTCTACGGCCTGATCTTGTCCCACGATCCGGCGGCGCAACGCGCCTTCGAATTCCAGCGCTTCCGAGCTCCGGCGAGAAGGGTCGAGTGTTGCGTTAAGACCGGTTTTCATAATCCCTTACTTCCACGGGATTGTTCCCGCCGAGCAGGAACATGCATTTGGATTGAGATGGGAAAGCGTTGCATTAAGTTGTGCATGCGTGATTTTTTCGCTCTGCTTCCCAACCTCTGCAAAGATTAGATGCGTTTGCCCCGCTTCACGATACGTGGACTTCCATCCAGATCTTTCCCGCCTTGTCCAACCTGTTTTTCCCGCAAACGTACATGGCCCGTCCGTCATTTGTGGCCTTGGGAAATCAGATGCTAGCTTCCGATCTATTGTGAACTCATGCACCTCGCGCCTGCGCGCGCCCCTGGCTTGGACCATTGCATTCACGCTTCTGGGAGTGGCGATTCTCGTCGTGTTTTCTCCGTTCGCCAAACGGGCGTTGCAGACGAAAACGACGGCTTTCGCTGCGGAAAAGCCCAAAGCCTCCCAATCAGCCCGGGCAGAACCTGCCCCGGCGTTCCGGCTTCAGCCTGCATCGGAGCCGGTATGGCAAGAGCCCTCGTCCACCCAAGGCGGCAAAATTGTTGCCCTTGCCGAGCGGACCACCGAGAGCTCCGTCCGCCCCGGCTCCGAGGCCTTGGACTCTCAATCTCTGGGCGCCACCGTCACTCACACCGCCCAGCGGGGAGAAACCATGCCTGGACTGGTGCATCGTTTTCTGCCCGCCAGTTCCTACATGACGGGCTCGGAACTGGAAGCCGAGATCCGCGCTGCTAACCCCGGCGTGCCCAAGGTCTACCTGAAGGCAGGCGAGATTCTGCGCATCCCTGGCATCGATGCCCCCACCAGCGAGCAGCCCCTCGGGATCTCCAGCAACTTTGAAGTTCGGGCCATCTACCTCACCGGCATCATGGCCGGCAGCGCGCGCGGGCTCGACCTGGTCCGCCGCTGGCGCTCGGTGGGCGGCAACGCCGTGGTCTTCGATATCAAGGATAGTGACGGCATCGTCAATATTCCCTTTGACAACTCTCTCAATGCCTCCGCGCCGCGCGGCCCCACCATCCGCAATTTGGCCAAGTACACTCACTGGCTGCACCAGCAGGGCATGGTTGCCATCGGCCGCGTCGCCATCTTCAAAGACCAACGCATGGTCGCCCGCCATCCCGAGCTGGCCGTCCGTTCCCGCAGCACCGGCCAGCCCTGGCGAGAAAACGGCAAGCTGGTCTGGACGGACTCTTCCCGCCGCGAGGTGCAGGACTTCAACATTGAGCTCGCCCGTTCGGCAGCCAAATCCGGAGTGGATGAAATCCAGTTCGACTATGTGCGCTTTCCCGCCGAGGGCGATCAGGCCGATGCCCAGTTCGCCTTTCAGCAGGAGCATCCCGGCTGGCGCCGTTCCGACGTGATCACCGACTTCGTCTCCCGCGCCTACCGCCAGCTCAAGCCCATGGGCGTCCTGTTCTCGCTCGACGTGTTCGGCGTCGTGGCCTGGCAGCGTCCCGTGGATGTCGCCAGCATCGGCCAGGACATTCCCCACATGGCCCGGAACTGCGACGTGCTTTCGCCCATGATCTACCCCTCGCACTTTTTCGGCATGGACGGCTATCGCCTGCCTGGCGACGCCCCTGAGCACTTCATCGGCAGTTCCATGCAAAAGTTTGAACAGATCACGGCCGGCACCGGCGTGGTGATTCGCCCTTGGCTGCAGGCTTTCGGCTGGCGCACCAAAACCTACTCGCCCGAATACGTCGAGCTGCAAATCCGGGTGGCGCGGGAGAAGAACGGACTGGGATTCCTGCTTTGGAACGCCCGCAACGACTACAGCCGGCCCTATGAGGCTATGGCAGTGATGTCGCGCGATCCCGAGCGCTTCTTTCGCGGCGATCAGGTCCCCGGTCGCGGCAAACTCGCCCGCAACCTGGCCTCCGCCCAGCCTCAGTTAAGCGACTCCCATTTGAAGGACCAGGCGCCCGCGCAGGTTCAGGCGCAACAGTCCGAAGCCGCCGCCAGCAGCACCTCCGGCGCAGGCCTCTGATTGCAGGCCTGATTCCTGGGTGAGGCATCTGGGGATGGGTGCCCACATCCGTCCGCCCTTCCCAATCCTCTGTGTTCCGTACCTCGGCGGCGGGAGTCCTTGAGCCTGAAACTCTGATTCCTCTGTGCAGGTTTTTGCGGAATCGCCCTTTTCCCGGCTCGGTTATAATTTTTTCTGATACTGCACCGCACGCTTCATTTATAAGCATTCGCACTCCATGCGCTATAAATTAAGCAGATCCACTTTCGAGTGGTCGGCGTGAGGACGCCAGTTTCAGGAGAGCCGCGCAATGGCCATTCAAACTACCGACAAGATTTGGAAAAACGGGAAACTCATTCCCTGGCAGGAAGCTACGCTTCATGTGATGTCCCACGTGGTGCATTACGGGTCGGCGGTCTTTGAAGGCATCCGCTGTTACGCTCCCAAGGACAGTCCTGCCATCTTCCGCGCCAGCGAGCACATGGACCGCCTGCTGAACTCGGCGAAAATCTACCGCATGCCGGTGGACTACACTCGCGAGCAACTGGTGACGGCGCCTGGGCGATCTCGTCCGCGCTAACGGCGTCTGGCCCTGCTATCTGCGCCCCATTATTGTGCGCGGCTATGGCGAGCTGGGCGTCAATCCCATGAACACGCCGGTCGATGTTTACATCGCCAACTTCCCCTGGGGACGCTACCTGGGCAATCCCGAAGAGGGCGTGGATGTTTGCGTGTCGTCGTGGAACCGCCTGGCGCCCAACACGCTGCCCGCCATGGCTAAGGCCGGCGCCAATTACATGAACTCCCAGCTTATGAAGATGGAAGCCATCCTCAACGGCTACGTGGAAGGCATTGCCCTTGAC
Organism: Terriglobia bacterium; assembly: GCA_963732925.1. GTDB lineage: Bacteria > Acidobacteriota > Terriglobia > Terriglobales > Acidobacteriaceae > DASZRZ01. The sequence continues at coordinate 139,061 of CAVTBJ010000012.1, forward strand.
ACCAGCGGCTACGTGAGCGAAGGCTCGGGGGAAAACATCTTCGTGGTGCGCAATGGAACGCTCATGACCACGCCGCTGGGCAACTCGGTGCTCCCCGGCATTACCCGCGATGCCGTCATGCAGCTCGCCCGCGACCTGGGCATTCCCCTGGTCGAGCAGATGATTCCGCGCGAAATGCTCTACATCGCCGACGAGGTCTTCTTCACCGGCACCGCGGCGGAGGTCACCCCGATTCGCTCCGTGGACAAGATCACCGTGGGCAACGGCAACCTCGGACCCATCACCCGCCAGATTCAGAAGGAATTCTTCGGCATCGTCAGCGGCAATGCGCCCGACCGCCACAACTGGTTCACGCCTGTCCCGGTCAAGCAGCCGGTCGGCGCCTGAGCCGATCCCGCGGGTGCGCTTGTGCCCCATATCTGTCCGGTTTTGCCAGACCCGGTTCCTTCAACCGGTGGCGCAGGTCTTCAGACCTGCGATTTAAGCCGTCCCCTTTTTCACTTTGTCATTCCGAGGAGCGCCGAGGAAGCCCGGAGGGCGACCCAAAGCGCGACGAGGAATCTCGGTGTTCCGTGTTTCCAACTCACAGGCAGAAGTGGCTTTCAGTCTGCTTCCCGCGCTCGATAGCCCCACGCCGGGTGTCCCATATCTGCCTTCGCGCCGCCCTCGCAGCCGCTCCCAGTAAAAACTCTTTTCTTTTCAATGCTTTCCCTTGACTTTCCCCCAATATTTTGCCAAGCCTTCCCCGCTAAGTTGAATATTTTGAAGATTTGTCCAAAGGAGGGGGTACCCCGCGCATTCCTGAAAGAGTCCTGCTGTTTTCCCGCTTCCCGCGCACCATGGTTCATTCCCGTTATGAACCCTTGGCTACATTGCCCCTTGACCCCCTCCGTGGTACGTTCGCCCCACTGGCAGTTGTCAAAGGAAAACCATGCAGATCGACGATCTCCTGCGTATCGCCATGGAGCGCAAGGCCTCCGATCTTCACCTGAAAGTGGGGAACTATCCTCACGTGCGGGTCGATGGCGAGCTTGTGCCCCTGAGCGATATGACTCGCGTCACTGCCGAAGACATGCTGAGCATGGCCTTTAGCATGATGTCCAACCGGCAGAAGCAGAAGTTCAAGGAGAACGCTGAGCTCGACATGGCCTACGGGGTCGCCGGACTGGGCCGCTTCCGCGTGAACGTCTTCCAGCAGCGCGGAAATGTCGGACTGGTGTTGCGCGTCATCCCCACCAAGATTCGTCCTCTGGATGAGCTCTACATGCCCCGCATCGTGGAGCAGATCTGCGAGGAAGCTCGCGGCCTGGTGCTGGTCACCGGTGTTACCGGTTCCGGCAAGTCCACCACCCTGGCGGCCATGATCGACCGCATCAACTCCACCCGCCCCGAACACATCATCACCATCGAAGATCCCATCGAATTCCTGCACCGCGACAAAAAAGGCTTTGTGAACCAGCGCGAGGTGGAAGTGGACACGCCTTCCTTCGCCTCCGCCCTGCGCGCCAGCCTGCGCCAGGACCCGGACGTAATTCTGGTGGGCGAAATGCGCGACCTGGAAACTATTTCGACAGCGCTGCACGCCGCCGAAACTGGACACCTCGTGTTCTCCACCTTGCACACCCTCGATGCCGTGGAAACGGTGAACCGCATCATCTCCGTGTTCCCTCCGCCGGAGCAGAAGCAGGTCCGCCTGCAGCTGGCCGCCACCCTGCGCGCCGTGGTCAGCCAGCGCCTGGTCAAGCGCTGCGACGACGAGGGAGGCCGCGTTCCCGCTGTTGAAGTGCTCATTTCCACTCCCTTCGTGCGCGAATGTCTGGTAGTTCCGGAGAAGACCCGCATGATCAAGGAAGCACTGGCCGCGGGCACCTCGCAGTACGGCATGCAGACTTTCGACCAGTCGCTCTACGATCTGTACTCGCAGGGCCTGATCACCTACGAAGTCGCCCTGGAGAACGCTTCCAATCCCGACGACTTCAAGCTGCGCGTGCAGGGCATCAGCGGCACGGCCGACTCCACTCGCGAGCAGATGCACATGTCCCCCAGTTTCGGGAGATAGAAGAGGCATTTGCCGGGAAAGCAATCTCCATACGGGAGGCATTTGCGTTACAGTGCATCCGTATGCCCTTTCAGCGTGCCGCAAGAAGCTGGAACGAAGCCGCACTCTACGAATACGCCGTGCTCGCGCTGGGTCGCCGCATGCGTTCCGTGGCCGAGCTGAAACGCCTGATGCGGCAGCGCGTGGGAAAGAACCACCCCGATCCCGAACTGCTGATCGACGTGGTCATCGCCCGGCTCAAAGAGCAGCACTACCTCAACGACTCCAGCTACGCCAGCGTTTATGCATCGCTGCGCAAGGAAAACAGCAAGTTCGGACGCCAGCGCGTGATCTCGGACCTGAAGTCCCGCGGAGTGCACCCGGATGTGATCGACACCACCGTTTCCGCTGCCTACGCTGGAGTGAACGAAGAGAAACTGGCACGCGACTACCTCAAGCGCAAGCGCATGGCCAAACCGGTGAACCAGAAGCAGGCCGCGCGCGTATTTCGAAACTTGCTGCGCGCGGGATTTCGTTCGCAAACCATTCTTTCCATCCTGAAGAAGTGGGATGTAGACGACGAGGTGCTCAGCTCGCTTGAGTCCGAAGCGGAAACCGAGACGCAGACCTGACTCAGTGCTCTGCTGCCATCTTTTCTTCTGCGGCTTCCTGGACCGGCGCTCTCCATTCTGAAGGCAGGGTGATAGAAAACAGCGTGCCACGATAGGGGCCCTGGGTGCGGCTGCGGAAGCGGATCCTGCCTCCGTGCTTCTCCACGATCTCTTTGGTTACCCACAGTCCCAGGCCGGTGCCCACATCGTTCTTGGTGGTGAAGAACGGTTCGAATAGCCGCAGGCCAGCCTCGCGAAGGATGCCCTTGCCGTTGTCGTCAATATAAATGCGCACACCGCCACGTCCGCCAGAACGCACTTCGATGCGCACCGTTCCACCGTTGCTCATGGCGTCCAGAGCATTGGAAACCAGGTTGGAAAACACCTGCGTAAGTTCGCCGGCGACGCCGTGGAGCCTGGCCTGGGGATCGATTTGCATGCTGATCTGGGCTCCGCGAGCTTCGGCCTTGCGCGCATGCACGGAGACCACGTTGCCCACGAGCTTGTGAAAGTCCACGTCCATGGGCCGGGAGAGGTCACGGTAGAACCCCAGAGTCTGGTTGACCAGGTGATGGACGCGCCGCAGTTCCTGTTCGGCAAGAGCAAGGTACTGCCGCATGCCGGGCGGAGCTGCGGAATCGGCCATGGCAAGGAATACGAGATTGGTGATCGCCTCCAGGGGATTGTTCAACTCATGCGCGATGGTGGCGGCCAGCCGGCCCGCGGCGGCAAGCTTTTCCGCCCGGCGCAGCGCCTGTTCGGCGCGATGCTGGTTGGTCACATCCTGCTCCACGGCGAAAAAGCCCTGCACATCGCCCGCGGCATTGCGATCCGGAATGTAGGAAATCTGCATTCGGCGCCGGGCCAGGCCCGAGGTTGAGTCCAGCTCCATTTCGAAAAAAGCCTCCTCCCCGGCCAGTGCACGCAACATGTGAGAGGAGACTTTCTCGCAGGCCTCGCCGCCGAGGACTTCCCGCACTGCTTTGCCCAGGAGTTCGGCAGCGGGACGGTCCGCCCAATTTTCGTAGGCGCGGTTCAGGAAGCGATAGCGCAGGTCGCGGTCGACGTAGGCAATCCGTAGAGGGAGAGCGTCGGTAATAATGCGCAACTCCTGCTCTTTGCGCAGCAGAGCTTCTTCCGCGAGTTTGCGATCCGTGATGTCGAAGGTAAGTCCGATCATCCGGACGGGTCGGCCATGGGCGTCGTATTCAGCTCCGCCGCGGGTGGTGAGCCAGTGAATGCTGCCGTCGGCCCACACCACCCGGAACTCCACGTAGTACTTCTTGCCGTTGCTCAGAACATCCTGAATTTCGGCGATCACACGCGAGCAGTCTTCCGGATGGAGGAGGGCCTGCCAGCTTTCATAGTCGGGGACGAATGTGGCCGGGTCCTGGCCGTGGATGCGGTAGACCTCTTCCGACCAGGTGAGACGGTTGGCCGCAATGTCCCACTCCCACATGCCGATCTTTCCCACGCGCTCGGCAAGGCGGAGACGTTCTGCGAGGACGCGCGCTGTCTGATCGTGATTGCTGGGTAGGGACGACATTTTGTACTGCCCGGGCGCGCCAAACTGCCACCGAAGTGAGAAGCGGTCAGGCAGATAGCATGCGCTGGACCGGCTTCCCTTACAATCGCGCGAGGCCGGTGGGCCATAGTACCAAACCGAATGGGAAGGCGAAACCGCGCTGGCGGAGACGAAAGCAAAGTGGCTGCTAAAATAGGCGGTTGGCGGCCCGCTGTTCTCGCGGCATTCGCCTGGCTCCCCCACTTCCGGGGAGCAGAGGCATAGGCGCGCGCGGTCTTTCGGAGAGAGAACGACAAAATCGGCGAAGTTGCCACTCACATTCCTCATGCCTACCGGTTCGGATATTCGCCGCAAGTTCCTGGACTTTTTCGTCCAGCATGGACACCGTGAGGTGCACTCGGCCTCTCTGGTGCCTGCCAACGACCCCACCCTTCTGTTCACCAATGCTGGCATGAACCAGTTCAAGGACGTTTTCCTTGGCCTGGAGAAGCGCGACTACCGGCGCGCCACCACCTCGCAGAAATGCGTTCGCGCCGGGGGTAAACACAACGACCTGGAAAACGTCGGTTTCACCAACCGGCACCATACGTTCTTTGAGATGCTGGGCAACTTCAGCTTTGGAGACTACTTCAAGCGCGAGGCTATCGCCTTTGCCTGGGATCTGATTACTTCGCCTCAGTGGTTCGGCCTGCCCAAGGACAAGCTCTACGTCACCATCTTCAATGGCGAAGGCGGCGTCCCGCGTGATGCCGAAGCGGAGGGCTACTGGCACGAACAGGGCGTGGCCGGGGACCGCATTTTCGCCATGGGATTGAAAGACAATTTCTGGCAGATGGGCGATACCGGCCCCTGCGGCCCTTCGAGCGAAATCCACTACGACATGGGTCCCGCCGCGAGCGAACACGGCCACACCGACTGCCATTTCCCCTGCGAGTGCGGACGCTATGTCGAGATATGGAACCTGGTGTTCATGCAGTTCGACCGCGACGCCGGCGGAACTCTGAACCCGCTGCCCGCGCCGTCCATTGATACCGGCATGGGCCTGGAGCGGGTCACCGCCGTCCTGCAGGGCGTTACGTCAAATTACGATACGGACCTGTTTGTGCCGTTGATCAAAAGGGCGGCGGAGCTGACGGGCGTGTCTGCAGAGAAGGAAGTTCAGAAAGAATTAAAAACTCATTCAGCGGCCTCTCTGCGCGTGATTGCCGACCATGCCCGCGCCACGACCTTCCTGATTTCCGATGGTGTGCTGCCCTTGAACGAGGGCCGCGGCTATGTGCTGCGCAAAATCATCCGGCGGGCCATTCGCCACGGGCGACTGCTGGGACAGAAGCAGCCGTTCTTTTATCAGATGGTGTATGCAGTCCGCGATCTGATGAAGGATGCCTATCCTGAGTTGATCGAGAGCGCCGAACGTGTAGCCAAGGTGGTGGAAGGGGAAGAGCGGCGTTTTGCGCACACGCTGGATATCGGGCTCAAGCGACTGGAGGATGATCTGGCTCCGCTGGTCGCTGCCAAGCAGGCAAGCCCCAGCGCCCGCGCCACGTATTCCGGCGCAAAGGCGTTCAAGCTGTATGACACCTTTGGACTTCCCTTAGACTTTATTGCCGATGCTGCTCGCGATCAGGGCATTGCTTTCGATCAGGCCGGTTTCGACGAGGCCATGAGTGAGCAGCGCACCCGAGCCCAGGCATCGTGGAAAGGCGCGGCCAAGGCCACGGCCAGCCCTGTCTACCAGAGCCTTGCTCCGACTTCCTTCGAAGGCTACTTACAGACCGAGTCCAGCGGCTGCGCGGTGCTGGCCATCATCAAGGCCGGGCATGGCGTGCAGGAACTCAAGCACGGCGACGAGGGCGAGATCATCCTCGACCACACTCCTTTTTACGCCGACTCCGGCGGGCAAGTGGGTGACCGGGGATGGTTCTACGATGACGACCATAACATCGTGGTGGCCGAGGTGTCCGGGTGCTACTCGCCGGTGCAGGGCGTCCGCGCCCACCGGGTGATGGCGCGCGAGGATATCCGCGTCGGCGACAAGCTGGACGCCGTAGTCGATCTGAACCTCCGCCATGCGACGATGCGCCATCACACCGCCACGCATCTGGTCCATGCCGCCTTGCGAGAAGTTCTGGGCAAGCATGTGAAGCAGGCCGGATCGCTGGTGGCGCCCGACCGCCTGCGCTTCGACTTCTCGCACTTCACCGGCGTGGAAGACGAAGAGATGCAGGACATTGAGGACCTCATTAATAAGGAAGTCTTGCGCGATCAGAAAGTGGAAGTGATCGAAGATGTGCCCATCGATGTTGCGATCCACGAGTACCATGCCATGGCGCTGTTCGGAGAAAAATACGGTGAGCGCGTGCGCGTGATCCGCATTGGCGATTTTTCGACCGAGCTCTGCGGTGGTACCCATACCGGAGCCACCGGCGAGATCGGGCTGATCAAGATTCTCAACGAAGGCAGCGTGTCTTCGGGAGTGCGGCGCGTGGAGGCGGTGGCGGGTGAGAGTTCGCTGCGGCATTTCCGCGCCGACCATGAACTGGAGCATGTAGCGCGCGGGCTGGTGCGCCCGGGAGACGAAGGTTCGCTGGCGACAGCCCTCGAGCGCGAGTTGCACTCCCGCGATGAGGAGATCAAACGCCTGCGGCGCGAGCTGGAGCAGGCGCGGATGAAGTCCGCCGCCGATACCACGCGGTCGGTGGAAGACAAGATTCGTGTGGTGCACGGAATCAAGGTGCTGGCGCACCGCGTGGACAACCTGGAGCGTCCGCAGCTTCGCACTCTGGTTGATAATCTGCGCCAGAAGCTGGGTTCCGGCGTGGTGGTGCTGGGCTCGGCCTCTGATGGCAAAGTCGCGCTGATCGTCGGGGTGACCAAGGATCTTACTGGCCGGGTGCAGGCGGGGAAAGTGATTGCTCCGGTGGCGGAGAAGGTCGGAGGGTCCGGAGGTGGGCGTCCCGACATGGCCGAAGCCGGAGGAAAAGATCCGGAGGCGCTCGATGCGGCCCTGAATGAGAGTTACGGGGTCGTGGAAGAGCTGCTGAAGTGAAGCAGGCAGTGTAGAGACGGGGTCTGCGACCCGGCTACGGGAGGACGGTGCAAGCCCCGCCCGTCGCCGCGCAAGAGCCTAAGCCCGTCCCTGCACAGGGGAAGGCCTAAGCCCCGCCCGCCGCTGCCTTCCTGGTTGCGTCCTCTGCTGGCAGGTCTTTTTCTTTGGATTCGTCCGACTTCAAATACACGGTTCGGATGGGGAACGGGATGTTGATCCCTTCCTGGCCGTAGCGCCGGTGCAGGCGCTTGATGAACTCGTGCGTGATCAGGTACTGGTCGGTAAACTCCTTGCCGCGAAGGATCACGGAGAAGTTGATGCTGGAATCCGCGAACGTATGGTAGCGGATGAATGGCTCATGCGTAGGCACGGCCCCCTGCACCTCGTGCATCACCTCCCGGCCGACCTCGATGGTGACCTTCTCCACCTGATCGAGGTGGCTGTCGTAACTCACGCCCACCTGCACCAGCACCGACATTTCCTTTTCCGGCTCGTAATAATTGGTGGTGATCGTAGACGCCAGCTTGCTGTTGGGGATGATGATCATATTGTTGGGCAGGGCACGGATGACCGTGTTGCGCCAGCGAATATCCGCTACGTAGCCCTCCTGGCCGGAGTCCAGCTTGATGTATTGCCCGACCTTCACCTGGCGGGAGGCAATGATCTGCAGTCCCGCGAACAGATTGGAGAGAGTGTCCTGCAGGGCCAGGGCCACGGCCAGACCGCCAACTCCCAGGGCGGTAAGGATGGGAGTGATGGAAATGCCCAGCGAGTCCAGGATGACCAGCACGCCGATGACGTAAATAAAGAGCGCGGTCAGATTGCGAAAAATCGTGGTGCTGGGGATCAGCCCTTCGGACTTGAGGGAATAGAGCGCCACCAGTCCGGAGGCGATGCGCGCAGTGATGACGGTCAGCGACAGCAGGAATAGAACCAGCAGGGTTCGCCGGAGCATCCCTTCCCAGTGCGGAATCAAGGTCACGGAGGCGTTGACTGCTGCCCAGGCTCCGGCCAGGAAGAACCACAGCAAGGGCATATTGCGCAGGGCGCGGACGATCACATCGTCGGCTTCCCATGGGGTTCGCTGGACCAGCTTCAAGAGAGACGGAACGATAATCTTTTCTGCGATCAGGCCCAGCACTAGCCCACTGGCCAGCAGGACCACGGGAGTGATCCAGCCGGCCTGGGCGATGATCTGCGTCCACGCGGCCTGTGCCAAAAGGGAAATGGAGTGCGCAACCGGCATAGTGCTCAAAACTTGGACGTTACAGAGGGTGACGTCCTCTTTCAGCCTAACACACAGGGGTCGCTGTCCTTAGGTTACAAATACCGGGAAATCTTCCAGTTACACGCCTCGAATCGCCGCGTTTCCGCCTGTTTCCTCCTCTGATTCCGTGCTCGTACCGCAATTGCTGCCCCTAATCCCGCATGCGATAATTTCCTCGCTCTGGACCGAAGCTCCGCCCAGGTTGGGGTTAGGAAAACAAGTCTCTGCAGGCTGCGGCGTGATGGCCGCCCCGGAGGCTTCCGCGCGTGCCCGCGAGCACGGCGCTAATAGAGGATCCTGACAAATCATGCTGAACCGTGCCGGTTGCAGCCCCCAACCTTCGTTTGCCCGAGTTGTCGCGCGTCCTCTTCTTTTCTGGCAAGAGGTAACGCCGCGAATCCGGGCATCCTTCCTCACCACAATTTGCCTGCTAGCGGCCTGGATTCTGCTGCTGCTGTTGCCGAAGCCGGGGTGGGCGCAAATCGTAGCCGTCCAGGAAAACGGGCGGACGGTCTTTGTCAATTCGGAAGCCGGCGGACCTGCGCATGATGGCGGGAGGCCGGGAGATTCGGCCAGTACGACAGAGCTCGTCTACTGGAGCAACACCGAGCATCGCTGGAAGCCGGTGCCGCGGCCCAGCCGCAGAAGCATGCGGGCGGCGCAATCGGCGGCCAGCGAGGTAACGAAATATGTTGCTGCGCAGCCGCAGGCTAAGGAGGCGTCCAAGGCGGACTCGGCGGCGGAGGCGAATCCCAACTATGCCTCCCTGGCCCGGGGGCGCGAGGTGTCAGAGGCGGCGGTGGATACGGCGATCCAAAAGGCCGCCAGCCGTCATGGCGTGGATCCCAATCTGGTGCGCGCCATGATTAAGGTGGAATCGAATTTTGATCCTCATGCTGTGTCGCGGGCCGGAGCCATGGGGTTGATGCAGTTGATGCCGGATACCGCCCGGGGCTTGAACGTGAAAAATCCGTTCGATCCCAGCCAGAACGTGGATGCGGGCGTCCGGCACCTGAAGAAGTTGCTGGACAACTACGGTGGCAACTTGCGGCTGTCGCTGGCGGCCTACAACGCCGGAGAAGGCGCGGTGAACCGCAGCAACGGCATTCCGCCATTTCGCGAGACGCGGAGCTATGTGAAGCGCATCACGGAGCTCTACGGCAGCGGCAAGCTGGAGGGCTTCCAGCCGCGGAGGCCAGTGCGGATTTCGCACGACCCCGGCGGCGGATGGATCATTACAAACGTCGAGTAAGGCAAGCCCATGGCTTGCTGCTCGGTGAGGGAAGCGTGACTAAGGGGACGATGATCAGGTCAGATGACGTGCAACGCACCTTCCAAAACCGAGCTGGTTGTTTCACGCGCCTGCATGCACGCGTGGGTAGTGTGGGGCTGCTGGTGGTGATGCTGTGCGGGGCTGTGCCGCTGGCGCGGGCGTATGAGGAACCCGCGGAGCCCGCAGCGCAAAGCCTGGCTCGAAAAAAGCAGCTGGCGCTCAAATACTTCGACAAAGCCGAGCGCCTGCGGGAAGCGCTCAATGGGCGCCCCGTCGCGGACCGCGCCCTGGACGATTACGTGGATCTGATGGAGACGTACCGCAAGGTGTACTACACCGCGCCCACGTCATCCAAGGCGGACGATGCGGTCGTCGCCATCGCGGAGCTCCTGGCTGAATCCGGCCGCGTCTTCAATCGTGAAAAAAACCTTCGCGACGCCATTGGGCAATATGAGTTTCTACGCAAGGAGTATCCCGGCAGCCGCTACCGCTTCCAGGCCTTGTTCACCATTGCCCAGATCTACAAGGACGACTTGCGCGACACCGGTGCCGCCAAAGCCGCCTTCCAGGACTTTCTGAAGCAATATCCGCACCACCACCTGGCGGACGACGCCCAGCAAGAGATCGCCGAACTGGACCAACTGGCTAAGGACAAACAGGACGTAGCCAGCAATTCCCAGACCTCGGGCGACGGTAAATCGGAGCACCCCGTTCTGGTCACCGGGGTACGGCACTGGTCTACACCGGACTACACCCGCGTGGTGATCGATCTGGATTCGGAAGTAGACTATACGATCGGGCACATCGACAGTCCCAATCGTATCTATTTCGACCTGAAGAATACGCGCCTGGCCTCCATGCTGCGGGGCAAGAACTATGACGTGGACGACGGTTTCCTGCGACAGATTCGGCTGGGCCAATATCAGCCCGATCAGACCCGCATCGTGCTGGATGTGGCTTCCGTCTCAGATTACAGCGCATTCCTGCTGCCCAATCCTGAGCGCCTGGTGGTGGACATTCGCGGCGATACAGCCTCCGCGAAGGGTCAGTCTTCCGGGACGACTAACGCAGTTTCCAAGAGTCCGGCAGACCGGGAGGAAAAACAAGCTGCGGCCGTAGCCACGAAAGTGCACCAGGCCCGGCCTACCGCGGAGGGGGAACGTTCCCTGGTCCGCACCTTGGGATTAAAGATCGGACGCATCGTGGTAGACGCCGGGCACGGGGGCTACGATACCGGCACCATCGGCCCCAATGGTCTCGAGGAAAAAGATCTGGTGCTGGATGTCGCCCTCCGCCTGGGCAAACTGCTGGAGGAAGACTTGGGCGCCGACGTAATCTATACGCGAGACGACGATACCTTTGTCCCGCTGGAGACCCGGACTGCCATCGCCAACAAGCAGCAGGCGGACCTGTTCATCTCCATTCATGCCAACTCCAGCCCGACGCGCTCGGTGCGGGGAGTTGAGACCTACTACCTGAACTTCACCACCTCCCGTGATGCGCTGGAGGTGGCGGCACGCGAGAATGCGGTTTCATCCAAGTCCATTCATGAGCTCCAGGATCTGGTGCAGAAGATCGCTTTGAAAGACAAGATCGAAGAATCGCGCGAGTTTGCCCTGCAGGTTCAGCGCTCCATGCAGAGGACACTCTACGGGCACACCTCGGTGCACGACCGCGGAGTGCGCCAGGCTCCCTTCATTGTGCTCATCGGCGCCAATATGCCGTCCATTCTGGCGGAGATTTCCTTCGTCAGCAATCCCACCGACGCCCGTAAGCTAAAGAGCGAGGCCTACCGCCAGAAGATCGCTGAGTCCCTTTACGAGGGCATTTTGAAGTATGTGAGCGGTCTGAGCGGGGTCAAGGTGGCTGCGCGGGGATCGGTTAACTAGGGCCCCTTTTCGGCCGGCCACCCCTGGCCAACGCTGGAAACTTTCGCCCCGGGACGGTAGTCTAATAAGAAGGTTTCCGTCTCGCTCGTGATGAAATTCCTTTTGCCATTGCTGCTCGCTCTGGGTATGTCGCTGGCGTTCCCGGCCAGAGCTGCCGACACGGCTGCGACTGTTTTGCCCGCAACCTTTGCCGGATGGCAAATGAGCGGCCCAGAGAAGGTCAGCAGCCGCGCCGCGGATGCCGACCAGGTATATGCCAGTCTGCTCAAGGAGTACGGTTTCGAGTCCTTCCGCCAGGCGACTTATCAGAAGCCGGACCGCCACCTGGAAATCAAGGCCATACAATTTCACGACGCCAGCGGAGCCTACGGGGCTTTCACCTTCTACAAGCCCGAGGACATGCTGACCGAGAGCATTGGCGATCAAGCCGGCTCCGCCAACACCAGGGTGCTGTTCTATCGCGGCAATATCCTGGTAGACGTTACCCTCGACAAAGTCACGGCAACTTCGGCAGGGGAACTGCGCGAGCTGGCTTCGGATTTGCCGTTGCCAGCGGGCCCGGACCGGCATCCCCCGATTCTTCCCGCCTATTTGCCTCGCCAGAACTACATCCCGAATACGGCCAGGTATGTCACTGGGCCGGTGGGATTGGCGGCGATCGGATCTCCCGTGCCGGCCGACCTGGTGGACTTCTCTTCAGGGGCTGAAATCGCCACCGGGCAGTACCATGCCGATTGGGGCACCGCCACCCTGACGCTGATTTCCTATCCCACTCCGCAGATCGCCGTAGATCGCTTGCAGGCGATTGACTCGGCCATGCCAGTGCGGGAGGCGAACCAATCTCCCAGGACCCGCGTCGCCAGCAAGCGCAGTGGTCCCCTGGTGGCCGTGGTTACGGGCAACGTTTCTCCCGATAATGCCAAGTCGCTGCTCGGCCTGGTGAACTTCGACGCCGACGTGACCTGGAACGAAAGGGTGCCCACGGCAAAGGACAATCCCGGTAGCCTGATGGTCGCCATGATCGTGCTAACCGTGGTGATCCTGGGCCTGGCGATCGTGGCGGGGGTTGCCTTTGGAGGCATCCGCCTGCTGATCAAGAGGCTTTTCCCTGACCGGGTCTTTGATCGCCCGGAGGACATCGAGATTATCCGACTTAACCTCCGCTGAGGTGGTTCAGAGGCCATGTTTTGTTCGAGTTAGATCTGATTTCTCAGGCTCCTCCCTGAGTTTACGGGCTACGTGCCAAATTCGGGTCGAAAATGTAAGTTATTGAAAAATAAGGGATTTAATTTATAAAAATTTCTTGACACCCCTCTCACCCCGCTCATAAGATTTCGCCAGAAAAAGTTTCTGACGGAATCCTCCGTTTGGAACTATTCTCCCTTGAAGAAAAGGCCGCCCATGTTGCCGGGCGGCCTTTTCGTTTGCCGTCGAGAGGCCACATACCGGTTCCCACGGGGGATACAACGGGACTTTCGAAGAAACACGAACCAGACGATCGAAGGGAAGCGTTGTGCAGAGGAGCGCAGCCCAACCAGGTAGGCAGATTGGAAGCAGGTGGGCTGGAGCCGACGATCGGACTTGAACCGATGACCTGACGATTACGAATCGTCTGCTCTACCAACTGAGCTACGTCGGCCCTCAGCGATTCTAAATGCGCTGCGCTTCTCCGTAAAGAATCAGCAGACCATGGCGGCGGCGATCGCCGGAGACGTAGTTTTCCACGCCTTTCCACTGTTCATCCGGGTTCTCCACAGAGCTGTTGCCACTTTGCTATTGCCTCGGCGTGAGCGGCTTTTAATAATCGATGAGAGGTCGGGCGAAGGCCAGAGTGGAATCCTACGGTCGAGCGGACGTACTGCGGATCCTGCACATCACGCCACGGCAGTTGGCGCAATGGCAGAAGGTGGGCTTGGTACCGGCCGCGGAGCCCTACTCGTTCTCCGATCTCCTGCAGATGAAGAAGGTGAGAGACCTGCGCGACGAGCGGGTGCGCGCGGGCATGATCCAGCGTTCCTTGCAGGCCATGCAGAAGCAGGTAGCGGGCATCGGAAACCCATTGCTCGAAGCGGGTGTTTTCTCCGCCGGTTCCCGTCTCGTCTTCCGCCATCAGGGATATGCGCTGGAGCCCATTGCCGGCCAGTTCGTGTTGGATTTTTCCCCAGCTGAAGAGCGCGCGTTTCCGGCCCGGGCGGAAGGCTCCGAGCTGGAGGAAACCGTTAACGAACTGTTTGCCCGGGGAGTGATGCTGGAAGACGAGCCGCAGACCCTCGCCGAGGCTATGGCCGCTTATGCCCGGGTGCTGGAACTGGATCCTGGCCACGCCGCTGCGCATATCAACCTGGGGACGCTCTACTACAACCGGCAGGACTACAACCTGGCGGAATCGCACTACCGTAAGGCCATTGAGGCCGATCCCCGCTACGCCCTGGCGCACTTCGATCTGGGGAATGTGCTCGACGAAACCGGGCGCATCGAAGAGGCAGTGCAGTCCTACCGGACCGCCCTGCTGCTGGTGCCCACCTATGCCGACGCGCACTACAACCTGGCCCTGGCCTTCGAGAAGATGCGCCAGTTCCGCCGCGCTCTGGTCCATTGGCGCGCCTACCTGCGACTGGACCAGTCCGGACCCTGGTCGGTGCACGCCAGGAACCAGGTGCAGCGCATCCTTGAAAACGATCACCTCCAGGTGGTATTCCGGCGCGACAAGCAGCCGGTGCGCTAAGAGGCTCGCGAGCCTGCGTTCCTCCAAACCCAGAGAACTTTTTTCTGAGAAGCGGTGTGGCATTGGCGCCAAGGCGGTGTTTTCGCTGGGTATAATGAGCTCAGGAAATCGGGGCGTAGCTCAGGTGGATAGAGCATCTGCCTTCTAAGCAGAGGGTCGCAGGTTCGAGTCCTGCCGCCCCGACCAGTTAATCCCCCTGCAGTGAGGCACTTGCCTTTCCGATGCGGCCAGTCTGGAGAAGCGCGTTTTGCGTGGTGTGCCTAGAATTGTGCCCACCCAACCGTGAAACGGCTTCCATAACTACACCCTCCGAGGGGCAATAAATCACTTGACTAACCAAGGGTTGTAGCACATAATCCTTGGCATGAAAGATAAAGCGCAGCAGCCCAAGACCTTACAGCAAGCCATTCAGCATTTCTCGGATGAACAGGTCTGTATTGATACCGTGGCCGCGCTGCGCTGGCCCGAAGGCCCCATATGTCCAGCCTGTGGCCACAAAGAACACTACTACCTGAAAACCCAAAAGCGGTGGAAATGCAAAGAGTGTCATAAGCAGTTCACCGTCAAGCTGGGCACCATCTTTGAGGATTCCCCGGTACCGCTCACCAAATGGCTTCCCGCTCTGTGGCTGCTGGTGAACTGCAAAAACGGCGTCAGTTCCTATGAAGTCGCCCGCGATCTCGGGGTTACCCAGCGCACCGCATGGTTCATGCTGCATCGCCTCCGCAAGGCTCTGCAATCCGGCTCCATGATGAAGATGGGCGGAGGCGGCGGAGAAGTCGAAGTCGATGAGACCTTCATCGGCGGCAAGGCTCGCAACATGCACGTCGATGCCAAGAAGCGGCGCATCACCGGAACCGGCGGCAAAGACAAAGCCGCCGTCATGGGCATTCTTGAGCGCGGCGGAAACGTCCGCACCGTGGTTGTGGAGAACCGCCGCAAGAAAGTCTTGCAGGAACAGGTAAAAACCCACGTCGCCGCTGGTACTGCGCTTTATACCGATGCCCTGCAGTCCTACAGTGGCCTGGACCGTGAATATGCCCATCAGGTAATTGACCATGCTGAGAAGTACGTTGACGGTCGCGTGCATACCAATGGGCTGGAAAATTTTCTGGTCGCTGCTCAAGCGCGGCATCAGCGGAACCTATGTGAGCGTAGAGCCGTTTCATCTGTTCCGCTATTTGGATGAGCAAAGTTTTCGCTACAACAACCGTAAAGAAATGAAGGATGCGGACCGTTTCAACCTTGCGCTCTCGCAGATTTCAGGGAAACGCCTGACCTTCGCTGAGGTAACCGGCAAGGTGGGAGAAACGGCTTTCTAATCCTTTGCGTCTGAAGCGCGGGAAGAAGAAGCGCGTTTAGTCTTGCGCTTCTTTGCTCGCTTTTCCGCATCAAGTTTCGCCTTCAGTTCTGCGTGCGATACCGACAGGATTTGTTTTAAGGCGGTCTCGAAATTCGCGTACTCACCCGCTGCATTCTTGGCGGAAGGTTTCGGGTGGGTTGATTTTTGTGGCACGTATGAGCCTTCAGAGATGAGGGTAGTCATACGTCCGTCAAAAGTCAATCCGTCTTGAGAGCATCTCCCCCAGATCCCGAGAGCCTTTTATGGCCGTATTCCAAGCGTTTCTCGATGAAAGCGGAAAATTCAAAGATCACAAGGTGGTTTCATTCTGTGGGCTGGCCGCCGAAGTTGGGCGAATGCGGCAGTTCAGTGATGAATGGGAACGCTTGCTGCGTCGATATGAACTCCCTTCTCTGACAATGAAGCGGGCGCTGCGGATCAACGTTAAACTGAGCCCCCAAATCAAGGCACAATCTCCACAGGAGAGAATCGAGGCGCTGAAACCATTTGCAGACTGCATTCGGGAATATGCGGAGGTCGGCATAGCCATTGCCATTGACGTGGATGCTTATAGCGCCCTCTCGGTTGAAGCAAAGAAAAGACTTGGCGGCAGCGACGACCCACATTATCTCGCCTTTATGCAGGGCGTCTTGGGGGTGATTAAGTACATTCCCGATGGAGATAAGATCAGCATTGTTTGCGATGACGACGAGAGTACTGCTTTGAATTGCTACAAGCTTTATCGGAGAATGTGCAGAATAGAACAATCAGCGCGAGAATCACTTGTTGCCCTGACCTTCGCCAACGACGATGTGTTCGTTCCTCTGCAGGCAGCAGATTTCATTTCGTCTTTGGTGCGCTATGAAGCTCACCGAAGATTCAATGGCAAACGCTATGATTTCCTGCCCCTGCTACGACACCTCACTGCTCCTCCCAGCATGAAATGGATCTTGTCATTCTGGGATAAGGCCCATGCACAAAAGATGGGACAGGCGCTAGAGAAGATGAAGCTCGGGGTGACCCCCTATGGAAGCGTATAATTCGCGGCGCCATGGATGAGCATGCTTACTGGGTTGTGCGCTGCAAAACAAACGGATGTTCCGCCATTATGCCGCTGCGCTATGCTGGAAAGTATCAGGGCGAACCATTCGTAGAAAAACCTACAGATGGACCAGCTCATCTTGATCTCCGGTGTGAGATGTGCGGCAGAGCTCACAGGTACACTCTCCCGCTTGATCTCGACTGGCATCGAACGGTGGAACCACCCGCACCAGGAATGGTGGATAGGATATCCGAGGGCCACTTGCAATAACCTCAAACCCCCATGTCATTTGCCAGCGCCCTGTCACGGCATTGTCAGTTTTCACGTGGTCTCCTTGGTTAGCCAAGTGATTTATTGCTCTCCGAGGAGTGAACGTAGCGGCTGGAAATGCTTATCGAATTGTGACCTGCAATGCGTGCAAGCGTCCAAGCATCGCAACCACTCTCGCCCAAGCGGGTAAGAAAGGTGTGACGGAAGCTGTAAAGCACGAACGGGCGAACCCCGCTAAGCCGCAACGCCTTCGTGTGCTGTTTCTTTAGACTCGACGGCTCAACATGACCACTTCGGGTCGGCGCGATCCAAACCCAGCCCTCTAAGGGCCTCTCAGCTTCCTCCCAGCAGCTTTCCAGTACATTCCTAGGCGACCCCGCGCAGATCGAAGTTGTCACCGACGTTCTCACCACGGACGCCGTCGGCATCAGGCCCGGATCGACCGTTTTTCTCGATGGTTGGGGCGGGGATCATCCTTTGCACGCCAAGGTGCGGCTTGTGGAACCTGCGGGGTTCACAAAGATCTCTGCACTCGGAGTCGAGGGAAAACGCGTTAATGTGATCATCGATTTCGTTGACCCGCCGGAGAATTTGAAGGGTGGCTATCGCGTGGAAGCTCATATCGTCACCTGGGACAGTTCAAACGTCCTGAAGATACCTGGCAGCGCCGCTTTTCGTGAAGGTGAGCAGTGGAGCGTCTTCGTTGTGGTGGGAGGACGTGCGCGTCGGCGCATCGTCAAGATTGGACACCGAAATCAAATCGAAGCTGAGGTCCTGGATGGGCTTCAACTTGGAGAGGAAGTGATTCTGTACCCTTCGAATCAATTGCAGGAGGGTGTTCGCGTTCAGCTTCGCTAAGACCTTCCTATCGTTGCGATTTTCGCCACCCGTTATTTCGTGTTTTTAGTCCTGGCATTCACTCCAAGGACGCGAGGACTCGTCGGAGTCGCTCATTCGCATCCTCTGCCACTGGCTTGACTTCAGGATTATCGATCAAGGTGAACATCGCCTGCGCATCAGCGATAGACACCAGAATTCCCACCGGCGTTTCCTGTACAACTACGTTGCAAGGCAACAACAAGCCAATATGCTTTTCCGTTTGCAGCGCTTTGTACG
This sequence comes from Terriglobia bacterium, assembly GCA_963732925.1. Classification (GTDB taxonomy): domain Bacteria; phylum Acidobacteriota; class Terriglobia; order Terriglobales; family Acidobacteriaceae; genus DASZRZ01. Next base: position 157,208 of record CAVTBJ010000012.1, read on the forward strand.
CGAGTGGCGGATTACATACGCCCAGAATGACATATGGCCGAAAATCCACATTAAGTTTCTGCTTAAGTGTATCCCTGATATCGATCTCAGCCAGAACACCAAAGCCTTCGCTCTTCAGAGCTTGCTTGAGGTTCTCCAATACCTGATCAAAAGAACGTCCGTGGAGTTGTCGCTCAAACCCGTATCGAAACGTCATTCTTTCCTCTCTGCCGATCCTAACGAAACCCCAGCATAGCTGCATAACAGCTGGCTGACAGGTGATTCGAGGCACTGCAGGTTGTGATGACGATCACAGCCGTAACCCGCTATTGAAGGAATGATGGTTTTAGAGGAATTTTCGATGAGAAAGTTCACAGCGCTTTTAGTTTTGGTAGTGCTCTGTAGCCCGCTGCTCGCCCAGCGTGGTGGAGGTGGGGGAGGCCAGGGCCAAGGACAAGGTCAGCCGCCTGGGCAAATGTCGGGCCAGGGACAGCAGGGCCCCCGACAGGGGCGGGGGCAGAGTCAACCAAATGGACAAAGTCAGACAGAACGGCAGCGTCAGCGAATCCACGCAACCGAGGCCCAGAAGGGCCAGTACGGAACATGCGATCGAACTGCCGCACAAGTCCATGATCGGATACAGGCAATGGCCCGCACCGCGTCGGGCGCAAATCCCGACATTTCCAATATGCGCCAACAACGAGACCAGATTCGCGAGCAGACGCAGACAATGGATCAAGCAATGGAGCGGTTGCGGCAGGGCTTGACCGAAGAGCAGCGCGAACAGCTCCAGAGTCGCCTAAAGCTCCTGGAACGTGAGCGGGAGCAGCTTAGGATTCATCAGCAATCGCTAGACGGAGAATTAGATTCAACAACGCCCAGCGCGAAGCGTTTGGCCAATCGAACCCGCCAAGTCGAACAGGCGATGTCACGTTGGCAGAAGCAATACCAGGAGTTTGGGAAGGACCTCGGAACTACAGAGACCAATTGATCCAGATCGTCGCCATGTTGCGGGAGCAGAGCGAACTTATCGGGCAATAATGTACTTCTGCGGGCCGGGCACCTCCGCATAAGGAGGGGATCGTGACAGACGAAAGAAGCATAGCGCATAGGCTAGATGCAGCCGGATGGGCCTTTTCTTTCTTTGGATAGGCAGTGCCGTACTGGCGGATCTCCGTTGGGGCATAGCTCTCATCCGAATTGGCATCATCATCCTCGGTGGGCAAGCAGCGCGAAAGTGGATGGCCCTTAGGTTTGAGGGGTTCTGGGCCGTGGAAAAAAAGTCATCTTGCGGGAGTACGACCCATAGAGTCGCGAGCACATCGTAATTGACACGGCGGGGCGGAGTGTAGCGGAGAGCGTCAAGGAGTTTCAGGAACAGCTTCAAACCCGCTTTGACGCCCCGGGAGCGGCCATTCCAATCTGTGCCAAGCCCGGTGTCTGAACCGTCCACTCTGCTCCTCCTTCCTTCGGGGCTGGCGATGATCGGCTTCTGGCGGCGGCGTTTTGGCCGCCGGTTCTAGTGCTGTGGGACGACTGCGGCCTGCGGTTGGGTTGGCTGTAACTGCGGGAATGCGGCGGTCGGAAATTCTTGGACTTAGGGATGCTGGCTTTCAGGTCGTCTTTGTGGTCGGCTTCTTCTTACGACGCCCGCGCACAGAACCGGCAATGGCGATGGCACCCGAACCAAGTAGCACCAAGGAAGACGGCTCAGGCGCGGGGAGGGTCGGGACCGTAAAATCGTATGAACCAAGATCTGCCAAGCTTGTCCCAAGTGTTGGATACGAGCATTCAGGGTAGAAACACTTCACTCCTTCTATGGTGACACGGAGCGTCGAAAATGGTCCAGCTACATCCTCGTAGAGGTTTGTATACGCCACTGGCACATTGTAGGCCCCATAGAAATGCGTACCTTCATCGGCGGTTAGCGCATACACAAATCCAGTGCCCTCGATGTCAGGAAATGAGACGCTATATTTCCAGAAGACACCGACGTCGGGGAATGAAATTCCTGAGCCGGTAACGGTTCCAGTGAACTGCAGATAAAAAACAAAAGCGGAATTAGCAATAAAGGCGGGCTGTACCACCATTCCCGGAGAATAGTCAACGAAATTGGGATAGTATCCGACTTGCAGATCGGAAATTTCAAAGCCAATAGAATCGCCCCAGGCTGGGACGGCGAAGGAGGCGAGCACGAGCGAAAACAGCAGAGCGCGACGAAGCATGACGCAGCCTCCCAAGGACCGGAATCGTACCCCTATCAAGGCGAATGTTCAAGAACGCTCTTGTTTGTGAGCCGTTTGGCTGGTTCTTAGGTTCATGCTTCAAGAAGCCATGCCGAAATGTTGACTTTTGCTAACAACCCGTGGAGGTAAGACATTCAAATCCAAGCCCCAGGGGTTTAATAGCCCGGCCGATTTTTATATTTTCGAGCGTCTCGACGACGCAACTCGAAATGGCTCTTTTGATGTGGCAATGGCGCTGGGTTTGGGAAGATTTTCCGAAGGGGCCTCCTTATTATTTAATCCCCCGTCGCCCCAGGCACACGAGGGCAAGCCTTCTTGTCACTACATGTGTCCCCGTGTCTGTCCCTTTCGCCGGAAGAGTAAGAAGTCCACGCGGCAAACACCGCAAACGCTGAACTAAACCACTTCCCGGAGCCAAATTCTAAAAAACGTCCCAGGCAGCGACGCGACCCGGGCGGCATTTTGAGCCGGCCCACTTTTGTGGCCGCGCGAAGCCGGTCCCAGCCATTCGGCTGAGTCAGTCTCTCGTAATCGAAAGCAGCCCAGCCTGAGGCCCCCTGAATCCAACTAGCGGGTACTTGGGCGGGAGGCAGGCGATGGGCAAGGCTTGGACGCAATTCTGCGCTTATTTTGGCATGGGCGCGACGACAGTCGCGGGATGGGTCGGCTCGCCATTTGCATTTGTTCTGGCAGCTTTTGCTGTCTTCGTGTGGGGTTTGCTGGGCCCGCGGCACCATTATTCCGACACCTGGCAACTGGTCATCAATACGGGCACGACCATTGTTACCTTCCTGATGGTGTTCCTCATCCAAAACACGCAAAACCGTGATGCCCGCGCCATTCACCTGAAGCTGGACGAACTGATCCGGAGCGTCCATTCGGCGCACAACGAGATGATCGACATTGAGAAATTATCCGACGAGGAGTTGGGGAAGCTCGCAAAACGGTATGAGCGTATTCGGCTGGAATACGACCACCGCCACACAGGGAAGAAGCCGAAAGGCAAGCTAGGCAGGTAGTCGGACGGACTCGTTCCGGTTTTGCCCGGCAACCGCAAACATGAGACATGGGCGTCCTTTTTCTGCATCCAAGTCAGCGGTACGTCCTGTGGAGGCTCTTATGGGACCACAAATCTCCGACGCGACCGGCAGGCTTAGGAGGCACGCGGAACGAGGGCCTGCAAAGGGAGAGCTGGAGTTACGATTCCATCCCGCTGACACCGTAATTCGGGCGGAACTGATGGGCGCAAGCCAGACAGGCTTCCGCATTCGCTTCTGCGGCAACTCGCCCTTGAAAATCGGCTCCAGGGTGCGAGTGACCTATCCATGGGGAAAGATTTATGCCGATGTTGTGTGGTGCCAGCCGGTGGGGGAGTGGCTGGAAGCAGGTTTTGCCCTGGTGCAGGACGACACGGATTAACTTGGCTTCGCGTACGGGACAAAACGAGCCCTGGGGCCACACGGAATCGCCGCGAGACGGAGATCCGTGGCTTGGGTCACGGCAGGCGAGTCATTTCCAGTCCCTTGCCAATAGGTAGGGTCACGGACTCGGCGTGGGGAATCTTGCGCACGTGATGGATGTAGTCCGTCAGAGAATGCGAGAGCACATTATCGGCCACCACGAAGCCGCCCGAGGCCACGCGCAGCATGTCGAAAAAGCGGATATAGTCTTCCTTTTCGCAGTCGATCAGTGCGAAATCCACTTCGCCCAGGGTAGGCAGCACCGAAGCAGCGTCGGCGCAGATGTATTCGACAAATTCCTCGAGGCCAAGACCGCGCAGGTTTTCGCGGGATTCCTGCTGGCGCGCGGGCACGATCTCGATGGAAGTAAGTTTTCCGCCGACGGCCCGCGCCGCCGCAGCGAAGGCAATGGTGGAAATGCCGCTGGAACCGCCGACCTCAAGGATTCTGCGGGCATTCACTCCTGTCGCCAGCGCGCACAGAAACTCCGCGCTGATGGGTTCCAGATTGCGGTGCCGTTCGGAGAAGGGCACGCCTTTCGTGTCCTGCTCCAGCTTCCTTTGCCACAGGCGATGAATCACCGCCCGCTCACGTTCTCCTAGCATCGATTCTCCCTGAACAGTTCAAGATCCTCCCGGACCGACCCCAGCGTCGACTCCAGGTTCCCGGCAGATCACGGTGTCATGCCCGGGGCATTCGCCCAAGCGGGAAGGACCAGCAATGAAAGGACAATAATAAAGAGTGAGCTGGGAACCTGGCCAGGAGCAAACTAACGGAACGTTTGTTGGCGGGTTTTCTCCAGTTCGTGAATGCGGAAGGCCAGGAAGAGGCGGAGGAACCTGGACAAGAGCTTTAAAGGCTGTGTGGAAAGGCCAAAGACGAAAAGCTTCGGGGGATAAATGTCGGACCTGGTCGGGATCGAACTGACGACTTCTTCCATGCCATCTCATCTCGACCTTAGCCCAAGCGACAAGGAAAAATCACGTATGATATGGAGGGGCACGCACCGCAGCTTCAAGGGCGATAGCGATTGTCGGAGCGTTTTATCAGTTCCCGATCTGGAAACCAGCATTTGTGGGTGTAAGGTTCATTCAAGAGAGTTATGGGGAGTTGAGGATTGAAAACACTGCTCCAACCGGACAAGAATGAGGCTGTCCGTATAAGGGCCGTACAACGGGACATTAACAAACAATTGACCAGGGCCTCGAATCCCTTTCTGTGGCTGCTTCCTGACTTGGTTGAATGAACAGGCCGTCCATCCTTGCTGCGCTCCTCGTCTGGGTGAAAAATCACAGAAAGCGTGCCCCTCGCTTCCGCGGAGAACCACTGTATGAATTTCGAGTCATCGCTCGAAATGAAGACCGCTTTCACTTCCGGCCGGTCAGCCACAAACTTCACGACTGCCCGGAAACAACAAGGCCAGTCTACAGGCGGGGCCTCGGTGCTCTTATCGGTACCGCGGAAGTGAAGACCAACGACGCCTCCAGCGGAGAATTCCCGGGATACGAAGTCATTGATGTAAGACTGAGTCGCTTTCTTCACTTGATAGTAGGTAGTAAACAGTCGATGTGCTCGTTCAATTGTCATGGAAGGGCCAAATTCATCCGCGAATCTGGTCTCATTGATGTGTTCTATGGAGAGAGAAACGCATCGTTCATCGTTCGAAGACTTACGTGAGCTGATTCGATCTGCTTTATCGAAAAAGTCATGAAGCCAATCCTGACCGGGAGTCTCTTTATATTGCGCACCCGTCAAGCTAATTTCCGGGGTCAGATGGTGCTCCTCACAGTAGGCGAGGATATAGAGACACCAATTCAACTGAGCAAAGAACCCGTTATTCGCATGAATTTCAATCGCCAAGGTGTCAGATCGTCTGCACAGACGAACTTCATTCAAGAGACGACGAGCAGAACGAATCAGAGCACGACGGGTGGAGTGAAGACGGTAAAAATGAGGAAAGAACGTTTCCGTCATGTCGTAGCCCCAGTCATCTCGATGATGTTGTTCCGACTTATGTCCATTCTAGAAAGCGGAGTTCCTTGCTCGCCCCTAATCTTCGGTCAGATGAGTAGGTTCATTCCACAGTTTTCGTACGCAAGCTTAAAATGAGTGCCGGCACAATCGACTCCACCCAAATAGTACCTCGACCAACCGATTCTCCACCTCCAAATCTGCACCACCGGGGCCGGTCTTAGAGTCTCCAAAAACTACTCCTTAGGAACGAAAATCAAAGAGAGCCCCTTTCCCACTTGTGGTGGATGCAGTAGCATGCATTTATACTTCGTCGGGGTTCTCGATTTGTGAAAAGCGCTTTTATCACCGGGGTGACGGGCCAGGATGGTTCTTACCTTGCGCGGTTCCTCTTGGGAAAGGGCTACGAGGTTCATGGGATCAAACGCCCAGCCTCTCTCTTCAACACCGCTCGCATCGACCAAATTTACCAGGATCCTCATGACCCTGCGCGCAGATTCGTCCTGCACTATGGCGATCTTACCGACGGGGCTACTTTGACGCGAATCATTCAGAAAGTACAGCCGGATGAGATTTACAATCTCGGGGCGCAGAGTCACGTGGCGATTTCTTTTGAGAATCCGGAATACACCGCCAATGTCGATGCTCTGGGCACGTTGCGTTTGTTGGAGGCAATTCGAATTCTGAGCCTGGAAAAGCACACCCGCTTTTACCAGGCTTCCACGTCGGAACTGTACGGCGGCATCGGATCTGTGCCTCAGGACGAGAACACGCCTTTTTATCCCCGGTCGCCATATGCGGTGGCGAAGCTGTATGCTTTTTGGATCACGGTAAATTATCGCGAAGCCTATGGCATCTATGCCTGCAACGGCATTCTGTTCAACCATGAGTCTCCGGTCCGTGGTGAGATTTTCGTTACGCGCAAGATCACCCGTGCTCTTACGAGAATCAAAGTGGGTCTGCAAGGCTCCTTGTACCTTGGCAACCTGGACGCGAAACGCGACTGGGGCCACGCTCGCGACTACGCCGAGATGCAGTGGCTGATGCTGCAGCAGGAACGACCGGAGGATTTCGTGATTGCTACAGGAGAGCAGCATTCAGTTCGTGAGTTTGTCGACGCCGCCGCGATCCGTCTCGACATGAAGATCGAATGGCGTGGCAGCGGTAAGGATGAAGCTGGATACGATCAGCATGGCCGGCGTGTAGTTGCTGTCGATCCACGCTATTTCCGGCCGACTGAAGTGAAATCCCTGCTGGGAGACCCATCCAAGGCGCGCGAGAAGCTTGGTTGGGTCCCGAGGACCCGGTTTGAGGCACTCGTAGAGGAGATGCTGACAGAAGACCTCAAGCTCGCGGAGCGTGAGGCGCTAATCGCCCGCCATGGCTATCAAGTACACTCGGCCATTGCCGACTGATCCTTAATGTCCTGCTAAGGCTGATCTTTGCCCGCTATGAATGTGGACTCTTCTATCTTTGTCGCTGGCCATCGTGGACTCGTGGGTTCTGCACTGGTACGAAGACTCAAGGCGTTGGGGTTCAAGAATCTTCTGCTGGTGGATCGCTCGCAATTGGATCTTGCTGATCGAGAATCTGTTCGCTCATTTTTCCAGAAGCACAAACCTGCCTACGTGTTCCTTGCGGCCGCCAAAGTGGGCGGTATCCTCGCGAACGATACTTATCCCGCTGAGTTCATTCACGAGAATCTGGAGATCGAGGTCAATGTGATTCACGAGTGTTTTCGATCCCAGGTGCAAAGACTGTTGTTTCTGGGCTCAAGTTGTATCTACCCAAAAGAATGTCCACAGCCAATTCGCGAAGACTACTTGCTTACCGGGCCGCTGGAAGAAACAAACCGGGCCTATGCGGTGGCTAAGATCGCCGGAATCGAAATGTGCCGCTCCTACAACAGGCAGTACGGCACAAAGTTCTTATGCGCGATGCTAACCAATTTGTATGGGCCAGAGGACAACTTCGATTTGAGTAACTCCCACGTCCTTCCGGCTCTCATTCGCAAGGTGGCCGAAGCCAAGCAGAGCGGGATCGGGGAGGTTACGATTTGGGGGACTGGACAGGCGCGCCGCGAGTTTCTCTTCAGCGAGGATGCGGCAGACGCTTGCATCTTTCTTATGAATCTGCCCGAAACGGAGTTCGGGCGTCTAACTCGGGCGGATGTCCATCCAATCATTAATGTCGGGTGTGGCGAGGACCTGAGCATAGCCGAGCTGGCTGAACTGGTTTGCGAAGTTCTCGACTGGCACGGCCATCGCGTGTTGGATCGTTCGAAACCCGATGGGACCTCGCGCAAGCTGCTGGACGTCTCCAAATTACGTGGCTTGGGCTGGCGCCCGCAGATCGGTCTGCGGGAGGGCATTCTGCGATCGTACAGGGATTTTGCCTCGCGCAAGCTGCCTCCGCTCTCCGCGACGGAGCGCTGAATGAACCAGAGATGTGCCGTATTCCCTTGCAATCCCCGCCGTGACGGAGCCCTGCGAGAGATGTTATGACACAACTCACGACATAAACGTCACGCCTGCGAGCACTCGCGCCCAATAAGTTGTTGAGGGAAATGGTGGACCTGGTCGGGATCGAACCGACGACCTCTTCCATGCCATGGAAGCGCGCTCCCAGCTGCGCCACAGGCCCACACGGGAATGACCACTCACTGGAAGCCAGCGAGCATCCTTATTCTCGCCCAGGGGCAAGCCGGAGTCAAACCCAGGGCGGCGAGTTTAGCACCTGCGGACGATTGCCATCAGCCCCTGAGCGCTTGCGTGCATCCATTCTTGCAGGAGACGAAGCCATGACGCCACGGAAATTGAAACATTGGGGGACGGGAACGGCGCTGCTGACTCTGCTCGCTTTGGCGGGAATGCTCATTCTTGCGGCGGTGGCCGCCTACTTGTTCAACTCGCATCCGGTTCCCACGCACCCGCAGCAGAATGGGAGCATAATAAGAATAGAATCAGGAGCCAGGGTGCAGTCCTGAAGGCCGGTGGCAGATTGAGTGCCCGGGGTGGACTGCCATCGGTGCATAGCCAAGGCTCGGTTCGGCCGGCGGGATTCCCTTTACGCCGAGCACCACAATTTGGGACATTCGATGCGAAACAGAAGCGTTTCTCTCAGTTGGGCATCCCTGCTTGCTTTGGTGTTCTGCCTGGGCCTTGTTCCGGCTCGCGCGCAACAGGCTCGCGCCCCGGTCGGCAATGTGCAGCCTCTTCTGTCCAATCTGAACGACGTGGTCACCTCCACTCGCATAACTTTGGCCAAGCTTCGGATTGAAAAGTGGAAGACGCAATCCGAAGTCAAGCGCCGGTTGCAGTCCGATGCCCAATCCATCGATCGCAACTTGAAAGAGGCGGTGCCAAGTCTGGTACAAGGGCTGCAAGCGAACCCGCAAAGTCTGAGCGCGAATTTTGCCATGTACCGGAATCTCGATGCAGTCCACGACGTTCTAAATCTGCTTACGCAATCGGCGGGCGCGCTCGCGCCGGATGACGAGTACGCCGCCCTGGCGAACAATGCGGACCGTATGGACGAGGTGCGCCGCACGTTTGCCGATCGCATGGAGAGCCTCTCGGCCAGCAAAGACGCCGAACTTGCCCAGTTCAAAGCCGGAGGGGCTATGGGGGCGAAGGCGGGGCCCGCGCAGCCTCCCAAGAAGATCATCATTGACGATACCGCCCCTGCGAAAAAGCCGAGTACCACCAAGCGGAAGCCACAATAGTACCGCAATGCGGTGATGTTTTCCCCGGAGCGAGATTTCGTTACAAAAAGGGCACGGGGTAGGGAACTTATTTCGAAAACTGGAGTCTATGGATACCAGAGCGGCTGCGCTTGATCCGTGGCTGGCTCCAGGTGTGCTGTTCAGGGAAGAGGGGCGAAACCGTCAGGGGTTCCGGGTGTCGCTCCGTCGGCCTTGGCACGGGTGTTCGCTCGGCTTTTGGCCCCGGGCCTGTGCTAAAGTGGAAGTTCCCTAACGGTAAACTGGCTGGAGCGACCACCTTGGGCAATATCGCGAGTGCAATCGGAATCGGCGCCGAGGAATCGGCTATCGTCGCCGAGTTGAAGGCCGGGTCGGAAGATGCGTACGCCTGGTTGATTCAGCAGTATCAACAGCCTGTCTACAGTCTGGTGTACCGCATTCTGAACGAACCTTCCGACGCAGCCGATATTACGCAAGAGGTTTTTCTCAAGATTTTTCGCGGCATCCAGCACTTCAACGGCGGGTCCAGCCTGAAAACCTGGGTGTACCGCATTGCGCTGCATGAGGCCTCCAATCGGCGCCGCTGGTGGTTTCGCCACAAGTCGCGCGAGACCTCAATGGAGCCGCTGGACTGGGATGACAACCCCGCGCTTCTTGAGCAGCTCCTGCAGGACCCGCGTGAGTCGCCCTTTGACAGCCTTGTCCACGGCGAGATGCGGGCGCGGGTGGAAGCCGAGCTCCGGCAGGTGCCCGAACCTTATCGGTCGACCGTAATCTTGAGGGACATTGAAGAATTGTCCTATGAAGAGATTGCGGAAGTAACGGAAGTATCGCTGGGTACCGTGAAGTCACGCCTGACACGCGGGCGCGATGCATTGAAAAAGCGGCTCCAACAGTACTTTCCTGAGTTTGCGGCGGAAATGGGTTCTTCCCGGCCAGCCAGGTCCTGCCGGGCTGGTGCAGGGGAAAAAGTCGAGGCCACGTCATGACTTGTAGCGAGGCTAAACTGCTGATCTCGCCCTACCTGGACGGAGTTGCGCCCAGTCGGCAGATGCGGCAACTTTGCGATCACATGAAGGATTGCGGGGTGTGCGCGCGCGAGTATGGCATGCTGCGGATGACGCAGAATGCGGTGGCGGGTCTGGGGCGCAAACAGCTTCCTCCGGAGCTGGGATTACGTCTGCGAGTCATGATCTCCCAGCAGGCCGCCATGCGCAGGCGTTCGGCATGGGCTGCCGCGTGGACGCGCACGCAGAATGCGTTGCAGTCATTCATGGTGCCAGCCACGGCTGGGGCGCTGTCGGCGATCATCATGTTCGGGTTGCTGATTGGCATGTTCGCGATTCCGGCGCCGCTGCGTGCCTCCAGCGCCGATGTGCCTACCAAGCTTTACACTCCGCCGCAGCTGGAACTGTCACCGTTTGCCGGATCGTTTACTTCCGACAGCGATGACGCGGTGGTCGTCGAGGCTCTGGTGGATGAGTCGGGACGGGTGCAGGACTACCGGATTATTTCAGCGCCTGCCGGCTTTGTGCCCGGCAAGATGGTTTCACGCCTGGAAAATATGCTGATCTTTACTGTCTTTCAGCCGGCACGAGCTTTTGGGCGTCCGACCTCCGGACGCGCCATCATTTCGTTCTCCAGAATCAGCGTGCGGGGCTAGATTCTGCCTTCCGGGTATGACATTTCTGCTGTCGAAAATGCCCGGTTTACAACCGGGTATTTTTTTACGATGTTGCGATTGCATCACGATTTCTTTGCGTGGGGAGGGCTGTAACTCAGCATGGATTACAAACTGAAAGGTAAAGTGGCCTTCGTGGCCGCCGGCGCGTATGGCATCGGGGCGGCTACCGCGGATCTTTTGACCCAGGAGGGCGTCAGGGTTGTGGTTGCCGACCGTGACGAAGCGGCCCTGCGGGAAAACGGAGGCGCCTGGGCGGGAATTTGCGCCGCCGATCTGTCGATGGCCGAGGGTGTGAACAAGGCGGTTTCCTTTGTGCTCGAAACCTTCGGCAGAGCTCCGGACATTCTGGTCAACAACCTGGGCGTCGGCGATGGTGGAAATTTTGAAGATCTTTCCGATGAGCGCTGGCTGAGCTCTTTCAACATCAATCTGCTGGGGACGGTGCGCATCTGCCGGGCCCTGTTGCCGAAGATGGCGCAACTGGAATCGCCCGCCGTGGTCAACACGGATTCCGATCTTGCCAAGCAGCCGGAGCCGACGCTGATGGACTATGGTTCCTTTAAAGCCGGGCTGCTCTATCTGACTAAGGCGCTGTCCAAGCAGTATGCGCCCAAGGTGCGGATCAATGCCGTGTGTCCGGGGCCGGTGTGGACCAGAATGTGGTCGCGCCCGGGTGGACTCGCCGATCAGATATCGAAGGGCTACGGCCTGCCGCGCGAAGAAGCCGTCAAGAAATTCCTCGAGGACCGTCATATGCCCATGGGCATGGGCCAGCCCGAGGATGTCGCCCATGCCATCGTGTTTCTGGCTTCGCCGCTTGCCAAGTTCATCACCGGGGCCACGCTGGATATCGGCGGGACGCTAAGAGGGCTGATCTAGCGAGGTCTTTGCAATCTTGTGCGGCGTCGGATCGGTCGTCTGCTGGCGGGGGACGGGGCACAGTCCCGTCCCACACAGGATCTCTTTCAGAGATTCCCAACGCGCTGTTTCAATTCAAAGCCACGGGCTCATTCTTACGGCAGGAGTGGTAGATGGCGTCCACCAGTTGCAGGCTGAGGTAACCCTCCTCGCCAGCAGACCAGCGGTTGCGTGCCTTGGCGGACCGCTTCCGCGAAGTTGCGGAACTGGCGTTCGAACGGTTCCAGCGAGATGGCCATGGGATCGGCTGCGCCCGATTTGGCAGCCTGTTCCAGGGGCGGGGGCGGGCCCGCGTCTTCCTGCACGTCCCACACCGAGAGACGATCTCCTGTAATGACGGCGGCGCCTTTGGTCCCGTGAATTTCAATGCGCTCGGGGTATCCCGGCCAGAGCGCCGTCGAAGCCTGGATGACTCCGGAAGCTCCGTTGTCATAGCGAATCACGGCGTTCACCAGGTCTTCCGATTCGATGGCATGCAGGCACCCCAGGTTCCACTGTCCGAAAACCTGGCGAACCGGGCCGGCGAACCAGCGCAGTAAATCGACCTGATGGATGGCCTGCCCGATGAGCGCCCCGCCGCCTTCGGTTTTCCAGCTTCCCTTGATGGGACGGGCATAGTACTGCGGGGAGCGATACCACTTCACGTAGGCGTCGCATTGCAGCAGTGTTCCCAGGCGTCCCGCGGTAATGGCATCGTGAAGAAAGATCGACGCGGTGTCAAAACGGTGCTGGCTCACCACTCCCAGCACAATGCCCGCCTGGCGCGCGACCTCGATCATGCGCTGCGCGGTTTCCAGATTGGTGGCGATGGGCTTTTCCACCTGCACATGCTTACCCGCTTGCGCACACAGCTCGACGGCCTTCAGCCGATACTCCGGAAAAGTGCACACGTCCACCATCTCGATTCCCGGATGCCCACACAGTTCTTCCACCGTGGGCAGGAACTCGATGCCGTATTCGTCGGCGAAACGCCGTCCGGACTCAGCTGTGGAATTGGTGCAGGCCACCAGCTCGAAACCGATATTTTTACAGGATTGCGCGTGTTTGCGGGCGACCGCGCCCGTGCCCAGGATTCCAACTCTCATGGTGGTTTTCAACTTTAGAGGTCCTGACGGAGTTCTTCAAGCCAGAGCTGAAAAGTTTCGCTGTTTGGTTCGGGACGCGAACGGAAGACGCCCCGTCCCCTCTTGACATGGCTGGAATGAGCGCGGAACAATGCGGTGCCCGGGTGAATCACCGGGGTTCGTGGCTACGATTGGCAGGAGCTGTTCATGTCCCATAGCGGAGTGGATCGACGCAGCTTTATCAAGACCATCGCCGGATCGGCAATGATTGCCCCGGCGTTTTCTTCAGTCGCATTGGCCTGGCAGCCCCAGGCCGGGAGCGTGCCTCGCATGGAAAGTCAGCAGGGAAGCAGGGAAACCGTGAAGCGGTCGCCAAGGATCAAATTTGCCGTCATCGGAATGAATCATGGCCACATTTACGGCCAGGTAGCCGCCGCCATGCGTGGTGGCGGAGAGCTGGTGTGGTTTTATGCCAAGGAGCCGGATCTGGCGCAGGATTTCCAGAAGCGTTATCCCAACGCGAAACCAGCCCGCAGCGAACAGGAGATTCTGGACGACAACTCCATTCAACTGGTTGTGAGTGCCGCCATTTTCGACGAACGTGCCCCGCTGGGGATTCGCGTGATGCAGCATGGCAAGGATTACATGAGCGACAAGCCGGGCATGACCAGCCTGGAGCAACTGGCGGAGGTACGCCGGGTGCAGGCCGAGACCAAGCGCATCTACTCCATTTGCTACAGCGAACGGCTGGAGAATCGGGCCACCGTCCGAGCAGGCGAACTGGTCAAGGCGGGAGCAATTGGGAATGTGATTCAGACGGTGGGACTGGGGCCGCATCGGATGGGGAATTACAAGAGACCGGAGTGGTTTTTCGACAAGGCGCGGTTCGGAGGCATTCTTTGCGATATCGGATCGCACCAGGTGGATCAGTTTTTATATTTCACCGGTTCCACGCAGGGCGAGGTGGTGGCTGCGCAGGTGGGAAACGTCCACCATTCGCAGTATCCGAAATTTGAAGACTTCGGCGACTTGCTGCTGCGCGGCAATCGCGGCACGGGATACATTCGCGTGGACTGGTTTACACCCGACGGGCTTGCCACCTGGGGTGACGGACGGCTGACGATCCTGGGCACGGACGGGTTCATGGAAGTTCGCAAGAACATCGACATTGCGGGACGGCCCGGTGAGAGCCATCTGTTCCTGGTGGATCAGAAATCGACCCGCTACATTGACACAAGCAATCAGCCCTTACCATATGGTGAGCTGTTAATCGACGACATTCTGAACCGAACGGAGACCGCGATGCCGCAGGAACACTGCTTCCTGGCAATGGAATTGGCACTGAAAGGCCAAAAGCAGGCTCAGCAGCTTGACTTGCGCCTGTGAGTTCGCTTCCGTCGCCGAGCGCAAATCAACTTGCGCGCTGCCTGCCTGCCGAGCAGCATTGCCGGCAGTCGGGCAGCTCTCTGTAACGTGCTCTTTTCGCGAGAGTTGCCTGTCTCCGCTTGATATAGCTCGAATTTATCCCCGCGATACAAATTCCGAATTTCCTTTCTTGGTACAAGTGCTGCAAAAATCCCTCCAGCTACTCTGATTTTCGTGATCGACACCTCGGTACGCGGATGTAGGCAGCACAGCAGGGTCCCGCGAACCGACTTCATGACGAACAAGCAGCGGTAGGAATCAACCGAATTCAGGAGCTGGAGATGAAGCTTTTGGGAGTTGTGCTCGTGTTGGCCGGGGGGCTGATTCCGGCCGTGTCCGTGACCATAACGCAATCGATGGGCGCCCGTTTGATCCTCACCCTCGTAGGTATCACTCTCGCTCTGGTCGGAGTGCTTGGAGTGCTTAACCCTGTCCACCAGAAGACCGCGGTCTGGCGGAGAAACTAAGGAGGAATGACCGATGATTTCCGCCAGAACTGTCCTAGGAGATAGAAAAGCAGTACAGGAGAAACACATGCGTTTGCGAAGAAGTTATGCCTACTTATTGCCGGTACTGCTCTTGCTGGTGCTGGTCGGCGGAACGTCGTCGCGGTCTTACGCGCAGGCTACCGCGCAACCCGCAGCGGCAGCTGCCCCTGCTGCGATGGCCCCCGTTGCTCCGGCGATGGATGCACCACTCAATATGGGTCCGGCGCAGATACCTTCTGCCGACAAGATGGCGGCGGGAGACACGAGTGGCGACCTCACAGGCAACGCCCGCGATGTAACCGTGTCGGACAGCAAGAAGGGTCTCACTCTGGCAGACGTAGTGAACCAGGTCGGCCAGAATAGGATCGCGGTCAATTTTGTCTGGACGCTGATCACCGGCTTCCTGGTCATGTTCATGCAGGCGGGCTTCGCAGCGGTTGAGACCGGACTGTGCCGCGCCAAGAACACCAGTCACACCATGATGATGAACTTTATGGTGTATGGCTTCGGGATGTTCGCCTACTGGGTATGCGGGTTTGCCATACAAATGGGCGGGGTGGGAGGTGTCGGCAGTCTGGGCGGTGCAGCGCCGCTCAGCTCCGAATACTCCATCCACGCCCTGGGGCAGACTTGGGGTTTGTTTGGGACGACGGGATTCTTCCTGGGCGGCTCTTCTTATGACGTCGGCGTGCTGGTGCTGTTCCTGTTCCAGATGGTCTTCATGGATACGGCCCTGACCATCGTGACTGGCGCCGCGGCCGAACGCTGGAAGTTTTCGGCGTTCATGATTCAGTCGTTCCTGATGGGCGCGATCCTGTATCCCCTGTTCGGCAACTGGGCCTGGGGCGGAGGCTGGCTGTCGCAGTTAGGCGCCAACTTCAAACTGGGACATGGCTACGTGGACTTCGCCGGATCCGGCGTGGTGCACGCGGTCGGGGGCCTCACAGCCTTGGCGACGGCGATCGTCGTAGGGCCGCGCATCGGCAAATACAACCGAGATGGCTCGGCCAATGCTCTTCCCGGACATGATCTGATGATTGTCCTGATCGGCTGTTTCATCCTGGCCTTCGGCTGGTTTGGCTTCAATCCGGGCAGCACGCTGGGCGCTAGCAGCAACGGTGCCTTACGCATTGGATCGGTTGCTGTCAACACCATGCTGGCGGGTGCCATGGGATCGTTCGGGGCGATGTACTACATGTGGATCCGCTATGGAAAGCCGGACCTGTCGATGACGGGAAACGGACTGCTGGCGGGGCTGGTTGCCATCACCGCTCCATCCGGGTTCGTGAGTCCGCTGGGCTCGGTGATCATTGGCTCGCTGGCCGGAGTGATGGTTTGCTTGAGCGTGGAATACTTCGACCGGACAGCAAAAATTGATGATCCGGTCGGAGCCATTTCGGTTCACGGCACCTGTGGGCTCTGGGGCGTGATCTCGGTCGGTCTCTTCGCCGACGGCAGAGCCGACTACGGCGGTGGCTGGAACGGTGTCGACGGCTCGGTTCGCGGATTGTTCTATGGCGACCCCAGCCAGTTGGTCGCGCAGTTGATTGGCGTGGCCGCTCTGATTGGTATCATCCTCGGCTTGGCCTACCTCATGGCCTACGTGGTTGACCTGGTCGTCGGACAGCGCGTCAGCGCCGAGGTCGAGCTGGAAGGCCTGGATATTCCGGAAATTGGCAGCCTTGCGCTATCCGGAATTTGTCCTGCGTCCTACGCAGACCCCGCCGGGAGCCCTGCCTGCCATGTCGCCCTTGAACGCGACGGCGAGCGGCGACTAACATGCCATATCAGCCAACAAAGGAAACGCAGATGCTTTCGAGCAGCCATGCAATCCAACTCGCAGACGCCCAGGCTCTACCGCCTGGGCTGATGCTCTACCCTGTGCCGGCGCCTGTTCAGGCTCCGGCGCAGGCTTCCCCGTACTTTCACCAGGGGCTGGTCAAGCTGCACAGCGGTGAGGCGCGGGACGCCGTGCAACTGTTTTCCCAGGCCGTCGAACTGGCGCCAGACTTCGCTCCGGCACAGGTTTGCCTGGGCGTGGCCCATGCTTTGACGTACGATATCTATGCAGGGCTCGACCACCTTCAGGCTGCAATCGAGCTGGAGCCGGACAGCTTTACCGCGCACTACGTACTGGCGCAGTTGTACTTCAAGCTGCGCATTGTTCAGAAAGGGTACGAGCAGGCGCGAGCGGCTCTGGATTGTCCGCAGACTCTGGAAAACCGCAAAATGCTGCTGCAGTTGTTGAAAGAGGAACGTGTGCGCGGACGGCAGGGAATTGACCGGCCATGGTTCAACAAGGAATTTCGCGCTTCCTATTTCTGGATTGCGGGGAGCGGGCTGGCGACGGTCATGCTGGTGGCCCTGGTGCATGCCAATGAACTGGGGAGACTGTTTCATGCCCTCGCCTTCAACGTTCACTGACCGGCTGAAGCAGCAGCGGCTAATACTGACCGCGGCGCTCATTGTCGCAATTGCCCTCATTTTTCTGGCGAGAGCGCCCATTGTTCCAATTCTGCTAGGGTGTATTGCAGTAGTTGTGTGGTCCTTCTTGCGTACGTCGCCGTAGAAGACCGCGTTGTCTGGTTTTCCCGAAGGCCTCGGTGGAAGTGCATCCGCCGGGGCCTTTCTTTCCCGGCGGCCTTCCATTGGCAGTGACAGCGGTGCCGACTCCCTGGCGTTTGACCCGCGGAGGAGCGCTCTCATAGACTTGTTATTGTTGCTCGCGATTCCAGCCCCGCAGGAGGCTTTTGCCGGGCACGATGCAGGCCTCAGCGTTGCGTATGATTTCGGCCCCGTTTGCTTTCGGCTCGGTTGAGCAGCCGCTTCCGTGAAGCGCTCGGAGGCGCCGCCATGGTGCTGTGGGCTGCTCCTGCTGTTGCTTTCCCCGGTCGCCTGGGCCCAGTCTTCCTCATTGCAGTTGACCGTTACCGACGAAAACGCTTCGGCGGTTTCCGGCGCCATTGTGCAATTGCAAGGCCAGGCAATTGCTCGTTGCATCACCGACCAGGCGGGACGCTGCTCACTGCGTTCCCCCGCTGGGTCCTACACTTTGACGATTCGCAAGGATGGCTTCTACACCTATACCAACGACGACCTGCGCATAAGCGAGGTCGGACAACTGGATGTCGCACTGGCGCACGTGCAGGAGGTGAAGGAAAGCGTCAACGTGGTGGCCTCCACCCCGCAGATCGATCCCGCGCAGGTTGCCAACACGCAATCCCTGGGCACGCAGGAAATTATCGATATCCCGTATCCCACCACGCGGGACATTCGCCAGGCTCTCCCACTCATACCCGGCGTGGTGCGCGACCTTAGCGGGCGCACGCACGTTTCTGGCGGCTCCAGCTATCAGACGCTGGACACTCTGGACGGCTTCAACATCAGCCATCCGGTTACGGGCACACTCGATCTGCGCTTCAGTTCCGACGCGGTACGCGCGATTAACGTGCAACAGAGCCGCTATTCCACCCAGTTCGGCCAGGCTTCGGCGGGAGTGATCGGATTCGAAACCGGCATAGGGGACGATCACCTGCGCTTTTCAGCCACCAACTTCATTCCCTCCGTCTCGACGAAAAAAGGAATCAATTTCGATAAGTGGACGCCGCGCGCCACTCTCTCCGGACCGATTGTGAAAGGCAAAGCCTGGTACCTGCTGGCGCCCGACACGGAGTACGACAACAACATCATCACAGACCTGCCTTCCGGAGCTGACAACAATCCGCTCTGGCGCGTCAGCAATCTTGCCAAGCTGCAGGTTAACCTTTCGCAACGCAATATCCTCAGCGGCAGCTTCCTGCTGAACCATCTGCATTCGGACTATGAGGGCCTGTCGCTGTTCCGTCCCAAGGAAACTACGCTCATCGACGTCCACGGCGCGCAGCTGGCGACCATTAAAGACCAGTATTACTTTTCCGATGGAATGCTGTTGGAAGCGGGCGCCGCTGTGAACCAGTACAGCGACCGCTCCACTCCGCTGGGCACGATGCAATACGTGCTCACGCCGGGTCCTGCCCAGGGAAATTATTTTGAAAGCACCCGCGGCAATGCCCGCCGCGTGGAAGGCATTGCCAATCTCTATCTGCCGCCGCTGCGACTGGCGGGACAGCACGAAATTCAGCTTGGCATCCAGGCCGATCGCATTGACGATACGCAGCACATTCAGCGCCGCCCCATCGACATTCTGCGCCAGGACGGTACCCTGTATGGCCGGATCGTATTCTCCGGACCGCCCGGATTTTCGCAAAACAACCTGGAACTGGGAGCCTATCTCGAGGACCGCTGGTCGCCGCTCGAACGTCTGCTGCTGCAGCCCGGGATCCGTTTCGAACGCGACCGAATTGTGGGGCGATTGGTGGCGGCGCCGCGCCTGGGCGTGACCTATCAGCTCTCCGCCAGAGGCGACACCAAGCTCAGCGCCGGGGTGGGAATTTTTCACGACCCTACGAACCTGGAGATCGTCACCCGCCCTCTTCAGGGTTCGGACTTGCGGTATGTCTACGATGCCAGCGGGACAACCGTCGCAGGCCCGCCGCTGCCCACCAGTTTTTCTTTGAATCCGGATACGCTGCAGGTCCCGCGTTTTCTCAACTGGAGCTTGGGCCTGGAACGCCGCCTGGGCGACGCTACATTCCTCCATGCGGAATACATGCGGCGCAGCGGCTCCCGCGGCTTCGGCTACACGAATCGATCCTCCAATCCGCTCGTGGGGGACTACCTGCTTACCAATACGCGCCGCGACCGCTACCGCGCGTTGCAGATTTCTCTGCGTCACCAGCTCCACGAAAAGCACGAAGTTCTGGTTGCCTACACGCGCTCGCGCGCCCGATCCAACGAAGTTGTGGACTTCACGCTCGACAATCCCACCTTCAGCCAGCAGGCTGTGGGGGTTCTCCCCTGGGATTCGCCGAACAAACTGATTAGCTGGGGATTTCTGCCCTTTCCCTTCACCAAAAAGTGGGACATCGCCTATTCCTCCGACTGGCACACTGGTCTGCCCTTCAGCGTTGTCAACCAGCAGCAGCAACTGGTGGGCGCGCCCAACTCGCGGCGCTTTCCCGATTATTTCTCGCTCAACTTATTTCTGGAGCGGCGATTGAGTCTGGCGAGCTACAACCTTGCTCTGCGCTTCGGATTCGAGGACATCACTGGCCGGCGCAATCCCTTCGCGGTCAACAACAACATCGATTCTCCGAACTTCCTGCAATTCGAAGGCACGAACGGACGGGCCTTTACCGGGCGCATCCGATTTCTGGGCCGGAAGAAGTAGTTGGTCAACCTGGCCTCCCGCCTAAAGCTCGCTCGCGCTCCCACACCAACTTTTACCCCAAAGTCAAAAATGCCGGACGCTCGGGTAAGCATCGCCGCCATGCCCTATTGCAACCTAGGCCTGCCGAATGAAAAGGCATTCACGGAGGCTGCCAGCGCACGCTTTCCGCCGAAGGAGAATACGATGACACCCAGCACAGCAAAGACAGCAACAGCACCCCAAGCAATCGTCTCTGAGGAACTCAACCTCCTGAAGGAGCGCCTGAAAACCACCTGGATGGCAGGTGACTACGATCATTTTTCCCGTTATATGGAGCAGAGCGCGGTCGAGTTTCTGGATCGGCTTCCCACCCGGCCTGGGCAGTCCCTGCTGGATGTGGCCTGCGGCTCCGGACAACTGGCTCTGGTCGCGGCGCGCCGAGGCCTGAGCGTGACCGGGGTCGACATCGCGACCAACTCGATTCAGGCCGCCCGTGGACGAGCCCTCCAGGAGGGTCTGAGCGTGCAGTTCGACGAAGGAGACGCCGAGGCGCTGCCCTACCTTGAAGAGAGCTTCGATGTGACCGCCACCATCTTCGGAGCCATGTTTGCGCCGCGACCCGAGCTGGTTGCCGCCGAACTGGTGCGCGTTACCCGGCCGGGCGGGATCATTGCCATGGCGAACTGGAATGCTGAGGGGTTCATCGGAAAAATGTTCAAAGTCATTTCCAAATTTATTTCTCCTCCCGGAATGCCGTCACCGGTTCTGTGGGGAGACGAGGAAACCGTGCGGAAGCGCTTTGCCTCTGGTATCGCCGACCTGCGGCTCACCAGAGTGATCTACACCTTCGACTATCCTTTTCCGCCCGCTGACGTTGTTGAGCTGTTTCGCACGTACTACGGACCCACCAAGCGGGGATTCGATTCCTTAGTCGAAAGCCGCCGGCATCTGCTTCGCCAGGAGCTGGAAACCCTGTGGTCTTCTCACAACAAGGCTACCGACGGCACAACCAGAGTGGACAGTGAATATTTGGAGGTCGTAGCCAGGCGCGGTTGACGGGTTCGGAAATGCCCCATTGCGAAATCAGGCACCGCGGCGGTGGCTCTGCTGGGCAGTCTCAGGCAGTGGAGCCGACTTCCGTTTGCGGCGGAACTGTGCCGGAGGGCAATCGAACTCGCGCTTGAAGGCGCGGTTGAATGCCGATTCCGAACCGTAGCCTACCGCCAAGGCAATTTCCGCCACGCTGTCATCGCTGCATTGCAGGATCTGGGCCCCCAGTTTCAGCCGCCATTGCGCCAGGTAGGATATGGGCGACTCTCCCAGAAAATAGCGGAAACGCTCGCTAAGCCGCGTGCGCGACAGGCCCGTGCGCCGCGCCAGATCGGCAAGCGTCCAGGGATGCGAAGGATCTTTATGCAGAAGAGCGAGGGCTTTGCCGATGATCGGGTCCCGTGCGCCTGCGAGCCAGCCAATCTGCTCGGGAGGCAGGCTGGTGATATAGCGGCGCAGGGTCTCCACGAACAGCAGCTCCGAGAGCTTGGCCAAGACCACCCCGCTGCCCGCATGGGATTCGTCGATTTCCGCAACTGAGAACCGGATGGAATTTTCCAGCCACCGCCCCGCCGGTTCGTTGCCCACATGCACAACCAGAATTTTGGGCAATCCGGCCAGGAAGATTTCACTCATCCGCGGCTCGCAGGTCATGTATCCGCAGACGAACCTGGTGATCTCGCCGCCCCCGCCAAAGCTTGCCACCTTCAGCCCCTGGGTAAGGTTTTTCGCGAACATGCTCAGGGAGTTCATAGCTTTTGCGGGAAAGCCATTGCCCAGCAGGTGGGCATCTCCGTGGGGAAGGATCACGATGTCGCCGGCGTTCAACTCCTCCCGCCCGCCCTCCGGCAATTTCACATAGGCACGTCCCTCGGTCAAAAAATGAAAGATGATCAGGTGCCCTGCCGCCGGGGACAAGTAGGGAGCGATTTCGGCCGACTGGGCCGAGCTGACACACCAGGGAGCGGAGAACTCCCCGTTGAAGAACAGGGCTCCTTGGAGCTGAACGACTCTTAAGACCTCAGAAAGCACGTCCATCGCAGTTGCCACGCATTGAGTTGAGCCCGTGCTGCTAAGAATACGGGCCACCCGGTCAAGTATTCAAGCTCTTGCCAGCGCATATTGGAGCTGGGGAAGAAGAGCTCAGATTCACATTTTCAGAGGTGTGCGTCCGCAGGACGAACGCCAGCTTAGGAGAAGACAATGCCACTCTATATCGACACTCACGAACACATCGAAGGACTAACCGCGGAGGCCGTTGCCCACGCCCATCAAGCTGACCTGAAGACGCAGGAAAAGTACGGAGTCAAATACCTGCGCTACTGGTTCGATGAGAATGCCGGAAAAGTCTTTTGCCTGATCGAGGCGCCGAGCAAAGACGCTGCGATCGCCGTCCACCGGGAAGCGCACGGCCTGCTTGCCGACCATATCGATGAGGTGAAGGAAGGACGCTAGTCGAACGCGGGGAACTCGCGGCGATTCCCCGCATACCTATACTGCGCAAAGAGTTGCGATCCGAGTTAGGACCGTGTCAGGGCGCGGCGGCCAAGAACGAGTAAAAGTTCCCGACGAAGTACACCGCCCCGCCCCGCGCCCAGCTTCAGCGCCACTACTTCATCATGGACATGCCCTAGTGCATTTTGCTGTCGCCGTTTGCGAGCTGCTGCACTACTGCGAGCGATTTCTCCACGTGGTCCGCCGGGCTGATCTTGTCATCCGCGGTCGAAAACGTCGCCGCGATCTTGGAGTCCGGCAGCACCACGAAGGTCGTCCGTTCGGTGAAGCCGTGATCGATCTCCACGCCGCGCGTGTCTTTCGCGCCCGGCCTTTCCGCCTTTTTGGTCAGGCCGTACTTGGTTGCGATCTCCCCGCCTGGATCGGAGGCCACAGGAATTTTGCCGGCGCAGTATTGGGGGTCGGCAGAGAAGGCATTGAGCCTGGCGATACTGTCCTGTGAGACCCCAACAATGGAGGCTCCGGCAGCCTTGAACTTTTCCTCGTTCTCCGCGAAGGTGTGCGCTTCGATGTTGCAACCGCCGGTGAACGCGGAGGGATAGAAGTACACCACCACCGGGCCTTTCTTAAGCGCGGACTTCAGCGAGAAATTGAATTCCTTTCCCGCCAGGGACGCCTTAGCTGAGAAGTCAGGAGCCTTTGCCCCCGGTTGCAATGCCGCGAAGGCGGCAATCGCGGTCAAAGCGGACAACAAAACGCCTGGGATCAACCATTTCATGACCATTCTCCTAAAACGCAGATCATACACTTGGGACGTAATCATACGCCGATCGATGAATTCGCGAACCGGATATGTGAGCCTGGATGCGAAGCACGGCGCGCTCTATACCTTCCTGCTGAAAAGCTCCGACAGCTTTAGTTTGGCGACGCCAAAAAGATAAATCATCTCCAAAATTCCGGCTGTGTTCACGACAATGAGAATCACGAACCACCAGGGCTGTCCTCGTCGTGCCGAGTGCCAAAGCGCGAGTCCTTTCCAAAAGCCTTCCCACAGCAGAAGAAAGGGAAGGATGGGCGCCAGCGCATGGAACCATGGCGCCGTCCAGATGTGAGCTCCATTGCCGGAAATGGGCATGGCGTTATGTTCCTGGAATTGCTATCCCAGACTATTATCCTAGCAATTCGCGGAAATCGAGCGCCCCGGAGCGCACGCACTCCAGCAGATCGTATTCCAGACGTGAGATTAGGCGCCGTGCGACGTCCGAGGTAGGATCACCCCATTCGTCCCAGATGTGCGCTGCCGTGAGCGAAGCAGAAAAACATGAGCGAAGCAGAGCAAATTGATGACCGCGTGGTTCCCTTGGTGGCGGAGTTAAACCAGTTTCCGGGCGTGAAAACGTTCGCCAGCTGTGGCGGTCACCCCAACGTCAGGGTCCGGGGATTTCGGACTCAGAGCGGCGGGCGCACTGGACAGGTCCGTTATCCTCACTTTTACGTAAGTTTCATGATTAATCCCTCCCCGGAAGCAGGTTGGTCCCTAAGGCTGATCTCCTGGGCCGCCTACCAGGCCTCCCTGGACGCGAATACGCGCTACGGAGCCACGGTCATGATGTGGTCTCCGAGTCCGGACCCGTCGGACCCGCCGCGGTTCGATCTTTACGGGAAAATTGATGTGGAGTTGCTCCTAAAGACGCTTCGCCAGGCGCGGGAAGAATATCTGGCCTAGCAAGGGGTTGCTGAAAACATCCAAAACCGGTGGCGCAGGCCTTTCAGGCCTGCGTTAAATGGCCGAATCTAAATGGCGGCTTTAGCCGCTGAGGTAAGTTCGATTGGGTTTTTCAGCAACCTGCTAGACAACGGCGCGGCTGGTCTCGACGGTGCGGCGATTACATCGCCAGAGTGCGTTGCAGCCGGGCCAAGTGGCGGTATACTAGCGGGCCTTTGAAGGAGCCCCTCGATTCATGAAACGTTTCGCGCGCCTTTCACTCGTTCTGGGCTTCGTGCTGGCGGTGGCGATGCTGTCGCATGCCGCAGGCCCTGCCGTCTCCCCCAGCGTGTCGATCACTACTCCCATGGCTCCTCCGCAGTGGGCCGAACTGGAGCGCCAGGTTCTTGCGGAAAACGTGCCCGCCGCGCGCGAGTTCTATCAGAAATATTTCGACTCTCGGGGATATCTGCAATGCTTCGTCCGCTGGGGCGCCGACGATGGCGCCGACGATGCCTTCGAAAACTTTACCAGCTGGCCGGAACTGTACGCCCTGGGCGCGAGCGACGAAATCAAGGACATGTTTCTCAAAGGCCATGAGGGACTGATCCGGCAATACAGCGAGGCGAAGACCCAAGACGTCCCGGCCGGCCGCGGCGGAATTTACTACAAGGAATTTGACGCCCAGCAGGACTGGATGCACCACGGCGAAGGGATGAAGCTCTTCAACCGCATGGGCATGTCGATCCCTCACGATCCCACATACATTAAGCGTGCGCGGCGGTTTGCGGGATTCTACATGGGCGAAGATCCGGAGGCGCCCAACTACGATCCGCAGCACAAGCTGATCCGCAGCCTGCTGAACGGCAGCCGCGGGCCCATGCTGAGAAAGGCGACGCCCCTGGACTGGGTTGGCGATCCTTTCGATCCCTCGGGATTCGAGATGGGACACGGCGAACATAGTTATAAGCAGATGCTGGCCCATTACCAGGAATACGGCGACGTGGTCGGGGACTCCTTCCTGAACCTCGACGCTACGGAACTGCCTCTGGACGCCTATCTGGTGACGGGAGACCAGAAGTACAAGCGCTGGATTGTGGGCTACATGGACGCATGGCTCGAGCGCATGAAGCAGAATCACGGCATCATTCCCAGCTTCGTCGATCTCGACGGCAAAATCGGTGGTCCCGACGGGAAATGGTGGGGCAACGCTTACGGCTGGGGCTTCAGCCCGGTCAATCCTGTTACCGGCAAACGCGCGGACCGCAACCGCATTCCCCGCGCTCTTGTCGGCTTCAACAACGCGCTGTTTGTCACTGGCGATCCGAAGTACGTCGACGCATGGCGTTCCATGATCGAGGCGGTGAATGCCAATGCCCGCACGATCAACGGAAAGAAAGAGTATCCCACCATGTACGGCGCGCAAGGATGGTATGGCTGGCAAGATCACCCCTGGGATGTTGGCGCGTTCGAGGTATGGTATTGGTCGCAGAAGCCGGAGGACCTTGCCCGTGTTCCCGCCGACCCCTGGGTGGACTATCTTCAGGGCAAGAACCCATCGTATCCGGAGACCGCGCTACAACGTGACCTTGCGGTGATCCACAAGCGGGTGGCTCAATTCCGCGCCGATAAGACACCCCCGCAAAGACGTCTTGCAGACAACATGCTCGACATGAATCCGGTCACTACCGACGCGCTCATCCAGCTGATGCTGGGAGGATGGCAGCCCGGCCGGGACGGCAACGTGCTCAACTCCAGGCTGCGTTACTTCGATCCCGCGGGCAAGCGTCCCGGTGTTCCGCAAGATGTGGGAGCGCTGGTTTCCGAGATGTCCGATACCTCGACCAAGGTGACGCTGGTAAACCTGAACAAGAAGACTGCTCGTTCTCTGATTGTGCAGGGCGGCGCCTTTGGCGAGCATCGAATCGAATCGGTAACCTTGAACGGAAAGACCACGCCGGTGAATGGCAAGGACTTTACGGTCAATCTGGCTCCCGGTGCGGGCGCTACCCTGACTCTGAAGATGAAACGCTACGCCTTGCAGCCATCCGAGGCGTTTCCCTGGGATTGAGAATAGCCGGGGAATTAGGGGCCTCGGAGAAGAAGGCTCACGCGGGTGTTTGACGGGATAGGTGATAGGGGCCCGCAAAAGTCCCCCCCTGCCGGTTTCGGCTAAATCAGGATTTGGCGCTAGGGTGAGAACGGGATTTTCTCGCCAATCATGCTCGCGAGAGAAGCGCAGCTATAACCGTAACGCCGACCAATGCACAAAAAAGCATTGTGAATACGTTAGCTTCCCGTTCCATCTTCGAGGTCACTGGCGGGTATACATCAATTTCGCCAAGCGCTGCACCTGTGCGCCACATCTGCCACCAGTCTGCTGCCCGACCGCGTGCAAGCCGCGCAACCGAAAGAACTATCCCGACTCCCCACGCTGCAAAAAACAGAACTCCTAAAAGCGCGAGAAAGCCGTCGGAGATGGAGGTCAAAGCACCGGATTTCACTAATCCACCCAAAGCAGCGGTACCGATGACAAGTCCGAAGAGGCAAACAAGCAGGCCAAACACTCGTAATGAATTTCGACTTGGAGTGTCTAGCGTCAGACGCTGATAGTAGCCGCGTAATCCAGGAGCAAGACGGGCAAGCGTTATCGGATTTCTCATCACCACGAACCCGAAGACGGCAATAACCCCACCAAGGACCACTCCTATGAGGGAACTCATCTGCGCTCCTTCCAACGCCCACCAGCAGTTTAACTCCGAAATTGTTGAGAACAGCACTTCTCACCAATTCCAGCCAAAGTTGGTGAAAGGGAGCACCAGATACTCAGTTCGATTTTCGCTTCTTGAGCCCTACGTAATCGGTTAAGTGGCCCACTCGTTCCTCTGCTATTTGTCGACACTCCTCGTCAGGGTCTTCCCAGGCGTGCTTCAGAACCTCTTTGTCATCAAAGGGGTCGCATGAGCGAATGACTTCTGCTCTTAGCCATTTAGTATCGTTTTCTTTTCCAGACCCCAGCAGGCGATTGTAGGCTGCCAACTTCACTTCCGGTGTCGTCTGGATGTACTTCAAAAATACATAGGGTACCGGCGGCTTATCAATCCACCTATCAAGAGCCAATTCCCACATCCGTCCGTACTCCTCGAAAGGCGAGTTCGCATCTCCGTCCACAGCCCACACCCCTCTTCCGGTGCGCCTGCTGCTAGTGATGAGCCGAGGGTTCTGTCCAGCCGCTGCAAGTATCTCGACATGTTGACTGACGCTGATCTCAAGTTCTTCGGATGACGTCTCCATGAGTGCGACCACATACTTCAACGATAAATTTGGGTTTCGCATCAGGCCGAGGCGTTCCAATTGTGAGAGTCCCTTAAAATGTTCTTTCCAATTGTCAGAAATCCATATCATGCTCCAGGGTAGCTGGTGGCAGTTTGGGTTGCTCCATAGTGCTGCCTTAACGATTGGGGAGCGATCGCCAAGGAGCGCCGGTTCATAGTTTTTGATTTCGACGGGATTTTGCCAATCGGAATAGTCCTTGAAATCAGTGTTGAGATGACCGGCAGCCCATGCCCGCACGTACTCGCTTTGATCGGCATAAATGACATCAAGAAATTCGCTTCTGATCCACGTGCCGTTGTTCCATAGGTGCCGCAGGTATTCCTTTCGGTGATGCGAATCCGCCATCGATCTATATTCCTCGATAAACATCTGCGTCATGTACTCGTCTGCGCCATTCTGTGGCGATGGATTTTCTAACGGAGCTCGCTCCTCCTGGCGCGAAATGTCTGCCGGGAACCCATCGTCAAACCAGCCGTACGAAAGTGGTTTAGTAACCAATTTCTGCGCGGCCTTGATATCCTTCAGCTCGGTCTGTAAAAACTCCGCGAGCACCGATTGATGTTTCCCTATTTCATGCGTCTTCGATGCAGCATACGCGGCAAGCACCAGAATGCAGATAACGAGGAAGAAAAACACTGTATCCTCCTTGATTTTCCCAGATGCCATTACAAAATTGCCCTTTAAGTCCCAGGTGCGATGTGGTCGTAACCTTGAAACAAACTTCTCCGAGTTGGGCATCTGCTTGAGATCCACGGGGATTTTAACGAATTGCTCGTCTTCGTCTGAGAGAAGCCAAATTAAGCGGTAGAGAGCGTGCCGAATGCGTTCCGGGTTGTTTTGCTCCGCTTCGGCCAACTCTGCCTTAGCCCCTTCAATTCCACGTCTCGCCGCCGCGAGGGTGACGGAATTATTGGCTGCTGTTCTAGTGGGGTGTGCCAGCTCGCTTAAAGCAGCATACCCGTCGACAAACGGCTTGAACTCGGCAGGGATTGCCTTGCTCGAATTGTAGGGTCTGACTCCGCAGAGGAAATGTCGGATCTGTTCTGGGATGTGGCAGGTTACGATGAGCCGTCGCTTCGACTTGTCGTTGAGATGGCGGGCAATCTTGACGAAAGGGGAGTTAACAATTTTGCAATACTGATCGAGAGAGCGGTTCCCCGTTTTGCGTTCGCAAATCCCGGCTTCGCCAAAGATTTCCTTCTCAACTTTGCAGGTGAACGGAGGAGAGAATGGCAAAAGCTTTCGCTTCCCAGGCTCTCAGCTTCGGTCGCGGTCAAGCATTTGCAGGAAACCCAGAAGATTACATGGCCCAACGAACGAAAGAATTCGCGGCTAAGGTAGCCGCTTTCCCGGATGAAGCCGGTCTTGAAGACTTGGCGAGAGCGCTTCGTAAGTTCACTTGATAACATGTCAACTGTTGAACATTTTGGGTCTCAGTGTGAGTAGACACCAAACGATTTGAAGGAGAGGACGCTACGATGGCTGGAGCCGGTTATGTACTCTCCCTGTAAACTGTCGGTCTAAGTCGATGCGCATGTTCGTCGCTGTCACTGACAAAGACTGGTTTTCACTTCATTCTTCCAATCCGAATGTGGAGGAAGTAAACTTTTGGCGGCCCTCGCCAGATGCGGCATTCAAGGCACTACAACCTGGTGAACCACTGCTTTTCAAACTTCACGCACCAGACAATTTCATCGTTGGAGTCGGCTTTTTTGCTCGGTTTCTACAGCTCCCTGTCGATCTCGCTTGGGAAACATTCGGCGAGGCGAATGGCGCGCGTTCCAAATCCCGCGGGTGTTTGACCCTGCGGCTGCAACCCCGTAAACTTATACAAATTGCGCTCGCCCGCGTCTCCCAGAGGGCACGCGAACTCGTTGCCGGGACCCCAGGTTGACCCATCACGAACAACAACGGCGCGCGATGACCCCCAGGCCCCGCAGGAGGTCTTTACTCGGGATATGACCGCTTGGTATCACCTCTGGCGATTGCGCCGCCTGCGCGCAGCCGTGTCCTTGCTGCTGTTCGTGTGCGCCGGGATCTCCCCGGCGGCGTTTTCGCAAAGCACTTCCAAAATCACCCTCGACAACAGCGAAACCGTATTCACGGTAATCGCCGCCATGAACCACTGCGGCTACGATCAGGGGCTGGGCGAATCCAACCCGGTGCGGGTGCAGGTACGAACCGCAATCGACAAGTCAGTGGCCGCGTCCGCCGAAGCCAAGGCCGCCAGCGCCGAGATGTGCGACTTCTACCATGAGCATCAGCAGGCGGACCCCAGCCGCACGCTGTCCCAATATGTCTCCCTGGCGCTGAATATGGGCGCCGCCCCCGAGTTTCCCCTGAACGTCAAGGAATCGGAATTGCCCCCGGACGCGGCCTATGTGCTGGGATTCCGTCTTCTGGTGCAGCGTTTTTATAAGGCGGCCAACCTGCACCGCATCTGGCAGTATCACCAGGACCAGTACGAGGCCCTCGTAGACCGCTACCACGAGCCGGTTTCCAAGCTTCTGACCAGCACGGATATTTACCTCCGCATGCCCATCAGCGGCTACCTGGGACGCACTTTCCTGGTGATTCTGGAACCCATGGTGGCGCCCGGGCAGGTGAACGCGCGCAATTACGGGACGGATTACTTCCTGGTGCTTTCGCCCCAGCATGGGCAGATTCCGCTCGACACCGTGCGGCACACGTATCTGCACTTTGTGCTGGACCCGCTGATGCTCAAGAAGGCTTACCTGGTGCAGAAGCTGCAGCCGCTGCTCGCTACCGTGCAATCGGCGCCCATGGATCATATGTTTAAGGCGGATATGGGACTGCTGACCACCGAGTCCCTCATTCGCGCGGTGGAGGATCGTCTCGATCATCCCGGCAAACAAGGCGAAGCGGCTCGTGATAAGGCGCTGGCCGAGGACGAGTCCAGCGGCTTTATTCTTGCGCGGTTCTTTGACAACGCTCTGGCCAGCTTCGAGCAGGGACAACTCGGGCTGCGCGAGGCTCTGCCCGACTGGCTGTACTATATGAACGTGAGCGCCGAGCGCAAGCGGGCGCAGAGCATTGTGTTCGCTGCCCAGGCCGCGCCGGAAGTCATGGCGCGCGTCCCCCAACGGCGCGATCTTCTGGACGCCGCCGAGCAGCGCATGGCGGCCGGAGACTATACCGGGGCGGGCAAGCTGGCGCAGGAGGCTCTAGACCAGAAGCGGGGGGACGCCGGACGCGCCTACTTCGTGCTGGCGCAGGCCGCCACCATGAATCGCGATGGAGAAGGCGCTCGCAACTACTTCGAGCGTACTCTGCAGGCTTCGAGCGACCCGCAGGTTCTTGCCTGGGCGCACATTTACCTGGGGCGCATGGCGGACATGCAGAGCGACCGTGAAAGCGCGCTCCAGCATTACCGTGCGGCACTCGCTGCGGGAGATTTGACCCCGGAAACCAAAGCGGCCGCCGAGCGCGGCCTGAAGCAACCCTATGAACCGCAGCAGGCCGGAAGGTAGATTTTGCGCCGTGCTGGAAGGTTGGCATGGCAAAATGAAGAGTTCGAGGTTATATCCGTGGGCGCGCAGGACCGGCGGACGGTCGGCAAGAAGTGGATCAGGCGCAAGAGGAGATGAAGGAATGAAGCATTCTGTTATCTGCATTATCGCGGTAGTGGCGGCCGGCTGGCTGAGCCTGGCACAGGCGCAGCAGCCTGCCCAGGGACAGCCTGCGCAAGGACAAGGACAGGCTGCGCCGGCGCCGGCTGCGCAGGCGGAGGGGCGGCCGCAGCCCAAGATTACGTCTCAGGCGGAATACAAGGCGTACCAGGAAGCTGCCCAAAAGCAGAATGAAGGTTTCCAGAAGCAGTCGCCCGGGGAAGTCGAAATGGGTGCTATGGAATTCGAAACCCAGTTCCCCAACAGCGAGGTACGCTCGCTGCTCTACTTGAATGCCATGCAGGCATATCAGAGTGTCGGCAACTCGGAGAAGACGATTGAGCTGGCGCGCAAAGTGCTGTCCCTCTATCCCAATGACCCGGATGCCATGCTGGCCATCGCCAACCAGCTGGCTTCGCGCACCAGGGATACTGACCTGGACCGTGACCAGCGGCTTACCGAAGCCATGAACATGGCACAGAAGGCGCTGGGCGCGATTGACAACAATGTGCTTCTGCCGGCCAACGCCACACCCGAGCAGGCCGAAGCCATTAAGGCACAGATGCGCGCCATGGCCTACGCCGCGATGGGAACGGTGGACCTGACCCGCAAGGATTACGCCGCGGCGGAGAAGCAGTTTCAGACTGCAACCAGCATCAACACCGGCCAGCCCGATCCCGCAATCTGGCTGCGGCTGGCCGTAAGCCGGGAGCAGCAAAGGAAATATCCCGAAGCCCTGGAAGCCGCCAATAAGGCTGTGGAGGTGTCTCCGCCGAATTCGCAGGCGGCGGCGCTGGCTGCTGCGCAACGCGACCGACTGCAGAAACTGGTGCAGGGTGGCGGACAGGCCCAGGACGGAGCGAATCCACCCACTCCCGCGCCCGTGCCCAGCAGCCCGACTCCGCAGTAGCCTGCGAGCAGTGGGCATCCGGCGGTGGCCGGGTATTCTGCGGTTCGGGAACCAAAGGTGCGGCAAAGAGGCTGCGGGTGTCGGATAGAATGATTCCAGGGCGCCGAGAAGCGCCCGCACCCGTACGCGATGAAGCCGCAGGCTATCAGAGACTTGGAACAGGTGTTGAACCACCGCTTTCAGCGCCCGGAACTACTGGAGCAGGCGCTCACGCACAGCTCCTATGCCCGCGAGCTGCAGTCGCAGCACGCGCCCGGAGCCTCCTTCGAGGACAACGAGCAACTGGAGTTTCTGGGCGACGCCGTTCTGGCCCTGGTCACCAGCCAGGAGTTGTTTGAGCGTTTCCCCGATTTCCACGAGGGCCAGCTTTCCAAGACGCGTGCTTTCCTGGTCAGCGAACAGCATCTGATCGGAACAGCGCGGCGTCTAAATTTAGGAAGCTACCTGCGGCTGGGCCGCGGTGAGGAGAAAAGCGGGGGACGCGAGAAGCCGGCGATCCTGGTGGATGCCCTTGAGGCTGTTTTGGCCGCGACCTATCTGGATGCGGGACTGGAAACCACACGCAACTTCATTCTGGCATCCATTCTGAAGCCTCAGTTTCGCCGCCTGTCGCGCAACGGCCGGGGCCAGCTGCCAACCTCCGATTTCAAATCAGCTTTGCAGGAAAAGGCGCATTCCCTGGGATTGCCGCAGCCGTCGTATGTGTTGATCGCAGAACGCGGTCCCGAGCATCGCAAGACGTTTGTGGTGGAAGCCAGAATGGCCGGTCCCGGCAAAAAAGGCTGGTCGGTGAGTGCTGAAGGGCAGACCAAAAAAGCGGCGGAACAGGTAGCGGCACAGCGCGCTTTGCGAAAGCTCCAGTCCCGGGCGAAGGCGGAAGAGAAGCGCGAAGGCAAAGAGCCCGCCCAACCGGCTGAAAAGTATTTATGAGCGACGAGCAGGTCCAGAACGGCGCTTTCTCCGGCGAGCATGGCATTGCGGCGAATGACGCCCCCGGGGTTGCATCCCGGGAAGCAGATTCGGAAGCAGCTTCGTTCCCCGTGGAAGGCGAAAAAAGCGAAAAATGGGAAACAGGATGCTGGAGCCCCGGGTTTCCGCTACCGTCCCGCCCGCTTCGGCGGCCGCATCCGCGGCTCCGCATCCGAACCGGCTCATGTCCCCCGGCCTGTGGGGCTCCTTGCAGTCCCTGGCCGCCACGGTGGTCATCGCGATTTTTGTGATCACATTTGTTGTGCAGGCGTTTCAGATTCCTTCCGAGTCGATGGAAAACACCCTGCTCATTGGCGACTACCTGCTGGTGGACAAGGTTCATTTCTCACCGGAGGGATTCTGGCCGCAGATTTTGCCCTACGAGCCGGTGCGCCGCGGGGAAATCATCGTCTTCCGCTACCCCGTACATCCTGCGCAGCACTTCGTGAAGCGGGTCGTGGCTATCCCGGGGATCGGGTGCGGCTCTACAACAAGCGGGCATGGGTGAACGACAGGCCTGTTGACGAAAGCCATGCCGTGTTTCATTCCGAGTATGCGGATTCCTATCGCGACGATTTTCCTGCCGGGGAATATCCCTCGCACGTCGATCCCCATTGGTGGAAGCAGATGCAGAGCCTCGTGAAGGGCGGGGAACTGACCGTTCCTCCCGGGGACTATTTCGTTCTGGGAGACAACCGCGACGAGAGTTTGGACAGCCGCTATTGGGGATTTGTTCCCCGGCAGAACATCGTTGGCCGGCCGTTGATCGTCTACTTCTCCATGGAATCCGGACAGGGTCCCTTCCCCCGGGCGGAAGCCGCCGCCAGTGATAAACTGAGTCGTTTTGCGGAAGCTTTTTCCAGCGTTGTCCGGGAAGTCCGCTGGAGCCGTACCCTACATGTGGTGAGGTAGCTCTGTTCCGGGGCAGGGAAAAATGGAGCCCGGTTCGTCTTCCTCTCCCTTCAGCAAGGCAGGTGTTCGATTTTGCCCACAAGCGTGACCAGAACGGATTTGCCCAAAAAGGACCAGCCCAAGCCCGGGCCCGATGACGGTTCGGCCGGCAAGAGAAGTGAGACGACCATGGAATTCATTGCTTCCATGGCCATCGTCCTTGTGGTCGGACTCTTCATCATCACCTTCAATCTGCAGGCCTTCGAAATTCCCTCCAGCTCCATGGAAAATACCTTGCTGATCGGGGATCACGTGTTCGTGGATCGCGCCGGCTTTGCTCCCAGGACTTCCTGGCTGGGTCCGCTGTTTCCCTACCGCAACATCAAAGATGGTGACATCGTCGTGTTCCTGTCCCCGGCTGAGCCGGGGCTGTATGTGGTGAAGCGTGTCATTGGAGTCCCGGGAGATCACATCCACCTGCAAAACGGTGTGCTTTACCGCAACGGCAAGCCGCAGAGTGAGCCCTATGTGCTGAAGACCGGAACCTACGATCCTTACCGGGACGATTTTCCCGCGGTTCCGCCGGGGCTGGGCCGTGGGGTAACCCCCGAGTGGTCCCTGACCATGGAATCTTACGTTCAGGACGGGGACCTGGTCGTCCCTCCGAACAGCCTTTTCGCCATGGGCGACAATCGCGACGTCAGCTACGACAGCCGTTACTGGGGCTTTATTCCACGGGCTAACGTCGTGGGCGGCCCCATGTTCATCTACTGGTCCTTCGTGACGCCCTCGGATCAGTATCTAAAAACGGCACTTGGGGACCGGATCGCGTTTCTTCTCAGGGTCATTTTCCGCTTCCCGGTGGATACCCGCTGGGACCGGATGTTCAAAGTGGTTCGTTAATGGCCAAACGGAATGGCAAGCGGGTAGTTCTGGGCATAGCTGCGATTGTGCTGCTGGCGGCGGTGGTTCCTCCGTTGCTGAATGTAAACCGCTATCGTGCCGACGTGGCCAATGCCATCGCCCGCGCCTTGGGACGGAACGTGACTGTGGGTAGCGTAAGTCTGCGCATGCTTCCTCAGCCGGGCTTTGCCCTGAGCAACTTCGTGGTGGCCGACGATCCCAGCTTTTCCGCCGAGCCAGTCATCCTGGCACAGGACGTCACCGCCTCGTTGCGATTGAGTTCCCTGTGGAGGGGGCGTCTTGAGATTGCCAAGCTCAGCCTCAGTTATCCCAGTCTGAATCTGGTGCGCCGTCCGGACGGACGCTGGAACCTGGAGTCGCTGCTGCAGCGGGCTACGCACAGCCAGACCGCGCCCACAGCAACCAAGCCGGAATCCCGGCCGCGCTTCCCTTATATCGAGGCCGAGGGCGGACGCATTAACCTGAAGCTGGGCCAGGAAAAGAAGGCCTACGCGCTCTCTGCTGCAAACTTCGCCCTGTGGCTGGCTTCCGAACGCCAATGGCGGCTGCGCCTTTCGGCGGAGCCCGTGCGCACGGACGACAACCTGAGCGATACCGGCACGATTCGGCTTTCCGGCACCTTCGGCGCCGCCAGTGATGTGATGGATACGCCCGTGGATCTGCGCCTGACCCTGGAGGATGCCCAACTCGGGCAGTTTACCCGCCTGATCTATGGATTGGACCGCGGCTGGCGCGGGGCCCTCAACGGAACCTTCCTCCTTCGCGGCACACCGGCAAACCTCAGTGTAACGGCCAGCGCCGACATCGACGACCTGCACCACTTCGATATTTATGGAGGAAACACCGCCGCCTGAGCCTGCGGTGCGCTGCGACTGTCAGCGCTACGGCTCAGGAAGTTCGGGATCTGGCCTGCCATTCGAACTTGGGCGAGGGAGCGATTGCGGCCAAGGGCTGGGCGCGGTGGGAGTCCGCCGATGCCGGCTATGGACTGACGATTTCCGCGCAGTCGCTGCCTGCGGAGCAGCTCTTGCGATTGGCGCGGCGAATGGAAAGAGGACCTGCCCGGCGATCTGGACATCAGCGGCAGGGTGGAGGCATCCGTGGACCTCAGCCGGGACGCGCGGCAAGGGCCCGTCTGGCATGGCGAAGGAACGACTGCGGGCCTGGTTCTTCGCTCGCCAGTCTCTTCCTGATCCGCTGGAGATGGGGAAGGTGCAATTCGGGCTGGCAGGCCCCGGCACGGACAGGCCGCAACCAGCTTCTTTGCCGGGGGAGAAAGACCACGCCGAGCCGATGCTGCGCGTGGCTGCGTTTCCCGTGCAGTCGGGGGCGTCAAGGCGGCGACCTCACAGGCCTGGCTCTCCGCAACAGGCTATCGCGTCCAGTTGAGGGCGACGTGGACTCCGCGCGCGTTCTCCGTCTGGCCCGCGCCCTGGCACTGCCCGCGCCGGCCGCGGACATTCGCGGCTCCGCCCGGGTGAGCTTTGTGCTGGCGGATACCTGGGCTGGCACCCAGGGTCCTTTGCTCGTGGGCTCGGCCAGCTTGCGGAACATTACTGCCCGCATCGATGGGCTGGCTTCTCCGCTCATGATCCATTCCGGTCGGCTGGTTGTTTCTCCCGCAAGCGTATGCCATCCGGAACGCCACGTTTGCCTTTCCCGAACTGTCTCTCCAGGCGTCCGGCTGGGTGCGCAAGCCGCGGCAGTGCCGGCTGACGGAACCGGGTTCGCGCGAGAGGCAGGGCGGGATCAGTCTTGCGTGCTGGCGTTCCGTCTGGCCGCGGGCCGGATGACATCCGACAATCTCGCTCGCCTGCTGGTTGCGCCCAAGCAACACCGCCCGTGGTACCGGCTGATCCGTTCCGGCAGAACTCCCCCCTCTCCGCTGATGGATATGCGTGCTGCCGGCAGACTCACCGCGGCCGCGCTGCAGGTGAATTCCGCCGTGGCGCGAGGCCTGCGGGCTGACGTGCAGTGGAACCGTGGAATTCTCCAACTCAAGCATCTGCAGGCCCAGGTTTGGGACGGAGAGCAAGGAGGCGAATTAACCGCTGATTTTCGCGGCGCAGCGCCCGCCTACGAATGGAATGGCGAGCTGCAGCAGGTTGCGTTGGAAGACCTGTCCGGGAGCGAAGGCGAGGACTACTTGCAACCGGTAAGCCGAGCCCAGGGCAAAGCGACTCTGACCGGAACTCTCAAAGCCAGCGGGTCGACGGCAGCGCAGCTCAGGGCTTCCGCCTCCGGAGTTCTGCAGGTGAATTGGCACAAGGGTGTGCTGCAGGGGCTGGCCCTCGACGGGAGAGGAGGGCCGCTTCGTTTTCGCGCCCTGCATGGCACCGTGGAGTTCCATGGCGGCGAAATGAAAATTTCCGAGGGCTGGCTGCAGGCGCCGGACGGCTTATACAGAGTCTCCGGCACGGCGGCACTGGCGCGTGATTTGAAGATTCGCCTGGCCCGTGTTGCCGAAAGTCCGCAGAACCTGGATGTAAGGCCCAAAACCGCACCCGCCCGAACGGCGGAAGGCTACTGGATTACCGGACCGCTGGACGCCCCGATCGTGGAGGAGGTTTTTCCCGCGGAAACCGCTGGTCCGCTGGCTTCATCTAAGCAGGAAGGGCAGAAGCCAGAGGTACCGAGGGCCGAATTACAAAAGCCGGACGTACAAAAGCCGGAGGTACAGAAGAAAGAGGCCCGCAACCGTAATGCAGCCGGACGCGGAGCAGCCCTGGTCCCTGCCAACCGGGAATGATGAATTGGGTTCTGACTCTCGTCGTATGCCTCACAACGCTGCTGGCGTTCCCACAGACGCGGTCCGCGGCCGGCAGCGCCCAACGCAAGTTCCAGCATATTGAGCAAAACGCAAAGCTCCAGCATCCAGACCAGACGCGAACCGTACTGAGCGAAGACGAGGTGAATGCTTACCTGGCCTCCGGGCAAGTGGACCTGCCGGAGGGAGTCAAATCGGTTCGCTTCCACGGCAAACCCGGTGTGGTCGAAAGCTTCATCCGCGTGGATTTCGACCAGATCACGGCATCCCGGCGTTCCTCGAATCCTCTGCTGATGCTGTTCACAGGTACGCATGACCTGCATGTAGTAGCGCGCACCTTCGGCGCTGGCGGCATGGGCGAAGCGCACGTGCAATCCGTGGAAATGGATGGCGTCACCGTCCCCCGCGCGGCGCTGCAGTTTTTTGTGGAACGCTACGTCACCCCCCAACATCCGGATGTACGTCTGGATACGCGCTTCAGGCTTCCCTACAAGATCGACACTGCCACCGTGGGCAGTCAAAAATTGACCATTACGCAGAAGTAGCCGTTTGCAACATCCAGCAGGCGCATGCCTCCAGGAGCCTTTCCCGCGATTGGTACAATTGAGAGCTTATTTTGGCCTGTCGTTGGTGCTGCTGAAAGCGCACTTTCCCGAGGATGCTCGCATGCCCCGATATGAATACCGCAATTTGAAGCCTTTGCCGGATGCGGAAGCGGCGTTTCTACGCTGGATTGAGCGGCTGGATTCCGGCTTTGCCAATCGCGATCCTGAGCACCGCAGCCTGGTGGTGCGCAATGAGTTGCATGAGCTTTACCTTGGCCGTCGTTGGGAAGCCCCCGACCCGGAGCGGCATAGCCCCGCACAACTGGCACAGATGCATTCCTTCGATCCGCGCAATGCCACGCTCGAGCCTGAATACTACGGCGACGTGGATGCCGCGAAATACGCTGAACGCAAGCCGCTGATCTGGTTTTGGATGATGTACGATCGTTCGCCGGTTGGGCTGAACCACTGGCTGGGATTCCAGGTCCGCTACATGCTGGCCGGGTACGTCTTCAAGCATTTGGGCAAGAACGTGAAAATCTTCCACGGAGTCGAGGTGTCCTACGGATACAACCTGACTGTGGAGGACAACTGCACCATCCACAAGTACGTTCTGCTGGATGACCGCGGTGAAATCATCATCCACGAGGGGAGCTCCGTCTCCGATTATGCCAACGTCTACTCCCATGCTCACGATCTGAACGATGGCATGATCGTGAGCAACCACTCCACCGAGCTGGGTCCGCACGCCCGCATCACCTACCATGCCACCGTGCTGAGCGGAATTCGGGTGCACGAGCATGGCATGGTAGGCTCCATGGGCGTGGCCTCGAAGGACGTTCCCGCGTATCGAGATCGTGGCAGGCATTCCGGCAAAGACAATCAAGGTGAAGAGCATCGCGCCGGAAGAGGTGAAAAAAGCGGCGGAAAAGAGTTAGGCGAGCCGCCGGGCTCCAATCTCCAGCACCGGGTTCGACCTGGTCCTCGATTTCTTGACCCCGTCGAGCTCGGAGGTCCAGCCGGAACTCTCCGGCAGCCCTGTTGGGAATGGCTGCCGGGTGGCTTTTGGACCACTTACCAGCGGCGGGCACTCTCGTATATCCTTAAGAATTCCGGAAAGCATTCCGCATATCATCATGGCCCTCGACTTTTTAGGTGATTTACAACGCACGCATACCTGCGGCGCTTTGCGTCCGTCCGACGCTGGCGATTCCGCTGTTCTGATGGGATGGGTTCATCGCCGGCGCGACCTCGGCAGCCTGATCTTCATCGATATTCGCGACCGCACCGGCATCACCCAGGTGGTCTTTGACCGCGAGTCCAACCCGGTGGTGCATGAGAAGGCCGGGAGCTACGCTCGGAGTACGTGATTGCCGTCAGCGGCAACGTGAAGGAGCGCGACGCCGATACCGTCAACCCCAACATTGCCACCGGGGAACGTCGAACTTGTGGCCGGAGAGCTGCGCATTCTGAATACCTCGCAGACGCCGCCGTTTTCGCCGGCGGAGAACGACATTGCCAACGAAGAGATGCGCCTGCGCTACCGCTACATCGACCTGCGCCGCGAGCCCATGCAATACAACATCGAACTGCGCCACAAGGTCGCGCTGGCCATTCGGCAGTATCTTGCCGGCGCAGGGCTTCTTCGAGATCGAAACGCCGTTCATGACGCGCTCCACGCCGGAGGGCGCGCGCGATTATCTGGTGCCCAGCCGCGTGCATCCGGGCAGCTTCTATGCGCTGCCGCAGTCGCCGCAGCTGTTCAAGCAGATCCTGATGATCTCGGGATTCGATCAGTACTTCCAGATTGTGCGCTGCTTCCGCGATGAGGACCTGCGCGCCGACCGCCAGCCGGAGTTTACCCAGATCGATCTGGAGATGTCCTTTCCCCGCCAGGAGCTGATTTTCGAAGTCGTGGAAGGGTTCCTGAAGGCGGCATTCGAAGTCGCCGGAGTGAAACTCGCAGACTCCGTTCCGTCGCATGACCTATGACGAGGCGATCCGCAGCTATGGCAGCGATAAGCCCGACCTGCGCCTGCCGGCTATGGCCGATGTGCGCGATGCCTTCCCGCCGGAAGCGCGGGAGCAGCTCAAGACCGGCAACTCGCCCATCGTGGCCATTCGCATCCCCAAGGTGGGCGAACTTCGCGCAAGGAGCGCGACGACATCCGGCCGCTTGTTCGGAGAGCGCAAGGATGCCCGCGTGTTCGAAGACGCCAAGCGCCTGGAGCGGAACTTCCCCCAGGAGATGCAGAAGGCCTACGAGATGACCGGCGTGCAACCCGACGACTTTGTTGGTGCTGGTGGCCGGATCGCAGCAGCCGGGTACGCATCCCACGGAGAGCATTGTCGGTCCGGCCGTGGCGCAGCATGATCTGCCGGTCTATACCTCGGCCGGCGCGACTGCGTATTGCGCTGGCGCAAAAGTATGCTGACCGCCACAAGCTGTTCGAGGGCGACCGTAAAGACGCCTCGTCCTATCATTTCCGTGGGTGACGGACTTTCCGATGTTCGAATGGAGCCCGGATGAGCGCCGCTGGGAAGCCGCCCACCATCCCTTCACCTCGCCTCACGAACGAGGACATGGAGAAGCTTTCAGGAGGATTGGCAGCGGCGCGCCAAGTATGATTCCGCGCTGAGCTTCGGTGCGTGCGCTGGCGTACGACGTGGTGCTCAACGGCACGGAACTCGGATCAGGTTCGATTCGTATTCACCGCCAGGACATCCAGCAGCAGATTTTTCGCTCGCTCGGCATGAGCGACGAGGAAGCCCGCGCCCGCTTTGGTTTCTTCCTGGAAGCGCTGACCTACGGCACGCCTCCCCACGGGGGGATTGCGCTGGGACTGGACCGCATTGTAATGATTCTGGCTGGCGCGGATTCCCTGCGCGAGGTGATCCCGTTTCCCAAGACGGCGCAGGCTAAAGACCTGATGGTCGATGCTCCCACGCCGGTGAGCGATGCCCAGTTGCGCGATCTGGGAATCCGGGTGGGGCGCAAGGACTAGCGAGCAGCCAGCAGCCGGGAGCGGAGCTTGGATCAGCTGTTTCTTTGCAAGGGTACGGTCCGCCACTGCCGCCGGTGCCGCTAACGCTGAGTCGTCCTGGGCGAAGCAGTTCCGCCACCGCGAACGGGCTGAATCCTGCGAGCTGAATTGCGGCGCTATCCCGCCGCCTGCCGTTTCAACCGGTCGGCAACAATTTCCTCGATCCGGGTAACGACTTCATCGATGCTCAGGTGGCTGGAATCGAGCACCACGGCGTCCGCGGCCGGCACCAGCGGCGAAGCTTTGCGGCTACGGTCACGCAGATCCCGTTCCCGCAGTTCGGCGCGAATCCGTTCCGACTCGCCTCCGTGCTGTTTCAGCCGCCGTTCCATGCGCACGTCGGGCGTGGCTTCCAGGAAAATCTTTACGTCCGCGTTGGGAAAAATTTTTGTGCCCACATCGCGTCCTTCCATCACCACCCCGCCGGCTGCGCCCAGCTCCCGCTGCCGCTCCACCATCCACTTGCGGACTCCAGGGTGAATGGAGACGCGCGATGCCGCCTGGCTCACGTCGTCGTGCCGGATGCGGGTGGTGACATCCACTCCGTCCAGCAAAACGCGATTACCGTCCAGCTTGGGCTCCAGTTCAATGTTCGAGTCGCGCGCCAGTTCCAGCAGGGCCGCTTCATCATCGAAGGAGGTATCTGTCTCGATCGCCTTGAGTCCGAGCGCGCGATACATGGCGCCCGTCTCCAGATTCAGATAGTCGAACTTTCGGGCCAGGCGCGAGGCAATGGTGCTTTTGCCGGAACCCGCGGGACCGTCAATGGCAACGATCAGTTTGCGTTCTGTTTCGCTCATGGTCTTTCATTCCAAGTTGTCTTGCTTCCAACCTATACCACCTGGCGAGTGACGGAGCTGCGAGGCGGCGTCAGTTGGATCATTGTGCGTTTGCCCACGCGGACGAAGTCCAGCTCTCGAGCGGCCAGCAGAGCATTCATCGATTCCTTTGTCTTCGATCTCGGGACAAGATAGGAAAAAAAGTCTTCCACCTCGGAGGGCTCGGCGGCCACCACGCAATCCAGGTATTTGGAGAGCAGAGCCGAAAGCGCTTCCGCCATGGAGATGTTAATCCCTTCGCGAACCGGCTCTGGAGCCCAACGGTAGAGCGCATCCCAGAACGCCCCCTCCTGCGGGTTGTAATCGACGCGGGTGATGCGTAGCCGCGACCATAGCTCCCCCAGGGCGCGGTCCAGGGCCGCGTTGGAGACGTCGCCGCCGGTTTCATGCCGCAAACGCTGGCGGGAAATTGGCCCCCGGCGGCGGATTACCTCGAAGGCATCGCGGGCCAGCGGGAGAATACTCCGAGCGCGCTCCCGGCTTGGGTGTCTGACGGGGATTGCGATCGCCCACCAGCCCGTAAAAGTAGGGGAACAGGGACGCCGCTACCAGGAAGTTGGTATCGCCAAAGAGGTTGGCTTCGAACGCAATGCGCTGCCGCAGCAAGCGGATCATCAGTTCGGTTGCTTCGCGGGCGCGGGAGTCGGCAAACGCGTGCTGCCAGGTGGGAAGATTCTCCTCCGCGCCAGCCCAGGCTCCGATGAATGTAGGAAGCAGCGCCGGGGTGCGCACCTCCTGCTTGGGCAGGGGATACATCAGGCAGAAGCCCACGTCTTCGACGAACAGCATAGCGTCTTCAAGCGTGCGTACGGAGCGTCCGTCGAGATGCCACTTACTGTTTCGGCGGTCCTGAAGTTCCTGGTCGGTCATAAGGAAAGCAGTCTGCTCCACATTTGGCCGTCGAGCGTTCCGTGATCAACGTCCAGCAATCAGAATTCGAAGAAATTCTTCTAGATTCTCTTGAATGCCCGCTGAATCTCCCGCACAGAATACCGCAACACTACCGGCCGGCCATGCGGGCAGGACATGGGATATTCAGTCTGGGCCAATTCCTTCAACAGCCATTCCATTTTGTTGTGTTCCAGCGGCGTGTTTACTTTGATAGCGGCATGGCACGCGATGCTGGCTGCGATTCTGGTACGCGCGATTTCCAGGTTCAGCGCCTGCTCTTCCCGTTCGAACTGGGTGAGCAGCTCATGCAGCATGCGCTCCAGGTCGGAGGCTTCGATGCCAGCGGGAGCGGTCTTCACGGCGATGGTTCGCGCTCCGAAGGGCTCCAGTTCAAACCCGTTGCTCTGCAACTCGTCACACAGGTCGGTGAATACGGCCTGCTGGCCCGCTGTGAGTTCCACCACCAGAGGCATCAGCAGGCGCTGGCTTTCCACGCGTTCGCTGGCGCGCTGGCGCAAAACCTTCTCAAACAACACGCGCTCGTGCGCCACGTGCTGGTCGATAATCCACAACCCCTCGTCGTTCACCGCCAGAATGAATGAAGAACGGATCTGGCCCAGCGGCCGCAGAGAGGACAAAGCACGCAAGTCCGCTCTGCCCGCGCTCTCCGCCACTCTCTCCTCGGATTCTTCCAGCGGCGGAGCGCAGCCGTGGTCGGGGATGCTTTCCAGGCCATTCCTGCCGGCGCCAGAGACATTGCCGAAGCTTGGCACGGCTACCGCAGCGTTGCCATGAACTGGGATGGATTCGGCGCCAAAGTCGAGGCGCGCCGGCATGGCGGGAGCGGCAACCGCCGACAGGGAAAACTTCGCGTCGGCTTCAGTCACTCCTAGCTCTCCGGCGCCGCCATTGAGAAGAGCGCCCGGCGAGCGGTAGCCGCCCTCATGTTTCCATGCGCCGGGGGCCCCGGAAGACAGCGCCTGGGAAGCGCTAGGGTGCGCTCCAATCTCGGCGGTGAACTGCGGCACAGGGCGGGCTTTCATCAGGGCCGCGCGTACAGAATCCCGAACAAAGTCATGCAGGATGCTTTGCTGGCGAAAGCGAACTTCCACCTTGGACGGGTGAACGTTCACGTCCACCTCCGCCGCGGGCATTTCCAGAAAGAGCAGAACGACAGGGAAAACCGTGGGAGGCAGAATATTGCGGTAGGCATCGCTGAGGGCGTGCTGTACCAGACGGTCGCGAATCAAACGTCCATT
This sequence comes from Terriglobia bacterium, assembly GCA_963732925.1. Lineage (GTDB taxonomy): Bacteria > Acidobacteriota > Terriglobia > Terriglobales > Acidobacteriaceae > DASZRZ01. The sequence continues at coordinate 201,608 of CAVTBJ010000012.1, forward strand.
GACGAACACGAACATCGAGTTCCGGTTGAGCTTCTGCACTTCGGGCTTGGAAACAAACCCGTGCACCCGCAGCTCACCCGGTTGGGGCTTTTCCTCTTCTTCCTCTTCGCCGCGTCTCCAGGGAGGCGGCTGCGGCAGTCCAACGCGCGCCAGCGGCAGCACCGCCGCCAGCGAGAGTAACTGGTCCTGGGTTTCATTCCCGAATACCTGGTAAATGCGCTGGCGATGATCGCTCACCGGAGACGCTACCAGCATGGCATTGCTGGCCGAGTGCAGTTCGAAGTGCTTATCCGGATGGGCCAGCGCGTAGTGCGTGACCAGGGACGCGATTTGCGACAGCTCGGTGGACTCCGCTCGCAGGAATTTGCGGCGGGCCGGGATGTTGAAAAACAAATCGCGGACGGCAATCGACGTACCCTGGGGCAGGCCGGCTTCCTCGACGCTCAGAATTTTGCCTCCGGCGATCTCCACCACTGTGCCGGAATCTTCTTCCGGCGCGCGGGTCTCCAGGCGTAAACGCGCTACCGAGGCGATCGACGGCAGCGCTTCACCACGAAATCCCAGGGTTCCCACCGTCAGCAGGTCTTCCGCGGTGCGAATTTTGGAGGTGGCGTGACGCTCGAAACACAGTAGGGCATCGTCGCGCAGCATGCCGCATCCGTCATCCACGATCTGGATGAGCTTTCTCCCCCCTCCCTCGACGGTGACTCGAATGCGCCGGGCGCCTGCATCCAGCGAATTCTCCAGCAGTTCCTTCACCACCGACGCAGGCCGCTCCACCACCTCGCCGGCGGCGATTTTGTTGGCGACGTTCTCGGCAAGGACGTGGATTTTCCCCATGAAAGTGCTCGGTCCCGCGGGCAAGTGAGTCTGGATTCTAAACGAATCGCGGGCGGCAAACAAAAACCGAACCAACGCCTTGGAGAAGAATTCTAAAGTGAGCCGCTCCATCAAGCTTCCGCCCCCGGTCTGCCACATCCCGGTTTTCTCGGGAATCGGAACCAGGAATAACCCGCAGGGCTACGTCAATGCCTGTAATGCCAACAGAGAATTGCCAGCTCGAGGGATTGCGTCTATTTATAGGACATGCCAGAACGCCAGTGAGCTGTTCGGCGCCACGACGTGGAGGAAACGGGTCAGGAGCCCGGAAAAGAACCGCTCCCCGTTTCCTCCCCCTCCCCAGCCTTCCTGGTCTGCTCGCTTATGCTTCCCGAGTCTCTGAGGTCAGCACTGTTCCAGGGCGGGTTGGACTACCAGCGTGCCGCGTGAAATCGCTGGTGAAGCCTGAAAACCCCCAAAATCGGGTTCCCCGGACGCAAAAAGGAGTAAGCTAAAGCCAATCGTTTTCATGCCCAGGGGTTCGCCCCGCGGCGGTTTCGCGCTGTCTGCCGGCTCCCAGGCTGCAGGTTTTCCCATGCTGTGGTTCAAACTTGAGTGCGGTCTTCTGCGAGTGCGCGCAGGCAAAGAGGTGCGCTTTGCCAAGCCCTCGGCGACGGAGCGCCTTCGTCTGCTGTGGATCTTCCGCAACTTCTCCTCTCTGCCCATGCAAGTGCTTTCCCCGCGCCAGCGCGTGCTCATGGAAAAGCTCGATGCGGAGTCGGTTTCCGTTCCTTTATCGGGTAAATTCCCTGAATCCAGTCGCGTGATCGGAACCATTGAATGGCCGGCGGGCGCGTCAAAAAAACCTGCCGCCTCGGAGCGACAGGAGAAGGCTTTTAAGGAAGCCCTTCCGCGCGCATCCGGCATGGGAGACGAGTGGGCAGGACAATCATTCGGCGATCGACTCCGGCGCGGCGTTCCCATTTCCGCCGCCTCGGGAGCCACCGCGCCCATACGTGCTCTGGCCGGAACCGTTGTGGCGGCTTCGCACACCATTGCCGCGACTTCGCGGAAGACGGGAAAGATCCTGAAGTTTTCGATCGACGCCCGGGCAACAGCTTACCCGCTGCGGAGTAAGTTCTCGACCCTGCGTCGCGAAATTGCTCAACGATTGCGGAGCAACGCGAGCCCGCGTGGTCTGAAGGAATTTGTTGCTCAACGGCGGCTGGGGATTGGCTTGCTGATCGCCCTGGTCTCCGTGCTGGCCTTCGCTCTCACCCGCGACTCCTCTCGCCCGAGCGCGCCAGGCCCGGCCCCAGCGCCCTCAGTTCAAGGGTCTGGCCAGGGTTTCTCCGAGCCGGATCGACTGCAAGCGTCTTCTTTTTCCGGCCTGTCTCCGGCCTCCGGCCTGCCCAATGGCAGAGCAGGGGAAACAACGGCAGAGCAAACAACAAAGCACACCGCGCCCGCTGGTTCCGCCGCCGGGGGGCACTCAGCCGATTGGGAGGCAAGTATGCCGAAGGCCCCAGCGCGGGCAAGGCCTCTCGCGCCGCCGAGCAGCCCCTCTGAACTCGGCATTGCTCCCACGCCTTCGGAGTCGCAGCAAGTTGCGTTTGCAACGCCGCCCGCCCTGACGATTCAGGAGCCTGCTTCACCGCTGCAGCGGCTTCAGCAAGGTCCGCACAGTGGAATCCTGTTTCCGAGCTATCCCGAGGCGGCGTGGAAAAGCGGCAAGCGTGGCCGGGTGACTCTGCGGGCACGGGTGGCGCTCGCCGGTGTGGTTTCCAAGATTGAGGTTCTTAGCGGGGATCCGGTGCTCGCGCAAGCCGCCACGCAGGCATTGCAGCGCTGGCGCTATGAAAAGCAAAGCGCGCCCGCGGAAGTCGTGGTGCACTTCGATTTCATCAATCCGGAAGCGATCTCGGTCGAGTTCGAGCCTTGAGCTGCTGTCGTGCCGCAAAGGCAAGCGAGGCTCTCAGCGCCGCGGGGCGCGCGGGAGGCATCGCGCTGGGAGCAATCGGCGGCTTGGCGGGTTCAGGGGCGGCAAGGCTTGGTCCCTTGCGAATATGCACGTCGCCGTCGCGCGCGTCGATCTGCACCTTGGGGCCGCCTCCATTGACGGCGCCGGCCGCGCGGCTGCGGCTGTCACTGGAAGTAATCTGAATGCCCTCGAAATCCGACTGAATATCGCCGCGCTCGGTAACTGCCTCCATCTGGAATCCGGCACTTGGCGGCAGCACCAAATCCACCTCGCCACGGCGATTGGCAATGTCAATTTCCCCCAGGCGGGAGGGTTGCACATTCACCGAGCCGTTGGCGTTCTCGATGCGAACGCCGCCATTCACGCCCAACAAGTGAACGTCCTTGGAACGGGTCTGGATGCGAACGGGTCCGCTCAGATCGCTGGCTCGCAGGTGGTCGGACTCCATCTGCAGATTCCCGTCCAACCGGGCCATTTCCACTTCCGAACGCGGAGACTTGAACCTTACGCTACCCGCCACTCTGGAAATGCTGGTATTACCGAAGAAGTCTCCGTTCAGCGTAAGCCGGCCGCCAACATCGGCGATGCTGGCGTTATCCAGTCGTCCGCTGACATCGACATCGTCGGAAATCTTTTGCAGATTCACTGAGCCACGCCGCAACTCAATCACCAGCCCACCCTGAATGGCTCTGCCGGTTACGTCGCCGCGGGAGGTGCTGATCTGGATGTTGCCGGTGCGGTCATGCACCAGGACATCTCCCCGCTGGGTGCGAATCTCAAGCGACGCCCGGGCCGGAGCCCAGATTTCCATATCGGTCTGCACCATGCCCAGAGTCGTCGAGTTGTTGGCCCTCACCGTAACCATGCTTGCGCCGGAGGCAATGCTGGGTTGCGTGCCCTGATCGATATGCTGTGCCGCATGTTCATCGGGCGCCGCCACGGTTTTGTGGATGACCACTCGAATCCGCTGTTGGTCCCAGGGGTGCACGGTGACATTTCCGCGTCCGGAAGTGACATTCAAAGCCGCGCCGGAAGGGAAAGCGTCCTCCAGCGTTGTGTCGTAGGTGTAGCGATTGGCGAACAGCGTCCCAAAGGGATCGTCGAGGTCAAGTTCGGAGCCGATGCCGCCCCAGTTCAGCCGCGAAAGCGTGCTGGCTGTGATCCCGGCCACCAGCAGTACCAGCAGCAGAAGGACCCCGCCAATGCCCAGGCCGCGCGAGGAGCGCCCGGAACGCTGGTCGCGCAGATACTCAATGAGTCGGAGAACGCCCCAGAGAATCAGCAGGGCCGGCCAGTAGCGAGCGAAGTAGCGTCCGAATTCCGCCCAGCGGATATAGCCCAGATTGGCCAGCAGCAGACCGACTCCAATGAGGATCAGTATCAGGGGACCAGCAAGTGAACGGCGCTGCATCCGTGGCTCAGTCATGGCGCACCTCTTGCGGTGGCGGAGGTGCTTGCTGCGGGGGAGCTGGCGGGCTTGCGTTGTCTGCCTCAGCCTTGCGGCGCATCAGCAGCCACAGACCCAGCAGAATTAGCAGCCCGGGCCAGAAGCGGCCCACCCAGTAGAAGCGGAATACACCCAGATTGCTCAGCAGAAAAAGCGTTCCCAGACCGATCAGGATCAGGGCGCCGATGGGCAGATTCGCGGCCTCCGTATCCAGCGGTTCGCCGGCGCTGAACAGGTTTCCCAGCTTGAAAGGATCGGGCACCGGGCGGCCCAGCTGTACGGCTTGCGCCGACTTGTAAGCGTCGATGATCTGGTAGAAGTAGAAAAATGCGATTCCCAGTCCGAAGAAGACCTCCGTGCCGAACATGGCGTGCGACGCGCCCCAGACGAGAAATGTAAAGACCAGCAGATGAGCCAGGCCCTTGGCGTAGAGTCCGCTGTAGACCTGTCCGATTCCGAAGGGAAACAGCACCGCGAGAACCGCTGCCAGGCCGGGACTGGGTACGTTTCGCGCCGAACCCATCGAGGTTGAGCGTGGCGCAGCGCCGGGTTCCGGCTCCCGGAACTCGGGAGACTGCAGACGCTCGGCCAGACAATTTTCGCAATAGACCAGGCCCTTGACGGATCGCTTGCATGCTTCGCACAGGGCGGCGCCACAGGTTCGGCAATAGGCGGCGGCTGGTGCTTCCGGATGAACCGCGCAGCTGCTCATAGTGTGCTCCTCGCGGGGGAATCTGAATCCGGACCAACGTGTCCGGTAAAATCGGACATGGCATCGATCCGCGCGCGGACCGCTTCCTCGTCGCTCAGGTGCTGCTGTGCCGAGGGCAGAGTCCGCAGCCATGCGTCTTTGAACCAGGCATCTTGCGAATCGGGATCGGCGCTCTGCCCCGGCTGTACTCCTCCTGTCGGCGGCGCTGGCTGAACTCTGTTGTCCGGCTCGGCAGGTTCGGATTCCTGGGTGGACTGCCGCAGTTCTTCGACCTGCGACTGGATTTCATAGACGATGCGGATGTTCTCGTAATACCTCTCCAGCTTGCCCGTAGTCAGTTCATAGGCCCGGACAAACGCAGCCGGTCGCAGGTCAATCCTGCGAACATCCCGGATCTGCACGCCGGTCATGTTCAGCAGCATGGCGATGGAAAAGAACACCATGGCAAACGACATGGCAAAACGGGGCTGCGCCAGGGCTGTCAAGGCGTTCCATCCCGCCAGACCGCCTTCGCCTACCCAGGAGCGAATCCGCTCCCAGGGACTTGTGGGCTGTTGCGTCTGCAATTTTCGGGGTGTGGGACCGGAAGTGGCTGCCAGGATCTGCTCCACCATCTCCGGCGGAGGAACAACCTCTTCCAGGGAGCGAAGCAGGCTCCGTCCCCGTTCCGCCTCTAAAAAGAGCGGGCCACAAAACGGGCATGCTACCCGATGCTGTTGAAAACGCTGCTGTTCGGCCTCGGGAATAAGGACGTCGAGAGCCTCCGCCAGCAGCGCCTCGAACTCGGGACAACGCATCGGGTTGTGGGGGGCGGCTGGCATTACATCACCTTTCTATAGGTACGCGAAAGCAGGCGGGCAAGTTCCGTGCGTCCGCGATTGATCCGGGACTTTACCGTTCCCTCCGGCAGGTGCAGGGCTTGCGCGATTTCGCGATAGTCCATGTCCTGTAAGTCGCGCAGAATCACCGCCTCCCGCAGCTCCGGGGAGAGCTTCCCCAGCGCCTGCTGCACCAGCGACTGGGTTTGCCGGCTCCGTACAAAGGCGTCCGGCGAAGGCCCTTTGTCGGCAAGCTGGTCTGCCGGCCGGGGGGCATCCTCCTCCCCGGCAGGGGAAGAGTCCAGCGAGTCGGTGAGCCGCTCCTGGCGGGTTCTGCGGAAATGGTCGACCAGCAGGTTTCGGGTCATGGCCGCCAGCCAGGTCATGAACGATCCCCGCGAGGCGTCATAGCTTTCCAGCGTGCGGTACAGTTTGAGAAACACGTCCTGAGTGAGATCCTGCGCATCCGTTTCCGACCCGCAGAAGCGATAGCAGATGTTGTAAACCCGCCGGTTGTAGACGTGGACCAGTTCTGCCCAGGCGGCGGTATCGCCCGCCCGGCAACGGCGGATTAGCGAGGCTGCGGCCTGGTTCTCGTCCACCCAATGACTCCCCGCGGGAGCTGCTGTGGGGACTGTATCCACTCTTGAAGAAATACGAAAGGGAATCGATGGAAGTTCGGCGAAATTCCGACCCGACACTCTGCGGGAGGCGGGTGAGATACTCTTGGGGCAGTGGCGATCAGGACCGCGAGTTCCGCAGATGAATAAGGGACGACTGGAAGCATTCAGCGACGGCGTGATTGCGATCATCATCACCGTCATGGTCCTGGAACTCCGGGCTCCGCAGGGGTCGGACTGGGAAGCCCTGCGTCCCGTGTTGCCTGCTTTTCTTACTTACCTTCTGAGTTTTGTTTACTTGGCGATCTACTGGAATAATCACCATCATATGCTGCATGCTACCGACCACATCAATGGCAGGATCATGTGGGCGAACATGCATCTCCTGTTCTGGTTGTCGCTGATTCCGTTTGTAACCGCCTGGATGGGAGAAAACCACTTCGCACCCATTCCCAGCGCGGTGTATGGTGTCGTGCTGCTGTGCTCCGCCATTGCCTACACCATCCTGCAGGCCACGATCGTTGCCGACCACGGACACAACACCAAGCTGGCCGCGGCCATTGGCCGGGACTCCAAGGGCAAGCTTTCCATCCTTTGCTACGTGGTGGCGATCGGGTCGGCGTTCGTGCACCAGTCGATTTCCCATGCGCTCTACGTCCTCGTCGCGCTGATGTGGCTGGTGCCGGACCGCCGCATCGAGTCCAAATTTGAGGAACCAGAATTGCGCAGCTCTCGCTCTTAATCCACTAATGATAAAAGCGACGAAACGTCGACAAAAATCCAACCCACCCCATCCGGATTCAACAATGCAGATGTAAAGTGAGCAGTATCGCAAGGGGTTGCATCATTTCATTTCTTCCCTGGAGGGGCCGCGGATGGGTCGTAGTCGAATTTTCTATGGAATGCTCGTTCTTTTTCTCCTGATATCCGCCGTTGAGCTGTCAGCTCAGAACTGGATTCAGATCGATCATGCTCGACAGATTGCTCGTGCCGACCTCGATTACGACACTCCTGCCGTGCGCAGCGAGGAAGGCATGCCCATCGGCAATGGCCGCATGGGCACGCTGGTCTGGACCACACCGACTGCCCTCAAAATGCAGATCAACCGTGTAGACGTGCATGCGATGGATAGTACGACCTTCAGTTTTCCTCGCGCGGATTCCGACTACGGATACGGGTGCGGTTTCGTCGATGTGAATATCGCCGATGCAGGTGAGGATGTGTTTACGGGGAAGCCATTTCATCAGCATCTGTCGCTTTACGACGGCCTGATGACGGCGAAGGGGAAAGGAGTAACCGCTCGTGCCCTGGCGTGGCCTGATGGCGACGTGATCGCGATCGAAATTGACGATCAGCGCGCCAAGCCGTCGCCCATCGATATCGATCTCAGAATGCTGCGTTATCAGGATCAGTACACGCCCGGCAGAACCGCCGAGCTGGCGAAGGAACATGCTGCGATTTTCCGCACGAAAGCGCAGACGGCAACCTCCATCCTGGGTATCCGAGGAGCGCGGATCACGCTCACGCAGCAGTTTCGCGAAGGCGACTTCTATGATTCCTCGGCGATCGCGATTGCAGTGCTGGGGCGTGCTTCGCATGCGCAATACCTGAACCAGACCACAGTCCGGCTGTCCGCGGCGCCGGGCCGTGGCCACTTCACCATTTTGCTTGGCAGCGCCGCGAGCGCCAACCCGCAAGAGGACACTGCGGCCACTGCCAGCGCGCAGTTAGATGCTGGGCAGGCGAAAGCATTCGCCGGATTGCAAAGGCTCACAGCCGAGTGGTGGCACTCCTTCTGGGCCAAAGGCTCCGTCTACCTGCACAGCAGCTCCGGCCAGGCCGATTTCGTCGAGGCCAATTATGACTACTTCCTCTACCTGATGGGAGCGAGCTCCCGCGGCGCCTTTCCGCCCCGCTTCGGCGGCATGCTCTGGTTTACCAATGGTGACCTGAGCCGGTGGGGGTCGCAATACTGGTGGGCCAATACCAGCGCCTATTACAGCAATCTGATGCCCGCCAACCGCCTGGAGCTGATCGATCCAATGTTCAAGCTTTACGCCGGCATGTATGACGCCGCAGCCGTCGCCGCACGGCAGCAGTGGGGCAGCCAGGGAATCTGGATTCCGGAGACCACCTTCTTCAACGGGCCGGAAAAGCTTCCCGACGACATTGCCAAAGAACTCCAGAACCTTATGCTGGCCCGCGAGCCCTTCGATCAGCGATCCCAGCGTTTCCAGTGGTACGAACAGAACAAGAACCGGCATAACAGCCGCTGGAACTATCGCGGAGACGGGAAATGGGAGGAAGGGCACTACGTTTTTGCGTCCAAGGGAAAGGGCATTTTCGGATCGACCACGCACATTCTCGGTGTCGGCTCGCGGATCGCGAATCTTGGCTGGGAGCGCTATCAGTTCACGGGCGACGAAACATGGCTTCGGGATCACGCGTATCCCTTCATCAAGGGCGCCGCCGAGTTCTACCGCAACTTTCCCAACCTGGAGAAGGACGACCAGGGCGTCTATCACATCAATCACACCAACAGTGGTGAGTCGGCGTGGAACTCGCGCGACGCGTCCTACGAAGTCACGTGTATGCACATGATTTTTCCACTCGCCATCCGGGCATCGGAGATCCTGGGCGCCGACGCCGAGCTTCGTTCCAAGTGGCAGGAGATCAGTGATCACCTGGTGCCTGGGCGCCCCAATGCGGTCTGCGGAACGGGAAGCGAGATTGCCATCGACCGTCCCTACGGCGCATTTGTGTATCGCGGTCCGGGCGCCATTGCGCCGGTCGGCCCGGAACCGGAGCTCAAAACGCGCTTCCTGGGATTCACGCGTCTGGGGAGTTTTATTGATGCCACCGGCGATGGCGGTGCGCAGATCTTTCGCAACCGGCTGCGTCTCCGCGAAGGTCCGGGCGCCATTGATGCCGAACACATCGCTGGCCTGGCTTCCGGAATTCATTCGTCGCTGCTGAATAGCCATCCTGAATCGGTGTCCGACGAGCCCATGAGCCTCTTCAATGCCTGGCCCAAGGACTGGGACGCGGCGTTCACGCTGCTGGCGCGCGGCGCCTTCCTCGTGAGTTCCGCGCAACGCAACGGAACCATCCCGCTGGTGGAAATCCTCTCGCAGAACGGCGGCGCCTGCCGTCTGGTGAATCCATGGCCGGGACAAACGGCCACCCTTTATCGCAACGGACAAAAAGCAAACGATGTTTCGGGCGAAACCCTGACGTTCCCCACTACAAAGGGCGAGACGGTCGTGCTTGTGCCCGCAGGCGCGGTTCCCACTGCCGTGAAGATGAATTGAAACGGTTTGCTAATCTTCTGAATTAAAGTGGCTTACAGTGCTTTTAGTGGCTTGCACTGGCATGAAAAGCCACTTTTTGGCTACATTTGGGTAGCGCTGGAAAAGATGAACATAAGAAGCGGTATCCACCACTGGTAAGCTACCTGCGTCGAGTCGAAAGCGGTGTGGTATCCCATGGCACGCATCAGCATAGCGCCGCATGGGCGGAAACGTCGTGTCTTCTCGAATCGGAGTTTTTCAGCAACCTGCTAAGAGGAGAAGCAGATACGGCGCGCCTGCTTGGGGAGCGGGCCGACACTCGCTGGTTCCGCTTGTTATCTAACGTGCTGGTTCTCCAATGTATTGAACCAGGCTAGTGACGTCCCCGGTCCCGGGCCGCTCACGTTCCGGGGTTGCTCGCCAGGGACAGACAGTTGCGCGGCATGGTGCTCCCACGCTTTCTGGCGCGATTGCACCTCGGCCCACATCAGCCTCGATTCTGCCGCCGAGAAGTTCGCGCTACCCCTTAATGCAAGACGGATTTGTTCTACATCCCATCGCCCCTTCATGATTCCTTGGGCCGAATGACTGTTCAAACCCAGCAACAGATGGCCAATTTCGTGAGCGATGACGCAACCCAGCAAGACCGCGACATCAGAACTGCCCTGGTCCCAAGTAGGGTCCCGTGGAATGTCGTCATAGTAAACAGTAGCCAAGGCGGGAACTATGGCGGCACCAGATACAGTATCCGAGAAATAGTGCCTCGCCGGCTTGGCGAATACCCTTAGGCTAACGACATTTCCTTCTCTTGCATTTTCGCAAAGATCTGCGATGGTCGCGTCGAGCACGCAATTTAGCCATACTGTGTGCAACCCAGCTTTTGTGAAGACATTACCGGCCTCGTACTCGGCTTGTGCCAGTGTTCCCGCCGGAACTTGCCTGTAGTTGTAGACCAAGATAGTCAGTGAGCTCCCCGATTCGCCCACCATCGGCACCGGGAAGGCCAAAGCGATCATCCCCATCAGCACTGTGAGGAGAAGAATTGAGTAACCTGCCCGGGATTTGTTTCCCGAAGTTGCAGGATTGATTAATTGCAAATTCGCGCCAGCTTTTGCCATGCCATCCTCCACCACGTGTGCATTGCGGATTGCGTTCTGTGGAGGAAGGCGGTAATTCGGGGCGAAAACCGCAAGCGACTTCAAAATATTGTTTGTTTGGCCAAATGCCGGGCAGAGGCATAGCGCCAGAGGATCATGTGGAGCAGAGCTACGTTGGCACTGCGCTCCCAGGCAACTTGAGCGCAGGTGACCTGGTCCTGTGGAAGTCGGACCCAATCTATGTAAATTTGGAAGCGGCCTTGTCTCTCTGTCGGGAAAAGCGGCAACGGTGCGAAAAGCTGCAAGGCTGCCAAAGACATTTTTGTGGTCGGCTGTGATCGATTACATCGGACCTCAGTTATACTCGGGTGGTTTTTCCCGAGCGGGGCCGTTCCGGGGGAGGTCGTCGTGGCTCCGACATCCGAAGAAATCACCAGGCTGCTTCAGGCGTGGCGTCAGGGGGATAACTCTGCCCTGCGGGAGCTGATGCCTCATATCTATGCCGAACTGCATCGCCTGGCGCGCCGTCATATGGCCCAAGAGCGGCCTGGACATACCTTGCAAGCCACCGCGCTGATCAATGAAGCCTACTTGCGTTTGTCGGGCGTGCGGGAAATCGAGTGGCAGGACCGCGCTCATTTCTTTGCAATGGCGGCGCAACTGATGCGCCGGATTCTGGTGGATGCCGCCCGTGCGCGCGGATATCGCAAACGCGGCGGCGGGGCTGCACGTCTCACCCTGGATGAAAACATGATCCCGATCCAGGAACGAGGCCGGGATCTGATTGCGCTAGACGACGCCTTGAACGTCTTGAGCACAATGGATCTGCGGAAAAGCAAGGTTGTCGAGCTGCGTTTTTTTGGGGGGCTGAGTGCGGAGGAAGCTGCTGCGGTGCTGAAAGTTTCTCCGGAAACAGTTCTGCGGGATTGGAAGCTTTCCAAAGCGTGGCTCAGACGCGAGATGAGCAAGCAAACGCGCGCGGCAGCGCGCGGCGCTTCCAGCTAGGGTCCGGCCCCTCAACGCCGACGCCCGGACTGGTGGAAGTTAACGATGATGCCCAACCGCTGGGCTCAAATAGAGCAGCTCTACCACGCCGCGCTGGAACGCGAGGTGCACGAGCGCGAACGCTATCTGGCGGAAGCTTGCGCGGGGGATGAATTACTGCGCCTCGAGGTGGAGTCGCTGCTCTCCCAGGAGACGGAATCTGCAGAGATTCTGCACTCCGATGGTCTGGCTTCTGCTGCCGCAACTGCCCTGGTCCCTTCCCCTCGCGGCTTCCTCGTTGGGAAGGAGGTCGGCTCCTATCAAATCATCTCCTTGCTGGGCGCAGGCGGCATGGGGGAGGTATATCGTGCCCGGGATCGTCGTCTGCAGCGTGACGTCGCGCTTAAGGTTCTTCCTCCTGGATTACTGTGCGATGAGCATGCGCGGAGTCGCTTCCGTAAGGAAGCGCTTGCGCTCGCCAAGTTGAACCACCCCAATATTGCGGCGGTATACGACGTCGGGGAGCAGGATGGATTGGACTATCTGGTGATGGAATGTGTCCCAGGTGAACCGCTGGACCAGAAACTGCGATCGGGTCCGCTCTCGTTGAATGACATTCTGTCCTTGGGGCAAGAGATCGCTGCCGCTTTGGAAGAGGCGCACGGACAGGGCGTGATTCATCGCGACCTGAAGCCTGCGAACATTCTCGTCACGCCCAGGGGCCATGCCAAGATTTTGGACTTTGGTGTGGCTAAGGTGCTGGCGGCTGCGGAGGATCCGGAAGGAAGCCACGGGTTCGGAGAGACACGCGGGCCTGTTGGCACGCCGGTGTATATGTCGCCCGAGCAGGTCGGAGGGAAACCTTTAGACCCGCGCACAGACTTATTTTCCTTCGGCATTGTTCTCTATGGCATGGCAACAAGCACGCTGCCATTCGCGGGACAAACCTGGGCAGCCATTTCCAATTCCATCTGCAATCATGCTCCGGTTCCGGTTAGGCAAGCGAATCCCGACCTGCCGGCGGAAGTAGAACGCATCATCAACAAGTGCCTGGAAAAGGATTGTAATCACCGATATCAGCACGCTTCGGAAATTTGCGCTGATCTCCGCCGGCTGCAGCGCGACCAGGAATCGAAAGCCATCGCTAGCAGGCAGACCGCGATCTGGGCTGCGCCCCGAAACCGCTGGAAAACCATAGTGGGCGCCGGACTGAGTGTCTTGGCGCTTGTAATCGCTGGCTACTTCTATTTCCATCCCGGACCCAAGCTCACCGAAAGGGACACCGTCGTATTGGCGGAGTTTTCGAACACCACCGGGGATCCTGTATTTGACGAAACCCTTCGTCAGGGTGTGGCCGTACAACTGCAACAGTCACCACTTCTAAGTCTGATCTCGGAGGAGCGCGTCCGGCACGTACTGCGGCTGATGGGAAAACCTGCCGATGCTCGTCTTACTCCCGAAATTGCCCGGGAGATCTGCGAGCGAACTGGCAGCGCCGCCGTTCTGGATGGCTCGATTACCCGTCTGGGCAATGAGTTTGTGCTCGGAATCAGCGCAAAAGACTGCCGTACCGGAGACATTTTTGACCAGGAGCAGGCGCAAGCGGCACGAAAAGAAGAAGTGCTGAACACCTTGGGTCAAATTGCCAGGCAATTTAGGACGCGAATGGGAGAATCCCTAACAAGTATCCAGCAACATTCGATGCCATTGGCCGAGGCAACCACACCGTCCCTAGAAGCACTGAAAGCGTACAGCACAGGATTAAAGGTAACATTCTCCGCTGGTTCTGCTTCCGCCATACCACTTCTGAAGCGGGCCGTCGCCATCGACCCGGAATTTGCCATGGCACAGGCGCAATTGGGGCTGAATTACAGCAGCATGGGGGAATCCGTACTGTCCCGGGAGAGCACCATCAAAGCCTATCAGTTGCGGGATCGTGCCAGCGAGCGGGAGAAGTTTTTCATTACCGTTAATTACGAACGCAGCGTGACGGGCAACCTCGAGAAGGCACAGCAAACCTGTGAATTGTGGGCGCAAACCTATCCGCGTGACCCGTTTCCCCATGGGTTGCTCTCAGGATTTATTAATCAGGGTGCCGGTAAGTATGAGCAGTCCATCGAGGAAGCGAAAACGGCAATTCGGCTCGATCCGGATTTGTCTCCAGCATATTTGAATCTTGCTTTCGACTACTTTTATCTGGATCGCCCGGCAGAAGTGGAAAACGTTCTCAGGCAGGCTACTGCGCGCCACCTCGAGATGCCGGAGTTTTTCCTCTTGCGGTATTTCATCGCTTTTCTCAATGGGAATCAGCCGGCAATGCAGCGGGAAGTCGCTCAGGCTCGAGGCATACCCGGAGCGGAAGATTGGATGACCCATGTAGAGGCTCTGGTTCTGGCCTATTCTGGTCATGTGCAACAGGCCAGAAAAATGTCTGGTCGGGCCGTGAGCCTGGCTGAAGCGGCCGGGAACAAGGAAAGGGAAGCGACCTATGAAGCCGGAACCGCGGTCTGGGAAGCCCTCTTCGGAAATGCGCCGGCGGCAAGGCGCAGTGCAGAGGCGGCACTTGCCCTTAGTCGCGGACGAGACGTCGAATACGCCGCGGCATTTGCAATGGCCGTGGCGGGCGATTCTGCCCGGCCGCGGGCTCTGGCGAAGGATCTGGAAGAACGCTTTCCAGAAGATACCTGTATCCGCTTCAATTACCTTCCGACCTTACGAGGGTTGGCCGCACTGAATCAGCATGACCCCGCAAGAGCCATCCAACAGTTACAGGTGGCGGCTCCCTACGAACTTGCCGTTCCGGGGATTAACTTTTTTGGGTTTTTTGGAACGCTCTATCCGGCTTATGTGCGTGGCGAGGCCTATTTGGCGGCCCGCCAAGGCGATAAGGCGGCAACCGAATTTCAGAAAATCCTCCATCATCGCGGCATCGTTTTCAGTGATCCTGCAAGTGCGGCGGCCCTTCTGCAATTGGCGAGAGCGTATGTGTTAGCCGGCGACGAATCGAGTGCAAGATCCTCCTACGACGACTTCCTTGTTTTCTGGAGGGACGCCGACGCGGACATCCCGATTCTGAGGCAGGCTAAAGCCGAGTACGCAAAGCTTCAAGTTGGCGGCTAGGGTGTTCGCACCGGTGCGACCAGATCGATGCCAAGTCGCTTTCCGGATAGCGACGGCCAAGGAACGAGGACTTTCGCTAAGCCCTTGTTGACTCAAAGCTTCTATCGAGAGTTCGATCTCCAGCGATTGTAATGGAAGTCCGGTTTTGTCCGCCCAATTCTGACTTCGTCCAGGAAATCCACCGCCTCACCTGTGGCGGTGTGGATGCTGTTTTCGACGGCATCGGCGGCGACAACCTATGGCGCTCGCGCGTAGCGCTCCGTGAAGGCGACCGCGTGGTGGTCTACGGGTTCCAGGCCAAGCTGCAGGGAGGAAGGATGCTTCGGGCGCGCCGAAGGGGCGGCACCCGATTCGCGAGTCCGCGGTCTTGGGGTGGCACATCCTCCGGAACTGTTCTCTTGTCTGTATGCGCGGATCGATGAACAATGGGGTCGCGCCAGTTTCAAGCTTGTTCTGCCTTTGGAATGAGAACCTTCCGTTGCGGTATCGGGTCGAATTGGCTGGGCTGTTCCGATTATGGAACGTCTTGTTGGAAGCGTTTCAGAGTCACAAGCCAAGAGGTAGTGTTTCAGTGCATTGCGGCTTCCAATGGCCATTCCCTGTCCTCGTGCCGTCCAACATATTTCGCGCCTCCCCGGAGGATCTCAGCCCCAGCTGATGCGCTGTTCGGATCAAGCCTTTTACGTGGTGAAATTCAAAAATAATCCTCCACCCTGGAGTACTGGAACACGGACAAGCACGAGTGGGTAGTGGAGAACGAGCCGGTTTCGCTTGAAATCGGAAACTCCTCCGCCGACGTACGATTGCGCAGAACCATCAACATCGTGGGAGCGAGCACTTCGGCAGCCATGGCCACCCTCCCCCGCGGTGCTAGCAGAGAGAGCGAGAGGAATGCCAGGTTGCAGAAGTATTGCTGCTGCGGATAGGAGCCAACCCAGCCAGCTTTCGAATGGAACTTTTCACGCGTGACACTCAGTGCCGCAGCCAGGTGGGAAAGTCCGCCGAAAGCGTTGCTGTGCAACAATCAGCCCACATTCGGCATCAATATCAGCTTGAACAGCTTCGATATTGCGGTGCAGGCGTACCCGTTTGACTGCTCAGCCCGCATCTGTCCCGTCACTGGCCAATAGCCAGGTGTTCTGATCTTGCTTCTTCTTTCGCTTCCCTTCAGAGAAGAATAAAGAAAGGGTGGCCTATTGCACGTCGACCGATCGGTGGCCCTCGTAGTGCATGATGTGATAGTAGGCGTCCCAGTTATTCCAGATGATAGGCGGAGACATGTGCGAAAGCGGATCGCGTAGGTAGACAAGGAAATCCTGCAAGGCTTCGGGGGTATGGTAGATTCCCGTGAGCCAGTCTCCCCGGTACCAGTGCTTCCGCTTCCCGTACTCGGCAGCCGCCTCTGCCTTGTCAATTTCGTCGAAGGAAATACCCAGTTGTGTCGAAACGTGCTCTGGTATGCTCTAGGGGAAAACGACATCTCAAGCCAATATTGCACACGAGGTCAAAGACGGCTTGCCAGGAAAGCGGGATCACTCCGAACCCCTATCGCCAGGAAATCGGCGAGCGAACGAGAACGCTCGCCCTTTGTTGGAGGAAGAAGTCACAGAACTCTATCGCTCCACGGCGGGGCGTCTTCTGGCGTATGCCATGGTCCTCGCCGGGAACGCAAGTCTGGCCCAGGAAGCAGTGCAGGAAGCATTTCTGCGCTATTACGTAGAGCGCGCCAAAGGCGAAGTGCAACGCCGAAGCAGCCGCTGGTTATTCCGGGTAACTCGAAATCACATTCTTGACCACCACAAGTCCTCTAGCGCAAGGACGTCCGTAAGCCTCGATCAGGCCCTTACCTATGGGGATGAACGGCTGTCTCCCCATGCCCTATTGGAACGGTCCGAGACCATAACACAAGCGCTGCGCATACTGTCTCCCCGGGAGGTCGAGTGCTTGCAACTCAGGAGCGATGGATTCACCTACCAGGAGATCAGCGATTTTTTGGAAATTAAAACCGGCACCGTCGGGTCGTTGCTGACGCGAGCTGGGAAAAAAATCCGACAGACATTTTGCCAGCCCGAGGTGTACGACGGGAATGGAACCGCATCATGAAACAATTGAACTCACGAGGCTTTCATCCTGCCGAAGAATGTG
Organism: Terriglobia bacterium; assembly: GCA_963732925.1. Lineage (GTDB taxonomy): Bacteria > Acidobacteriota > Terriglobia > Terriglobales > Acidobacteriaceae > DASZRZ01. The sequence goes on from CAVTBJ010000012.1 coordinate 218,641, forward strand.
TGCTTGCCGCGTATGAAGGTGGAATGGCGGAAGGCGAATCCGTCAAGGTTCGCAAGCACGTCTCACATTGTGCGGCATGCCGGGATCGCTTGCGGCGGCTTCAGGAGGAATTGCAATTGTTCGAAGCCGCTGTACTCCCGCCCATTCCGACTTCTGCGCTCGAGCCCGGATTGCAACGCCTTCGCAAAGGAATTTCCGCCTGGAACGAAGCTCATCCGGAAATTACTGACTCTTAAATGCAGCGAAAAACGTCGGGGTCTCGGCTGATTCAACGATAGCTCACCAAGCCTCCCCGGCAGGACGCCGCGTTCAAAGTTCAGGTGTTGTTTGCGGCTGACCAATCCCCGGTTCTCTTGAAACAGTTGCTGCCACAGCAGACGAAACCCGTTGACAACCGCGAAATTTCGGGAAAGCCTGCTGCCACTGCATACCGGCAGGATGTCCTCTGTCATTCGAAGATCGCTCCTCTTTGTCGCAGCGAATCCTGGGAACACCTGCGACCAAAGCAACTTCTGACTCTGGGCTACCCGGCAGTGCCGCTTTCCCAATCATCGGGAGGGAACGAAATACCCCAAAAATTTTCCGGATGGCTCAATTCGACAGCATACTCCTTCAGTCCAGGTTCAGCTTCCCAGACCACTCTCGCCTGTTGCTGACGCTTCGTCGCAGCATTCGTCAGCAAAACATCGCTCTGAACCACGAGCTCAGCCTGGCTACGTAGACGCGCTCCATGTTTGTTTACAACTAAGGTCTCGCCTGTTGTGTCCAGGGGACGCCGCTCCAAATCCGTTCCCTGAATTGCGACGGGTACTTTGATGAGGACGCGCGTGCTCCGGCGTCGAGTCATACTTGCGGCCATCGTGTCCCCCGTTTTCTCTTCAAACCGTTTCGAGGTCCTAAATTGTCACAATCTCACGTTCCTATGGCCCGAATGCCAAAACAGGATCATTGTTCCAATTTCGGAACAGCACAGTCAGTTCCTGGCCGCCTGTGGCAGTGCTGGTACTCGCGATCTGGAGCATCGGACCGGGATCGGTGCCAATGTTTGCTGCCCCAGGGAGACAAATTTTGTCACAAAGGCAGTCTGCAACCTGATTTACGCCACAAACAGGCCGTAACCGCCTGAAAATAGGGGCAAAACTTAAGTCACTTTGGAGCCGGGCTGGCAACCGACGTGCCTTGGGAATATTGTATTTTTTGGGAAGGCTATGGGTATTCGCGCAGGATTTTGTGTTGCTTTCGGCACAGCATTTGGCCTCGGTTGCCTAGTTGTCTCTGGGACGGGATTGAACAGTGCTGCCGCTCGGTCGGCTTGCTACGCGGGAGCTGCCCTGCTGGCGTTTCTGGCGTTTCAAATCAGTTCTCGTACCTACCGTCTCTACCTCAGGAGAGTCGAGAACGAAACACAGCAGGTCGAATCCATGGCGGCCCTGCACGTGCGCACCATCGAGGCACTGGCGCTCGCAATTGACGCGAAACACCAAACAACGCGAGAGCACCTCGACAGGATGTTGGTTTATTCGCGAGAGATTGGTAGAGAAATGGGGCTCGGACGAGACGAACTCGACGCCCTGCAGACTGCAGCGCTGCTTCACGACGTCGGGCACTTGGCGGTTCCCGAGCAGATCATGATCAAGCCTGGAAAGTTGACTCCGGAGGAGTTTGAAAAAGTCAAAATTCATCCCATAGTGGGGGCTCAAATTCTCGAGCAAGTCGGATTCCCTTATCCGGTGGTACCGATTGTAAGAGCACATCACGAGCGGTGGGATGGAACGGGTTATCCCTATGGCCTCAAGGGCGAGGAGATCCCAATTGGAGCTCGTATTCTTTATGCCGTAGACGCTCTGCAAGCTATAGCCTCGGACCGGCCCTACCAGCGCGCGCTTCCGCTCAGAGAGGCAGTGGCGTATTTAGTACGTAAAGCTGGAACGGAATTCGATCCGCGGGTGGTGGAAGTCATCCATAGGCGCTACGAAGACTTGGAGAGGCTCGCACAATTGCGGAATCACACGGCGGGCACTGTGCAGGTCCCCCCCATCAAAGTGAGCACAGCGGCCGGTGCGCCACGGCCCAAGGGGGATTGCGGATTCGTAGCTTCCATTGCTTCAGCTCGTTGGGAAGCGCAGACGCTTTGGCAGTTGAGCCATGACTTAGGTAGCTCACTCTCTCTACATGAGACCCTGACGCTGTTTTGCGCTCGGCTGCGGCCTCTGGTGCATTTCGATTCTGTCGCTTTTTACGTCCGTCGGGGCGAAACATTGCTTTGCGAGTATTCGGAAGGAAGCAACGCAGATATATTTTCCCGCCTGGAAATACCGGTGGGCGAAGGTCCCTCTGGCTGGGTGGCTCAGAGCGGCAAAGCTCTCATAAATGCAAGCCCCGCCCTGGAACCAGGATACACAACCAGCCAGTCGTCTGCCGATAGCGTATTGCGTTCTGCATTGGCGATCCCTCTGGGGTCAGCAAATGATGATATGCGGGGAGTGTTGACTTTATATCGTACCGAGCAGGATGGGTTTACGCAGAATGACCAGCGCGTTCTACTGGCGATAAACTCTAAGGTGGGCATATGCATTGAAAATGCGCTGAAATTCCAGCAAGTTGAGGACTCCGCAACAACGGACTATCTCACTGGATTGCCAAACACTCGAGCTTTGTTCTTGCACCTCGAGCGCGAAATTGCGCGCTGCAAACGGATAAAGACGCCGCTTGCGGTGATGGTCTGCGATTTGAACGGCTTCAAGCAGGTCAATGACAGGTTCGGACACTTGGAAGGCAACCGCATTTTGAAGGAATTCGCCGGTGTGCTGCGTGAAGTCTGCCGCGAGTACGATTACGTGGCACGAATGGGTGGAGATGAGTTCGTAATCATCGCCCCAGGGATGGAGCGAGAGGCTGCCCACAAAAGGGCGGTAACCCTGAATCGCCGCGTGGAAGAAATCGGTGAGCGCATCTGCGGGGATCGCCTACTCTCGATCAGCGTGGGAAGCTCCTTTCACAACGAGGACGGTACGAGTGCCGAACAACTGCTCCAAGAGGCGGATCGTCGCATGTACAGCCTCAAAGAAGAGTACTACGCACAATTGGAAGCGAGCGGCCCTCACGAGGAAGAACTGCCTCCCAAGCAAGCGGTTCCTTGAGAAGGACTCGAACCCTCGTGCGGTTCTGTTTCCCTTTGCACCTTCCATTTTTTATCACTGGCAAAAAGCGGCATCGGATTTCACGCCGACACTGGATCTATGATTGCGGACCCTGGATGCCATACTACCAACTACCAGATGCATCTGTGCCGTTCATCGTGACGCCGCGAAGGTTAGGTATCGCGTCCCATATTCCTTCTCATCCTGAAAGGATTTCATCCAGGCGATCTGTGCGGGCACAAAGACGTTGGCTGCGTTCTCAATATAGGGCACGGCTACTTCGATCCACTCATCCGGGGCATACAGACGACAACTGCGGAATCGCAACCCACTGCAGGAAATATCGACGGCATATACCACTTCTATGTTACGAAGCTGACGAATGCAGGTGCGCTGTCCCGCGCGGTTGCCAAAGGCTCCTTGCCGCTCCGACAGCGCTTGGGGACTTGGCATTGTCGGCGCCTTCGACCCAGATGTCTGTTTGATAATACAGTCAAAAGGCCGTACGGGCACCCAAAACGTGGACATGCAGCAGCTCTGGCAATCTCGCAGGAGACGCTCCCTAGCCTCGAACACTGCGAGTCCGATTTCATCCAGAGCAATATCTTCCCGTCGTCGACAGGCTAGACATTCAAGCAGGACATTTCCAGCTGTTGTCGATTGTTGTTGCTGAAAGGCAATGCCCCAGAAATCCTCCTCTGCGCCAAGAAAAGCTACGCCGTAGACGATGTGCTTGGACAGGCATTCGATATGCCCCACGATCCGCGCCTGCGCCTCCCGGCCGCTGGCAAGACTCATGACAATCTCTTGGTCGGGCCCGAGGCGCCGTGCGAGCAGAAGACTCGCTCCCTTATGGCTCACGAACTTCGTAATCGCCCTGTCCGTGAAATCCACTCCCGCCAGGTCCGTACCATAGACGTCAACCGGAATTTCAATGAAGATGCGATTGCTAGTTCGCGATGAATTCAGCTTGGGTCTGTGAATCGTGTCCATTTAAGAACTTTCCAAAGTCTTGCGTCAGTCCGACTTTACCCGCAGGACGGCGGGCCCCCATACCTATCGCCTAAGACAATAGATAAAAGCGCCTCAGAAGAATGTATTAATGCTTAAGTTTAACCGACTCGGAAGGGATTGTTGTTGCTCTTATAGGTCCGACGCTTTCGCAAGACCTCTGGTACAGCGAGGCAAACTGAGAAACCATCCCCTAAATTCTTCTGTTCAATCTTGCTTGATCGAACCGATTCCGGCTATCCGATTGGCGGACTGTTCACGCTCGCTGCTTTCTTCTCGTTGGCGCGGATTACACCGGTTTCATCCGTGAAAAAGCTGCGCTGCCCTGTTACGCCCCGGTCAATCGGATTCGCCTTGATGGTGTACCCCGCAGCAAAACCATTTGCCTTTGAGGTACCCGAAAATTTGAACGTGTAGCCACCCTTTTGTCCGCTAACGAGCAGCGAATCGATCAGGTCGGCAGCGTTGGGCTTTGCCTTGGCGGCAGGCTTTAGCTTCTGCAAGCCCGTAGGATAACCACCGTACATCGTCAAATAGAGAATACACGCCGTATTGAGAGTTCGCAAAGAGCCAACTGCAGAAGCCTCATTGGCAACCATTCTGGAGCGCATGAGATTGGGAATTGCAATTGCAGCGATAGTCAAAATAATCGCAACCACAAGGAGGAGCTCGACAAGAGAAAACCCTTTGGGCTGCAAGGCCGGCCTGTTACCTAGTCCTTTCTCTTTCATCATTCTGTGCCCGTGAGCGGAATTCGTATCTCTAATCCTAGCTAAAGTAATAGCACAGAAGTGAGGCCCACTTCGAGGCGCAATTCAGAACCGTTCATGACGTAAGGTCACCGTACATCCGTCATCCCCGAGAACCGCTCAATGCCGCGACAGATATGTCGGGCGGATCCGGTCCACTACGTGATCTTTTGCTTATCCCGGTTCTTCTGTCCGCGTCGCCTGCGGAAAGCCGCGAATAGGCCGAAACCAGTCAGAGTCATGGTTGCGGGCTCCGGCACGGGAGCGTAACCGATGTACTCCTGGGGGAAGCCTACTGTGGATCCCGTTCCGGCGAGTGGCGTGTAGAGCACAAACATGTCGAAATACTCGGCAGGAAGCCCCGGGAGCGCCAATTCGGCAGCGATAGCCCATGCCGCGGCACCCGTAGAGCCATAACCGCTCGAGCTTAGTGCATCCGGCGGAAAACAGGGCCCAGATCGCAAAGTTAATTGCAGCCGCCTGACTCAAAGAGGGAATTCCCGCCAATTGATCGAACAGCCAAGCGACCTCCCGGTAAGTCTGCACTATGGTCAGCGAAGATGTAGGCGCTAAGCTTCCCTGGTTCAGCGATGTCCGCTCTGCAGTCCACGTCTCGCCGAGGTATACATCATGGTCGTAATCGTCGCAAATCAGCCCGACCAAATCTGGAGATCCATCGATGGAAAAATAGTATGGGTAGACATATACAGCTGCCGCGCTGTTCGGGCCACCCGCATCATCCGGCCCGACCGTAACCAGCTTCATTGACACTGTGTCGGCCGAGGCAGTACGCCCGTAAGTTACTTGAGGTGGTATGTTGCGGGGATAGCCGGTAAGCTTCGACGCCAGCCAGAGCAGCAAGATCAGGCCCGTGAGAAATCAGGCGTGAATCGAGAGTGCTAGCAATTGAGGTTGCAGCACCAGGCCCGCGCTTTCTCGCATCATGATGGTGATTTGAGCGGGATCCTGTGGCTTGGCGAATAGGTAGCCTTGCACCAGGTCGGATCCGAGCAGGGTAACCAGCTCCAACTGGGCTTCTGTTTCGACTCCTTCGGAGACCACGTCCAGCCCCAGACTATGTGCCAGATGAATGATAGTGCGGACGATTTCAAGGCTTGCTTCACTCTCGTCAAGGGACGACACAAAGCTGCGGTCCACCTTCAAGCTGTCCACAGGCAGGTTCTTCAGACGGCCGAGAGACGAATAGCCGGTTCCAAAATCATCAATGCCAATGCGCACGCCCAAGGTCTTTAGGTCGGTGATCACTTTGCCGGCCCGAACGGGGTCGCCCATAGCCACTGTTTCAACGATCTCCAGTTCTAGACTCCGCGGACTGAGTCCTGACTCCAGCAGGGCGGCTTGGACATCTGCGACCAGCGTCGGGTGCATAAATTGCTTCGCGGCCACGTTGGCAGTGAGCATAAGAGGCGGCTCACAGGGGAATTCCCGCTGCCAGTTCACGACCTGCTTGCAGCCCTCACGCAGCAAGGCCCGGTTGATCGGCAGAATCAACCCGCTTTGGTCCGCCGCGCGAATGAATTCTCCCGGGGGCACGAGACCGTTCGCTGTCTGCCAGCGGGACAAGGCTTCCACTCTCGCCAGCTTGCCGGTTTTGGAGTCAACGATCGGTTGGTAATGGACCCGCATTTCGCCATTCTCGATGCCCCGGCGCAGCTTGGTTTCCAGTTCCAGCCGCATCACCACCGAAGAGTGCATGGAACTTTCAAAGAGCTGATAGCGGCCCTTTCCGACATGCTTGGCGCGGTGCATCGCGATCTCGGCATTGCGAAGCAGGTCAGAGGCGCCGGATCGAGCGCTGCTGCCCAGCGTGATACCAATGCTAGCGGAGACAACAATTTCAACGTTGCTAATGCTGATGGGAATCGCCAGTCTCTGCAAAATTGCTTCGGCGGCGCGGACGGCGTCGCTCGGGTCCTGTACATCCTCAAGAAGGATGCTGAATTCGTCTCCCCCGAGGCGGGAAAGCGTGTGGCTGCTTCCCTCATTGCCGTCGGAAGCAGCCACAGGTTCCATTACATCAACGTCACGCAATGACTCGGACAACCGAGCCGTGATCTGAACCAGCAGCTCGTCCCCAACCGCATGTCCGAGGCTCTCATTGATGATCTTGAATTCGTCGATGTCGATGAATAACACTGCAAACTGATATTCTGTGCGCCGCTTCGATAAATTCAGGGCATGTTCAATGCGATCCAGGAACAGGTTGCGATTGGGAAGGTTGGTCAGCGAATCATGAAGAGAGTTGTGCACCAGCATCTCTTCCATGCGCTTGCGGTCCGTGATATCGCGGTTGACGATGACGAAGCCTTCCACGTTTCCCTTGCTATCCTTAATCGCGGCGCCCGTCGACTCTAAGGTGTGCCATGAGCCATTTTTGTGACGGATTCGATACTCCAACTGCTGACCACGCCCGGTTTCGCGTGTACGTTTGAGCGCTTCGACGATGCGCTCGCGGTCGTCAGGATGAATGTGCTCTATGCCTGGACTGGCTCTCAATTCATCTTGAGAATAGCCCAGCACTTTTTCATAGGCAGGACTCGCGTATAAGGCGCGCCCATCAGAACCAACAAGGGAAATCATATCGGCAGCGTGTTCGGTAATGAGGCGAAAGAGCTGCTCACGCTCGGCAAGGGCCAGGCGAAGGCGATTTAATTGCAAGTGCTGATAAACCGTATAGATGTCAAACATTACCACCAGAGCGACCAATCCGCGAATCCAGTCATGAAGCTGATAAGGAACGCTGTCGTCAGCTAGTCCTCCTGTGCCAGGAAGTATGAAAGTGATGATCCCAGCCGTCAGAACCAGTGTGACAATTGTTGCACAAATCCATAGCCACCATTCACGTCTCTCAATAGTCTGAAGACTGAGAGACACAAAGTCTAAGCATTTGTTCGATTTGAAATCATTTCTGGCTGGCAACATGGCTGTTTTTCATCCTCGCTGGCAGCAGAGTTTACGGCATGCCGATACTTCTGAGACAGTTACCGAAGTCGTTGATCTGCCCTTATGCGGTATCCATAAAACGCGAATTCAATAACGAAGGCTGCCCGGGCATGCAAATGTCGTATTCTGTGCGGAGGGGACAAGCAGTCCCGGGCCAGCCCTCGATATAGGGAGTGACGATCCTTGCCCGGAGCAATCGTCCTGCGTGGCTCAACTAGTCGGTTCAGACAATACCGATGCATCGACGCGGAAATCACGGAGCGCAACTGGAATTTCTCCTGCCCTGAATTTGGTGTGCCCAGTCCTGCAGCAGTGCTTTTTTAGCCAATGAGCCAACTTCTCGACAGCCTCGGCCTGGGCATCAGTACTGATCTGATTCCTTAAAGAGGTAACCTGAACTGAGGAGTCTTGACAAAAAGACGTATGGTGTTGAACCTGTCGTAAACAATGAACGCATGATAATGAAGACATAAAGCGGGCAAGCTACAAGCGTGACTTTTTCCGGTTTGACTGTTCACTAGTGTGGCTTTGTAGCCTTAATTGCAGGGCATGACCTTAAGATGGCACAAGTACGTCTGGCGAGTCCAAAATCGTATCAAAGTGAACGGAGACGTTCTTTACGGCACACGTGCGTCGGAGTTGCCTATGTGAGCAGAGGCAACGATTTTCAGAGCCGAGCATCTATTTCTGGCAAAGTTACTGACATCAGTTTATCCGGCTGCTACATAGAAACTCTTTCCCCTTGGCCTTTAGGAACCGAGATGCGGCTGAAGGTGGTCGTGGATGAGTACGAGTTTTCATCTGAAGGAATAATTCGGACGTTCCATCCAAACATGGGAAATGGTATCGAATTCACTACCCTATCGCCGGCCGATGAAGGACAGTTACAAAAGCTTATCGCCGCCTTGCAGGGGGAACATTCAGAACCAGCATGTCAATCGCAGATCCCCTCGGTGAATCGACAATATTTGATAGATATTCCATTAGAAATGAAGTTCAATGCTCTGATGAGTCTTTTGCAGCGAAAAGGTTTGTTGCAAGAAGACGACCTGTTGAACGAGCTAAAACCAATTCAACAGCGAACAAAATTGGACTGAGTTGTTTCTAGCACTTTCGAAAGAAGCCGGAGCTTTAAACGAGACTGCGGTTGGCAGCGTCAAGCGACCTCCTTTTGATTGTCGGCATGTTTTAAAATTCCTGAAGGCGAATTGTTTTGACCGTGAGCCCAGAGCAGATTTTGATATTCGTTGCACTTGCCGTGCCGATCGTTACATGGCTCGCATACCAAACTCGATCGTTCCGCATTCTGAGAGGTTTTCGTTCGATTTCATCGGAAGTCCGAGGCATTGCCCGTGAAATGAAAAGTAGCGAGGTGCGGCGCGACAGCAATGACATCGTAGTTGATGGGACATTTAAAGGAATCTCTATTCAGGTATTGTTGTCTCACTCGGACGTCAAACCCGGACTCATTATCCGCGCACCATTCCCGGTTCCACTCTCGTTGTCCTGCTGTGCTAAAGATTACAAGCAGCACTTAGGAAGTACAATTTTGCGAACTGGAGATGTCTGGATCGACTCAAGATTCCGAGTTATGACAGATCAACCGCTGTCGGCTCGTATACTGATTGCTGGGCCGGGCCTGCGCGCCTTGCGAAATCTTTGCTGTTCATCGCGAACATTTGTCGTTATCTCGAACGGCTTGGCTGAAATTCGAGAGTTGACAATCCCTAACGATAATCTAGCCGTACACGTTTCGCAGCATTTAGAAGATCTCGCGCAAATAATCAAATTGGCAAACGCGATGCCCGGTGCTGGTGCTGCGCACCCTGAGCCGAGGATGCGCCGTAAATTGCAACGCGCCGCCCCTTATTGCCTTGCTGGTTTGCTGCTATCCTTCGCCCTCCTAGTCTCAGCAAGAAAAGCGGAACAACCGGCGGACAGCCCATCGGTGACAAGCGAAGCCTTGGCCGGCGTACCCAGTGAGGATGCCAGCAAGATTCACGATTCTCAGGGCTGGCGTCTAATGGACAGCGATGACTTCGACCAGCACGGCGAGGCATGGCTTCGGCAGCAGGGCCAAACCGCGGAAGGAAGAATCGTGGCTCCTTTTGGGTCAAACGGCACCGAAGGTTCGGCATACTTGCTGAAAAGCCGACAGGAGCAATCATGCCGGCTGGTAATTCTTGTGGGCGGAGACGTTCGCTACGACGCGACGATGCCAGCTATTGCTTTAGCCGCGCGAATTCCCAGGTCCGCACTTTCCCGTGTCGAGTGGCGTGGTCATGAACTGGTCAATCCCCCGGATGGCGATGGCCTTCTTGTTGTTCGCAACTTCGGAGACCCGGGAAGCGGAATGATCTTCTTTGTCAGTGGGGTCCAGACGATCGTGCGAATTCCCGCGGATTATCGGACAATTAGCCTGTACTGAACCGATTCCTTCTCGAACAGTGGTACCAGTACTTCCGTTATCCTCCGCCTGCATTTTGTCCCTAGAATTGCCAGTTTGTGCAAGCTACACTTTTCTCTAACCTTGGACCGAGGTCGTATGTCTCTGATGAAAAATGTGCCACGGCCTAACGAACTTGGCTTCAGCCTGGTTGAAATGGCTGTTGTAGTCGTCATTACGCTTATTATGACGGCGATGGCACTATTTCAAATTATGCCATCAATGCAAAAGGCGAAAGCTGACGCCGGGTTCGAAATAGTGCTGGGGCAGATTCGCAGGGCTCGACAGCGGGCAATGGACGAACGACGCACGTATCGCGTCAGCCTCGTGGCTCCACGGACCCTGCAGGTTCACCGAGCAGATGTGGATGGAGGCGGCAATCAGATATTTGTTTTGACAGATACATTTACTCTGCCGGTTGACCTGCAGTTTACAACTGTGGCCGGGTTTCCAAGCAGCTATCCCGATGGTTTTGGTACGGGAAATGCCATTGATTTTGGTGTTGACTACGGTGGCGGGCAGACGCAGCTGTTCTTTCAGCCAGATGGAACGGTTTTGGATTCCGCTAGCCGACTGAATAGTGGTGTCGTTTACATTGCGCGACCTGCCGACCTTATGTCCGGGCGCGCGGTCTCTGTTTGGGGTGCCACTGGGCGAGTCAAGGGCTGGCACATTGTTAAGAAGGCTGGTGTCACGAAATGGGAACAATAAGAAAAAACGGCTCTGAATGCGAGGGCTTTTCACTTATTGAAGTTATGTTCGCGACTGTGATCCTAGCTGTGGGTCTTTGTGCTTTGCTGGGCCTGTTTTCCAGCGCTGTGATGGCGACACGGTTTACCCTGGAAGACCAGATAGCGAAACAAAAGGCGCGGGAGGCCTTGGAAGGAGTTTACGCCGCGCGAAACGACAGCTCTCTTTCCTTTGACTCGATTCAGAACATCTCTAACGGTGGAATTTTTAAGGATGGCTTTCAAACCCTCTATTTACCTGGCACCAATGGCATTGTTGGGACAGGACAGGATTCTACAACCCTCGATCGGGTTATCCTCCCCGGCCCCGATGGCAAGCTGAATACCTCAGACGACAGGGTAGTACCCCTTAGTAACCTGCAACGACAAATCCTTATTTCACCAGTTGCTAATGGAAGCGTAAATCCGGATTTGAGGAAGGTAACCGTTACGGTGCGGATTGTCAGTCCCGGACGTGGTAGCCGTGATTATGCGGTGACCGGCTATATTTCGCGCTTCCGGTAGCAAGGTGAATATTATTATGCGGCGAGAGAAAATAGTACGGGAACAGGGCTTCACATTCATTGAACTAATGGTGACAATCGGCATCACCTTAGTCGTGATGGCGGCCGCCACTACTATGTTCCAAAAAGTAGTTCAAACGTCAAATCTCCTCATGCAACAAACGGAGATGCAGTCAGAATTGCGCTCAGCCAGTAACTTGCTGACAAATGATCTGGATCAGGCTGGTACTGCGCTTCCCCTAGGGGGAATCACGATTCCCAGTGCGTCCGCTGGCGGCAGCAATCCTAGATTTGGCTGTAGTTTCGCCGGATGTGCCCTGTCAACCGGTAATTCGTTAACGCAGGGTGTGCTGTTTAAGATCGTTCCTGCCAATGGCGTGGGGCCTAATGTGCTCCAGAGCAGTGATGCCATAGTCATTACGTATTTAGACCCAGAGTTCATGGATCCAGCAAATAATTGGCAAACGAAGACCACAACCACACTTGCGTCAAATGGAACTACCATTACGATGCCGACTGGCTTGGTTCCGGCACTGGACGACCCAGCGAAAGGGCTTGTTAATGGGGATTTGCTTCTGCTAACAAACTCAATTGGAAGCGCTCTCGGCGTTGTCACTGGATACAGCGCGGGCTCAAGGGTCATAAACTTTGCGAATGGCGATCCCCTCAACATTAATCAATCCGGCGCCCTGGCTGGAAACATCAAGGCTCTGAAATCTGGGGCTACGTACCCTGCTGTCACCGTGTCGCGCGTTATGATGATCACGTATTTTCTTCAGCAGGACCCTAATGATCCCACTAACTACCGGCTGATGCGGCAGGTGGGAGCCCGCAACCCCATTCCGGTTGCAGAACACATCGACGACTTACAGTTTACGTACGATCTATTTGATGACACTAATAGCACTCTGACGGCAAATCTTGCCGACGCCGTAATAGGTGGCGGCGCAAAACCAGATCAGATACGAAAGATCAATATTACAATCACAGCCCGCTCCCCACAAATTAATGCGCAAGGCCAATACGATCGTATCAGCTATACCACGTCGATCGGCCCACGGAATCTGAGCTTTCGCGATCGCTATAATTGAGAGGGAAAAAAATGGCACCACACATGTGGCGAGGGAAGAAGCACTCTAAGCAAAGCGGGATTGCCCTTATTTCGGTGCTATTGCTGCTGATGCTTATGTCAGCTCTCGCGGTCGGACTTTTTTACAAGGTGAACAGCGAGCAACTTGCACAAAAAACAGATTCGGGCAACACAATGGCGTACTATGGCGCCGAAGCGGGAATGGAGAAGCTGACAACTGACCTTAATTCCCTGTTCGCACAACAAGCCGCCCCGAGTTGGTGCGACATTCAGGGTTTGACGTCGTCGTATCCTGACGTAAGCGATGTGCAGGTGACATACGCGAACTATGCGATCTCCGCGTCCACTCCGATTACTGGGTGTGCTTACCCGCCGTCTCAGACACGAACCATTACTACGGGGCCAAATGCTGGCCTCATTGCGCACATCGTGCCTCTTTCGCTGCAGGTTACAGCGGACCGGCCGGGTGGCGAAGAAGTGAGCATGATCCGTCAGGTCGAAATCGCAGAGATTCCTGTCTTTCAATTTGGAATATTTTCCGACAGTGATCTCAGCTACTTTCCTGGCCCGGACTTCGACTTCGCTGGACGGGTACAGACGAATGGGAATCTCTTTTTGGCCTCCGACAACTCGGTAACATTTCACACCAAAATCCGAGCTGCCGGGGACGTCGTGCGCGACAAGATGGCGAACGGCGCCAGCACCAGCGGGCAGGGGCGAAACGGTAAGATCTATATTCCGACTACCACCGCGGGTTGCGACGGCAGCAAACCCGCTTGCCGGAATTTGCAATTAAGTCCAGTGGAAGGCAGCTCGGTCGGAGGTCCGACTCCCACCTATGGCGGAACTGGAACGGTAAATTCTGGATGGACTTCCCTTTCGACTTCCACCTATAACAACATGATCCTCAGTGGTTCTACTGGAGCTACGCGTCTGAATATGGCATTTGTGCAAACCGGGGTGAATCCGATTGAGATCCTGCGCCGTCCTCTCCCCGGGGAGTCGGCAAGTTCGGCATTGGGATTGTCTCGGTTGTACAATGAGGCACAAATCCGCGTGCTTCTCTCGGATGATCCTGCCGACCTTCCAGGAGGAGCATCTGATGGTCAGAATATCCGGCTCGCCAACGTTAAGACCAATCCGTCGGCACCTGACTATACAGCAGGTATTCCAGTTTCAGGTGTGGGAAACACTTATTTCGCTGAGGCCTCCACCGCCTCCGGGAGCACAGAGACCGGATGGACCTCTGTCCCTAACATGGGAGCGCAAGCGACGATTTATCCCACAACTTCAAATCCGAAACCTCCAGCCATCACCAACAAGACATGGAACTTGCTGGATGGCTATCTGCGCGTCGAGGTTCGGCGCTCAGATGGAACTTACGTACCAGTCACCAAAGAGTGGCTTGAGCTGGGGTTCGCACGCGGAACGACGCCTCCAAAATATGGTGTAGCCAATTCGGTCGACCCGAAAGCCATTTTGATACTCCAGCAACCAGCGGACCGAAATGGGGATGGCGTCTTCACCCCCCCGAGCCAAACGTGCACCACCAAGAAAAAAAAGACAACCTGCACCACAGATCCAGGGGAGACCGCGACCAGTTCCAGGAATGATTGGTATCCTATAAATATATATGACTCTCGGGAGGGGGAACTTCGGGAGAACCAGCATTCGTCTACCACGTGCAACGTGGGAGGGATCATCAATGTGACCGAGATCGACCTGGGAAATCTCCGGAAGTGGCTCCAGGGAACGATCGGAACGACCGGTACCCAGGTGGAGTACACATCACAGAACGGCTACGTCCTGTATTTTTCTGACCGACGAGGGATGAAGCCCAACGCCAGCGGGATTAAGATAGGTGAGTACGGCTTTGAGGATGTTATCAATCCGGCATCTTCCTCTGGGACACCGAACAATTCGCTTGATAATGGCGAGGATGTAAATGGTAACGGCGTCTTGGATACCTATGGCGCAGCAGACCTGGGTTATGGATTTGGAGGCGGTACCGGAAGCGTCACGGCGAGTGTCAACTGCATGGATGTGGCGCGAAAGAACTGGGTTTCGGGTGCTCGCCATGCTGTGCGCCTTGTAGACGGCAGTTTAGGGAGTATTCCCACCCGAGGAGACAATGATGCTGGCGGATTCACCCTGGCCAGCGAGAACCCTGCTTATATCTGGGGAGACTATAATGCCCGAGGTGGCTTTGGAGACCCACACGCTTCTGCCAGTGTGATCGCCGATACTGTGACACTGCTCTCGAACAACTGGTCCGATCTAGCGGATTTTAATAGCCCCACGGATGTAAACGGGCGCCCAGCAACCACTACCTATTACCGGGTAGCTATCGCCAGTGGCAAGAACCGTAATTTTCCATTACCAACGTTTGCGGGTGCGCCAGCAGACTTTGGAACTGATGGCGGAGTACACAATTTTCTGCGATACCTGGAAAACTGGGGTGGGGACACTTCCAACTACCTTGGTTCCATGGTGAGTCTCTATTATTCCATGTACGACACAGGCGTGTACAAGTGCTGCGGCACGGTTTATGCTGCGCCAACCCGAAACTATGCTTTTGACTCGGACTTTTTAGATATCAGCAAAATGCCTCCGGGAACGCCGACCTTTCGCGATGTTGACAATTTGGGGTTTCAGCGGGTCTTTTGAGACATCGAGCTCGGGCCGGAGGTGGGCTTGAAAATGGCTCAAGCTCCTGTCCTTTGGCGGGCTGACAAGTCGCAGCCCGCCGAGAGGTTAAACAGGAAGTCTTCGCAGCAGAGGACAAAAATTCGGGAATGTACGGAGACTAGCTCCGCAACAATTTACGGCGCACTGTGCCTAAAATGCCAAGCCCACCAGTCCCTAGCAAGATGAGGCTGGAAGGTTCTGGAACAGGTGCGGGAGCTAGAGGCGTTATCTTGACGACCATATCATTGTAATCCGCGTCCGTGACCTTATCGGCGAGATCTTCCATTCCGAGCCAATAGGTTCCGTCCGGGGAGCTGTCAAAAATCGCGAAATGCTGAAAATCCTGATCTTTATGTGGATTCAACGATGAATCGGTGTAGTAGGTCTGTCCGTTACCAGAAACAATAAAGAAATAATATTCGCCAACAGCCGCGATGACCGCAGTTGAACCCGTTCCTTGGGGACCGGTAAAGAGTATGTGGTTGCCCGTGGAATCCTGGTAACCGAACTCGTTAACGGAAGAATAGCCCGCAATCTCAATCTCAAGTGCCGCAGTGCCGCCGCTGGTCGGCATGAACCCAATATCGAGATCGGCGTTACCGTTGCTGTAGCCCCAATAATCCAAAGCACCAGGGGCGCCCGGCATTCCGCAATTGCCAGTACCTGTTAAGCAATAACCGATGTTCTTCTTCGTGCCGTCTAAGCTGGAGCTGTCCCAGTACGGGGTGCCATTCTGGTTTACAATGTAATTACTCTGCCAACCAGCACCACTGCTGCCGACAATGGTATCGGCAAAGGTCATTGGAACAGCACAGAATGTGAAAGCCACCATAATGGCTAGCCAGTATTTCATCATTGTCTCCTGAATAGCTTCATTAGTCTGATGCTTCTAAGGCAGTTAGGCAACTGGATAGAGGAACTAGCCCACTCGGCTAACACGGTCTGGGATGCATTGAGAGGACGATCCGCACAGAGCGGAAGAACGGACCGGCTACATTTCTGACACATCAAGCACATGCAGAAATGCAGAAAAGCTACATGCTCTGGATAAAGAGCAATGTTGTGGAACGCACACGGCTTGTTTGGACACACCTGTGCGGCATTGCGGAACTTGTAGGTGATATAAGGGGTGATGACAGACCAGGTATGTTTGATTTGAGCAGCCGCGAAGCGGAAGGACGCACGAGTTCAGGGACCGCGGTCGAGCCTCGGCACCGCCTGGTTAATTGGATTTACGCTGAGACGAGCAATGGAGTTGCATTGCGAGCGAAAAATGTAAGTTGGCGAAGCCGAACTGCGTGCTCGAGCAGGCTAAACTGGGTAGCCAGCGGTCACCTTTTTGTGGGCCTGGCCCGCTGAGGTTTGCACGCAACAACGGCAACGGGTGCACAAGCCGCCAGTTAACGGGAGTATTGGCTGAATTAAACTCCTCGGGTCAGACCAGAGTTGCTGGGCAAAACAGCGCAGAGAGCGTTCCTCGGATTATCTGATCACAACTTTCTGATGCACCGTCTTTGCTTCTCCTCTCGGGCCTCTGGCGGTGACAGTGATTGTATTCTCGCCCTCCTTCAGGGGAGGCGTGAAGTAGTCGAAAGAGCCGTTCGGCTGAATAACTGGCACGTTCTGGCCGTTTATAGCTATACGAAAACCAGGGCTGGTCTTGCCATGAACTTTGAGTGTATTCCCGTATTGAACAGGTTCGGCTAGTTCTAACAATATGCTGGAACTCTCAATGACAAATTGATTTGTCTCGCTTTCCAGCGAATCTGTGAGTCCGGGAAGCTGGGCTCGGACATTCCAATAATAAATCCCTTCGCTCAAGTCGCTAACCTTCACGTTGGTCAGCGTCAATCTGCGATCATAAACTGTTGAGGCAAACTCCGCATCACGGGCAATTCGGAGCCGATATAAGTTTGCTCCCGGTACCTCGGTCCAGATGAATTCCACCGGCAATGATTCTGCTGCCACGATCTTTTGCAACTCTGCCGGGGCGATAAGAGTCGGCGGCAAATTGTTTGTGGGATTCTGAACTGAGGCAACTCCGTAAGCAAGCTGGTCCTGCGACTTTGCCGTACTTCCATTGCTGCTTGGGCGGGTGCGGGGCTTCAGAACTGAACTCACAGAACTGCTTGCCAAAAAAATTCGGCGCCTTAGCCCAGGGAGCAAAAAATGGTAAAAAACCAGAGAGCCTAGTAACACAGCGACAATAGCGGCACCTTGCCTAGTGGTGACCAAACTGAAAAACGACCTTGGTTTCGTCGCTGGCACGAATTCCTGCCGAGCTTATCACACAAAATGTCAGAAGACAGGGCGTCAATGGCTACTAGGCTGTGGAAATCACGGAGCCGGACGAGAAGGCTCCGCTCTCCGCACCAGACCTTCAACAACCTCTGGGCCGACTCCGCTCGCCTGATCGGCACTGCACCAGGTTTTTATAAATTGGCGCTGGCGGAACCAGGCATTCCGGACTGCAGATTCGAGCTCTTGTCCGCGGACGATCCTGTGGCGGGAGAAATTTCCTGGTTTCATCACTGGGCATTCGCAGATCAGGGAATCTGGCTCAGCTTCGGTACCACCATGGGGGCCAAGCCCTTCTGGGCGGCCCAGCCTTCGGCGTACAGACCGTCCATGGCCAGCAGTTTTTCGTGGGAGCCGGATTCCACAATGCGTCCTTCGGCCATCACATGGATCACGTCGGCGAACATAGCGGTGGTAAAACGATGGGTAACCAGCACGGCGATGCGTTGCCGGACAAATTGGCGCAACTGGTTCAGCCACTGGATCTCGGCCCAGGGATCCATGGCGCTGGTGGGCTCGTCGAACAGAATGACCGAGGTACGGCGAGCCAGATGGACGAACACTGGGGTCGCGTCAGTTTCAAGCGGGTCGAATTGGCTGGGCTGTTCCGATTATGGAACGTCTTGTTGGAAGCGTTTCAGAGTCACAAGCCAAGAGGTGGTGTTTTAGTGCATTGCGGCTTCCAATGACGATTCCCTGTCCTCGTGCCGTCCAACATATTTCGCGCCTCCCCGGAGGATCTCAGCCCCAGCCGATGCGCTGTTCGGATCAAGCCTTTTATGTGGTGAAATTCAAAAATAATCCCCAGTCAAAGCAGATACTTGCAAATGACTACGTTGGAACCCAGCTTGCGCAGGCCATAGGTCTACCTGTCCCAGCGGTTAGTGTCATTCATGTCCGTAGAGAATTGATTCGAGCGACTCATGGCCTACGAATAGAGTTAAAAAAGGGTTCAAAGAAATTCTGCCCGGGGCGGCAATTTGGATCCCGCTTGGTGACACCTCCGCAATCCGGAGCGGTTGTGGACTGGATTCCGACGACATTTTTTGGCACCTGGACTCTAATGTTGATTGTTCTGGAATTCTATGATCGCGAGAGCGGTTGGCTCGGAGGTGCTCGGGTTTGCAGTGGTCACTCAGCAGCACAGAAGTCCCAGAGCAGTTCCGGCAGACACTCCGGGCTGGCCAGATTTCCTTCGGTGATGCCGTGGCGGCTGAGGGCGCAGAGCTTACGCAACCCTCACTCACTGCATCTGTCGGACAGTTCGGCCGCCGCCCTAAGTGCCGTTCTCTCGTCGGGGAAGGTTTTGGGAGATTGCCGGTGAGCGAGAGCGGCAATTTCCTGAAGCGTCCGCTGCCCGTCGACTAATTGCAGCAGGAGCTTCTCGCTTTCTCCGGCCGCATTCAGGCTGGGGCAGAACAATGGGCTACGGCGGCGGAGTTCTTCGGAAGTGATGTATCTGCTGTTGAAGCTGGACTGACGAAACGCGGCTTTCCGTCTTTGCTGATGGCTCGAAATACAGGTATTCCAGATCCAGATGTAATCGTCGTGCACAAAGTTGAAGCAGAGTTCTGCGTCAATTGTGTCGCCGACCGAGAGGGCAACAGGATGACTCCAGGGAGCAAACATGTTGGGGTAAACCGTCTTGGGCAGTCCGGGAGCGGCGGAGATCGAGATCCCTTCGGCCAGATCGGCTTCAAACCAGAGAGAGTACCCACTGCCCTCGGCATCACGGACTGCCTGGAGCGTTATCCGACCGCCAGCAGAGGGAGAGTCCAGGAGCATGTGATCCAAACTGGTGATGCAGGCAGGCTCCGTGACGAAGTGCTCCGGCTCGACCTTGGCTGGAAACGGAAACTCGGTACCGAAGCGGCGTCCGGAAGAAAGATTCACGCCCCAGCGGCCGTCGGTCCAGACAGCAACCGGGTCATATTCGTCCCGGGGAAGAGTCACCGCGGCGGTCCAGACGCTTTCCCGCAGGGGAATCATGCTCCCGCCGGGAGCGAGAAAACGGCGGCGGGCGTCCTGAATGGTTTCCAGGCTGCGGCCAAAGAAGGGAAGACCGCCGTGGATGTCCGAGACGATTACATTTGCCTTTTCGGGAAGGTCGATGTTGGTTGAGAGATCGCGGATGAACTGGATGTGGTCCTGACAGCCATTATCCTTCGCGATCTGTCGGGCGACGTCGATGACTTCCTCGCATTCAATGGCATAGACCTTGCGTGCCCCAAACTGCACAGCGAGGATGGCGAACAGACCGGAGCCTGAACCGATATCCACCACCACGTTGCCGGGCTTTACTGCCTTCTCAAGCGCACGGCGATAGGCTCCGACGCGGATGGGGTCCGCGATCATGGTCCCGTGATCGTGCGCGGAATACATAAGCTCTCAGGAAAGATGCAAAACCTGCTGCGTCGTTGTGGCCCGGGGATTCCAATCCTCGCTAACCAGGCTGAGTTCCGGAACCCCGAAGAGCCGGACCCAGTTTTTGGGCAGAACGAGCTCTTGGGTTCCAGCCGGAATGTAGTGAAAAAAGAGCAAAGTACAAAATGGCTCGCTCTCGGTCCGCGGCATGGGATCCCGATAGTGCCATTGGCTGCTCCCGGAGAAGATCGCGGCCTGCCCCGGCTGCAGCGTGCAGGGCGTGAAGCGCAGGGAAGGCGATCTCCGGATTGTTTCCTGCCAATCCGGCGGGCTCTTGTCCTCATGATCCGCACTGTTCCTCTGCGCTGACTCTGGCCAGGCGGTAACCTGGCTAAAATAAATTGGCCACGCAACGTTCTGATCAATGCAGAGATCGAATGTCCACTTGGCACAGGGTGCATCCAGATGCACGGAGCAGACCCCCCTGGAACTGTACAAGCTCAGGAAGTTGTAGCTTGCCTCCACCGGTTCGCCCACCGCTTCGCTGACCAGCGGAATTGCCTGCTGTTGCAGCTTGGTGAAGAATGGGAGGTCATGCACCAGGAAGCGGCCAAAGTCCCTCGTTTCGTGGAGCTCCAGCTCTGGTGCGCGTAGCGATCTCACCGTGCCTCGGATCGCTTCCATCGTGAGCGCATCGAAAGGCTGCTCAAGGAGAGTCACTTCAAAATCGGGACGTGTATGGAAAACGCGAAAGTCATCGACGAATTCGGGCAGGAGGTCCGGCCTGGTGGCCTGAAGAATACTCTTCGCTCTGGAGTACTTACTTAGCCAGCTTGAATCGTACCAGGGATAGAGGGGGCTCTTTGCGGCGCGAGGCTCCTCCAGTGGGAGGGCCGGCTCGTGAGCGAAGTTGTCATCGGTCATCGGCATTCCCCAAGATTTAAAGATGTAGGTGCATTTTCGCATGCACAGGCGAGTTCGCCGGACCCGATTTTTCCACAGAGTGCCTTGAGTGTTGATAGGCAAGGTACCGTGGGTTGGATACAATCACGCTGTCCTTACGGAATACTTTCAGGTTTTTTAGAAATGAAGATTTCGCCTAATTCCATAGTCGTCGCGACTGAATCTCAAGTTTGTACTGCCTTGGGCGCCGAAACCGTGATTCTGCACTTCAACAAGGGTGCGTACTTCGGGTTGAATGAAGTCGGCACCGCCATCTGGGAAGAATTGCAGCAGCCACAGACCGTGCGCCAGATTTACGACGCCGTCTTGGCAGAATACGACGTGGAACCGGAAACCTTCCAGCAGGACGTGCTTGGGATTCTCGACTAAGCTGCACGAAGAGGGATTGATCGAGGTTCGCGGTGAACCGGCTGCGTAGATTTTTCGACTATCCGTTCCGCATGAAGTTGCTGCTGGCGGACGCTGGCCTAAAACTGGCGATAACGACCCTCTTGCTCCGATTCCTGCCTTCTTCCTGCGTTTCGCGGGTTGTGATGGAAGAAGGGGGAGGACCTCCATGTTAGAATTCCGTCCTTGCGCCGTCGCAATACTCTCACGCTGAGATCTGCTGGGCCGTTCGCACCGCTGCCAGGTACATACCGTTTGCAACTTGCCTTCCCCAGTCACTTGTTGGGTCGAAGATGCTACACAGCCAGGGCTATCCCGCGGAAATTCGGTTGGGGTACCCACGCTTTTCCGGGGTTCAGCGCACATGCATGGGTGTGGAGTACGCGAAAAGTGTGCTCGGCGAGAGCAGCACGGTTTTTGCGGAGCTTCCGAAGACAGGTCAGGATGCTATGAGCACTGGAAGGCTCGAGCCGTAGTTCAATTGTCCCACGGCCCGAGCAGCTGAAGTTAGGCCGCCTGATTTAGCAGGGTGGCGCGAACAGCAAATTCAACGTGCGCCTTGCGGACGGCGTGATCGAACACCCGCCGGAAGAGTGATTGTAGGAAAGAATGTCTGCGCACTGACGCGGCCACGCGTTGTCCGAAACGGCGGTACAGCGGCACCACCACTAGTGCCCAGGAAACGCGTCGCTCATAGGATTCCCTCAGCCAGGCGCGAACCAAATGAGTGCGGGGGGCATCCACCCCGTAAAGGGCTTCGGCGATCCAACACATCATCGTGGCGCCCCCGGGAGCATCGCCCATGGTGCCGCCGCCTCCGCGGGTGACTTGTGAGACATCTCCATAGAAAGTGAGTTGCGGAGTGCTATAGGCTTTCTTGGCTGCTGCGCGTTGACCTTCATCCTTGCTTTTGGTTTCGGCGTTGTTCATCGTGAACTCCTTAGTTATTGTGCGCAGCCAGCATAGCTTGCGCCTGCCCCAAATCCCTACCGTCAAGCGAAAGCGCAATCGGCCGCATTGCTCGTTCTGGCTGTGATTCTCAACAAGCACATGTAAGTGCTCGTCAGGGCCATGATAAGCGAACCGTTTTGAACCGAAAAGTCGTTTTGACACCGGAAATTGCTTACCTTGGTACCCCCCTAGCGCGCGCGGAAAAAAGCTCGGAGCCAGAGTTCCAGTCCAACGAGGGCGCTGACTTGTGCGGCCGGGAAAGTTGTTTCCCCCGTTAGCCTGGCTCGGTGCCTTGAAAGCGAATTCGCAAGGGTGGCCGGATCCGCATAACCGAATCGGACAGCGCAGCAATCGGGGTGCAGGTATCGTTCGTAAGTCGAAAAATTCCTTGCTGCAGCGCTGCTGTCGAGCAGAGTAAAATCAGCCTTCCAGTACCGCTGACGGATACTCTCTGGGAGGGTTTCGCGCATGGCCTCACGGAAGAGCCCCTTATAGATTCCCTGCCAGTTCACCACTTCGCCCGGAATTGACATGATGAACTCCACAAGATCCCGGTCGAGAAATGGGAAATTTCTTTCCTGGCCAAAAACTGCTGCAACCTTGTTCATTTCCTCCAGCATGTTCAGGCGATAGGTCAATAGAAAGTATAAATAGCAGAGTTCGGCGTGCTTGGAGGCGAAAGGGCCGGGATGGCGGCGCTGCTCCTGGCTCTTCTGGTAGGCTAAGTCACGTAGAGAGCGGGTATACCAGCGCGGCGAGAGTTGGGGATTTCGCAATCGCCGGAGGGCGCGCAGGGGCCCCAGCCACCAGCCGGGAACCAGGTCCCGGAAAAAGGTCTGCAGCAGTTCTTTCCTTAACAGGGATGGGGAGGAATCGGTCATGGATCTGGCCAAGGCCCAGAATTCACGCTGCAGACGCAGCCAGCGAAAGCTGCGGGCCAGATCAAAAAAAGATGCGTCACTGTACAGCATTTGGTCGCCAAAATAGCCATCCAGAATCGCCGAACACCCAAGCTCCCGGGCCGTCTCCAGACACTGCAATTCAGAGTTCCATCGCAGCCGGGGAAATTCACTGTGCCAAAGCCATTCTTCGTCCTTATCCATGAATCCGAAAGAATCGAACATCAACCTTCGGATCTCGACGTCGTACATTGCTTCAACATCTCTGAGGTACTGCTTCTCCATCCGCCGGCGTGCCGTCGGAAAAATCATGGACACGCCAAATGTCTGCGCGAGCGGCGCGCCGGCGCGCCGCAGTTTCTCCGCCTGACACAGGATTGCGGAAGAGTCCAGGCCGCCACTTACAAAAACAGCTACCGGCGTGCAGGCACGCAGCCTTCGCCGGACGGCCTGCTCGAAAAGCGCCCGAAGGGCCCCCGCGTACTCGCCGTTGGAGCCCAGTCGGGTCTGTTTCGTGGGGTCGAAGTCCCAATGGCGGAACTGCCGTACGCTTCCGGGAGTAACAATAACGCTCCACCCGGGCAGAACGCGTTCAACATCCTTGAAGCAGGTCAAGCGTAAGTCGTTGGGATTCCCACCTACGATCTGATTGGCCAGCCCCTCGTCGTTGGGCCGCGCTTCGACTTCCGGATGCGCCAGAATGGCCTTCACTTCTGACCCGGCAAGAAAGGTCGTTCCAGAAGTCCAAAAATAGAGCGGCCGAACACCTGTCACGTCCCGCGCGAGCATCATCTTGTTCTGATTCTCGTCACGTAGAATCAGAGCAAAGTCTCCGATCAGATGGCTGGCGAAGGTTTCGCCGAAGCGCCGGTAACAGGCGAGCACGAAGTCGGAGTCGGGCAATTCGGCTGCCCCGACTTTCAACTCACCAGCAAGGACTCGGGCCAGGTCTTCACGATTGTCGAGGCGGCCGTCAAAGCAAACGGCCAAACCTGCGACTTGTGTCGCTGGCTGGAGTCCGTTGAGCTCCGACGAATTCTGCAGGCACTGATACGCCAGGGCGGCTGCGCCACTCAGCCACAGCCTGGGTCCTTCGCTCGCTTTCGGACGCAGAGGGGCGACAAGCCGCTCGAGCGTCGTTTGCTCAACAGCCTGGCCATCCCGATAAAACAAGCCAACAATTCTGCTCATCGAGACTGCGGCTCCCGCGAAACATCCGCGAGAATCGCATCAACCACGGACGGCAGGTAGTCCAGACGCTTGGCATAGGACAGCCGCTTGACAGGCACCGTTTTGACCAAGTGGCTGCTGAATGCAAACTGACGTTTGATTCTCTGCGGAGTGAGCACTGAGTTATTGAAGGTGTTCTGGATAATAGGAAGGAACCCCGCCCGGCCACGTACTTGGCGCATGGAAACGGACTTGCCAGACTTTACGGGGAGCAAGTACATCGCAAATAAAGGCACAGGGTGTGGCATGTGCTGATGCTGGTCGAGGGCGAAAATCATTTTGTGGGTAAAGCCGTTCATGGGGATGGACCGGCGACCTTGGAAGAAAGCATCGGCGGACTGCGGAGTGAGCTTGATCCTGGCCAGGCTCGGATGTGCAAGGACAGTCTGGTCGCGAAATTCCAGCATCAGGAGATCATCGGTGAGGAGGGGGTAGCCGCGGGTCAGGAACGCCGCTGCCAGCGTGGATTTGCCATATCCGCTGTCTCCCAGCAGCGCGATTGCCTTCCCGTCCACTACGACGCTGGTGGCATGCAGTGGCTCGGTGCCACGCGCCAGAAGGCAATAAGACAAGACATTGCCGAGAAGGTAAGTGAAAAGCGCCTCATTGGAGGCGCCGTCCCATTTTCGCCACAGTACTCGAGAGCCATCGCCGCTGACCACAAACTCGAAGTGCTCCCTCCAGTGAACACGAGCGGTACCATCTTCAAAAAGCGTGTCCTGCCAGTAGCCGTCATCATCGAGGAAGGTCGGAGTTCCGCGGCAGAGTGTGGCAATCTGCTCCTCCGTGGACTCAATCAGCTCCACGTCGGCGCCAGATTCGCGGTCGTTTGCTATGGGACAAGGCAAGGGAAGGGCAGACCGTATCCTTAATCCGAAAAGACAATAGACCGCGGATTCCTCAGTCAAGGCCGGCAAGCCCATCGTCCACAGTTCAGATAACATCGCGATTCAGCATTTCTCGAAAGGAAAGCACATTATTGCTCAGGGACCGAGATTCGCGCCAGTCCCTTCTGTGCGGCCCATCCCGCGGCATACAGTCCATCCAAAGACAACAGTTCCTCGTGTGCGCCGGATTCCACAATCCGTCCTCCGTCCATCACGTGGATCACGTCAGCGAACATGGCGGTGGTGAAGCGGTGCGTGATGAGTACGGCGATGCGCCCGCGGGCGAACTGACGGAACTGGCTCAGCCACTGGATTTCGGCCCATGGGTCCATGGCGCTGGTGGGTTCGTCCAGCAGAACCACTGGAGCGGGACGAGCCAGGGCGCGAGCAATCGCAATGCGCTGCCATTCTCCCGTGCTGAGTTCGGTTCCTTCCAGGAACTGCTTGCCCAGTAGCGTGTCGTATCCAAGGGGCAGAGAAGCGACGAGTTCCTGTAGTCCAGCTTCGGTTCCGGCCCGGCGGATGCCTCGCTCGTCGCAAGCTTGCAGGTCGCCCAGCCGGATGTTTTCGGCGGCCGTGGTATTGAAGTGAACCGGGGACTGGAAAACGATGGACACCGAACGCCGAAGTTCCTCGACCGAAAACGATGAGATAGGAATACCGTCGAGAGAGATGGTGCCCGATTCCGGATCGTGAAGGCGGGCCAGGAGCTTGAGCAGGGTGCTCTTGCCGGCGCCGTTGGGACCAACGATGGCGGCGATCTGATCCGCATGGATATCGAGATCGAAGTTTCGCAGGGCAAAGCGGTCGGTGCCGGGATATCGAAACGTGACATTCCGTATCGCAATGCCTCTGTTGATCGGCGGCATCGCGACCGGCCTGGGGCGAGAAAGAATGCGCTTCGGGAAGGCCAGGAATTCAAAGAGGTTGCCGAGAAAGAGGCTATTTTCGTAAATGCGCCCAGCGTTTTCCAACAGGGAGCGGGCCAGACCCAGTCCTTGGTTGAAAGCCTGGTAGAACAATGCCAGGTCCCCTGGTGTGACCATCCCCAGAATGGCGCGCCAGACCACCAGTGCGAATGCGGCGCCTGTGATCAGCAGGCTGCTAATACTGGCGAGAAGTTCGGCCCAGCTCTGCTGCCGGGCCAGCGCAAGGCGCTCTCCCCGCAGCTTACCGCGAATTCCCTGGTACGCGGACTGAAAGTAAGCTCCCAGTTCGAAGGCGCGAATCTCTGCCGCGCACTCCGGACTGGTGAGCACCCAGTCGTAATAGGCCGATTCCCGCTCCATGGCCGTCCGGCGTCGATGCCATTCAAAGCGGAGCTGGCTGGAATGCAGAACTACATACATTGCGGGAAGAGTGCTGAGCGCCAGGGCCAGTGGAAGGATTGGACCAAAAGGAATCAGAATCCCCAGCATGGCGACCAGAGTGATGGAATTCTGAAGAAGGCCTCCCAGGTTTTCAACCAGAGTGATGGGCCGGTATCCGGCTTCCAGACGAGCGCGGTGCAAGTGATCGAATCCATCGGGAGACTCGTAGAAAGCAAGATCCACCTCGACGGACTTGCGCTGCACGAGTTGCTGAATGTAGTCGGAGGTAAGCTCAGCCTGTGCGGTTGCGACCATGGCACCGGCGCTGCGCAGGCCGCCCGCCAGCAGCATCACCAGTCCGGTAAGTGCCGCGAGGATAATGACGGGCTTGAAAGCTTCCCACCCAAGTCCGACGTTCCGCAGCGCGGGGACTAGGGCGTTCACCAGAGCGCGCGTCAAATACACCGTGGCGACGGGCAGGAGACCTTGCAGGAGCAGCAAAACACCCCACGCAGCGGTCCAGGGGCGAGCCGCGGCCCATACCAGCGCCATCGCACGCGGCACGTACTGTAACTGCTCCGCTAACTTTTGTAGTCTCGCCCTGATGTATTGGTACATTGCAGCAGCTTCTCAGAAATCAACGGTCATCGAACGGCGGGACGGGGAAGCCGGGACACGGATCTCTTCCCGTATTTCAGTGCCAGGCGCGCCCCCCGCAAGAGAGGGTACAACGGGATGAGAGGGCGAGGCAGCCTGAATGTCTGAAAGTCAATGAGTGTGGGGATCAGAGTGATACCCGATACGTAGCGCGCCCGGTCCCAAAACCGTGCTCCTCGGGTCCGCCGCAACAGCCAGCCGAAGAGATCGTCCTTGGCTGGTTCCGCGGCGACTTCAGGCCACTTCTCCGTCTCAACGCAGCTTGCTATTTCAAGGACATCCGCGTCGGCTGAGATTTGCGCCCAAAGCGCTGGAGGTATGGCTGCATTCCAGTGTTTGCCGGTCAAATACAGCGATACGAATACGATCCGTCGCGTGTTCGAATCGCCGAGATGGCGCCACGCTATTTTCCAGTCTAGGTGTGGATTCCGGGCCAGGAGTAGCGCGATGTCGCAAAACAGAGAGAGATGCATCCATTCGTGTGCTCCGGCGTGCAAGCACAAGGCGATCAGAAGATCTTCCGGGCCAGGCGTTGGCACTGTCTGACCAAAGAAGGGAGTCTCGACCGTGCGCTCCCAGATTCCTTTCTCGTCCAGAGAGGGCGAGACAAAAGTCTCCGTCAGCCGCCAATGGAGATCGACGTCAATGTCTGCGTGGGAAAAGGTGTGCTCACGCCCGAAACGGAATGCGGCAGCAAGTTGCGCGGGACTGAGGTTGCTCTTGTCCGTGAAGCCGAGTTCGGCCAGCACGGTGCAGGCCTGCGGGAGCCTTCGCTTGGGCACCACGATATCGATGTCGTTGGAAACCCGCCGATCCAGGCTGCCAAACAGACTCATCGCCATCGCGGGGCCTTTGTAGGCGAAGTGCTCGACGCCGCAAGACCGGAAGGCACGCGAGATGGCCAGCAATTCCGAAGCCAGCAAGAGATTTTTCAGCGCACTTGCCATAACCAGCTCTTGCAGGGTTTGAAGAAGACCTTGCGGCACGGTCTCGGCCGGCTGCTGGTCGAGATAGGCCATGAGAAAAGGTGTGATCGCGTGCCTACTTGCCAGGTCCAGCAAGCGTTCCCAGTCAACTCGTCCTTCGAGGACTTCTCCTAAGGCAGTGCCGAAATCGTGACCGAGCGGCAGTCTGCTCGCGGACAATAGGATCGCCAGTTCTTTGTCGTCTTGGAATTTGCTGTTAGACCGCTCGCCGTTCTTGCCGGGGGGCATGGGATGCGAATGCCCAGGCACGTCCTCGAGAATTTCCAATCTGGAATCACTTAGGGAGCGTGTTTGAGGGATTGTCGTCACTCGCTTCACTCTCTCCGAGGCCTGCGCCCTGACCCACGGTCATAGACGATATTTCTCGGATTACCTTTCTTCGCTGTTTGGACAGGAAGCGAACTCGCGTGAGTGGAGGTTCCGGTTTCATCGACACGGGAATTGTCGCGGCTGCTCACAGCAATTCCCGCCAGGATCAGAAACATGGCCGCATTGGCGGGAATTTGCAGGTTGAAGTCGGCAAAGCTGTGCAGGACGATGCCGGTGCATCCTGCCAGCGCGGCCAGCCGGGTGCACTCCACCCAGTCCTGATTCCAGAAGCGAAGCCGGGGAAGAGCGTTGCGGTAGAGCGCAACCAGGAACCACAGGAAAGCCAGCCCGCCAACCACGCCGGTCTCCACCAGGACCTGCAGGTAATCGTTGTGCGCGGCATTCATGAAAAGGTTGCTGTACATGCTGCGGAACCGGGGAAAGACAGTGCTAAAAGTGCCGAGCCCGAAGCCAAGGACCGGGTGAGCGAGGATCATAGGCAGGATGTCGCGCCAGATGGGCAGACGATCCGCCGTGCTCGTCTGGCTCCAGCGGTGCAAGATGCTGGAGGTTCCCAACCACCAGGCCAGCACAGAGATCGGGACCAGCATCAGCAGCATGCGGGAGGCGCGCTGCGCCTGGCGGCGGCGCATCATGAAAGCGGAAAGCAGCAGCACCTGCAACAGCAAAACCGCCATGCCGCCGCGGGACTGGGAAAACACGATGCTGGCGGCCATGAGAGCGCCGGCGAACCCCAGCAGCAATCGCTTTCCGTCGCCTACCAGTTCGCTCAGGCTCAGGGTGAGGGGAAACACGAAAAGCATTTCCATCATGCCGGCGTAATGGTCACGGTCAACATAGGGTCCGTAGATCGAGCCTCCCTGGCTGGGCTGGTGCACCCAATACAGAAGCCCGCCGGACGTGAGGTCCTGGGTGATGGCGAACAGAGCGAGAACAAATCCGAATGCCGAGAGGATCCAGGCAGCCGTCTGGAAATGACGTCTTTGCCGGAAGAACTGTGGCGTCAGAAACAGAAGCAGGCCATACGCGCCGTACAGCAGGGCGCTCACCCAGGTTTCGTAACGGTATGCGGTCCTGCCGGAGGCCAGCTGAAACAAAACCACCGCTCCAAACAACAGTGCCGGGGGGAATAGTGGGCTGATTTGCAGCGTCATCTGCCCGCGCCACACCTGAGCCAGGGCCCACGCCGCGAACAGGGCGGCAGCGCCCACCTCCAGCATGCACATGCTCCAGGTTTCCACCGCGCCGAAGGCAAGGATGCCGGCGATGAGCAGCGCGAAACAGCCAATCATGCCCACCAGTTCGAAAGACGGAAAGGACACGGAAGCACTCTGCGGGGCGGGCTTGGAAACCGCATGCAGCACCAGTACGGGAGAATCAGCTTTCACGTCGAACCTGCCGGGGAGGGCTATCGCGACGTCAACTCTACGTCGTCGAGCCAGAGAGTTCCCTTGATGAGAGTTTTGGTTTCATAGGCCCGGCCCACGCCGACCTCGATCAGCGAGGTATCGGGCCCAGTGTTGAACGTGACTGAGCGCTGCACCCATCCAGTAGTGCTGTCGATGGGCGCCGAGCGGGCAAGGACGGTCCCTGTCGAGGCGTCGCGCACCACCAGACTGGCCCCTACCGCGGTCTGCAAGTGCTCCGCCTTCAGAAATCCGGAAAACTGATATTCACTTCCGGGCTTCACGCAGACGATCTGGCGCACCCCCGACTGCAATGCGGCGGTACCCTGAAAGTCGATGCGAAGCGAGCGCGTCCCGAAGTGAAAGGTATCGCGATCCAGACTCACATCCACTCCACCCATCCGGTCCAGCCGCCAGTCGAAGCCCGCGTTCAGCAATTCTTCTTCGAAACCGCCGTTCACTACGAGATTGCCGGCATGAGGAACATAGCTGGAAAAGCTGGAGTCAAACTTCGACAGATCGCTCCAGACCTGCTGTGCGTGGGCGCCGCTTCCTGAGTTGAGAAGAGCGTTGACCCAAGGAAATGCATCCCGCGCGAGGAAAGGGCTGGTGCAGCTTGAGGATGGCGTTCCACACCGTATTGGCCGCTTGCAGATTGTTAAATTCCATCGTGACTTGCAGCAGATCCCAATAGGCGGCCGGTTCGGGCGGCACCGCTTTCTCCAGCAGAAGTGAAGGGTCATGAAAGATGCGCCAGGCGAGCCTGAGCGCTTGCAGGCGCATGGCCGGATCGCCCTCCGTCACCACGCGCAGGTTCTGCAGCGCTGCCGGCATTTCTCCCCGGATGAGATAGAAGTTACTCGCCTCCCAGGCTACCTGGGGAGATTTTGGGTCGGCTGCAACGGCGGCCTGCAAGGCGTGTTCCTGATCACTGGATCTGCCCATCACAGCATCGGCAGCAGCCAGATCCAGCCAGTAGCGGGCGGAATATGGATCCAGTTTTGTGGCGGTTTCATACATCGGTAGGCTGCC
Organism: Terriglobia bacterium; assembly: GCA_963732925.1. Lineage (GTDB taxonomy): Bacteria > Acidobacteriota > Terriglobia > Terriglobales > Acidobacteriaceae > DASZRZ01. Next base: position 249,681 of record CAVTBJ010000012.1, read on the forward strand.
GGGCACGTCCTGTTGCAAAAAGAACTTATACCGTCCGAGCCGGGACCAGTGAGAGGCATTGCCGGGTTCCAGTGTAGCAGCGCGTTCCAGTCCCGCCGGGGTCAGGCTTTCGGCAGACCGGTGGGCGCGCAACACCCGAACGGCGGAAAAGGAGTACATGCCGGCCAGCACCAGGCACGCGGCGCCCAGGGCGAGCTTGCGACGGCTGTCGGCCAGATCGATCTCATGGCATGCGTGGTACATGAATTCTGAAATCCTCGCCCGGTACTGCTCAGCTAGCTGGTCGGGTCCGTCTGGTAGTACCCGCCGTACTTATCGCCGTAGTAGGTGTAGCCGTCGTCTTTCGTGGTGGTTGCATCGGCGGCATTGAGCACTACGCCCACAACGCGAGCATTGACTTGCTGCAAGGTGTCCCGCACGCGCCGCAGCGCAGTGAAGTTGGTGACCCCTGCGCGAGTGACCAGGATCACGCCGTCCACCATTGTGGAGAGCAGAACGCCGTCCGTTACCGTCAGCGAGGGGGGAGTGTCGATGACCACGTGGTCGTATTGATGGCGCCAGGTTTCCAGAAGGTCCAGCATGCGCTGGGATCCCAGCAGTTCCGCTGGATGAGGAGGAATGGATCCGGAAGATAAAAGGAACAAATTCGGCAACGAGGGACTCGCCACGATGGCTTCATCCAGCTCCGGCATTTCCCGCCAGCACATTGCTGAGTCCCGGGCTGGAACGAATATCAAACAGGGCGTGAATGCTGGGCCGGCGCATGTCCGCATCTACCAGCAGAACGCGCCCGCCGCGCTGCGCCAGAACGACTGCCGAGTTGACGCTGGTGGTGGTTTTGCCTTCCTGCGGGAACGCGCTCGTAACCACAATGATCTGGGGAGGACCACCAGCGGCGGAAAGCAGAATGGAAGTGCGAAGCGCCCGGTAACATTCAGCCAGCTGCGACTTGGGACGGTTGAAGGCTACGAGCCCGATCGTCCCCTCCCCATTTTTCCCCAGGTCGCCGCCGCCCAGGAACTTCAGCTTGCGAATGGGGAAGGCATGCTCGAAACTCTGCCGGGGAACCACGGCAAGGACCGACAGCCCCAACGTCTCCACCTGATCCGTGCTTCTCACGCTGCGGTCGAGATGTTCCAGAACGAAGGCCATGCCAACGCCAAACAGAAGACCCAGAAACGTACCTACCATGACGTCGCGGCGCTTGTTGGGCTTCCAGGGAGAGGTGGGAATTTCAGCTGCGTCGATGATCCGGATATTGCCGGAACGCAGGCCGGCGGCAACCCCCGCTTCCTTCAGACGCTGCAGCAATCCTTCATAGAGTTGCCGGTTGACCTCGGCGTCACGCTTGAGCAGGTTGTACTGAACGGAACTCTCGTTGAGCTGGTTGGCTTCCTTCTTTTGTTCCTCGAAAGCGGCCTGCAGCATGGATTCCCGCTCCACCGCGGCGCTGTATTCGCCCTTTATGCGCTCAAGGATGCGCTGCTCCTCGGCCGCCATTTCTGAGCGTACTTCCTTCAGCTGGGTGTTGAGCTCGACGACCCTGGGGTAGGAAGGTCCGTACTGGAGGGAAAGCTTTGCGCTCTGCACCTTGAGATCGGATTCCTGTTCAGCCAGTTTCGGCAGCAGGGCTCCGAAGCCGGGCTGCACCAGGATCGCCGGGTCTCCCGTTCTAGCGAGCTGGTAGGTTGCTTCCTTCTGCATGCGATCGTTCTGCGCTGTTGTGAGTTCGCGATTGATTTCTTCCAGCTTCGATGTAACCACATTCTGCTTCTCGTCCAGTCCGAAAATATCGTGCTCTTTCTGGTATCGGACCAGCTTCTCCTGCGATTGCTCGACCTTTACCTGCAGGTCGGTCAGCTGGCTGGAGAGCCAGTCGGAGGTCTGCATGACCGACTCGTACTTTGTGCGGAAGTTCTCCTCGATAAATGTCTTGACGATGGTGTTGGCGACTTGCGCGGCGAGTTTCGGATTCGGACTGGAGAAGTGAACGTCGATGTTACGGGTGCGGGGAACGATCTGCACGTCCAGGGAGCCGGCGAACGCGTGCACTAGGCGGGTTTCGGTGGCGCCGTCGAGGTCCTTTACATTCGGGTCGCCGGTCGAGCCGGTCGACATTTTGCCGGCAAATGCCGGATTGGTGTCCAGATGCATCTCGCGGATGACTTTCGATGCCAGGGTATCGCTGCGCAGAACGGAGGCTTGCGTTTCCAGGTTGACGTTATAGTCGTAATCGTCTGAGGTTGTGGTTTGCAGGTTCTGGAATCCGAGAGCGTTGTTGTTCTCCGGGAAGATGGCAATGCGCGATGTAGCCTGGTAGAGGGGCACCGCCCGCACGGCGGTGAGGGTGGCCATGACGGCGGCCACGATCACACAGGCCAGGATGAGCCAGCAGCGTTTGCGAAGGAGTCGCCAATACCCCAGGAGAGGGTTGTTCTCGTTGGAATTGGGGAGTGCGACCGGGTAAGGGTCGGGCATGAGATAGCTGGGGGGCTGAACTCTGGATTCCCGCGCGAAACGTGATGGAATGATCACGTTGGCCATGAACTTGCCGCCTCCAAGAAGAAACACTGGCCCCGTTGACGTAGCGAATTGCGCGGCGCGTGCGAGGACCGACGGAACCGCATCGTTACGATTCAGTCAACAAGGAATGGCGCGATTCTAAACGCGCCCGTAGGGTGGAGGGAGTTACTGTTCAGAGGCTTCCCCGCATGGAATGCAAGAATGGAACGCGGGACCGCATGCTACAGTTGCCCATCGTTCAATCAGAGTCATCGCCCTCGCAAATGCAGATTGCTGCTCTTGAGCCTTTGCCGTTATTGGCGGTGTTCACACATTCAGTCGTGCTCTGCTGTGGAGGTATCTATCGCCTTATTGTTAAGCGGGTGAAAGATTGTTCGCGGTGCGTTCTTGGCTGAGTGTTCATTTCCTGCTCGGCGCGCGGTCGTTGCCGGAAACTGTGACCGGCCTGGGATTCATCGGGCCAGCGGATTGCGGCCTAAGCGCCCGAGACCAGGCGCTTTCGCAGTAAAAACTGGACCCGGTTGGAAAATAGTTCGCCGTCGTCGTATTGAGCAAGTTCGCGGCGCAGTTCCGGCGTGAGATTGCTCGCGCCGAGCCAAGGTTCGCACTCCGTTTCCGAGATTATGTCAAACCACTGCAGAAACAACTCTCGATAGCGACGTCGTGGCATTTCGTTCAGGTAGGTGTTGGCCCGCAACGTTCGGCTTCTCAGGTGATCCCATGCGGGGATATCCGCCGGCAGGTCGCCTCCCTTGTAGTTGTAGAGTTCCACCAGGTGCCCACCCAGGATCCCGGTAAAAATCATCGGCGAAATCACGGCAATTCCTCCAGGGTGCAGCGCCGCGTGCATTTGGGCGATCACATTTGCAAGATCCGCTTCGGGTATGTGTTCGAATACGTCGGTCGAGTAGATTAGTTCGTAAGGACCGGAATTTTGTTTCCAGAAGTATGCCGCTGCAGCGTCATTTACGACTAGTCGGGCAGTGGGAATTCGAAACGGGGAATTCCCGAGGTCACTGAGAAATTGAAACAGGCGTCTGTTTTCCAGCAAGTCGAACAAGAGATACCGGAGGGCGCTCTTCAACGTGCGTTCCAGGCCGTTATGTCGCCAGATCCGGCCCGCATCGGTCAGCCTCGTCATTGGTACATCTAAGTCAACTCCCGTGATGTCTGTTCCGAAGGCGTGCATGGCATAGAGGGTGTATGGACGCGCGCCAAATCCGATCTCCAGTACACGGCAGTCCTGTAACGGTCTTCCGACATGCTCCCGAACCAGGGAATCGTACAATTTCAAATCGTTCCGAATGGAGAAGAAGTCCCGCTCGGGCCGGAGCAATCGTCCTCGAACCAATAACGCGAATTGCTGCGAGACCTCAGACAGCTTACGGCTTAATGTGAGGTCGCCAACAGAGGAGTGGGTACACGGCACGGCCTGCGGCATAACGGGGATTGTAGCCTGCCGCATGTTAGGGCCCACAAGTGTCGAGACAGTATCCCTTTGGCTCGATGCCTTCTCTGGCCTCAAGCTTGCCCAAGGGCAAGTTCTGTTGTCCCTGACGAGAAGGCATATACAATTTCCTCCATCACTTATGTGCGCAGCGGCAGCGGTAATCGGCGGCTTCGGTGATCGGCCTTCCGCCGGCAACATGTGAGGTCTGAGGATCTGCGAGTCATCTCATGCCAAGACTGGGATTTCAACTTTTAAACCTAGAAATACATGCCGCAATTCCGCACAGCGACGGTCTTGCCATCAAGGTTCATCCGGAGATGCACCTGGATACGAATCCAGCGATTGCAAAGCCGCCTTTTAATGTTTTAGTCAACAAGGAATGGCGCGATTCCAAATGTGCCCGTAGGGTGGAGGGAGTTACTGTTCAGAGGCTTGCCCGCATGGAATGCAAGAATGAAACGCGGGACCGCATGCTACAGTTGCCCATCGTTCAATCAGAGTCATCGCCCTCGCAAATGCAGATTGCTGTTCTTCTTACCGGAGCCTTTGCCGTTATTGGCGGTGTCCACACATTCAATCGTGCTCTGCTGTGGGCGCTGGATGGACTTGCCGAGCAGCACGAATGGAACCTGAATGTTTTTTCCCTTTTGGACGGCAATGATTTTTCAAGAGAGGCCCGTCCCTATATGCCTTCTGGGAGAGCCCGCCTTACAGGCTTTTCCGGTTCCCGGCGCCGATTTGCGTTGAGCGCATCCCTGGGCGCGCGGCAGGCCGATGTGACGCTCATTGGCCACAAGAATTTTCTACCGCTGGCACCCTTTTTGGGTCGAACCCGCAAGTTGCTCGTGGTGCATGGCATTGAAGCCTGGCGCAAGCTGAACTGGTTGGAGAGTGCGGGTGTGCGGGATATCTCTACCTTCCTGTCTGTGAGCGACTACACGGCACACACGATGGCCGCCACCAACGGCCTCGACGAGCAGAAGTTCGTCCGCTTTCCCAACACCCTGGATCCATTCTATGCGGCAGATTGCAACAGCAACTCGGAACGAGCCAGTCTGGGGCTGCCTGCGGGTCCGATGGTGCTTACCGTTTCGCGGCTTGATCTGTCAGAACAGTACAAAAACATAGATTTAGTCGTAAGGGCCATGCCCGAGGTGATCCGCCAGGTGTCCGGGGCCTTTTATGTCATCGTAGGCGATGGCGGCGATCGCCCGCGCTTGGAAAAAATTGCCCGGGAGTTGGACATTGCGGAGCACGTTTTCTTTACCGGACGAGTTTCGGAGTCGGACCTATCCGCGTATTACCAAACGTGCGATCTGTTTGTGTTGCCAAGCCTGAAGGAAGGCTTCGGTATCGTATTTCTGGAAGCGATGTACTACGGCAAGGCTTGTATCGGCGCCCCCGCAGGTGGTGTCCCAGAAGTGATTGTTGACGGCCAAACTGGGTTTCTGGTGGAAACAGATAGCACGGAACCTCTGATCAAGGCCACGGTCCGGCTTCTTTCCGACAAGAAGCTGGGCTGCCAGTTCGGCTGCCAGGGGCGGCTGCGTCTGCAGAAAGAGTTTTCGCGGGAGAGCTTTCAGAGCCGGCTGGAAGCAATTCTTTGCAGTTGAAGTGGAATGGGGGAACAAGGCCAACGTCGGAGTCACAGTCACCACTGCGCGTAAGGTCTCGGGCGCAGCCGGAGAGTTGTGGCTCCAATTTCAGTCTGTCCGAAGGTGAGAACCGATGTGCGGATTTGTGGGGAGCCTTTCCCCTCCCGGTAAAGTAAGCAATGAATCGATTCTCCGCGGCACGGCCAGCCTCACCCACCGGGGGCCGGACGATTCCGGCACCGCGTGTGTAACGGGCTCCAGAGACGAACTGAAGCTGGGCTTCCGAAGGCTGGCTATCCTCGACCTGAGTGCTGCCGGCCACCAGCCCATGAACGATCCTGAATCAGGCAACTGGATTGTCTTCAATGGAGAGATTTACAACTTCCGCGAGATCCGGGAGGAACTGAAGACTGAGGGCATTTTCTGTTCCACGCACTGTGACACCGAGGTCCTGCTGAAGGCGTACCGCCGGTGGGGCATCGAGTGTCTGCATCGGTTGCGGGGGATGTTCGCCTTCGCGCTCTGGGACGATGCTCAGCAGCGGCTGTTTTTGGCGCGAGACCGCTTGGGAATCAAGCCACTCTATTACTACCAGGCGGGCGATCTGCTGCTCTTCGCTTCGGAAACACGCGCCTTGCTGGCGACTGGACTCGTGGAAAAGCGAATCAACCAGGTTGCAGTCGTCCAGTACCTGAGTTTTGGATCCGTATATGATCCGGAAACCATCATTTCCGGCGTTCGCTCGCTCCGTCCCGGTCATTACGCGATCAGCGAATCGAGAGGAATCACCGAAAAGCCGTACTGGAATATTCCGATTTCTCCCGCTCTGACTACTCACCCCAAGGACGCCGAAGTCCGCGAGCAGGTGCATTCGCTGCTGCTGGAATCAACCAGGTTGCGCCTGATTAGCGATGTTCCGGTAAGCGTGTTTCTTTCGGGGGGCATTGACTCAAGCGCTCTGGTTGCCCTGGCTCAAGAATGCCACAGCGGGGACTTCAGCACCTTTTCGATTGTCTTTCCAGAACTGGCTTACAGCGAGGCTCCCTATTCGCGTGCGGTCGCCCGGCGATTTGGCACGACACACCACGAGGTAATGGTGTCGGAACGGGATGCGGCCGGGTACTTGCCTTCCGCAATTCTGTCCATGGACCAGCCTACGATCGACGGAATCAATACATTCATCATCTCGCAAGCGGTTCGCTCCCAAGGATTCAAGGTTGCTCTGTCAGGAATCGGCGCGGATGAGGTTTTTGCCGGATATTCCACCTTCGCTACGGTGCCGCACATGACGCGCTTGCTGCGAGTGGCCAACATTGTCCCTTTAAGGTTGCGAGCTGCCATATCTCGGCTGCTGGGCTCACCAATAGCCCGAACCGACCGTCTGCGAAAGCTGCAGATGATGCTGGCAGCTGAGGCGACCCTCGGTAGTGCCTACATGATCGCTCGCGGGTTGTTCTCGACCATGAGAAGAGACCGCCTTTTGAATGTTAGCCGGGCAGATGTACTTCAGCAGGCCTTGCATCTGGTCGTGGAATCGGCCGAGAGCGCCTCCGACCTGGATGCAAGCAATCAGCTGTCGTATCTGGAGTTACGGAACTACCTCGGTAACACTTTAGTTCGCGATGCGGACGCAATGGGGATGGCCCATGGCCTAGAGATACGCCAACCCTACTTGGATCACAGGCTCGTCGAGTTTCTGTTTACCCTGCCGGGCAGCTACAAACGAAGATCGAAATCCCCAAAATGGTTGTTGACCGGCTCCCTGGCGGCAGATCTTCCGCGACAGGTGGTGCATCGCGCGAAGCAGGGATTCGCGTTGCCATTCGATCGCTGGCTGCGCAGCGACTTGCGTTCGGAGGTGGAGGGCGTGCTTCGAGCCCGGGACCAGGCCGATGATTTTCTCGATCCCCGCGCCGTCAATGAGGTCTGGGAAGATTTTCTCGCGGGCAGAACCAGTTGGTCACGGCCGTGGTCTTTGTACGTTCTGAAACGCTGGGCGGCACTGCTGCATTCAGAGCCTGCGGAGAGCACGGCGGAAATTCCAGCGCTAGCCATGAAAATAGGGCAATCACAGTAGTACATAGGAAGGTTACTCCCGCTGTTCCAAGCCTTTACGCCCCGACATCATGCATTTACGATCCTGACCATTAGAGACACCATCTCCAGTACGAATCTTTCGCTAAAAGGCTTCGGTGGCGGATTGGGACTCACTGGATGCAGCTAAGAACCGAGTCAGCGACGGACGTTGTGCCCCCGGAGTGGAACGAGGAACTCTCCGCCAACCAGGGTCGGGGGAAGGCCCGTCCCCGCGCGCGTCCATATCGCCTCGCTGTTCTTACCTCGCACGTCATTCAATATCAGGACCCGCTGTTCAAACAATTGGCCGCGGAGCGTGACATTGATCTGACAGTTTTCTTTTGCTCCGATTGGGGCGCGGCCCCGTATCGTGACCCGGGTTTTGGTCGTGAAGTTTGCTGGGATGTCCAGAACATACTCGAGGGATATCGCTCTAAGGTCCTAAAGAATTGGAGCCTGCGGCCAAAAGTGTCGCGGTTTTGGGGCCTTGTCAATCCACGCATTATTGTTGAGCTGGCCGGTGGTAACTTTGATGCCATTTGGGTCCATGGGTGGTCCAACTGCACAACCTGGATCGCCATGCTGACGGCATTTGTGCTCGGCATTCCTGTATTGCTGAGAGGAGAGAGCCACTTGCTGTGCCCTCCCGCCTCGACGCTTCGGCAGAGAATTAAACGCAGAGTTCTTGTTTGGCTATTTCGCAGAGTGGCAGCCTTTCTCGCGATTGGCAGCTTGAATGCCGAGTTTTATCGAGCCTATGGCGCTCCCGAGTCCCGGATTTTTCAAGTCCCGTATTCTGTCGACAATCAGAAGTTCATTCAGCGTGCAATGGAATTGAGAAGCGAACGCGCATCGATTCGGGCCCGCCTGGGAGCGTCTGGAGACACGCCGGTAGTTCTTTTCTCGGGAAAGCTCATACCGCAGAAGTCCCCCCTGGATCTGCTGCGTGCCTTTGAGGAGGCAGTAGCGAAGTGTCCGGCGCACTTGGTTTACCTCGGCGATGGACGCCTGGCATCCGAACTGAGAAAGTATGCGAGCAGCCGAAAGATTCCCAACGTCCACTTCGTGGGATTCCAGAATCAGAGCAAGCTGGCGGAATTTTTTGTTGCGGCAGATTTATTCGTCTTGCCCTCCCGTCACGAGCCTTGGGGACTCGTGGTGAATGAGGCTTTATGCTTCGGTTTGCCAGTCATTCTCAGTGACAGAGTCGGGGCCGGTCAGGACCTGGTCGATGATAATCAAACTGGGTTCATATTTCCCAGCGGCGATGTTGCCGCTCTGCGCGACTGCCTTCTCCGCTTGCTCTCCGAAGGCCCGCTTAGGAAGAGGATGTCGCTGGCTGCGGAAGAGCGAATCGCCCGCTGGAGCTTTGAGGCGGACATCGCCGGTATTCGTGCTTCGCTGCGCGCAGTCGCGAACGGGGGCGCATGAGCGGAGCTGACGCGGCAATTGAATCTCTAGAGGCTGGCAAGCCCCTTCCTGCCGCTATCCCCGGGCGTACGACCACCCGCATCGTCAAGGGAGCGGGTGCGCTGTCATTAACGTCAGTCGTCAACATCGTCAGTCAGATTGTGTTCGTTCCCGTTGCCCTGAGCATCTGGGGTACAGACGCCTATGGTGAGTGGCTCGTTCTTACGGGATTGATCACGTTCCTCTCTTTCACGGACCTTGGCATACAGACCTACGTAGTCAACTGCATGTGCAGCAACTACGTTCGTAATGAACGTGAGGAGCTGCAGCGGCGGCTTCACAGTGCCCTGCGTCTCCAGGTTCCTCTCGCTGTCGGTGTGCTGGCTGCTGTAGCCATGGCATTCGCCCTATTTCCTATCAAGTCGTTGTTGGGTTTACGAACGGTCTCTTCATCCACCATCTTTTTGACCGTGCTTTTGCTGGCCGGGGAACTCCTGATTGGGGTCCCGATGGGTGTAGTTGGCGGGGTCTATCGCGCTACAGGATACCTTCCGCGTGGAGCCATCCTGGGCACGATCAGGCAGGCCGCAATATTTGGGGTCACGCTGGGGCTGCTGGCCCTTAGCCGTAATTTCGCAGTCATCGCTGCAGGACGTTTCGTTGTATCGCTGCTGATAATGACTGCGATTTTGGTAGATCTGCACAGGCTGCATCCCTGGCTGAAAATGTATCCCAGTTCAGGAAGCTGGGCGGAAGGCGTTCGAATGGTAGGGCCAGGACTACTGTTTGTGGCCATTCCAATGCTGCAGTATGCATCCCTGCAGGGTATCCTTACTCTGCTGCAGCGCTCGCACGCGGGCTCGGATGTAAGCTGGTTTTCCACTCATCGTACGGTTGTCAATTTCGCAGTCATGGTGAGCGGGCTGCTCACAGTGGCCGTAACGCCTGAGTTTACCAGTCTTTATGCTCTTGATAGTCGGCGATCCCTATTAGTTCTGTACCGCAGTGTTCAGCGGGTGAATCTCTGGCTCGTAGCCGCCGTACTCATGGGAATGCTTCCTTTTCTGCCCTACGTGTATCCACGATGGACGGCCGGTCGTCTTCAGTTGGATTGGATACTGCTCGCGATTTTGATCTCCCGCACAGTTGCGTGGGCGTGGTGGAACACCGGCGTGATTTTCCTTGCTTCCATCAATCGGGTTCGGCCAATAGTCATAGCGCTCGCGATTTCGACTGGCATTACGATGCTGGCAGCAGGCCTTTTGGTTCCCCGCTGGGGTGTCGATGGGGCGGCAGCGGCATGGATTTCAGGGGATTTACTCTCAACAGCTTGGCTGGTCCCCCGCGCAGTGTCCCGGCAGATCGGTGTTTCCGCCTCTTCCGAGCTTAAGGCGTTTCGCGTAGCTTTATTCCCGGTGTTGTCATCGGTTGCATTCGGTCTGCTGGCGTGGTCTGTTTCAACCTCAGGGGTATATCACTTTGCAATGGCCTTACCTCTTACCCTGCTGTTTACCGCCATGTTACTGTGGCGCAGCACGGAAACAACAGAAAGAGATATTCTTCGCCGCTTGCTCGTGAGAGTCACTCCTGCTACCTGGCAGTCGGGCAAGCCTAATTGGAGAGAAACTTGAATATTCTAGTTACGGGTGGCGCTGGTTTTATCGGTTCGCACCTGGTGGACAGTTTCGTTGCTTGCGGACACCGGGTCCGGGTGCTGGATAGTCTTGTGGATCAAGTTCACAAGGGACCGCCACGCTACTTGAACGCTGATGTTGAATTTGTCTTGGGTGACGTGTGCGATCCCGCCGCGGTGAGCCGGGCTCTTGAATTTGTCGAGGTTGTGTTTCATGAGGCAGCCGAAGTCGGCGTCGGGCAATCTATGTACGAAATCCGGCGCTATGTAGAAGGCAACACGGCTGCAACCGCAGTGCTGTTGGAGGCGCTGCTGAAACGACGCGGACAGATCCGCAAGGTTGTCGTTGCGTCTTCCATGTCGATTTATGGCGAAGGCGCATATGAGTGTGCCCAGTGTGGAAGAGTGGACCCCTCGATCAGGTCGAATGAGCAGTTGCGAGACCGGCGCTGGGAGGCGGAGTGTCCGAACTGCGGCGATCTTCTTCGTCCGTTCTCCACGCCCGAAGAAAAGCCTCTCTTTCCCACCTCTGTGTATGCGATTACCAAGCAGGATCAGGAGCAGCTTTGCCTGGCGGTCGGCCGTGCGTATGGGATTCCCACAGTTGCCCTCCGTTACTTCAACGTTTACGGAACTCGTCAGGCCCTCTCTAACCCGTACACAGGAGTATGCGCTATGTTCTCCTCGCGCCTGTTGAACGGTGGAGCCCCCGTGATTTTCGAAGATGGACGCCAGTCGCGCGATTTTGTGCACATAAGCGACATCGTGCAAGCGAATTTACTAGCCATGCAGAACAGTGGCGCGGACTATCAAGCGGTGAATATAGGAACGGGCGTTGCAACCACGGTACTTGAGGTTGCCCGGGTGCTTTCGGAAGGGCTAGGCAAAGACGTTTCCCCGGAGATCACCGGTAAGTACCGCGCGGGGGACATCCGGCACTGTGTGGCGGATATCTCGACGGCTCGCAAGCTGCTGGGGTATGAACCCCAAGTGGAGTTCGCGCAGGGGATGGTTGGACTCCTGGATTGGGTGCAACACGAAGCGGCCGAAGATGGAATTACCGCGGCTACCTATGAATTGGAGTCTCGGCAGCTGGTGAAGTGATGTCCAACGCAGAAGGAAAGCGATCCATTCCAGTATCCATTTGCCTGACCACGTACAATCGCGCGGCCGTTCTGCCTGCCACGATCGAAAGCGTTCTGGCACAAACGTTCGGTGACTTCGAGCTGATCATCAGCGATGATTGTTCCAGCGATGCTACCGAACAACTCTGCCGGGACTATGCCGCTCGGGATTCCAGGATCTGTTACTTCCGCAATAGCCATAATTTACGGATGCCCGGCAATCTAAACGCGGCGATTCAGAGAGCCCGAGGCGAATTTGTTGCTAACTTACATGATGGCGACGTATACCGCCCGGACCTGATCGAAAAATGGCAAGCTGCCCTTCGACGCCAAAAAGACGCCCCGTTCGTCTTTAATGCCTATCTGTGGTGTCCACACAGCAGTAATCCTGAGCTAGTACAGCAGTTTCATGCTGATCGCGTTGAGGGCAATACAATCGCACGGCAATTTTTTGAAACTTTGACATCCTGTGTTTGGGGAACCGTGATGGCGCGAGCATCCGCGTACGCCCGCATTGGCCCCTTCAATCCAGCATTCGGATTTCTCAGTGATGTTGACATGTGGCTCCGCCTAGTGCGCAACGCCACAGTGGCTTATGTTCCCGAGCCCTTGATTGAACTTGCACCGCGTGAGTTGAACCACCCGTATGCATTCTTTCACTGGCAGCATATTTACTGGCAATATGCAATGTACGTGGCGAACTGGCCTCTGTATGAACCGATTTTCGGGCCTATGCACACACGTTCCCGCTACAAGCGCCGAATGCGGACCCGATTTCTACGGGGCATGGCATTGTCAGTCAAGTACCAAAAATGGGATCGGGTTCGTGAAGGTCTCGCGATCTGGCGTGAATCCGATGATCCAGTCCTTCGCGTATTGGGTTCCGCACTTGGTTGGCGCTGTTCCGCTCCAAACTGGTACCAGCCCGGCTACTGGCCGAACATGCGGTTTCCCGAGGCAAACCGAGACAGACTTCAGGGAACGAACCGGCAATCGGAGCCGTCTGGAAAGTTAATGGGAGCAAAGGAAGCTTGACAACGGCCGACATTGTAGCTGTTTCTCATCGAATCGCAGAATTGCGGGGAAAGCTCCTCGTTGGTAGCAGTCCCCTTAATTTGCTCCCAAGGGTCCTATGGGAAGTGCGAGGCAGCCGAGTGTTGGATGTCGGACGCGGTGCGCTGATTTGAGTGCTTTCAGACTTTGCATAACTCTGAATTAAATGAAACGATCGCCCCTAGTTTCCGTCTGCGTTCCCTCCTACAACTATGGCCGCTTTCTGCCTGACTGCATTGAAAGCGTGCAGCAGCAGACTATGTCAGATTGGGAGCTGGTGATCTGCGACGATCAATCCAGTGACGAAACAGAATCGCTTGTCGCGGCCTTTGCTGCCTGCGATTCTCGCATTCGGTATATTCGGAACGCGGAGCGGCGGGGCATGAACGTCAACCTCAAATTTGCTGCCGATCAGGGACGGGGCAAGTACCTGAAGATCCTTTGTGCCGATGACTGGATTGCTCCACGCTGCCTGGAAGTCATGGTGGGGCTGATGGAAGAACACCAGAATGTCGCGCTCGGCACCTGTGCGGAGATCCACACTGACGCGGAAGGAAGACCATTATTCCTTCAGTTTCTATTTGGCAAGTCCCTGTCGGTAATTTCAGGCGAACGCATGCTCGACCGCATGGCGGCGGGGAATGGCTTTGGAGGCAACTCCAGTTTTCTGGTTAGAGCGTCCGCTTACCATGAAGTGGGAGGGTACCGCGCCAGCGTGCGCTACTGTGGAGACTTCGAACTGGCGGCTCGCCTGTGCAGGGTTGGAGACTACTTGCACACTGACGAACCGCTGTTTTATGGACGCCATCACGAGGCCAGCAGCTCTTCCAATGATCCCGGTAAGCTTTTGGACGCCATGGATTTTCTGGAACTGCCCGGGCGACTCTGTTCGCCCCGGCCACTCCTCTCCCATGAGTGGATCCGCTACCAGAGATTCTCTGGCCACATGACGGCTCGTTATCTGACGTTCGCGGTTGTGGAATATCTGCGTGGTCGCCGGGAATATACTCGCCGGCTCTGGCGCATTCTGAGGCAGTACGGGAACTTCACGGCGGGGTTGCCCTACCTCCCATTCCACCTTGTATATCGTTTTTATGCATGGATGAACGGATTAAACGTGCCCTCTCGTAAGCCGGCGCCGCCCCAAATGGGAAGTCCTTCGTTTCTTAGAAGTCAGTCCAGCATGGTGGGCTCTCTATGAGTGTGGCGCTGGCCAATCGCTTGCCTGTCGTGCCGCAAGCCCGCGCCGCTACCCTCCCTGTGCTCGGGTCATGGCCGGGTCTGCTTTCTCATGCTGCGATCGTGGCCATAGTCGCCGCCTCACTTCTGTTTCAGAATCCCGCCGTGACGTTAGTGCTGGGTGGGATAACCGTGTTTCCGCTATACCTGTGGCTGTGCTGGCGGGAGGGACGCCGCGCTCCCCTCTGCGTGAGCCCCCTTTCTTTCATGTTTTTATGGAACAGCATAGGGCTCGGGCTCTCCGCCATCTACATGGCATTCCGAGCCGTGAATGGTGAGTATTTGAGCTTTTCCACCATGCAGTTATCACCTGCGGATTTGGCTCATGCGTACTCCATTTATCTCGCGGGCATGGTTGCCATGCACGCTGGCATGGAACTTCTCCGGCCGGCGACTGGACTAGTTCCCTACGGTGAGGACTTGTCCTTTGAAAGACCTTTAAGGACCATCTTCGCCGGTTTGGGAATCGGCCTTGTCTACTTGTTTCGGCAAAACTGGTTTTCTTTTTTGGGTGGCGCAGCGGCCCCCTTAAGCCGTGTTGCGATTGCCTCTGTATGTATGTTGGCACTGCTCCCGCACTGGTATCTTGCTCTCAGAAAGCATGTGCACTGGATTTTGCTGGCATCAGCCACAGCATTGCTGTTGACTGCTGACATGAAAACGGGCTCCAAGGCTTCCATTATGTTTTCATTTTTCCCCTTGGTCTGGGCCATGATAGCCCGTAAAGAACTTCGTCGTAACCTGATTTATGCCAGTATTGCGCTCACGTTGCTATATACAGGCGTGGTGGCGCCAACAATTTCGGAAACCCGTACCCGAGAAGGTGCAGCCGCCAAAGGCGATTATGAAGTTCTTTGGAATGCTGCTCAGGATGCTTCTCCTGTTTTCTCGGGTGAGTGGAGTCTAAATTCTTACATCGACCAATTTGAAGGATATCTTTACAGGATGTTCGACCCGACTCCCACGGCCTTTTTGATCCAAGAGGTAGACCGAAAGGGCTTTCGATACGGTGAGACTATGAAATACGCTACTTATGCTTTTATTCCCCGTATCTTATGGCCGCAAAAGCCCAATGTAAGTCGCGGGGGATGGTTTACCGCGTACCTCGGCGCTGCTCCGAGCGCGGCAGAGTCTACCACTTCTACCGGGATAAGTGCAGTTGGGGAACTTTATTGGAATTTTGGAGTTCCAGGCGTTATTGCTGGGATGCTCGGGATCGGCATTTTGTTCGGACGGCTGTGGCGTATGTCAGGTTACAACCCGATCAAGTCTCCTCTTCGATTACTTTTATATGTTTATATCACTCTGGGGATGCCTGATTTGGCAGAGGCGGTTTCCGTAGTTGTAAGTAGTGTCTCCTTACTAATTATCTTCGGCTCAATATTTTTCTTGCTAAAAAACCGCTCTGCGTATTTAGGCCCGCAGCATGCGTCGACACAAGTCCATGTTTGATGCTGAAGTATGCAGGAGGCAAGTGTGATTGCTTCGGTCCATGAAAGTATTACTCAGGCGTATTGGGAAACCACGGCCTCCCGTGGCCACGCATCGACGCGGAATTTCTATGAACGTGCTGCGAATCAGTGCAGGTTGAGGCTGGCTCCATGGCTGCCTGCGAATCGCCAATCCGTGTGCCTGGATATTGCGTGTGGTTGCGGTGAGGTCGTGTACCTTCTGGAGCGGGAAGGCTTCAGCGAAATTACCGGGGTAGATCTCTGCCAAGAGGAGTTAGATCAAGCGCGTCCCTTTGTGCGTGGGGAATTGGTCTGCGAAGACATTCTGCAGTATCTCGCGCATACTCCTAGCCGGTCCGTGGACTACATTACGGCCCTGAATATTCTGGAGCATCTGCCCAAGGACGTACTGGGTGCGGTGCTGAGGGAATCCCGCCGGGTACTCCGTCCGGGTGGCACCCTGGTAGCAATGGTCCCGAATGCAATCTCCCCCTTTGGCAACCTGACACGGCACTGGGATATTACCCACGAATGGGCGTTTACTCCGAATAACTTTCGGCAGTTAGCTGCTTTGACCGGTTTTTCGCCGGAGATTGAGTTCCGGGAGTGTGGCCCCGTGCCTCACGGTGTGAAAAGCGGTCTCCGCTACTTGCTGTGGCAAATGCTAAGGGCCGGAATTGCCGCCTGGTTTTTGATCGAGCTGGCGGACCGTAAGGGCGGCGTCTATACGATGGACATGATGGTACGCCTGCAAGTGGAGGAACGCTAGTGGAAGCAGTCTCAGAAATACCGGTTGGATCACGACCTATAGCATCGATGATGCGGCGCCTCACCACGAATCTCCATGTCCGAGGTATAGCCCGCTGCCTATACGCCACCCGGCGCTGGAGTTTGGGATCGAACCTAGGGTGCTTTGAATTGGCTAATGGATCGAAAATGCTTCTGATCCGACCGACTATTTTCAATGCATGATGTACTTCGGGAGGTACAGCCCGGAGCTGGTGGAAGTCTTTCGCCGCTTCGTGAATCCGGGGGACACGGTGTTGGATATCGGAGCGCAGGTTGGCTACTTCAGCCTGCTGCTCGCGAGCCTGGTAGGGCCGTCCGGCTGCGTCTGCAGCTTTGAGCCGGACCCGCGGCCCCGCGCCTGGTTGGAGCGCTCTGCCGCGATGAATGAGATGGGCTGGCTCCGAGTCTTTTCTTCAGCACTGTCATCCACCTCTGGAGAGATTCAGTTCTACGTTTCGCCGCAGCTCGGCTGGTCGACCGCCGCTCCACACAGTCATCTTGGAAACCTCAAAGAAACGCACGTCCAAGCGGCCCCTTATGACGCCCTTGTGGAAGGGGGATCCGTCCCGAGGCATGTTCATTTTGCCAAAATTGATGTGGAAGGTTTCGAAGTGCGCGTGCTCCGGGGAATGGAGCGGACGCTGCGAGAGAGCCGTCCGGTTCTAGTCGTGGAGGTGAACCCAGCCATGTTGTCCGCAGCTGGCGAAAGCCCCAAAAGCCTCATTGAGAGCCTACGCGACTGTGACTATCGGATTTATGAAATTCAGAGGGAAAATCGCGGGTACAGTCAGATGCCAAATCTGAGACTGGCGCCAGCAGCGGAGTTGGTTGTGGGAGATATTCTTTGCCTTCCGGCAGAACGGGATTACGAACTTGCAAAAAACTGACCGACCGGGTGAAAAGGATTGAGTTTACGCGTTTTGTTTCTTGGCGAGAACTGGTACGGAAGCTGTGCCCGAGCCTGTTGTTATGCCCTTCGTAGATTGGGATGTGATGTGCAAGATGTGGATGCACAGACCTTTATTCCACAGGTGAGGCTACGAAGTTCTCGTTTAATGATTCGCGCGCTCGAGCCGAGGCTGGTACGCGAGTATAACGACAGGATCTTGCACTGGATCCACCATCTTCGCCCACAAATACTGCTGTCCTTCAAGGGTCTTTACGTTGAGCCAAACACATTGCATGTCGCCAGAGAGCGTGGGGTCATCCTGTACAACTACTATCCTGATCGCATGATTTTTGCTTGTGGCACGATGTTGGAGCAGAGCTTGCCAGAATACGACTGCATTTTTGACACCAAGAAATACTGGGACGGCGACGCAAAAATGCGCATTCGATTGAGACACCGAGTCTTTCTTCCCCACGGCTACGACCCTGAACTCCATTATGTCCCTGAATTGACGATTTCGGATGGGAAACAGTTTGGGGCCGATGCCATTTTTATAGGAACATATACTGAGTACAAACGAAGCATCTTGTCGGGACTTAAGCGTCTGTGCCCTACTCTTCAACTGCAAGTATGGGGAAATCAGTGGGATCGCTGCGGCGCTCCCGAATTGAAGGCATCGATTGCTGGTAGTGCGATTGAGGGTAGGTCCTATACAAAAGCGATTAAAGCCGCGAAAATTAATTTGGCTATTATGGGAGTCAATCCCGGGGCTAAAGATGAAACTACAACTCGGACTTACGAAATTCCGGCCTGCGGCGGTTTCATGCTGCACGAGCGCACTGCGGAATTAACCGAGCTGTTTGTAGAAGGAGAAGAGGTGGCTTGCTTCGACTCCGTGGAAGAATTGGCTGAAAAGGTGGAGTTTTATCTGGCATATCCCGAGGAACGCGAGCGGGTCGCTGCGGGCGGGCATCGACGATGCGTCCCGGCGTATTCATACGATATCCGAATGCAGACTATTCTGGATTGGTATCGACAGAAAAGAACGGGAGATTGAAAGAAAAGCTATGAGCCAACATGATCCATTGGTTTCAGTTTTGTTTATCACTTTCAATCGAATCGAGCTTCTTGAGAGGACAGTAAATTCTTTTCTTGCGAATACCCGTTATTCTAACTTGGAACTGGTCGTGACTGATGATTGTAGCCTTCCGGAAGTGCAAAAGCAAATTCAAGGTTTAGTTCTAGATAGAGTTGTATTATCGACTCGTAACCGGGGGCTTGGCGCCAATACTAACGCCGGTCTTGCAGCTTGCTCCGGGAAGTACATTGTCTCGTTACAAGATGACTGGGAATGCCGAGGACCTTGCGAATATCTTAGCGATGCAGTCTCGGTTTTTGAATCGCAACCAGCCGTGGGTTACGTGCCATTTTACGGTTGGGATCGGGTGCCCCAACATTCACGCCCTATTCTCGGACCTCATTCCGAGTGTTATTTTTTGGAGCAGGGGAATGGGCCGCCGATTTACACAGATACGCCCCATCTCAAATCGAAGGTGTTCGTGGACTGCATGGGCAAATATCGCGAGGGCTGTAAAATGGAAAAAACAGAGCTTGATTTTCGGATCCGCTTTTCTCAGCAAACGGCATTCAAAAGTGCCTATTTTCCAAAATATTATAATACTACATTTGTGCATATTGGCGAGGCCGACAGCTGGCGAGGCAAAGATTGGAGGTCCCGCTTTACTCGGCAGTGTGGCGCTTACGGTCACGCCGTCGAGCAGCGGTACCCCAAGTTGTTCCGGAGTTCCAAGTGTGTTTATCGGGCCTTTTTTCGATGACTCTTCGGATTTGTTATCTGCTGATGTTTACTGAAGTTCGAGAAATTAGAGTCGTCGTGTAAAGCAGGAAAGTTGATTTCGGCAGGATATGAAGGTTGTGCTACATGCGCCCTCGGCCCGCATTGGTGGCGCCCTGAATTATATGACGGCCATTGTGCCGGAGCTTGCCTCGGCTGCCCCAGACTGTGACTTTCTAGCGGTGCTGCCGGCGCGCTCGATTGCGAAGATTCCGAAGCAAGCCAATTTTCGCGTCATCCCCGTCGAGGAAATGGGGCCATTGGGGCGCTTGTGGTACGACCAGGGCGTCCTTAGGCGGTTTCTCAAGAGCGAAAAAATCGATGTCTTGTTCTCTACGGCCAATACTGGGATGGTGCTTCCTCCCTGCCGTCAGGTACTCCTGGTCCGAAACAGTTTGTATTTCTCCAGGCTTTATAAGGAACGTATTCTTCCGTGGCAGCCCAAAAGGTTTCAAACTTCACATGCACTCCGCCAGGTATTGGTGAGTTCGTCCATTCGGTCCTCCCACGTAGTAATGACCCCGTCCCACGCCATGATGGATGAGGTACGCAGGGAACTCCAGTTTCCGGCCTCAAAGGCAGTCGTCAATCACTATGGAGTAGATGTCGGTCGGTTCGGTAATGGAGCCCGGCGAACCAGCAACGGTCGTCTCAAGCTCGTTTTTACAGGCCTGTATTCGGAGCACAAAAACGTTGGGACGTTATTCGATGCCATGCTGGAGTTGCAGCGGGCCGAAATTCCATGCCATCTGATAACGCCAGCCGATCCGGCATGGGAGGGAGTCTCGAATCCTATCCGCCATCAGGACGTGTTGCGAGCGCAAAAGCTCAGGGGAGCCGGCCACGTCTCATTTACCGGCGTGCTTTCTGGCGCAGAAATCGCAGGCCTATACCGGGAGGCGGATATTTTCGTCTACCCGTGCGTCATCGAATCCTTCGGACATCCGCTGTTAGAGGCAATGGCGGCCGGCCTACCTGTAGTGGCGGCCGATACCCCTCTCAATCGCGAATTGGCCGGCGACGCTGCCGTGTACTTCGAGCCTTATGATCCGCAAGGCTTTGCAAGCAAGATATGCCAGGTTGCAGAGTCTCCAGAGCTGCGAAGCAAGCTGGTAACTGCCGGACGAGAACGATGTCGGCAGTTTACGTGGCGCGATCACGCGGAACGTCTATTACAGGCGTTCTCCGGGGCTGCATTGAAACAGGAGGAGGTCGCGACAGAGGTCTTCCAATGAACTTAGTAGCATCGGCTTCAATATTGATGTTTACCTGTAACGAAGAAAGCCATTAAGAGAAAAGCAGGAGCAGAAGCAGATTTTCAAGAAATGTTTTGCTTGAGAAGAAAATTATGGTGTCAGTTCTCATCCCGACCTATAACGAGGAGCTAAATCTCCCAGACTGCCTCCGCAGCACGACTGGATGGAGCGATGACGTGTGGGTATTAGATTCCTTCAGTACGGACAGGACGGTGGAGATCGCCCATGCAGCCGGCGCAAAGGTAGAGCAACATGCTTGGGAAGGCTATGCCCGACAGAAGAACTGGGGATTGGATAATCTCCCACTTTTACATTCTTGGGTGCTGATTTTGGATGCCGATGAGCGGCTCTCTCCCGAGTTGGCTTCCGAAATTACAGATCTGGTCGGGCGCGATGGCGACGGTTCTGACGGGTTTTATCTCAATCGGCGTTTTATCTTCTATGGCAAATGGATACGGCATTGCGGCTGGTATCCGAGCTGGAATCTTAGACTTTTCCGTAGGGGTCGAGCGCGTTATGAAGCTCGCGACGTGCACGAGCACGTCATCTTGGACGGCATAGCCGATTATTGTAAGCACGACCTGATTCATGAAGATTTCCGAGACCTGAGTTGCTGGATTGAGAAGCACAACAGGTACGCTACTCTTGAAGCGCAAGAACTGAAGCGAGCCCGTGAAGGAGGGAGCACGGAGCTGAACACGGGTTTATTTCGTGGTGCGATTGAACGCAAGCGTTTCATCAAAACGCGAATCTGGCCGTATCTTCCATTCAGACCTTTGGTGTTTTTCTTTTACATGTATTTCTTGCGGCTCGGCTTTCTTGACGGAGCGCATGGATTTCGCTTTTGCATCATGCACGCAATTTTTCAAGAGTTCTGTTCGATGAAATTGTGGGAGCTTGAGAACTACAAATCGGGGGCTCCCGTCGATGGTATCAGGGCTCCAAAGGCAGTCGTCTCCGGAAAGGACGTGCGGGCGCAAACTGGCCCGGCTTAGCCTTTGCAGCCCGCACTCTTCCGTGCACTATGCGCTAGCTGCCGTTGCTGGTACCTTTTCCCAAGGTGACGTGAAGTCGTGTCTTCCTTCCATCCAACAGCAACCCAGGTTCCTGCTGGCGCAGGTGCGGTTGACTTCCACAATCGGCTTGCCGCCTCGTGGGAAGGTAAGTACCGCAAGGGGCGATTCTCCGCGCGCTTGGAATTGCTGAAGCGAATGCTGCAGGTTCAGGATATCTCAAATAAGAATTGGCTCGATGCCGGCTGCGGTACTGGCATATTTTCGCGCTGGCTGGCCGAACGCGGGGCCTCGGTTCTTGCGATCGATGCCGCACCCGCCATGATCGAGCAGGCGAGACAGCTTTCCAGCGATTCCGCGGTTCGCGGCCGCCTGAGCTATTCGGTCGGGGATATCGGGCAGTTGCAATTTGCCGACGGATCCTTCGACGGCGTTCTGTGTTCGAGTGTTCTGGAATACGTAGCCAGCCCAGTCGATTGCCTGCGTGAATTTGAGCGCGTCTTGCGGCCACAAGGGCGGCTCATCTTGTCCGTGCCGAACTCCCGCTCCGGGGTTCGAATGGGACTGCGGAGTGTTTCCATGGCGAGCGGCTTGGCAGGCCGGGCTTGGCCAAAGTGGATCGCGCACTCTCAGCATCAGTTTTCGCGAAAGAGCATTTTGGATTTGCTGGGAGCATCCGGATTCCGGACTGCCTCGGTTGAGGCGTTCGGTATTGAGCTGCCAATGCGGATTCAAAGATTTTCGTTTGTTGGTCCGCTCTGGATGATTTCAGCCAGTCGAATTTAGGAACTTGGGATGAAGCAGCTATTGCAATACGTGCGCAGCGGCGAAACTGCGGTGGTCGAAGTTCCGGCGCCGGCGGCGACGCCCTCCATGTTGCTGGTGCGGAACCGGGCGTCTCTGGTGTCCGCCGGCACCGAACGCACGCTGGTAGAGTTCGCGGAAAAAAATCTGCTGCAGAAGGCTGCTTCCCGTCCCGATCTGGTTCGGCAGGTCATGGAAAAAGCGCGCCGCGATGGCCTGCTTCCAACCATGCAAGTCGCGCTGAACCGGCTGGACCATCCTATGGCGATGGGCTACAGCTGCGCCGGTACCGTGATCGCCGTGGGCGAGAGCGCCGGAGATTACCAGGTAGGAGATCGCGTGGCCTGCTGCGGGTTTGGCTACGCCTCCCACAGCGAAATCGTTTCCGTGCCGCACATGCTTGCGGCCAAGGTGCCATCCGGTTTCGCCGTCAACCTTGAGCACGCGGCCTTTGCCACGGTTGGCGCCATTGCCATGCATGGGGTTCGCCTGTCGGGAGCCGCGCTGGGAGACGTCGTGGTAGTGCTCGGGCTGGGATTGATTGGGCAAATCACGGTGCAGCTTCTGAAAGCCGCGGGCTGCCAGGTGGTCGCGATGGACCCGGTGGCAACGCGAGCCAAACTGGCGGGGCGAATGGGAGCGATAGCCGCCATCTCGCCATCCGATCTGCATTCGGCGGTGATGCGTGCCACCCCGCACGGCGCCGACGCGGTGCTGATTACAGCGGGCTCTCCGGACGACGGGCCTGTGACGCTGGCGGCGGAAGTCGCGCGGGACCGGGCATCCGTGGTGGCCGTGGGCGCGGTTGGGCCTGAATCTGCCGCGCAAGCTCTATTACGAAAAAGAGCTGGACTTCCGGGTTTCACGCTCCTATGGCCCCGGCCGCTACGATCCGCAATATGAGGAGCGCGGTCAGGACTATCCAATTGGATATGTTCGCTGGACGGAAGGCCGAAACCTGCAGGCCTTTTTGGATCTGCTGGCAGCGGGCAAGCTGGACCTTGAATCTCTGATTTCTCACCGCTTTGCCATCGAAGAAGCTCCTCGGGCATATGAATTGATTTCCGGCAAAACGCAGGAACCTTCGCTGGGCGTGCTGATCACCTATCCCGAGCGCAGTACCGAGCCAGCAACTTCCATCACAATCGCGCCCCATACGCCTTCCAGCGCTGGCACGCGGTTAGGACTGCTGGGCGCCGGTGCCTTTGCGACGGGAACGCTGCTGCCGGCCATAAAGGCCGCTGGAGCCGAGTTGGTTTCCGTTTGTGCGCGCAATGGGGCAACCTCAGTCCATGCCGCGCGCAAGTTTGGCTTCGCCCGAGCGACAACCAGCGAGCGCGACCTGCTGGCCGACCCGGAGGTCAATCTGGTCGCCATTTGTACCCGCCACAATCTTCATGCCGCGCAAGTGGTCTCGGCACTCAGGGCGGGGAAGCACGTTTTCTGCGAGAAACCGTTGTGTTTAACGTATGAGGAGTTACAGGCTGTTTGCCAGGCGTACCAGTCGGCGCCGGCATGCAGTCTTATGGTCGGCTATAACCGCCGCTTTGCTCCCATGGCAGTTCGTCTGAAGCAGTTCGTCGAGCGCGTTCGAGAGCCCCTGGTGCTGAACTATCGGGTGAACGCCGGATATGTGCCAGCGACTCACTGGGTACAAAATCCTCACGAGGGCGGTGGCCGTATTGTGGGTGAGATGTGCCATTTCGTAGATCAGCTTATGTTTCTGTCCGGCTCGCAGCCTGTGCGAGTGCAGGCCACGGCGTTGGCCGACAATGGCCGCTACAGCGGAGATAACATCGTGGCCAGGCTGGACTTCGCGGATGGTTCTCTGGGGACACTCACCTATGTGGCGAACGGGAGTCGCGCATTCTCCAAAGAGCGTCTGGAGGTTTTCGGAGGCGGGACTTCGGCTGTGTTGGATGACTTTCGCACGCTCGAACTTGCGGACAGCAAGCGGCGAACCTTTCGTTCACGTTTCGGACAGGATAAGGGACACAAAGGAGAGTGGCAGGAAATCAGGAAATCACTCGAGGCCGGAGAGGGAGTGCCCATTTCGTTCGAGGAACTGGTCGCGTCTACTCTCGCCGTGTTTGCCATCCGGGAATCGGCGAAGACCGGTGCTGCCGTCGAGATCGACACGGCGGGATTTCTGGCTGCTGTCGGGCAGCAGGCCGGTCAACTTAGCCCTGCTTCTCGGGAGGCTGAAAGATGAGTTCGGCCGCAACCGCCGTGCGCCCGAGCCGTTTCCAGTACTATCGCAGAATCTATTCCGCGTATCTCACTCCAGCGAAAAGCCAGCTTACCTTCTGGCATGACCGGCCCGAACCGAACGCAAAGGCTTCTCGAGACCATCTTGGGGAGTATTACATGCCGTTTGAGTCCAAGGCGGATTATGCCGGGCCTCGTGATGCCGGCGGCATTCCTCTGCTTGACTACCACGGACAGATCGGACGGCAATATAACCCGATTGCCATAGCCCAATACGGACTTGGCAACTACAACCTATTCTGCCGAGGTGGGGAATCGCGGCGCCGGCAGCGGTTCTTGAACGTTGCCGATTGGCTGGTTGGGAACCTGGAGCGGAATTCAGCCGGGCTTTGGGTATGGCACCACCATTTTGACTGGGACTATCGGACGCCACTGCGCGCGCCCTGGTACTCCGGACTGGCGCAGGGGCAGGGGATTTCCCTTTTGTTGCGCGCGCATCTCGCTACCGGAGAAATCCGCTATCTGGACGCCGCCGCGCACGCCTTCACGGCTTTTACTGTTTCAGTGGCTAATGGCGGCGTGAGCTATACAGATGAACAAGGTGATGTCTGGTTCGAGGAATATATTGTTGCTCCGCCCACGCATATCCTGAATGGCTTTATCTGGGCGGCCTGGGGAATCTACGACTATAAGCTGGTCATGGGAGATCGGCGGGCCGCCGCTCTGTGGGATGCTGCCATCAAGACCCTAAACAAGAACCTCCAGCGCTACGACAATGGATATTGGTCGCTCTACGAGCAATCCGGCACGCGCATGAAGATGATGGCCAGCCCGTTTTATCACGACCTGCACATCACCCAGCTTCGGGTGCTTTATTGGCTGACCGGAGAGGAAGTCTTTCTGCGCTATGCCGAGCGCTGGCAGGCGTACCGGGCAAATAACTTCAAGCGCTGGCGCGCTCTGGTCTATAAGAGCGTTTTCAAGCTCTGCTACTACTGACCGGGATGAACATCCTTTACGTTTCCCAGTATTTTCCGCCGGAGATGGGGGCGCCCGCCGCCCGGGTCTCGGAGCTTTCCCGGCAATGGGTGGAGATGGGACACCAGGTGACGGTGCTTACCGGATTTCCCAACCACCCCACCGGCGTTGTTCCGCCGGAATACCGCCCGCGCCTGCGGAGGTTGACCTGTAGGGAGCAGTATCACGGTGTGGATGTCATTCGGACGTGGCTCTGGCCCTTGCCGAACCGCAAAGGACACGAGCGGATCCGCAACTACGCTTCTTTCTGCTGCTCGGCAGCCATTCGTGGACTCTTCTTAAAGCGCCCGGATGTAGTGATCGGGACTTCTCCTCAGTTACTCGTACCGCTCTCGGCCTGGTGGCTTTCGCGTGCGATGCGTGTTCCGTTCATCTTCGAAGTCCGCGATTTATGGCCGGAATCTCTGGAAGCAGTGGGTGTTTCCCGGCAGGATTCCATGATTTACCGGAGTTTGCACCATCTGGCTGGTTTTCTTTACCGCAATTGTCGGCAGATCGTGGTAGTTACTCCTGCATTCAAGGAGCGATTACTCCATAACTGGGGGATTTCGGCGGAAAAAATCTCCGTGGTGGAAAACGGCGTGGAAACCGATCTGTTCACGCCGGAGGGCGATGACGGCGACTTCCGCCGTCAGCTTGGACTTGAGGGCAAGCTGGTAATTGCCTATATCGGCACCTTTGGGAATGCGCATGGGCTGGAAACCGTGCTGGAGGCCGCAGAGCGGGTCGCAATCCGAATTCCAGAGGCACAATTTCTGCTGGTGGGGGAAGGCGCGGAGAAGGAACGCATTGCCGCGCAGGCCCGCCAGCGGGGGCTATCGAACGTCACTCTCCTCGGCCAGCAACCCCGAGAGCGGATTCCGTCGCTCATACGTGCCGCTGACGTCTGCCTGGCGATGCTCAAGAAATCGGAGGTATTCGAGACCGTGATTCCGACCAAAATGCTCGAATTCATGGCCTGCGGCCGTCCCGTGATTTTGACCGCGCGCGGGCAAGCGGCTGCTGTCCTAGACGCAGCAGGCGGAGGCCTGGCAATTCCCCCTGAAAAACCGGAAGAACTGGTGAGAGCCGTTGATTTGATGGCGAAAGACCCACAGCTTCGTCAATCTTTGGGCAGAAGCGGCCAAAAATATATCGTGGCACGCCTTTCCAGGGAAGAAACCGCACTTCGGTACATCAAAGTAATAGGTCGGCTGCGGACCGGAAGCATTCCCAAAACGGAAACTCGCCCATTTCAGCGCGGCCAATTGTGAACTTTACTAGCCCTTTTCCCTAGTTACTGAAAAAGTTTGCAGTTCCCAACGCTAGAGCCACGGCTCACGATCCCGTATGCTATTGAAATTAGGGTGTCTGACGTTGTGGGGTCCTTCCGGAGTTTTGGCGGCCGAGTTGCTCTTACTATCGGCGTCTCAATGGGGACTCGGAGGAACGCGACGTGAAGAGGCTCTTGATTACAGTTTTTTTGTTGATGTCTGTTTGTGCATATGCTGACCCGCTGACCATTTTCCAGGAAAATTGGCAGTCGTATACTCCCGGTCAGTACAACGCAGGTTCTAGTATTGGAACTTGGAATGTGGCGAGCGGCTCCGTTGACGTGTTAGGGCCGACATATTGGGGGACGCCCTGCGTTACGGCCGGTGGAGGTCCGAACTGCATTGATCTCTCCGGTAACGGCCCGGGTAGTCTCGTGAGCATGGACTTCACCTTTGATCCCGGAACCAATTACGAGCTGAGCTTTCAGTTGGCCGGTTCGCAGAAGAACAACACGAATACGGTGGTTGTGACGCTGGGAGATCTGTTCAGCCAAACCATCACCCTATATACCAGCGATCCTTTCGCGACGTATACTACGGGCGAATTCAGTGTCTCGGCGCCGACAATTGCGTCACTCGCATTCCAAAATACCTCGCCAAACTACTCTGGACCACTGTTGGGGACGGTAACGTTAGTGGATCCGCCTCCCCCCGCAGTTCCGGAACCGGCATCGCTGCTCCTTCTCGGCTCCGGTTTAGCTGGAGTTGGAGGCTTCGGGCAGTGGCGGCGTAAGCTGTTCGGTCGTAAGTCCTAATACGAATTCGTTGAGCCTTTTCGGGTCATGCGACTCTGGCAGCGAGGAGCTCCATTCTGCCAGAGTCGTTTTCCTTTGCGGGAGGATTCCCTTCAACCAGCCGGCCCAATGTGCCCTTCACGCAATCTAATCCGACCGTTTTGGAAATGGAGCTGGATATGGCAATGATGGCAAAGTGCAATCAAATTTTGTTCATTGTCCTCGCCCGATTGGCTCCTATGGATGATGCGGTGAATCTGTAGATTATTTCTCCTGCCGCAGCACTGACACCTCCAACCGTCTCGCTCTAGAATCTTTGTTCTGAGATCTGAATAACGTTCGCGCTCAAGCCGCTTGCGACCTCGGGACTGGTTGGCGAAAGTCGCCGCACTGCCTTGATCTACGGGTTCCATTTCGGATATCGGATCTCGACCCGGTCCCGCCGTGCAAAAAGCTCCAGCAGCTTGCTGCGTTGCTGGAGCATACTGTCCCACCTGTCACCTTCGGAGTAATCAAGTGCAGTGTTCTGGGACTGAGACGATTCTTTGAACAGGCCTGCAGTGGGATCCTGCGGTGAAAGTAGGCCGCGAGTGCCTGTTCGAAAGCTCGGCCAAACAGCAGGCCGGCATCAATTCGGCAGGTATTTTTCAGCTGTTGTAGTTGCCGCAAAATGGAGGGGAAGCCGAAAAGACGTGCTTCGACCCTGTTTGATGCCGACAAAGACGAGTTGTCGCCTCCCTAAATCGTGCTCTTTCGTCAGGTCTAGAGATGTTTCCGAAATGTTCGGCGGGTCCGAAGTGTCACCTAGTTTGCTATAGGAACCCCCTCTCCTGCTGGCTACACTCACCTAGGTCCAGCCAAGACCGGAAGCATTCCTCCGCGTGGAGGCGGCGTGTTTATCGTTTCCATTTTTTGCTTTGCCACGGCTCTGGTCCTTTCCGTTTTCCTGACCTGGGTAGTCCGTGATCGAGCAGTCACCTATGGCATGGTCGCTGTGCCCGCTTCGACAAGGCACATCCATGACCACGCGGTGCCTCGGGTGGGCGGAGTTGCGATCTACTTCGCCATTGCCACCACCGTTTCCGTTCTTTACCTGCTGGACAGACTCTCTGTTCTTTCGGTTGGACTCAACTGGCACTGGCTAGGCGCGGTGATCGCGCCTGCAACTCTGATCTTTCTGCTCGGGTTGTACGACGACCTGCGGGGCATCGGACCATACTGGAAATTCGGAATTCAGGCTCTTGCCGGGGTGATGGTCTATGCTGGTGGTCTTCGGATCGTGCATCTTCCCGTTGTCCTCGGGACAATGGATGTGGGATCGGCCATTTCACTGGTCCTGACCGTCTTCTGGATTCTGTTCGTTACAAACGCCTTCAATCTGATCGACGGGGTAGATGGTCTGGCCGCGGGCTCCGCCCTGTTCTCGACAGTCGCTCTGTTCATCGTCTCCACTATCGCCTCCAGCGCGCATGGACTGGTGGTCACGGCCATTCTGTCCGGTGCGCTTCTGGGCTTTCTCCGCTTTAACTTCAATCCTGCCACGATTTTTCTGGGGGACTCGGGCAGCCTGCTGGTGGGTTTCATCCTCGGTGCTTTTGCGCTGCAAGGGCAGAAGTCCCCGACCATGGTGGCGGTGGCGATCCCGGTGGTTTCCTGCGGACTCCCGATGCTGGAAATTATGCTCTCAGTGGCTCGCCGATTTCTCAGCGGAAAGCCGATTTTCTCCGCCGACCGGGAACACATCCACCACAAGTTGCTCAAACGCGGATTGTCACAACGGCAGGTGGTGCTGATTCTGTATGGAGCCTCCGCGATTTTTGGCCTCCTCAGCCTGATTTTGCTGCTGCCTGGAGGCGGCCCTCTGGCTTTAGTCTTGATTGTCCTGGGGGGAATTGTCTGGCTGGGAGTTCAGCATCTCGGATACCACGAATTCTTTGAGCTGCGCCGGGTGGCACAGCGGACCATTGAGCAAAAGCAGGTCATCATCAACAACCTCGCGGTGCGCAGGGGGATCGAACAGTTTGCGGAATGCCGCAGCCTGGAACAGTTTGAGTCTGTCCTGCTGGGGATGTTCGAAGAAAATGATTTTGACGGCTTGGAGCTGCGTTATCGTCTTCGCCGTGACTGGGAACCGGCGCAGTACCGAGGTGCCTACTCTTTTGCTTTTGACTGGAACAAGCGGGGAGATGCCACATCCGCCGTTTGGAACATTGAGATCAGCCTTTGCGGGGCGGAAGCCGAGGGTTTTTTCTCTCTTCGGCGCTGCTCCCATAGGCAGTTCAAGTTCGATATGAACCTGCTCGGCGCGGAATTCGCGGAGGCGCTGCGGATGTCGCTTCTGCGGCTCCTGATGCAGACTCAGCAAGAGCAAAGCGGATCTCTCGACGTGGAGCCCTGCCTGGTTGCCACAGCACCGGGCGCGCGCGCGCATTCCGTAGGAACCGCCTGACCCGCCGGAAGCCTCTTCCCGGATTTCTCCTGCCGTTCAGAACTGCTGAATGATAATGTAAATAAATTGGGCTATTGTGCTGTCCGGCATGGGAAATGCCATCCCTCTCCAGATTGAGTGACGAATATGCGATTGGCAGTGATTGGTTCCGGCTACGTAGGCCTGGTGGCCGCAGCATGTTTCGCGGAAATGGAGCACCAGGTCATCTGCGTGGACAACGATGCGGCGAAACTTGCCGTGCTCGAGAGCGGCGAGGCTCCCATTCATGAGCAGTATCTTCCGGAACTGCTGGCGCGCCATCGCGGCCGCCGCATCACGTTTTCCGGTTGCCTGCAAGATGCGGTACGCGGCAGTGAGGTGGTGTTCATCGCCGTGGGCACGCCGCCTACGGAGTTGGGCGAAGCCGATCTTTCCTTTGTGGAAGGGGTCTCGCGGCAGATCGCCGAAGCCATTGACGGCTATAAGGTGATCGTTGAAAAGAGCACGGTGCCGGTTTTCACCAGCGAATGGATCCGCAAAGTGATGTTGCTGAAAGGCATTGCGCCGGAATCCTTCGACGTGGTTTCCAATCCCGAGTTTTTGCGCGAAGGCACCGCTGTGCGTGACTTTCTTTACCCGGATCGCATCGTGATCGGGGCCGACAACCCGCGCAGCGCGGCGCTGCTGCGGGAAATTTACGAACCCCTCACGAGCGGAACCTATTACGGAAAGGCGGAATGCATCCCGCAGCCGGATGGCGCGCATATCCCGGCAAGGCTGATCGTCACCAATACCAAGAGCGCGGAAATCATTAAGCACGCTTCAAACGCCTACCTGGCGATGAAGATTTCCTTCATCAACGCGGTCTCCAATCTCTGCGAAATGGTGGGGGCGGACGTGAAGCAGGTTTGCGAAGGCATCGGGTCCGATTCCCGCATCGGCCCCCGTTTTCTGAGTCCCGGAATTGGATATGGCGGCTCCTGCTTCCCCAAGGACCTGCTGGCCTTCGAGGCGGTGGCGCGGCAGCGCGGGTACAGCTTCGGCCTGCTGCGCGAGGTGATGCGCATCAATGAGGAGCAGCGTCAGCATTTCGTTCGCAAAGTGCGTGGCGCCCTTTGGACGTTGCGCAACAAGCGTCTGGCGGTCCTGGGCCTGGCCTTCAAGGGCGGAACCGACGACGTGCGCGAGTCGCCGGCAATCGAAATTGTGAAACTGTTGTTGCGTGAAGGATGCGAAATTCACGCTTATGATCCTGCCGCCATGGGGCGGGCCCGCGAAGTACTGCCCGCCCAGGGCATCACCTACGCTCAATCGGCTTACGAAGCGGCTCATGATGCCGATGCTCTTCTGATTCTGACCGAGTGGCCGGAATTTGCCTCGCTGGATTTGCCTCGCCTGAAGCAGGCGTTGGCATTTCCCATCGTCCTGGACGGGCGGAATCTGCTGGATCCGGCGCTCATGGCGGCCCACGGGTTTCTCTATCACAGCATCGGCCGTCCTGATCCCGTTCACCCGGTGCGGAGCGCGGTGCAGGCATAGTTTGCGTTTTGCTGTTCCGGCAATCCAGCGCAGGAGTGTGCATTGAAGATTCTGGTATGCATCAAGCAGGTTCCGCAGAAGGATGCTCCGCTCAAGCTCAACGAGAGCGGCGCCTGGATTCGCGAGGACGTTTCGTACGAAGTCAACGAGCCAGATGCCTATGCTCTGGAAGAAGCCTTGCGGCAGAAAGAGAAGCACGGCGGGGAAGTCGTGGTCATTACCTGCCGGTCCGGCACGCGCCCAGCAGGTGTTGCGCGAGGCACTGGCCAAAGGCGCTGATCGTGCCATTCACCTGGAGGATCCGGGCTTTGTCGGTCTGGATGCTTTGAACACCGCCCGTGCCATTGCCGCCGCCATCCGCGACGAGCCCTTCGACCTGATCTTTACCGGACTG
Source organism: Terriglobia bacterium (assembly GCA_963732925.1). GTDB lineage: Bacteria > Acidobacteriota > Terriglobia > Terriglobales > Acidobacteriaceae > DASZRZ01. Next base: position 281,495 of record CAVTBJ010000012.1, read on the forward strand.
CAGTCCGATGATTACGGCTTTGCGCAAACTGGAGTGATTCTGGCCGAGCTTCTGGGCTGGCCGCATGCCACCATCATCATGCAGATTGAAAGCAGCGACGCCGGTATTCGGGTGAAGCGCGAGCTGGAAGCCGGCTATTTTCAATTTGTCGACATGCCGCTGCCCTCCGTGCTGACGATCCAGTCGGGAATCAATAAGTTGCGCTATGCTACCCTGATCGGCATCAAGCAGGCGAAGAACAAGCCTTTGCGGAAGATTGGATTGGCGGACATGCAGGCGGAACTGGGCCCCAACCTGCAGCGCATCGACCGTCTCTACGTTCCTGAAAAGACCAAGAAGACCGAGATGCTGGAGGGCTCGCCGTCCGAGGTGGCCAAGAAGTTGGCACAGAAGCTGCGCGACGAGGTGCGCGTGATTTAAGCTGGTGGGCTGGCTTGGAAATCGGGCTGGGCGACTTTTACTGGAGAGGAAGCACTTGACTGCACATGATTCGCACGCGGTAATTTCCGACCTTACCGCGGAACAGGAAGAATTGGCTCTGACGTTGAAGACTATCGGCGGCATTTTGCTGGTATTGGACTGTCTGGTCTCCGTTTATCTGCCGATCGGGCTTCGCGCAGGCTCCTTCTTCTGGCTTTATTGGGTCATTGTGCAAGGAATGATTGGCATGGCCTTTGTGGCTTACGGCCTGTTGGCTCGAGCATCGGGCCGCCAGTCGCGTCGGGAGCGTGCATGCCCCGGCCAGTCGGACCCACACCTGATTCAAGCGGTCAACAGGAATCATCGCGCCGCTGCAAGTCACCGCCAGGCGACGGAGTCGGAAGAGCAGGCCCATGCCCGACACCATTCTGGTTATCGTCGAGCAACGCGAAGGCAGGCTGAACCGGGTTTCGTTCGAGACACTGGCGGCCGCACAGGCCATCGCCGCCCAAACCGGATGGACGCTTGAAGCTGCCGTACTCGGGAATAGACGTCGGCGCGACATGGCCGCCGAAGTTGCGCAGAAAAAGCTGGGCAAAGTGTATGCCGTCGAGTCGCCCGAAGTTGCGCTTACACGCCGGACGGATACGTGGCCGCGCTGAAGGGGTTCATCGAACAGAAGCAGCCGCAAGCTGGTGCTGATGCCGCATACCTACCAGGTCCGGGACTTCGCTCCCAAGCTGGCCACGGCTCTGGGGCGCGCGCTGATCAGTGACGCCACTCAGTTTCGCAAAGACGGCGACAACTCCTGTTCCAGCGGCAGATGTTCCAGGGCAAGTTTGCTGCGGATGTAAGCTTCACCGGCCGATCCTCCCTGGTTTGTTACCTTCCAGAGCGGCGCATTCCGCGGCGACCAGGCCGAAGCGGCTGCTTCCCCCGCTCCGGTGGAGACGGTCAGTGTCGAAATCCCCGAGGGCACCATTCGCACCCGGCCCGAGGAGCCATTCAAGGAAGCCAAGCAGGCGGTGGACCTGACGCAAGCGGAGATCATTGTGGCGGTCGGCCGGGGCATCAAGGAGCAGAAGAACATTGATCTTGCACGCCAGCTTGCGGATGCCCTGGGAGGCGAGATTGCCGCCTCCCGTCCCATTTGCGATTCCGGCTGGCTTCCCATGGACCGTCAGGTCGGCTCTTCCGGGCAGACCGTGGCACCTAAGCTTTATCTCGCCCTGGGGATCAGCGGTGCCATTCAGCACATCGTGGGCATGAAGGGATCGCGTGCGGTGGTGGCGATTAATAAGGATCCGGAAGCGCCCATTTTCGAAGTTGCAGACCTGGGCGTCGCAGGAAATCTGTTCGACATTGTGCCGCCGCTGATCGAAGAGATCAAAAAGCTGAAGGGCTAGCATTCCTCTGCGTCAGTAGGCGGCAAAAGCCGGGCGAACCCACATGATCGTTTTCCGCAAGCCGCTCCCGGGTATTGAACGCCCGCAGATGGAAGCCGACGTGGTGATCGTCGGGGCGGGTCCTGCCGGTCTTGCCTGCGCGTTGCGGTTGAGCCAGCTCATCGACGAGCACAATTCCAGCCATCCCGACTCGCAACTCTCGAAAGATAACATTTACGTCCTGGAGAAGGCCCGGGAAGTAGGCCAGCACTGCCTCTCCGGAGCGCTGCTCGATCCCCGTTCCATGCGCGAACTGCTTCCAGGATTTGAGAAGGAAGCGCCGCTGGATGCCCAGGTCACAAAAGAGGCAGTCTACTTCCTGACGAACAGCGGCAAGTTCAAGCTGCCCATCACGCCGCCTCCGCTGCGGGACCACGGCAACTACGTGATGTCCCTGAACCGCTTCACCAAGTGGCTGGGGAGCAAAGTGGAAGAAGCCGGAATCACAATCTTTACCGGATTTGCCGGTTCCGAGCTGCTGGTGGAAGACGATCGCGTGATCGCCGTGCGCACGGACGACAAGGGCGTGGACAAATCCGGCGAGAAGAAGGCGAATTTTGAGCCTGGCTACGATCTGCGGGCCAAGGTGACCATTCTTGCCGAAGGTCCGCGTGGCTCGCTGACGAAAGAACTGGTCGGCCGCTTTCAACTGGACCGGCACCACAATCCGCAGACCTACGGCGTCGGCGTCAAGGAACTCTGGGAGCTGCCGCCAGGACGCCTCGCTGCCGGCCAAGTTATTTACACGTTGGGCTGGCCGCTCACTTCCAGGGAGTATGGCGGAGCCTGGATCTATGGTGGCAAGGGCAATATTGCCTCGTTCGGATTCGTGACTGGGCTGGATTATCCCGATCCGCGGCTCGATCCACAGCGCGTTTTCCAGCAGTTCAAGACACACCCCTTCGTCCGCTCTTTGCTGCAGGGCGGCCGCATGATCCGCTACGGTGCCAAGTCCCTCCCTTATGGGGGATGGTTTGCACTTCCGCCCCTGGCGGGCAATGGCTGGATGATTGTCGGCGACTCCGCCGGATTCCTGAATTCCCAGCGGCTCAAGGGCATTCACCTGGCCATCAAGAGCGGGATGCTCGCCGCCGAGACTGCCTTCGAGGCTTTACTCGCACAAGACTTTTCCGGCCAGGTCCTGCAAGGCTATCGCGACCGGGTGGAAAAGAGCTGGATTCGCGAAGAGCTGTGGAAGGTGCGCAACTTTCATCAGGGCTTCGAAGGCGGATTCTGGGCGGGGATGTTGCACGCCGGACTGCAGCAGATAACCGGCGGTCGTGGGCTGCATGCGCGCTACGCCTCGCGGGCGGGACACCGCCGGTTGAAGAAGCTGGCGGAACTTCCGGCGGACGGCGGCTCCGAGGCGCATCTGCTAGGCGACGCCAAGGGCGACGGCCAGATTACCTTCGACAAGCTTACCGACCTGTATCATTCCGGCACCAAACATGAAGAGGACCAGCCTGCGCATCTGGTGATTCACGACACCGACATTTGCAATACGCGCTGTGTTCGCGAGTATGGCAACCCCTGCCAGCACTTCTGTCCGGCCAATGTATACGAGATGGTGGAAGCCGCCGACGTTCCCGGCGGCATGCAGGTCCACCTGAACGCCTCGAACTGCGTTCACTGCAAGACATGTGACATCATGGACCCCTACGAAATCATCACCTGGGTGCCGCCCGAAGGAGGTGGCGGCCCCAACTACGACGGCATGTAGAGCGGCATGTAGAGCAAAGATAAGGAGGCAGAGGTGAGCTCAACTCCATACCCGCACCAGGCCAATCGGGCCCAGCAGGCGGAATTGCGTCGTGGACGAGGGCTGATGGTATATCCCGCGCGCGGCGGCTGGCGTCCTCTTCTGTTTCGCGGGCCTCTGTATCTGTGGCGCATGGGTTTAGGACGTCCCCTGAGCGCCGTGACGCTGCTGCTCACCACGCGGACGAAAAAGCGGACTGCCCCGTCACGCGGTTGTGGAATGCATCGACATCGAGGACCGCGTGTATATTACTTCGGCATGGGGAGAGCGCAATCTCTGGTATCAGAACATAGTGGCCGACCCCAGTGTGACGGTGCAGCGGCACGGCAAAACCTGGGGCGCGCAGGCCCGGCGCGTCACCGATGGGGCTGAACTGGAAGCCCTGTACCACAAATCAAGGCGCAGCCCGGTCTGGAAAAGTTATCTCGATTACTGGCGAGTCGAGGACACTCTTGAGGATTTTCTGGCCGCGAGACAGCGCCTTATTGTTCTCCGGTTGCACCCGATGCCGGCGCTTCCGCTGGCTCCGCAGGAAACGGATTTGTTGTGGGTGTGGCCGCTCCTGGGATTGGGCAGTTTCTTGCTTCTCAGGAAACGCTCTTGATTTGCCGTCCAGTGGGGCTGCCCCGGAGCCGCGCAGCGATGGTTTAGAATCCAGGCAGAGACATTCGAGGAGATGGCATGAGCTCGGGAAGTGCACACAATCTCAATTCGGCAGATCAGCAGCAGGGCGGCCGCAAGGTTTTTTGCGTGAAGCTGGGGCGGGAATTGCCTGGGCTGGAGGAGCCCCCCTTTGACAGTCCCCTGGGGCAGCGCATTTATGAGCAGGTTTCCGCGGAAGCCTGGCGCCAGTGGGGAGACTACTGCAAGATGGTGCTGAATGAGTACCGCCTGAATCCCGCCAACAAGGCTGACCAGGAAGTCATCTTGAAACACATGGAGCAGTACTTCTTCGGCGAGCCAGTGGCTCCGCCGCCCGACTACGTTCCTCCCAAGCAGTGACAGTAGCGGGAGCATCAGGAAGCAAAGGGGCTGCCCGGCTGGGTAGCCCCTTCATGCTTTAAGGAATCTCGCTATTCACTCGCAGTGGTTGTGCGGCCCTGAATCTTCACCTCGTTCACGACCTGCTGTACGCCGGAGACGCTTTTCACTATCTCGCTCAGTTGCGAACGCTGTTCCGTGGTTTTTACATCCCCAGTGAGCGTGACTACGCCGTTCTTCACGTCGAAATTGATGTCGTGGTCCTTGGTCCACGAATGCTCGGCCATGGCGTCTTGCAAGCCGATGTTGATGGCATCATCCATGTTGCTGGCTATGTCCTCGGCGCGATCTCCCGCCTCTCCTTCGGGTTTGACCAGAATCTCATCGGCCACCGTGTAGCCTGGGGCGGCATGCTTGGCAATCTGCTCCGCCCGGTCTTTGGCGGACTGGGTTTCGACGTCGCCGGTCAGTTGAATCACTCTCTGCTGGGAATCGTTCTTTACATCAACGTTCTTCATCCCGGCTTGTTGTATCGATTGCTTGATCTTTGCGGCGGCGGGAGCGGTGGAACTTGGCTTCGAACAGCCGATTGAGAATCCAAACAGCAGCAACATGGAAACGGCAAAAATCATCGTCTTTAAACGCATGCCGGCCTCCTTGGGTGCGAATGGCGATGATGCTTCGATGCGGGCGGTGAGGCCGGGGTGGGCGGCGCGGAGCCAAGTGCCCCCTTATACCCTTAGTCATCAGGGCAACCTTATAGGGGAGGACTGGCGTCGTCCGCCAGCTGGCCTTCCGGAACCTGCATTTGCCGCAGAAGGAAGGCGTAGTCGAACGCGATCTCGCGCAGGTAGTCGTAGCGTCCGGAGGCGCCGCCGTGTCCCGCGGCCATGTTGGTCTTCAGCAGCAGTACGCTTCCGCCGGTCTTCAATTGCCGCAGCCGGGCCACATACTTCGCAGGCTCGTGGTACATCACCTGGCTGTCGTTGAACGAAGTCTTAATCAGCATCGCCGGATACTCGCGGGGACGCAGATTGTCATAAGGCGAATAGCTGCGAATGTATTCGAATTCCTCCCTGCGGTTGGGATTGCCCCATTCTTCGTACTCGGGAATGGTGAGCGGCAGGGTGGGATCGAGCATGGTGTTGATCACGTCCACAAATGGTACCTTGGAGATCACCGCCCGAAATAGCTCCCGGCCGGAGATTGACCACCGCGCCCATCAGCAGTCCGCCCGCGCTGCCTCCCTGAATCGCCAGCCTCGCGGGCGATGTGTACTTCTCCCGGATCAGCGATTCGGCACAGGCGACGAAATCGGTAAAGGTCGTTTTTCTTGTGCATCATGCGACCCTGGTCGTGCCAGTTTTTGCCAATATCGCCGCCGCCGCGGATGTGGGCGATCGCCACGGCAAAGCCGCGATCGAGCAGCACCAGCCAATTCGAGTTGAAACTCGCGGGAATGCTCGCTCCGTACGAGCCGTAAGCGGTCAGCAGCAGGGGACGGCTTCCGTCCCGCTGGAAATCACCAGCGGTAGACGAGGGAAACGGGAATCTGACGTGCCATCGGCGGCCACGGCCCAGAGACGCTCGGAGCGGTACCGGGACGGCTCATAGTCCGGGACCTCCTGCTGCTTGCGCAGCGTTGATTCCCGCCTGGCCACGTCGTAATCGAACACCGAGTTGGGAGTGACCAGCGATTGATAGTTGTAGCGGTACAGACTGGTGTCATACTCCGCGTTTTGTCCCGGAGCCACCGAATACACCGGTTCCGGATAAGCAATGCGGTGACTTGCCCCGGTGGCGAACTCGGTCACCGTAAGCTGCGGCAGAGCGTTCTCGCGCTCGAAGCGGACGTAGAAGTCCTTGAACACGTCCACGCCCGCCAGCATGACCCCGGGCCGGTGCGGAACCAGTTCCTGCCAGTTTTCCTGGCGGGGATCGTTGACCGGCGCCTGATACCAGGCGGAAGTTGCGCCCCTGATCGTTGGTGCGAATCAGAGAAGCGTCTTCATGGTGCTCCACGTCATATTCATGATCCTGCACGCGCGGGGAAACCACCTGCCATTCGCCGCCAGGCATCGATGCTTTCAGAAATCTCCATTCGGAAGTGGTATGACTGCCAATCGAGAGGAAGACATACGTGCGGCTGCGGGAGCGTTCGACGGCGATGTTGAAGCGCTCGTCCGTTCTCTTCATAAATCAGGTCGTCGGTTCTCAACTGAGCCCAGCCGGTGGCGGTAGAGCCGATAGTGACGCTTGGCGTGATCCTCGACGGTGTAGAAAAGGGTTGAGTTATCCGCGGCCCAGGCCACGGAGCCGGTCTTCTCGATGCGCTCCGGGTAGAGTTTCCGCTGCGCAGGTCTTTCACCCGCAGCGCATACTGGCGAAAGCCGACGTTGTCGGTGGAATAGGCAAGCAGATTGCCGTCATCGCTCATTGCCATGGCGCCGACCGACATGAACTTTTCTCCAGCGGCAAGTTCGTTCACGTCCAAAATGATCTGCTCGGGAGCTTTCAGCGATCCTCGCTTGCGGCAGAAGAACGGATATTGTTGCCCTTCCTCGGTTCGCGAGTAATACGAAGTACCCGCCGTAGCCGGTAGGGAACCGCAACATCCGTCTGCTTGATGTGGCCAGCAGTTCCTCGGTAGAGAGTTTCCTGCAGCGCCTCCGTGGGCTTCATCACGGCGTCAGTGTAGGCATTTTCGGCCTCCAGATACGCTGCTACTTCCGGATTTTGCTTTTCTTTGAGCCATGCATATGGATCGGCGAAGGTGTGTCCGTGAATGGTGAATTCCTGGGGAAGTTGCATGGCAATGGGCGGCTGTGGCGCGGCATGTTCATTCATGGCGAGATCATTGGCTGGCCGGAAACCCTGCTTGGCATCCAATCGGCGAGCCTGGTCCAGTATAAAAGCCGCCGAGCGGCGGCGGCTTTGCGGACGGCGGCAGCCAAAACGGCGTTGGCGGCATCGTTATCAAGCGGGACATATTTTTCGTACTTTACAGGGACAAGCGATGAAAACCTTCTTTGTGGGTCTGACGGTGGGAGTGGGGCTGGGTCTGCTGCTGGCTCCGGCCGAGGGTTCGGAAACGGAAGCGCATTGCGGATAAAGCCGGGGAACTGAAAGATTTGCCCCGGCGCAAGTTGCAGGAAGAGATCCAATACGGTCGCAAGCAGGCTGGCGAGATCGGGCGCAAGGCCGCCCAGGAGGCCTTTGACGAAACCGAACGGCGGGTCGTCGGCCAGAAGTGGCCGTGAGGCTGCGCGGGCAATGATTGCGGCTAATTGGTCGTACTCAGCAACCGCTCCGTTGCCCCGTACCGCCAAGCGAACATCTGCTTCAGAATGCGGCGAACGAACAGGATTTCCGCGACCGCTCCCAGCGGGCCATAACCCACCTCGTACTCCACTCGATCCCGCACCACGGTTCCCGCGTATCCACTCCGCTCCACCGGCTCAAACTCGTGCTGGTGCCGCCACAGGCGAAAGGGACCACTGACCTGCTCGTCTCGAAAGTATCGGATGCCATACTCGAACTCGGTGATCCGGGCCGTCCAACGGGTCCGGAAGGGCAGCCACGGGAGCATACGTACGGAGATCACAATTTCGGATCCCGGCCCGGCCATGAACTCCATATTGGTGCCATCGAGGGGTGGCCGCAAGGTTAGCGAAACCAGTCTGGCTCCTGCGCGGGGCTGGCTGATGAGCGGGAGGTTTCGAGGGTCCGCGAAGAAGCCGAAAACCTGCTCCAGGCTGGCTGAAACCCACTCTTCGGTCACGAAAAGGCGAGCCATTTCACATACATCTGTGGAAAAAATCTTAGCCCTCGTCGTATCAACGACCTTGGCGGAATGTGAACCCATTCGATAAGCCCAACAGATTGTATGCATCCAGACGGCAAATACAACTTACGGTATTTTCCTCCGGGAGCACGGATCATGAGTAGGGACTTGGAAAAAGCCCCTTGACACACAAGCAGTTAGGCGTAGGATGTGGTCGAAAGTGGTTGAAAGTGGAACAGAGTTGTTAGTCAGTGGCTTCGGTGGACCAAAACAGGGTATCGTTGGATGAAGAATGGATTTCCCAAAGACGACCCCGAGCAAATCCGAACCCTTCAGCTTGTGACGACTTTCACCTCCTTGGCTGCCACGGTGGCAGTCCTGAAACAGAGAAATCATCCCCGACGGGGACCGAACGATGTTTCGCGGCAACTATCCAACCCGCGTGGACGAAAAGGGACGGCTCAAGGTCCCCGCGGATTTCAAGCGCGTGATCGAAGAGAAGTACGGCGCGCAATTCTACATCACCAGCGTGGATGGGAAGGTTGCCCAGATATATCCCTTCGAGGAATGGGAACGGATCGAGCAGAAGCTGGCTTCGCTCTCCAATTTCAATCCCGCGAAGAAGAAGTTCCTCACCCGCACCAACTATTACGGGCAGGTGGTGGAGATGGATGGCCAGGGGCGGTTGCTGATTCCCCAGTTGCTGCGCGAGTCGGCGGGTTTGAAGGGCGAAGTGGCGGTCATGGGATATCTGAGCAAGCTGGAAGTGCGCAGCATGGAAGCTGTGCGCAAGGAAATCGAGGAGTCCTTCACGCCTGAGGACGAGCAGAACCTCGACGACCTGGGCATTTAGCGAGTTTGGGCGGTATCGCCTCCCAGCGAGGCGGGCATGAGCACAAGATGAACGGCCATGTCCCAGTTCTTTTAAGTCAAGCGATCGATTTTCTGGCAGTCAAGCCGGGAGGAACCTATATCGATGCCACTGTGGGTCTGGGCGGCCATAGCTTTGAAATTGCCAAACGCCTTGGTGCCCACGGCCATTTGATTGGCTTCGACAAAGACTCCCGAGCGCTGGAGCGGGCGCGCGAGCGCCTGGAAAATCCGCCGTCGCCGCGCCAGCTCAAGCAAGAGTGGCCCGAGGTTCGGCTGGTACACGGCTCCTTCGCGATGGTGGCTGAGCAGGCAGAGCCGAATTCAGTGGACGGCCTGCTGGCCGACCTGGGAATGAGCTCGATGCAGCTCGCGGATCCTAATCGTGGCTTCAGTTTCCAGGCGGATGCGCCGCTGGACATGCGTATGGACCCGACATCCGGCATGACTGCCGAACAAGTGGTAAACCAGCTCGACGAGCAACGGCTCGCCGATCTGATTTACGAATTCGGTGAGGAAAGGAGGTCGCGGAGAATCGCCAGAGCCATTGTCCGCTCGCGGCCGATCCGAACCACCAGGCAACTGGCGGAGATCGTTTCGGCCGCGGGCCGGCCAATGAAACATCGGCTCGAGCGCATTCATCCTGCGACGCGCACCTTTCAGGCTCTCCGAATCTACGTAAATCGCGAGCTGGAAGACTTGCGGGGCCTGCTGGCCGAAGGCGGCGCGCCCTGCGTGCTGAAGCCGGGTGGCCGGCTGGTGATCATCAGCTTCCATTCGCTGGAAGACCGCATCGTGAAAGATGCCTTTCGCGAAGGAGCGCGCAGCGGGCTGTACCGGCTGCTGACAAAAAAGCCGGTGACGGCGGAGGAAGCGGAAGTGGAGCGGAATCCGCGTTCCCGCAGCGCCAAGCTGAGAGCTGCGGAAAAGATCTGATTCCGGCGGTTGAGGAAAAAGCTGCGGGAAAGTGGAAAACATCGTAGAACGATAAAATATTTTCCGGGAGTAGGGTGAGCCGCCAATCCGGGAGCTGTGGTAGGCATCCGGCAAGGAGGTTGGAAATGTACACGGGACAGATCATCGACGAACTATTGACGCTGGTGGAAAGAGCGGAAGAGAACGCAAGCCGCTCGCAGTGGAGCCTGGATTCCTCCGAAGATTCCGAGCTGCTGCTGCAGCCGGGATGGAACTTTTCGCAAGAGAACATGTTACTGGCTGGAGTTGCCTGATGGCTGCAGGGACCATGGTACATCCGGGGTCCCCGGCGTGCGCCGGGGTGGGGAAGGCAGAGGGAAGAGTGCGGGCCGGACACTCGCAGGAAATCTTCGCAGCGGGCCGCCGCGGCCTGGCGGGCACTCCCGAGATCTACTTTCCCAAGGCCATCGACAACTCGCGCCTGGTGAAGGTTGCCGATCCGCGCCGCGCGCGCGAGATGCGGCAGTTCACCCTGACGCTGGTCGTTCTGTTTGCGCTGGTCATGGTCTATGCGTGGCAGCATTTCAGCGCGGTGGAATACGGTTACAAGGTTGAAGTTCTCAAGTCCGACCGCGATTCGCTGGTGGAACTGAACCGCGCCCTCCGTCTGGAACAGGCCTCGTTGCGCGATCCGGAAAGGATCGATGCCCTGGCCCGCGACATGGGACTGAAGACTCCGGATCCCGGGCAGGTGGTGCGCATGGATCCGGCCGCCGACAACGAAGGCGCCGAAATGGCCCGCGCCAGCGTGGTGGTGGTGGTTCCGCAGCGCTAGCGCGAGCAGGCTGCGAACTGTGCCTGTACTGCCTGGATGCCTGCAACAGGCTCGCCGGATTCACGAGTTAAACCGACGGCTCGGCGGACGGCAGCAAGGCTGGGATTTCCACTGGTGAACCAGCCAGTCCGAGCCTGGCATTTGCGAAAGGCGGCTGTGCTCGCGCCCTGGGCGTTGGAACCGGCCGCCTTCGCGTTCTCCGCAGCTTTCCAAGTTCGACCCAAGTTCGGCCCAAGTTCGACAAAGATGCCTCAAGCAGGGGCCTGGGACGGGCGAAAGGCGGGTGTCCTGACAGACGAACCGCGGTGACAGACGAGCCGCGTCCCGGGCACGAACAGCGATCACCGACAGACCAACCCATCATGACCTTCGGCAGATCGAGCGCTCCCACAAATCGCCGTCTCTATGCACTGGCTGGAATCCTGTTTTTGTGGTGTGGGGTGATCGCAGTCCGGCTGGTCGATCTTCAGGTCTTCCAATACAGCGAATGGCTGGAGCGCGCCCAGCATCAGCAGCAGCGCACCATCGAGGTTGCCGCCCGCCGGGGCGCCATCTACGACCGCAATGGCCGCGAGCTGGCTATGTCGATCTCGGTGGATTCTATTTTCGCGGTGCCCGCTGAAATTCCCGATCCCGCGACTACGGCCGGCTTGCTGGCCCGCGTGCTGAACGCGGACCCGCATGACATTTTTGCCAAGCTCGATCGTTCCCGCACCTTTACCTGGATTGCGCGCAAGGTGGATGCCGAGACCAGCCAGCGCATTCGCGACCTGAACCTGCGGGGCATTTACTTCCAGAAAGAATCGAAGCGCTTTTATCCCAAGCGGGAACTGGCCGCCCAGGTGCTGGGTTGGGTGGGAATGGACGACGAAGGCATGGGCGGCCTGGAGCACGTCTATGACGACAAACTGCACGGCCGTCCCGGCGCCATGTACGTCACCATGGACGCGCGCCGCAAGTGGTTCGGCCGGGTCGAGCGCAATCCCGAGCCCGGTCAGAATCTGGTCCTGACCGTCGACGAAAAGATCCAGTACATCGCTGAACGCGAGCTGGAAAGGGCGATGAAGGAAACACAGGCAAAGGACGGGACCGTCATCGTCGAAAATCCCCATACTGGCGAAATTCTGGCTCTGGCAAACCGTCCGACCTTCAATCCCAATAACTTCCGCAACATTCCGCGAGGAGCGCTCACCAACCGCGCGGTCACGGACGTCTATGAGCCCGGCTCCACTTTCAAGGTGGTCACTATCTCCGGGGCGCTGGACGAAAAGCTAACCACGCCCAATGAGTTGATCGATTGCCAGCATGGCGCGATTGTCGTCAATGGGCTTCGCATTCGCGATCACGCTTCTTATGGGCTGCTGCCGGTCAATATGGTGCTGGCCCACTCCAGCGACGTGGGTACGATCAAGCTGGGCCTGCGGCTGGGCGACGAGCGCCTCGACCACTACATCCGGGCCTACAACTTCGGCAAGCTCACAGGTATCGAGCTGCCGGGCGAGTCCCGCGGAATCAAACGTCCGCTGGATCAGTGGTCCAAAGTTTCCATCGCCGCGCTCTCATTCGGGCAGGAGATCGGGGTGACCCCGGTGCAATTGATTGCCATGATCTCCACCATCGCGAACGATGGGGTTTGGACGGGACCGCGGATCGTGGCCGGCCTGACCGCGCCGGGAGCCACTCCCAAAAATATTTCTTTTACACCCCAGGCTCAGCACCGCGTGATCTCGACCATGACCGCGGCCGAAATGAAGCGCATGATGGAGGCGGTAGTTCTGTTCGGCACGGGCAAGAAGGCCATCCTCGATGGATATACCTCCGCCGGCAAAACCGGCACCGCGCAAAAGGTCGATCCCGAGACCCATGCCTACTCGCGTACTAACTACGTTGCTTCGTTCGCCGGTTTCGCCCCGGTCAACAATCCGGCAATCAGCATTCTTGTTGTCCTCGATTCTGCCAAGGGATTGCACCAGGGCGGCCAGATTTGTGCGCCCGTGTGGGCGCGGATCGCACAGCAGGTTCTCGAGTACCTGAATGTGCCCCACGATGTCGAACCTCGGGAGAGCGAGCAAAATATTCTGCGCGCCTCCGCCAACGATTCCGAACTGGAAGATGGCTCTCCGGAGCGGCTGGGCGACCAGCTGGACGTCGCGCAAACTCGGGATGAGTCTTCCGGGAATGCCCCCCAAGAAGTGGCCTCGCAGGAAAGTGCCGCGGCGTCCTCGGTGGATGGCGGCAGCATGGGGAACGCATTCAGCACGCGCCAGGGAACTGCGAAGCTTGTGGCCCTAGCCTCCGCCAAAACCGCGGACAGCAGGGAACAACAGCAAAGCACCGGTCCGCCAGTGACGCCCGCTGCAATCAAGGCTTCCGGCGCCGACGCCGGGGCGGTTGTGCTCAACGTTGCCGAGGGAGCTGTGGTTCCTTCGCTGATTGGCAAACCATTGCGTGCCGCTATCGAAGAGACGCGGCAAGCCGGGTTTCAGCTGGAAGCCATTGGAGACGGGGTTGCCCGCGAGCAATCTCCTCCGCCCGGGGCTCGGCTGCCGCTGGGCGGCAAAGTGTCGGTTCATTTCGCGCGGTGAGCCCGCAGCAAACCGCAAGGTGAACCTGGAAGAGGGTCTAAATTCTTCTGCGTTCGGCCACAACCTTACGCTGATTTAGGGAAATCCATGTCTGCTGCCTTCAGTCGTTATCCTGACCGTTACGAGATTGCCATCCGCCCGCGCAGCGTTTCGCGCGTTTACGTCGATACCGGCTTCGACCTGCAGTTTTTCGATGACGGCGACCAGACTGGAGTCCGCATCGAGAACCCCATCGCCGTGGTGACGGAGAATCCCCGGCCCGTTCCCCGCAGAGACGGCGCCGAGGATACCGCCCTGGGAAAGATCGTGGTTTCTTCCACGGCCTTGCGCAAGGGAAAGATCCTGGAAATCATGTTCGCTCCCGGCGTCCGCTTCTGGGTGGAACCGCACGCCGATGAAGACGGATGGGGTCCCTATGGTATTCAGGGGCAGGTGATTGTGTGCCTGCCGGGCAGTGAGATGTGTATCTGGTACGGGCGTCCTAAGCGGGCCGCGATGCCCGTGATGCTGGAGTCCGTGGCCGAACCGGCAGTAAATCGCTCGTCTATAATTGAATGAAGCGATGAACTTCCAGCAGCTTCTGGACGGCGCGGAGGTCCTGTTCCAGCGTGGGAACCCCACCCTTCGTGGGTTGGAATATGATTCCCGGCGCATCCAGCCCGGCTTCGTCTTCGTGGCCATGAAGGGCGAAATCACCGATGGGAACCGTTATATTGACGCGGCAGTGGCAAAGGGCGCTGTAGCCGTCGTCAGCGATTCTCCCCAAGTCGAGCCGCAGGGTGAGCTCGCGTGGGCGCGCGTAGAGCATGGACGCCGCGCTCTCGCCCGCTTGAGCGCGAACTTTTACAAGCGCCCCGCCGAGCGCCTGATCCTGAGCGGCATTACCGGCACCAACGGTAAGAGCACCACCGCGTATCTGCTGGAATCCATTCTCAACGCGGCGCGGTGCAAGACCGCGCTCCTCGGTACCATTGAGTACCATATCGGCGAGCACGTGGTTCCGTCGCCGCACACCACGCCGGAAGCGCTGGAGTTGAATCGCTTTCTTGCCCGGGCCGTCGGCGAGGGCGTGAGCGAAGCCGTGATGGAGGTCTCCTCCCATGCGCTGGCGCAGCAGCGCGTCTTCGGCATTCCCTACGACGTGGCGGTGTTTACCAACCTCACCCGCGACCACCTCGACTACCATCACACCTTCGAGGAATACTTCGAAGCAAAGAAAATGCTGTTTGCGGGCGTAGGGACGGAGCCTCCACGGGCCGCCGTGATCAATATTGACGACCCGCACGGCTCTTCGTTGCTCCGCTATGCCAAGGCGCGCAGCCCGGTGGTGTTGACCTATGGTTGGCAAAGCGGGGGCTTCTTCGCTCGCAACGTGGACATCGGCCTCAACGGCACGCGCTTCGATCTCGCGACTCCTGATGGAGTGGTTCCCTTGTTTTCGCCACTGGTCGGCAAGATCAACGTCTACAATATCGCCGCGGCATGCGCCGCCGCCTACGCCCGCGGCGTTGGGCAGGAGGCGATGGCAGCAGGCGTGGCCAATCTGGACCGCGTTCCCGGCCGCTTCGAGCGCCTGGACTGCGGCCAGCCCTTCACCGTGGTCGTGGACTATGCGCACACCGATGATGCACTGCGCAACCTGACCTCGGTGGCTCGCGAGTTTATCCGCCGCGACGGCGTGCATGGGCGCGTCATTACTCTGTTCGGGTGCGGCGGGGACCGCGACCGCGCCAAGCGGCCGCTGATGGGGGAAGCCGCCGGCGAGGGCAGCGATTTTGTAGTGCTGACATCCGACAATCCCCGCAGCGAAGACCCGCTGGCCATCATCGCGGACGCCCTTCCCGGACTCCAGAAAACCGGCGTGCGCTATGCCGTCGAGCCGGATCGCCGCAAGGCAATCGTTTTGGCCATTGCCGAAGCGCGTCCCGGCGATATTGTGCTGCTTGCCGGCAAAGGACACGAGACGGTACAAATCACCGCCGAAGGTGAGGTCCCGTTCAATGAGACGGAGGTTGCCGCGGAGGCGCTGCACGCTGCCGGTTACGCCCAAGCGAAAAACGCAGCCTCCCCGGTGCGTTCCGCGCCCGGCTCGGGAGGTCGCTCATGAAGCTCAGCTTGGGTAGGATCGCGGAGTTCATAGATGCGGGAGCGATGGCGCCCTCAGGGTTCGATTCCCAGGCTGTCGCTACCGGGTATTCCATCGATTCCCGCACGCTGAAGCCGGGAGAGTTGTTCTTCGCCGTGAAAGGCGAGCGGCTGGACGGTCACGATTTCGTGGAAGCGGCGCTGGCTGCGGGCGCGGTCGCAGCCGTCATTGACCGCAAGCACTCCTCGCGTTATGCCGAAGGCAACAAACTTCTCCTTGTGGACGATCCCCTGGAGGCCCTGCAGGCCCTCGGCACGGCCGTCCGCAAGTTGTGGGCGGCATCTCCTTCCGGTCCCCGAGAGCCGGGGTGCGGGCCGCGTTCCCGCCGCCTGATTGCGATTACGGGCTCGGCGGGCAAGACGACCACCAAGGAAACCTTGGCTACCGTGCTCTCCGTGCAGTTTAATGTGCTGAAATCGCAAGGTAATCTGAATAATCACTTCGGACTTCCCCTGCAACTCCTGCGCCTGGAATGCGAGCACGAACTAGCCGTGGTGGAGATGGGCATGTCGCACGCCGGAGAAATTGCCGCGCTGGCACGCATCGCCCTGCCGGACATGGGAGTGGTGACCTGCGTCGCGCCGGTTCACCTTGGCTACTTTGAGTCCGTGGCGGAAATTGCCCGCGCCAAATACGAGCTGATTCAGGGACTCCCGCCCAGCGGCACGGCCGTGCTGAATGGCGACGATCCTTATGTTTCCCAGTTCGGCCGCGACTTCCCCGGCAAAGTGCTCACTTTTGCCGTTCATCATCCCGCCGATGTGCGCGCGGAAAACATCCACCACCACGGCCTGCAAGGCTCCACGTTCCAGATTGTTGCCGGGGATGCCAGCATGCCTGCCCGCCTTCCCCTGCTTGGAGAGCACAACATTTACAACGCGCTGGCGGCCGTTGCCGTGGCTCTGGAGTGCGGAGTCCCGCTGGAATCGGCCGCCGCGGCCCTGCTTTTGCTGTCGCCGCCCGACAAGCGGGGCCAGGTGTTGCAGCTAGGCGGCGTGACTGTCATCAACGATTGCTACAATTCCAATCCAAAAGCCCTGGATTCCATGGTGAACGCCTTGGCGGCCATGAAGCCCGCCAGCGGAGAGGCCCGTCCGGACGGCGAATCGTCGTTGCCGGGGAAATGCTGGAGCTGGGAAAGGCGGCGGTCGAATTGCATCGCGGGAGCGGCCGTTCGATGGCCGGACGAGAAAATTGATGTCCTGGTGGGAGTGCGTGGCATAGCGCGAGAGATGGTAGATGCCGCCCGCGAGTCCGGCATGAACGCCGAATTTGTGGAAACCTCCGAGCAGGCGGGCGAATGGCTTGCGCAACACGTGCGGCCGGGAGACGTTGTGCTGCTGAAGGCATCCCGCGGGGCGTGCGCCTGGAGCGCGCCTTGGAGGTTTGGACCGAACGCCTGCAAGCGCGGGAGCAAGGCCAGGAACAGGGCACTGCGAGTTCAAAATCTTGAATGGCTTCGCGCGCCGCGGCTCGGGGCAGGCTTGAAGGGCACATGACAATGCAAGCTAAAGGGAAGGGGTAGGGAGTTTGCTTTATTGGCTGCTGTATCAGGTGCTGTTTCAGTATTTCAGCCCCTTTCGCATCTTTCGCTATCTCACCTTCCGGACGGCTTTCGCCAGCCTGACCGCCTGTTCCTTGGGCTGATTGTCGGTCCCGTGGTGGTGCGGCGGCTGCGCGAGTTCCAGATTGCCCAGTACATCCGGGAAGAAGGCCCCAAGGCCCACAGAAGAAGGCGGGCACGCCCACCATGGGCGGCCTGCTGATCGTGATCGCCATCGTGGTTCCCACCCTGCTCTGGGCCGATCTGTCACAATGTGTACGTATGGCTGGCGGTGCTGTCCACCGTGGGATTTGGCGCCATCGGTTTCGCCGACGACTACCTTAAGGTGGTTAACCGCCGTAACCTCGGGCTAACGGCCGCACCAAGCTGGCGCTCCAGATCCTGATCGGGGCGGCCCTGGCTTGCGTGCTGGTAATTCTCGCACCAAGGGCCGGTATTCCACGCCTCTGATGCTTCCTTTCTTCAAGACGGTCCATCCGGACCTGGTCATTCCTCCGCTGCTGCACCACGGCCACCTGTGGCCGCTGGCGTTCCTCCCGTTCATCGTCTTTGTTGCGCTGCTGGTGGCGTTTTCTAGCAATGCGGTGAATCTTACCGACGGCCTGGACGGTCTGGCGATCGGCTGCACCATGATCGCTGCCGGCGCCCTTACCATCCTTACCTATGTCAGCGGGCACGCCACTTCGCCGACTACCTGGAACTGCAGCGCATGCCGCAGGTGGGGGAGTTAACCATCTTCTGCGGAGCCATGGTCGGGCGCCGCCATCGCCTTTCTCTGGTATAACGCCCATCCGGCCGAGGTCTTCATGGGCGACGTGGGTTCGCTTGCCCTGGGGGGAGCAATCGGCACCGTGGCCGTCATTATTAAACAGGAACTGCTCCTGCCCTTTATTGGGGGAGTGTTTGTCATCGAGGCCCTGTCCGTGATGTTGCAGGTGGGGTCATACAAGCTCCGCAAAAAGCGGATCTTTAAAATGGCTCCCCTGCACCATCATTTCGAGCTGCTGGGCTGGTCGGAATCCAAGATCATCGTGCGCTTTTGGATTGCCTCCCTGGTGTTTGCCCTGTTTGCCCTGACCACCCTCAAGTTGCGCTAGACACCCCGTCGTCCGTCGCTCGAACCTGCCGAAAGCCTGCCCGGATGGACAGCTTCCCTGATGGTCTTTTTGCCGCTTCTTTTTCCCGGGTTCTATGGTGAAATATCGCAATGCCTGAGCCTGTGGGTGCCGGCGGACCTGACGTCAGCGGAAAAGACCTGAGCGGAAAGCATGTTCTGGTCGTCGGCCTGGGAAAATCCGGCGTGGCGGCGGCGCTGTTCCTGCGCGAGCACGGGGCCCGCGTCACTGTCTCGGATTCCAAGCCGCAGGAGCACCTGCGCGGCGAGATTCCCCACCTGCTGGATCGCGGGATTGAAGTGGAAGCCGGAGGGCACGGCGAACGCACCTTCCAACAGCAGGACCTCATCGTCCTCAGCCCCGGCGTTCCCCTGAACGTGCCGCAGATTGCTCACGCCCGCCACGAGGGCGCTCGCATCATTGGTGAAGTCGAACTGGCTTCGCGATTTCTGGAGGGACACACGGTTGCGATTACCGGGTCGAACGGCAAGACCACTACCACCTCGCTTATTGCCGAAATCCTGTCGGCGGACGGCCGGGAAGTGCTGCTTGGTGGAAATATCGGCACTCCCGTGATTTCGCTGGTGGACAAGTCGTCGCCCCAGAGCTGGAATGTGCTCGAGATTTCCAGCTTTCAGCTCGAGACCATCGAGAGCTTCCGTCCGGAAGTGGCGGTGGTCCTGAACGTCACTCCTGATCACCTCGACCGCCACGGCACCATGGAAGCCTACATCGCAGCCAAGCAGCGCATTTTCGAAAACCAGACTTCCGTCGACCGGGCCGTCCTCAACGCCGATGACGCCAACTGCGTTCGCATGGCCGAAGGCCTGAAGGCGCAGGTTTTCTGGTTCAGCCGCAGAAAAGAGGTGCAGCAGGGAACCTTTGTCCGCAACGGGGAGGTGGTGTTTCGCCAGGGCAAGGATGGGGCCGAGACTGCGGTCCTGCCTGTCGAAGACATTCCGCTGAAGGGCGCTCACAATCTGGAGAACGTTCTGGCCGCGGTTTGCGCCGGCGGGATCAGCGGTTGCGAGCCGGGCCGCATGGCCACTGCTGTGCGCGCTTTTCGGGCCGTCGAACACCGCCTGGAGCATGTGGCGACCCTCCTTGGCGTCGAGTACTACAACGACTCCAAGGCCACCAACGTCGACGCCACCATCAAGGCTCTGGAGTCCTTTCACAACGTCCATATCATTCTGGGAGGGAAGGACAAGGGCTCGGACTACTCCGTCCTGGCTCCGCTGCTGCGGGAACGCGCCAAGCGGGTTTACACCATCGGAGCGGCAGCAGCCAAAATTGAGTCCCAGATTGCCGGCGCAGTGGAAATCGTTCCCGCCGGTACCCTGGAGCTGGCCGTGAAGAAGGCCATGACCGACGCAGTCCCCGGAGACGTGGTCCTGCTCGCTCCTGCCTGCGCCAGCTTCGACCAGTTCGAAAACTTCGAACACCGCGGGCGGGTATTCAAGGAACTGGTGGATTCCCTGGCGGCCAAGACCGGGAATGCCGCGTGAGACAGCTTTAGCTGTTAGCTCGAAGCGGTTTTCTGCCATCTCAACCCTGTGGCGAGTGCCCCGGTTTCCGTTTTGGAAAGAGCAGCGGCCCTTGCACCACACTCAGGACTTTCCTTCCACAAGCTCCAAATGCTAAAAGCCAAAGCTAGTCTGAAAGCTTTTCTCCCCCATGGCCAAACGCATCAGCGTAGATAAATCTCTGTTCGTTGTAACCCTGCTGCTGGTGTTTCTCGGACTGGTAATGGTGTTCAGCGCCTCTGCCGTGATCGCCAAGGAGCGATTTGGCTCTCCTTATACCTTTGTGATTCGCCAGTTTGCCTGGGCCGTGGCAGGTCTGGGGGCCATGTTCGCCCTCATGCGGCTCGACTACCGCCGCTATAAGCAGCCGGCGGTGGTTTTTTCCCTGATGGGGATTACGACCCTGCTGCTGATCGCGGTGTTCTTTCTGGACCGCTCGCACAATACGCACCGTTGGATCCGTTTCGGCGGGCTTTCCTTTCAGCCATCGGAGCTTGCCAAGCCCTCCATTATTCTGTTTCTCGCCTGGTTTCTCGAGTCCCGCGCCCGGCTGATGGATGACTGGCGCCGCACTCTAATTCCCGCCGTGCTGCCGGCCGCCGCTCTTTCCGGTCTGATTGTCCTGCAGCCCGACCTGGGCACGGGCGTGGCCTGCTGCGCCATTGCCGCCATCATTCTCTTCGTTGCCGGCATGCGAATGCGCTATTTCGCCTATGCGTTGGCTCCCATGCCCATTTTGTTTTACTGTCCTGGTCATCCGGGTGGCCTGGCGCTACAACCGCATTCTGGCATTTCTCGACCCGTTTTCCGACCCCCAGGGTCGCGGCTTCCACGTGATTCAGTCCCTGATTGCCGTGGGGACAGGCGGCCTGACCGGGCTGGGATTGATGGAAGGGAAGCAGAAGCTGTTCTACCTTCCTGAGCCTCATACCGACTTTATCTATGCGGTCATTGCCGAGGAACTGGGGCTTTTGGGTTGTCTGTTCGTGCTGGCCCTGTTTGCCATCTTTTTATATCGAGGCATCCGGGCGGCCGTCCTTACTCAGGACCTGTTCGCCCGCTACTTGGCGACCGGAATTGTCTCCATGGTGGTGGTGCAGGCGCTCATCAATATCAGTGTTGTGCTGGGCCTCATGCCTACTAAGGGCATACCCTTGCCGTTCATTTCTTCCGGAGGCTCCTCCCTGTTCGTGATGCTCGCCAGCGTGGGCGTTCTGCTGAACATCACACAACATGCGGAGTAAGCACCGCCGGCGGAGTCCGCGAGGGTGGTGTGGGTTCTCTGCTGGTCTTTTTCTATGCGCGTCATTCTTGCAGGAGGCGGTACGGGGGGCCACGTGATCCCGGCCCTGGCGATTGCCCGCGAACTGCGCGAGCTCTATGGCGCGGAGGTCCTGTTCATCGGCACTTCCCGGGGGATCGAGAACCGCCTGGTTCCCCCCGCGGGCTTTTCTCTTAAGCTGATTGAGGTAGGCGCGCTCAAGAACGTCAGTGTGCTGCGCCGTCTTAAGACTTTGTTTGCCCTGCCCCGGGCCGTGGTGATTGCCTCGCGCATGCTGCGGGAATTCGGCCCGGACGTGGTGATCGGAGTCGGCGGTTATGCTTCCGGCCCGGCGATGCTGGCGGCGATTCTCTCCGGCATTCCCACTCTGGCGTTTGAGCCGAACCTGGTGCCCGGGTTCGCCAACCGGGTGGTAGCCCGCTTCGTGAGTGGGGCCGCCGTGCATTTTGAGCAAACCGCCCGCCTGTTCCGTCGCGCCCAGGTCACGGGTGTTCCCGTTCGCCGCGAGTTCTTTGAGATTCCCGAGCGTCCGGCGGGTACTCGTCCCACTCTGCTGGTTTTTGGCGGAAGCCAGGGAGCGCACGCCATCAATCAGGCGATCGTGGGCGCCTTGCCTGGTTTGACTGCTGCTCTGCCCAACTTGCACATCATTCACCAGACCGGAGAACGGGACTACCCCTTTGTGGAAACGGAATACTTGCGCGCCACCTGGGGAACGGGCCTTTCCGCGGAAGTCTCTTCTTTCATTGAAGACATGCCGCGGGTCTTCGCCGCGGCTGATCTCATCCTGGCTCGCTCAGGGGCGAGCACGGTTGCTGAGATTACGGCCGCCGGGAAAGCCTCCATCTTTATTCCTTTTCCTCATGCCGCCGACGATCACCAGCGGCGCAATGCCGAGGCGCTTGCGCAGGCCGGGGCAGCGATAGTGATTGCTGAATCGGAGCTGAGTCCGCAGCGGATTGTGCAAAGCGTTAGCTCGTTGTTGGGCGATCGCGCTAGCGTCAGACAAATGGGCGAAAGGGCTCGTGAGCTTTCCCATCCCGGCGCGGCCAGGAACATTGCCCGGATGGCGGCCGGCCTTGCCGGTAAGTTCGAAGAAAAGACTGCCTTAGGAGCCTAGTCCCGGCCGTAATTCCCAGCTCGGTATATCGATCGTCACCCTGGCGCGCTCCGCCTGCGCAGGACACGGTCCGGCTCTCTTGGTAGCATGGATCTTATTCAGAGCATGTTCGCAAAAATCCAGGGCGTTCATTTTGTAGGAATCGGCGGCAGTGGCATGAGCGGCATTGCCGAGGTGCTCCTGACCCTGGGATATCGCGTCACCGGCTCGGACCTTAAGTCCTCCGCCGCCACCAGCAGGCTGTCGTGGCTGGGCGCACTGGTGTTTGAAGGACATCGCGCGGAAAACGTCCACGGCGCCGAGGTAGTCGTGGTCAGCTCCGCGGTTTCCCGCGACAATCCCGAAGTGGTGGAAGCCCACCGCCTGAAAATTCCCGTGATTCCCCGCGCCGAAATGCTGGCGGAGCTGATGCGGCTGAAGTACGGCATTGCGGTCGCCGGCATGCATGGCAAGACGACCACAACCTCCATGATTGCCACCGTGCTGGCTGCCGGGGGCTTCGATCCCACGGTCGTCGTCGGCGGACGCGTGGATTCCATGGGCTCCAACGCCCGGCTGGGCAAGTCGCAATACCTGGTTGCCGAAGCCGACGAGAGCGACCGCTCCTTCCTGAAGCTCTCGCCCATTCTGGCCGTCGTCACCAACATTGATCGCGAGCACCTGGACTGCTACCGCGACCTGGCCGACATTGAGCGCACCTTTGTCGAGTTCATGGACCGCGTTCCTTTTTACGGTACGGTGGTCGCCTGCAGCGACAATGATCTGCTGTGGAATCTTTTGCCCCAGGTCCAGCGCCGGACCGTGACCTATGGGACCAGATCCGGTTCAGACTTCCACATTGCCGAATTGGAAACGTCGTTGGCCCTCAAACGTTCGGGGAATTCGGTTCTTTTACGGGGTTCCGCCCCGCTCAGCCGTTTCCGCGTGCATTTTGGGGCGGCCGATCTGGGCGAATTCCAGCTTCAGGTCCCCGGCACCCATAACGTGCTGAACGCAACCGCTGCGATTGCTGTGGGCATGGGTCTGGATCTCCATCCCGACCACATCCGCAACGCGCTGGCCAGCTTCCGGGGAGTGGATCGCCGCTTTCAGCTCAAAGGCGCGGCCCGGGGCGTTGCCGTCATCGATGACTATGGCCACCATCCCACGGAAATCCGCGCCACTCTGGCGGCCGCGCGCGAGTGCGGATACCGCCGCATTCACGTCATCTTTCAGCCGCATCGCTACAGCCGCACTCAGGCCCTGATGGACGATTTTGCGCAGGCCTTCGCGCTTGCAGCTTCGGTGTTCGTCCTCGACATCTATGCCGCCAGTGAAGCTGCCCTGCCGGGCATTACCGCGGAGAAGCTGGCGCAGCGCATTGTGACCGGCGAAGGCCATTCCGCAACCTACGCAGCTTCCTTCCAGGAGGCGGCGCAAGCCGCCGCCGGCCGCGCCCAGCCCGGGGATGCCATTCTGACCCTCGGAGCGGGATCCATTTCACAGCTCGGTCCCCAGGTTTTGGCCCTGCTCGAATCCCAGCGCGAATCGGCGGTGTCGTCCAATTTCCGGTGAGCGCCTGGTGTGGTAACAGGATCCCTCGACTCCACTTCGCTTTCTGCAGTCGCCCGGTTCCACTCGGGATGAAAGCAACTTAGCATGGCAACTTTTTCTTCAGTCTTGCGCAACAAAAGCCGCCCTTTGTCGTCTTATGAATTAGCCCAACGGAGTTCGACTGTGTCCGCAAGCCTGGTAAAACTCGGAGCCTCTATTGGATTGGCCGTGGGACTGGCCTTTGTGCCGCTTACGGAGCGGCTCCAGGTGGAGCGGCCTTCCGTGCTATACGCCCTGGTTTACTTTCAGGCAGTGCTCGGCAACACGCAGTCTGCGGTGCGGATCGCGCAGCACGCCGCCAGGTCGGAAGCGGCAGATGTTGCAGACTCGGCTGTCCCGCGGCCGTGCCCTCCGCCTCTTGGCTTGTAAGCGGTTCCCGCGCGCGATTTTTTCGTTTACCTTCTCTGTGCCCAGCGCCATTTTCTCTTTCGATATCCACAGCCCCAGCAGCTATAGTGACTGACAAGTGATTTTCACCTCGAGGTTCTGGCGACCCTCCTGATCCATGGCGCGGAATTTTGGTCCACGCATTCCCGGCGACGATCTGACACCACGCGGCACCGTCTCTGATTCTGCTGGTTTGAATCTGGAGGATCTGGATCCCCGGCTTCTCGACCTGGAAACCGAGCAGGAACCGGCATTCCACCGCGGACAGAAGCGTGTTCCCGTGCGCCGCGGAGCCTTGCCTCGCAAGACGGCCGATCGCCTGAAGGTTGCCATCATAGTTCTGTCCATCGTGGGGGCCACGGGCGCGGCGGCGGGAGCGGTTTACCGCTACGGTGTCCATTCCTGGCGCTTTCGCCTGGACACCAGCGACAACATCGAGGTGATCGGAGGACCGCACGTCAGCCGGGCGCAGATCATGGACGTCATGGGGGGGGACATTGGGCGCAACGTCTTCTTTGTGCCCCTGGCAGACCGCCGCCGCCAGTTGGAAGAGATTCCCTGGGTGGAGTCGGCGTCGGTAGGACGGCTTCTTCCCGATCGTATCCGCGTCGAGGTTCGGGAGCGCACTCCCGTGGCCTTTGCCAAGCTTGGTTCCAAGATCCATCTGGTGGACGACAAGGGAGTCATCATCGATCTGCCGCCGGTGCGCCCGGGGGCCATCGCGCGGGGCAAGCCGGAAAAGTACTCCTTTCCAGTGATTGTGGGGCTGTCCGACTCCGATCCGCCTTCGCTGCGCATGGCGCGCATGAAGATTTATGAGACCCTGCTGCGGGACCTTGATGCCGAGGGCGGCAACTATTCGCAGGCGCTGAGCGAGGTGGATCTTTCCGATCCCGACGACGTGAAGATTACAACCTCGGACGGTGATGACGATGTGCTGGTTCATCTGGGCACGTCGGACTTTCTGCCCCGCTACAAGATTTTCCTGGCCAACGTGCAGCAGTGGCGCCAGCAGTATAAGAGCCTGCGCTCAGTCGATCTCCGCTATGAGCGCCAGGTGATCTTGAACGCGGACGAACCGAGTAATAAGGCAAAGCAGAAATAGCAAGGCGAAGCAGAAATGAAGAAGCGGGATTTCCCAAGTTGGCAGTTTGGCAGTTCGCATTCGCTTTGTCATTCCGAGCGCAGCGGGGAATCTGCTTTTGGGGTTTTGCCAATTGCTGATTGCCAATGTTCCTCCGCGGCAAAAAAGTGTTCACGGGCTCATGGCTAAACTGAATTCCAATCTGCTTACCGCAATCGATCTCGGCAGCGCCAAGACCGCCGTCCTGGTGGCGGAAACCAGCGAATATGGTCTGCGCTACCGCGGGCATGGCATGGCCGAATCGCGGGGCTCGCGCAAAGGCCTGATCGTCGATCTGGACAAGGCCGTCGTTTCCGTACAAAGAGCGGTGGAGCAGGCGGAAAATTCCAGCGGGGCTCCCATTGAAAACGCAATTGTCGGCGTTGCCGGCTCGCATGTGCGCGGGCTGAACAGCCACGGCGGCATCAGCATCGGCGCCCGTCCCCGCGAGATTACCCGCGACGACGTTCGCCAGGCGGTGGAGCACGCCCGCGCCATCAGCCTGCCCGTGGACCGCAAGATTCTGCACCTGCTTCCCCAGGATTTCATCCTCGACGACCAGTCCGGCATTCGCGAGCCCGCCGGCATGATGGCCTCCAAGCTGGAGGTGAAAGTCCACATGGTCACCGCCGCCGGAAGCGCCGTGCAGAACGTGGTGACGGTTCTCAACCGCGCCGGCATTCACGTCGACGACACTGTATTTGAAGGTCTCGCCTGTGCCGACGCCGTGCTTCGTCCCGAGGAGCGCGACCTGGGCGCCTGCGTCCTCGATATGGGCGCGGGTTCGACCGAAATTGCGGTGTTTTACGAGGGCGCGGTGATTCACAGCGGAGTCGTCCCCGTAGGCGGCGATCACTTCACCAACGACGTAGCCGTGGGCTTGCGTACCCCGCTGTCGGACGCCGACAAGATCAAAAAGGTCTTCGGCTGCGCCTCGGTCACCCGCATTCCGGAAGGCAACGAAGTCGAGGTGCCCTCGGTCGGCGACCGGCCCTCGCGGCTGATGTCGCAGCGGCTGCTGGGAGAAATCCTGGAACCGCGGGCACGGGAGCTGTTCGAGCTGGTGCGGGACAATCTGCGTCACGGTGGAGTCTTCGACCTGTGCAACGCCGGCGTGGTCATGACCGGTGGGGCCGCCCGCTTGCAGCATATCGCCGAGATTGCAGAATCGGTGCTGCGCAAGCCCTCGCGGCTGGGCGAGCCCTCCCCCATTTCGCGCATGCCCGCCGAGTTGTGCGAGCCGGAGTTCGCCACCGTCATCGGGTTGGTGCTGTATGGAAATCGCGCGCGCCTGGCGCATAGCCAGCAGGAGGAAACGCTGGCCTCCAGGCTGAAATCCCTGTTTGCCAGAAGAGGAGCGTGAGCTCCCAGGCCTTTAGCCGAACGATGAGACAAAAAGGAGTGAAACGTGTCTGAGAACGGCATCCGCATCCAGTTCAACGAAGATCCGCGCAACGCCGCCAAGATCAAGGTCATCGGAGTCGGCGGCGGCGGCAGCAACGCTGTCAACCGCATGATCGACGCCCGCATGGAGGGCGTGGAGTTCATTACCGCCAACACCGACTTGCAGGCCCTGCAGATGTCGCATGCGCCGCAAAAGATCCAACTGGGCGTCAAGCTCACCAATGGTCTGGGCGCGGGCGCCAATCCGGAAGTTGGCCGCAAGGGAGCGCTGGAGGACGCCGACAAGATCATCGAAGCGCTGGAAGGGGCAGACATGGTGTTCGTCACCGCCGGCCTGGGTGGCGGCACCGGCACCGGCGCTGCTCCCATCATCGCTTCCCTGGCCAGCGAGCTGGGCGCGCTGACGGTGGCGGTGGTGACCAAGCCCTTCGGATTTGAAGGACGCCGCCGCATGCAGCAGGCCGAGCGCGGCCTTGCCGAGTTGCTCGATTCGGTGGACACCATGATCGTGATCCCCAACGAAAAGCTGCTGGCTGTGGCGCAGAATGCCGGATTCTTCGAGTCCTTCCGCGTCGCCGACGACATTCTGGGCCAGGCGGTGCAGGGCATCAGCGACATCATTACCATACCCGGCATCATCAACCGCGATTTTGCCGATGTGAAGACCATCATGGCCGGAATGGGATACGCCGTGATGGGAACGGCCAGCGCCAAGGGCGACGATCGCGCCACCATCGCCGCCCAGCGCGCCATCGCTTCTCCCCTGCTGGAGGCCGGAGCTATCGACGGCGCCCGCGGCATCCTGATTAATGTAACGGGTTCCAGCAGCCTGAAGCTGGCGGAGGTGAACCAGGCGTCCACCATCATTCAGAGCGCGGCCCACGAAGATGCCAACATCATCTTCGGAGCTGTGCTCAATGAGAACATGAAGGACGAAGTGAAGATCACGGTGATCGCCACCGGGTTCCGTTCCGAGCATGGGGTGCACCAGGACCGCGCACACTCCGTCACTCCAATTACGCAGCCGCGCATCACCAGCTACGCTCCGCCCGCGCCGGACCCGGTCGCCACCCAGCCAGAGCCGGTGGAACCAGAGCAACCCCAGGCCGCAGCGCAGCCCGAGCCTGCCGCTGAGCGACCCTCTCTTCCGCAGCGCGAATATGGGTCTCTGGAAGAGGTAAAGAGCTCCGTGAAAGGGAGCTTTGAAGACGATGATCTGGATGTGCCCGCCTTCATCCGAAAGCGCGCGGAAAACCTCTAGCTCCAGACAGGGAGCCGTGTGCAAAGCGGGAATCGCTTCAGGAGCGGCTGGGGGCGATTCCCGCCTGGTTCCGGTTTTTGCCCGATTTCTAAGGTCTAATCCCGAAGGTTACTAGGCGCTTCCGTCCATTCCCGTTAAGCTTCGCCATCGCCATACTGGAGGGTTCCCCGTGGGCGTGGGGGCAATCTGTTCTGGTGCTCCTTTGCAGAGGCGAATGGGCGAACCCGGAGACGCTGCCACGTGCAAGCGCTGCACAGCATGAACCGTTCGGAGGAAATGTCGTCACGTTCCAGCCGCTGGTCCGCGGTCCGGCAAAGTTCAGCCAGGCTGTGTGCCGTAGCGGCGCTGGCAGCAAGCTGCATGGCGCTGTCCGCACGGGGCGCGCGTCGTCCGGAAAGCAGTGTGCCTGTCACAACCACCTCGCCAGCTTCTTCCGCCGAATTGCAATTGCTTTGGGAAGCCCGCCAGGCGCTGTTCGTGAGTTCCCAGCCGGCGCAGGCTCACGAGAAAGCGGCCGCCGTACTGCGGATGTCCACTACCCAGGACGTCGATATCCGGACCGAGGCGCTGTTCGTCGAAATGGAGTCCGCGGTGCTGCAAGGGGACGAGAGGGGAGTAACCAGCACGGCGCTTCAATTGTGCGAACTGCGTAAGGAAAGACGCAACGATCCGCGGCTGCAGATCGCCGCTTTCCGGCTGGCCCATCGTGACCGCAGGATGCTTCCATTGCAGGAAGTGCCGGCCGCGCAGAATTCAGGTTTGCTGGCTCAGCTAGACCTCGAGCCTTCGCGACTGGCAGAGCCCCAGGATGCCGTCTCGCAACCCCAGCACCTGCCTCCCTGCCAGACCCGGCGCGAGGCGGCAAAATTCTTTTCGCGGCTGGCCCACTATGAGAAGCCTTCGGATATCCGCCAGATGCTGGGCCGCTGTGCACCAGATCTGCTGGCTCGGAACATCCCCAATGCGAATGAATCTTTTCTGCAACGCCTCGGTAGGCCGGTTTTCCTCAGCCGCTAACTGACCCGTGTATTTACTAAAGAGTAAATAGATGTCCACCTTGTGTTCCGGTCGTCTTCGCCTTGCCGTTCCGTCTAAAAACCCCATATCGTGCTAGATACAACAATCCATAGGCGAAATTCCAAAATCAGTAATTTTGTTTGCAGGTCGCTGCTATCATCATGGGAGCTGGCATAAATCGGTCACAAAGTAACCCTTTGGCCTTTTGGAAGCAGCGTACTTGTGGCACCTGAGTTGCAAGATAAGGTCGGTCCCGCTCCATTTGTATCCTTGGAGAAGCGCGTTGGTGTGCCCGGTTCGATGAAGAGAGAGTCCTACACCCGGTTTGTAGCCTCCCTGCTGGCAGTCTTTACGATTGCGGCGGTGGCGTTCGGGTACATCAACTGGAGGAAGGAACAAGACTTTGAGATCCCCTATGATGGGGTCTGGTGGGTAGAGCAGAACGGCAGCCTGATAGCCAAGCGCGTGCAGCATGACGGTCCCGGCGAAAAGGCGGGAATCAAGGTTGGGGATACAGTGCTGCAGGTGAACGGCCAGGATGTGGCCGGCTTCCCGCAGCTCAGCCGTGAGATTTTCCGCGCCGGCACCTGGAACAAAGTCGAGTACGGGCTGATGCGGAAGGGCGTTCCGGTGAACGCCTCGGTCATTCTGATCCCCTATGACCGCTCGGTGAACCTCGGCCTGCGATTCATTGCGCTGATCTACCTGGGCATCGGGATTTATGTCCTGCTCAGGCGCTGGACCGCCCCCAAGTCGACGCATTTCTACCTGTTCTGCCTGGTTTCCTTCGTTTTCTATGCCTTCCATTACACCGGCAGGCTGAACGATTTCGACTGGATCATCTACTGGTCCAATGTGGCGGCGGAGCTTCTGCAGCCCGCTCTGTTCCTGCATTTTGTTCTTACCTATCCGCACCCCAAGGGTATTGTGCGCAGGCATCGCTGGCTGGTTACCGCCTGCTATTTGCCGGCCGCGGTGCTGATGGCCGCGCACGTTTTCATCATCCAGTTCCTGGCTGCCAGCGAAGTGCTGCGCTACAACCTCGACCGGGTGGAAATGTCCTACCTGGCCGGATTCTTCCTGCTGGCGACGGCGGTGCTCTGGCACACCTACCGGCAGGCGGATACACCCATTTTGCGGCAGCAGTTGAAGTGGGTGACGCGCGGAACCACGCTGGCAATCGCTCCCTTCACGCTCCTTTACGTGATCCCCTACCTGGGCGGCGCGCAAGCCACTCCGCTGATGAAGGTTTCGGTGCTGTCGCTGGTGTTTCTGCCGCTAACTTTCGGCTACGCCATCTTCCGCTACCGCTTAATTGACGTTGACCTGATCTTCAAGCGGGGCATGGTCTATACCACGGCCGCGGCTGCCATTGCAGCCATCTACTTCGCTGCCGTGGGGCTGGCCGCGGAAATCGTGCATGCGCGCCTGCCCAGCGCCGGACCGCTGGGCATGATTGTGGCCATTGTGGTTACGGCCCTACTCTTCGATCCTTTTAAGAACTATATCCAGGAGCGCCTGGACCGCGTTTTCTATCGCAAGCGCTACGACTATCGCCGCACCTTGCTGGAGTTCGGACGCGACATGAGCTCGCAGCTCGACCTGGACGCGATGCTCACCTCCACCGTGGACCGCATTACGCGCACCCTCTTGGTCTCGCGTATGGCGATTTTCCTCTCGGAGGCGGAAACCCCGGAGCGTTTCCTCCTGGCAAAGTCCTTTGGAATGTCAGAAACCAGCGATCTCGACCTGGGCTTCCTGGCCGAGCACCAGGCGGAAATGGCGGCGGGCCACCTGTTTTTCGATAACACCCAGCAGGTGGTGCGCGAGTCCGCGAGCGCGCAGCGTACCATTGCCAAGCTGGACCTGAATTACTTCATCCCCTGCCAGGTACAGAACCGCGTGATCGCGGTGCTGGGGCTGGGTAAAACCGCCCAGGGAGATTTCCTGTCCAGCGACGATGTGGAGCTGCTGGAAGCGCTGGCCGGTTACCTCGGCATCGGCATTCAGAATGCGCGCCTCTATGCTTCGCTCGAACAGAAGGTGACTGAATACGAGAGGCTGAAGGACTTCAACGAAAACATTGTGGAGTCCATCAGCGTGGGCGTCTTCGCGGTCGATCTGGAAGACCGCGTCGAGTTCTGGAACTCGCAGATGGAAGTCATGTACGCGCTGCCCCGGTGGCAGGCGCGCGGCAAGGCGCTGAGCGAGGTCTTCCCGCCACAGTTCCTGGAGGAGTTCTATCGTTTCCGCCAGACACCGGGCATCCACAATCTTTACAAGTTTCCGCTGAACACGCCTTCGGGCGAGAGCCGCGTGACCAATATCGCCATCGCGCCGCTGGTAACGCGCAGCTTCAAGGTGATCGGGCGGCTGATTATCGTGGACGACATTACCGAGCGCATCGCGCTGGAGTCGCAGCTTTCCCAGGCGGAGAAGCTTTCCTCCATCGGCCTGCTGGCGGCCGGGGTGGCGCACGAGGTCAATACCCCGCTGGCGGTGATTTCTTCGTACGCGCAGATGCTGGCCAAGCAGGTCCAGGACGAGCCCAAGAAGGCCGACCTGCTGGACAAGATCACC
The DNA here is from genome assembly GCA_963732925.1 of Terriglobia bacterium. Lineage (GTDB taxonomy): Bacteria > Acidobacteriota > Terriglobia > Terriglobales > Acidobacteriaceae > DASZRZ01. The sequence goes on from CAVTBJ010000012.1 coordinate 313,207, forward strand.
CGGCAAACGTTCCGCGCCTCCGAGATCGTCAATAATCTTTTGAATTTCTCGCGCACCAGCGGGGCCGAGTTCGCGGACGTGGACCTGAACAAGGTGATCCGCGACACCCTGACGCTGCTGGAGCACCCGTTCAAGACCGCCCGCGTGAGGGTCGACATGGAGCTGCTGGAGAGCCTTCCGCGCATCAACGGCAATCCCGGCAAGCTGCAACAAGTATTCCTGAACCTGTTCCTGAACGCCAGGGATGCCATGTTGGAAGGCGGGGTGCTGCGCATTGCCACGGCCAATGGCGATGGCGTGAAGGTGATGGTGAGCGACAGCGGGGCAGGCATTTCCCAGGAGCACTTGGGGCGCATTTACGACCCCTTCTTCACCACTAAGACCGTGCCCCGGGAGGGCAAGCGCGGAACTGGCCTGGGACTGGCGGTCACCTACGGCATCATTCAGGAACACGCGGGAAAAATCAGCGTGACCAGCCGCGTAGGCGTGGGCACCACGTTCACTTTGGAATTTCCCCTCATGCGCAAGGCTGTGGGAGTATAGGAGTAATTAGTTCTGTGGGGTGGGAATGGCTGAAGCGGTTATGATCCCGCCTTCTTCCGGCAACCGAGAGCAGGGCGGCGGCGCCGTTCTGATCATTGATGACGAGGCCTCCATCCGGGAGTCGCTGGAAATCCTGCTGGATGCCGATGGGTACTCGGTGTACTCCGCTGCCAATGCGGAAGAAGGGCTGACGCGCCTGGCGGAGCAGCCGCTGGACGCCGTCCTGCTGGATTTTGCCCTGCCAGACCGCAACGGCCTGGACGTGCTTTCCGAGATCCGCGAGCGCCATTCCGACTTGCCCGTCATTATGATCACCGCCTACGGCACCCTGGAGAATGCGGTGGCTGCCATGCGAGGCGGGGCCAGCAACTTTATCCAGAAACCCTGGGACAACGAAAAGCTGCTTGCCGATTTGCGCCTGGTGATCACCCAGCGCCGCACCGAAGAAGAGAATATTCAGCTCAAGCGCGCCTTCAAGCAGCGCTACAACTTCGAAAACATCGTGGGCAAGAGCGAAGCCATGCTGCGCACCTTCGACCTGGTGGCGCAGGTGGCGCAAAGCCGCTCCACGGTGCTGCTGCAGGGGGAAAGCGGCACTGGCAAGGAGCTGATCGCCAAGGCCATTCACGCCAACTCGCCGCGCAGGGACCGTCCTTTTGTCCCGGTCAATAGCGGGTCCATGCCGGCCGACTTGCTGGAATCGACTTTGTTTGGCCATGTGAAGGGCGCGTTTACCAGCGCCATCGCCGCCAAGAAGGGACTGTTCGAGGTCGCCGACCGGGGCACGCTTTTCCTGGACGAGATCGGTAACATGGGCCTGGAAACCCAGGCGAAAATCCTGCGCGTGCTGCAGGACCGCAAATTCATGCACCTGGGCGGAATCCAGGAAATTCAGGTGGACGTGCGCATCATTGCCGCCACCAACGTCAACCTGCAGCAGGCGGTGCGTGACGGCAAGTTCCGCGAAGATCTCTACTACCGTCTGAATGTCATTACGGTTGATTTGCCGCCTCTCCGCCAGCGCCGCGAAGATATCCCGATGCTTTCCGAGTTCTTCCTCCGCAAGTTCGCCGCCGAGAATGAGCGTCCGGTGAGCCAGATCAGCCGGGAAGCCATGCGCATCCTGATCGACTACTCATGGCCTGGCAACGTGCGCGAACTGGAAAACGTGATCGAGCGCGCCGTGGTCCTCTCCACAGGAGCGGTGGTCACTCCGGACCTGCTGCCGGAAACCGTCGGCGGCCGCGCCGACCGCATGCCCCTCATGCAAGGCAAGCTCGACGCTTCTCTGTTCGACATCGTAGAAGATTGCGAGCGGCGCATCATCGTCGACATGCTGGAGAAGTGCAACTGGAACCAGACCGAGGCCGCCGAGCAGTTCCACGTCCCGCTTTCCACCCTGAATCAGAAGATCAAGCGCCTAAGTATCGAAATCAAGAAGAAGTCGCGCGAATAGCCCGCAACTGAATTGCTGATCCTGCATGGAGGTCGGCCAGCTCCAACCAGGCTGCCTTTGCCTACGCCAGGTATTCCCGGATGTACTCGTTCTCGCTTTGCGCCAGCTCCGGCGCGGAGCCGTCGAAGATCACCCCGCCGTCGCGCAGAATCAGAAAGCTGGTATCCGGATTCACCTGCCCTTGGGGCAGGGGCTGCATCGCATTCTTGTCCGGATCGTAGGTGTGAGTGGCCATAATGAAGGCGTCCTGCAGACGGTGAGTCACCATCAGCGCGCTGGTGTGATAGAAATCGCGCTGTTTCACAATCAGTTCGATGATGGTCGTGGAAGTGACAGGGTCGAGCCCCGCGGTGGGTGAGTCATAAAGCAGGAGCTCAGGGCGGGTGATCAGGGCACGGGCGATTGCCACCCGCCGCCGCATGCCGCCGGAAAGCGACGCTGGAAGCTGATCGATGGTGCGTTCCAACTCCACAAAGCGCAAAACTTCCAGTACCCGCTGTTCAATCTCCTCCTCGGGAAGCTTTTCCTCGTAAAGCCGGTAACCCACGTTCTCCCGCACGGTCATGGAGTCGAACAGAGCGCTCTCCTGAAAGACCATGCCGATGCTGCGGCGAAACTCAAACAGGTCCTCCTCCCGCATCTGGCTTACTTCCGTGCCCAGGGTCCAGATCTGGCCGCTGTCGGGCTTGAGCAGTCCCATGGCGAGCTTCAGGATAGTGGTCTTGCCCGAACCCGAAACACCCAGCAGCACCTTGGTTTCTCCGCGACGCAGCTGAAAGGAGATGCCGTCCAGCACTTCCTCCCGCCCGAAGGCTTTGTGGACATCTTCGAATACGACCGGAGCTTTACTTTCGGCGCCTGGAGAAGAGGGCGCGGCCGGATTCGCTGCCAGAGTGACCATCAGCGCATTCCAAAAATAACCAGCAGCAGGCGGGTGTAGAAAAAGTCCACGACCAGAATCAAAATGGAAGAGGCAACCACGGCCTGCGTTGTCGCCTTTCCCACTCCCTGAGTGCCGCCGGTGGCAGTCAGCCCGTAGTAGCAGCCGATGGTGGCAATGATGAAGCCAAACAGGAGGGGTTTGGTCAGGCCCATGAATACGTCGGCATACACCAGGGACTGATACGCGCTATTCCAGTATTGATAGCTGTCCAGCCCAAGAAAGAGGGCAACCACCATGTTGCCGCCCGCCATTCCCACCAGATCCGAGATGATGGTGAGAAAGAACAGCATGAAAATGGTCGCGATCACCCGGGGAGTCACCAGTTTTTTTGTGGGATCGGTGCCCAGAGCGCGCATGGCGTCGATTTGCTCGGTCACGCGCATGGACCCCAGTTCGCTGGCCATGCCGGAGGAATTGCGTCCCGTGACCAGCAGGCTGGTAAGCACGGGCCCCAGTTCGCGGACCATGGAGAGCGATACCAGCTGTCCGGTAAGAGAAAGCGCCCCGAAACGGGCCAGCGAATTGGCGCTTTGCAGGGCCAATACTCCGCCGGTAAAAAATCCGGTAAGGACAACGATGGGAATGGAGCCTACGCCGATGGAGTCGGCCTGCTGCAGGGCATCCGAGACATAGCGGGGATGACGGAACAGGTTGGTGATCGAGCGCCAAGCCAGGAGCGAGTATTCCTGGATGGCAAAAACACGTTCTTTGGCGAAGTCCATTCGCGTCCCGTGTGCGTGTGTGCTCAGAGAAGCATCTCAACCGCCGCGTAGGAAGACAAATTTTCCAGCTTTCATGACGGACGGCCCGGATGCTGCCTTCTCTGGAAACTCTCTCGGAATATAACAGAGGCCGCGGGCAATCTCCCACTCTCAGGAAGAGTAAGGCTTGGGAAATACCGGAAGGCCTCAGGAGATCAGGACGCGACCACCTCAGTCTCCAGGGGGCGAAGGTAACCGCAGGCTGCGGTGGGCGCTTCCTGCGCTTTCGCCGGCGCTTTGCCTTTGCGGGCGCGACGCTTGGGTTCCGGCCCCTCTTCGCCCTCCGCTGAAGGTCGCCGGTTATTGGGACAAACCAGGAACGTTCCGGCTTTCAGTGTTTTCTCCAGCAGGTAGGGGCTGCCGCATTCCGGGCAGGCTTCTGCCACCGGCTTGGAAGCGGAAGTAAAATCGCACTTCGGGTAATTGGAGCAGCCGTAGAAGACATTTCCCCGGCGGCGCGCCTTCTTCTCCACCAGTTCGCCTTCCTTGCACTCCGGGCACTTCACCCCAATGAAGTTCTGCTTGATGTACTTGCATTCCGGGTAGCCGGAGCAGGAGACGAATTCTCCATAGCGCCCGTGGCGCATCACCAGGTTGCGGCCGCACTGCGGGCAGGTTTCCTCCAGGGGGATGTCAGGAACCTTTTTGCCCTGATCGAGGCGGCGGGTGGTCCGGCAATCCGGATACCCCGTGCAGGCCATGAACTGCCCGAAGCGCCCGCGCTTCAGCACCATCACGCGTCCGCAGTTCTCGCAGTATTCTTCCTGCGGCGTGTCCTGCACGTCGGCCGAATCCAGGTCGGTGACGTTGAGCGGATTTTCCTTGGTGAAGGTGCACTCCGGGTAGGCGCTGCAGGCGTAGAAGGAGCCGTGCTTGCCCCACTTGATCACCAGCGGAGAGCCACAGCGCTCGCACTTCTCCTCCGTCGGCTTCTCCATCCGCTTGATGTTCTCCATGTGCGTTTCGGCATAGGAGAGGTCCTTCTTGAACTTCTGGTAGAACCCGGAGAGAGCGCTGGTCCACTTTTCCTTGCCTTCGCCAATTTCATCGAGTTCTTCTTCCAGGCGCGCGGTGTACTGGTAATCGAAAATATCCTCGAAATTCTTCACCAGCAGACCCGTGACCACCGCGCCAATTTCGGTGGGGAAGAATTTCCCGCCGACCTTCTGCACGTATTGCCGCTCCTGGATGGTGGTCAGAATCGTGGCATACGTTGAAGGACGTCCGATTCCGCGTTCCTCCAGTTCCTTGACCAGCGAAGCTTCGTTGAAGCGGGGTGGCGGTTCGGTAAAGTGCTGCTCCGGGCTGAGCGATTTCATGCTCAACTTCTGCCCGGCTTCCAGCGGGGGAAGCTTGTGCTTGAGGGCCTCATCTTCCTCGTCGCGGGAGTCCTTGGCTTCCTCGTAGACCTTCAGAAAACCGTCGAACTTGAGCACCGAACCGGTCACCCGGAACCAGTAATTTGTGCCGTTGGAATTGGCGTCGATATCCACCGTGGTCTGGTCGAACACGGCCGGGTTCATCTGCGAGGCTACGAAGCGCTGCCATATCAGCTTGTAGACTTTGTATTCGTCTTCCTGCAGATACTGCTTGATGGAATCGGGGCTGCGCGCCACCGACGTGGGACGAATCGCTTCATGGGCCTCCTGGGCTTCCTTCTTGGACTTATACACATTCGGCGATCCGGGAAGATAGTCGGCGCCATACTGTGCCGGAATGAACTCGCGAATCTCGCTCAGGGCGTCGCTGGATACGCGCACCGAATCGGTGCGCATATAGGTGATGAGTCCGATCAGGCCCTCATCGCCGAGTTCCACACCCTCATACAAGCGCTGGGCGATCATCATCACCCGCTTCACGCTGAAACGCAGCTTGCGGGAACCATCCTGTTGCAACTTTGAAGTAGTGAAGGGCGGAGCGGGTGAGCGGCGGCGCTCCCGCTTTTCCACTGAGCGCACCGACCAGACGGCCTTTTCCAGCGCGGAAACGATCTTTTGGGACTCTTCCCCGTTTGGGATCTCGGTCTTTTCTTCTCCGACGCCTACAAAGCGCGCGTCGAACGCGGGCGGCCTGGAGGCGGAGAGATGAGCGTCGATGGTCCAGTATTCCTTCGCCTGGAAGGCCTTAATTTCCGCCTCGCGCTCCACGATCATGCGCAGGGCGACGGTCTGCACCCGGCCGGCGGAAAGGCCGCGGCGCACCTTGTCCCAGAGCAGGGGAGAAACCTGATAGCCGACCAGCCGGTCGAGAACCCGGCGCGTCTGCTGTGCGTCCACCAGATTGCGGTCGATGCTGCGCGGATTCTCAAAGGCTTCCTGAATCGCGCGCTTGGTGATCTCATTGAAGGTGACCCGCCGGATGCGGTCTCCGTCGTTTCCTTTTTCTTGCCCCGGGGAGCGCCATCGGCGAGCTCGTCCGCCAGGTGGGCGGCGATGGCTTCGCCTTCCCGGTCCGGGTCGGGAGCCAGGTAAATATGGTCGGCAGACTTGGCCAGCTTCTTCAGCCTGGCCAGAACCTTTTCCTTGCCGGGGATTACGATGTACTCGGTCTCGAAGTTCTCGTCGACCTCCACGCCCAGCTTGTTTTTGGGCAGATCCTTAACGTGCCCCAGCGAGGCTTCCACCTCGTAGCCCTTGCCGAGATATTTCTGGATCGTCTTGGCCTTGGCCGGCGACTCGACGATGACTAAGTTTGACAAATGCTTACCTCTGCTCCAGCTGGTTCCTTTTGAAAGCTAGCACGGCAGACGAATCGCTGTCAGCCATCAGCTCTCAGCTTTTCGCTTCTCCCAACCTTGGCCTTTGTCCACAACGACGATAGCCCGCGTTTGATTTCAACTACTTCCGACCAAGCCATCATACTGACGACCGAGACCTAAAAGCTCTTCACGTAGTTCTTCCCCGGCAACTGACGTACCTTTCCGGTCAACTCCAGTTCGAACAACGCCGCAAAAATTTCCGAGGAAGACATTTCGTTTTCCAGTTTCTCCACCAGCGTATCGATGTGCGTGGACTCATCCGCGCGAATCAGGGCCAGCAGCTTGCGTTCGTGCGGAGGCAACTGCTCGTCCGGGAATAGAGATGCCGCAGCCGGGGAATCCGATGCAGGTCTACTGCCTTCCAGCGAGATGCGAAGGTCGGAAGGCAGCTCTTCCCAGATGTCCTCCCATGTGGCGGTGAGCTTTGCGCCCTGTTTAATCAACGTGTTCGGGCCCCAGGAAAGCTTGTTGGTTACATTTCCGGGCACGGCAAAGACTTCGCGATTCTGTTCCAGAGCACAGCGGGCGGTGATGCGGGTTCCGCTGTATTCGCCGGCTTCCACCACCAGCACGCCTGCCGAGAGTCCGCTGATAATGCGGTTGCGGATGGGAAAATTCTGCGGCGTGGGAGGCGTGCCGATGCGGAACTCACTGACCAGCGCTCCTCCAAGGCCCAGAATCTGCTCCGCGAGGCGGGAATTTTCCCGGGGATAAATCACATCCACCCCGGCTCCGAAAACGGCAATGGTCTTGCCGCGCGCCGTCACCGCGCCGCGATGCGCTGCGGAGTCGACGCCGCGTGCCATGCCGCTGATCATGACCAGCCCACGCGCCGCCAGATCGCAGGACAGCCGTTCCGCCATGCCCAAACCATAGGGCGTGGGATGTCGCGTTCCTACCACCGCGATCCCTGGCTTCTGAAGCAGCCCGGCATCGCCACGCACATAAAGGACCGAAGGAGGATCGTAAATCTGGCGAAGCTGGGCGGAGTAGTTGGGGCTATCGAGTGTCACCAGTTGCGCTCCGGCGGCGGTGGCGCGCACCAGCTCCTCCTGGGCGCTCTCCAGTGACTTTCCCAGGGCGATCGCCTGTGCCGAAACAGGCCGCAAACCCGTTCCCTCGAGGTCGGTAAGCGAGGCGCGGAAGACCGGTTCGATGGCGCCAAAGTGTTCCACCAGGGCACGTACCCGGGCCGGGCTAAGGCCGGGAGTCACCGCCAGCGCGAGCCAGAGAACTTCATTCGATTGCGAGTTCGATGCTGAAGGAGCCGCCGTGGACATGATTGGGCCTGAACCGCGCGACTGTACACGCCTGTACCTCGGCTGGTCAAGGTTGAGGCGCTTTGGCGGCGTGAGTGAAGTGGGAGCCGCCAGCCGAAATCCTGAGCGAAGCGGAGGAGCTCATCCTGTCTGCTAGAATGAGCGGTTCTTATGCGCCGGTTACGGGTTTCTGCTATTTCGTTTCTGAATACGGCTCCCCTGATGTGGGACTTCGACCACGGCCAAGTCCCGGGCTCTGCAGCCCAGACTCATTTCCGGAAATCTCGAAATCTCCTACACTGTTCCCTCGCGCTGTGCCCGGGAACTTGCCAGTGGCGCTGCCGACATTGGAATCATTCCCGCGATCACCTATGCTACCCAGCCCGGTCTGGCGATCCTGCCGGACGTTGCCATCGCCGCGCGCGGGCCGGTGCGCTCGATTCTGCTCGTGAGCAAGATCCCACTGCAGGACATTCGAACCGTCGCGGCGGATAGCTCTTCGCGCACTTCGGTCATGCTTGCCGAAGTGCTCTTCCGCAAGTTTCTGGGCGGACGCCGTGAGTTCCAGGAGATGGATCCCGACCTGGAATCCATGCTGCGGGGTCACGATGCCGCACTTCTGATCGGCGACTCCGCTTTGCGCATTCCGCTCAGGGCTCGCCATACCAGATTTTCGATCTGGCGGAACTGTGGACGCGCTCCACCGGCCACTCGTTCGTTTTTGCCTTCTGGGCGATTCGCATTGCCGCCCTGGCGGAAGCGGATACCGGAACGGACCTGGCGCGCCTGTTCCGCGGGTCCCGCGACCACGGGCTGCAGCCGAAGAACGTGGGCAGATTGCTGGCCTGTGGGCGCCGCACTTGGGGATCAGCGAAGCGGCGGCGCGGAGTATCTTATCCGGCATATTCACTACTTTCTTGACGCTGATGCGCGCCGCGGGCTGGAACTCTTCTACCGCTACGCCGCCGAGTGCGGTCTTATTTCCGCGGCTCCGGAATTGCGCTTTCTGGGCCCGGAGAGCTGCCTGCAGCAATCCATTCCCCGCGACAAATCCGCCTGACCAAATTGCGCCCTTGCAAGGCGCAACCCCTTACAATTGCGTCTAAATTTAGGAGAGCACCGGCAGGGCTGAGGCGGGCTATAGTTTTCGATAAGACTCAAAATATGAGCGCTAGGAATTCTGTTCCCGGATGCTCGGGAAGTTGTTGCAATCGGCGGCCCCGGGCTGACGTCCTTGGGATTGTTAGTTCGCTCATTCCCATTCCTGGCGGGCTGGACCTGGCGACCATACTGCTGTCGGCTCACAACAGGGCATCTGGTGGTACTACGCGCGCTGGCCTGGCCGGGGACGTGACGGCGGCATACCTGAATTACAGTGTCGCCCGCAAGGGAGGCAAGGAAGCGTTGGGAAAAAGATTTCCAAAGAAAGGGCGCAGAAGGCATTCTCCAAATTCGAAAAGTACGGTGGCTGGGCGACTTCTGATTGGCTCGTGGATGCCGCCTCCCATGCCCTGGATCCCACTTCTGGCATCGGCTGGAGCGCTGAAGTATCCGCATGCGAAAATATCCTGGGAGTCATCGCCCTCGGTCGCGGTGTCCGGTTATTTGCACCCGCCTGGGTGGGTCACCGCTATGGGGACTGGATCATTTCCGCCGTCTCCTCCTACCGCATGGAAATTCTATACGCCTTCCTGGCTTTGGGAGTGGCAATCGCGATTGGTCTGCTGCGTACTTCAAGTGGTATCGCCCCAGGTAAGAGTCCGGAAAGCGGGAAAACGGCGTCAGCAGGAGCCGCACGTCCAGGCGCGAATGACTCCGGCAAAGAACACGAGGAAGCCGCCGGGAGGATCGGCCGCAAGGAGCGGGATAACTTCCCCGCGCCGCAGTTGTACAATACATAGTTCACTGTTTCGGGATTGCAGATCCTATGTCCCTGACCAAAGCACAAGCCCTGGAGATGTTCCGTTCCAACGACCTGATCGGCATCGGCATGGAGGCTGATGTCCAGCGCCGCAGCCTGCATCCGGACGGCGTGGTGAGCTACATAATCGACCGTAACATCAATTACACGAATTTCTGCACCGAGTACTGCAGCTTCTGCGCCTTCTATCGCCCGCTGAAGGGCAAGCTGGCGGCGGACGGCTACATTCTCGATTTCGAGACCATCTATCAGAAGATCGCGGAAACTGTGGCCCTGGGCGGCACCGGCGTGCTCATGCAGGGAGGGCTGCATCCTGATTTAAAGATCGAATGGCACGAGCAGATGCTGCGCGGAATCAAACAGCGCTTTCCCCAGGTGCACCTGCACTGCTATTCCGCTTCCGAGATCCTGGCCATCGCCGAATACAGCAAGCTGAGCGTGCGCGACACCATTGCGCGCCTGCGCGATGCCGGGCTCAACTCCATTCCCGGCGGCGGCGCCGAGATTCTGGACGACGAAGTGCGCTACCGTGTGGCGCGGCTGAAATGTCTGACCGCCGACTGGCTGAACGTCCACCGCACCGCCCACCAGCTCGGCATGCGCACCACCGCCACCATGATGTTTGGAGTGGGCGAGACTCACGAACAGCGCATCAATCACCTGCAGGTGCTCTACGATCTGCAGGAGGAGACCGGCGGCTTCACCGCCTTCATTCCCTGGAGCTTTCAGCCCAAGCACACCGCACTGGGCGGCCGCGGATGGGATGAAGCCACCGCCGTGGACTATCTGAAAGTGCTGGCCATCTCGCGCCTGTATCTCTCGAATTTCCTGAATGTTCAGTCCAGTTGGGTCACCCAGGGCCTCAAGGTCTGCCAGATGGGCCTGCGTTTTGGCGGCAATGACGTGGGCTCGGTCATGCTGGAGGAAAATGTGGTGCGGGCCGCCGGCGTCTCCAACTGCACCACGGAAGAAGAGCTGCGCCGCATGATCCGCGATGCTGGTTTCAAGCCGGTACAGCGCGACACCCTGTACCGCACCTACTTCCTGAACTAGTTTTGCGCAGTTCAGCCATTTCGCCAGGCGCCAGATCGATATCTGCACAGGAGTCATCCTCAGCGAAGCGAAGGGTCCCTGCGCCGTTTGTTGCACCGGTTCGGGTTGGAAGCTTTTTCGCCGTGCGCTGGTGAATACCACCCGCGTTGAATGCCACTCGCTACCGGCCAATCGCCCACACACCGGCACCTCAGCCAGCCAAACTGATAAAATCAGCCCTACCACATGCTCGCCTATGTGCTGCTGCGGGTTTTCGCCGTCATTCTGCTCGTAGCGGCCAACGCATTTTTCGTCGCGGCGGAGTTCGCGCTGGTCAGCGTGCGCGATACGCGCGTGCGCCAACTGGTGGAAGCCAGGCGCATCGGCGCGCGCACCGTCGAGAAGCTGCACCACAATCTGGACGAGGTGCTGAACGGAGTCCAGCTTGGCATCACCGCCGCCAGCCTGGCGCTGGGCTGGATCGGCGAGTCGGCCATGGCGGTGCTGTTCCAGCCGCTCTTCGAAAAGGTTCCTCATGCCGCTGTGTACGCTCACAGCGTCGCCGTAGTCGTCGCCTTCGTGCTCATTACTTACCTGCACATGATGCTGGGCGAGATCGTGCCCAAGTCCCTTGCACTGCAGAGTCCGGAGCGCGTTGCTCTGGCCGTAGCCGCGCCCATGGACGTCTACATGCGGCTGGCCAATCCCTTTTTGCGGGTTATGACCGCATCAGGTCGGGCCGTACTGCGCCTGCTGGGCACGCCGGAAGTCCAGGCAGGCTCGGTGCATTCGGCGGAAGAATTGCGCATGATGGTCAGCAACGCCGGTCGCTTCGGACTGGTTCCGCACTTTGAAGAAGAAGTGATTCTTCATACCCTGGAGATGGAGGAGATTACCGTGCGGCAGGTGATGGTTCCGCGCCACAGCGTGTTCTCCCTCCCCACCGAAATGCCGCTGGAGCAGGCATTGGCCCGCGTGGTGGACGAGCAGCACTCACGGGTGCCGGTGTACGATGCCCAGCGCGGACCGGAACACATGGTGGGCCTGCTTTACAGCAAGGACCTGATGCGCTGGATGCGCGCGCGCTACACTCTGCCCGCGAATTCTCCGGCTGCACAGCGCCTGGCCCGCCTGCGCGTGGCGGACATCATGCGCGACGTTCTGGTGGTGCCCGAGACCAAGCCGCTCCCCGACCTGCTGGTGGAGTTCAAGAACCGCAAGCGCCACCTGGCGGTGGTGGTGGACGAGTTCGGTTCCATCTCCGGGGTGATTACGGTCGAAGACGTCCTGGAGCAGTTGGTGGGCGAAATCGAGGACGAATTCGACCTCACCCCGGTACCGCTGGTGCAACACGGCGGTCCCATGCAATTGGACGGTTTCACTAATATTCGCGACCTGCAAACGCAATACAATCTTGCGCTGCCCGACGATCAGGGATTTGAAACCCTGGCGGGGTTCGTGCTGTGGAAGCTGCAGCGCCTGCCCCGGGTGGCAGACAGCTTTGTGTTCGAAGGCAGGCGATTCACCGTCACCGAGATGGAAGGCAATCGCATCGGCCGCGTTCAGGTGGAACAACTGCAGAGCGAAGCAGTCGGCACCCGGCCATCCGCCATCGGCCAGTAGAAAATGGCGACCGGCTGACGACTGCTGACAGGCGGCTGAAAGCTCATAGCGAACGGCCAACTGCAAATTGTTCAAGCTACTCACATCCCGCGCCCTCTACACCCTTCCGGTGATCTGGCTGGTGGTCTCGGTGGTGTTTCTGCTGATCCACCTGGTGCCGGGCGACCCCATCCAGCAGATGCTGGGAGAAGGCGCCGCGGCGGCGGACATTCAGGCAACGCGCCACGCTTATGGTTTGGATCAGCCGCTGGCCACCCAGTATGTGAACTACTGGAAGGGAGTGCTGCACGGCGATCTGGGACAATCGCTTCGCTTCCAGCAGAGCGTCTCGCAGATCATCGCGGAGCGCTATCCGTTTACGCTCGAGCTCACGCTGGCCGCGCTGGCCGTGGCGATTCTGCTCTCCATTCCGGCTGGCGTTCGCTCCGCGCGGCGGCGCAACCGCTGGGACGACCGCGTCCTCGGCTTCGTCAGTCTGCTGGGCTTGTCATTTCCGAACTTCGCGCTGGGGCCGGTGTTGATTCTGTTTTTCGCCATCAAGCTGGGCTGGCTGCCCGTCTCCGGTTCGGGCTCGCTGGCCCACCTGGTGCTGCCGGCGATCACTATGGGAGGAGCGCTGGCCGCCATCCTTACCCGCATGGTGCGAACGTCCATGCTGGAGGAGCTGGGGCAGGATTACATCCGCACGGCGCGCGCCAAAGGTCTGCCGGAGCGCACAGTGATTTACAAACATGCATTGCGCAATGCCATGATCCCCGTGCTCACGGTGCTGGGTTTGCAATTCGGAGCCCTGCTGGCCGGCGCCATCGTCACCGAAACGATTTTCTCCTGGCCGGGAATCGGGCGCCTGACCATTCAGGCAATCTCCAACCGCGATTACTTTTTGGTGCAGGGCTGCATCCTGGCCATCGGGCTGACCTACGTGGCGGTAAATTTTCTGACCGACCTGCTGTACGTAGTGGCCAATCCCCGCATACGGCAGTAAAAGCGCGAATACGCAAGCGAGAGGATACATCGAACCCCACATGGCAACCACGGCAAGCCCGCAAGCAGTACCGGCCCCCGCGTCCCAGGAAACGGCGCGCTCTGGCCTGTTGCGACTCGCGAAAGCCAACCCGCTGGCCACGGCAGGCGTGATCCTGGTTGCGCTGTTCGTAATTCTCGCCATTTTCGCGCCCTGGCTGGCGCCCTATGACCCGGCCGAGATCAATCTCCCCGCCCGGCTGGCTCCTCCCTCGTGGGCACACTGGTTCGGCACGGACGAACTGGGCCGCGACATCCTCTCGCGCATCCTCTATGGCGCGCGCATTTCCATGCTGGTGGGCGTAAGCGTGGTTGCCGCCTCGCTGTCGATTGGCCTGCTCGTGGGATGCGTGGCGGGTTACTACGGCGGACGCATCGACCGCTTCGTGAACGTGGTGGTGATGAATGCCTTCCTGTCGTTCCCCGGAATTTTGCTGGCGATTGCCTTTGTCGCCTTCCTCGGGCCCGGCATTTTGAATCTCATTCTGGCGCTGGCCATCGGAGGCTGGGTCGGCTATGCCCGCCTGGTGAGGGCGCAAGTGCTGGCCACCCGGGAACGGGAGTTCGTGGAAGCTGCCCGCGCTCTGGGAGCCAGCGACTGGCGCGTAATCACCCGGCACATTCTGCCCAACATGATCCAGCCCGTTGTGGTGCAGGCCGCCATCGGTATGGCCGGTGCGGTGCTGGCCGAAGCTACCCTTAGCTTTCTGGGGTTGGGAGTTCCTCCTCCCACGGCAAGCTGGGGTTCTATGCTGAACGATGCGCGCGCGCACCTGTTTGATGCGCCTCATCTGGCTCTGTTTCCCGCCGCCGCGGTTGCCCTGGCGGTTTTATCCTTCAACTTTATCGGGGATGCCCTGCGAGACTACCTGGATCCGCGATCGCGGATGGAAGTGGGACTGTAGCCGGGGTGCCACTGGATCCGGCTGACTGCGCCGGATCCAGTAACTGTCCTCAATTGGCAAGATCATCGAGTGGCGCGATCTCACGTTTGTGAACTGAATCAAGCCGCGGGTCGAATTTCACGCGGAGTCGTACGTTCTGCCCTGGCGCTCGCCCCTTGCGAGGCCCCGAACATAGCCCCCAACCAGCCCAGGATCAGAGAAACAAATCCAATCCAGCCCAGGTTGGCGAACACCGTCAACACATAAGGAGTAGCCCTGCCTGGAAGCGTGCCGCCTCCGGCAACGCTGCCCAGCGATACCAGAACGATGAAGCCCATGATCGACAATCCGAACATGGCCATTCCATGAGTCAGACCATCGGCGCGTGTTGTTACTCCCGCAAGCCGGCCGGTTTCTCTCCCGGCGACGTACATCGAAATCGCGGTCAAAATCGCCAGCCAGAAGCCAATGCCAACGCTCATGCCAATCACCGGCTGCGCCGCATTCGGACTGGCGGAACTTGCGAAAATCGCAAACCCCAGGGCCCCAAACACCGACCAGATCGCCATGAATACGAATACACCCGCCCAGATCGCACCCCAATTGGTGCGCCGGACGTAGCTCTCATTCCTATATGTATATGCCATATCTGCCATTCAACACCTCCAAAGACTTGCGCCTGAATGCCTTCTCGTGGCTCTACACACAACGTATGTACTCCAGAGTGCATCCCACCGCGCTTACTTATTGCGATGCAGCCGAATGGAGTAGGGATTGCACGAGCGTCGAAATCGACTGTGCGGCGGCTGAATAGCAAGCACACGGGCACTCTGGGCGAAGTTGCTGCCCGTGGAAGTCATTGCCCTTCCGCCGACTGCCTTCATCAGATCAGGACTGCGCTGCCTTGTGGAGCGTGGCGGAAAGCGGGTCACCACCGCCGGGTGGTGCCATCGCAGGCAGCGTGATATTCTTCGGTCCTTTTCTGGGCGGGCCCCGTAATTGGACAGTGACATCCTTGGTCCTGTTCGGGACATCTCAAGGCGTGCGGTGCTGCGGCGGGATCTGCGCCGCTGCGGGTGCGTTCATGCTGAAATGGCAACTGCCCGGTGCCTTGGTCGTCGTGCTCCTGGTGGTGTTCGGAGCCCGAGCGCAATCCCCCGCAGTTGAGCCACACTTCTCCAGCTCCAGCTTGAGCGCCATTTGCCGCGGCTCGGCCTTCATTCATGGCTATTTGCATGGCTACGAGGATGCATTCCACACTGCGAATCTGCGCCTCTACATGCCGGGCTTTATTTTCAATCCTCCCAAGCTCGACAATGGGGACGAAAAAGCGTACCGAGCCGGATTCGGCGACAGGCAGTTCTTTCGCTCCGGTTACCGCTACGGGTTTCTGAGTGGATACGCCGAGGGCATCAGCGGACGCAGCTTCCGGGCCCTGGAGCTCATTCGGGATTCTCTCGACGCATTCCCTGTTCTGGGGTCCGCAGCCGGGACGGATGGTTTAGATCGGGGCCTTTCCGTCGGCTACTTGGCGGGAAGGGAACGAGGACTTCACGACGGCCGACTGCGAGAGCCATTTCAGCCTCCCGGCAATGCTTGTGATCCCGGACAGGAAGGATCTGAGGCGCCGGGATTCTGCAAAGGACTCGAGCAGGGCTACCGCATGGGATATACCGACGGGTACCAGAACCAGTACACACGGCCGGCGGCCCAGACTGCCTCGCGCTAGGCCTCCATTTCACAATTCCTTGCTCGCCGTCATTGACCAACCTTCATTGACTGACCGTCAGCGGCTGATCCTCAGCACGCCCGCTCCCCGGATCCCATCATGCTTGAGCGCCTGCAGAGCAGTGTTCGCCTCTTCCAGCGGAAAGCTCTGCACCTCAGTTCGCACGGGAATCTCCGCAGCAAGCGCGATAAATTCCGAGCCGTCCGCGCGCGTATTGTTGGCCACGCTGGTTATGGAGCGTTCGTAGTAGATCCGAGGGTAGGCAAAGGAGGGAATGTCGCTCATGTAAATGCCCCCCAGCACCAGCCTTCCGCCTTTCTTCAGGGCTGCCAGCGCCGGAGGCACCAGTTCCCCGGCAGGAGCAAAGATGATGGCGGCATCGAGCTTTTCCGGAGGAGCTTCCGTGCCCGCTCCCGTCCACGCCGCCCCTAGTTGCGCCGCCAGTTCGCGATGCTTGCGTTCCCGCGTGCTGACGAACACCTGCGCTCCGCGAGAACGCGCCACCTGGATGCAGACGTGGCCCGCGGCTCCAAAGCCGTAGATGCCGAGATTGTTGCCGGCTTGCAACTGCGACTTCTTCAGACAGCGGAAGCCGATAATGCCAGCGCAAAGCAACGGCGCTGCCTGCATGTCGGCAAAACCTTCGGGGAGCAGGTACACGAACTGCTCTTCGGCCAGCATGTATTCCGCAAATCCTCCGTCAACGCTATAGCCGGTAAAGGCCGCGGAGTCGCAGAGATTCTCCCGTCCCGACCGGCAAAACTCGCAAATACCGCAGGTCTTGTGCAGCCACGCTACACCGACCCGCGTCCCCGGAGCAAAGCGTCTCGTATCCGGCCCAGCTTTGTCGATGATTCCCACCACCTGGTGACCGGGAATCACGTTTGGCTTGCGCGGCGGAAGCTCCCCTTCGACAACGTGCAGATCGGTGCGGCAGATTCCACAGGCGTGGACCCGCACCCGAACCTGTCCTTCGCCCGGCTCGGGTAGGGGAACATCGCGAATCTCGAGGGGACCGGCATCGACCGGCCCGGGTTTGCGAAGAACCGCAGCCTTCATGAGTTCAAATCATATCGGGTCTCGCCTGGATGGGCTAACTCCACACCGGCGACCTGTGCCGGGGTGATTTTCGTGGGCAAGGGAAGGCAAAGTCGGCACATTCGGACTGCCTCGCCGGGTGCTCAGGCTAAAATAGGGTCTCCTATGCCTGCTTTCAGCGAAGAAGTTACCCTGGAGGGACACATTATCGATTCCTGGATTCTTCCCAAGGTCTTTGACACCATCATGGACCTGGGCGGGTCCTTCGACCTGAAGGAGATCCAGGTAGGCCGCCGCAAGGACGAAACCTCCTTTGCGCGCCTGCAGGTCACCGGTGACAGCGAGCCCCACCTCGGCCGCATTCTCACGGCCCTGCAGCAGTACGGTGCTGTTCTGGTCTCAGCCGGCGACGTGCGTACCCAGCCTGCGCCGTGCGACGGCGCACTCCCCGACGACTTTTATTCCACCACGCACATGCCCACCCAGGTCCGCCTGAAGGGCAAGTGGGTGGACGTGGCGGGCACAGAAATGGACTTGGCCATCGTGGTGGATCGCGAGCAGTACGGCGCCCACATGATTCCCATGGCCGACGTCCGCCAGGGAGAGGAAATCGTGGTCGGCCATGAAGGCATTCGCGTCACGCCAGCCACCCGGGCCCGCGGGCGTGAGATTTTTTCCTTCATGGCCAGCGATGTTTCCTCCGAGCGCCCCAAGCAGTTGGTGATCGACGAGATTGCCCGCCAGATGCGCGAGATACGCAGCCGCGGCGGCAAGATTCTGGTGGTGGCCGGTCCGGCTATCGTGCATAGCGGCGCTGGTCCCCTGCTGGCCAGAATCATTCGTGCCGGCTACGTGCAGGCGCTCTTCGGCGGAAATGCCATTGCGACCCATGATGTGGAAAGTGCCCTGCTGGGAACTTCGCTGGGCGTGGCCTTGCGCAACGGACAACCGGTAGAAGGCGGTCATCGCCATCACATGTATGCCATTAATGCCATTCGCCGCGCCGGCTCGCTGCGCCAGGCGGTGGAGAGCGGCATCCTCCGCGAAGGCATCATGTACGAATGTATCCAGAACAACCTGGAGGTGGTGCTTGCCGGCTCGGTGCGCGACGACGGTCCGCTGCCCGATGTGATCGTGGATGTCGCTGAGGCCCAGCGCCGCATGCGTAAGGCCGTTCAGGGCGTGGAAATGGTGTTGATGATTGCCACCATGCTGCACTCCATCGCCACCGGCAACATGCTGCCAGCCTCGGTCAAAGTGGTCGCCGTCGATATCAATCCCGCTGTAGTCACGAAGCTGGCCGACCGCGGAACGTTTCAGGCTTTAGGACTGGTAACGGACGCCGAGCTGTTCGTCCGGGAGCTGGCTAACGCTCTGGAAGTGTAGGCCTCGCACGATTCGTGCTTACAGTTGTCCCCGGGGTAATGTTCCCCCGCGCCCAGAGCGAAGACCGGTGGCGCGGGGCTTCATCCGTGCGGGTTAGCGCGGCCTCGAAGCTGGCAGCTTTCAGCCGCTGGACCACATTCTGTGCCTGAGAGCGGCGTTACCTCAGCGGCTGAAGCCGAGTGATCCGGACTCTGTGACAGCAGGCCTGAAGGCCTGCGCCACCTGTCGTGCGCGGGCGCTACTCGCCGCTGCCGCCCAGCAACAGCGCGGCCAGCAGAATGCGCTGCAGTCCGAATTCGCGGCCGCTGGCGTCGTACCATTCGTGCAGGGTGTGGGCGCCGCCGCCGCTGCCGCCGGCGCCGATGGCCAGCGCCTCGTATCCCAGCGAAATCGGAATGTTCGCGTCGGTGGAGGCCCGCTGTACACGCGCCTTGTTGCCCAGAAAGCCATCCACAGCCCGGACCGCCGCCAGCATGGGGCTGTCCGGCTTCAGGCGGGCCGCCGGACGGCTCCCGATCAATACCATCTCATAGGACAGATTCCCGCTGCGCCGGCCACCGATATACGGTGATTCGCTTTGGATTGCCTGCTCCAGCGCCTCGCGCAGCGCGCGCTCCAGCCGGTCGACTTCGCCGGAGGAAACGGACCGGATGTCCACCCTCATACTCACCGACTGCGGAATGGAATTCACTGAAGTTCCCCCGCTGATCACGCCCACATTGAAGGTGGTCTTGGGCGAGGAGGGAATGTGCGTGCGGCGAAAAATCTCCAGTGCCCGCGAGAGCACCATGATGGGATTGGGAACTCCGAAGTCGCTCCACGAGTGTCCCCCGGGCCCGTGAACGGTGGCTACGAAGCGCTTGCTCCCCAGAGCTTCCGTAATGATGCTGTCGGTTCCCGCCCCGTCGACCACGATGGTGTAAGCAATGGCGTCGCGCCATCCCGGCGTGGCGAAAATGTGGCGCATGCCGCGCACGTCGCCTTCGCCTTCCTCGCCAACATTGCCAATGAACAGAAGAGGAGCGTCGCTGCGAAGCCCGGTGGCATTCATGGCCTCCGCCAGGGCCAGCAGCGCGGTCATTCCAGCGCAATTATCGGAAACTCCCGGACCGTGCACGCGCTCCCCATCGCGCCGCACTTCCAACGGCGTGCCCGCCGGGAACACGGTGTCCACATGTGCGGTGAGCGCCACGTACCTGGCGCCGGAATTCCGTCCCCGGCGGATGCCCAGCACATTGCCGATCTCATCCACGTGGACTTCTTCCAGCCCGGCATCTTCGAACCGCTGCCGCAAGCGTTCGATTCGCTGCGATTCTCCGAACGGCGGAGCCGGAATCTGCGCCAGCTCTACCTGCCGGTCCAGGAGCTCCTGCCGGTGCTGCACAAACCAGTCCATGGTCGCGGCAACCGGGGCGAGCCCGGCAATCCGTGCCACCTGCTGCTGCGCGGCTGAACCGTTGGCGGAGACCTCACCGCCGCGCAGCATTTCGGCTCGAATTGGGATCGGGGTCATGGCAGTAACCAGATTCCTGTAGCAAGAATATCAGTCCCAATCCTGCAAACAACGAGGGGATCGCGGGAAATCCGGCTTTCCACCAGTCAAAAGCCCCGCCACGATAGAGAGGGACGCCCCTCAAGCCATGCCGATGGCCTAGGTCCTTCGGGTTGAAGCTTTTTGTGAAGCGGCTTGCAAGCGCTCGACAGGCACCGCGCGCCCGGCTGGAACTACCCGTTTTTCCCCGGAATCGTCAGCCCAAAGGTGGAGATTTGCCCCCGCCCGGCAACGTTGAGTCCTTGCGGCTCTTCCGCGCTGGGCAGGTACAGCGTTTTGCAATGCTCGCAGCGGTAGATTTCCGCATCGGGACCGAAGGCTTTCTGCACGTCGCCACAGGCCTGTTCCAGTACATCGGCGGCGTAATACCAGCGCTTCAAATGTCCGCCACACAGCTTACCCTTGGCGTTCTTTTCATTGCACGCACGCTGTCCCGGCTTCTTGACCTTGACCTTGTGGTTTGGAAGCTGGGAAACCTCATAGTCCGAACTTGCCTGGGGCACGGGTTTCATCTCGGTTCCAGCCAAGGCTTGAACCTTCCTGTGGCCAAAGTGGGGCGCAGTGAACGCCCGGATGAGGCACATCATACTACAGGCTGCGGGTCCTGAACTGAGGGATGCGGACTAGTCGGAAGCGCTGGTGGCCGTGCCTTCCGCATGGGCGGATTCGATATGCTGCTGCTGCTGTTCCAGCAGGTCCTCGGCAACGCTGCCGATCATGGTGTAGCCGCAGGCAACGCAGGTGGATCGCACGAGTACTCTGCCATCCTTTTCAACCGGAGCACTCCGAAACAAACGCTGCTCTTCCTTGGCCATTGTTCCTCGCAAGAAGCCTTGCTGGCGCGGATTCCGAACGCTGATGCGAACAGGACAATAACGCAGACATTCAAGCTTTTGAAATCAAAATTTCTGCCCTCTGCGATCAATAATCCACAGAAACCAGATAGAGTCCGCACGCCGGAGCGGTAGCTCCAGGATTGTTTGATCGGTTGCGTGCTTCCAGAATTTTGCCGATATCTTCCGGGGTCAGCCGGTTACGCCCGACGAGCAGAAAGCAGCCCACGAGGTTCCTTACCATGTGGTGCAAAAAACCACTGCCACGAACCGTGTAGACCAGTTCCCGCAACGGCTGCCCGGGAGCGGGGCCCCTCACTTTCGTGGATTCCCCTGCAGGGCAGCTTTCCCAGCGCGAGGTAAAGATGGTCCTCAGGTTGGACGGCGCTTCCCCTGGCGCGTCGCAGGCTGCGGCGGCGTCCGGGGCGGGAAGGCGTTCCGGATCGACCGCCGCGAAGGAGGTGAAGTCATGCTTCCCCTCCACCCGGCTTGCGGCCTCCATCATGGCCAGCTCGTCCAGGGGATAGGGATAGTGGAAAACATAGCGAGCCAGGAAGGGGGGACAAATATCTCCCCGGAAAATTCGGTAGCTGTAAGTTTTCTCCCTGGCGGACTTGCGCGCGTGGAAGTCGAACCCCACTTCCGTGACCTTCAGGACGCGAATCGCCGCTGGCAGCAGGTCGTTCAGCGCCGTCCGCAAATTTTCGGCCGGGATTCGTGACTCCAGGGGAAGACTGGCAACTTGCGCCAGCGCGTGCACGCCGGCGTCGGTTCTCCCCGAACCTTGGGGAAGGACAACCTCCCCGGTAATGCGAGTGACCGCCTCGGCCAGGATTCCTTGCACTGTGGGGCGGTCCGGCTGCACCTGCCAGCCGTAGAAATCGGACCCGTCGTAGGCCAGGGTAAGCTTAAGGTTTCGCATTCTAGAAGGTCCGCTTTGC
This sequence comes from Terriglobia bacterium, assembly GCA_963732925.1. GTDB lineage: Bacteria > Acidobacteriota > Terriglobia > Terriglobales > Acidobacteriaceae > DASZRZ01. The sequence continues at coordinate 334,889 of CAVTBJ010000012.1, forward strand.
TGCTAGACTCGGCCTGGGGGCTCGCCCGTCGAGCCTGGGCCGGGCAGAACGCGGAACACCATACTCCAAGCAGGGCTTATATTGAATTTTCGTCTTCGGCTGCACGACTTTCTGAGCCGGGTTGTGTTCACAACCCATAAGCCTGTATGCCGTTATGTGTGCGCGAGCCGCGAACGATACCTGCCCGGTTTGGAGCGGGTGCAAGGGGCCAGATTGCGAAATCCTGAACCCTCCGCCGCCAACATTCGTATCGCATAGTGTTTCGATTTCCCTTGGTGCCCGATTCGATTTCAAGCCATGCTGAATGGAGAGAAGTGCATGCAATCCTTGCCAGTCCTGAGTCTTTCCCGCAGGAATTCTCTTGTCCTGTGGGTTGTTGTTCTTCTGAGTTGCGGGGCTTGGGCCCAGAGCCTTTCGGAAGGGAAGGGATACTTTCCCAATCCCCTGGCTCCTTACCAGGGCCGGACCATCTCTCCGCCGAATTTCACCAATTCTTCGCGCATCGACCAACTGTTGCGCGGCGGACGCCTGTACCTTTCCATGAGTGACGCTGTGGCTCTGGCGCTGGAGAATAATCTCGACGTCGCCATTGCCCGTTATAACCTGAGCATAGCGGATACTGACCTGCTGCGCGCCAAAGCGGGCAGTTCGCTGCGTGGCGTCAACACCGGTCTGGTGAGCGGAACTCCCGGCGGCAGTGGAACCGGCATCAGCACCAGCAGTGGCGGCGGGGTGGGCGGCACTTCCACCGGAGCCGGCGGGGCTGGTTCCGGCAGCGGCGGCCTGGTTCAGTCCACGAGCGGAGTGGGGCCCAGCATTCCGTCGTTCGATCCCTATCTGAGCAGCACCCTGAGCCTCAGCCATTCCAACACGCCCCAGTCCAATACGATTGTCACCGGCGTGCCTTTTCTCGACCAGCACACGGGGACTGCGAATTTTAGCTATAACCAGGGTTTTGTGACCGGCACCAGCGTTTCGGTGGGCTTCAACAACAACCGCCAGTCCTCCAACAGCCTTCGCAGCACGCTCATCCCCGCGCTGAATTCCAGCATGCAGTTTCAGATTACCCAGCCTCTGCTTTCCGGGTTTGGAATCGGAATTAACAACCGCAATATCCGGATTTCCAAGAACAACCGGGAGATTTCCGACATCGCCTTCCGCAATCAGGTGATCTCCACCGTCTCCCAGGTTCAGAACATCTACTGGGACCTGGTGAATGCCTACGAGGACCTGCGCGTCAAAGAGCGCTCGCTCGCACTGGCACAGCAGCTTCTGGACGACACCCAGAAGCAGGTGAATATTGGTACCCAGGCACCCATCGAAGTGGTATCGACTGAAAGCCAGGTGGCAACCGCCAAACAGGATCTGCTGGTTTCCCAGACCAACCTGCAACTGCAAGAGCTGCTCATCAAGAACGCCATCACGCGCAATTTGCAGGATCCAATTCTTGCTGAGGCAGCCGTGATTCCAACCGACACCATGCGGCTTCCGGCGGCTGAGCAGGTGGTCCCCACCGAGGACCTGATTTCGCAAGCTCTGGCTCACCGTCCCGATCTGGCGCAGGCGCGCATCGACCTGACGAACCGCAATATCAATAAGCAGGCAGCGCGGAACGAATTGCTTCCCACCGTGAACCTCGTAGGTTCCTATGGAACGGCGGCTCTCGCAGGCGTTCCCAATCTCAATGCGCCTGGTGGCAGTAGCCTTACCAATAGCGGTTACACAGATAACTTGAGTTCCCTGTTCGGAAACGACTTTCCCACCTATACCGTGGGTATCCAGGTCAGTATTCCCATCCACAACCGTTCTGCCCAGGCCGACCAGGTACGTTCGGAACTGGAGTACCGCCAGGCGCAGCTAAGCCTGCAGCAGCAACAAAACTCGATCCGAATTGAGGTGAGGAACGCTCAGTTCGCGGTCCAGCAAGACCGGGCCCGGGTAGATGCTACACAGGCTGCCGTCCGCTTTGCCGAGCAGAGTTTGGACGCCGAGCAGAAGAAGTATGCATTGGGCGCTTCCACCAATTACAACGTCATGCAGGCGCAGGCCAACCTAGCTACGGCGGAAGAGAACCAGGTTAGCGCTACGACCGATTACGAGAAGGCGAAGGTAAACCTCGACCAGGTGACGGGCGATACGCTCAACACGCTCGGCATCGTGATTTCCGAGGCTGAAAGCGGCCAGGTGGAAAAACTGCCTACCGTTCCTTATGTGGCTCCGCGTCCAGCGAACGACTTGCCGGCTCCTCCGACCGGCCCGGCCCAGATGCCTGCTACCACGCAGCCGCCAGCGACGGCGCAGCCCCCTGCCACCCAGCCGCCTGCTCCGGCGCCTCAGCCGTAAAGAAGCTGGGGAAAGAAGCTGGGGTTCGACCGTCTTGCGTACAGCGCAGGTTTTCAGCCTGCGCTGTGCGCTTTTCTTGTTTCCCGAAGCTGCCGGCTCTCCGCCCTCGAATCCTGAACCCAATCCCTTACTGGGACCTCGCCGCGAGCCTGGCTACAATCCGCACGTGACCCTTTCGGTCGTCATCATCGCCTGCAACGAGGAAGCCAATCTCTCGCGCACCCTTGGCAGCGTGCGGGATCTGGTTCGTGAAGCAGGTGGAGAAATCCTTGTCGTCGATTCCGGTTCTACGGATCGCACTCAGGAGATCGCGCGCGATTGGGGAGCGAACGTCTTCCAGGAGCCATGGAAAGGCTTCGCAGCACAGAAAAATTCGGCCATCGCCAAGGCCGCCGGTGATTGGGTGCTCAGCCTCGATGCTGATGAAGAAGTCAGTCCCGAGTTGGCAGAATGGATTCGCAGCTTGCTTCGCGGCAGTGGGAATTCCTCCGTGAACGGATTCTGGATTGCCCGTCGCAACTACTTTTTGGGCCGCTGGATTCGCCACGGGGGCTTCTGGCCGGACTGCAAACTGCGCCTGTTTCGCCGTGGCAGGGGCAAAATCACGGACCGCGCAGTCCACGAAGTGGTGGAGGTGGAGGGAGCGACCGCACGGTGCGACGCCGGGGGCGCAGCCCTGATCCACCATTCCTATCCCACGCTGGCCGACTACATCGAGCACATGAACCGCTATTCGTCCTTGGGCGCCCAGATGGCGTCGGCGGCCCATGCCCGCGGCTTCAGTTTGCTGGACATCGTGCTGCGCCCGGCGGCGACCTTCTTCTATAACTATGGTCTGCGGCTTGGTTTTCTGGACGGGCGCGAGGGCCTGCTGCTGCATCTCTATCACGCAACTTACGTCTCCTGGAAATACTCCAAAGCCTGGGAGAGCAGCCGTCCGCGCTAGTGCCGCTGCAGAACAAATTCCCGCCTTCGTACCAAACCATACAATGGCCGGCAGCGGAATAATTCATGGAACCTGCCCTTCTATGATTTCATCCAATCTCCAGAGGATTTGAGTATTTTACCCGGGCTTAGCCTGCCGGCCACCGGGCGGTACGGCAGGACATTCACTATGGCGACTACCAAGACGGAAGTATCCGGAATTGATGCGTACCTGCGCGGCCGGCTCATGCCGGTCGAGGGTGCGATTCCTCGTCTGACCGGTATTGAGATGTACGGAAACTCTGATTCCCGCCGAGACGGTCGGAGGGGATCTGTTCGAGTACATCAACTTTCAGCAGCGATACAACATTCAGGCGCGCATCGCGATTGCCAGGCGGCTGGCGGAAACCTACCTGCAGCCGCTGCCGGAGGGAGCAGCCCCGCGCAACGAAGTGGACACGCACGTGCAATGGATGGAAGGGCGCTCCGGGTTCCGGCCAGAAGACGCGATGCAGTACCGGCGGGCCAAGAGTTCTGAGCAGTTGCGCGTAGCGGAAAACCTCGAGGAACAGCACACGACCGCCGGCGTGCTTCTGGTCGACGCGCAGGGACATGGACTGATTGCGGCCAAAATTGCCTCGACGGTGCACGACACCTTCCACGCGTTCATGCTTTCCGAGCTGGACCACAAGGGCAAGGTAACGATCGAGTTCTTGGAAAAGATGAATCTTCGGCTGGCGCAGTCGGTGACGGCGAGAAATGCGCTGGGCCGGACAACAGAGAGCAATTCTCGCGAGATTGCTACCATGCTTTACGGCGAAGTTCGCCCGCACGGGTCGTTCCGTTTCGTGAACTTCGGCCACCCTCCGCCGCTGGTGTTTTCGGCGGAGTACGGGCAGTTTTATGGAACTGAACAAGCGATGACATGGTGCAGTTCCCCGCGCTCGGACTGGAGATTCCCGAAGACCATCCCGACCGCAGCCTGTACATCTCCATGACGGTTCGCAAGAAGCAGATGGTCCTGACCGATGTGGCGGATATCACGCTCATGAACCGCGGCGACCTGCTGTTCCTTCACACAGACGGCGTCTATGACGGCTCGGATGAAAACGACCGCAGCCAGTATCGAACAGATCATCCGCGAGCAGAAGCACGCTTCCGCCAAGGAAATCTGCAATGCGGTGTTGGCCTGGGCGGTGGAGAAAGATGAGCGCCTGCGCGAAACCGCTCCCGAGCAGATCGACGACAAAACGGTGTTCATCATCAAGCGAACCTGAGTTCGCCTGAGCAGCCCGCGCAGCTCCTCAAGAGAAAGCTTGCATCAACAGCAGCAGGCCCACCGCGAGCAGGCCAATCTGAATTGAAGTGCGAAAGATCCGGGAATCCATCCGCTGGTGGACGGCGCGTCCGATGAGTGTGGCCACCAGGATGGGGGCCAGAGAAGCAACGTAGTAGTGGGTGACCAGCGGAACCCACAGTCCGGCGCGCCAGTATCCCAACATCACCAGCGTGCTTGCCGGCAGGAAGTATCCCTGCAGAGTGGCGCGGAAACGCTCCGGCGGCCACTGCCGCAGGCTTCCGTAGACCACCAGGGGAGGACCGTTCATTCCATACGCTCCGCCCAGGATGCCGGCGCCGAATCCAAAAGCATAAGCCAGCCGGTCGTCCCGCAGCACCCGCTGATTGCGTTGGGTGAGGGAGTACAGAGCAAACAGGATGATGACCAGGGCGAGCACGGTTTTGACCAGGGCTGCCGCCACCGAGGTGAGCAGAAGCAGTCCCAGCGGGATTCCCAGCATGGACGAGAGAACGAGCAGGCTGGCGCTGCGAAAATGAACATGGCGCCAGTCCTGCGCCAGAACCAGGGCGGCGATGGTGATGGAAACCAGGACGGCCAGAGGCGCGGCGACCTCAACGGGCAGCACAATGGCCAGCAGGGGCACGGCGAGCAAGGCTTCGCCGAAGCCCAGTACCGAGCGCACGAAGGTGGCGAAGAAGATCACCGCCACCACGAACAGGGACGTGGCGTGCATGCTGCATTATGAAGCGGGGGCTTGCGGCTTCCGATGGGCTTGCAGGGAACGGGCGCGACTTGTGCCTGAGAGGCGGGTTCGGCGTGGCCTGGGACGGCGGGCCTGGGAAGACGGAAAGGCTCTCCCGAGGCAAGCGTGTGTTCCCGGTTCAATTCCCGGGAAGATCGTGATAGAGTCCCACGCTTGAAATACATGGCGACCGCATCCGCGGCTGCCAGTGAACCTCTCGGGAGGATCCCATGCCCCGTTTCTGCTCTTCCTGTGGTGCTGCCCTACCTGAATCGGCAACTGCCTGTCCTTCGTGCAGCGGCGCTGTCCCCACCGGTGGCGGTGTGGCTGCGGCGCCCGCGCAGATCTCCGCCGCAAGCGGACTGGCGGACAATGTAGCCGGCGCTCTGGCCTATGTGACGTTCATTCCGGCGCTTCTGTTCCTGCTGACCGCGCCCTACAATCAAAATAAATTCATTCGCTTCCACTCGTTTCAGTCGCTGGCCCTTAACGTGGCGGCATTTGTCATCTGGGTGGGATTGACGATCGTCGGGCTCGTGATCGGCATGATGGGTCCGCTGGTCCTGGTGATGATTCCGATTCACCTGGCGTTCGCCGTCGGACTATTTATTGCCTGGCTGGTGTGCGTGCTCAAGGCCTACGGGAACAAGGAATACAGGCTGCCGGTGCTGGGAGACTTCGCGGCCAAGCAGGCCGGTGTCTAAGGACTTCGGTTGCAGTGAGAAGTGAAAAGTGGAAGTGAGCGGGGCGCGCGGCGTTCCGCTTTTGTTTTTTGGGGAAAGGAGCTTTCAGGTTCGGGGGAAGGTGAACCACAAAGGACACGAAGGAGTCACGAAGGGCGCAAGGGAATCCCCGAAAGGCTGCGGATGCAGCTGTTGGCGAGCGTTTTTCAGGGCAGGGATTGTTATGCTGCCGGCCTGAACTCGGCGTGCTTCTCACCTCGTTTCGCAATAACGCCAATGGCTAACGGGATGGTGGTGAGGCCTCCGAAGGCGGCGAGCGCGATTCCGGCGGCTTTACGTTGATCATTGTTGAGGCGGCGGGAAAGCAAGAGGCCAATGCCAATTCCCAGCGCGACGCGAGTTCCTGCGATGAGGAGGATCTCCGCGATACTCAGTTTGCGTTCGATCATTGCAGCGACTCCATTCTTCTCAGTCGATTTTGCGGTGACAGCGAGTTGGATGGCGCGCTCGGGATAAGGGATTCTTCAGAGCCCACTTAAGCCAAAGCCGGGCTTCCACCCAGCAAGTGCAACACCGGCGCTCGCCGGGGACCCCCGGGCTTAAATGGACCACCCATCGGGTGGGTCGAGGACGGGAGCTTGCTGTTCCGGTGCGGTTTCGCCATAGAGCTGGCGTTCGAGGGCGGACTGGTAGAGGAAGCTGCGAATGACGGAGTTATGGTCCTCGAACTTGACGCGCTTGGAGTTGGCGCTGGCGATCTGCAGGGCCCAGAGGAGGAGTCCGGCCTTGCGGTCGTCCTCGAATCAGCGATTTATCGCAGGCCTGAAGGCCTGCGCCACCGGTTTGTCCTGCAGGGTCCCTGCGAGGACTCCAACCAACTGGCGTTGTGCTGTCGGGAGGCAAGTGCGAGAGCTTGCGCGACCGGTTTCTTACAACTGAACTGGTCTTAGGACTTGCCTGAAGCCTTTTCTGAACTGGTGGCGCAGGCATTTATGCCTGCGGTCCAGATGCTTCGAAAGAAAGAGGCTTTAGCCCCTGAGGGACTTCATCAAGCTCGAATTTCGCGTTAGCAGAGGAGAAGCCATAGTCGGCGGCGCTGATGGCAAGAGCTCTCTTCACCGGATTTTGATGGATATAGTTGCGGAAGCGGCTGTACTCGGCATTATCGCGGACCCGATGGTCATAGAAGCTGTTTTGCCAGATTTCTGTTGTCCCTCCAATTTCCTTCTTGAACCTGAAAGAAAATCCTCCTTTGATCAGTTGCAGGCTGCGCTCCAGGGTGATGGTGGCGGGTGTGATGAGAAGGTGAAAGTGATCGGGCATGATGACAAATTCGTGCAGCAGGTATTTGCCCCGGTGGTGATAAAGGACATCAATCAGGAGATTTGCGGATCGCTCCGACTGCAGGAGCTGTCTTTTGTCGGTTGTGCCTGCGGTGATGAAGTAAGTGAACTGTCCTGTGGGGCCTCGGAAGGGGATTGCCATTGGTTGAAGTACCGCAGCGGCTAAAGCCGCCTTGTTCACAGGCAGCAACTGTATCGCAGGCCTGAAGGCCTGCGCCACCGGTTTTTGCGTGCCACCTGCTCTCTGCCTGGATGTTCTTCAAATTGGTAATGCAGGGCCTCAGCCCTGCAAATTTGCCCTGCAAAGAGATAGAGGGGCTTTAGCCCCTGAGAGCTTCTAGGATGCATGAACCAGAGACTGGTGGTGCGGGGCTTCAGCCCTGCAGTGCTCGGGTCGGACAATGCACCACCGGTTTCGCGGCCGAATGTTCTAGGGAATATTGGTGGTGCAGGGCTTCAGCCCTGCAATTCTGGTGCTGGGAATTGAGGCGGGCTTTAGCCCCTGAGGTATTCAAAATGCTGTCTGGAGGAAGTACCGCAGCGGCTAAAGCCGCCTTCTATTGCAATTCCAAAATCGCAGGCATAAATGCCTGCGCCACCGGTTTGGTGATCTACCGCAGCAGGGATGTCAAAGCTGTCCTCTGATTGTCGGTTTGAGACTGGTCGTGCAGGCCTTCAGCCCCTGAGGCTTCTATGGATCATTGGTAGCGCAGGCCTTTAGGCCTGCAATCCTAGGCAGCCAAACTGGAGGGCTTTAGCCCCTGAGGTCGGTTTGTGAGCAAGCGCGACACCGGACCCCGGGCTCCCAGACAGCCCAACTGGGGTGCAGTCCGGTCAGGCGCGGACTCTGTTCCAACCCTCTGGACTGGAAGTGGAGCAGCTTTCGGCATTACGCTACGGCCGAGCCTGGTGCGGTAGAAATAGAGTCGCAATGGACGGCGGATCGACGCTTGGGGAGGGTTCCGCGAGTGCTTTCGGTGGAGGAATGAGAGATCAAGACCTACATCTGCCAACACCGGGCAGATACGGGGCACCAGCGGATCGACGTTTCGTCGAGGGTTCCGCGAGTGCTTTCCGTGGGGGAGTGAGATGAAAGACCCACATCTGCCAACACCGGGCAGATATGGGGCACCGGGCGAACCGGGATGAAATAGCGCACCTGGCTCTGAATCAGAACAGGTCAGTGAAAAGGGTCGGCTGCTCGAGTTACTGAGCGTTCCAGACGCTTCCAGATCAATAGGAACAAAGTTTCGAACCTCTGTGACGTTTCTGGGGTCATTACGCTCTTAGGGTCATTCACCATTTTCCGAAAAAACAAACCGGCGGGGCGCGTCTTGTGGAATGGCAACCCCGACTTGGCAAATGCTGCCTCGAAACGCTTTACGATCCGGGGAACTTTCGGATTCAGGTCAAGCTTTTGGCCCTTTAGCTCCTTAGAATAACTTTCGCGGACTAGTTCTTCGTACACCTTGGGATCTAATAAATCTTCGATATCCGCTTCGCTGGGAGCCTCAGCGAATGCCTCGGAAACGAAAATGACGCTGTCTTCGCGGATTAATTTAGAAGAAACGATCTCGTCCCTAAGATTACGTGCCTGCTTTTCTTCATCGAAGAGAACCAGTGTGTTCAGATGTTGAGCTGTCAAAACGCTCACCATGTTTGGGACTTTCGGTGCGCCGTCCACTGGGCACACAGCAAGCCCCGGGGCAAGGCCCGACTTGCCTGCCGCGATCAAGTGCTTGGAAACAGCTTCCAATATCCACCAGTCTGTTACGCCCTCAACGATCAGATTATTCGCCGCGATGAAAAGTGTGTCCGCGTAGTAATACCCAAGCGCAGCCCGTATCGGAGCGAGAGTCCTTCCGTCACCAGTGGGATTATTCGTGACAGTCGTTCCTTCTTCCTCCGTGATATTTACGGTACGAAGACAATCCAGAGTCTGTATCGGAATCATGAAGGGAGAGTGCGTCGTGAAGATGATTTGATTGTCGAAATCCTTTTCCCAGTGAGCCAATAGGTCCTTTTGGGATTGTATGTGAAGGTATAGCCCAGGTTCGTCGAGGAGTAATATTGCATCTTTCGCCGCACCACCATCGGTCTCCGCCGAAAAGGTGATGTAAAAGGAAAAGAACCACCGAAATCCTCTGCTCCGCTCATCGAGGTTCACCTCAACGTCGAACGTATTGGTTGGATCTGAAATCAGGGTATCAAAATGTGCAGCATCTAAGTTGAAGCGAACTTTCAGCGATCTGTCTCTCCAGAGCCTTTTGATTTCACCCGTTACCACGGCACTTGCGCGGTTGGCCAGTTGGTTTCGCTCTTCAGATTTCTCCTGCGCCGACAACTGATTAAGTTTTAGCGGGTCAAGACCAGCCACCTTGCATAGCTTCTCGAAATCCCGGTCTGCCTCCGTTAGCTGGTTTTTCGATTTACGCTCGGCATATTGTGTGATGTTCTGGTGTCCAGCCAGTTCAGGGTATTCTGCGAGATATATAAAGACGGGCAGCTTGGCGATGGCCCATTGTTCTGCCCTCTTGTAAGCTGCAGCATCCTCGATGATTGCTTGACAGAGCTGCTTAAGGCTGCTGAGATCGGTTTCTTGTTGCGTCCACAGAGTCTCGTTCAGTTTCGAAAGTTGCTGCTCAAGCGAACTGAAGGCAGGAAGTGCGCGTGTTGCCCACTCGTCTTTTGTGGTCTCAGCAATTGAAGTTGAATCGCGAAAAGCGGAGACGACTTTTGAAAAGACTGCCCGCTGCGGCTCTTCTGCATTCCCAGTCGCATGCTCCAGAGCCGCGACCAGCTTCGAGAGTTTTTTCTGGATGGCTGTCTTATCGAACTCGAATGGCCTCAAGTTTTCGAATGACGTCGACCGTGTGTTCCCATAAAGCCGACCTATATTAACGTGGGTGACGGTACTCGCGCGCGCTAGTATGTCTGAGAGTTCCTTCTGTTCCTCCGGTGTAAGCCGCCAGCGCGAATTCACTACCTCTGTATTATCTGAACAGTCGCTTAATTTTCTATGCCTAGGGAAGTCTTTAATGGGGCTTAACGGTTGAAAGCCTTCGGGCGGGTTCAACGTTCGCAATGCCAAAAGAAGGTTAGTCTTGCCGCTTTCGTTGCGGCCAAGGAGAGCTGTAATTTGGGAAGCTTCTATCTCTCCAGAGTCGAAGATTGAGCGAAAATTTTGGACCCTAAATGACTCTAGCTCCATTTGTTCCTCAGATTCTCACTTTGGCTCGCATTCGTCAGTCGAGATGATCCCAAATCTGTTGACAATAACTACAATATTTTCCACCAGGCAGTGGTGGTTCTTTTCCGCAGCGCAGACAGCGCTCATTGCCTGACCTTTCTTTCTTTGGTTTTTGCTTCTTCTCATCTTGTTTTTTGTTTGCCATAGTTTCTCTTTCGTCGCAACCTATTGGATCCTTCGACTTCAGGCGGCGTTCATTCCGCGCCGCCCTCGCTCAGGATCACAGTTGTTGAAAGCGCTTTTCGGCGCGCCGCGCCCTTTCAAAGCTAACTACATCCAGAAGTCGAACCGCAGCTCATGCAGCGGAAGCAGCTCCCATTTCTCACCATGATCGCTCCGCAGACGTGGCACGAGGGCGCATCGCCCATGTCGAGCATTTCCTTGAGCATGTCGGCGGCGTGTTTCACCCCAGAACGCGCAAGGTCGGCGCGTTCCGGGGCCCGGCTCTCCTGCCACCCCGGGCTTCTCCGGCGAAACTTCCGGCGACGCTGGCGGCATGGCCAGGGGGATGCTCAGAGGCGCGGTCTGGGTTTTGAGTTCGGGAAACAGGAACTGCTGCTGGCCGGTGATGAACTTCATCTCCAGCCAGCGGAACAGGTAGTCCATGATCGAGGTGGCGTAGCCGATGTTCTGGTTGCCGGTCCAGCCGCTGGGCTCGAAGCGGGTGTGCTTGAACTTGTCGCAAAGCAGCTTCAGCGGGACGCCGTGCTGCAGAGAGACCGAGATGGCGGTTGCGAAGCTGTCCATGAGGCCGGAGACGGTCGAGCCTTCCTTGGCCATGGTGATGAAGATTTCGCCGGGCTGTCCGTCGGGATAGACGCCGACGACCATGTATCCCTCGTGCCCGCCGACATTGAATTTGTGGGTAAGGGAATGGCGCTCGTCGGGGAGACGATGGCGGCGAGCGAGCGGGGGCGCGTCGGAGTCGTGGGCGTCGATGGCACGATCGGGCGACGGGACTGGGAGCAATTGTGCGGCGGGAATGTTGGCACGAGTTTCGGCGGCTTCGGCGGCGTCGCCCTTGCGCGATTCGGCGGTCTTTCGATCCGGCGGCGCTGAGGGGCTGGGACTTCTTGCAGCCGTCGCGGTAGATGGCGACAGCCTTGAGTCCAAGCTTCCAGGACTGGAGGTAGGCTTCGGAGATGTCTTCCACCGTGGCCGACTCGGGCAGGTTGACGGTCTTGGAGATGGCTCCGGAGATGAAGGGCTGGGTGGCGGCCATCATCTTGATGTGTCCGAGGTAGTGAATGGAGCGCGTGCCCTTGGAGGGACGGAAGCTGCAGTCGAAGACGGCGAGGTGGTCGTCCTTGACGTGGGGCGCGCCTTCGATGGTGCCGGTGGCGTCGATGTAGCTGACGATGGCGTTGCACTGCTCGGAGGCGTAGCCCAGCTTGAAGAGCGCGGCGGGCACGGTGTTGTTGACGATTTTGATCATGCCTCCACCGACCAGCTTTTTGTACTTCACCAGCGCCAGGTCAGGCTCGATGCCGGTGGTGTCGCAATCCATCATGAAGCCGATGGTTCCGGTGGGCGCGAGGACGGTGACCTGGGAGTTGCGGTAGCCGAATTTTTCGCCGTGGGCGAGGGCCTGATCCCAGGTGTCCTTGGAGGCGTCGATGAGATCGGAGATCTGCGATTTGCCGGCGGAGTTGGAGAACATGGCGGTGGAAAGCGAGGTTCCGATCTTATTGACGGAGGCGCGGTGCATGCGGATGACGTCGAGGAAAGGCTCGCGGTTGATGTAGAAACCGGGGCAGGCTCCGCCCCAGCGCGCAAGCGCGCCGGGGGCCCCGGCTCCGGCTTCTTTTCTTGAACCCCGCTCAAGTTCTTCGTTCCCTCCGGCGAGCTCGAAGGCCTGCTGGCATTTCTCCGTCGCAGGCGTTAGTGGCGGGCAGAGTTCGGCGATGCGGGCGGACTGCAGATAGGCCTGGCCGCACATGATGGCGGTGACGCAGGCGGCGTAATCGCGTCCGGCATCGGAGTCGTAGGGCAGGCCGGCGGCCATGAGCAGGGCTCCGAGGTTGGCGTAGCCGAGTCCGAGGGGGCGGTACTCGTGCGAGTTGCGGGCAATGGAGTCGGTGGGATATCCGGCGAAGTCCACCAGAATTTCCTGGGCGGTGATGACCACATCGACCGCATGGCGGTAGGCCTCGACGTCGAAGGTGCCGCTGGGAGCGAACTTCATGAGATTGAGCGAGGCCAGGTTGCAGGCCGAGTCGTCGAGGAACATGTACTCGGAGCAGGGATTGGAGGCATTGATGCGAGCGGTGTTCCGGGACGTGTGCCAGCGGTTGATGGTGGTGTCGTACTGCATGCCAGGGTCGCCGCAGTGCCAGGTGGCGGCGGAGAGCTTGTTCATGAGGTCGCGGGCACGGTAGGTCTTGACGGGCTTGCCGTCGCGCACGGCTTTGGTGGAGAAAGTGCCGTCGCTCTGCACCGCAACCATGAACTCGTCGGTGACACGCACGGAGTTGTTAGCGTTCTGAAAGAAGATGGAGCTGTAGGCAGCGGAGTCGGGCGAGGAGCCGTCGTAGCCCATTTCGATGAGGGCGTGGGCCTTCTTTTCCTCGACCATTTTGCAGTTGATGAACTCTTCAATGTCAGGATGGTCGGCGTTGAGGATGACCATTTTGGCGGCGCGGCGAGTCTTGCCCCCCGACTTGATGACGCCGGCGAAGGCGTCGAAGCCCTTCATGAAGCTCAGGGGGCCGCTGGCGGTACCGCCTCCGGAAAGAGGCTCGGCGGAGGAGCGCAGGCTGCTGAGGTTGGAGCCGGTGCCGGATCCCCACTTGAAGAGCATGGCCTCGGTGCGGGCCAGGCGCATGATGGACTCCATGGAGTCGTCCACGGAGTTGATGAAGCAGGCGGAGCACTGCGGGTGCTTGTAGCCGGTGCGGGCGAATTCCACCGTCTGGGCCTGCGGGTTCCAGTGCCAGTTGCCGCCGTCGGCATTGGGTTCGATGCGGTCGCAGCCGACGTTGAACCATACGGGCGAATTGAAGGCGGCCATCTGGTTCAGGAGCAGGTGAGCGAGTTCGTCGTGGAAGGTCTGGGCATCTTCGGGAGAGTGGAAGTAGCCTCCCTCCTTGCCCCAGCCGGTGATGGTCTCGACCACCCGGCCCACGAGCTGGCGGACTCCGGTTTCCCGCGCGGGCGTGCCGAGCTGCCCGTGGAGATATTTGCTGGCCACGATGTTGGTGGCGGTCATGGACCAGTCCTTGGGGACCTCAACATCCTTCTGCTCGAAGATGACCTTGCCGTGGGCGTCGGTGATCTGAGCGGTGCGGCGCTCCCAGGTGAGGACGTCATAGGGCGAGACTCCGGCTTTTGTGAAAAAGCGGCGGAAGGTCAGCCCGGGAGCTTTTTTCGTTCCGGAGGTGGTCTTGCCGGATGCGGTGGTGGTTGCGGTCGTGGTCTTTTCGCTCACCTCAGCCATTGAGTGATGTCTCCTGATCCAGATGGGCCGCGTACGGCCTGGAACTTGTGGGGGAGCCAAAGCGGCTCTGAATCCTTGCCTCGTGGATCACTTCGGGTGGATGACCACCGGGTCCGGTAATCCGCGCTTCGAAAACTGCCCGTAACACCCTCGCTTTGAGAGGCGTTTGGAGGGGCCGGTAACGTGCCGGGACGACCCTCGAAACCAACAGTCGGTTAGAACCCTGAAAGGTGCCGGGGGATGCAATGTACGACTGTATGTTGGGGCTGTCAAGTAGCTGTGCCTATATATTGTATCTATAGAACATATAAGAAGGGAAAGCCGTCCCATTTGGCGATTTCCACATTGAGGACCTAGATTTCCGCAGGTTTTTCGGAACGAAGCTTCCGCCGCCGGACGCGTTCCGGCTGGGGCTTTCTTAATTTGTTTGGTGAAACAAGTTCGGCTGGGTTGACTGCGACTGTACGAGGCGAAGGGGTGGGAGGTCAATTCCACAAATTTGGTGCAAATGAGGAAGAAGGGATCTCCACAGAGGAATTCGCGGGAACGGGTGCGGCGGCATAGGGAGGTCGCATCCTACTGAGGGAATCCCAAGACAGGAGGACAGTGATGAGAGGGAAGCGACAACTGGAGCAGGCGTTGCATCTGCGGGTGCAATCGGGTACGGAGCGGACGCTGGAGAATATTGCGCTGCTGATTACCGGAGGCGTGGTGGGGGCGACCGCGATGTACGTTTTCGACGAGCACAGCGGGCGGCGGCGCAGGGCGCTGGCGCGGGACAAGGCGCTCCATCTGCTGAAGGAACTGCAGTGGGTTTCGTCCCGCAAGGCCGAAGACCTGAAGAACCGGGTGCTGGGCTCGGTGCTGGAGTTGCGCTCGCGGGTGCGCGACGAACGGCATTTCCCGATTGACGATGAAGTGCTGGAGGCGCGAGTGCTGGCGCAGCTGGGGCACGTGGTCGCGCATCCGGGCGCGTTGGAAGTGCGGGCGGACGAGGGACGGGTTACGGTGAGCGGTCCGGTGCTCACGGGGGAGCGGGAGCGGATTCAAGTGCGGCTGAACAAGACGCGCGGGGTCGAGGCAGTGGACCTGCAAGTGACCGAACATGCCAGCGCCGAAGGCATTCCCGGGCTGCAGGGAGAGTCGCGGTACCAGAGGAAGCGGGTGGCGCTGTAGCGGGCACTGGGCTTGCCAGCAGCGGCGGACCAGGGGGTCCGCCGCCACGTGCTTTGTTGCAAGCTGAGCGCTGAGCTCCAAGCCTATGCCTATGCGGCGGACATACCCCGGCCACAGCTTGCAAGCGCCGGGGAAAGGGAGCGATCAGGCTTCGGCTTCGCCGTCGGGATCATCCTGCAGGTTTTCTTCGATTGCCATATCGCGGAACTCACTGGCTTCGAAGACTTCGCCACAGTCTTTGCACTCTACGAATTCGACATCGTCTTCGCGGGCAACGATCCGTACCTGGGGATGCTTGCACAGCTTCTCCATGCTGGTTCTCGGGGAGGGATGCTTCTTCTCAGGCTGGTGAGAAATCATATGAAACGGACCAAAACGGGCCAGATTGGCGGAATTGTAGCGTCGCCTGATTAGAAGTCAAGTCCCGGCGTGAGGATTCACGGCACGAAAAAGACAATTGGGCGGCCAAGTGCCGGGCCGGCAGCTACCTGGGGGCGCCTGCAACCGGACCAGGCTTGATGGCGGCCAGGGTAGGAGGACCGCCGGGGCTGGGGGCTGTGGAAAATCCCGGCATGGGATAGATGCCCTGCTGACGGGCGTTGCTGATGGAGATGACGCGGGTGCGGGCGGGGCCGAAGTCCCGCAGGCCACTGCTGGCGGAGAGAACGGCGGTCTCAAAGCTGGCGCGTCCGGTGAGGGCGACATCGATGTAGAGATATTTGCCGGACTGGGAAGCCTCGCGCAGCGCCAGATAGGCATGGCCGGGGACCAGGACGACGGAGGAGTCCATGCCGAGGTTTTCGAAGATGGAGGCGTAAGCAACGACGGCGTCGATGCAGTTGGCGGAGACATGATCGAGGGACTCGCCGGGAAAGCGAATTCGCTCGCTGACGTCGCGGTTCTCTCCCAGGGTCATGGAACTCTTCACGTAGGAGAGGCCCAGCCTCTGCATGGCCTCATAGACGGCGCGCGCCTGCTGATAGGTGGAGTGGACCTGGGTGGCAGTGTCTTTCCAGGTCTCATAGCCGGGCAGGCGGTGTAGAGGCGCGAAGCGCTTGGCGCGGGCGAGGAAGGCCTCGACGCGGGGATCGTGGGGCGTGATCCAGGACGCGATGAACGGGGCGTACTTGAAATTCGCTCCCCAGTAGAGGTCCTGAACCGCGCGCAGGCGCACGGGAACGGTGGCGGCGAAGGTCTGCCCTCCCGAAGAGTTTTGCGCGCTGACCACGGCGGTAGCGGCGGTGATCTCACGATTTTGATAGAGGCGCGGCAGAAACGAAGGAGCGAAGTGCAGGGTGCGAACTTCCCGGGGGGCGAGCGAGACGGTCTGAATTTCGGGATCGCTCCAGCCGGGAATCTGCACGGTGAGACGCCGGCGCAGCGGCTTGTCCGCGGGATTGGTAATGGTGACGCTGACCGTGCTCAGGCGGCGATCCTCGGGATTCTGCAAGGAAGCGTAATTGGCGAATGCGGGAAAAATTTCTCCGTCGATGCCGGCGTTGATGGCGTAAACGGGCTCCACTTGCGACGATTGCGGAGCCGTCGGAGGCTGGACTCCAAGACTGAGCCGGGCCATGGCTAGAGAAATCCCGGCGAGGATCAGGACCAGAACAGGCAGGCTGATCCAGATCCAACGAGTGCGACGAGGGGGCACGGCAACAGCGTAACCCAACCTTAACCGTTTGCAATCGATGGTTTACCTTAATGTTAG
The DNA here is from genome assembly GCA_963732925.1 of Terriglobia bacterium. Lineage (GTDB taxonomy): Bacteria > Acidobacteriota > Terriglobia > Terriglobales > Acidobacteriaceae > DASZRZ01. The sequence goes on from CAVTBJ010000012.1 coordinate 351,797, forward strand.
CAGGCTGGGTACGGGGAAGAGGCCTGGCTTCGGACGAGGAAAACACCCACAGCTGCCAACCGCGGGCGTATGGGCCACCTGCCACCGGCCGGGAGGGGCTCGGACGTCGAAAAAGCATCCCAAATCTGCCTATGCCGGGCAGGCAGGGGGCGCCAAGCTCTGCCTCAGGCCCGGGGAGCACCGTTCGCGAGCCGGTTTTGACCGCTCCCTGCAAACTATTGCACGGATTGGCCGGGGGAACTAGAATAGATATGCGACTGAAAGGGTCGGGATTTTTGGGGACCAAATTGGTCGTGTTTGGTATCCTGCGACGACCAGGTTCACTGACACATGCTGAAGCTGACGAAAAAAGCGGACTACGGACTGATTGCCATGCGGCATCTGGCCGAGCATTCCGCGCAAGGTTCGTGCAGCGCCAAAGATGTGGCGGATGCGCACGGGATTCCTCCGGAGCTGCTGGCCAAGATTCTGCAGCGGCTGGTGAAGAAGGGGCTTTTGATCTCCCAGCACGGAATCAATGGAGGATATGCGCTGGCGCGCGACCCTCGGACGATCTCGGCGTTCGATGTGATTCAGGCGATCGAAGGGCCAGTGTTCCTGACGGCATGCGTGAGCACACGCGGGGAATGCGAGCAGACCACGCGCTGCACGGTGAAGGGACCGCTGCAACGGGTGAGCCAGAGCATTGAAGAAGTTTTGAGCAAGCTGACGATTTACGAGATGACGGAGCCGGAGCGGATGCCGGAAGAGTTGGTCAGCATCAGCAGCTAGTATGAAAACCTGCGATGGCCGGTGGACAAGTTTCGGCTAAAGCCGGGTTCATGGTCAGGGGAAACCCTGAAGGCGTGAAGGCCGGGGCCACCAGTTGCGAGAGTTTGAAGTGGGAAGAATGGAATTGAACTTTGCGGAGAAAAGCTTTGCGGAGAAAAGCAATGAGTGATGCTAATGGCAGGAACGGGTCGAATGGGTCCAGCGGAGTGACGCTGCCTATTTACATGGATAACCACGCCACCACCCAGGTCGACGCGCGGGTGCTGGAAGAAATGCTTCCGTTCTTCACCGACCGCTTCGGCAACGCGGCCAGCCGCAATCACTCCTTCGGGTGGACGGCGGAGGAAGGGGTAGAACTGGGCCGGGAACGGGTTGCCAAGCTGATCGGCGCGACCACCAAGGAGATCATCTTCACCTCCGGAGCCACCGAGAGCAACAATCTGGCGATCAAGGGTGTTGCCGAGATGTATCGCGAGAAGGGCAACCACATCATCACCGCGGTCACCGAACACAAGGCGGTGCTGGATACCTGCAAGCGCCTGGAAAAGTACGGCTACCGGGTGACGTACCTGCCGGTGCAGAAGGACGGGCTGGTCGATCTGGATGAGCTGCGAAAGGCCATGGGCGAGAAGACCATCCTGGTGACCATTATGGCGGCGAACAATGAAATCGGGGTGCTGCAGCCGATTGCGGAGATCGGAAAGCTCTGTAAAGAGAAGGGCGTGCTGTTCCACTCCGACGCCACGCAGGCGGTGGGCAAGGTTCCGGTGGATGTGCAGAAGATGGGGATCGACCTGCTTTCGGTGTCCGCGCACAAGATGTATGGACCCAAGGGCGTGGGCGCGCTGTACGTGCGCAGGAAGAATCCGCGGGTCCAGGTTGCGGCGCAGATTGACGGCGGCGGGCACGAACGCGGCATGCGTTCGGGAACGCTGAACGTGCCGGGGATTGTCGGGCTGGGGAAAGCCTGCGACATCTGCCTGCAGGATATGCCGGAAGAATCCAAGCGCCTGGCCGGGCTGCGTGATCGCCTGAAAGACCGCATTCTGGCGGGGCTGGACGAGGTTTACATCAATGGGACGATGGAGCATCACCTGCCCAACAACCTCAACATCAGCTTTGCCTACGTGGAAGGCGAATCGCTGCTGATGGGCATCAGTGATGTGGCGGTTTCCAGCGGTTCGGCTTGCACTTCGGCGACGCTGGAGCCTTCGTATGTGCTGAAGGCGCTGGGCACGGGCGACGATCTGGCGCACAGCTCGATTCGCTTCGGGCTGGGACGCTTTAACACCGAGGCGGAAGTGGATTACGTGGCCGACCGCCTGATTGAAGTGGTCACCCGGCTGCGCGAGCTTTCGCCGCTGTACGAGATGGCGAAAGAAGGCGTTGACCTGAAAAAGGTCGCCTGGGTGGCAGAGTAGATGGTGGGTCCGTGTTTCGGTTTGTCGGTACGTCAGTGAAGTACCTCAGCGGCTAAAGCCGCGTTGGGGACGGCCCGGCGCGAACGCAGGCCTAAAGGCCTGCGCCACCGGAACGAAAAAAGACCGGAACCGAAAAAAGACCGGAACCAAAGAGATCGGGGCCAAGAGAGACCGGGGCCAAGTAGAACGGGATCAAGAGAGACAGTGCCAGCAGAATTGAGTAAGCGAGCTGGACGTACTGAAAAAAATGCTGAGGAACACAGCAGGCAAGAATCAAAGTGACCAATTGGCGAGGAACTGAATCGAATCAGATGAGTTCAGGAGACAGCAGAAATGGCATACAGCGATAAGGTATTGGACCACTACTCGAATCCGCGCAACGTAGGTTCGCTGGACAAGAGCAGCTCCGAGGTAGGCACGGGACTGGTGGGTGCTCCGGAATGCGGCGACGTGATGAAGCTGCAGATCAGGGTGAATCCCGAGACGCAACTGATCGAAGAGGCCAAGTTCAAGACATTCGGCTGCGGCTCGGCGATTGCTTCCTCATCGCTGGCCACCGAGTGGGTGAAGGGCAAGACGGTGGACGAAGCTTTGCAGATCAAGAACACAGACATCGTGCGCGAGCTCTCGCTGCCTCCGGTGAAGATCCACTGCTCGGTGCTGGCGGAAGACGCCATCCGGGCGGCGATCAGCGACTGGAAGAAGAAGCAGGGCGCGGCCCGGCCGGTGGAAGTGAAGTCTCAGGGATAACAGTTCCCTCGGGGCATTGCTCGACGAGCAATACTCGTCTGGGCCTCTCACCTCCCGGTCGGCACGCAGGCGTGAAGGCCTGCGCCAGCAGAAGAGGGCTTGGTTGGGCGAATTTGAAAATTCAGGTATGGCAGACGTAACCCAAAATTCGAGTGCCACGGTTGTGGAGCCGGAGGGCGCGAGCCGGACGGCACCGGGCAGTGGCGGTTCCGCCCGAGGCATCCAGGTGACGGAACGGGCCCTAGCGCGCATTCGCTCGGCAATGGCGAAGGAGAACATTTCGCCGGAGCAGGGTGGGCTGCGGGTGGGGGTGCAGGGGGGCGGCTGCTCGGGATTGAGCTATAACATCCGGTTCGATACCCAGCCGCGGGAGCGCGACCGCGTGTTTCAGTACGGCGACGTGCGGCTGTTCGTGGATCCCAAGTCGTACATCTACCTGCATGGCATGCGCCTGGACTACCACGAGACGCTGATGCAGCAGGGATTCGTGTTCGAGAACCCGAACTCGAAGAAGAGCTGCGGATGCGGATCGTCCTTTTCGGCGTGATCCCAATATCTTGCTGGAGGTAAGCGCTCAGCAACTGCAGTCAGCATTCACCCGGAAAACCCGGTGCGGGATGCCTGAGTGCTGAGCTGCGGATGTTGGGTGCTTTGCTTTTGTTTTTAGTTTTTGCCTTTGATTTTAGCGATGGATTCGATGGGCGCGATCGACAAGACGGAGCCGGCAAAGCCGGCAAGCGCTGCGGCAGGCACCTGCTGGTCGTGCGGGGCCATGCGGGCGGCGCATTTCTGTGGCGAGTGTGGCAAGGTACAGCCCGCCCGTCCGGTGGACTACTTTTCGTTTTTTGGCCTGCCGAGAAAGCTGAACGTGAATGCGGGCGAGCTGGAACGGGAATTTTACCGCCTGAGCCGCAAGCTGCATCCGGACTTGTATGTGCACGGCAGCCGCGAAGAGCAGGGCTGGAGCCTGCAGAAGAGTTCCATGCTGAACGACGCCTACCGCACGCTGAAGGACCCGGTGCTGCGGACGCAGTACCTGCTGAAGCTGGAAGGCGTGCAACTGGAAGAACAGTCGCAGGCCGCCACCGAGCAGGCTCGGCAGAGTGGCGAGCAGAAGAAGCAGGTGGTGCCTCCTGAGATGCTGGAGGAGGTCTTCGAGCTGAACATGCAGCTCGAAGAAGCGCGCATGAACCGCGAGGCGGGCGAGGTGGACTCCGGCCTGCGGGGAGAGCTCGACGAAAAGAAGCGCGACTTTGAAGGCCGTCTGGAAGGGCTTTCCGGGGAATTGCAAGGTTACTGGAACGACTGGGATGCGCTGATCGCGCGGGCCGAGGCGGGGGAGACGGTCCCCGATGCGCAACGCCACGCGGTACGGGACCGCATGGTAGACCTGCTGAACCGGCGCAGTTATATCCGCAATCTGGTGCGGGATGTGAATGAGGCGCTGGAGGCATAGCGGTCCCCCCAGCGGCTGTTGAAAGCTTGGTTTTGGTTTTTATGGCTGAAGAACGCATTGTCGGAATCGATCTGGGAACCACGAACTCGCTGGTGGCCTACATGGCCTCACGCCAGCCAGGGCAGAACGTGCCCTTGCCGGGGACCCCGGCGGGCGAGCAGCCGGTGGTGATTCCCGGAGAAGACGGCGCGGCCCTGGTGCCCTCGATTGTCGCCCTGGACGAAAAGGGCGAGGTGGTGGTGGGGAATACGGCGCGCAAATATCTGATCGAAACTCCGGAGCGCGCGGTGTATTCAATCAAGCGCTTGATGGGGCGGGGAGTGGAGGACGTGCGCGAGGAATTGCGGCTGTTTCCTTTCCGCCTGGCGGAGGACCTTGCCGAAGGAGAAGTGCTGCGCATCCGGCTGGGCGAGAAGCAATACACTCCTCCGGAGATCTCGGCGTTTATTCTGCGGCAGCTCAAGCGCAATGCGGAACGCTATTTCGGGCAGCCGGTGACGAAGGCCGTGGTAACGGTTCCGGCGTATTTCAACGACGCGCAGCGGCAAGCGACCAAAGACGCGGGTCGCATAGCCGGGCTGGAAGTGCTGCGCCTGGTGAATGAGCCCACGGCGGCGGCGCTGGCTTATGGTCTGGACAAGAAGCGCGAAGGCATTGTGGCGGTATACGACCTGGGGGGCGGTACGTTTGATGTTTCCATCCTGCGGCTGCACGAGGGAATCTTCGAGGTCATCGCCACCAACGGCGATACCCACCTGGGCGGCGACGATATTGACAATCTGCTGATCACGATTGCGCTGGACGACATTCGCGGCGACATGGAGATGGACTTGCGGCGCAACGGCGAGGCGGTGCAGGCCATCCGCAAGGCGGTGATCGATGCCAAGATTGCGCTTTCTTCTGTCGATTCCACGGTGCTGGATGTGGACTTGCCGAACGGGCGGAAGTATCTGCGCGAGATTACGCGGCAGCAGTTTGAGCAGTTGATTGAGCCCATCGTGCAGAGGACGGCGGCTCCCTGCAAGCAGGCGCTGAAGGATGCCGGGCTGAAGCCGGAGCAGGTGGAGGAAGTGGTGCTGGTGGGCGGATCGACGCGGATTCCGCGGGTGCGGCGGCTGGTCGAGGACCTGTTCCGGCGTGAGCCCCATTCGGAGTTGAATCCCGATGAAGTGGTGGCGGCGGGAGCGGCGGTGCAGGCGAACATCCTGGGCGGCGGGTCGGAAGCGACCAAAGACATGCTGCTGCTGGATGTGACTCCGCTGTCGCTGGGGATTGAGGCGCTGGGCGGCGTGGTGGCGAAGATCATTCAGCGCAACTCGACGATTCCGGCGTCGGCGACCGAGCACTTCACAACGGGCGTGGACGGGCAGACGAGCGTGGCTATCCACGTTCTGCAGGGAGAGCGCGAACTGGCGAAGGATTGCCGCTCGCTGGCACGATTCGACCTGAAGGGGATTCCTCCCATGCCAGCGGGGCTGCCGCGCATCGAGGTGCGGTTCCTGATCGACGCGAACGGCATTCTGCAGGTTTCGGCGCGCGAGCAGCGTAGCGGGCAGGAGGCGCAGATTGAAGTCCAGCCCAGCTACGGCCTGAACGACGAGCAGGTGGAGAACATGATTCTGGAGTCGTTCGACTACGCCGAGGAGGATTTGCGGCAGCGCCAGGTGATTGAAGCGCGCAACGAGGCGGGGACGATTTTGAGCGCGCTGGAGAAGGCGCGCACCAATCCGGCGTGGGAGCAGTTGACGCGCGAGGAGCGCAAGCGCGCGGGCAAGCTGGAGAAAGAACTGAAGCGGGCCAAGGATGGCGACGACTATCAGAAGATCCGCGGCGCGATTGAGGAGCTGAACGAAGCCACGACGCGGCTGGCGGAGCTGATGATGGACTCGGCGGTATCGTCCGCGCTGAAGGGCAAGAACATGGACGACACCGGCATCGAGGAAGGTCCGGAGGCATCGCATCCGATTGCTCCGGCGGAGATTCAGAGAGGGCGGTAGGAAGCCATCAGCTGTCAGCTCTCGGCCAATGAGTTGCGATGGTCGACAGCGCTTCCGAAAAGCAGGGAAGCAGGTTCTGCGCTTCGCTCGGAATGACAATTTTGCGAGGGTTGGCGGTGTTTTCCTGTTGGACGGAAAATTTTACGCGAGGCATCGGGGCCGAAAGCTGAGAGCTGAGAGCTCACAGAGGAATTATGGCAAATGAGAAAACAAGCAGCGCGGGAGCGGCGGCGACGCAGGATGCGCCGGGTCCGAATACGGTTCGGGTGACGTTTCTCCCTGAAGGCAAGACGGTGGAGTTCGAGCACGGCAAGCTTCCCTACAAAGATCATGGCAAGCCGGAGTCGCTGCTGGATGTGGCGCTGAACAACGGCGTCCACCTGGACCACGCCTGCGGAGGGAATTGCGCCTGCACCACCTGCCACGTGTGGGTGAAGCAGGGCAGCGAGTTGTTAAGCGAGATGGACGACGACGAGGCGGACCGCCTGGACATGGCCGCCGACCTGCAATTGAACTCGCGCCTGGGCTGCCAGGTGGTGATCGAAAAGCCCGGCGAGGTAGTGGTTGAAATTCCTGCCTGGAACCGGAATTATGTCTCTGAGGGAGAACACTGAGGGTTGCGGAGATCGAGAACCGCAGATCTGCCGAAATGAGGGACTGAATGCCGCTGAACGAAGTCACCTGGGACGACGCGGAAGAGATCGGCTTGCAGCTTGCCGAGAAGTTTCCTGACGTGAATCCCATGGAACTCCGCTTCACTGCACTGCACAAATATGTAACCGAGCTGCCGGGATTTTCCGACGATCCCAAGGGCTCGAATGAGGGCAAGTTGGAAGCGATCCAGATGGCCTGGTACGAGGAGTGGCAGGATAATCAGGAATAGTTTCGCGCCTGGCGCGCTTCTCGAAATCTACAGCTAAGGCAATCTACAGCTAAGGCAACGTGGAGGGATTCTCTTCCACGCTCAGGAACCACTCGAAGACCTCATTCGAAAGCAGGCGGCCGCGGGCCGTAAGGCGCAGCCATCCGCCGGCGATCTGCAGTAATCCTTCCTCTTGAAGTTCAGCGAGCGCCTCGGGAAATGGGGCGCTCGATTTGTTTTGATCCCCGCCGTTTTGTTCTCCGTTGTGCGATTTTTCGAAGCCGGGCAAATCTTCCGTGCGAATGCCGCGATTAAGACGAAGGCCGAGGAAGCAGGTTTCTTCGATCGCCTGCGCCGGGCTGACCCGAGTGATGGTGTGCGGCGCGGCGTCGAGATAGTGTTCCAGGTTGTCGGGGGTGGCGAAGCGGACGGCGTCGAGGGCGGAGCCGCCGGCGTGCAGCATGGAATGGGCGTCGACGCCAATGCCAAGGTAAGGCTGACGGGTCCAGTACTTCAAGTTGTGGCGCGAGTGCCAGTGAGGGAAGGCAGTGGTGGCATCCGAAATGGGAGCTTTTGAGGCGCTGCGGGCGAAGTTGGAGATCTCGTACTGGTGGATGCCTGCTGATTCCAGCGTGGCGCACGCTGCGAGATAGAAGTCGGCGGTGGCGTCGTCATCGGGCACGAAGTGGGCGTGGTAGCGGTTGCCGCCGGCTAGGAGCTCGTTGCCGAGGCGGGAGTCTTCGTCCACTTCCAGTATGTAAACGCTGACGTGCGGCACGCCTGAGGCGATGGTCTCATCCAGCGAGAAGCGCCAGCTTTCGGTCGTCTGATGGGGCAGGCCCGCGATGAGGTCGATGCTGATGTTGTCGATGCCCGCGGCGCGCAGGCGAGCGAGGTCATCGAGGACGATGGCGCGGGTATGCAGGCGGCCAACGCTGCGGGCTTCCTTGTCCACGAACGACTGCACGCCCAGGCTGACGCGGTTGACGCCGCAGCGCAGGAGAGCTTCCAGCATGTGCGGGTTTCAGGGTGCCGGGAGCACATTCCACGGTGATTTCGGAATCGGGGGCGACTTCGAATTCGGCACGCACGGCGGCGAAAATGCGTTCGAGTTCCACGGGTTCGAGGACGGTGGGCGTGCCTCCGCCGAGGTAAACGGAATCGACGCGGTGTTCGAATTGGCCGGCGATTTTTTGTGCCTGTGATTCGGCCTGGGCGATATCGTCACAGAGGCGATCGACGTAGCGCGAGTACACGGCACGGGAGACGACGCCGGAGGCGAAGTTGCAGAAGCTGCACTTGGTACGGCAGAAGGGGACGGAGATGTAGATGCCGAGGGGCACGGAAGTATTCTATCTGTCGCGCCTCGGGTCGCCGCCGGCTCCCTCGGCGCTCTCTCATCCAAATAAGGGGTTGTAGGAACGCAGGGCTGAAAGCCCTGCGCCACCGGTCCAACCCCCGCCCTGCGCCACAAGGGGGAAGGACAAGGCACCCGGCAAGCGGTCGCGGTAATTGGCGATTGCCAAGTCGCGAGAAGCTCTGCGAACATCGAAGCCTTATGCGCAAGCGCGTGGTTGTGACCGGGATGGGAGTAGTGAGTCCAAACGGTATCGGCAAGGAAGCGTTTTGCCGGGCGGTGCTGGCCGGAAGCAGTGGAGTGGGCGCCATCACCCGTTTTGACGCCGGCGGGCTGGCGGTGCAGATTGCCGGCGAGGTGAGAGGATTCGACGAGCTGGCGTGGGTAAGCGCGCACGAGCGTAAGCACGTTTCCCGCAGTGTTCCCATGGGGATCGCCGCGGCGGCGGAGGCGCTGGCGGATGCGGGTCTTGCTTTCGAGAGCATGGATGTTGAGGCAAAGCGCCGCGTGGGAGTGATTCTGGGGACGGGCGGAGGGGCGCAGGATTTTTCCGAGCACCAATACCGGTTGTGGCTGAGCGGGCGAGTGGCAGAGGCGAGCCTGTTTGCCATCCCCAGCGGGACCATGGGAACCATGTCGAGCGAAATTTCCATGCGCTTTGGATTTCGCGGGCTGAGCCACGTGATCACGACCGGCTGTACTTCTTCCACCGATGCGCTCGGCTACGCCATGCGTGAGATCCGCACGGGCGGGCTGCCGCTGGTGCTGGCGGGCGGAGTGGACTCGCCGATCCTGGAAGGCGTGATTCGCGGCTTTCAACTGATGCGCATTGTGACGCGCTCGTGGAACCATGCTCCCGAGCGGGGTTCGCGTCCCTTTTCTGCCGATCGCGATGGATTTGTGCTGGCCGAGGGCGCGTGGATGTTCGTGCTGGAGGATTACGAGCATGCGCGGGGGCGGGGAGCGCACATCTACGGCGAGCTGGCGGGCTATGGCTCGACCTGCGAAGCCTTCCATCGGGTACGGCTGGAGGAGTGCGGCGAGGAGCCGGCGCGAGCCATGCAGTTGGCGATGGAGGACGCCGGGATTGCGCCTTCCGACATTCGCTACGTAAACCTGCATGGCACCTCCACGCAGCTCAATGACCGCATCGAGACCCGGGCGCTGAAGCTGGCATTGGGGGAGGAACGGGCGCACGCGATTCCCATGTCAGGGTTGAAGTCGCAGATCGGGCATCCGCAGGGGGCATGCGGCGCAGCTGGAGTGGCGGCGACGCTGATGGCAATGCAGCAGGGACAGCTCCCGCCGACGATCAACCTGGATGTCCCCGATCCGGAGTGCGATTTGGACTATGTTCCTGAAGCCGGGCGCAGGGCACAGTTGGAACATGCGTTGTGTAATTGCATTGCCTTCGGGTCGAAGAATTCGGCGCTGGTGCTGCGGGGAGTGTAGGCGTCTTCGGCCTTCGGGCTTCCTCGTCGCACCTCGGTTCGCTGCGCTCCCTCGGTGCTCTTCCTTGGCATCAAATCATGAGAAATCGCAGGCCTGAAGGCCTGCGCCGCCGGTTGCTGCAAGATTGCAGCCGTGAAGGGTATGCGCCGCGAGTTGCTGCAAGATTGCAGGCGTGACGGGTATGCGCCACCGGTTGCTCCCACCCTGGTTGGACCGCTCTTTAGGCTCTCTTTGTTCCGGATGACAGGTAAGGGTCCGGAGCCCGCCATTCCTCCTGCCGGGGAAAGGGATTACTTAATAGCGACCAGGTCGGGAACAAAGCCGACGGGAATCTGGGTGGTGTCCTGGCCGTTGGCCACGTCGATGACGTGGATTGCACTGTCACTGCCTCCCAAGTAAAGCTTCGAAGCATCGACCAGAGCGCCGCCGGTGTAGGCGGACGCGCCGCCGTTCAAGGGAATGGTGGACAGCGCATCGTTCTTGATGTCGTAGACCTCCAGGTTCGGCTGATCGCTGGTGAGGTACGCCTTGGAGCCGTCAGGAAGGACGATGAGCTGGCGCGGCGTCAAGCTGCCGGGGAAAGAATGGCTGTCCACAGGAGGAATATTGGCGTTTGCGGGAGCACACCCGGTGATGGGCTCGGGCGGCGCCGGACTGACGCTAAGGCGGTCGATAGCGGTGGGAGAGACCGCCAGCACGCCGGATCCGTCGGGAAGAGGCCGAATCAATTGCGAGGTTCCGGTGGTGGCGATGCCGGTCTGCAGCTTGGTGCTGTCACACTCGGCGATTGCCGTGATGGTGTTGTTGTCGAGCGCAGCAAAGCCCAGAGCCCCGGTGACCAGGAAATCCGTGGCGGTTCCATTGGCGTCCAGGGTGAGCGCCGGGGGCAGGGTATTCACCGGCAGGGCGCCGAGACTGTGAATGTAGAGATTGGGTCCAGCCACGATGTAGGCGCGGTTCTGGACGGAGAAGGCGCCGGCGGTGGCGCCGCTGATGTCCAGGGTCTCGACGGAGCCGGAGCCGACCAGAAACACCTGTGTGGCGGATGCCACCATCGCCCTGCCATCCTGGGAAACGGCCAGCACCTTGCCGGTAACAGAGGTGTTGTTGGTGACGGCGAGGCTGGCGGGGTCCACGATCATCAGACCCTGATCGCTGCCCAGATAGAGCGCATCGCCTTTGGGCGAGATGAGCATGGAGTTGGGGGCAGCGGGGAGGGTAACGGCGGTGCCGGGAGTGTTGTCGGTGATGTCGATGGGAAGCAGCGAGGTGGAACCGGTGCCAGCGGCGAAGAGATTGGCGCTGACTTCCCCGTTGGTATTAGCCAGCACCACGTTGCCGTAGGCGGCGTTGAGGCCGGAATTGCAGCTCGGGGGAAGGCAGGTAGCGGTAATGGTGCTGAACCCGGCGATGCCGGTGACCAGGCCCGACCCTACGCTGTTGGCTTTGGGTTCGGATGTGCCCCAGGTGAGGCTGGCATCGACGGGATTTCCGCTGCTGTCGACCGCCTCCGCCGAAAGCTGCTGGGTGGGGGAGGGGGTGGTGGCGTTGTTGACCAGGGTAAAGGATGTCGCGGACGAATTCTGCACGTGCACCCGAATGCTCTTGATGGGGCAGGTGGTAAAGCTGGCGGGCAGGCTGGTCACGCCGGAGACGCTGGCAAAAACGGAGGACTTCCCGGGCTGGCTGGCGGTGGCGACACCGTCGGCACCCACGCTGACCACGCTCTGTCCGGAGGGGGTGCCCCAGGTGACGGCTCCGATGGAGGAGGTAACGTCCTGTCCGCCGCTAAACACGGTGGCGTGGAAGGGGTGGGTGTGGTTCTGCGATTCACAGTCCACCGAAGACGGACTTACGACGACCCGGTCCACCGGAGGATGCATGTAAATGGTGGTGGTGGCGGACAGCGAGCCGCTGGTGGCAGTGATCTCTACCGCCTGGGAAGCGGAACCGGGCTGGCAGACCAGCTGGGTGGCGTTCCAGGTGCCAGCGCAGGCGGTGGTCAGCCAGTTTCCCTGGGGGTCCACGGTAGCGGTGGTTAAATTGACGGCCGGGTTGTTGGTGTTGAAGAGGATGGTGGCGGATGCGATGACACCATTGTTGGCGTCAAACACGGTTGCCGAAATAGGCTGCACCGCGCCGAAGGCCAGGGAAGCCGTGGTGGGAGTGATCTGAATGGTGGTGGGGACGGGCTTGGTCGGGCTGTTCCCGCATCCGGTCAATCCCAATGCCAGAAGACACAATAGTGCAAGAGCCGCTGAGAACCGCCGCAAGTCATCCTCCGCGTCCTGCCTTGGCGGGCGAGAATATGCCGCAAGCGCGAAACAGGACGAACGATAGAAACCCAACCTCAACAATAAGGTTTCAGTGTAGAGGGAGGGTTCGCGTTTGAGCAAGTTGGGCGGGACCCGTGGCGAGCGTCGGTCAGCGCTCGGTGTTTTGTCGATGATGTGGCGTTGAGCAGCTGGTGTTAAAGACCCAGATCTGCCAAGGCGGGCAGCGGTGGGGAACCGGGCATCCGGCCGACTGGATAAAACCCGTCACTCCACAACTCGGCCGACCGGGATGAATTCCGTTCGAACACAAGGCGGGCTCATTTTTTCGATCCGGGAAATTGAATTTTTGCCGCCTTGAACCGCCCAAGTTGACGCTGTACCAATGCCTTGCTATAGTTGAAAAGTTCTGCGAGCTAGTTTGGCTGGTTCAGGTTGCCCGCCCGTGGTGGTGTGTGAGGGCTGGGGCCGCAGAAAGCTGAGCTGATTGGATTTGACACCCGCAGAGGGCTGGTTGGCTGGGCCCGGCGGGTACCCTCGCTGAAAAGTGCCTGCGCTACCTCGCCTCCTGGGATGAGGGTATGCAGGCGAAGGGGCACGAAACGGAGCGCCTGCCGGGAGATTCGGTACAGGGCGTCACCGTCGCGATCCCCGAGCCCTAGAGGAACACAGCAATTTCCCTGGCAGGCTTTGGCTGCGCGGGGAACCTATGGCGGCTTCAGGCCGGCCAGCCTAGAGGGGTTGCAACGCGCCACCCCATCCACGGACTTTGTGTGGAGATCCCTGAGCAATGGACGGTAGAAGGCTGGGGAAGAGTGCGCGCGGAAGGAGCAGGAATCGTGCCTACATTTAATCAGCTGGTGCGGCAGGGCCGCTCGGCTCCGCGATACAAGACGGCGAGTCCGGCGTTGCAGTCGTGTCCGCAGAAGCGGGGCGTGTGCACCCGCGTTTACACGCAGACTCCCAAGAAGCCGAACTCGGCGCTGCGCAAGGTGGCGCGCGTGCGGCTGAGCAACGGGATTGAAGTGACGACGTACATTCCCGGGGTGGGGCACAACCTGCAGGAGCACTCCATGGTGCTGATCCGCGGAGGCCGCGTGAAGGACCTGCCGGGAGTGCGCTACCACGTAGTGCGGGGAACGCTGGATGCCACCGGCGTGGCCAACCGCAAGCAGGGACGGTCGAAATACGGGGCCAAGCGGCCCAAGGCTTAAAGCAATCGAAGAGTTGAGCTATGCCAAGAAAAGGATATATCGCCAAGCGGGGAGTGAATCCCGACCCGGTCTACGGCTCGACGCTGGTGACCAAGTTTGTGAACTCGATGATGTGGGACGGCAAGAAGAGCACGGCCGAAGGCATCTTCTACGACGCCCTGGAGAAGGTGGGGGAAAAGGGCGGCGACGAGCCCATCAAGCTGTTCAAGAAGGCGGTGGAGAACTGCAAGCCGGTGCTGGAAGTGAAGAGCCGGCGCGTGGGCGGCGCCAACTACCAGGTTCCGGTGGAAGTCAACGCCGACCGGCGCACCTCACTGGCCATCCGCTGGCTGCTGACCTATGCCCGGGGGCGGGGCGAGAAGGGCATGACGGAAAAGCTGACCAATGAGCTGCTGGACGCGGCCAACGGGCGCGGCGCGGCGATCAAGAAGAAGGAAGACGTTCACCGTATGGCGGAGGCCAACAAGGCGTTCGCGCATTACCGGTGGTAGAAGAATTTCCGAATTGCCGAATGGAAAATTGCCGAATTGATCGCAATTCCGCGTTTCGCGGTTCGACAATTCCGCAATTGAAGTTTTGAACTGAGAGAACGCTTTGCCTCGACAGGTTCCATTAACGCGTTGCAGGAATATCGGCATCATGGCGCACATTGATGCCGGCAAGACCACTACGACGGAGCGCATCCTTTTCTATACGGGTGTGACCCACCGCATTGGCGAGGTGCATGAAGGCACTGCCACCATGGACTGGATGGAGCAGGAGCAGGAGCGCGGCATCACCATCACCAGCGCCGCCACCATGTGCTTCTGGAAGGACATCCGCATCAACATCATTGATACTCCCGGGCACGTGGACTTCACGGCCGAGGTGGAGCGCTCGTTGCGGGTGCTGGACGGCGCGGTGGCGGTGTTCGACGCGGTGCACGGAGTGGAGCCGCAGTCGGAAACGGTATGGCGCCAGGCCGACAAGTACGGGGTGCCGCGCATTTGCTTCATCAACAAGATGGACAAGACGGGCGCGGACTTCGAGCACGCGGTGGACACCATCCGCAAGCGGCTGAACGCGCGTCCGGTGGCGATTCAGATTCCCATCGGGCAGGAGTCGGGATTCAAGGGCGTGATTGACCTGCTGGAGATGAAAGCGGTCCTGTGGAAAGACGAGTCCATGGGCGCCAACTACGTAGTCGAGGAAATCCCCGAGAACCTGCGCAAGAAGGCGGAAGCGTTCCATGCGCAACTGGTGGAAACGGTCGCGGAGAACGACGACGAGCTGCTGCACAAGTTTCTGGAAGGCGAGGCCATCAGCACGGAAGAGTTGCGGCGCGGCCTGCGGGCGGCGACCATCGGGCTGAAGCTGTTTCCGGTGCTGTGCGGCACCGCGTTCAAGAACAAAGGAGTGCAGCCGCTGTTGGATGGGGTGGTGGACTTTCTGCCGTCGCCGGCGGAGATTCCCCCGGTGGAGGGCAAGAACCCGGACAATGGGGAGGCGGTGCTGCGCAAGGCGGAAGACAGCGAGCCGCTTTCGGCGCTGGCCTTCAAGATCATGACCGATCCGTTTGTCGGCCAGCTCACGTTTATCCGGCTGTATTCCGGCAGCCTGAAGACGGGCGACTCGGTGCTGAACGGGGCCAAGGGCAAGACGGAGCGCATCGGGCGTCTGCTGAAGATGCACGCCAACAAGCGCGAGGAAATCAGCGAGATTTACGCGGGCGACATTTGCGCCTGCGTGGGCCTGAGGAATGTGGTCACGGGCGATACCATCTGCGATCCCTCTCACCCCATTGTGCTGGAGACCATTGAGTTCCCCAATCCCGTGATTCACGTGGCGGTGGAGCCCAAGACCAAGGCCGACCAGGAAAAGATGGGAGTGGCGCTGAACAAGCTGGCGCAGGAGGACCCCACGTTCCGGGTGAACACCGATCCGGAAAGCGGGCAGACGATTATTGCCGGCATGGGCGAGCTGCACCTGGAAATCATCGTGGACCGCATGATGCGCGAGTTCAAGGTGGAAGCCAATGTGGGCAAGCCGCAGGTGGCGTATCGCGAGACGATCCGCAAGAACTCGCAGGCGGAGGGCAAGTTCATCCGCCAGACCGGCGGCCGCGGCCAGTACGGGCATGTGAAGATTCGCCTGGAGCCCAACGAGGCCGGCAAGGGCTATGAGTTCGTGAACGAGATTGTGGGCGGCGTGGTTCCCAAGGAGTACATCAAGCCGGTCGATCAGGGCATTCAAGAGGCTCTGCAGGGCGGCATCCTGGCTGGGTATCCGGTGGAGGATGTGAAGGTGTTCCTCTATGACGGCAGCTACCACGACGTGGATTCCAGCGAAATGGCGTTTAAGATCGCGGGCTCGATGGCCTTCAAGGAGGCCGCCAAGAAGGCCAGCCCGGTGCTGCTGGAGCCGGTGATGTCGGTGGAGGTGGTGGTGCCGGAGGAGTTCATGGGCACGATCATCGGCGATCTGAACTCGCGCCGCGGACACATCGAGGGCATGGAACACCGCGCCGGGTCGCAGGTGGTGAAGTCCATCGTGCCATTGAGCGAGATGTTCGGCTACGCGACCAACATGCGCTCGCTGACCCAGGGACGGGCAACGTTTTCCATGCACTTCGCGCGCTACGCGGAGGTTCCGCGCTCGGTTTCGGAAGAGATCATCGCGCGGGTGCAGGGGAAGACGGCGGCGAGATAACCAGGTCGCAGGCAGGCTGCAGAGAATTTAGCCAGAAATGTTGGCTGGCTAGGAGCTAACCGCTAGGGGCTAGGAGCTATTCATGGCGAAGGAAAAATTTGAACGGTCGAAGCCGCACGTGAACGTAGGGACGATCGGACACATTGATCACGGGAAGACGACGTTGACGGCGGCGATCACGAAGGTGCTGGCGAAGCACAATCCGAACATCAAGTTCCGCAGTTTCGACTCGATTGACAACGCGCCGGAAGAGCGCGAGCGCGGCATCACCATCGCCACGGCGCACGTGGAGTATGAGACGCCGAACCGGCATTATGCGCACGTGGACTGTCCGGGGCACGCCGACTACATCAAGAACATGATCACGGGGGCGGCGCAGATGGACGGGGCCATTCTGGTGGTGGCGGCGACGGATGGTCCCATGCCGCAGACGCGGGAGCACGTGCTGTTGGCGCGCCAGGTGGGGGTGCCCTACATAGTGGTGTTTTTGAACAAGTGCGACGCGGTGGACGATCCCGAGCTGCTGGACCTGGTGGAGCTGGAAGTGCGGGAGCTTTTGAAGAGCTACGGGTTCCCGGGGGACGATGTGCCGGTGGTGCGGGGGTCGGCGCTGGGGGCGCTGAACGGGGAAGAGCAGTGGGAGAAGAAGATCGACGAGCTGATGGAGGCGGTGGACAAGAACGTGCCGCTGCCGGAGCGCGATCTGGACAAGCCCTTTCTGATGCCGATTGAAGATATCTTCTCGATCTCGGGCCGGGGGACGGTGGTGACGGGGCGGATTGAGCGGGGCAAGGTGAAGGTAGGCGAGGAAGTGGAGATTGTGGGCTTCCGCGAGACCCGCAAGACGGTGGTGACGGGCGTGGAGATGTTCAAGAAGCAGCTGGACGAAGGCCAGGCGGGAGACAACGCGGGCCTGCTGCTGAGGGGCATGGCCAAGGACGACGTGGAGCGGGGGATGGTACTGGCCAAGGGGGGATCGATAACGCCGCACACCAAGTTCAAGGCGGAGATTTACGTGTTGACGAAGGAAGAAGGGGGGCGGCACACGCCGTTCTTCAAGGGATACCGGCCGCAGTTTTACTTTCGCACGACGGATGTGACGGGGGTGGCGGAGCTGCCGGCGGGGACGGAGATGGTGATGCCGGGGGACAACGTGAGCCTGCAGATCGAGCTGATCACGCCGGTGGCCATGGAAAAGGGCCTGCGCTTCGCCATCCGCGAAGGCGGACGCACCGTGGGCGCGGGCACCATCAGCGAGATTGTGCAGTAATTGCCGAACTGCGGAATTGAATTCGGGGAATTGGTGAAGAGGGCGATTCCCCGATTCGACGGTTGCAAAAACTCTTGAACGGCGGCTTAGAACCGCAAGATCTTTGAGAATCTGAGAATAACGACATGGTAGGCAAAGAGCGAATTCGGATCCGGCTGAAGGCGTACGACTACCGCATCCTGGATCAGTCCACGGGCGAGATTGTGGAGACCGCCAAGCGCACGGGCGCAACTGTTGCCGGTCCCATTCCCCTGCCCACGGTGAAGAACAAGTACTGCGTGCTGCGCTCGCCCCACGTGGACAAGAAGTCGCGGGAGGCGTTCGAGATCCGCACCCACAAGCGTCTGCTGGACATCCTGGAGCCCACGCAGCAGACGGTGGATGCGCTGATGAAGCTGGATCTGCCGGCGGGGGTAGACGTGGAGATCAAGGCATTCGGGAAGTAGGTTTGTAGGCTATCGGCGTTGGGCGGGTTGTTGAAAAACCACGATTGAAGTACCTCAGCGGGTAAAGCCGCCATGAAGAATCGGGCGCTTAACGCAGGCCTGAAGGCCTGCACCACCGATTCTTGAGGGTTTTCAGCATGTTGCCTGAAGCCTGGAGCCTGGAACAAAGCTTCTGAGACGCACGGCGTCCCCGGCGCGAAGCAGGCGACGGAAGGCAACAATGAAGAAGCAGAGTTGAGGAAACGACGATGGCAGTTAACGGAATTCTGGGAAAAAAGATTGGCATGACGCAGCTGTTCGACTCCAAGGGCGAGGTCCGCCCGGCGACGGTGCTGCAGGCCGGCCCCTGCATTGTGACGCAGCGCAAGACGGCGGCGCGCGATGGCTACGAGGCGGCGCAGATCGGGCTGGTGGAGTTCATTAAGGAATCGCGGCTGACGCAGCCCGAGCGCGGGCACCTGGCGAAGAACAATCTTCCTCCGGTGCGGCTGGTGCGCGAAGTGGACATCGTGACGGATTCCGCGGGCACGGCTGCTGACGGAGACCAGACCAAGGTTGGAGACCGGGTGCTGGTGGACTTGTTTGACGGCGAGAAGTTCGTGGATATCGGGGGGACCAGCAAGGGCCGTGGCTTTGCCGGTGTGGTGAAGCGGCACAAGTTCGCGGGCGGCCCCAAGTCGCACGGGTCGATGTTCCAGATTACGGGGTCGATCGGCTCATCGGCATTTCCTTCGCGCGTGTTCAAGGGCATGCGCATGTCGGGACACATGGGCCACGCGTGGGTCACGGTGCGGAACCTGCGAGTGCTGGGCATTGATAAAGAAGAGAACCTGCTGGTGGTGGAAGGCGCAGTGCCGGGTCCCGAACGGCAGCTATGTGCTGATTAACCGGGCGAAGAAGCCGCCCCGGGAGCGCCGCGGCTTCAGCGAGGCGTCCGGTCCGGTGAACCCGCTGAAGGCCTCCAAGCGCGGCGGCAAGAAATAAGCTGAAGAGCTGATTAAATGGCGAGCACATTGATGTGCTCGATTTGAGCGGAAAGAAGACCGGAACGCTGGAACTCGCCGATGAGGTCTTCGGCGCGGTGAACGAGGATCTGTTGTGGGAGGCGGTGAAGCATTACCGCGCCGGGCGGCGGGCAGGTACGCACGCCACCAAGAACCGCAAACTGGTTTCCGGCTCCGGCAAGAAGCTGTGGCGGCAGAAGGGGACGGGGCGCGCCCGCGTGGGATCGGTGCGCTCGCCGCTGTGGCGGCATGGCGGCACGGTGCATGGTCCGCAGCCGCGTTCTTATGACTACAGCTTCCCGCGCAAAAAGCTTCTGGGAGCACTGCGTTCGGCGCTGGCCGCCAAGTTTGCCGACGGCAAGCTGGTCGTGGTGGAGAATTTCGAAGTCGCCGAGGCCAAGACCAAGGCCTTTCGCGAGGCGCTGGACAACTTGAAAGTAGACAGCACGGCGCTGCTGGTGGATGGCGCCGGGTCCGGCAACCAGAATCTCCAGCTCAGCTCGCGCAATCTGGACGGGGTGGAGCTGGTGGCGGGCAACGAGGTGCATCCCTACCATCTGCTGCGTTACGACCGGGTGGTGTTTGCCCGCGAGGCGTTGGAGAAGCTGCAGGACGGGCTGAAGAAGTCGGTCTCGCGGCGCGCTGCCCGGCCGGCGGCTGAGGAGGTTGCGTAATGAAATCTGCCTATCAGATCATTCGCCGCCCGGTGATTACCGAAAAGGGCCTGGGCGTGAAGGAAAACGAAGGCACGCTGGTTTTTCAGGTGGCGGTGGCGGCCACCAAGACGGAGATCAAGCAGGCGGTGCAGACCGTGTTCAAGGTGAAGGTGGAATCGGTACGGACCGCGACCTTTACCGGCAAGGAGCGCCGGCGGGGCAAGTTTACCGGCTACCGCGCCGACTGGAAGAAGGCCTACGTCCGCCTGAAGGCGGGCGAAAAGATGCCGGAGTACGCGCAGAATCTGTAAAGCCGGCTCCAGTCACCAGGCAGCAGGCTCCACGCGGATTGCGCTGGGGTGAGATGCGCGGTGAAAGAGCTGGAGCGGAAATGGAGCGACGGGATTGAGAGCCGGAGTGGAATTTGCTGGCCTGAGCCTGGCGCTTGAAGTCTGAGAGCTGATTATGGCAATTAAGACCTACAGACCGTATACGCCGACCCGGCGGTTTCAGACCGCGGTGGTGCGCGACGAGCTGACGACGGACCGTCCGCACAAGCCGCTGACCGAGCCCAAGAGCCGCACTGGCGGCCGGCGGAACTCGGGGGACACCACGATCTGGTTCCGCGGCGGCGGACACAAGAAGAAGTACCGGGTGATCGACTTCAAGCGCAACAAACCCGGGATTCCCGCCAAGGTGATTTCGCTGGAGTATGACCCCAACCGCTCGGCGCATATTGCGCTGTTGAGCTACGCGGACGGGGAAAAGCGCTACATCCTGCAGCCCCA
Organism: Terriglobia bacterium; assembly: GCA_963732925.1. Classification (GTDB taxonomy): domain Bacteria; phylum Acidobacteriota; class Terriglobia; order Terriglobales; family Acidobacteriaceae; genus DASZRZ01. The sequence continues at coordinate 372,202 of CAVTBJ010000012.1, forward strand.
GGGACTGAAGGTAGGGCAAACGATCGTCAGCGGGCCGGATTCGGACATCCTGGTGGGCAATGCCCTGCCGCTGCGTGCGATTCCTCCCGGCACGGTGGTACATGCCATCGAGCTGAAGCCGGGCAAGGGGGCGCAGATGGCGCGCTCGGCGGGAGCGCAGGCGCAACTGGTGGCGAAGGAAGAGGATTACGCGCTGATTAAGCTGCCCTCGGGGGAAACCCGGCGGGTGCTGGTGGACTGCATGGCCACGGTGGGCCAGGTAGGGAACCTGGATCACGAGAACGTTTCCCTGGGCAAGGCGGGACGTTCGCGCTGGCTGGGGCGGCGTCCGCATAACCGCGGGGTGGTGATGAACCCGGTCGACCATCCGCATGGCGGCGGCGAGGGCAAGACCTCCGGCGGGCGGCATCCGGTGACGCCCTGGGGCAAGCCCACGCGCGGCTACAAGACGCGCAACAACAAGCGGACCGACAAGTTCATTGTCAGCCGGGGTAAAGGGAAGAGATAGAGATCAGGGCAGAGTGCCCGGAGCTTTGAATTATGAGATCAGCCAAGAAAGGGCCGTTCATCGACGGCTATTTGAGCGCGCGGATCGAGGACATGAACCGGCGCAACGAGAAGAAGGTGCTGCGCACCTGGTCGCGGCGCTCGACGGTGATTCCGGAGATGGTGGGGCACACCATTGCGGTGCACAACGGCAGGAAGTTCATTCCGGTATACATCACTGAGAACATGGTGGGACACAAGCTGGGCGAATTCAGCTTTACCCGCGCGTTCAAGGGACACTCGGTGAAGGCGGCGACGGAAAGCGCGGCCCGGCCGGCGCGATAGCCGGTGGCGACTGAGAGCAGACTATGGAATACAGAGCTGAAGCGCGGTACATGCGGGTTTCGCCGCAGAAGGCGCGCCTGGTGCTGGACCTGATCAAGGGCCAGCGGGTGGAAGACGCGCTGAACACGTTGCTGTTCACCAAGAAGGGCATCGCTCCCCTGGTGCACAAGCTGCTGCGGTCGGCGGTGGAAAACGCCAGCTACCTGAGCACGGAAAAAGGCGTGGACGTGGATGTCGACAGCCTGTACGTGAAGCGGGCGGTGGCCAACGAGGGGCCCCGCTTGAAGCGGATTCGTCCCGCGCCCATGGGGCGGGCCTTCCGCTACCAGCGGCGCATGGCCCACCTGGAGATTGCCCTGGCCGAGCGCAACGGCGGCCGGGAACAGATGGCGACCACGGTGACGGACGAGGCTCCGGCGCGCAAGCCCTCGCGCAAGGCGCCGGCCAAGAAGGCGGCCGCCAAGAAGACCACGGCGAAGAAGAAGACGGCTGCCAGGAAAGACAGCCGCCAAGAAGTAGGAGAAGGAATTATGGGACAGAAAGTCCATCCGTATGGATTCCGGCTCGGTTACACCAAGCCGTGGAAGTCGCGCTGGTTTGTGACCCGCGACTACGACAAGCTCCTGCTGGAAGATGTCCGCCTGAAGAACGAGCTGAAGGACAAGCTGAAGAGCGCGGGCGTGAGCTCGATCGACATCGAGCGTCCCGGTAACAAGCTGCGGATTATTATCCGCACGGCGCGCCCGGGAATCATTATCGGGCGCAAGGGCGCGGAGATTGACCGCCTGAAGCAGGAGCTGCAGAAGCGCACCAAGCGCGACGTGTATGTCGATATCCAGGAAGTGCACAAGCCCGAGCTGGACGCGCAACTGGTGTCGGAATCGATTGCCCTGCAACTGGAAAAGCGCGTGGGCTTCCGGCGGGCCATGCGCAAGGCGGTGGACTCGGCGCTGCGTTTCGGCTGCAAAGGGATCAAAGTGCGGGTGAGCGGACGGCTGAATGGCAATGAAATCGCGCGCTCGGAGTGGTACCTGCAGGGGCGGCTGCCGCTGCACACGCTGAGGGCCGACATCGATTACGGCTTTGCCGAGGCCAAGACCACCTACGGCGTGATTGGGGTAAAGGTGTGGGTGTATCGCGGCGAGATTCTGCCCACCAAGCGGCGCGAGTCGCGGGAGATGGCGGGAGCGTTTTAGCCAGGGCGTACGTTTCTCGATTCTGGTTTCTGTACGTGCGGGAAATGGATACGAGAAGCTGGGAACAGGTTTGGAGTTTTTCTCATGTTGATGCCGAAAAAGGTGAAGTACCGCAAGCAGCAGCGCGGCCGCATGACGGGCAAGGCCTGGACGGGGAGCCAGCTGTCGTTTGGGGATTTCGGGTTGAAGGTAATGGAGCCGGGCTGGATTACCGACCGGCAGATCGAGGCCAGCCGTATCGCCATGACGCGCTTCGTGAAGCGCGGCGGCAAGATCTGGATCCGGGTGTTTCCCGACAAGCCGGTGACCAAGAAGCCGGCGGAAACCCGCATGGGAAAGGGCAAGGGCGCGCCCGATCACTGGATTGCGGTGGTCAAGCCGGGACGGATCCTGTTCGAGATGGAAGGGGTTTCGCAGGCGGACGCGCAGGAGGCGATGCGTCTGGCGTCGCACAAGCTGTCGCTGCGCACGCGCTTTGTGACCCGGGTTCAGGTGGCGGTGTAGCGGCGGAGCGGAGCGGAATTCAGGGCGGAATTTATGGAAGCAGAACAGATTCGTAACATGACCGATGAGGAGCTCCAGCAGCAGGAGCGGGACTTGAACGACCAGCTTTTCCGGCTGAAGTTCCAGCTCAGCATGGGGCAGACCGAAAGCCTGAAGAAGATTCGCGGACTGCGCAAGGATATTGCGCGGGTGAATACGATTTCCCGCGAACGCCAGCTCTTGAAGGTGGCGGAAGCGGCGGGGACGAGGTAACGATGGCGGAAGCGGCAGAAAGACGGACACACCAGAAGAGCCTGGTGGGAAACGTGGTTTCCACCAAGATGCAAAAGACGATCGTGGTGGAAGTGACGCGCAAGAAGGCGCACCCGCTGTATCGCCGGGTGATTGCGCGCTCCAAGAAATTTCATGTGCACGACGAGCAGAACACGGCGCATGTGGGCGACGTGGTGCGCATCGAGGAGACCCGGCCGCTGTCCCGCCTGAAGCGCTGGCGGCTGACGGAGATTATCCGCAAGGCGCCCCTGGTGGGAGTGGAAGCACGGCACGAGGCGGAGACGGAGCAGGAAAGCGCCTGAGAACCGGAGGCTGCGGGCCCAGGGCCCCGCATCCCCGGCGAGTGGCTGAGGGAGAAGCAACATGGCAGTCATGATGAGAAGCATGCTGGAGGTGGCTGACAACTCCGGCGCGCGCAAGTTGCAGATGATTCTGCCCCTGGGCGGCTCCACCGGCCTGAATGCAAGCCTGGGGGACGTGGTGACGGCGGCGGTGAAAGAAGCCTCGCCGGACGGACAGGTGCAAAAGGGCAAAGTGGTGCGGGCGGTGATCGTGCGCACCCGCAAAGAGCAGCGGCGGCGGGACGGCACCTACATCCGCTTCGATCAGAACGCGGCCGTGCTGGTGAACGAGACGGGCGAGCCGGTGGGAACGCGCGTGTTCGGTCCGGTGGCGCGCGAGCTGCGGGAGAAGAAGTTTTTGAAGATCGTTTCGCTGGCGCCGGAAGTGCTCTGAAGAAGCGCCAGGTGTCCGGCTTACGGCATATGAGAAGCAGAGGAATTTGAGAGATGGCAACGGCTACGACAACTCGCATTCACCGCGACATCCGGCGCAACGACACCGTAAAGGTGATGGCGGGTCGCGATGCCGGCAAACAGGGGCGGGTGCTCCGGGTGCTGCCGGCCGAGGGCAAGGTGCTGGTGGAGCACGTGATGATGGTGAAGAAGCACGTGCGACCCAACCCGCAGCACAACATCAAGGGCGGCATTGCCGAGCAGGAGGCGCTGATTGATATCAGCAACGTGATGCTGGTGTGCGGCTCCTGCGGCCCGGTGCGCGTGGGCCATGACTGGCGCGGCGAACGCAAGGTGCGGGTGTGCAAGAAGTGCGGCACCACGCTGGAAAAGTAACTGCCGGATTGCAGAATTGCGGAATTGAGAACAGGCGATGGCAAAAGACAGCAAGGACAACAAGAAAGAACAGCCGGGGAAGAAAAAGCAGGCAGCGGCAGTGGAAGATACGGCTGCTGCGGGCAAGCCGGGGCGTCCCAGGGCCAGCTTCAAGGGCACGGTGCGCTTGAAGGAGCGCTTCGAGAAGGAAGTCCGGCCGGCGCTCATGAAGGAATTCGAGCTGAACAACCCCATGGCGGTGCCCCGGCTGGAGAAGATCGTAGTGAACATGGGAGTGGGGGAAGCCACGCAGAACAGCAAGCTGCTGGACCCGGCGGCGGCGGAGCTGGGCCAGATTACCGGCCAGAAGCCGGTGGTGACCAAAGCCAAGAAATCGATTGCCGCGTTCAAGGTGCGGGAAGGCATGCCGATCGGAGTGATGGTGACCCTGCGGGGAGACCGCATGTACGAATTTCTCGACCGCCTGGTCAACATCGGACTGGCCCGGGTGCGCGATTTTCGCGGGGTATCGACCAAGTCCTTCGACGGACGCGGCAATTACACCCTGGGCCTCAAGGACCAGTTGCTGTTTCCTGAGATTGATTACGCCAAGGTGGATCGGATGAAGGGCATGAACGTCACCATCGTGACCACGGCGAAGGACGACGACCAGGGGCGGGCGTTGCTGCGCAGTCTGGGCATGCCGTTCCGGGCGTGAGGCCACGGGGCGATTGAAAGATTGAGTGATCGGGCGATTGGCTACGAGTTTGATTTTAAAACTTTGATTTTAGACGGAAGCGTTGAGCAGATTGGCGCGATGACGCGATCACTCAATAGCTCGATTGGAAGGACATGGCGAGAACATCACACGTAGCAAAGGCCAACAAGAAACCGAAGTTTGCCGTACGCCAGCATAACCGTTGCCATCTGTGCGGGCGTCCGCGGGCGTTCTTGCGCAAGTTTGGCATCTGCCGGCTGTGCTTCCGCGGGCTGGCGTTGCGGGGGGAGATCCCCGGGGTTTGCAAGTCGTCCTGGTAGCGAATTGAGGAACTGCCGAACTGCGGAATTGCAGAATGGAATTTCGCGCAGCCGACAGATTCGGTAATTTCCAATTCGGCAATTCGGCATTCGCAATGCAGTCGTAGCTGCCGCGGGTTCTCCTGCCAAGGAGCAAACGGGCAGCTGAGGAGAAGGAAGCGAATGAGTTTGACCGATCCGGTCGCGGATTTTCTAACCCGTATCCGTAATGCGCTGGCCACGCGGCAGCAGAAGGTGGACGTGCCTTCTTCCAAGCTGAAGGTGGAGATTGCCCGCATTCTGAAGGAAGAGGGCTACGTGGCGAATTACAAGCTGACGGAGGAAGACGGCAGCAAGCTGTTGCGGGTGTATCTGAAGTACGGTCCCGACAGCGAGAGCGCCATATCGAGGATGGAACGTGTGTCCAAGCCGGGATGCCGGGTGTACGTGCGGCGCACGGAGATTCCGCGGGTGCTGGGAGGCATGGGGATCAATATTCTCACCACCCCGCAGGGCGTGATGACCGGCCGCGCCGCGCGCAAGGCCGGCGTGGGCGGCGAGATCCTGTGCGAGGTGTGGTAGACGAAGCAGCCGCCGGGCTCCAGGCTCCGACGCCGGGCAGTGATGTCGCGGTGAGTGGGGGCTGGAAGCAGGAGGCTGGAGGCTAACGTATGTCGAGAATTGGCAAAAAACCGATTCCCATTCCGCAGGGCGTCAAGGTGGCCGTGGAAGGGAACGTAGTGAAGCTGGAGGGGCCCGAAGGGGTCGCTGAACACGCAGGTGCCCAAGGGCGTCAAAGTTCAGCAGCAGGACGGGCATCTGCTGGCGGTGCGCGAATCGGATGAATTCGCCGCCGTGCACGGCCTGGCGCGCGCGCTGGTGAATAACGCCGTCGAGGGCGTGAGCAAGGGCTGGAACAAGGACTTGGAGATTGTGGGAATCGGATACCGCGCGGAGCTGAAGGGGAAGAACACGGTGGTGTTCACCCTGGGGTATTCGCATCCGATTGAGTTTCCCTTGCCCAGCGGCATCGCGGTGGTGGTCGACGCCAAGCAGACTCGGCTGACGATAAGCGGCATCGACCGGCAGAAGGTGGGACAGGTGGCGGCGGACATGCGCTCACTGCGTCCCCCCGACCCGTACAAGAACAAGGGCGTGCGCTACTTCGGCGAAAAGTTGAAGAAGAAGGTAGGCAAGACGGGAGCGAAGTAATTGCGGAATTGCCGAACTGAAAATTGCCGGATTGAGGGTTGCGATTGGGCGCTTGGGGTGGATGGGCGCCCGGGATTTCCAAGTTTCGAGATTGAGAAGATTCCATGCTGACGAAGAGTTCGAAAAACCAGACGCGCCTCAGGGTGCACGACCGCATCCGGAAAAAGCTGCAGGGAACACCCGAGCGGCCCCGGCTGGCAGTGTACCGCTCGCTCAACCATATTTATGCCCAGGTGGTGGATGACCGCAAAGGGGTGACCCTGGTGGCCGCTTCCACCGTGGAAGGCGGCAAGGACAGGGCCACGGGCGGCAATGTGGCGGCGGCGAAAGAGGTGGGGCGGAGGATTGCCGAGCGGGCCAAGGAAAAGGGCATCGCCCAGGTGGTGTTCGATCGCGGCGGGTACCTGTATCACGGCCGGGTGAAAGCGCTGGCGGACGCGGCTCGGGCAGCGGGATTGCAGTTTTAGCGAGCCCAGACAAGCAGAGCTTGTCTGCGGCCGCCCGTTCCCGGTGAGCTGTCCGCAAGGAGCAAGATTGCAGGGATGCTTCGCTTCGCTCGGGATGACAGGGATTGGAATTCCGAAGTAAACGAGAGATTCAGTTGAGAAACGAGTAACGATGCCAAGCATGAAGAAGAGAATTGATGCCGGTGACTACCAGCTAAAAGACCAGGTGGTTGCCATCAACCGTGTGACCAAGGTGGTCAAGGGCGGCAAGAACCTGTCGTTTGCGGCGCTGGTGGTGGTGGGGGACCCCTCGGCGGCGGTGGTGGGATACGGCTCCGGCAAGGCCAAGGAAGTTCCCCAGGCCATTCGCAAGGGGATTGAATCGGCCAAGAAGAATCTGGTGAAGGTGCACCTGACGCAGACTTCGATCCCGCACCTGGTGCTGGGCCGTTATGGTTCGGGGATGGTGCTGTTGAAGCCGGCGCCGGAAGGCACGGGAGTGATTGCCGGGGGCGCGGTGCGCGCGGTGATGACCTCGGCCGGGATTCAGAATGTGCTGACCAAGTCCATCGGAACCACCAACCCGCACAACGTGATCAAGGCTACCTTCGACGCGCTGCACAAGCTGCGCGACCGGCAGGAAGTGGCCAGCATTCGCGGCAAGACGGTTCAGGAGCTGTAAGCATGCCAGTCAACACTCAAAGCAAGGGAACGCTGAAGATCAAGTGGGTGCGTTCGGCGATTGCCGCTCCCCGCAAGCACAAGCTGGTGGTGAAGGGCCTGGGCTTCACGCGGCTGAATCAGGTGGTGGTGCGGGAGGATACGCCCTCGATTCGTGGCATGGTGAAGGCGATTCCGCACCTGGTAAAGATCGTCGAATAGGTAGCAGGCCGGCCGGGCAGCCGGGCCGGGAGATGAGAGTCGTTTATGAATCTGTCGAATCTAAGAGCTCCCAGGAAGTCCAGCGAGAAGCGCAAGCGGGTGGGGCGCGGCATGGGGTCGGGCATGGGCAAGACCTCGACGCGCGGCCACAAAGGCCAGGGATCGCGTTCCGGCTCGCGTCTGATGCGCGGTTTTGAAGGCGGGCAGATGCCTCTGCACCGGCGGCTGCCGAAGCGGGGTTTTACCAACATTTTCCGCACGGAATACTCGGTGGTGAACCTGCAGCAACTGGCGGCGCTGGGGGAAAGCGAGATCACCCCGGAACTGCTGCGCGCCAAGGGGTTGGTGAAAGGCAAGCTTCCGGTCAAGGTTCTGGGCAACGGGGAACTCTCGAGCGCGCTGAAGGTGCGGGCCGACCGGTTTTCCAAGTCGGCGCAGGAGAAGATCGCCAAGGCGGGCGGCACTGCCGAGGTAATTGCCGCGGCGCCGGCGGCTGAGGCAAAGTAAGCGGACTCCTGAGCCAAGGAGGTGCGCCGTCCGGAGCTGGCGGGAGCGGCGCTGAGGTTATCGGTACATGCTGGAGAGATTAGCCAACATATTTCGGGTTCCCGACCTGCGCAAACGCATCCTGTTCACGCTGGGGATGCTGGCGGTATACCGCCTGGGCGGGCACATTCCGACGCCGGGAATCAATGCGGATCTGCTGCAGCAGTTCTTCCAGCAGAATCGCGGCACCTTCCTGGGCTTTGTGGACTTGTTCAGCGGAGGACAGCTTCGCCGGCTGACGGTTTTTGCCCTGGGCATCATGCCCTACATTACGGCCTCCATCATTCTGCAGTTGCTGACCGTGGTCTACGAGCCGCTGGCGAAATTGCAGAAGGAAGGGGAGCTGGGGCGCAAGAAAATCACCGAGTGGACCCGTTACCTGACGCTGCTGCTGTCCCTGATGCAGTCGTTTGGCATCGCCGTGACCCTGGAGCGGCAGACAGTCACGGGAGGAACTCCCTTTGTGACCACGCCGGGCTGGGGCTTTGTGGCCATGACGGTGCTGACGCTGACGACGGGCAGCGTCTTTGTGATGTGGCTGGGCGAGCAGATCACGGACCGGGGCATCGGCGAAGGCATGTCGCTGCTGATCTTTGCCGGCATTGTGGTGGGCCTGCCGAACGCCGTGGCCGACCTGGTGCACATGGCTCAGACTGGCGCCTGGGGAGCATTTACGGTCCCGGCGCTGGTGATGCTGATTGTGCTGATGATCGCGGTGGTGGCCTTCATCGTGTATGTGGAGCGCAGCGAGCGACGCATTCCGGTGCAATACGCCAAGAGGGTGGTAGGCCGCAAGGTGATGGGGGGCGGATCCACGCACCTGCCGTTGAGGGTGAACGCGGGCGGGGTGATGCCGGTGATTTTTGCCTCGTCGCTGCTGACCATGCCGCAGACGGCGGGCTGGTTTCTGAAGGACAACCGCTATTTCGGGCCGCTGTTGCAGGCGCTGCAGTGGGGAGAGCCGCTGTACACCCTGCTTTACGCCGTGGGGATTGTCTTTTTCGCCTACTTCTACGTGTCGATCGTGTTCAACCCCAGCGAGGTTGCGGACAACATGCGGAAGTATGGCGGCTTCATTCCCGGGATCCGGCCGGGCAAGCGCACCGCCGACACCATCAACGAGATTCTGACCCGCATTACGCTGGTAGGGGGCTTGTACCTGATCCTGATCTCGGTGATTCCGGAATGGATGATCGCGGGCATCAAACTGAACCACCTGCCGGGAGCGCTGGGTACCTTCTTTGAACGCCTGCCGACGTGGGTGACCAATGGTCTGGGCGTAACGTTTTATTTTGGCGGTACATCGTTGCTGATCGTGGTGGGGGTGGCAATCGACACGATTCAGCAGGTCGAGGCCCAGCTCATCATGCGCCACTACGAAGGCTTCACGCCGCGCAGTGGGCGGGTGCGCGGGCGCCGCTGGTAGCGCTTGGTCCCGCGTTCGCGAGTTCTCGTGGTCCGCGGTCAGCAAACGAGAAACCAGGAATCTGCAGGCGGGACTCTGCACAATCGGAAACCAGGACCGGAATCGACGATGAAATCAGGCGCCTTCGCCACCAACGCCAAGCTGGTCGCCGCAGGCCCCGTGGTCCTGTTAGGTCCTCCCGGGGCAGGGAAGGGAACGCAGGCCAAACGCTTGATGGCGCGGTACGTGGTGCCGCAGGTTTCGACCGGGGACATTTTGCGCGATCACGTGTTGCGGGGCACGCAACTGGGCGAAAAGGCGCGCGAGGTGATGGAGCGGGGATCGCTGGTGGAAGACAGCCTGGTGTGCGACATGGTGGCGGAGCGGCTGAACCGGCCTGACTGCCTGCGCGGGTTCATCCTGGACGGCTTTCCCAGGACGGTAGGGCAGGCGCAGTGGCTGGACCGCTACCTGCAGACGCGACTGTTTGAAACCAATGGACTTAGGCCGGTTCCCCTGGTTGTGATCAGTATTGAGGTGGGATACAATGAATTGTTGCGTCGTTTGGCTGGACGCCGTTGTTGTCCCACCTGCGGGCGGATCTACAACATGAACTTTCAGCCTCCCCGCGAAAATGAGCGTTGCGATCTGGATGGTTCCAAGCTGGTGATTCGCCGCGACGATCGTGAAGAAGTGATCTCCGAGCGATTGAAGGCTTATGAGAGGCAGACCTTGCCGCTGGTGGAATACTATCGCGCGCAGGGACGGCTGCATGAGGTGGACGGAACCCAGCCGATGGAAGCGGTGATGGACAAGGCGATGAGCATTATCGAGAATGGCAATCGTTTATAAGTCCGCTGCGGAACTCGCAAGGATGCGGCGCAGTGGCCACATCGTCCGGCAGGTCCTCGACAGCCTCAAGGAGATGGTGAAGCCCGGCGTCACCACCATGGACCTGGAGCGCGCGGCCGAGGACAAGATTCGGGAGCTGGGCGCAAAGCCTGCATTCAAGGGGTACTATGATTATCCCTGTGTGCTGTGCACGTCGATCAACAATGAAATTGTGCACGGGATTCCTTCCGACCGGCGGAGTGCTGAAGGCGGGAGACATTGTCTCCCTCGACTGCGGAGTGGTGCTGGACGGCTATTATGGGGATGCCGCTGTTACCGTGCCGGTGAACAATCACCTGGACGAGACGGTCAAGCGCCTGCTGGAAGTGACGGAAGCGTCGCTATATCGAGCCATCGAGCAGATGCGCACGGGCAACACCCTGGGAGATGTGGGTGCAGCCGTGCAGGAGCTGGTGGAAGCCAACGGGTTTAGCGTGGTTCGCGAGTTTGTGGGTCATGGCATCGGCACCAGGCTGCACGAAGAGCCTCAAGTCCCGAATTACGGGGTGCGGGGACAGGGGGCGCGTTTGCGGCCCGGCATGGTGCTGGCCATCGAGCCCATGGTGAATGCCGGGGGCCCGGGAGCGCGGCTGCTGGAGGACCAGTGGACGGCGGTGACCACGGACGGCAGCTACAGCGCGCATTTTGAGCACAGTGTGGCGGTCACCGACGATGGCCCCATGATTTTGACGGCATAGCGGCAGGAAATTCGAGTTACGGGAAGCTGCATTTCAAGCAGCGATCCGCAAGGAGTTCATGAGTAAGGAAGACGCGATTGAGGTGATGGCAGTGGTGGTGGAGCCGCTGCCCAATGCGCTGTTTCGGGTGGAACTGGAAAACAAGCATCAGGTGCTGGCGCATGTTTCCGGCAAGATGCGAAAGAACTTCATCCGTATTTTGCCGGGTGACCGGGTGGCGGTGGAGTTGTCACCTTACGATCTGACCCGGGGACGGATTGTGTACCGCTACAAGTAACGCTGGTTTCTGCAGCGTCTGAGCCATGGGACGCGATCCTGGGCGGGGCGGGCGCAGCGGGCGAAGTCGAAGGACCTCTAAGAACGCGGTCTTGCAAGCCTCTCTGCGAGTATCTCTGGGGCTCAAGCCGCAAGAAATGCATGGCCGGTAAATCGCAGGCCTGAAGGCCGGCGCCGCCGGATCAAAAATGTGGACTGGACGAAAACGAGATGAAGGTTCGGGCATCGGTAAAAAAGATTTGCGATAAGTGCAAGGTCATCCACCGGCAGGGAGTGGTGCGGGTGATCTGCGAGAATCCCAAGCACAAGCAGCGGCAGGGATAAGAAAATTGGAAAATTGCGGAATTAAGAAATTGCGGAATTGAGCACGCGGCGCTTGAGCGTGAGATCAATTCCTCGATTCGGAAGTTCCGCAATTCGGCGATGAGGAGATTATGGCTCGTATTGCAGGCGTGGACCTTCCGCGCAACAAGCACACCAGGATCGCACTGACCTACATCTACGGCATTGGCCAGCCGCGCGCGGCCAGCATTTGCCAGGCGGCCAATGTGGAAGCCGAGAAGAAGATTCAGGACCTGAGTGACGATGAAGTGAACCGCATCCGCCAGGTGATCGAGACGCAAGGGGATGTCGAAGGCGATCTCCGCAAAGACGTTTCGATGCACATCAAGCGGCTGATCGAAATCGGTTCCTACCGGGGATACCGTCACCGCCGCAGTCTTCCGGTGCGGGGACAGCGCACGCACACCAACGCGCGCACCCGCAAGGGGCCGCGCAAGGGCACGGTGCCGGGCAAGAAAAAGGCGTCGGCCAAGACATAAGGCATTTCTCGTTTCCGGTTTTCGTTCCCGAGAATGGGGACGGAAATGGGGAGGCGAGAGGTCGAGGAACGGGAAACCGGACACCAGAAACCGGGAAGGCAGAGAGCGAGAGATGGCAAAAGCACAGGGCGCCGGCGGCGCCGATAAAAAAGGCAAGCGGAAGCAGTTCAAGCGCCGTGAGCGCAGGAATGTTCCCTACGGGGTGGTGCATATCCAGGCCTCGTTCAACAACACCATTGTGACCATCTCCGACGGCGAAGGAAACACGCTGTCATGGAAGAGTTCGGGTTCGCTGGGGTTCCGCGGGTCGCGCAAGGGAACACCGTTTGCGGCGCAGCAGGCGGCCATGAACGCCGCCAACCAGGCGCGTGAGCACGGCGTCCGCACGGTGGAAGTGCGGGTGAGCGGGCCGGGATCGGGACGCGAGTCGGCGATCCGGGCTTTGTCGGCCGCGGGAATGGAAGTGCGGAACATCAAGGACGTGACGCCCATTCCGCACAACGGCTGCCGTCCGCCGAAGCGGCGTAGAGTTTAGTCTCAATTTCGGGTTTCAGTTTCAGGTTTGGATTTGAAACTGAAATTTGAAACCGGAACTGTTTTTCACCGGGAAGAAGGGATGGCCAATCCCGTAAACCGGTTGTTACAAGGAGAAGGAAATTGGCACGTTATAAGGACGCAGTCTGCCGCCTTTGCCGTCGCGAAGGCATGAAGTTGTTCCTCAAGGGCGCGAAGTGTTTTACCGACAAGTGCCCGATCGAGAAGCGGAATTTTGCTCCCGGACAGCACGGCAAGGACCGCAAAGCCAAAATTGTGGGCTACGGCCTGCAGCTTCGTGAGAAGCAAAAAGCCAAGCGCATTTACTTTGTCGGAGAAGGCCAGTTCCGCAACTACTACGAAGAGGCCACGACCGCCAAGGGCGTGACCGGCGAATTGCTTCTGCAGCAACTGGAGCGTCGGCTGGACAACGCGGTATACCGCCTGGGGCTGGCGACTTCCCGCCGCCAGGCGCGGCAGTTCGTGCGCCACGGTCACATCCAGGTGAATGGGCGCAAGGTGGACATCCCCTCCTACGAGTTGAAGGCGGGGGACGAAATCGCGGTGCGCGAGGGCAGCCGCAAGCTGGATGCAATTCTGCAGGCCGTGGAATACAACAGCCACCAGCCGCTTCCGGGATGGATGGAATTCAATCGCGAGGCCTTGCAAGGCCGCCTGATGACGCTGCCACGGCGCGATGAGATCAATTTGCCGGTCAACGAGCAACTGATCGTCGAGTTGTATTCGAAATAAGAGAGTTCCGCCCGGGCCGCGGCTCTGCCGTGGCCGGGGCTGAAGTGCAGGCCACATTTCGAGCCGGATCCGCCGGCGCACGGCACAGAACCCGAGCAAGGCCTGCGGGGGAGCCGCCGCCGAGCAGCATGGCCGAAGGAGAAGCAAGCGATGGTTCTATGGAAAGGTTTTCAGAAACCCAAGCGTCTGGCGACAGATACCGAGACGCTCAACGAAAAGTACGGCCGCTTCTGGGCGCAGCCCTTCGAGCGCGGCTTCGGCACCACCATTGGCAACGCGCTGCGGCGGGTTCTGCTGTCGTCGATTGAGGGCGCGGCCGTTACCGCGGTCAAGATCGAAGGCGTGCTGCACGAATTCCAGTCCCTTCCGGGAGTGGTGGAGGATGCGACCGACATCATCCTGAACCTGAAGCAGGTGCCATTCAAGCTGAACGGGGAGGGTCCGAAGGCGATCTACCTGCGGGCGGAGCAGCCCGGGGTGGTGACCAGCAGCATGATCGAGGCCGACGCCGACGTGGAAGTGCTGGACCCAGATGTTTACATCGCGACCGTCAGCGAAGGTGGCAAGCTCGACATGGAAATGCGCCTGAAGCGGGGACGGGGCTACATCTCGGCCGACAAGAATTTTGACGAAGACCTGGGAATCGGGTTTATTCCCATCGACTCGGTGCACTCGCCGGTGCGCAAGTGCAATTACACGGTGGAAGCCGCCCGCCTGGGCCAGATTACTGATTACGACAAATTGAACCTGGAAGTGTGGACCAACGGCTCGGTGACTCCGGCGGATGCCATCGGGTTGGCGGCGAAGTTGCTGAAGGACCATATGAACATCTTCATCAACTTCGAGGAAGAGCTGGAAACGGCAGCCAGCGATGATTCGCGCAAGCCGGAAATCCGCAATGAGAACCTGAACCGGTCGGTGGAGGAACTGGAGCTTTCCGTGCGCAGCTACAACTGCCTGAAGAACGCGAATATCCAGAGTATCGGCGAGCTGGTGCAGAAGACCGAAAGCGAAATGCTGAAGACCAAAAACTTCGGCCGCAAGTCGCTGAACGAGATCAAGGAAATTCTCTCGACCATGGGACTGTCGCTGGGGATGAAGATCGACGAGCACGGCAACGCCGTGCCTGGCGCGCCTCAGCCCCCGATCCCGGCGAGCGCCTTCGGGCCGTTCGACATGGAAGAGTAACTTTGCGGGGAGCGGCCGTGGCCGCGCCCCGCATTTTTATCGATTTGCCTGTTTGCTGCCGGGAAAAGAAAAACCGAGTCCGGCACGGGAATTTACGATCAGGAACTGACACGTCATGCGTCATCTTAAAGCAGGAACAAAACTGGGACGGAACACTTCCCACCGGCGCGCGCTGCTGCGCAATCTGGTGACGTCCCTCATCATGGAAGAGCGCATCGAGACCACCGTGCCCAAGGCCAAGGCGATGCGTCCGCTCGTGGAGCGGATGATTACCCTGGGCAAGCGTGGCGATCTGAACGCGCGCCGCCAGGCTGCGGGGTTTCTGATGACCCGCGAGGCAGTGGACAAGCTGTTCGCCACCGTGTCTCCGCGCATGGGTGACCGCAATGGAGGCTATCTGCGAATCCTGCATTCGGGCTGGCAGAAGGGAAATGGCGCCGACTTGGCCATCATTGAACTGATGGGGAGCGAGCAGGTAATTGCGGAAAAGCACAAGAAGCGTGCCGAAGCCCGCGCCAAACGCGCGGAAGAAGCACGCAAAGCCATGGAGGAAGCCGAAGCCCAGGCGGGCGCGGGTGGGGAGACTCCGCCGGCCGGCGAGGCCGAACCGGAGGGCGAGAAGTAGGCTCCCGCTCACCTACGTTGTGGTGTTTTCCGAAGCTCGGCCACCCGTGGCCGGGCTTTTGTTTTTCCAGCCTTGGTGTCAGGTGTCTATTTGCAGATCAGCAACCTGGTTCCGGGCTGAAAACGGAAACGCGGGAAGCAGCCCGGCTATCGAGGACCGCAACTTTTCCCCCAAGCCTGCGTTTGCATGCGTGGGGCAAGTTTGAAAAGGGAATTAGGAGAAATTATGCGAAAGAAAGTTTTCATAAGTCTGGCTGCTCTGGTGCTCGTGGCGGTGGGACTGTGCTTCGCCCAGGCCGGCCCGGACGGCGGCCCCGGAAGATGGTTCGGAAGGGGCGGGCACGGCATGGCCCGCATGGAAAAGCAGCTGAACCTGACCGACCAGCAGAAGCAGCAAATCCAGTCGATGCGCGATTCCATGCGGCAGCAGATGCAGGCGCTACGCAACAACAGCTCGCTCACGCCGGAGCAGAAGCGGCAGCAGATGGGACAGCTGTTCGAGCAGAGCCGGACCCAGTTCCAGAGCATCCTGACGCCGGATCAGCAGCAGCAGTTACAGACTCTGGAGGCAAAGGCGCGTGAGCGCGGCCTGGACCGGATGGCGAAGGTGCTCAATCTGACCGACCAGCAGAAGCAGCAGATCCAGCCCATTCTGGAGGCCCAGCGCCAGCAGATGGAAGCGCTGAGGGATAACACGTCGCTGACTCCCGATCAGAGGCGGGAACAGGCGACACAGTTGCGCCAGCAGACTCAGAGCCAGATCAACAATATCCTGACCCCGGAACAGCAACAGCAGGCGCAGAACATGCGCGAACGCATGCAGAAGCGGCGGCACGGAGGAGCGTTTGGATTCCGTGGCCCGGGAGCGGGCGGTCCGGGAGCGGGCGGTCCGGCGCAGAACTTCTAATCTGGAGATTGAGGATCATTGTGAGGGCAGCCGCCAGGCTGCCCTTTTTTATTCTGCGCCATGGGTAAGCAAAGCACATTCCTTATGGGCTGAAGGTTGTTTGGAATGACAGCCGCTGGAATTCATCCCAGGCTGTGCGATCCGTAATTGCTCGACACTCCCCGACGGTGCACGCTACCATCGCTTTCATTCCTGTGGCCACTTCCTCCAAGCGCAACGTCGTTATCTTTGGGTTTACCTCGCTTTTGAATGACACCGCAAGCGAGATGGCCTACTGGGTACTGCCTGCCTTTCTGATTTCGATTGGCGGAGGGCCAGCCACGCTGGGCATGATCGAGGGAATTGCCGAGAGCGTGGCCTCCTTGGCCAAGCTGTTTTCCGGCATCCTGACGGACCGTTTGCGGCGGCGCAAGCCGGTGGTGGTTGCCGGCTATGCGGTGGCGAATGCGGTCAAGCCGCTGCTGGCACTGGCCACCTCGTGGTGGCACGTGCTGTTCATCCGCTTCGCCGACCGCCTGGCGAAGGGAGTCCGGGGCGCGCCGCGGGACGTGATGGTGACCGAGTCGGTGCCCAGCGGGGAGGTGGGCGGAGCGTTCGGGCTGCTGCAGGCCATGGACTCGGCGGGAGCGATCCTCGGTCCGCTGATCGCGCTGGCTTTGATTGGACGCTATGGAGCCCGGGGAGTGTTCTGGGCAGCAGCGGTTCCCGGCTTCCTTTGCATTGTGGTGGTATGGGCGCTGACGAGAGAAACACGCGCCGTTCGTTCCCCGGCGCGAGCGGCCTTGCAATGGGCTCCGGTGGCAGGTGGGGTTGCAGGGGAGGAGGAGGAATCGGCAACTGGTCCGGCCGCGTACACGCCGAAGGTAACCGCACCCGCAGATTCGGGGCGGGTTTCGCTTCCGCGGGCATATTACTGCGTGCTGGCGACCGTGGGGCTATTCTCTTTGGGCAATTCCAGCGATATGTTTCTGGTGCTGCGAGCGACCGAGGTGGGAATTGCGATCTCCTACGCGCCGCTGCTGGGGCTGGTGTTTAACGTTACCTACACGGCATTTTCCTGGCCGGCGGGATGGCTGAGCGACCGGCTTCCCCGGCGCGTGCTGGTGGCGGCGGGATTCCTGATCTTTGCCATTGTCTACGCAGTGTTCGCGGTAAGACCCACTCACATGCTGCTGTGGGGAATGATGGCGCTCTACGGGTTGTATTCGGCGCTGACCGCCCCAGTCTTGAAAGCCCTGGTGGCGGAGAATGCGCCGCCAGAGGTGCGCGGCCGGGCCTTCGGCATCTTTTCTTTCGTGACCAGCGTGGCGGTGCTGCTGGCCAGCGTGGCCACCGGGGAGTTGTGGAAGGTCTACGGAGCGGAGTTGCCGCTACTGCTCTCGGCTGGGCTTTCAGCGCTCTCCGCGGTTCTTCTGCTGATTTTTGCCGGCCGCCGGAAGCCGCTGGCGACATAGGGCGCGCGCAGGCGGCCGCTGCTGGCGGCGAGAATCATCATCTGCAGAAACAGTCCCCCGGCGCTGTCGAGGAGGACATCTTTCGGAGTGGCGGTGCGGCCGGGATGCAGCGACTGCTGCAACTCATCCATTGACGCAATCAGGGCAGTGCCCAGCCAGGCCAATGCGGCAGCGCGCGCGCTCCACAGCGAGAACATGGGTTTCCATCCGGGCACTTGCCGCGGTGGGCGCGGGGAGGCATTCCGCAGAACCGTGGTTCCCCACCAGGCACGGTAGAGAAACAGGCTGAGGATGGCGTATCCGGTGAAGTGTCCGGCTTTGCGCAGCCCGGCGTGGATGAGTCCGAACTGCTGCGGAGTTCCATGGGGCAGGAGCAGGTGGAGCAGCGGAAGAATGAAGCGGCCCGTGGTTTGGCTGGAAAGCATGGTGGACTCGACCGTGATGACGGCGAGCCAGAGAAGGGCCGGAATCCAGAGTTGAAGCATTTGAAATTTGCGTGAAGGCGGTGTAAGCCCGCACGGTGGTTTCACCGATCACGTTGCGCCGCGAGAAAAGCAGACTCCTCGTTGCGCCCTTAATTTCGCAGAACTGCAAGCTGTGCTGCCGGCGCTCCTCGAAATGACGTCCTTCGTTGGATGAGAACTTAGCTGCAATTACAACTTACAAATTTGAATTGCCGATCACTCGACGTGGTAGTTGGGCGCTTCGCGGGTGATGATGACGTCGTGCACGTGGCTTTCGCGCATACCGGCAGCGCTGATGCGGACGAAGCGGGACTTCTGCTGCAGTTCCTGAATGGTGCCGCAGCCGCAGTAACCCATGCCGGAGCGCAAGCCTCCCACCAGTTGATGAACCACCATGGCCAGCGATCCCCGGTGAGGCACGCGGCCCTCGATGCCCTCGGGAACGAACTTGGCCATGCGGTTGCCGGAGCCATCGGTATCGTCGCCGGTGGCCACCGGGGAAGCGTCAGGGGACTGCTCCTGGAAGTAGCGCTCGCTGGAGCCGGCGGCCATTGCGGCGAGCGATCCCATGCCGCGGTAGGTCTTAAAGGCGCGTCCCTGATAGAGGATGGTTTCGCCGGGGCTCTCTTCGGTGCCGGCGAACAGGGAACCGATCATGCAGACGCTGGCTCCCGCGGCGAGAGCCTTGGCGACGTCTCCCGAGTACTTGATGCCGCCGTCGGCGATCACGGGAACGTCGGAATCGCGGGTAGCGCGGTAGGCCTCGGCGATGGCAGTGATCTGCGGCACACCGGTTCCGGTGACCACGCGCGTGGTGCAGATGGACCCTGGTCCGATGCCGACTTTGACGGCATCGGCTCCGGCGCGCACCAGTTCGCAGGCGCCGTCGAAGGTGCCGACGTTACCAGCGATGAGGTCTACGTCCGGAAACCGCTGCTTTACCTTTTGCACGGCTTCCAGCACGCGGGTGGAGTGGCCGTGGGCGCTGTCGATGACCAGGACGTCCACTTTGGTCCGCACCAGTTCCTGCGCACGCTCGAGGAAATCACCGGTCGCGCCCAGGGCGGCGCCCACGCGCAGGCGTCCATGAGAGTCCTTGGCGGCGTTGGGATACTTGAGCTTTTTCTGGATGTCCTTCACGGTAATGAGGCCCTTGAGGTTGTACTTGTCGTCCACCACCAGGAGCTTTTCCACGCGGTGCTTGTGGAGGATCTTCTCGGCCTCTTCCAGGGTGGTGCCGACGGGGACGGTGATGAGGTCTTCCCGGGTCATCACCTTGTCAATGGGGATGTCGGTGCGAGTCTCGAAGCGCAGGTCGCGATTAGTGAGGATGCCGACCAGCTTCTTGTTCTTGGTGATGGGAACACCGGAGATACGGTAGCGGCGCATGACCTCCAGGGCGTCGGAAACTTTATCGTCGGGCGACATGGTGATGGGGTCGACGATCATGCCGCTTTCCGAGCGCTTCACCTTATCCACCTCACCGGCCTGCAGCTCAATCGAGAGATTGCGATGGATGACGCCCAGTCCGCCCTGCTGGGCCATGGCAATGGCCATGCGCGACTCGGTCACGGTGTCCATGGCCGAGCTGATGATGGGGACGTTCAGGGTGATGTTGCGGCTGACGCGCGTCTGGGTGCTGACGCCGGCCGGGGTGACATCGGACTTGGCAGGAAGCAGAAGTACGTCGTCGAAGGTGAGGGCTTCGGGAACAGGGAAGTGAATCATTCTTTTCTCGCCACGGTTTTCGCCATTTTAGCAGTTCGGGGAAGGTTCACACGAAGGACGCGAAGGTTCAGGGGGGCACCAGAAGAAAAGGAGACCGGGATCATGCACGGGACAGGAACTTGCCGTCGGGAGCTATCGCGCTGCCCGCGGTGGCTTGCACTGCTTCGATGATGGCGGCTTTGGCGGTTTCGGCCATGGTCGCCCCGCAGTGCCTTGCATGGCGAGCAAGAGGGTTGGTCGCTGACGGTGGAGTGCGCCGCTTGACTGGCGCGTGCAGGTTGGGGAAGGTCCGGTGAATCCCTGAGGAAATTTCTGCATCTGACAGATAGAGCGGGTGTTGCTGGCGCGGATTGCTTTTGTGTTTCGGGCGCTTCCGGCGTAGAATTAAAACGTAGCTGTGGTGTGGAACGGCGTTGGTAGTTGCTGTACTCCACCGGGGCGTTCCGGTTCGTCTGGAATCGCAGGTTGGCTTCGGCGAGCAGTACCAGTGGGCGCGAGCCCACTTTTTGTTTGGGAACTTGGGCGGGCTCACGGGCGGCAGCGGTTGGCGGGAATCGCAGGTGACGAGGTCGCCGCAAGTTGAGGAAAACAGCGGATTCCTCCCCTTCGGGTTCGCTCGACAAAGGGAGAAGGAGACTTCTCACTGCGCTCGGGGAATGATGCAGCGCGGGTTCGCAAAGCAAGCAGAGCAAGATGATGGCGCTGAACATCGAGCAGGTAAGGGCCATTGCCGAGCGAGTGGCGGCCACGCACGGAATGGAAATCGTAGATGTAGAGTTCCGGGGCGGAGGCAAGTCGCGCATGCTGCGGCTGTTTATTGACAAGCCGGGCGGCATCACGCATGAAGACTGTGCCCTCGTCAGCAATGAGGCGGGCACGATTCTGGATGTGGAAGACGCGGTTCCCGGAGGTTCGTACGTGCTGGAGGTATCGTCTCCGGGCCTGGACCGTAAGCTGGCCAAGGCGGCGGATTACGAGCGCTTTGCCGGCAGCCGCGTACGGGTGAGTACCAAGGAGCCCATGGACGGCAGCCGCCACTTTGAAGGACTGCTGGAAGGGATCCGCGAAGGACGGATCTCGCTGCGAGTGGGCGGCGGAGGCAAGAAGCATCCGATTCCGGAGCGGGTACTGGAAATCGATCTGGCGAATGTGGAGAAAGCCAACCTGGTGCCGGAGTTTTGAGGAAACACAAAGGTCGCCAAGGGTTTTAAGGCTAGGATTCGGCACCGAAATCGGGGAAACACAAGATCGTCCGACTGCTCGCCTGACGGCGCCCCCAGGATGACGCAACTGAGGGAGCGGGGGGAAAGCGGAAGGCCTTAGAGGCCACGGGCCAGGAAGTGCAGAACGAAACGGAAGATTTATGGCGAGTGAGCTTTACAACAGCATCGATGCTTTGAGCCGGGAGAAGGGGATTGATCCGCAGATTGTGGTGAACGCGGTGGAGGACGCCATTGTGGTGGCTACCCGCAAATACTACAAGACGCAGGAAAATCTCCGGGCCGAGCTGGACAAGGAATCGGGGCAGATTCGCGCCTACGCGGTAAAGCAGGTGGTGGAGGGCCCGGAGCAGGTGGAGGATCCGCTGAACCAGATCACGCTGGACGACGCTCGCCGCCTGAGCGCCAACGTGGAGGCCGGGGGAGAGATCCTGATCCCCAAGGCGACCGATGTTCTGGGGCGGATTGCGGCGCAGCTTGCCAAGCAGGTGATTTTCCAGAAGGTACGGGAGGCGGAACGCGACACCGTTTACAACGAGTACATCGGGCGCGTGGGCGAGGTGGTCAATGCCACGGTGAAGCGGACGGAAGGTCCGGACGTGATCTTCGATGTCGGCAAGGCGGAGGCCCGCATGGGGCGCAAGGAGCAGTCGCGCCTGGAGTCGTTTGCTGTGGGCGAGCGCGTGCGGGCGGTGATTGTACGCGTGGAAAAGGCCTCCAAGGGGCCGCAGGTGGTAGTTTCGCGGGCCGCGCCCGAACTGGTGCAGCACCTGTTCCAGACCGAAGTGCCGGAGATTTATGACAACACCGTGGTGATCCGGGCGATCGCGCGGGAAGCAGGGGAGCGCACCAAGATTGCGGTGATGTCACGCGACAAGGATGTGGACGCGGTGGGCGCCTGCGTGGGCATGAAGGGCATGCGGGTGCAGTCGATCATTCGCGAGCTGCGGGGCGAGAAGATCGACATTATCGAATACCACGAGGATGCGGTGACGTTCGCCGAAAAGGCGCTGCAGCCGGCCAAGGTGAGCCGGGTCAGCGTGCTGGACGCCAGCGACAAGCACCTGGAAGTGATTGTGGACGACAGCCAGCTTTCGCTGGCGATCGGGAAGAAGGGCCAGAACGTACGTCTTGCGGCCAAGCTGCTGGGATGGAAGATCGACATTAAGAGCGAAGAAGAGAAGCGCCAGGAAGTGGAGCAGCAGATGTCGGCGCTGGTGGGCGGAGCGGCGACTCCGCTGGAGCGGGTGACGGAGCTGGGCGAAACGGTGATTGAGCGGCTGAGCGGGGCCGGGGTCAACACGGTGGAGGCGCTGGCAGACATGACGCCGGAGCAACTGGAGGCGATTCCCGGAATTGGTCCCAAGACGGTAGAAAAAATCAGCCTTGCCGTGAATAATTACTTCAGCAGCCTGGAAGCGGGAGAGGGTCTGGCGGGCGTTCCCGACAGCGTTGCGGAGGAGTTTCCAAGTCCGGAAGCGATGGGGCAGCCGGCGCGACGACGAAGGCCCGGATTCGGCCGGGCAGTCGGGCGATACCGTGCTGCTGGCGCAGAGTCCCGAGGCGGGATTTGAAAGCGTCGAGTGAATTAGCGGAAGAGGGTCAGGACTACGAGGCGGAGGCGGTAAGCGGAGTGGAAAATGCTCCCGCCGCGGATGATGCGGAAGTGACGGCGCACGCCGAGCATCCTGACGAAGACAAAATTCCACCGGAAGAACGGTAGGCGAACCCAACACCGTGAGGTTGCGATGAAGACTTAGCGGAACGGAGGAGAGGGAAAGCGGGAATGGACAAGATTCGAATCAACGATCTGGCCAGGGAACTGGAAGTGAAGAGCAGGGCGGTACTGGATGTGCTGTCCATCGTAGGCGTGACGGAGAAGAAGACGCATTCCAGTTCCATCAGTGTCGAAGAAGCCGAGCGAGTGCGGGCCCACTTCCGCGGCAAAGCGGAGGGGAGCTCTTCGCGGGTCGAGGACGGCGCGCGGGCAAGGTGAAGCGGGCATCAAGACCAAGATCGACCTTTCGCAAATTTCCCGGCCAGGTGACGTTCTGAAGGCACTCAGCAAACAGCAGGCTCCTGCGGCACCGGCGCCGCCTCCACGCGCTCCCGAACCGAGAAAAGCAGCCTCGCCGGCGGCTTCGAGCTCCGCGACCTCGATTGCGGGTTCTTCCCTTCAGGGTTCCAAGCCCGCGACGGCGGCTCCGGAGGCGCCCCCGGCACAGCCGCGTCCGGCGATCGCATCGGAGATGGCGGCGCCACGCTTCATCAAGCCCACTGAGCCGGGCCCGCGTCCGGACTATCGCGTGCAGGCGCCGTCTGCCGCGCCTGCGGAGGAAGAAAAGGCTACGGCGGAGGCAACGGGCGGCGAAGCTGCGCCCGATGTGGAGAAGCCGGCGGCGGCGCGGACTGAGAGTCCGGTTGCCGCGACTCCCGTTGCATCCCCACCCGCCAGCGCCAAACCGCCGATGGCGCCGGCGCGACCGCAAGCTCCGCCGCCGCCGCAGCGGCGAATGATTGTTCCCCAGACAGGTCCGCGGCCGGTATACCAGGCTCCGCCGCCGCGTCCGGCTGCGCCGAGCGCGCAGGGAGGACCGCGTCCGGCTCCGGGGCGTCCGGTGCCGGGGCAGCCGATTTTCCAGCGCCCGCGTCCGAGCATGCCGCAGCGGCCGGGAGGTGCTCCGGCAGGGCGGCGTCCTATGCATCCTACGCGGCAATCGCCGACGGGCGCGCCGGGGGGACGGCCATTGGGAGTTGGTCCGGGCGGGCCGCCTGCGCCTACGGGGCGTCCGGCGGGGCGTCCGGGAGCGCCTTCGCGACGTCCGGGACAGCGCTATGTGCCACGCGGGGTAAAAGAAGGCCCGATGAAGGGCTTTGTTCCGCCGCCGCGGATGCAGGTTTCGACTGAGCCTCTGCCGATCACGCGCACCATTGAGATTGCCGAAGGCGTCAGCGTGAAGGACCTGGGCGAAAAACTGGGCGTGCGGGCCAAAGACCTAATCGCGCGCCTGCTGGCGCGGGGCGTGTTCGCCACCATCAACCAGACGCTGGATGCGGAACTGGCCAGCGACATGGCGCGCCAGTTCGGAGCGGATACGAACGTGATCACCTTCGAGGAGCAGGCGTCGAAGGAGATGACAACGGGCCTGACGGAAGAGGAAAGCGCGACGGCGAGCGTGCCACGGCCTCCGGTGGTGACCATCATGGGCCACGTGGACCATGGCAAAACCACGCTGCTGGATTCCATTCGCCACGCCAGCGTTGCCGAAGGCGAGGCGGGAGGCATCACCCAGCACATCGGCGCGTACAAGGTGACCATTGCGGATACGAACTCCCCCGCTTACGGGCGGCAGATCGTGTTCATCGATACTCCCGGTCACGAGGCGTTTACCCGCATGCGCGCGCGCGGGGCCAAGGTGACGGACATCGTGGTGCTGGTGGTTGCCGCCGATGACGGCGTAATGCCGCAGACGCTGGAGGCCATGGACCACGCCAAAGCCGCCAATGTTCCCATCGTGGTGGCGGTGAACAAGATCGACAAGCCGGACGCCATGCCGGACCGGGTCAAGAAGCAACTGGCGGACCGTGGTCTGGTGCCGGAAGACTGGGGCGGCAGCACGGTGTTCGTGGATGTTTCGGCCAAGCAGAAGACCAACCTGAATCTGCTGATGGAAATGATCTGCCTGGTTGCCGACCTGCAAGAAGTGAAGGCCAATCCCGAGCGTTCGGCGCAAGGCACAGTTCTGGAAGCCAAGCTGGACCGCGGGCGAGGCAACGTGGCCACCATCCTGGTGCAGAACGGGACGATGCGGGTGGGCGACTACTTCGTGGTGGGAAACACGCATGGCCGGGTTCGCGCCATGTTCGACGACCACGGCAATGCCGTGGAAGAAGCTCCGCCATCGACGCCCGCGGAAATCCTGGGACTGGAAGGACTGCCGGAGGCGGGCGACCAGCTGGTAGTGGTGGCGGATCGCGACAAGGCGCGCGGCGTTTCCGAATATCGCGAGCAGAAAGCGCGCGAGGCGGCGCTGGCCAAGAGTTCGCGGGTTTCGCTGGAGAACCTGGCGGAGGAGATCAAGAAATCCGGCGTGAAGGACCTGAACATCATCCTGAAGGCGCGACGTGCAGGGCTCGGTGGAGGTGCTGTCCGACCTGCTGGTGAGACAATCCACCGACAAGGTGAAGGTGAAGATCCTGCGCAGCGGCGTGGGCGCGGTCAACGAAGGCGACGTGTTGCTGGCCTCGGCTTCCAACGCGATCATTATCGGGTTCAACGTGCGTCCGGAGCGCAAGGCCCAGGAACTGGCCGAGCAGGACAAGGTGGACATCCGCCTGCACTCGATCATTTACGAGTTGCAGGACGAGGTGAAGAAAGCCATTTACGGCATGCTGGAGCCGGTGTACCGCGAAGTCCATCAGGGCCGCGCCGAAGTTCGCGACACCTTCCGCATTCCCAAGGTTGGCATGGTGGCGGGCTGCTACGTGCAGGACGGATTGATCAAGCGCGACTCCGAAGTCCGGCTGCTGCGCGACAATGTGGTGGTGTTCAAAGGCAAGGTGGCATCGTTGCGGCGCTTCAAGGAAGACGTTGGCGAGGTTCGCAACGGTATGGAATGCGGCATTGCCATTCAGAACTATGGGGACGTAAAGGTCGGCGACGTGATCGAAACGTTCGTGACCGAGCAGGTGGCGGTCGAGGTGCCGGCGTAAGAGGGTTTCCGGGTTGCGCCAGGCCACGTCAGCCTGCTGAGAACTGTTGCATGTTTTCGCTGGGCGTACCGGGAATGCGGTTCTCCGCCGCGGGGAAACGCAAGATCCTTCGACTTCGCGACCGCGGCGCGTCGCTCAGGTTGACAGGTTTCCGGCATTTCGCCGGATTGGCCAACTGGCAACCGGGAAACGAGAGCAGAAACCGTCTCGTGATTGCGTTCCTTACGCTCGAGCTGCGGATTGAGGGCGCTCACTCGCTCAAAGAAAAACGGCAGGTGGTGCGCAGCCTGAAGGACCGGTTGCGCGCTCAGTTCAACGTGTCCGTGGCGGAACTGGAAGCGACGGACTTGTGGCAGCGGGCGACGGTGGGCGTAGTGAGCATCTCGGGATCGATGGATTACCTGCGCGGACTGATGGAAAATGTGGAGCGGGCGGCGGCACGAATCGCCAACAACTCCGGCGCGGAACTGGTCGATGCCTTCACGGAATACTTTCGAGAGATTCCGGAAGAGCAACGGACTGCCGAAGATTTCTGATTGCCGATTGCCGAATTGAAATCTGCCGAATTGCTTTCGTGCGGGGTGCTTCCTGCCGGGAATTCGCAGGCTGGCGATGCTTTCCATCCAAGTTCGGAGGGGCGGCGGATCTGGTTGGTTCACACTTTGCGGAACAGGAGAGCGTTATGAAACGGGGATTGGTTGCAGGTCTGGCGGTTCTGTTGGTTCTGGCAGTTTTACCCGGGGCAGCGCAGCTTGCCCCGAAGAATTCCATGGGTGTGAGCGCCGGGCACGTTCATTTGACTGTGGCCGATCCGCAGAAGGCGGAAGCTCTCTTCGTCGCGCTCGGGGGCAAACCCATGGCGAAGGGACGTTTGCAACTGGTCGAGTTTCCCGGGATCTTTATCGCCTTCCGCAAAGCCGACCCTACGGGACCGTCGGTCGGTTCCGTGGTGAACCACATCGGCTTCCTGGTCAAGAATATTGAGGAAACCGCAACGAAGTGGAAAGCCGCCGGCGGGACCGTGGAGCCCGGAACCAAGCCTACGCAGAACTGGTTCATGACGCCGGACGGGGCGCGGCTGGAGATCAATGAAGACTCCGCGCAGAGCGAGCCCATCCAATTCGATCACTTCCACTTCTTCTCTCCCGACGCGAAGGCGAGTGAGCAATGGTATGAGAAGTTTTTCGGCGCCGTGGACACGGGCAAGAATGATCCCCGATTTCTGGAGGCCAAGATCCCGGGCGTGCTTTTGCGTTTCAACAAAGACGCTTCGCAAGCGGGGGTAGCCACCAAGGGCCGGGCAATCGATCACATCGGCTTTGATGTGGCCAACCTGGATGAGGTCTGCCAGCGGCTGGAGGCGGCTGGGATTAAGCTGGCAAGTCCCGAGCGCAACATTCCACCGACAGACCTGAAGATTGCGTTTGTGGTCGATCCTTGGGGAACCAACATCGAAATCACCCAGCACATGACGCCGGAACCGGGAGACGCAGCTGCCGGTGGTTCGTCTGGCTCTCATTGATGCAGCGGATTGTTTGCTTCGAGAGGCTGAGGCCAGAAACTTTCGCTGGAGCCAGAAGCTTTATGGAGCCGCGAGCTGTCTTCGCGCAGCCAGGAAGCCGCCTGGACAAGACAAGGCGGGCCCGGCTGGGACAGGCTCGCAAGCTGCGCGGCCAGGCAGGTGCATCACTCGGTTTCGGGATGACGCCGGTTTAGTGTTTGGTATGCACGAGCAACGCGGACGTCAATATCATATGGGGCGCCTGAGCGAAGCGCTGCGGGAAGAGATCGCCACCATGATCGAAGGCGAGCTGCAAGACCCGCGCATCGGTCTGGCCACGGTTTCGGAAGTACTGCTTGCGGGCGATGGCCGCTCGGCGCAGGTCCTGGTCTCGGTTCTGGGCAACGACGAGGAAGGGCAGCGCACGCTGGAAGGTCTGGATGCGGCACGGAACTACATTCGCCGGGAGATTGCGGACCGGCTACGCCTGCGAGCGGCTCCGGAATTGCATTTTCGTCTGGACAAGTCGGAGCAATACGAGGCTAGAATTGACCAGTTGTTGAGAAGAATCAGCCCCAAAAAGAAGCGTTGAACATGGAGCAGTGCCGGCAAGGGAAGCACGGCGAGTGCGCAACGGCGCGTTCCCGAACCGGTCCGGGACCCTTCAAAGGCGAGGGGAATCGCGGTTGTTATCCGTCCCGTCCGACCCTGGGTAAGTCTGGCAAAGAGCCTGAATTGCAGGGGAAGTCGTGGGCCCCGTAGGGAAGATGCTGGAAAGAATTCTGGAAGAAGTCGGGCGGCGAGATCATTTCGTTCTGACGTCGCACGCGCGGCCCGACGGGGACGCGGTAGGGTCTGTGCTGGCCTGCGCGGAGATTCTTCGCAGCATGGGCAAGCAGGCGGACGTGGTGCTTCCCCACGGAGTCCCGCTCATCTATCGCCCGCTTCCTTTCGCCGACCGGGTGGTGGAATCCACGCGCGTGAATGGCAAGTACGAGGCGGCCATCCTGCTGGAATGTGACAGCGTGCAGCGCAGCGCGCTGCAGGGGCTGGAAGGCTACTTCCTCATCAACATCGACCACCACCAGAGCGGCCGGCGGTTTGCCAACCTGAACTGGATCGACCCCCAGGCGTGCTCCACGGCGGAACTGATTTATCGCCTGGGCCGCGCCGCCAAGGTGACCATTACCCCGGAAATTGCAACCTGTCTCTACACCGCGGTGCTGACGGACACGGGGTCTTTCTGCTACGGGGGGACCAGCGAGCGCACATTTGCGCTGGCGCAGGAGCTGGTGCACTGCGGAGCCGACCCGGTGCAGATTGCTCAGAACGTATACTTTCGCAGGCCGGTATCCAAGGTGCGGCTGATGGGAGTGGCGCTCAGCAGCCTGCACATCGACGGCAATCTGGCGTGGATTTCGGTGACGCGGGAGGAAATGGACCGCTGCGGAGCCAGCGATGAGGACTGCGAGGGTCTGGTCAACTACGCTCTGACGGTGGACGGTATTGAGGTGGCCCTGTTCTTCCGGGAGACGCAGGACCAGCGCTGGAGAGTGAGCCTGCGCAGCAAGGGAGCTGCCAACGTAGCCATTGTGGCGGAGCATTTTGGCGGAGGCGGCCATGTCTGCGCCAGCGGATGCTCGCTGGAGGGTCCGCTTTCGGTGGCGGTGGAGCGGGTGGTTGCACAATTGCGGATTGCGGGTACGCTGCAGGGCGGAGGGGCATGCGATCCCCGAGTCTCCAGTGATTAAGCTCTCCGACGATTCAACTGTCCATTGATTGAGCTTTGCCAGCGGGCCTGCACACTGGCTTGCAGCAGACGGTTCAAAGACCAGCTCCGGCACGAGACAGCGAATGCTGCCACTGAGAATTCCCGTCTAGAATAGATTCAGAACCTCATGACCAGCGACCGCATTGCGAGCGCCGGCAGGCAGGAGTCTGCAGCGGCGCTGGAGAGCGCCCCGGCTCGCGCAGTCTCCTGGCCGAGAGAAGTAGCCACGCTGCTGATCTTCTGCGCATTTTTCTTCTTTTATGGCTTGGGAAGCTTTGGGCTGGTAGGAGCGGATGAGCCTCGCTATGCGCAGATCGCACGCGAGATGCTGGCTCGCCACGACTGGGTAGTTCCGTTGCTGAACGGCCACCCATGGCTGGAAAAGCCGGCACTTTACTACTGGGGAGCGATGCTTTCCTACGTGGTATTCGGGGTACGGGATTGGGCAGCGCGGGTACCCTCGGCGGTATTGGCGACACTGATGGTTGCGGGAGTGTACGCATTTGCGCGCAAGTTCCGTCGCGGATCGCAATTGGATGCGGCATTGATTACGGCGTCGGCGGTCGCAGTCCTCGGGTTTGCGCGGGGCGCCTCGACGGATATGCCGCTGACGGCGACCTTCACGCTGGGAATGCTGGCCTGGTACACGTGGTTTCGCGGCGGGCTCCGGGGGTGGCTGGCTGCGTTCTATGTGGCGATGGCGCTGGCAACCCTGGCCAAAGGGCCGGTGGCGCCGGCGCTGGCGGGCTCCATCCTGATTCTGTTTGCTCTCCTGCGGAGGGAGACTTCTCTGGTTCGGCGGACCTTATGGTGGCCGGGGATCCTGCTCTTCCTGGCTGTTGCCGCGCCGTGGTATGCGCTGGTGGAGTTGCGCACCGGACAATTCTTCCGCGTCTTCATCCTGGAACATACACTCCTGCGTTTTGGAACGAACCTGTTCCAGCATCACCAGCCGGTCTGGTATTACCTGCCGGTTTTGCTGCTCTCACTTCTGCCGTGGACGATGTTTGCGGTGAAGGCGATCGGCAGGAGCCTGGCGGATGTCTGGAAGCAGGCGCGAGGCGGCGCGGTGGCAGAGGAACCGTTGCCGGATTTTTTGCTGCTATGGCTGGGCGTGCCGCTGGCGGTTTTCTCCATCTCGCAATCCAAATTGCCGGGGTACATCCTGCCGGGAATTCCCGCAGCGACACTGCTGCTGGCGTATTTTCTTTCGCTCTGGGAGCGCGCGGAGGAACAGCCGGGGATGCCGCTGATTGTGCTGCATGCCGCAACTTGCGGGGGGCTGCTGGCAGGCGCGCTGCTGGCTCCTTCGTTCATTCTGAAAGTGCGCCCCGGAGAGCCTGCGCTCCTGGTTGCCGGAGGCGCGGGACTGCTGATTGCGGTGGGCGTGGCCGTTACGTTGCGCCTGCAAGGGCTGCGGATGCTGCGGTTTGTGACTCTGGTTTCGGTGGTGGTAGGGCTTGCGTGGGTGATCCGCATGGGCGCTCCCGAGATCGATGCGACGCGGTCGGCGCGGCCGGTATCCAAGGAGTTGGCCCAACTGGAAGGCGAGCGCGCGACGCTGGCGACCTACCATGTGCGACGCGAACTGGAGTACGGACTGAACTTCTACCGCGACCAGGCAATCGCCAGCTATGACCAGGGCGAAATCCCGGCGGGCGATCATCTGCTGGTGGCGCCAGCGGGGTCGCTGAAAATGCTGGAATCGTTGCTGCCGGAGCGCCGCTTTTACCGGGTTGGCGGGTTTCCACAGCAGAGGCTGGAATACTACTGGGTTTCGCGGCCGCCGCAGGACCCGATGCAAGGAATGGACGAGAACATGCCCGGCATGGGGGAACACCAGCATCGTTGATCCCGGGCCTGTCGCTGACCCCGATTGTTCCGAATTCGGGGAATCTTGAACGAGGGTGAATTCTGCCTGACAATGACAGCGCGGGTACTTGCCCGCGGCGGTTCCCCGGTTTGCCGGGAGAGCACGCAACCGAATAGACTGCGGCACGATTCAGGGCGTGCAGCGGCAACAGGCTTTTCGTATGTGCGCAGCGGTTAGATCGAACTGGACCCAATCGGTGGAGATTCTCGACCTCAGGCATTTTTCGTCCGCGGACCTTCGAGGTGTGCTCGAAGAGGAGAGCGGGGTGTGGGGACGGGAGCTGTTCTGGGACTACTCGCAATCGGCGGAGATGATCCTGCGCTATGTGGACGCCCGCATCCTGCCGGGATATGTGGCGGTGGACCGCGGCCGGGTAGCGGGCTATGCCTTCTTTGTCTATGAGGGCAGCAAGGGCGTGATCGGCGACCTGTATGCGCGCAACGGATTGAGAACCGGCGCTGGCGGAGACTCTGCCCTGGAAAGCCGGCTGCTGATGCATGTTGTGGAGACGCTGAAGCGCTCGCCGGGAATTCACCGCATCGAAGCGCAGCTCCTGCTGTATGGTTCGGGAAGCGTGGCGGAACCGTTCGTGAGCGAAGGCTTCCGGCAGCACCGGCGACTGTTTATGACGCTGCCTTTGCAGAATGGGGCAGAGAAGGTTGCGTTTGTGGAGCGCGCGCTTCCGCAGGGATTTCAACTGCGGCGCTGGACGGAGCATGACTACCAGCAGGCAGCTTCGCTGATTACGGCGTGCTATCGCGGTCATGTGGACTCGGACATCAACGACCAGTACCGCACCGCTTCGGGTTCTCTGCGCTTTCTGAACAATATTGTGCGTTTCCCGGGTTGCGGCATCTTCGATCCGCTGGCCTCCTACGTGGCGGTGCACAAGGATTCCAGAACTCTGGCGGGCCTGATTCTGTGCTCGCGGGTAAAGGCCAACGTAGGCCATATTACGCAGATCTGCGTGCTGCCGGAATTCCGCGGCGCGGGCATCGGAGCCGCGCTGCTGGCGGCCAATAGCGGAGAACTGCGCCGCCGCAATTTTGCCATGCTCTCGCTGACGGTTACGGAAGCCAACGAAGGCGCCGTCGAACTCTATCGCCGGCTGGGATACCACCAGAAGAAGGTGTTCGATGCGTTCGTGTGGGAGGGATAGCTGCCAGGCTGTCTCGAGTCCCCGGCCAGCATGGGATCTGTGAC
Organism: Terriglobia bacterium; assembly: GCA_963732925.1. GTDB lineage: Bacteria > Acidobacteriota > Terriglobia > Terriglobales > Acidobacteriaceae > DASZRZ01. Next base: position 404,242 of record CAVTBJ010000012.1, read on the forward strand.
TTCCGAATTTCGATTTCTGATGGCCCCAGCCTTTGATTGACGGGTGCTCTCGTCCGGGCAAGCTCCGGAGAATGATTGCCAGCGGATGAAAGCTCAGTGCTTAATCAGCCACATGGCCCAGCCGGCAACCAGGAGTCCTCCGACGAATAGAGCAAAGCAGTAAGCGCCGTACTTGAGCATCTCGCGCGCGGTGTTGCGCTGGGTGATGCCGAAGACCGTGGAGGCGAAGAGCGCAAACAGCAGCGCGGACGTGAAGTGAGAAAGATGAAGGACCATGATCAACTTTGTAATTTGAAAATTGTAATTTGTAATTTTTCCAATGCCGCAATTTCGTCGCTACCGGAACTTACCTGTTTGCCGTTTCTTCGCAGTCGTCCTGCGGCTGAAGTCCTCAGTTTTTCTTACCGATGGCGATATGGTGCGCGTCGACGGCAGCAATGATGTTCAGCAGTCCGGCGACGATGAGGAATTTGGTTCCGTAGTCGGCGGTGGCGCGGGCGATGTTTCCGCCGCCCAGGCCCATGGACTTGCTGACAATGTAAAAAAGTCCCGCACCCAGGTCGCCGACGAAACCCAGGATGTCGAGCAGGTCACCGGTATTCGCGTTGTAAAGCTTGCCTTCCATGGCCAGGCCCAGAACAAACATGGCAGCGATGCAAAGCAACAGCAGCAAGCCGCGAATCCAGCGGCGCTGCAGCAGGTGACCGCCTCCCGGGATGAGCCAGCCGACCAGTGGAGCGAGCACGCCCATGGTGGTCGTGGGCTGGGCGGCCGGATGCTGCTCCGGGCGCGCATTGGCGGTTGGAACGTCAGTTCGGGCAGTCATTCGATGGTCACAATCTCACGCTGAATTTTTCCCGTAACTTCGGCGCGGCCGGGACGGACGAGCACGTCCACCTCGCTGCGAACGCCGAATTCGGGTAAGTAGATGCCAGGCTCAATGGAAAAGCAGGTATTGGGGAGAATACGACGCTCGTCGTGAATTTCAAGGTCATCCATATTGGCGCCGTTTCCGTGCACTTCCGTGCTGATGGAATGTCCCGTACGGTGGATGAAGCAGCGGCCGTACCCGGCCCGCTCGATCACGCCGCGCGTGGCTTGGTCTACTTCCCAGCCGGCGATAGTCTGGCCGGCAGCGACGGCCTCCTGCACCTTGCGAACACCGGCATCGCGGGCGTCGCGCACGATCTGGAAAATTTCGCGCTGCCGGGCTCCGGGCGCCTCGCCCACGAAGCCCGTCCACGTAATGTCATAGTACACCGCGTCCGGGGTGGTTTTCTTGGCCCAGACGTCCAGCAGGACGAAGTCTCCGGGGCGAATGGGGGCGGAGTGCTCGCGGCTAGGCTCGTAATGGGGATTGCCGCTGTTGGCGTTGACGGCCACGATGGGCGGGTCGTCGGTGACGAGGCCCTCCCGCGCGAACTGTTCCATGAACCACGACTGAATCTGATACTCGGAGGCGCCCCCGTTGCGTACTCGGCGGCCGATCTCCTGGAAGGCGGCGGCGGTGATTTCGTCGATGGCCTTGCCGGCCGCGAAGTGGCTGCGAATCTGATCTTCCGTCCAGGAGGCCTCGAATTGCGCGACCAGATCGGCGGAGCTGACGACTTCCTTGCCGAAGCCGCGCACCAGTTCCACCGTGCCGGCGTCCACGAGTGAGACATAAAACACACGGTTGTCGGGAGAGTACTGCATGGCTACACGGCGATAGGGAGCCAGAATGGATTGGAGCTGCTTACCGAGTTCCTGCCAGCTGGCGTATTCGTGCTTGCCCCCGGGGAGGGAATCGAGATGGCCAGCCTCGATGCGGTGCACCAGTTTTTGCTGGTCCCCGTGGGCGGGGATGAGATAAAACCAGCGGCGGGTGACCATCAGACTCTCGGGCAGGCCAAGAACCCGGTAGGCAATCGGGTCGCGATGGTGATGATCGCAGAAAAGCCATGCGTCCATTCCCTGATTGCGCAACGCTGCCTGGATGGCGGAGAGATTCATGCGTAAAAAGCTATTGTACCGGAGCGGAAGTCTAGCGGTAAGCACGTTGCTGGCGTTCAGCGGGTATGCAGCCGCGCAGAGCGTGCAGGCATATGCTGATTCGCTGGCTTCGCAGTTGCGGAGAACGGTTGTTCTCTTGAGTCAGCCCCTCCGGGGAAAGAATCTGAAATTTTCGGCTGATGGCGCACCCCAGGGCGAACCGTCCGCTGGAACCTGGGTAGCGGATGCGGGGATGCTTGTCGAGTCCGTCTCTCTTAAGAAGAATAGCCTCAGCATCGCAGGGAAGAGGGCAACCGTGTACTTCGATAGGCTCGGAAACCGCCAATTCGTGGTTACGGGTGATAGCCTGCGAGTTGAGGTTGCACTCGACGACGGCAAGGACTCCCATCATCTACGAGACACAATCGGAAAAGTCTTCCTTGATAAGGGCCACTCTCCGGCCGATGTGCCTCCTCCGGAGATTCCGGAACTGGAGCCGGGCGATCCGAACTATTCCCTGATTGTAGGTCAAATGCCGGGCGGCGAACCTATATATAGGGCGTCGAAGGAAGTCGTTTCTCCCAGTGTCACACGGGTGATCGACCCCGACTATCCACGCGAGCTAAGAGGCAGCAGAAGCGCGGGCACCGTTCAAATGCGGGTTGTGGTGAGCCCCGAAGGGAAGGTGTACAGCATCATGGTCACCGACTCGGCAAACCCGGCTTTCGATTCGGAGGCGGTGAATGCTGTTAAACAATGGGAGTTTTCACCCGCATCTCTGAACGGAAAGCCAGTAGCAATGGTTTCGAAAATTGAGGTGCGCTTTTATACGATACCTTGAGATGCTGGCGCTGTGCTTCACGATCTCAGCGAGTGAAGGAGCGCAGCGTGATTGAGCCAAACCCGAGATTCCTCGTCGCGCTCGGATCGCCAGCGGCTCCCTCGCACTCCTCGGAATGACAAAGGGGATAGACGGCCTTAAATTGCAGGCATAAGTGCCTGCGCCACCGGTTCTGGGAAGCAGCGTGATTGTTGAAGAGCCTGCGGGCGGGGTTTTTGAAGCAGAGGTGGCGGGGGTCCTTCGGCTTCCAAACCTCCCAGCGCGCAAAACCAGCGCGCTGCGGGGACCCAGGGCGCTCAGGATGACTCGCTGCGGAGGTGCTAGCCGCTCAAGCCAAAGTCGGGCTTGATTCTGGCGTAGGTTCGAGTGGCTGTTTCGGCAGCAGAAAGCGGTCATAAACCCAGAGCAGCATGGCGGTCAGGACGCCGACACCGGTAACGATCCACCACATCCGTTCGGGCCGGCGCTGGACTTCTCCGTAGTGGTGCAGCAGCACGCCGCTGAACCAGCCGCCCACCAGGGAACCAATGCCGATTGGCAGGAAAGCGAATCCCATGTAGGTTCCCTGCTGTCCGGCGGGCGCCAGGCGCGAGATGTATTCGTAATAACGCGGGGACTGAATGATTTCCCCGAGCGCCAGCACGGCGAGGGTGACAATTGCCGTTAGCACGCCGGGACGCACGGCGAGAAGCAGCCAGCTCGACGGCCGTGATCAGCGTCCCCAGGGTGATGGCGCGGAAAGAAGGGATGCGGCGCGTCCATGCGTTCACGGCGACGGTGAGGGTGATGACGACGAGGGGGTCCGTGATCAGAATCATCTCGGTATTGGCGCCGGGATTCACGTACTGGTGAATATAAAGCGGCAGAATCAGGTACTGCTGCCAGAACACGATCCAATATCCGGAAAAGATCAACAGGAACAGAACAAAGCGGCCGTTGCCGAGCACGGTGAGAAAGTTGCGTCCTACCTGGCGGAGGCTGGGCTGGGCTTCGTTGCCGGTCTGCCGGGAGTCGCGGTAAAAGATCAGCACGACGAGGAACATCAGAAACACGCTGAGCGCGGCCAGGCGGAAGACGTTTTCCACCCGCATGCGATGGTGTACCCAGCCAGCGAGGAAGGGACCCAGGGCGCCGCCGATATTCACCATGGTGTAGTAGATCGAGTATCCGATGGAGCGGACGTTCTCCCGGGAGGCGCGCGCGGTGGTGCCGACAACGCTGGGCTTGACGAGCGATACGCCAAGGGCCGGCAGGAAGAAGGATGATGCCGACCAGCAGTCCCAGGGGCATAGCGTCGCGCACAGGCGCCAGCCACGGCGCTGCGATGGAGCCCACCAGAAAATACGAACAACTCAGGAGCTGAAGTAGGCTACCGACAGGGCACGGCGAAAGCCAATGCGATCGGCCAGCGCTCCGCCAAAGACCGCCATGATCCAGACGGAACCGCCGAAGATTCCCGCCAGGCTGGAAGCCTCGGTAGTGGGGAACAGCAAGACCTCGTGCAGGTAGCGAACCAGCGCGGCAAAGACCGCGTAGTACGACAGGCGCTCGAAGATTTCGCTGAGGTTGGCGACCCAAAAAGGGCGCTCGAATCCCTGGCGGATTTCGCGCAGGCGCGCGGCAGTTTGCAAGCAGTCTCCTCTTTCGGGCTGGAAAAGCTTGCCACGGATTTTCGCGGAGGAACACGAATAAAAGGCGCTCTGCCACCCGGATCAAGGAGGAAGCACGAGAATTAGGCTCTGTTTTCTGTAATGTGAGAAGTACCTCAGCGGCTAAAAGCCGCCGCCGGGGGGAGCGGGGGTCAATCGCAGGCACTGAATGCCTGCGCCACCGGTCAGAACTCTCTGTGATTGTCGTTCCAAACTGCACGAACGTTACAAGTCGCCGCTATCTTGTAACGCACCGCTATTCTTGTAACGCAAGAGGCAAGCTCCAAAGAAAGCAGAGCCAGTAATTCACAACGGTCAATCCCAGGCGTGACCATCCAGGACCGAACCAAGTCAATATCGCAGCCGCGACTTGTGCTCCGAACAACGCGATTACCATAGGGCGGAGATGAAGGTGGCGCGACACACCGGATAATGCCATGGGCCACGTCAAGAGCGGCAAGAAGCAAAGCGCCCCGAGAACATATAGGGCGACCCCATAGGGTAAGCGCCGCCAGAACGGGAGCAGATCACGTTGCTCTCTGAGATAGCGCGTGATCGTGGTGCCGACTGCAACTAAAACGCAAGCGTACATGCCACCGGCGAATAGTTCAAATGCACTACCGAAGAACACACCGCGACCAACCAACACGACTAAAACAGGCCAGCCCACAAAGCACGAACGCCGCAGTTTGCAATCGTTTCACGCTGATGTTTCCCCACACGCTGGTTCGATGAGGGATAAGTCTGCCCAGTTCCGGTACAGATCGCAATCTCTATTCCCAGTGCGCGCCTAGATGTTCAGCCGTTGTCTCACTTCGGCGGCAGAGAGGCTGCTGACGCGAATGATCTTATTGCGGCTGGTTTCGCCGGCTGCGATCGTGACCGACGAACGTGGGACTCCCAAGAGCTCTGACAAAAACTCAATGCAGGCCTGGTTGGCGCGGCCTTCGACGGGAGGCGCGGTGAGCGCCAGCTTGAGAGCGTCGCCGATGACCCCGGTGACAGCGTTGCGACGCGCCCGGGGTTGGACGCGCACAGCAAAGGTGGCGCCGAGATGAGTGTCGCTGACGGGGATCACAATGAAAGGTTAACCACAAAGGGCACAAAGAGCACAAAGAAAACAGGTCCAGCCAGATGGGATATAGAGATTTGCGGGAAAGAACGGAGACTGCAAACTGCATGAGCATTGACTTCCGGTTCATGCTTTGTGAGCTTCGTGTCATTGGTGGTTTTGGTGGTTAAGGTTTCGGTCTCTCGCCGAAGACGGCGGTGCCCAAGCGAACGCAGGTGGAACCTTCCTCGATGGCGACTTCGAAGTCGTGCGACATGCCCATGGAAAGCTGGTCCATGCGGACACGAGGCAGGTTGCGGGCAGCGATGGAGTCGCGAATCTGGCGGAGTCGGCGAAAGTACGGGCGGGCGTCCTCGGGATTGTCGCTGTAGGGAGGTACGGTCATCAATCCGGTGATCCGGATGTGTTCGAGCCGGGCGGCGGCTTGCAGGATTTGCTCCAACTCGGGCGAGTCGGGGGCAGGCCGGTCTTCGATTGTTCTCCGCCGAGGTTGAGTTCGATCAAGACAGAGAGGACGCGGTCGTTCTGTTCGGCGGCGGCATCGAGACGTTCGGCAAGGCGGAGCGAATCAAGGGAATCTACGGCTTCGAACAGTTCGACTGCTTTGGCCGCCTTGTTGGATTGCAGGTGGCCGATGAAATGCCAGGTTATCTCCAGATCAGATAATGCACCGGCTTTGGCGGTAAATTCCTGAACACGGTTTTCGGCGAAGAGGCGCTGTCCGGCGGCATAGGCTTCGCGAATTGCTTCCGGAGAAAAGGTTTTGCTGACGGCCATGAGTTGGACCTCGTCCGGGGCACGGCCGGCGCGGCGCGCGGCGCGGGCGATGCGCTCGTGAATGGCTTCGAGGTTTTGGGCGATCGTCATGAGGAAAGTTGCACCGCAGAGGCGCAGAGACACGGAAAATTTCTGAATTCTGAATTTCGATTACCGATTCTAAGCCAAACTACTTGCCTGCGAGGCACCGGGTTCCGCCAGAGATCGGCGGAAGCGGACAAGTCGAAGCCTCAGCGAGCAATCAGAAATCGGAAATTGAAGATCAGAAATGTCTTCTTTCTCCCCATTTCCGGGCCTTCGTCGTGGATTCTATTTCCTCCCGGGCTCGACGGTATCCAGCGGCTTACGGGCGAAGTGGAACAGTGAGAATGCCAGCAAGGCATACATAAGGACCGAGAGCCAGCTATGCTGCAGGAAGGTGATGCCCAGGCGCGTGAAGTCGGTGAAGTTTTCGGGGAGCCAGCCCTGGGACTCGATGAGCCGCATGGCAATGCCGAAGAGTCCTGACTACGCCTCCGGCGGCGATGAGGCCGCTGGCATAGAGCGAGCCGGGACTGATTTCGCTTTCCGTCTCGGAAGCCGGTTGGGAGGAGGTGCGCTCGACCAGCCAGCGGACCACGCCTCCGCAGAAGATGGCCAGGGTCGTCCCGATGGAAAGATAGGCACCCACCGCGAACGATAGCGAGCGGACGCCGAGCAGTTCGACGGCGATGACCAGGAAAACTCCCAGCAGGACGAGTCCCCAGGGAAGTTTGCGGGTGAGGATGCCGTTGATCACGGTAGACATGAGGCGGGCCTGGGGAGCAGCGGCGCGTTCGCTGCCGATACCCTGGATCCACTGCAGTTCGATTTGTCCGCTCTGCGGGTTGTAGAGGTACTTGCCGTCGGGCAGCACGCTGGAACCCAGGGCATTCAGCAGCCAGTAGCTGCGCGTGGAGACGCTCTGAGGATTGTTGCTGGTGACACCGACGGTGACGGAGTTGCGGCCGAAGTTGCGGCTTTCCACGGTGACGCCGCTGGGGAGGTTGTTGATGTCCACCGGGCGGGGAGCGGCACGGAACTCTTCCAGCCCGCGGTTCATGCCAATCAGCGTGAAGCCCACGGCGAGCACGGAAGCCATGACGCCTACCAGCAGCGCAAACTGCTGCTTGCGCGGGGTGGCGCCCACGAGGTATCCCGTCTTTAAGTCTTGCGAGGTGTTGCCGGCGTTGGCAGCGGCAATGCAGACCACGCCGCCGATGCTGATGGCCAGGGCCATATACGGAGCGGCGGTCCAGTTCAGCGCCAGGAACACGGCGGAAGTCGCCATGAGGGTGGCGATGGTCATGCCGGATATGGGATTGGCCGAACTGCCGATGAGTCCGACAATGCGGGAAGATACGGTAACAAACAGAAATCCGAAGACCACGACAAAAAAGGCTGCCAGCAGGTTGGCGCCGGTGGAGGTATAAGTTCCGGGCACGGGCTTAAAGGTGAGCATGGCCCACATGGCCACCAGGAGCAGGGCGGCGCCACCGAGCGCGATGCCGAGGGGCAGATCATCTTCGGTGCGGTTGGCGCCACCGCCTCCGGCAACTTTTCCCAACTGTTTGGCTCCGGCGCGCAGGGCGTTGACGATGGTGGGAATGGTACGCAACAGAGTGATGAGGCCGGCAGCGGCCACGGCGCCCGCGCCGACGGGGCGGATGTAGGCGCTCCAGAGAGCGTCGGGGGACATGGCGCTGATGGGCACGGTGCCGGGATAAACGGGCTGGGTGAGTCCCGCGCCGAAGAATTTAATGGCGGGCATGAGCACCAGCCAGGAGAAAACGCCTCCGGCGAAGATGGTTCCGGCGATGCGCGGGCCGATGATGTAGCCCACGCCGAGATATTCCGAAGTGACATTGGCGCGAATGGAGCTGCCGGGCAGCCATTTAGGATCGTAGGTCGGAGTAGCGGGCCAGGCGGCGAAAATATTTTCGTTCTGGAACGCGGTGTAGATTCCACCCAGTCCCAGGCCCAGGAAGACGCGGCTGGCGAAGGAGCCTCCGCGGTCCCCGGCGATGAGAACGTCGGCGCAGGCGGTGCCTTCGGGGTACAGCAGATTGCCGTGCTCCTGCACGATCAACTGGCGGCGTAGCGGGATCATGAAGAACACGCCCAACCAGCCGCCGATCAGGGCCAGCAAAAAGATGCGCGAGTACTCCAGGGGGAAACCCAGGAAAATCAGCGCTGGCAGGGTGAAGATCACACCGGCGGCGATGGATTCGCCCGCCGAGCCGGTGGTCTGCACGATGTTGTTCTCCAGGATGGTGGCCTTGCCGAAGGCGCGCAGGATGCTGATGGAGAGCACGGCGATGGGAATCGAGGCGGAAACGGTGAGTCCGGCGCGCAGGCCGACGTATACGGTGACCGCGCCGAAGATGATGCCGAACATCGCTCCCAGCAGGACGGCGCGAGGGGTGAACTCGGCCTGAACCGTGCCTGGAGGGACATAAGGCTGGAAAGCCGCCGGAGGCTTGGGCTGCAGAATGCGCTCGGTCGTTTCAGACACAGGTTTCTCCGCAGGCAGGATAGCCGCCCTGGCACCGGGTGCGCGAAACTAGCACGCGGCAGTGACAAAGACAAGCGTACCAGAGGTTTAGACAGAGGTTTCGAGAAAGAGCGCAGGCAGGGATGTGACTTCTGTGGATGCCCTTGGAGGAACCTGCGGTGGGGAACGGCGGGCAGAAATGCTGGTATACTTAGGACAACACTGCGGGATGCGGTGGCACTCCGTGGGTGTGAGGAGGGTCATCTTCAGCAGTAGCAGAGACCTAACTCGGGCTTCGCGCCCTCCCAGGGGCAAACTTGCGCAGGAAGGCTTTGCGCAGGGAGAGGGCAACGAGGCGGCGGATTCGCTGCCCGGTACCGCCAAGCCCCCCGCGGGATATCGTTCCGCGCGAAGAAAAATTCCTAGTCCGCAACCTGCCGCGGACTTGCTGCGTGCGGCGGCTCAAAGTCTTTTCTCCGTACTGTTTCCCTCCAATTGCCGCTTTTGCGAATCTCCCTTGCTGGAAATTTCCCGTTTACCTGTCTGCCGCGAATGCCTGGACGCCATCCAGCCGATTTCGGTGCAGGGTGAGCTGTGCTCGCGCTGTGGCGAGCGCATTTTGAGCCGCCAGGCACTGGAAGCGGCGGGCGCGGCGGTGTGCGGCAACTGCCACCAGTCGGAGCCCGCGTTTGAGAAGGCCGCAGCCTACGGCAGCTACGAGGGAGGCATGCGCGATTTGATTCATCTGCTCAAGTACGAGCAGGTGCGTCCGGCGGCGGGAGTTCTGGGGCGGATGCTGAGCGAAGTGTTGCTGGAGTTGTCCGGGCAGTTTGGGGAGGCGGCGCCGCTGGTGATCCCGGTTCCGTTGCACTCCAGCAAACAGCGGCGGAGGGGATTCAACCACTCCGAGTTGATTGCCCGCGAGGCGCTGGCTGAGCTTTCGCGCGGGAAGCGGTCGGGACTGATGCCAAGGCTGGCGGCGGAACTGCTCACCCGGCGGCGGGCGACGGAGTCGCAAACCGGGCTTACGCAAGCGCAACGGCGGGCGAATGTGCGCGGCGCTTTCCAGGTAACCGACCGGGCCGCAGTGAAGGGTTGCGACGTCCTGCTGGTCGATGACGTCTATACAACAGGAACTACGGCGGGAGAATGCGCGCGGATGCTGCGCAAGGCGGGCGCCGGAAGAGTGTGGGTGGCGACGGTGGCTCGCGTGCTGAAAGCGAACGCGGCGATGGATTCGCATGATATGAGGATGCCGGCGCTGGCAATGTCTGCCCGATCGGGGTAGAAGCCAGCGACAGCCTGCGATCAGGGTTTATGTTTGCAAAGCATCACAGTTCGGCCCACGGCCGCAAAGAGCACGCCGAGCCCGTTGCAGTGGCCATCACGACCGGTAACGGGTATACGGCCATGCATGCCCCGGTGCTGGTGTTGAACGCCTCCTACGAACCGATCAACGTGTGCGCGGCGCGGCGCGCCATTGTGCTGGTGCTGAAGGGCGTGGCCATGACCGAGGAAGAGAATGGGCACTTTCTTCATACCACGCGGGTTACGTTCCGCGTTCCCTCGGTGATCCGGCTGCTGGAGTACCGCCGCATTCCGCATCAGACGCGGGCGCTTTCGCGAAAGAACATCCTGCTGCGCGACCGCAACTCATGCCAGTACTGCGGGGTGGTGCTGACAGCCAGCGAACTTACGCTGGACCACGTGATCCCGCGCTCGCGCGGGGGAAGCTCCACCTGGGAGAACCTTGTCGCCTGTTGCCATACCTGCAACCGGCGCAAGGGCAACCAATTACCCACGGAGGCCGGAATGAAGCTGGTGCGGGAGCCGCGCTCGTTCAACCTGCACACCAGCCGTCATATCATGCGCCTGCTGGGGTACTCCGACACGAAGTGGCGGAAGTATCTGTTCTACTGAGAATTTCCTTTTTTCCGGTTCCTGGTCTCCCGAGGCTTAGGACTATGGGGGCCCTTCTTCCCTGTTTTTGGTTGAAATTGCGTGTTTTTTTATCCTGTCCTTGTCGCATTTCAGCCCCTTACTGCCATGCAAAACCCAGGCGTCATGGTTCTAACTGTGGGCATTGCTGTTCTCAATCGAGTCGAGCCGGCTCCGGGTGTATTAAGGCGATATTTATTTAAGCCGCTCATTATCAGCAGCTTAGATAGTGCAAAATCGTGCTCATAGTGGTATGGAAACTGCACTAGAGATGAGTGCTGCGGGGGGACTGCATCGTGGGCCTATCCCAGCCGGAAGAAATCCGCTAAGCATAGTTGGAGTCTTGATGCCTGAGAGCGTTATGGATCAGATTGTCTCCGAGTTGAAGCAGAACGGCCAGAGCTTCTACCCGGAGCGGGGCGAACTGAAGAACGTACGAATTGTGGGACACACCCCTAAGCCGGATTACTACATTTACGACCTGGTGATGGATTTTGCGGACGGAGGGGAACGGCTGGCGGCGAAAGTGTATCGCTCCAGGGCCACCGCGCGAGGGGCGTCGGAGGCCGAAGCCAGCAACCTGCGGTTTGCTTACGCGCTTTCCCAGAAGACGAAGCTCACGGGTGTACCGCGTCCGGTGGGGGAGTTCACCGCGCTGGGAGCCGTGGTGACGGAAAAGCTGGCGGGTCTGCCATTGCAGTCCATCATCATGAAAGCCGCCCTGCTGCCGGGATATGCGGATCATGATGTGCTCAGCCGGGCGGCTGGGCAGGCTGGAGCGTGGCTGAAGAGTTTCCACCGGGCGAGCGCCGGCGGAGCTATGCCCTTTGATAGTGGTGGGGCGCTGCGGGAGATCGAGCGCCTGTGCGAGAGCTGCCGTGGGGAGGGACTGGATGACCAGGCGATCCGGGTGATCGTGACGGGGGTGCGGTCCATCCTGGCGCGCGGGCACAAAACGGTGGCCAGTTCGGCCGTGCTGAATGACTTTACTCCGCTGAACGTGATTGTCTGCGAGCAAGGAATGGGCACTCCCGATTATGGCCGCATGGAGATGCGGGGGAATTCACTCCATGACGTAGCCATGTTTCTGGCCGCGGTAGAAGCACTGGAAAAGTATCCCTTCTGCAACCGGGCAATTACCGCCCTGGTGCAAGAGGATTTTGTGCGCTCCTATGGCGCCGGCCAGCAGGACCAGGCACTGCTGAAGGTCCTCAAGATGAAAGCTCTGCTGGGAATGTTCGCCCAGGGCCGCGGGGGGAAAGAAAGCGCCGTGCGCAAAAAGGTGATGTGGGCGAATGTGATGAAGCGCTTTATTCAGCAGGCGGCGCAGCGTTCGCTCGCGCCTGCGGCGTAAGGCAGGAGCAGGAATTCCGGCTGGGGTGGGAGACGGGAATCGAACCCGCAACAGCTGGAGCCACAGTCCAGTGCTCTGCCAGTTGAGCTACTCCCACCACAATCGGTGATTATAACAGCCGGGAAATGCTTTCGCGGCGTGAGTTGACTCCGGTCTCAGTTTCGTCGCTGTAGCAAACCACAGTTTAACTGCACATGTGTATGGCTTATCGGGTTGAGAACGGCGGCCGGAATGTCGCGTGAAGGATGCCTGACTGTTTTAGCTTCAGCCTTAAGCAGAGAACCAGGAAGCGGGGGACGGCAAGCGGCATACAACTGGCCCGAGTCGCTTTGATCCTGCGATCACGTTTAGGACAGTATCGCTTCCCAAGTGCTCCGTTTTTGATTGAATCGGAGGCATAAATGCCTGCGCACCGAATACCTGCATCCGCCAGAGCGGGAAGATGCGGTGCGCCTATCGTGTGTGCGTGGAAGGCGTCTTGCTTGGCGGATCGTCCGAGGTGGTCAGCGGACTTCCGAAATCCCAGGCGAGCAAGTTCGTGTGCAGCACTCCGGCATTGGAATAACGGAATTGGGCGGACGAGGACGTCGCCCCCACAGACTCATTTCAGCGGATCACCACTTCACGATTTTCTCGAATGATTTGGGATCGAGGCAGCCGCCGCCGACGAGGGCGCCGTCGATTTCCTCCTCAGACATCAGGGCCTTGGCGTTTTCGGGCTTGACGCTGCCTCCGTAGAGGATGCGCAGGCTGCGGGCGATTTCGTTTCCGAACGCATTGGCGGCCTCGGAGCGAATGGTGAGATGAGCTTCCATGGCCAATTGCGGACTGGCAGTCTTGCCGGTGCCGATCGCCCAGACGGGTTCGTAGGCGACGGTCAGCTTAGCGGCCTTCTCTCCCGAGATACCCCGGAACGCGCCGGTGCACTGGCGGCGGAGAATATCGTCGGTGAGGCCGGCTTCGCGCTCTTGCAGGACTTCACCGACGCAGACGATGGGAGTGAGGCCAGCTTCCAGGGCCGCTTTGAGCTTGGCGTTGACGGTGTCGTCGGTCTCGCCGAAGTACTGGCGGCGCTCGGAGTGCCCGATGATGACGTGCGAACAACCGGAGGCGACCAGCATACCGGCGGAGATTTCCCCCGTGAAGGCACCTTCTTTTTCCCAATGAAGGTTCTGGCCTCCGATACCGACGTTGGATCCTTTCGCTGCCTCGACCGCGGCGGGGATGCAGACAAAGGGCGGGCAGATGGCAATTTCATCGCGCTTGTGGTCGCGCACGAGAGGCAGGAAGGTTTGCAGGAAGTCCCGCGCCTGGGCGGGAGTCTTGTACATCTTCCAGTTCGCGGCAATGAGTTTCTTGCGAGGCATATTTCCCCCAGGGCTCAAGGTCCCCGTTGATGTGCTGGTTGCGGCGCGGCTGAAGCCGCGCCCTTTCCAAGAATACCGCAGCGGCTCAAGCCGGTTGAATGCGGCTTTCTGAATCGCAGGGCTTGAAGCCCTGCGCCACCTGTTATGCGTGCCCGCCATCGAAAAGCCACATCCGCAAAGGCGGAAAGATGTGGGGCCCTGCAAAAGCCTGGGTGACGCAACCAGCAGATTCCTCGCCAAGCTCGGAATGATGCTGGCAAGAGATTCGGGACAGCTTCAGGGCGCGTCGGTCAGGGCTTCCACACCGGGAAGCTTCTTGCCTTCCAGAAATTCCAGGGAGGCGCCGCCACCGGTGGAAATGTGCGTGATCTTGTCTTCGACGCCGGCCTCTTTGACGGCGGCCACGGAATCGCCGCCTCCGACGATGGAAGTAGCTTGGGTGTTGGCCGCCACGGCTTGCGCGATCTTGCGCGTGCCGAAAGCGAAGGGCTCCAGTTCGAAGACTCCCATGGGACCATTCCAGACGATAGTTCTGGCCCGGGCGATCTCGGCGGAGAACTGTTTGACGGTTTCGGGACCGATGTCGAGCGCCATCTTATCGGCCGGGATCGGCTGGCCGGGGGCAATGTGCTGGATTTCCGCATCCGCAGCAACTTTCGATGCCACCACATGGTCCACGGGCAACAGCAGCTTGACGTTGCGCTGCTTCGCTTCCGCGAGGAGTTGTTGCGCGAGTTCGATTTTGTCGGCTTCCAACAGTGATTTTCCGATCTCCTGACCCTGGGCTTTCAGGAAGGTGTAAGCCATACCGCCGCCGATCAGGAGAACGTTCACCTTGCCCAGCAGGTTACGGATGACGTCGATCTTATCGCTCACCTTGGCTCCGCCGAGGATGGCGAGGAAGGGATGCTCCGGGCTCTCCAGCGCCCGCCCCAGGTAATCAAGTTCCTTTTCCATCAAAAGGCCGGCGGCGGATTTCTGCACAAAATGGGTGATGCCAACGGTAGAAGCATGAGCTCGATGGGCGGTGCCGAAGGCATCGTTCACATAAAAGTCGGCGAGGTTGGCGAGTTGCCTGGCGAAGTTCTGGTCGTTGGCTTCTTCTTCGGGATGAAAGCGCAGGTTTTCCAGCAGCAGGGTCTGGCCCTGCTCCAGCTTGCCAGCCATTTCTTCCGCCTGGATGCCGATGCAATCGGTGGCAAAGCCGACATTCTCACCGCGTCCCATGCGCTCGTCGAGCAGCATGCGCAAGCGCTCAGCCGCGGGACGCAGACTGAGCGCGGGATTGACTTTGCCCTTGGGACGTCCCAGGTGCGATGCCAGGATGAGGCGCGCGCCGCGCCCCAGGGCGTACTCGATGGTAGGCAGGGTTTCGCGGATGCGGGTATCGTCCGTGACGCGGGAGTGCTCATCGAGCGGGACATTGAAGTCCACGCGCATGAAGACGCGATGGTTCTTCAGGGGCAGGTCGCAGATGGAAAGCTTCTTCATAATAGTTTCTTTGTACGTCGGCTGCTGAGGAAACTACCCACATCTGCCAAGACCGGGCAGATGTGGGGAATCGTAGCCGAATCCGCCGTTAGAGCCCTTTGGATCCCAGATATTTGACCAGGTCGCGCACGCGGCAGGAATAGCCCCACTCGTTGTCGTACCAGGAGACAACCTTCACGCAGTTGCCCGCCACGACCTTGGTGAGGGAGGCGTCCACGATGGAAGAGCGCGAATCGTGGCGATAGTCCATGGAGACCAGTTCCTCTTCCTCGTACCCCAGGTACTCCGCCAGTTGGCCAGTCTCGGAAGCCTTCTTCATGGTGGCGTTGACTTCTTCGACCGAAGTCTTCTTTTCGACGAACGCGACGAGGTCCACGACCGAGACATCGGGCGTGGGAACGCGCATGGCGAAACCATCCAGCTTGCCCTGCAGGTCGGGAATGACCAGATGCAGACGCTTTGGCCGCGCCGGTGGATGTGGGAATGATGGAGAGCGCCGCCGCGCGGGCGCGGCGCAGGTCCTTGTGCGGGAAGTCGAGAATAACCTGATCGTTGGTATAGGAGTGGACCGTTGTCATGGTGCCACTGACGATCTTGAAGTTATCGTGGACGACTTTCGCGATGGGCGCAAGGCAGTTCGTAGTGCAGGAAGCGTTGGAGATGATGTTGTGTTTGGCGGGGTCGTACTTGTCTTCGTTCACGCCCAGGACGATGGTGATGTCTTCGCCTTTGGCAGGAGCGGAAATGATGACCTTCTTTACGGGACCGCGCATGTGTTTGCGGGCGTCGTCGGCATTGGTGAAGCGTCCGGTATCTCGATCACGACTTGGGCGCCCACCGAGGCCCAGTCCAGCTTGGCGGGGTCGCGCTCGGCAAAGACTTTGAGCTTGCGGCCGTCGACCTGGATCCCGTCCTGGGAAGCGGTGACCTTGTTGGGGAGATTGCCGAGGATGGAGTCGTATTTCAGCAGGTGAGCGAGAGTTTTGGGATCGGTGAGGTCGTTGACCGCTACGAAGTCCAATTCCGGGTCCTTGAGGGCGGTGCGAAAAACGTTGCGTCCGATGCGTCCGAATCCATTGATACCAACTTTAATTGCCATCTTTCCTCCGTGAAGCTTGCCAGCACAGAGCAGAAACCGATTGCCCCGGTTTCCGTGCAACGGGGACGGACCGTCCTGTTGGTCCTGACTGCGTCGGCCAAACTAAAAATCGTAACATACCGACCGGGAGGCTCCGGGCGCCAGGCTTTAACGACCAGCCAGAAGAACAATCGCCCGGGCTTGGTGGGAAGGGTGGTGCGGCGACACTGAACCGGCATTGCCCGTTCCCACAAGGCTGTGTTACAAGCGGAGCATGGCACGATGGTTTCGAGGCCGTCGCAAACCGCGAGGTTCCGAAGAAGGCGCGGGGGAGAATCCGCCGGAACAGGCAGTTCCCCGTTCGGGAGAAGGTGCGCTGCAACCGATTTATCCTGACCTGCAGGCGGAGGCCGGTGCTCCCAAGGCGCCCACGAGCGTCCCGGCACGAGAGGGGGAAGATGGCGGAAACGCCGCCGAGCCCACCTCCGGGGAACGCCCGCGGCGGCGGCGTCGCGGAGGGCGTGGCTCCGGGGCGCGCAAGGGTGGAGCAACGGCGGGAGTCGCGGCCAACAAAGAGGCTGTAGCTCCAGCCGGGGCGGAGGCGACTGCTCCCGGGGCCGAAGAAGCCTGGGGAGAGGAAGGTCCGCAGCAAGCGAAGGGCGAAGGGTCAAAAGAAGCGGGAGAACCTCAGCAGCCGGAAGCAGAAGGCGCTCCGCAGAGACGGGAAGCGCGAATGGCAGGGCAGCAGCCGTCACGGCAACGGCGCGACCGGGGACGGAGTCGCCGGGGACGCCGCAGCGGAAAGCCGGAGCGGGCTGGGCCATCGACGCCGCTGGCGCCGTCATATCCGGAAGAACGCTATCAGCAGCCTGTCAGCGAAGTAGCTCCCGATCTGCCTGCGGCGACAGAGCGCCCGCAGCCGGCGGCGCGTCCCGCGAAACAGCAGCAGCAGAAAAAGCCGCGCGGGGTGGTGGTGCTTACCATCGGGCTGCCGGGCTCGGGCAAAAGCAGCTGGTTCAAGCGGCGGGGCGTGTCTCCGCTTTCCAGCGATATGTTGCGCGCGTTGCTGTTTGACGATATCAGCGAGCAGCGCTACCAGGACCTGGTGTTCTCCACTCTGCGTTCCCTGCTGCGCGCCCGCCTGATTGCGGGCATGCAGTGGAACTACATCGACGCAACCAACCTTTCCCCGAAAGAACGCCATGGATGGATCAAGATGGCGCGGGAGTTCGGATACGAGGTGCACGCGGTTTTCTTCAATGTGCCTCTGGAAGTCTGCAAGGAACGCAACCAGAAGCGCGCCCGCGTGGTTCCGGACGAAGTGATGCAGCGCATGGCCAATAAGTTACGCCCGCCGACCTTTGAGGAGGGATTCTCCAAGATTATCGTGGTGCGGGTGCGGCGTGCCGATCAGGAACCGCAGTCGCAGGCGGAGGAGCCTCCCGGCGAGGAAGGCGGAGACGGAGCAGATTAGGATTTGGGCTTCCGGCTTTGGTTTCAGGCAAGAGCTGGGGCCAGCAGAAGCAAGAAACAAAAGGCGAGCCGCTTCGGCTCGCCTTTTGTGCTGCTGGGTTGCGCCTATCGGCGATAGGCATTCTGATAGCCTTGAATGAAGGCTTGGCGATAGATCTGCTTGAACTGGGTCTTGCTACCCAGCGAGGAAGAGTAGTTGTGGTCGGCGTCCTTGTATCCCTTCGCTTCCGTGGGATTGAAGCGGTTGCCACGCTGCATGTCTCTCTGAGCGTAGAACGCGCCATCGGTGAAGCCGCTCTGCTGGGCTACTCGCGCCAATTGACTGGCTCCATAAGGTCCGTTGCCATAGCCGTAGTTGCCGTAGCCAGGGTTGCCGTAGCCAGGGTTGCGATCCCGATCCCGATCATGGTCGCGGTCATTGCGGCCGTAGCCTCCGTTCGGTCCGTAGGGTCCGTTTTGCTGCTGCATTGCCGCCATCGCCCGTTGATAGCCGGCCTGATAACCGGAGGTGTAATTCTGCCGATCGGAATTGTCCCTCCACTGCCTGGGATCGGGACGTGGCGCTCCGCGGCGCTGCGCGTCGCGCACGCCATCCTGATAGCCGCTCTGGTAGGCCTGCGAGTTGTTGCCGTAAACCTGGGAACCTCTGTCGTCGCGGTCATGATCCCGTCCGTTTTGCGCCGCTACTGGAATGACCAAAGCCGCGAGCAGAGCAATGGTTGCTACTGAGAAATACTTCCTGAATATCTTTCGCATGTTCCGTCTCCCTGCCGTCTGCGGCGCTTTCACTGCCGCTTTCCGTCTGAATGCTTTTTTGAAGTGGCAATAGTTAGAACCCCCCCATGACTAGTAAGTTGCCAGCGAGGGGCAGCGATTCCAGGGTTTCGGCGCGAGGAAGGTGAGGGTTTGGAGCTGTTTTCATGCATCCTCACGGCGCCGCGGAACATCGCCGTTGAGGAAATGGCAGGAGTGGGCCGCGCTTTCCGGCGTTCCTGCGTGGCTGGCGCAGCTCAGCGTGCTACCTGGGCTCCTGCTTTGAGTTGACTTTGGAAATACGCGAGCGTGCTTTCCAGCCCCTCCTGCAGGGCGATTTTGGGTTCCCAGCCCAGGAGCTTGCGGGCTTTGGAGATATCGGGCCGGCGCTGCTTGGGATCGTCGACTGGAAGAGGCTCGAAGATGATGGGGACATCCGCCGCGGTGAGCTTCCTGATGCGCTCGGCAAACTCCAGAATTGTGATCTCGCTGGGGTTGCCGATGTTGACGGGCATATGCTCGTCGCTCTGCATGAGACGGTAGATGCCTTCGATGAGGTCGGAGACATAGCAGAAGCTGCGCGTCTGGGAACCGTCGCCATAGACGGTGATGGGCTGGCCGGTGAGCGCCTGGTAAAGAAAATTGGGCAGCGCGCGGCCGTCGTTCAGGCGCATGCGCGGGCCATAGGTATTGAAGATGCGCACGATGTGCGTGTCCACGTTGTGGCGGCGGTGGTACGCCATGGTGAGGGCTTCGGCGAAACGTTTGGCTTCGTCATAGACGGAGCGCGGGCCGACGGGATTCACGCGCCCCCAGTAGGTTTCGGGCTGGGGGCTGATTTCGGGGTCCCCATAGCATTCGGACGTTGAAGCGATCAGGTATTTCGCCTTCTTTGCGTGCGCCAGCTTCAGGGCGTGCAGGGTTCCATGGGAGCCCACCAGCATGGTTTCGACGGGATACTTCAGGTAGTCGGGCGGGCTGGCGGGAGAGGCGAAGTGCAGGACGTAATCCACCGGGCCGCTGATTTCGAGGGACTGGCTGATGTCCTGCTGAACGGTCTGAAACTTTGGATTGTCGCGAAGGTGGGCGACATTGGCATCGCTGCCGGTGATGAAGTTATCCACCGCCACCACTTCCCAGCCCTGCTGCAAGAGGTATTCGCAGAGATGGGAGCCCAGAAAACCGGCTCCGCCGGTAACCACTGCTCGCATGAAGTCTCCTGAGTTGCAGGCTCGCACGCCTGAACCGCATGAGCATTTTACCTGAGCAGCGCGGGCAGGCTGGTTAGTCCCGGAAAACGAAGGTAACGCGTGCTAGGGTAGGGCAATGCAGGGACGAAGGCAGCACCCGTGGCTGGACCAGCGGCTGGGTTATTACGTGCTGGAGTTGTGGGAGGTGCTGCGCGGGCTGACTCCCGGGCGAAGGCGAGCGCGCTACGGCGACATGGAGTTTGACTGGGAGTATCGGGCGGACACTAGCGCGGCCAACGTGAACCTCCGAACCCGGCTGCGCGGGGTGCTGGCCGGAAGCCAATACCAGCCGGCGGACCCGGGGCTGTTTGCCGAGAGCATGGCGGCCCTGCCAGTCGAGTTTTCATCCTATGTTTTCGTCGACGCCGGATCGGGAAAAGGACGCGCCCTGCTGATGGCCTGCCGGTATCGTTTCCGCAAGGTGATTGGAATTGAAGTTGTGCCGGAGCTGCACGCCATTGCGCAACGAAATTTGAGCGAGCGGGGCGGCGATTTGCGGCGCTGCGAGAAAGCGGAGTCCTGGCTGGGGGACGCTCTGGAGTTCGCCTGGCCGCCGGAGCCTACGGTGCTGTTCCTGTTCCATCCCTTTCCGGAGTGGGTGCTGGCGCGGTTCATCGCCCGGCTGGGAGAGTCGTTGCGGGAGCACCCGCGCCCGGCGTGGGTGGTCTACCACAATCCAGTTTTGGAGCAGGTGCTGGCCGACTCGGGGTTTTTGCGGCGAGTGAGCAGTACGCCGCCGGCTGCGATTTACACGAACGGGACACTGCAGTAACACCCGCATCGGTGACCCGGCGATCGGGGAATGGAGCAATCCTGAACCCTACACCAGAATGGGTTGATAGAATGTGGTGAAGTTATGGCGCAGCAACTTTATACCGTGACGTGGGAGTGCATCAGTTGCGGGCAGGAACATTCCTTCCGGCATACCGTGACGGATGACATCTGGCCCAACAAGTTCGAGCTGGAGTGTGAGAACCCGGAGTGCGGGCAGTCGCAGGACGTCCCCTTCCGCAAGTGCACGGTAGAGCTGTTCACGCTGCCTTCCAGCAGCGAGTGACCGAGACCCATGGCCAAGTTCACCCACCACATCTTTGTATGCTGCAATCAGCGCCCAGAGGGGCATCCCCGGGGATGCTGCTCTCCGGACGGGAGCGCGCACATGCAGGAAGTGTTCAAGCGCAAACTGGCGGAACACGGCTTGCGCGGCAGCGTGCGCGCCAACAAGTCGGGATGTCTCGATCAGTGCGAGCACGGGCCCACCGTGGTCGTCTATCCGGAGGGAATCTGGTATGGAGGCGTGACCGAAGCGGACGTGGACCAGATCGTGGCCGAGCACATTCGCGACGGAAATCCGGTGCAGCGGCTGATGATGGCTGAGTCATGCATTAACGTGCCGGGTTGTGAACACAAGCCGCGGCGGAGTGGCGGCAACCGCTGAGCCGCAGAGCAATTCTGACCTTTACTACCTAATTCCTTGATGCGTGAGAATCCGTACCTGCGACAAAACCCCAGTTGCCGGGCGAGTTGCTACACCAGCTGTTTTTTCAGTGCCTGGGCGCGGCGGAACCAGGGACGGTCACGCCGCTTCTGAAAGCCGGGCATGGAGCGCCTGCGGTTCAGCAGGCGATTGGCCCACTCCAGGGCTTCCTGGGTACGGCCGCTCTGAGCGAGAAAGTCAGCATAGTAGTAATGAATTTCGCTCAGCGTGGAGTCCTGCACGACCGAAGAGAAGGCGGCTCCGGCTTTTTCCCGTTGTCCGGTTTGCGCGTAGGCATGCGCCAGCAGGCCCATAGCGCGGCGAAAATCGTATCCGGGATCGGCTGCCACCACTTTTTCCAGATCAGGAATAGCTCCCGCATAGTCCTCCATGCCAAGGGCGGCAAGAGCGCGGCGATAGTGCGGATCCAGGGAATCGGAGCGCGATGAGATGGCATGGTCAAAGCACTCGCGGGCCTTGCTGTACTGCTCGTCCTGCAGGTAAAGATCGCCGAGCTCCT
The DNA here is from genome assembly GCA_963732925.1 of Terriglobia bacterium. Taxonomy (GTDB): domain Bacteria; phylum Acidobacteriota; class Terriglobia; order Terriglobales; family Acidobacteriaceae; genus DASZRZ01. The sequence goes on from CAVTBJ010000012.1 coordinate 425,765, forward strand.
CGTAGTTGGCGGGCGCCGGGATTGACTTCGACGGTAGCCCGCAACTGCTGGATGCGCTGCCGGCGCGGGAAAATCCCAAACGAGTCCTTGAGCAGGGCGGCGTCGGGAATCGCTTCGGCGGCGAGGTAGATGATGGCCCCGAGGCCGCCGCCAAAGATGATAATCCAGATCCAGTAGGAGTCGGGACGGCGGCGGATGTAGTGCACGATCGCCGCCGCCTGCAGGAGGAGTCCCCACGGATAGAAGAGGTGAAGGAAAAAGAACATGTGGCGTTGCCGATTATAGACGCCGCAGCGGAGAAATTAAGGCAGGAAAGAAAGATCGCAGAGCGAGTTATGCAGGCAGGAGATGTGAGGGGGCGTCCTGGCGGGAATAGGGGCCTTCGCTTCTCAGCCCGCCGCACGCAAAAGCGGTCTGCTCAGGATGACAAGTGGCGGGGAGTCCCTCAGGCGCCAACTGCGGCGGCAATCATGGACTGGAAGATCTTCATGCCGTCGGTGGAGCCCATGAGGACTTCGGCGGAGCGCTCGGGATGGGGCATCATGCCCAGCACGTTGCCGCCTTCATTGCAGATGCCGGCAATGTTGTCGAGCGAGCCGTTGGGATTGGCCTGCGGCGCGACCTCGCCGGCGCGGGTGGAATATCGGAACACGATCCGTTCCTCACGACGAAGCTGGTCGAGCGTGGCCTGGTCACAGAAGTAATTGCCTTCCATATGGCCGATGGGAATCTGCAGGACTTCGCCCCGGGCACAGGTGTTGGTAAATGGCGTCCCGGCGTTTTCCACCCGCACCCAGACAGGCTTGCAGATGTACTTGAGGCCGGCGTTGCGCATGAGCGCGCCGGGCAGCAGGTGGGACTCGCACAGAATCTGAAAGCCGTTGCAGATGCCCAGCACCAGCCCGCCGCCGCCGGCAAACTTGCGAACCGCTTCCATGACGGGCGAGAAGCGGGCAATGGCTCCGGTGCGCAGGTAGTCGCCGTAGGAGAAGCCTCCGGGAACGATGATGGCATCGCAGTTTTCCAGGTCCTGAGACTCGTGCCATAGATAGGTGACCGGCTGGCGGGCGACTTCCTTGAGAACCCAATAAGGGTCCTGATCGCAGTTGGAACCGGGAAAAGTGATGACGCCGAATTTCATGCGGGGCTCTGAGCTGAGTTTAGCACGGAGATTTCATGGCAGAGATACAGAGAAATTCTGATTGCTGATTTCCAATTTCTGATTTGCCGGCGATCTCTCTGTCCCAATGGCACGCCAGACTTCAGGAATCGCAAACCAGAGCCATTCTGTTCGTCTCGCCGGCTCGGTGGATGGCATTTCGAAAAGAAAAATGACCGGCTGGAGCGAATTCCAGCCGGCCGGGGACAGAAGCGACAAGAGAAAAGTTACGGTTGAGGAGGTGGCGGCGGTTGCGGTGCAGCAGGCGCCCGGCGAACGCGGGCATGGGGGCACGCTCCAGGTGGCGCTGAATGATGACTCCTCCGGCGGCGGGCGGCATGCCCATTCCGAATCCCATGCCCATTCCGAGTCCACCTGGCTCCATGGGATTCATCATGGGCATGGGGCCCCGTTCCGCCTGCAGGTTTTGCAGCGACTTCCACTGCTCCGGCTGCAGCACCTTGCGGATGGAGATCAGCATTCCGGCATAGATTTTGGTGAGCTGTCCACGCGCCTGCACCAGCTTATCGAGCGTCTGGTTGATCTGGCCTTCCTGCAGGTCATCGGCGTTCATGAGCTGGTCGAGCTGCATGTCCAGCTTCTCGGTGGCGGCGGTGGCATCGATCAACTGCAGGCGGTACTGATAGAAACTCTGATCGATGTCTTTCTTCTGCTGGTCGGTCAGGTGGATCTGGTTGGCAATTTCCGAGTTCTTCCACCAGGGACCGATCATGCGGCTGGTACGAAACATCACGTTTCCCTCTTCCGCTACGTGGGCTCCCTTTATATGGCCGGCCGTGACTGGGCCAGGTGGTTGGGTTTGCGCCCAGAAGAAAACGTTACCGGGCTCTCCCGGATATCCGGAATCCTGGGCCATGGCGGGAACCTGGGCCATGGCGGAGACTGCCAACAGCAGAACCGCGGCGGCCAGCGGGAATTTGACTTTCATTGAAGTTCTCCTTTTGAACCTGTGGTCGAACCTGTCGAATCTGCAGCAGGGGTTTCGGTGATCGGGGCCGACAGCAGTTCCTGAGCCAGCAGGGCAGCCGGTTGCAGGGCTGCGGGAGTCGCCTGCATGGTGCGCTCGATCTCGGCCATCAGAGCGGCGTCGTCGGGAACGGACGCAGCGGAGGTCGCGGGAATCGAGGCCGCGGAAGGCGAAGCCGCGGTCGCGCCGGCCGGAGCCGAATGCGCCTGCATGGAACCCACGTGAGCAGACGGCGCCGGGCCGGCCACAAGCGGGGTGGCGGCGATGGCGCGGAGATGGGAGCCGGGCGCGGCGGTGGTTGCCGGACTTTGCAACAGGAGCAGAGCCACGGCCACGAGAGCCAGCATGCCGGCCAGCGCGGGCGCCAAGCCTGCCCGAACAGTACGAGGCCGGAGAGTACGAGAATGGATGCGCTGCAAGGTGGCCTGAAGTTGCCGGTTCCAGAAGGCTGCAGGACGATCCGCCGGGGCTGTAACCTGATGGCGCATCCGGCCCATCAGTTGTTGTAATTGTTCCCGTTCGGCACGGCATTGGGCGCAATCGCGGAGGTGCTGGCCGATTGCTTCGTCCGAGGCATTGACTGGGCCACCGTTCGGGGCGCCCTCGGAAAGCGCAGTCGCCCACTGAGCGTCGGTTAAGTGTTCGGTTAAGTGACCGGTTTGTATGTTCATCGCGTTACCTGCTGTCGCACGGTGGCCAGCGCCCGCGAGAGGTGACTTTTCACCGTGCCCAATTCCAGTTCCATGACCTGCGCTACCTCGTTCAGGGACATTTCGTCCACGAAGCGCAACAGAAACACCGTCCGCTGCTGGGGAGGAAGCCGGTCCACCGTTGCCCAGACCGCGTTGAGTTGCTCCCGAGCCAGCAGCGACCGCTCAGGGGAAGCCTCCCCGGCAGCGACGTCGATCGCGAGCGAATCGCTTCCGGCGCCAGCGGGAGCTTCCAGGGCCAGCAACCGCCGCCAGAAGCTGCGCCGCCGGCTTTTGGCCTGATCGCGCGCAAGGTTCACGGCGATGCGGGAGAGCCAGGTAGCCATGCTGCACTCGCCGCGGAAGCCAGACCAATTGCGGTAGGCCCGGAGAAAGCACTCCTGGGTAAGGCTGGCGGCTTCGTCGGGGTCGCGCACGAAACTCAGCAAAATGCGGTGAACGCGCTGCTGGTGCAGACGCACGATCGCGGCAAACTCTTCCTCCGAGAGCGCCCGGCCGGAGGCTACGCCGGTTACGGGCGTCGTCAGTGCGGTTTCTCCCACGCTCATTGGCCTTTTATCCCACAGACGAGAAACCCGAGGCGGGGTTTACCGGTGCGGGGAAATTTTAGGCGAGCTTTTCAAGGGGAAATGACAATGCCATGGCGATTGTGAGTCATGTCTGTGAAAACTATTCAGCATTATGCTCCGGATAACAGACCTCGCCACAATTGAATCGGTCTCGTAGCCTGGTCGGGCGGGTACGTCCCTCAGCGGCTGAAGCCCGCTGCAGCTTTAGCTATGTATCGCAGGCATGAATGCCTGCGCCACCGCGTTCTCGGAGTCCGGCAATTTGGCTCGCCCAGATCCGCCACAAGACCGGGCAGAGATAGGGCACCAAGTTGAAGCACGTCAGTGAGCGGGAGGGTTGCCGGCCATTTCCTGGTCCATCTTCTTGAGGAAGGCAATGCCCTGGGCGACGGTCATACCGGAGATGGGACGATATTCGCTAGTGAACTGGTCGAGGTCCACTTTCAAGGACTTGAACACCAGCACGCGCCCGGTGAAGTTGAGCTTCATGCGGCGGGTGATCCAGCGGCCGCTTTCGGTGGGCACCTGGTCGATGCTCAACTCGCCGCCACGATCCAGCCTGCCCAGGATACCCCAGCCGAAGCTGACGTCGTGAATCAGGGTGGCATGCAGGTGGCTGAGGCGGCGGCCGGGAAGAGAGATTTCCATAGTTCCGGCCATGCCGAGAAAGGCCTGGGTTTCGCGCGAGGGCGGGTCGAAATCGGGATTGGGCTTGAACTTCAGGACCACGATCTCGCCCGTGGGTCCCTGACGCACCTCGCCGTACTGGTAAAGGAAGCCGCCGGGCAGCGCCTGAATGATCTTGCGGATGCGTTCGTTCTCATTTTTCTGTTCTTTTTGTTTTGCGTGCAACTCCTCGGGGTTGTCGATGAGGCGCTGCAGGCGCCGGTCCTCCTGGGCGGATTCCTTGGGGGTGAGGGGCTGGCCATCGACGGCGATCATGCGGCCCAGCAGCAACTGATCGGTTTCCAGCATTTGCCTTTCTTCTTTGCGGTCGGGGCGGATGCGGGTGTAGCGATAGGTGAGAAAGGGGCGGTTTTGCTGGGCGAGCTCGTTGGCGCACATTTCCCGCACCAACTCCTGCGGATTCGCCGGGAGACCGGGCCGGGGCGGCGCAGTCTGCCAGGCCGCAGCCATTAGGGGCGCCAGCAGCACGGCGGACAGGATCCACAAAACCGCACTGAGCTTCTGTTTCACGACTGCCATCGAGATCACGGTACCTTCCAGTTTAGACGACGCAAGCCGGAGTGTCGTTGCAGTTTGGGAAGGGGTGTGGGTTAGGTTTTCGCTGGAGGCAATAAAAAGGGGCGCCGGTCACTCAAGAGGATGTACGTGACCAGGGCAAAGGTTTGCAGGGCAAACTGGCTAGATGCCAAGCTGGGGTCCAGGAACGATTGCGGGGCGTGCCGATAATGGATCTCCGAGTGCCACGACTGCACGCCATTACCCGCCACTCCCGTCCTTAGACCAGGTTACGATGCGGGGGCCCATCCCGGCTTAGGACTGGAGAAGCCGAGGCGGCGGGGAGCAGGGGGTCCCGGTACTCCTAGGGGCATGGCCGAAAAACGCAATTGCTGGGCATTGGGGCCTTGGGTATAGTCGGCAGAGCCAGAAACGCATCTCTTTTCCGGGTCTCAGAATTCCAGGCTCCGGCTGTGCCCTGGCGGCCGCATTTTTGGCCGGGGGCGAAGCGCGAGGCTGAAAAGCTGTGGCAGTTGCGGGCAGGGAAGCCGACCGGCACATGAGGAGGTAGCGGCTGTGGATCCATTAAAACCTGGGGAAGGAACTCGCGAGGCGCCTCTAACCGGCGCGCACATTGGCAAGTCGGTCATCATCAAAGGAGAGCTGTCGGGCAGCGAAAACCTCTACGTGGATGGCGAGGTGGAGGGCAGCATTCAACTGGACGGCCACAGCCTCACGATTGGGCCGAATGGACGGGTTCGGGCCAGCCTGAAAGCCAAAGATGTTGTGGTGCAGGGCCGGGTGGACGGCAGCATCAGCGCTGGCGACCGCCTGGATCTGCGCAAAACAGCGGTGCTGATCGGAGACATCCAGACCCAGCGGCTGGCGGTTGAGGATGGCGCGTTTCTTAAGGGCAAAATCGAGACCATCAAGGGAGAAGCGCAGGCTTCCGGGCAGTCCCGGCCGGAGATGAAGCCGGCGGCGGTGGTGGCCTCGGCGGCCTCCGGGAACTCGGGATCCCCAGTTCCGGTTTCCGCGACCGACTCCAAGGGGTAACATTTGAAACGCGGCTGGCTTGCAGGGACGGCGAGCTGGGGAGGAGTGACGCCGGCGGCGAAATTCTCCGGAAACGGGACGCGCAGTCCGCTCAGGCAGCAAACGCGGTTGCTTCCGTATTGCGTGCGGGCTGGTGTGTGGCATAAGGCGGTGCTATTCTCGAAATAACCTTGAAAAGAAAGAGACGGGTCTGGTTACGCATTCCCTGCTGAAGTTCTTTCGCGGCGGAACCGAGGCGCGGGATACCGCGCTGCCGCAACCAAAGATTCGCCGCCGTTCCAGCGGCCTGGGCGAGTTTACCCGTACTGTGCGCATGCAGGATGGACTGTGCATCCTCGACTTGGGCTCCACTTCGCCGGCCAATATTTCCTACCTGACTAACCTGGGACACAAGCTCTACACGGAAGATCTGCTGACCGCAGCCTATGATCCCGCCTTGCGAATCAAGGTGGACGGAGAGTCCGTGCTGGATGAGGCGCGCTTCATGCGGGAGAACCTCGCCTACGAAGGCCCGATGTTCGATGCCGTGCTCTGCTGGGACGTGCCTGACTACCTTCCGGAGTCCCTGGTGAAGCCGGTGATTGACCGCATCGCGGGGCTGACCAAGCCCGGGGGGCTGCTGCTGGGATTTTTCCATACCCGGGACTCGGGCCCGGACGCTCCTCACTACCGCTATCACCTAGCCAGCGAAGACATGCTGGATCTGCAGGAGGCGGCACACGGTTCGCAGGCGGCCCCGGTGCGGCTGCAGCGGGTGTTCAACAACCGCCACATTGAAAACCTCTTCCACGATTACGGCTCCATCAAGTTTTTCCTGGCGCGCGACCACATCCGCGAGGTGCTGGTGGTGCGCTAGCTTTCGGAGTTTTTCCTTTTCAGTCTCTTTAATCGATTGATCCTCGGAGATCTGTGCCGAGCAGGCGCATGCGTTCCTGCTGAAGGCCTTCCCGCTCGGCCGCGATTCGCTGCTCGGGCCAGCCCAGGGCGCGACCAATGCGCTCTGCAGCGGTGCGGGTCGAGGCTTCGGACCACCGTGCGTTGAGCGCGACAGGCACGCGGCGCAGCAGGATGTCCGCGAGAGTCAGGGCGTGCTCGTGCTGAACGGAATATGCCGCCTCGGCGACGATGTGGTCCGCGTGCTCGCACAAAGGAAGCTTCATCTCCGAAGAAGAGGCCGCCAGTTGCGCGACGGCTGCGGCCTGGGAACCGAACCATTCGAGGACGGCAAGGGCAGATGCTCGAGGGATGGCCGCCGAGTGTTCGATCTGGGCCGCGTACTGCTGGCGCGCGGCTTCGAAATCGGCGTCCGGCGGAAGAGTGACGGTTGCGGCCTCGGGGACGCTGAATCCCAGCTTTCGGGCACACTCGCGGCCCACGCGAGCCGCGGTGGTGAGCTTGCCTCCCACCAGGGAAAGCATTCCTGCGGTGCCGTCGGCGGCGTGATCGTGCCAGATATGCCGCCGGGTAATGGCCCCGGCCTGCCTGCCGGGGGAAAAAGGAAGCGGGCGCACGCCGCTGAACGTAAACAAAATATCGCTTCGCGATACGTTTATGCAGGGTAGGATTCGGCGAACCGAAGCCAGCAGGTAGTCGATCTCGGCGGTGGAAGGCGCGGCCGTGTCCGGATCGCCGGGATGGGGAACCTCGGTCGTGCCCACGAGAAGCTGATGGTTCCAGGGAATCACGAAGAATGGGCGTCCGTCGGCGGCTTCGCTGTAGACGGCGGAAGCGGGCATCTGTGGCAGGGCCGGCAGGACAATATGCGATCCGCGCACGCCTCCGATGAGCGGAGTTGACGTGCTGAGGCTGGCCGCGGCGCAGACGCCATCGACCCAGGGGCCGGAGGCATTGATCACCCAATCGCAGGAGACGCGATATTCCTGCAGCGTCCGACGGTCACGGAGGCGGACTCCTGCGACGCGTCCGTTGCGACTTTCCACTGCCAGGGCTTCGGTGTAGTTGCGCACCACTGCACCCAGGGTGGCGGCCTCGGCGGTCCACTCCGCTACCAAGCGCTCGGGGAACTCGCACTGCGCGTCTTCGTAGTCGAACAGACTCCAGCGGGTACCTCGATCGAGCAGGCGTTCCAGTTGCACCCGGTCCTGGGAAGCGTCTCGATTGGGCGAGGAATGCGACATGCGGCGGTAGAGCCAGAGGCCGGCGCGGACCGCCAGCGCGCTATGCCGTCCGTCGCCGTTCAGGGCCAGCAGGAAGCGCAGCGGGCGCACCAGGTGCGGGCGCTCGGCGAGCAAGCGGTCGCGCTCCTCGAGGGATTCGCGCACCAGGCTGAACTCGGCGTGTTCCAGGTAGCGCAGGCCGCCGTGAATGATGCGGGTGGAGCGGCTGGTGGTGCCGGAAGCGAAGTCGTGGCGCTCCGCCAGTAGGGTGGGGGCGCCGGCGCGGGCACACTCGCGGGCAATGGCCACGCCGTTGATGCCGCCGCCAATCACGACCACCTGGAAGTGATTCCCCTGGAGCGCGGGACGGAGATTCGAGCTGTTCGAGATCATAGAGGCGGCTGCGATGTTGTCACTTCACGCTGAAACCGCTGGTTGCGCAAGGCTGCAGTTTGGCAACCCCCCGCGCCTCGGCTACAGTAGATGCGATGCCGACAACAGGTGAGCGATTCGAGCGTGCGGTGAACATCATGGCGCGGCTGCGGGCTCCGGGCGGCTGTCCGTGGGACCGGGAACAGACCTTCGATTCCATCAAGCCTTATACGGTGGAAGAAACCTACGAAGTGCTGGAGGCAATTGACCAGCGCGACTGGGAAGAGTTGCCGGGCGAGTTGGGCGATCTGCTGTTGCAGGTCCTGTTCTATTCCGAGATGGCGCGGGAGGCTGGCCACTTTGGCATCGACGATGTCCTGGAGCGGCTTTCCAGCAAGCTGGTGCACCGGCATCCGCACGTGTTCGGCGAGGTGGAGGCGCGAACGTCTGCCGAGGTGGTTCGTAATTGGGAAAAGCTGAAGGAGGAAGAGAAAGAGAAGAGGAAACGGCAGGAAGCTGGTGGCGGTGACGTCAAGAACGAAGCGGCTAAGGCTTCGCTGCTGGACGGCGTTTCTCCGGCGATGCCGGCACTGCTGGAGGCGCGCAAGCTTAGCTCGCGCGCTGCGGATGCCGGCTTCGACTGGCCGGAGATCGGTGGCCTGCTGGAGAAGCTTCACGAGGAAACCGAGGAGCTGCGGCAGAACTTGAAAGACTGGCCCGAGCCCGGGCCTCGACCCAATGCGCGTGGCGCGGCGGCCGGCGCGGACGGCAAAATTTCTGAGGAGTTGCGGGCGCGGCTGGAGGACGAGGTCGGCGACCTGTTCTTCACGCTGGTAAACATTGCGCGCTATCTCTCGCTGGACGCGGAGTCGGCGTTACGCCGCACGAACCGCAAGTTCCGCCGCCGTTTCCGGCAAATGGAAGAGGCATTGCGCGAACAGGGACGACCGGTTCCGGGAGCGTCGCTGGAGGAGATGGAACAGCTGTGGCAGGAGTCGAAGCGAGGAGAAAGCGGGCAGTGAGCGACGAGGTGGCGATCCGCAGTTGCCAGTCTCTGCGGGAACTGGAACAGTGCATGGCGCTGCAGAAGGAGACTTGGGGCTTCTCCGATGCGGAACTGGTACCGCTGCGGATGTTTGTGGTGGCGCAGAAGATCGGGGGACAGGTGCTGGGGGCGTTTGCCAGACAAGAGTTGTTGGGCTACGCGCTGGCATTTCCGGGGTGGCGCGACGGGCTTCCTTATCTGCACTCGCACATGCTGGCCGTGCGGGCCGGGCAGCAGAATTCCGGCCTGGGGCGGCAGATCAAGCTGTACCAGCGGGAGGATGCCCTGGCACGCGGTTATGAGCTGATGGAATGGACCTTCGATCCGCTGGAAATCAAGAACGCGTTCTTCAATCTGACCCGCCTGGGAGCGATTGCGCGCCGCTATAACGAGAACCAATATGGGCTGACTTCATCGCCGTTGCAGGGAGGGCTGCCGACAGACCGCGTGGTCGCCGAGTGGTGGCTGCGCTCGCGCCGGGTACAACGGCTGCTGGAAAGCGGCACGCTGCCCGAGTACGAAGTGGAAGCGCGGGTGACCGTGCCGGCAGAGGTTTACGAATGGAAGGGCTCTCCGGCGGACCGGCACAAGGCACTGGAGGTGCAGACGCGCAACCGCGAGCAGTTGCAGAAGGCGTTTTCCGCTGGACTGTCGGCGGTGGGGTACGAGCGCGACGGACAGGGAAATGGGACGTTTTTGCTGGCGAGGTGGAGGGAAGAAGTCTGAGCGGGAACTTGGCTCATTTTGGCGGCAGTGTTCTCGACTCGCCCGACGTAATCGCGCAACTCGGAGGCCGGCTCAGGCCCAGAGGGTGCACCCGGCGCTGTTACAATCACATCTAAGAAACGATCATGTTGCAGCGTCTGCGTCCCCTGTTTCCGTATCTGAAGAGGTACCGCCGAGGGTACATTTTCGGTACGTTTGCCACGCTGCTGAACAATGGCGTCTGGATCCTGTTTCCGCTGATCATCCGGCGGGCGATTGACGATCTCAACACGGGCGTCTCCCGCGGCAAGCTCATCTACTACGCGGGACTGCTGATCGGGGTGGTGGCGGTGAAGGGAATCTTCCAGTTCCTGACCCGCTGGATCGTGATCGGAATCTCGCGCGAGATCGAGTTTGATCTGCGCAACGACCTGTTCCGCCACCTGGAAACGCTCTCCCACTCCTGGTACCAGCGCACGCGCACGGGCGACGTGATGGCCCGCGCCACCAACGACCTGAACGCGGTGCGCATGCTGCTGGGCCCGGCGATCATGTACACGGCCAACACGATCGTGTTTACGGCGGGCGCTCTGGTGTTCATGTCCTCCATCAGCGCCAAGCTCACGCTCTACGCGTTTGCGCCGCTGCCGCTGGCCAGTGTGATCGTGCAGTACTTTGGACGGCGAATCCATGAACGATTCGAGCGCATCCAGGAGATGTTTTCCGAGATCTCCGCGCGCGTGCAGGAGAACCTTTCGGGAGTGCGGATTGTGCGGGCCTTTGCCCAGGAGCGCTTCGAGGTGGAGCGCTTTGAAGGCGCCAACCGGGAGTACATTGCGCGCAGCTTGCGGCTGGTGGGACTGATGGGCATGCTGTGGCCGACGCTGGAGCTGCTGCTGGGAATGGCCGTTGTGCTGGTGCTGTGGCTGGGAGGCAGGGAAGTTCTGCTGGGCCACATGACCGTGGGTGATTTCGTAGCTTTCAACACGTACATGGTCCAGCTTACCTGGCCGGTGATTGCGCTGGGATGGGTGATTAATATCTTCCAGCGCGGGACGGCTTCCCTGGCCCGCATTGAGCAGATCTTTCAGGAGAAGCCGGCGATCGTTGACGAGTCAGCAGAAGCGGCGGGGCGGGGTGAAGCCGCAGCCAGTGCGGGCAATGGGCATGGAGAGCGTTCCCCCGGCCTTTCCCTGAAGGGCGAGATCGAGTTCCGTGATCTGACCTACAGCTACGAAAACGTCCCCGTGGAGAACAGCTCCAAGGGTCAGCCCGCCGCGACCGCGATCGAGGTCCTGCACGGAATCAACCTGCGGATTCCCGCCGGGTCCAGTCTGGCAATTGTAGGTCCGACCGGCTCGGGCAAGACGACGCTGGCAAGCCTGATTCCCCGAATCTACGATGCCGCGCCGGGTATGGTGCTGATTGACGGGCGGCCGATTCGCGAAATCCCGCTGGCGGAGCTGCGACGCAACATCGGATTCGTGCCGCAGGAAACCTTCCTGTTCAGCCAGACCATCCGGGAGAACATTGCCTTTGGGGCTGCCGAGGCCACGGACGAGGAGGTTCGAAGGGCGGCGGACGGAGCCAGCATTGCGGGCGACATCGAAGGCTTTCCCGAGCAGTACGCGACCATGGTGGGCGAGCGCGGAATTACGCTTTCCGGGGGGCAGAAGCAACGCACGGCCATCGCGCGCGCGCTGATCCGCAATCCGCGCATCCTGATTCTCGATGACGCGCTTTCCAGCGTGGATACCTACACGGAAGAACGCATCCTGAACCACCTGCGCGAGGTGATGCGGGGACGGACGACGATCTTTATCTCGCATCGCGTATCCACGGTGCGCAACGCCGACCGCATCGCCGTGCTGCACAGCGGGCAGATCGTGGAGTGCGGCACGCACGACGAACTCCTGGCCCAGGATGGCTACTACACCGAGCTCTATAACAAGCAGTTGCTGGAAGAAGAGCTGGAAACCGTGTAGGGATTTCGCAATTCGAAGTTTGTAATCTGCGAGCATCGAGCCGGTTTCGGGTGTTTTGCGCGATCTGTGGGGCCGGCACAATTACAAATTTCCAATTACAAATTACAAATTCCATGCACCGCACCGTGGCTGCCGAACTGCTGGACTCCGATCTCGGGACGGCCGAGGAGGTCGCGGCATCGCTAGCCGATCTGCGCGTCGTTAACCGCTGGTTCGGAGGAATTGCGACCACGCGGTCGATGCTGGAGCGGGTGATTTTCAGGCAGAGCGAACTGCTACGGCGGTGGCGAAATCCAGGCGGTCGCCTACGCACATTTCTCTTCTCGACGTAGGCGCGGGCTCGGGAGATGTCCCCTTTGCTGTTGCCCGGAACTTGCGGGCGCGGAGCATCCAAATGCAGGTGATGCTGCTGGACCGCTCCCCTGCTCATTTGCAGGGGTGTGATCCTGGTTGCCGGCGGGTTGGAGGAGACGCGTTCGCGCTGCCCTTTCGCGACGCCAGCCAGGACCTGGTAAGCTGCGCGCTGATGGCGCATCATTTCGAGCCGGAAGAGATCGTTGGATTCGTAAACGAGGCGCTTGCGCGTGGCGCGGGTTGCGGTGCTGATCAACGATCTAAGGCGAAGCTGGATGCATCTGGCGGCGGTGTATGCGGGTTTCGGTTCTATCGCAGCCGGCTGACGCGGCATGATGCGCCGGCATCGGTGCGCCGCGCCTACACTCGAGCGGAGTTGGAAGCGATTCTGAAGCGGACGCAGGCCCAGGAAATCGAAATCCGCAATCATTATCTGTTCCGAATGGGCGCCATCGCATGGAAGAACGCAACTGCGACTTAGTTGTGATCGGAGGAGGACCGGCGGGCTCGGCGGCGGCAATCACCGCGGCGCGAAGCGGGGCCGCGTCGTGCTGCTGGAGCGCGGGCGCGTTCCCCGGCACAAAGTGTGCGGCGAGTTCCTGTCTCCGGAATCGTTGCGGTTGCTGGAGAAGCTCCTGGGCGGGGAGCGCTTCCGGGCGCGGCTCCGCGAATCGGGAGAGCGCGGCTTTTCCTGCGAGGCAGGGTGCTGGAGACGGATGTCTCGCCCTCGGCTGCCTCCATTCCCCGCTATGACCTGGATCTGGCGCTGTGGCGTGCCGCCGAGCGGCAGGAGTGGAGTGCCGGCAAGGGACGTCGGTGGAAAGCGTGAGTGCATGCGAGAAAGGCCGCTTCCACTTGGCGGTTGCCGCTCTGCGAGGCGAGGGATCGAGCAACAAATCGCGTTATCGTCAAGGCGGAGTCCGTGATCGACGCCAGCGGGCGCTGGTCCAACTTGCAGGTTTCGCGGCAATTGCCGGGAGAGACATGGGTGGGCCTGAAAGCGCACTTCGAAGCGGGAGAGAGCTGCGAGTCGGTCGATCTGTATTTCTTCCCGCAAGGATACTGCGGGGTCCAGCCCTCGGCAGGGGCCGACTGAATGCTTGCGCGATGGTGCGGGCTTCCGCAGGGTTTGGGAAATGCACTGCAGCAGGTGTTTGCGGCACACCCGAGTTATGGCGACGTAGCCGCGACTGGTCTCCCGCGATGGAGACGGTGGCCACCGCGCCGCTGTTTTTCCGTCCGCCGCAGCCCGTGCGCGGAGACGTACTGCTGGCGGGGGACGCCGCTGGGTTCATCGATCCCTTTGTTGGCGACGGAATCTCCATGGCGCTGCGTTCGGGAGCGCTGGCGGCGGAGTGTCTGGGCAGGGCAAAAGTGGTCTGCGGAAGCGGGGCCCAGGCAGTACGCGCAGGCATACCAGAGGCAGTTCTTTCCGGTATTTCGCAATGCCGCCCGCGTGCGCAGGCTGCTGGCCTTGCCCCAGCCCCTGCGAGGAACGATGAGCGGCGCTGGCTCAGGGTTCCCTGGGGTGGCGGGGTATGTGCTGCGACGCACGCGGTTGGGCTAGAGCGCATCTGGCAACGGCGGGTTTTTTTGGTTTGAGAGATGACGCCGTCGAACGGAATTGGAACGCGCCCGGCCCAGAGACGGGCCGGGCTAAAGGAGGTTGACTATTCGGCGGCCATGGTGCTCGCCGGTTCCAGAGGACGGCTGAGTTCGAGGATGAGTTCCGTTCCGGCGGGAACTTCGGCGGAGCGCCGTTTGGCCAGCCAGTGAACCGTGCCGCCGCCGTGCCGATGGCCGCGCCGGCAAGGGCGCCTACACCGCCACCGGCAAGGGCGCCGATGACTGCGCCGCCGCCCGCGCCGACGCCGGTATTCTTCCAGTCATCGGAATCGTGGCCTTTTCCCTGGATGGCGCCTTCTTCGCTGACGTTGAGCGCGGGATAGAGACTGGTGTCCACCACCATGGCGTGCAGGGGCCAGCGCTCTCCGCCGGGAAGCACGACGGTTTCGGGCGGACCATGATGGAAGGCTTGCCTAGAATCCGGCGTGGTTCGGAAACATTGGTGACGATGCCCTCCACCCGGCGCCCTCAGGAATGATGGTCTTGCCGTCGCGACGACAGGGCGGGACATTGAGCGACGAAGCGGTCTCCGGCAAGGCTTCGTCCGTGGTCAACGCCGTATCCAGGGTCATATAGATGGGCGTGCCCACGGGAAGGGTGACGGCTTCCCGTTGCGTAAAGCGGCATTGGAGGCCGTTGCCACTTGCGTTGTCCGGGCAGCGCTTGCGTGCAGAGGGAGTTCCGGCACTCGGCTTGGACAGGGTCTGCGCCCAGCCGGTCGCGACGGTCGCGACGAGGGGAACAGCAGCAGCGCTAACTTCTTCATGAATCCTCCCGCGGTTGCATGGGGTTGCATGTCGCTTTTTCTAGCAGAATTTTTAAAGGCTCCTGGGCGGCTTCAAGTACGGGTTCGACAGGAGCGCGGTCGGTCTGGCTCTGCCCTATGTGGATCCAGCGTGCAATGCCATCGCGGTCCACCAGAAACGTGGAGGGACGCGCGATGTTGAACGCATCCTTGGCCAGGCGGTGATAAACGCCATAGGCCCTGGTGACCATGCGGTCCTCGTCGAGCAGGAACGGATAGGACACCGGATGCTCCTGGAGGTATTTCTCCGGGTGAAAGATGCCGTCGCGTTTTTCCGCGGCCACGTACACCAGAGCTGAGTCCCGTCCTGGGCAAGCTTTTCCTGATAGCCTTCCATCTGGGCCATGCGAAGTTTGCAGTTGGGGCACCATGTGCCCCGGAGGAACTCCACGATTACGGGTCCGCGCTGGCGTGCCTCTTCGAGGGACCATGCGTCTGGCCGATTCGCGGCGAAAAGCACGAAATCCGGGACGCGGTCTCCCAGCTTCAGGGTCGCGGAGCTTCCCATAAGCGCGACTGTAGAACACCGCAAAAACCGGCACAACGGCGGAAGACGCCGGGAACCAGCGGAGATACCGCGCGAGCCTCGGCGGACAAGGGCGTCCGCCGCCACGCAGATCGCTTGATCCAGAGGCATGTTTTATAATCAGCAGTTTTGGAGTGCATTCATGAGATTTTCTAGAGAGATACGACAAATCAATGCGCGCGAGATTCTGGATTCGCGCGGAAACCCTACGGTAGAAGCGGAAGTCATCCTGGCGTCGGGGGCGATGGGGCGGGCGGCAGTTCCCAGCGGCGCCTCGACCGGCGAGCACGAGGCGGTGGAACTTCGGGACGGCGACAAGAAGCGATACCTGCGGCAAGGGCGTGACCCAGGCCGTGGGCAACATCGTGGCCGAGATCGGGCCTGCGATCGGGGGCATGGACGCCAGCGATCAGCGCGCGATCGACGAGCGCATGATCGAGCTGGACGGCACGCCGAACAAGAAGCGGCTGGGAGCGAACGCCATTCTGGCGGTGTCCATGGCGACGGCGCGGGCGGCGGCCGCGGCGGAGCGCGTGCCGCTCTATCGCTACCTGGGCGGGGTGAACGGCAACGTGCTGCCGACGCCGATGATGAACATCCTGAACGGCGGCGCGCATGCCGACAACAACGTGGACTTCCAGGAGTTCATGGCGATGCCGGTGGGCGCGCCCAGCTTTTCCGAAGCCCTGCGCTGGGGCGTGGAGGTATTCCACACCCTGAAGGCGGTGCTGAAGAAGCGCGGCTACAACACGGCCGTGGGCGACGAGGGAGGGTTTGCTCCTTCGGTGAAGTCGAACGAGGAAGCGATTCAGGTGGTGCTGGAGGCGATTGAAGGCGCGGGATACAAGGCGGGAAAAGACGTCGCGATCGCGCTCGATCCAGCCAGCAGCGAGTTCTACCAGAACGGCAAATACGTGTTCAAGAAGTCGGACAAGTCGAGCAAGACGTCCGAGGAGATGGTGCGCTACTGGGCGGAGTGGGTGCGGCAATATCCCATCGTCAGCCTGGAAGACGGACTGGCGGAAGACGACTGGGAGGGCTGGAAGATGCTGACCGCAGGAGGTCGGCGGCAAGATCCAACTGGTGGGCGACGACATGTTCGTGACCAACATGAAGCGGCTGCAGCGGGGCATCGATTCCGGCGTGGCGAACTCCATTTTGATCAAGGTCAACCAGATCGGCACGCTGAGCGAAACCCTGGATGCGATTGCCCTGGCGCGCCTGAACGGCTACACGGCGGTGATCTCGCACCGCTCGGGCGAAACCGAAGACACGTTCATTGCCGACCTGGCGGTGGCGACCAACGCGGGACAGATCAAGACCGGTTCGGCGTCGCGCACGGACCGCATGGCCAAGTACAACCAGTTGCTGCGCATTGAAGAAGAACTGGGCAACGCGGCGCGCTTCCTGGGACTGAAAGCGCTGAACTATCGGGGAGAACCGGCGGGGAAGGCGAAGGCGTAATGCCCAATCGACCGAAACCTCTGGTGCTGGTGATTCTCGACGGCTGGGGCTATGCTGCCGCCGTCCGAAGTCCAATGCCATCTCGCTGGCCCGCAAGCCCAACTATGACCGGCTGCTGAGCGAATTCCCTAACACGCTGATTCATACCAGCGGACGCTATGTGGGCCTGCCCGACGGGCAGATGGGCAACAGCGAGGTGGGCCACCTGAACATCGGCGCCGGGCGCGTGGTGTACATGGACATCACGCGCATCGATCTGGCCATTCAGAACGGCGAGTTCTTCCAGAATCCCGTGCTGCTGGAAGCCATGAAGCAATGCGCGCACCGGGCGGGCGGCGGCTGCACCTGTTCGGGCTGCTGTCCGACGGCGGCGTGCACTCGCACATCAAGCATCTGTTTGCCCTGCTGCGCATGGCCAAGGAGAACGGCGTGGACCGCATCTTCGTCCATTGCTTCATGGACGGGCGCGACACGCTGCCCACCTCCGGCGCAGGCTACGTGGAGCAGTTGCAGCGCAAGATGCGCGAGTACAACACCGGCAAGATGGCCAGCGTCAGCGGGCGCTACTACGCCATGGACCGCGACCGGCGCTGGGAGCGCGAGGCAAGGCTTCCATGCCATGGCGCTGGGCAACGGCGAGGCGGGGCATTACGTCGACCCGGTGCAGGGCATCAAGGATTCCTACAATCGCGGCGTCACCGACGAGTTCATCGTGCCGTTTGTCTGTGTGGACAACCGCGGCGAGCCGCTGGCTACGATCCGCGACGAGGATGTCCTGCATCTGCTTCAACTTCCGCGCCGACCGGGCGCGGCAGATTACGCGCGTGCTGGCGCGGGAATCGGGGACTTCACGCCCCAGGGAGGCCGCGACCTGCCGGATGCCGAGGCGCTGGATGCGACGATTCCGCGCGACCGCCTGCCCCGCAACCTGAACTACGTGTGCATGACGCGCTACGACAAGCAGTTCACGCTGCCGGTCGTGATTCCTCCGGAGTCGCTGGACAACATTCTGGCCAACGTGATGGCCAAGGCCAATCTGCGGAACCTGCGCGTGGCGGAAACCGAGAAGTACGCGCACGTGACGTACTTCTTCAATGGCGGCGTGGAGCAGCCGTTCCCCGGCGAAGAGCGCGAGATGGTGCCTTCGCCCAAGGTGGCCACCTACGATCTGAAGCCGGAGATGAGCGCGGCAGGGAATTGCCGACACCGTGGTCAAGCGATCGAAAAGGGCAGCTTTGACGTGATCATCGTGAACTTCGCCAACGCCGACATGGTGGGGCACTCCGGCAAGATTCCTCCCACGGTCAAGGCAGTCGAGGCAGTGGATGCGAACCTGGGACGGATTTACCAGGCCGTGCGCGCAGCAGGGCGGGGCGCTGCTGGTCACCGCGGACCACGGCAACGCCGAGCAGATGATCGATCCGGCTACGCGGCGGGCCGCATACCGCGCATACGACGAATCCCGGTGCCTTTCATCCTTGCCATGCAGAACGGTTTCCGCTTGCGCTCCGATGGGGCATTGCAGGATATTTCTCCCACGGTGCTCAGTGTGTTGGGACTTCCCAGCCGCAGCAGATGACGGGGCACGACCTGCGGGTTCCGCTGGTCCCGGAGGGAAAAAGCTAACACGAAGGGCACGCAGAGACCACAAAGGCACAAACAACGCGAGCCGCGGAGGAGGCGGACGAAGGCGTCCGCCCCTGCCTGTTTCGTTCTAATACTTCAGGTACACGGTTTTGTAGTCGCTGTAGAAGTCCAGCGCAGTCTGCCCTTGTTCCTTGGGACCGAAGCTGGAGCCTTTGGTGCCTCCGAAGGGAAGCTGATACTCCACGCCGGCGCTGGGCAGGTTCACGGTAAGCAGCCCGGCTTCCATGCCGTAAACATACTCGAACACGCGGGACAGATTGTTGGTCTGGATGGACGCGGAGAGGCCGAAGGGCGTGTTGTTGGCCATGCGCATGGCGTCTTCGAAATTTTTGGCACGCATCACGGCCAATACCGGCCCGAAGATTTCTTCCTTGGCGATCACCATGTCTTCGGTGACATCGGCGAACACGGTGGGCTCAACGAAGTAGCCTTTGTCGTAGGCTCCGCCTTTCAGCCGGTTGCCGCCCAGCTTGGGCTGGCCGGCTTCCTTCTTGCCGATTTCGAGATAGCGGAGCACGGTATCCATCTGGCCCTGATCGATGCAGGGGCCGATGTTGACGCCGGGATCCATGCCGTTGCCGACCTTCAGTTGCTTGGTCCGCTCGACGATGGCGGCGAGGAATTTGTCGTAGATGGCGTCCTCGACGATGACGCGGCTGGTGGCGGTGCACTTCTGGCCGGTGGAGAAGAACGCGGCATTGAGTGTGTTCTCGACGGCGGTGGCGAGGGTGGCATCGGCCAGAACGATGGTGGGATTCTTGCCGCCCATTTCGAGCTGGATTCGCAGCCTGCGGCGGGAAGCGTGCTGGTGCAGCCAGTCGCCAATCTCGCAGGAGCCGGTGAACGATATGGCCTTGAGCGGCTTGGCGTTGACCAGGGCCTCTCCCAGTTCGCCTCCCGAGCCGGAAACGAAGTTGACGACGCCCTTGGGGATGCCGGCTTCATGGAGCGCTTCCACAATCCGCCAGGCGCTGAGCGGGGCGGCGGAAGCGGGCTTGAGCACGACGGTGTTGCCGCAGATGAGCGCGGGGCAAGTTTCCAGGTGGGAATGGCGCTGGGGAAGTTCCAGGGCGTAATGAGTCCCACGACGCCGATGGGCTTGCGAATGGCGAACATGTGGACGCGGTCACGCTCGGAAGGCACGACCGCACCGGGCATGCGGGAACCTTCTCCCGCGAAGTAGCGCAGGATGTTGATGCTGCGCCGCACTTCGCCCTTGGCCTCGGGTAGGGTCTTGCCTTCCTCGCGGGTCATGTCCTCGGAAATCTGCTCGAAGCGCTGATCGAGCAGGTCGGCTGCTTTGTAAAGAATGTTGCCGCGCGCCGGAGCGGACATTCCCGCCCAGCCCGGCAAGGCGCGGCTTCCGCGGCCGCGGCTCGCGTCGACGTCATCCGCTTTGGCCTTGCTGAAGACTCCGACTACTTCACCGGTGTTGGCTGGATTGCGGACTTCGAAGGTGGCGCCGGAATCGACCCACTCTCCGTTGATATAGTTTCCAAATCGGGTTGCGCTGGTGGTGGCTGTATTCACTGGATCATCTCCTGAGCGCTGATGGGATTCAATGACTGCACCGCTGCCGGGCATTCCGGCGCGAAGGCGCGAACCTCCCATGGTATAACGAAACCTCGATTTCGGTCTGCCGGGCAGAGCGGGATTCCACGATCCCATGCATTCCTTGTCCGGAAGGACGCACCCCATAAAATGCGGGTTGCGGAAAAATCCACTTCAAAGAACCGACCTGAAGGAGAACCACTTTGCAACGTGTCGCTCTACTGGGTTTGGGAGTGATGGGCTGCGGGATGGCGGGCCAGCTGCTGAAAGCCGGCTTCCCGTTGACGGTTTACAACCGCACCGCGGAGCGGGCAAAGCCCCTGGAGCAGCAAGGAGCGAAAGTTGCTTCCTCTCCGCGGGAGGCGGCGAAAGATGCCGACGTAATTCTTGCCATGGTGGCGGACGACAATGTTTCGCGCGAGATCTGGCTGGGAGACGAAGGGGCGCTGCGCGGCGCCAAGCCCGGCGCGATTGCCATCGAGTGCAGCACGCTTTCGCCGGACTGGGTTCGCGAGCTGGCGCAGGCGGCCAAGGAGCACGGCTGCGAGTTCCTGGATGCGCCTGTGACGGGAAGCAAACCTCAGGCCGCGAATGGCGAGCTTCTTTTTCTGGCGGGCGGCGAGGCGGCCGCTGCTAGAGCGCGCGCGTCCGGTGCTGAAGGTGATGAGTCGCGACATCGTGCACGCGGGACCCACGGGCAGCGGCGCACTGGTGAAGTTAATGAACAATTACCTGTGCGCCGTGCAGACGGCGAGCCTGGCGGAAGCCGTCAGCGTGCTCGAGCGCGGCGGCCTCGACGCGGACAAGGCGCTGGAAGTGCTGAAGAATGGAGCTCCCGGTAGTCCGCTGGTGAAGACAGTCGCGGCACGGATGGCGGCGCGGCAGTACGACGTGAATTTCATGCTGCAGCTCATGCGCAAGGACCTGGGATACGCTACCGCAGCGGCCAAAACACAAGGCGTGGAGTTCGAAACCGGCGCCGGGGCGCTGAAGCTGTTCGAACGCGCCCTGGAAAAGGGCTTGGGGCAGAAGGACTTTTCCTCGATTGTGGAGGCGCTGCGGTGAGACTGATTCAGTTGCAGAACCGGGCCGGCCTGCGCCGCGTGGGCGTGGTGGAAGAGCCGAACCTCCAGTTTCTGGAGGGCTGCGCCTCCATCTACGAACTGGCGCAACAGGCTCTAGCCGCCGGAGGCGGGCTACAGGAGTTCGCCCGCAATCACATCTCGCAGAGAAGCGGTGGCCTATGACGCGATTTACCAGGGGCGCTCGGAGTGGAAGATCCTGCCGGCGGCGGATTTTCCGCAGGAACCATCGCGCTGCCTGATCAGCGGCACAGGCCTGACCCACCGCAAAAGCGCGCAGAACCGGCAGGCCATGCACGCTGCCGATGCCGCGCCGACCGACAGCATGCGCATGTATGAGTGGGGCGTGGAGGGAGGCCGACCGCCAGCGGGCGAGATTGGAGTGGCGCCGGAATGGTTTTACAAGGGCTGCGGAACCGTTCTGCGGGCGCACGGCGAGCCGCTGGAAGTTCCTCCGCACGCGGAGGATGGCGGAGAAGAACCGGAGATCGCGGGCGTTTACCTGATCGACGAGGGCGGCGTGCCCCGCCGAATTGGCATGGCCATCGGCAACGAGTTTTCCGATCACATCTTCGAAAAGAAGAACTACCTCTATCTGGCGTTTTCCAAATTGATGCCGTGCTCCATCGGTCCGGAACTGGTACTGGACGCTGATTTCGGCATGGTGACGGGAGAGGTGCGCATTGAGCGCCACGGCCAGCGTTTGTGGTCGAAGCAGATCTGCACCGGCGATGAGGCCATGTGCCATAGCCTAGCAAACCTGGAGCACCACCACTTCAAGCACGCGGCGCACCGTCGTCCCGGCGATCTGCATATCCACTTTGTGGGCACGGACGGGTTCAGCTTCGGGGAGGGAATCCTGTTACAGGACGGCGACGTGATGCAGGTTGGGTTTGCCGGATTCGGCCGCCCGCTGCGCAACCCGGTTTCGGTGAATCGCTCGGCGAAGAAAAACTTCGCGGCCATTCCGTTGTAAAGAGGGTTCCACCTCCCAGCAGGCTCAAAACCCAATCGAACTACCTCAGCGGCTAAAGCCGCCATTTAGATTCGGCCATTCAACGCAGGCCTGAAAGGCCCGCGCCACGGGGTTTGGGTGCTTTTAGCAACCTGCCCGGGAGCGTTCCGCAGAACTCCCCTGACAAACCTTGCAGCATCATTTGGGTGCGACAGCCTGCAGGCGGAAGCGGTAGTCGTACTGCGTTGCCGGGAGCAGAAACTCCTGGTGCGGCAGGTCTCCCCAGCTGTTGTCGCCGCCAACTCCCATCTGGCGGTAGTCGAGGTTCACGGTGATGTCCTTGGAGAAAGCGATTTCGGACGGATGATTGTGGATCTCAAGTTGTTCCATGTGGAACGGCCAAGCGCTGAAGTAGAGCAGGGGAAGCCCGGTTGCCTTCAGCCCGAATCCATGATCGTCGGTAAAGCTCACCCAGCGCACGCCGGTGCGGTTGCCGGTTTCCTGGGGTTTGATGTAAGGGAACCACATTTTGTCGACGGTGTTCCGATAGAGTCCGACCGCCGCTCCAAGATTGCGGTCCCAGTAGTTCTCCTGCGGGCCGCGCCCGAACCAGGTCACGTTGCGCAGCGATCCCGGAACGCGCATCTGCATGCCAAACCGTGGCATATCGATCAGGCCGGGGTCGCCGCCCTGGAATGCGCTCTCCACTTCGACCACCCCGCTGCCATGAACGGTGTAGACATTCGTCTGAGTTGAGTTGCCGGCGGGAAGGCTGGCGATTGCGGTCACTCTCACAGTGTTGGGCGCGACCTGCTCGGCGGTCACGCTGGTTACGGTTCGGTCCGGGCCGGCATTTTCCCAGATGCCCTGCCGCTCGGGCATGTGGTCGCCGCGGTCGTTGTCGGTTGGCGCCCGCCAGTAGTTCGGTTGCAGAGGAGCGGTGAGCAACTCCCTTCCGGCGACATGGTAGGACTCGAGCGCTCCATCCTTTTTTCCGATGCGAACGGAGAATTGGTCATTGGACACAACGAACGCGTTGGAGTTCCCGGTTAGCTTCACGTCCGGATCGCGGGAGAATCCCGGGCCCGCTGCCGCCGGGACGTGGTAGGGCATGGCAAATTGGTCCCAGGACATGACGTGGCCTTTCGGAGCCCAAGGCATGTCTTGCGCGAGGGCATAGGTCACGGTGAGAAAGTATTCGGCGGCTGGATCGAGCCTGGGTTGTTTGACATCGAGAGTGACGTCCTGAGAAGTGCCTGGCGCAACCTCGATGGCGGGAACGGCGCCGCTCTGGATTGCTTTTCCGTTTTCCTCGAGCACCCATGTACCGCGGACAAAACTGAGGTCGCGGAAGTTGTACTTGTTACGGATGCGGACCTTGCCGGCGGTAAGGTCCACCGGTTCGACCTTGATGCTGGCGTACACCTTCTTTACCTCGGTGAGTCCGGGGTGGGGAGTGCGATCGGGCAAGACCAGGCCGTTGGTGCAGAAATTTCCGTCGTTGGGCATGTCGCCGAAGTCGCCGCCGTACGCCCAGAACTGCTTGCCATTGGCGTCTTTCCTGCGAATGCCTTGATCGACCCAATCCCAGATAAAGCCACCGTGGGCCCAGGGCTCGGCTTCATAGACGTCCCAGTACTGCTGCAGATTGCCGGTGCTGTTGCCCATGGCATGGGCGTATTCCAGCTGAAAAAACGGCCGCCCGTGGCCGTACTGGTTGTAGTAGCTGACGATATCCTGCGGCTTGGCGTACATGGGGGTGAGCGCGTCGCCATGAATGCTGTTGTTCGGCTCGTAGGTGAGGAAAAATTCGGGATGGTGAGTGTTCGCCCAGGCCTTGGCCGCGACAAAGTTGCGGCCGTAGCCGGCTTCATTTCCCATGGAAAAGCCGATGATGGAGGGGTGATTCTTGTCGCGCTCAATCATGCGGTGAACGCGCTCGACAAGGGCCGCCGTGTAGTCGTCGCTGTCGGAGATGCGCTGCTTGATATCTTTCCCGTAGCCATGGGACTCAATGTTGGCCTCGTCCAGGATGTAGAGGCCGTACTCGTCCGCCAGTTCATACCATTCGGGAACATTGGGATAATGGCTGGTGCGAACGGCGTTGATGTTGTTCTGCTTCATCAGCCTGATGTCCTGGATCAGCCGTTCGCGGGTCATCACCTGACCCAGGTCAGGATCATGCTCGTGACGGTCAACGCCTTTAATCATCAGCTTCCTGCCGTTGAACAGAATTTGATCGCCCTTGATCTCCGACTGGCGGAAGCCGACCTTCCAGGGGATGATCTCGATGGTCTTGCCCTGAGCGTCTCTTAAAGTGATCAGTAATTGATACAGGTTAGGCACCTCCGCCGACCACTTCTGCGGGTTGCTGACGGGTTGATCGAACTCCAGGGACGATTCCTGGTCCTTGGCGACGCCAACCTTCCTGACCAGGGGCGTGAATACGGGATTACCGGCTGCGTCCAGTAGCTTTGCCTCGACTGCCGCACCTTCCGCCTGGAGCCCGAGATTGCGAACACTGACCCGCAACTTGAGAGTCGCATCGTGGTAGCGGGCGTCGAACGGCGTCAGAACCTGGAAATCGCGCACGTAAAGCGGCGCTCGGGAAACCAGCGTGACATTGCGGAAGATGCCGCTCATGCGCCAGAAGTCCTGGTCTTCCATGTAGCTGCCGTCGCACCAGCGGTAGACCTCAACGGCGATTACGTTTCTGCCGGGGTGGAGAAGCCTGGAGATGTTGAACTCGGCGGGCAGGCGGCTGTCCTGGCTGTAGCCGGCCTTCTCTCCGTTGATCCAAACATAGAATGCGGAGTTGACGCCGTCGAACACCAGAAACGTCTGCCGCCCATTCCAACCGGCCGGAAGCGTGAACTCACGGCGATACGACCCGACGGGATCGCGCTCGTTGTAAGCAGTCCAGGAGTGGTCGTCGGGAGCCTCCATTACGAAGGGGGCGTCCCTCTTGAAGGGATAGATAATGTTGGTGTAGATGGGCGTGCCGTATCCCTGCATTTCCCAGTTGGAGGGAACGGGAATTTCTTTCCACGAGCTGACGTCATAAGCGGGCTTGTAGAAATCGGCGGGCCGCAACTCGGGGCTCTTGACCCAGTGAAATTTCCACATGCCGTTCAAGGATTGAATCCAGGGCGAGGACATGCGCTGGCCATGGCGCGCGGACGTTTCCGTGGGAAAGGGCGTGAACGTGGCATGCGGTGCTTCTTTGTTGATGCCAAACACCTGGGGATTTTCCCAGTCGGGCGCTGCCTGGGATTCGGTCTGAGCGAAAGTGCCGGCTACCACCAGCGGAAGACAGATCAAGAGCATAAAAAACCGAAGGATAAGTCTTCTCATGAATGTCGCCCAACTTAGATGTCGTCGATGTCGTCGAACTTAGCTTGTTGATCCTGGCTTGATTCCGCCGCTCAGCAGGTGCACGATTGAAGTACCTGAGTGGCTAAAGCCGCCATGTAGAATCAGGCGCTTAACGCAAGCTGAAGGCCTGC
The DNA here is from genome assembly GCA_963732925.1 of Terriglobia bacterium. Taxonomy (GTDB): domain Bacteria; phylum Acidobacteriota; class Terriglobia; order Terriglobales; family Acidobacteriaceae; genus DASZRZ01. Next base: position 451,169 of record CAVTBJ010000012.1, read on the forward strand.
GCCACCGATTCTTGAGGCCTTTCAGCATGCCGTCAGGGCCTCTCCCGGATCATGCGCAGGTAGGCAGGGCCGTCCTGCGGGATGCGCACCAGCCTGGCTTCGTCAGGTCCCGTCAGGTCAAGGCGGAATGTGACCGGCGGGTCCGATGCGGTGTACGCGTGAGCCCGTTTGTGGCTCACCTGGAAGATGAGGCGCTTTCCGTTGAAACGCGTGTGGAACAGCGGCTCGGGAACTCCGGGAGAGGAGGTGGGCGGCTTACCCGCCTCTTGCCGCATGAGGTAAAACAGAATGGCTCCCTGCAAAGGGCCGGCCTCATCGGTGAGGTTCAGGGTCACGGCGGGCAAGTTGCCGAGTTCGCCGTGCCAGATGCCGACGACGGCACGGTTACTTTGCCGGTTTTGCGCCGCGGCCAAGCCGGCAACCACCAAGAGCACTACGAAGGCGATCAGCAGATTTCTTGGGCGTCTCATAACCCCCGCATCTTACTCCAACCCAACCGCCTTTAATCAACCAGCTCCAATTAAACCGGCTGCAATCAAACCGGGGCAAAGCATGTTGCATGCGGCGCCTGATAGCCAGGCGGAGCCTTACCCGGACGCCGGTGTGTCGGGCTTGAAGCCGGCGCGTTCGAACCCCCTCCGCGCCACCGGATGCTTCATGAAAGTCTCCCACACGAAACCGCTGCGCGCGTTTTCCGCCATCAACAGGGTAATTCCGGTGTCGATTCCGATGACGTCGCTGTCATACCAGTTTTTCAGGGGATTGAACGCGTCCACAAGTCCGTAATCGCTCCATGCCGCCGGATAGCGCGAACGAATGGTCCGCAGGACGCGCATGACGGGCTGCGGAAGAAACGGCAAAGAGCCCGCAGCCGCGCTGCAGGCCACGGTACCGTCGATGGGGCCGATGGCCGGAGGGCCGCCCCACACTACGTAGCCATTTTGGGAATCGGATGCGGTGATGCCCCACAGGTCCTCGCTGTAGTCGGGAAACTGCTTCGATAGTTCCAGACAGAAGCGGCGATGAACTTCCGTAGCGGTGACGGAATTCTGGAAATAGTTGGCGTAGCGGTCATGTTTATGGCGAAAATCGAACCACGCCTGCGAGTACTGATGGACGAACAGAGGAGCGAAGGAGCCGATGTAGCGCAGCCCGTCATATTCAAAGGTGGTGCGCTTCCAGGAATCCCATGCCTCGGGCGGGAGCGGGTGGGAATGGGAGCCCAGGCCCAGCAGATACATCATCATCAGTTCGCTGTAGTAATCCCAGCGATAAGGCAGGAATCCCAATTCCGGCATCCATCCATGCGGCAGAAGGGAGGTGTCCTCCGACAACCAGGTCCAATCGACGCGATCGAAAATGGCTTCCGCCAGCAGCGTGAGTTCGTGATAGCGAAAGTGTTCCCGGCAGGTCAGGACGCCGCACAGGAGGATAGCGGTGTCCACGGAGGAGACTTCCGAATCCCACAATCTCTCGCCGGTAGCAACATGGGCCCAATGGTAGAAGAAACCGCGATGGTTCGGGAGCTTGTTCAACAAGAACTGCAGAGCCGTCAATACCCGCCCTCTTGCCTCAGTGACGGTGAGAAACCCGCGCTTCTCCGCGATGCACAAGGCCGTAAGACCGAAGCCGGTTGCCGCAATGCTGGCGACAATGCCCTTATCGTTCGTGCCCGCGTGCACGTTGCAGCGGTCCTTCACCAGGCCGGTCTGGGGGTTGCTCTGTTCCCAGAAAAAGCGGCAACCTGCCCGCTCGATATCATCCAACAACTGCTGGTCTTCGGGGGAGTTTGGCAAATCCGGGATAGCCGGTTGCGGCAGGCTGTTGTCTTTTTTGGGCGCCCGCCCGGGCGGCAGGATCAAGGAGCGGAAAGGGAGCAGGAGGCCCGCTCGCGCGAACTGGCCGAGCCACCGCCTGCGGGACATGCTTGTAGACGCGACGTTCTGCCCTTTCACTGAATCCATCTTAGAATATTCTGGCTCCGTGAAGAGCTGGAGTGAAGGGAGGACGTTTCCATCGTGGTTCCGTCCTTCCAGAGGGAACACAAATCCAGGGGGGTGCTCAGGTGATCCGGATCGGCACAAGGACAAGAATCATCCCGATGGTGGTGGCGTTGGGAATCGTTGCGGGAGTGTTGGGCGCGATCCTGTACTCGCGTCTTGCGCACCGGCAAGGCCCGCTGCTGATCGGGGCTGTCATCCGGCAGGACAGCGACCCCAAGAAGGAGCAGCCGCTGGCGGGTGTCTATGTTACCGAACTAGGTGGCCTGGCAACGGGCGCTTCGCACTCCGATAATTCCGGTTTTTTCAGCCTTCGTATGCGCCAGGGAGTTCAACGGGGAGATCCAATCAAGCTTGCGTTCACGCTCACGGGATACCGCCCGTTCCAACTAGACGAGACTCTGCTGGACAAGATTTACATCGCACACCTTATGCCGCTGGTTGCGGAGACCGCAAGCAAGGCGCACACTCCCGAGGTCGTGATTTCCAATGTCTCGGTGCGTTATTCGACCAAGGCGGAGACCGACGTGAACGTGGGCAGCGCGGTCAAAACGTTCGAGGTGGCGAACAGCGGGAATGTGCCCTGTAAGGGCCGGCATCCATGTTCCCCCGACGGGAAGTGGAAAGCGGCGGTGGTTTCCACGTCGCTGGATGCAGGGAGCGGCAACGAGTTCCAAAACGTCAGGGCCTCGTGTATCGCCGGACCGTGTCCCTTCACAAGAATCGACGCGATTACCCCCAGCGAAGACCGCAGGATGGTCCAGGTGACTGCCCGCAACTGGTCGGAAACTACCATGATCCTGGTGGAGGCGGAAGTATTTCATCCTATGATTAGCGACATCAACCGGCAGTCCTATCCCGTGATTTTCGGACAGGGGTTGAACTTCTCGGTTCCGCCGCTGGCGGAAGGTCTGAGCATTCAGGCCGACATCAATGGAGAAAGCATCGTTTTTCCCTTAGGACCGAACCTGACGCTAAGCTGGGCCCATTGCACCGTGAATAGCGATAAGACTCAAGGCGAGGCCTTTCGCTGCGAACTCAAGCCGGGGTATCGCTTCGGATAAGTCCGTCACAATCTTCTTCGGTCCATTACCAGCGATTCTTTCGGTTTTTCAGCATGCTGATCATGCTGAAGAGATACGGCGACTCCTGCACAGACGATTCTGAAAGAGCAGAGATGGAGTCAGATTCAGCATGGAGCCAGATTCAAGGGCGAACCGAACAAACCGGAACCAATAGCACGCGGCAGGGTTATCTACATGAGTAAGGGGCCGTGAGCGACTCATTTGACTCCCGAGCCCATATTGTGAGCAGAATGAACAGAACCCTATTTTTAGACGGGATCGGTCACCGAGGTACCTTGAGCATACGGGCATGCCGTCATTGCTGCGGTGCGGGCTGGGATTGTCGAAGGGCTTGCCCGGCTATTTCCCTGCGTGAATTGGGAGAGGGCCAGCGGGAGTTCCATGCTTAAGACCCGAGGCTGCCGATTCGGTCACATCTTGCAGAGAGCCGTAGCGGCTGGCCGGCGAGGCTCAGCTATGACCGGTATTCGGGCTCTTCGTCATCAAGTCCGGGGCGGCGTGCGAGGATTCTGGCTTGTCGCCACTGCGACCCTGCTGCTGCTTCCGTTCCTGGTTTCGTGCAATCTCCAGGGACAGCTTCCGGCCGGGGCCCAGAAAATTCAAGTGAGTTCCGGGCTGGCGCAGGACCAAGTTCTGCGCCGCGAAATCAGCGCCGACCCTCGCACTCTCGATCCTCTGCTCGCCACCGACGTCGTAGGCTTTGACGTTCTCGAAGATCTTTTCGAGGGTCTGGTGACACTGGATGAAGGGGGGAACACGGTCCCTGGGGTCGCCGCCTCCTGGCAAACCAGCGCCGACGGCAAGACCTGGACGTTTCACCTCAGGGAGAATGCGCGCTGGTCCAATGGCCAGCCGGTGACGGCAGACGATTTTGTTTATGCGTGGCGGCGGGAAGTCAATCCGGCGACGGGCTCGGAATATGCGCAGGCGCTGGGACCGATCCAGAACGCCATGGCAATTGCCGAGGGCAGTCTTCCGCCGGAGCGTCTTGGCGTGGAAGCGCCCGATGCGCACACTCTCATCGTGCACCTGCGCGGCCCCACGCCCTACCTGCTCGCACTGCTCACGAACTGCTATCTCTTCCCCGTGTATCCGCCAGCCGTGAAGCAGTGGGGCGACAGTTGGACCCAGCCTGGCCACATGATTTCCAACGGCGCCTTCGAACTTAGCGAGCGCATTATCAATGGGCATATCACGCTGGTAAAAAATCCCTACTACCGGGATGCAAGCCATGTACGCCTTTCCGAGGTGATTTATTACCCCATCTCGGATGAGGGTGCGATCGTTTCCCAGTACCTGGCGGGGGATCTTGATTTCACTGACAGGTTTCCTGCCTCGCAAAAGGAGTGGCTGCAAAAGTCGCTGGGAAGCCAGCTGGTGATTGCGCCGTATTTCGGCACGGGCATGTTCAGCTATAACCTCGCCAAGCCGCCCTTTCAGGACAATCCCAAATTACGGCTGGCGCTGAACATTGCTCTGGACCGCAAGATTCTGAGCAAGTATGTGCAGCGTGGTCTCGGTATTCCCGCCTATAACATCATGCCCCCTTTGCCAGGTTACGAAGCGGAGGTTCCCGCCTGGGCGAAGCTTTCTGATGACCAGCGCCATGCCCTGGCGCGCAAGCTTTACCAGGAAGCGGGTTATTCCGCGAGCCATCCTCTGGAGGCCGTTCTCACCTACCCGAGCGGTGGCCCGGCGGTCCGCCGCTATATGGAAGCGCTGGCAGCGATGTGGCAGATGAATCTGGGCGCGAAAATCCAGATCTACAACGTCGAGTGGAAAGTGCTTTTGCAGTCCCTGCAACTGAAGCAGCCAACCTTCTTCTGGAGCGCCTGGATCGGTGACTTTCCCGATCCGTACACGTTTATGCAGCTCTACGAAAAAGGTTTCGGCATGAACTACGGGGATTATTACAACCCGAAATTTGATGCGCTGGTTGAACAGGCCAGCGCCACCCAGGACACGGCGCAACGCTACAAGCTCTTTGCCCAGGCGGGAGCCATCCTCAATGAGGACGCTGCCTATCTTCCGCTCTATTATTTGGTGAGCACACACTTGATCAGGCCATACGTGAAGGGCTGGCAGACAAACATCATGGACCGGAATCTCTCCCAATACATGTACATCCTGGCCCACACGGAGGAGTGAGTTGATTCGATACACATTGCGCCGTTTTCTGGGGGCCATACCCACACTGCTGATCATCATCATGCTGGCATTCCTGCTTTTGCACGCGGCGCCCGGCGGACCCTTCGATTCGCAGAGGCGCATCCCTCCGGAAATTCAGCGAAATATCGAGCACATGTATCACCTGGATGAACCGCTCTACGAGCAGTTCGCGCGCTATCTGGGCAACATTCTGCGGGGCAATTTCGGCCCCTCCTATCAATATCGCGATACCACGGTCAATCAGATCATCCGCGAGGGTTTTCCCGTCGATGTGATCATTGGAGTTTTTGCGCTCCTGGGCTCGCTGCTGATCGGACTTCCCATTGGCATCATGGCGGCGCTCCGGCGCAACACCGCCTGGGATTACTGGCCGATGGGGCTGGCCATGATGGGCATATCGGTGCCGGTGTTCGTTGTCGCTCCCATCCTGATTCTGGTGTTCGCGGTCTACCTGCACTGGCTGCCGGCAGGATCGTGGGCGGGGGGAGCCCCCTCGCATGTGATTCTTCCCGCGGTGGCGCTGGCCGGTCCTTATATCGCCTATGTGGCGCGGTTAATGCGCGGCAGCATGGTCGAGGTGTTGAACAGTCCGTTCATTCGCATGGCGCGGGCCAAAGGGCTTCCGCAAACAAAGGTTGTGCTGCGGCACGCGCTCAAACCGGCGATGGTCCCGCTGGTGTCGTTTCTCGGTCCGGCGGTCGTGGGCATTATCACCGGCTCCATCGTGATCGAGACCATCTTCGGTCTTCCCGGCATCGGCAGGGCTTTCGTCGATGGGGCGCTGAATCGCGACTATACGCTGGTTCTGGGAGTCACGATTCTTTATGGCGCCCTGATTGTGGCCTTCAATTTTCTCGCGGACATAGGTTATTCCGTGCTGGATCCCCGGGTGCGCTACCAATGAACAGCGGTTCCATCAGCCAGCAGCCCGCGATGGACATCCTGCCGCCGCTTTCCGCGGTGCGGGGCCGAAGCCTGTGGCAGGATGCTTTCACGCGCCTGCAGCACAACCGGGCGGCGCTGGCCAGCGGCATCGTGCTGGCCGTGATTGTGGTAGCTGCGATTGTGGTCCCCTGGATTTCTCCCTACAACTACTACACGCCGCAATGGGAGCTGCTCAATCTGACGCCCACGTTGCGCGGCTGGCACGTTTTGGGCACCGACGACCTGGGCCGGGACCTGCTGGTGCGGGTGATGTGGGGATGCCGTATCTCGCTGATGATTGGAGTAGTGGCCAGCGTGGTCAGCGTGGTGATCGGCGTCTTCTGGGGGGCGGTGGCGGGATACATGGGCGGGGTAACCGATTCCCTGATGATGCGCACGGTCGATATTCTTTATTCCGTCCCTTTCATTCCCTTCGTGATCGTGCTGATCGTGATGTTCGGCAGGGACCTTTTACTGATTTTCGTGGCCATCGGGGCGGTTTCCTGGCTGGACATTGCGCGCATCGTGCGCGGGCAGACGCTCTCGCTACGAAACAAGGAGTTCATTGAAGCCGCGCGCGCTTCAGGGGTTCGCGGACCGGGCATCGTGTGGCGCCATCTCGTTCCGAATCTGCTGGGCATTGTCGCGATCTATGCGACGCTCACGGTACCGTCGGTCATCCTGTTCGAAGCCTTCCTCAGCTTTCTCGGCCTGGGCGTGCAGGCGCCGATGACGTCGCTGGGCGTGCTGGTTTCCGATGGAGCCGGCGAGCTGCAGGCCTATCCGTACCTGCTGATTATTCCAGCCGTTTTCCTGGCCATAATTGTCTTCTGCCTGAACTTTCTGGGGGATGGATTGCGCGATGCCCTTGACCCGAAGGAGCGCTGACATGGCTGAGACTCCTTTGCTTTCCGCGCGCAACCTGACCGTCGAGTTCCATACTCGCGGCCGCGTGGTTCATGCCGTCACTGGTGTCGATCTGGATCTTTTCGCGGGCGAGGTTTTGGCGATTGTGGGCGAGTCCGGGTCCGGCAAGAGCCAGATGCTGCTCGGCATGCTGGGCCTGACGGCACCCAATTCGCGGGTGACGGGAAGCGTCCGTTTCGAGGGGCAGGAGTTGCTGGGCGCGTCCGAGCGCCAGCTGAATCAGGTTCGCGCCCGCAAAGTCGGCTACGTTTTTCAGGATCCGATGACGTCGCTGAATCCCTATCTTTCCATTGGGCTGCAGTTGACGGAGCCGTTGCTCGTGCACAAAAAAGTGAGCAAGAGCGAGGCCGCCGCGCAGGCCATCGAGATGCTGAAGGCCGTGCACATGAGCGAACCGGAGGAGCGGATGCGGCAATATCCGCACCAGCTTTCCGGCGGGATGCGCCAGCGCGTCGCCATTGCCATGGCGCTGATCTGCGGTCCGCAGATCCTGATTGCCGACGAGCCGACCACGGCGCTCGACGTCACGGTGCAGGCCCAGGTGCTCTCACTTTTGCGCGAGGTGCGGGAACGCTTTGGAACGGCCGTGATCCTGGTGACCCACGACCTGGGAGTGATTGCGGAACTTGCCGACCGCGTGAACGTGATGTATGCGGGCCGCATGGTGGAGAAGGGAACCGTCGAGGACATCTTTTATCATCGCCGCCATCCTTACACGGAAGCCCTCGAAAACTCGATTCCCAAACTCTCAGGGTCCCGCTCGGCGCGTCTGGTGGCGATTGAGGGTAACCCACCGGACTTGTCCGATGTGCCTCCCGGCTGCGCTTTTCACCCACGCTGTCCCTACCGCCTGGAGCGCTGCGACAAGAGCGTGCCTGCGCTGGAATGGGTGGCCGGCATTCACCGCAAGGCATGCTTCTATGAGGGGGACCTGGGGCGTTGAGCAAAACCAGCGGAACCAGCGACAACATCCTTTCCGTACGCGATCTGCGCGTCTATTTCGAGCTTCGCGGCGAGGGCTGGCTGAGCCCGAAAAGGGTTTTGCGCGCGGTGGACGGCGTCGAGTTTCGACTTGCCCCGCGGCGAAACGCTCGGCGTGGTGGGCGAATCCGGATGCGGCAAATCCACGCTGGCGCGCGCGGTGCTGGCCCTGGTGCCGGTGACCTCCGGGGAGATGCGTTTCGAGGGGAAAAACCTGGCCGGTCTCGATTCCCGCGAGCTGCGCGAGCAGCGCCGTCACCTGCAGATCATTTTCCAGGACCCACTGGCCTCGCTGGATCCGCGCATGACGGTTGGGCAGATCATCGCCGAGCCGCTGCGTTCCTATTTTCCGCAGATGAACGCGGAGGAACGCCGGTCGAAGGTGACGCGGATGATGCAAAGCGTCGGCCTTCCGCCCGACCAGATCAACCGCTACCCGCACGAATTCTCCGGAGGCCAGGCACAGAGGATTGGAATTGCCCGCGCCCTGATTTTGCAACCCGATGTGGTGGTTTGCGACGAGCCGGTATCGGCACTCGATGTATCCGTGAAGGCGCAGATCATTAACCTTCTTGGGGACCTGCAGAAGCAGTTTGGGGTATCGCTGCTGTTCGTGGCGCACGACCTGGCGTCGGTGCGCCACATCAGCCATCGCGTGCTGGTTCTCTACCTGGGCAAGGTGATGGAGCTTGCTTCCGCGGACGCGATCTACCGTACGCCGCGCCATCCCTATACGCAGTCGCTGATTCAGGCGGTTCCCGTAGCTGACCCGCGGCAGGCGCGCGCGCATCCGGCAAAGCCCCTCGGTGGCGAGCCCCCTTCGCCCGTGGAACCTCCATCGGGCTGCGTCTTCCGCACGCGCTGCCCTTATGCCATCGAGCGCTGCGCCCAGGAAGTTCCCGAACTGCGCCCCGTGGGAGAGAATCTGGTGGCGTGTCATCTGGCGGAGCAGATTTCACCCCCGCCGGAGCGAGAGCCTCCCGCCGAGTTCGTCCCCAAGAGTGACGGCGCCGGCAACTGACAGTTCGGGACCGTCAACTGCGCGAGCGCGACCCCGATTTTGCCTAGCGCACCACCTGGTTTCCTTCAATTTCGACCACTACGACTGTGGCCATGGGGTCGACCATGGGCCGAGGAATGATGAGTTCCCTGTTTCCACCCTGCTGGCGAACCTCGATGGGCTTTCCATCGGCAAGAGTGTAAGCACGCTTGACCGCGTTCTTCATGGGAGGCAGGTCGAAGGGCACCCGCGGCTCCTGGAAGAAGGTGAAATAAAGCTTGCCGGGCTGGGTGGTAACGCGCCATTCGTCGTGGGGCAGGACGAGCGGATTCCCGCGCAGGTCCTTTTCATCCCGCGCGCTGGGTTCTCCCAGTTCCTGGCCCCACGGCGTAGGACCGGCGCCGTAGACGGCTTCTCCATTCACCTTGAGCCAACGCCCCACGGTACGCAGGTTATCCTGCGGTTCCGCGGGAATCAGGCCATTGGCCATGGGACCGACGTTCAATAAATAGTTGCCGCCCTTGCTGACGGCATCGACCAGCTTGAACGTGATTTCCCCCGGCGACTTCCAGTCGGTATCGTCCTTGCGGAAGCCCCAGGTGTGATTGGTGGTGGCAGGGACCTCCCAGTATTGATTCTGCACGCCCGAGGGGATGACGTTATCGCCGGTGGTGGTGTAATCGCCCTGATCGCCGAGGCGGCCATCAATCAGAGTCTTGGGCTGCAAGGTGCGGACGATGTCGGCAAAGCGCTGGGCGCGCTCCTTGGTCATCATGCGGGGTGTGTCAAACCAGATGAGAGCCACGGGGCCGTAATTGGTGAGCAATTCGCGCACCTGAGGCTCGGCCTTAGAGCGCAAGTAGCCGTCGTAATCTTTGCGAGGCTTGCCGTCGGGTCCGAGGTCGGGTCCGAAGTCCCAGTCGTTGCCCGCGCCTCCGGGCTCATGCCAGTCCTGGGATTGCGAGTAGTAGAAGCCGAGCGGCATGCCGTGCCTGCGGCACGCGTCGGCGAGTTCCTTCAGCACGTCGCGATGGAAGGGCGTTGCCGCGAACACGTTGTAGGGACTCACCTTCGAATTAAACATGGCGAAGCCGTCGTGATGCTTGGCCGTAATCACCATGTACTTCATGCCGGAATCCTGAGCCAACTGTACCCAGGCGTCGGCATTGAAGTCCACGGGATTGAATTGCTTGGCGAGCTGTTCATATTGCTTGACGGGGATGCGGCAGCGATTCATGATCCATTCGCCGAGGCCAAGACAGCGCTGCCCCTTCCACTCGCCGGCAGGAATGGCATACAAGCCCCAATGGATGAACATTCCAAACTTTGCCTGCTTAAACCAGGCGAGACGTGCTTCGCGAGCTTCCGCCGAATTGGGGCCGGGTTGCGCCACTGCGCTGGTCACACCGCCAGCCGAGTAGCAACGCAATGAGAGCAATGAGGAGAGGGAGGCGAGCAGTTTTCATGGCCCGACATCATAACGCGCCAGCAGCACAAAAAGAGCCTCGAGTTTTCATTCTGTAGAGTCAGGGCTTCAGCATGTGAAACGTGATTTGAAAACGCGGTCCGGAAAATGCAAAACCCCGGGAAATGCAAAACTCATTGAGGCACGGGGCGCGCTACGGGCTGAGACGGAGGCCAGGTCCGAAGGCACATCTTGCCCACAATCGATTCAGCGCTGGCGCGTGGCGATTCACAGGGGACAAGTCCAACAACGCCACCGGCTAAACCTGTACAGGAATTTAGAGTCGTGCGCGCCTTGTTCAGCAAGGGCGGGTGCGGCAAAGGGGCATGAGCAGAACGCGGCAAACGCGCAGACCAAAGCTCCCGCAGAGCCCGGGGGAAACCATCCCGACTGCCAAGTCTAAGCTGCGCCCGTTGCTGCGTTCTTAGCCGCCTCTGGTTTCTTCTTGGCGGGCGAAGCAACGGAAAGAGAAAAGTCGATGATGTACCGAACCTTGCTAAGGCAAAAGATGCACGGTGTTTCCACGATTTCCGGATTAATATCCTCTGCCACATTCAACGGAAACGACCGCAAACATTCCGTGCATGTCAGCACGATGTAGGGTATTCCGTGGGAGTCTTTCCCGTTTCGCGGAATCCACACCGGAGCGGATTCCTTGTGATGGCCATTCGCGCGTGATACAGAAGTCTCAAGCACGTCCGCCACTGTCTTTAACAGGGCACCGGGATTCCCCCTGCCCTTTGCGTAAAAGGCGTCGGCGATCACTCCGCCAGGGACCGCATCCCCGCTGTCGTAAGCCCCGCTCATAGCGATGACCAGTATCTCCGGAAAGCGTCGACGAACCACGGAGAGAAACTCGAATCCCGACATTTGTGGCATATTGAGGTCGGATACGATGACGTCCGGAAGCGCCTGTCTCAACTGCAAAAGTGCGCTAAAGCCATCTTCGGCGGTGACCACATCGTATTCACTGTCTTTCAACAATAGCGACAAGGTCTCACGGACGACGGGCTCGTCATCAACTACCAAAATCTGATGTTCGGAAGGACCAGGCATGGGGACCTGCCTTTCTACTGCTAACCACTTAGTCAACAAGGGGGGGGGGGCAGCATAATCAGATTAGGTTGCGGGGATTCTACTGTCTGTTCAAAATTGAACTATAACAACTTTTTATCGCCTGGACGCATCTGCGTTAAGCATCGGCGAGTTCAATCGTGCAGGATAATATTCAGCAACGAACTGTGCACTTTCATTTCGCCGTTGTATTCAATAAAACCCAATTTTCGGAATCGGTTCATGAAGAAGCTTACCCGTGACCGGGTTGTCCCAATCATCTCTGCCAGTGTCTCCTGGCTCATTTTAGGAATCACCGTCTGAGGTTTGCCGTTTTTACCGAACTGCGCCAGCAGCAAGAGAATTCGGGCAAGCCGCTTTTCACTGGAATTGAACAGTTGATCCACAAGGTCTTCCTGAATACGGGCGTTGCGGGCAAGCAAGAAAGAGACAAACACATCGGAAAATGCATGCTCCTCGTGCAGTACGCGCACCATCTCTCTTCGGCTGATTCGCAACAGCGAGGATTCCGCCATGGCGACAGCAGTCGACATACGGAGCGGGTGAGCGTTTGCGATGCAACCCTCACCCAGAAATTCTCCGGCGCCTAGCAGGGCGATGGTCGCTTCCTTCCCAGCCGATGAGGTGACCGTGAGCTTCAGCCGGCCTTTCTGGATGTAAAATATCGCATCCGCGAGGTCGCCTTGAGAATATGCATTCTGCCCTTTCTGCAGCCTTAAGATTTTCTTTCCCAGACCGGCTTTTGCCAAAAAGGATTCGGCATCGAAGGCACGAAATTTGCCATCTGCACTCGAAAGGACAGAGCCTCCGGGGCTGGCCCTGCCAGGTATTTTCCGTGAAGAAGCCGACTTCGCGGCTGGCCGGGCAGAGGGTTTTCGGCCATCCGGACGATTGCGGGCAAAGGTGCGGGTGCCAGTATTCATAGTTTCCCTCCAATCCTCCAGTAGCGTTCTCGTCCACAGCATAACCTCTTTTGCCATCCTAGAGATGATCAAAATTGACCACCTGCCACCGCCTCCTCATTTTTACTCTGCTGCTCTCAGCCAATGAGCGCTCATCAATCTGGAATCCTGCTCTTAGCAATCCCGCGGGCGACTCGAAGCTCCTCGAGAGCAACAGAGCAGTATTGACCAGTATCGTTATCGGGCCACGTGTAACCTCACTTCAAGACCTCACCAAGCGGCTTCAGCAACGACCATGCGGTACGCCCTCTGAAGCCGGCTTTCTGATGCCGGGAAGTGCCGATGCCAGAACAACGTCTTCTAAATGCGGGCAGGTTTCTCGAGAAGGCCGGTAATCAAAATCGCTCGCGAGAATACCAGAACAAAGAGGCTGTCTTTTCCCAGGGGGATGCGGCTGATGCGGCCTTTTACATCCAGAGCGGCAATGTGAAGTTCACCGTGGTCTCCACGCGCGGGAAGAGGGCCGTAATCGGCATCCTGGGACGAGGCGACCTGTTCGGCGAAAGCTGTCTGGAAAAATATGCGCTGCGGATCTCGACCGCAACTGCGATCGAGCAGTCCTTTATCATCCGAGTCCCACAAACTGAATTGGCCCGCATAATCCGCCAGGAACCTGCCTTTGCAAAGCTCTTTGTTTCCCATTTGCTCGATCGAATCAGCCGCACCGAAAGCGCGGTGATCGATCAGCTTTTCAACGACAGTGAAAAGCGGCTGGCCCGGGTTCTGGCGCTGCTGGCGGGCTTTGGAGAGCAATCCAGCCCGAAGGCCGTCACTCTGCATATCGGCCAAGGGACCCTTGCGGAAATGGTCGGCACCACTCGTTCAAGAGTGAGCTTCTTCATGAATCGGTTCCGGAAAATGGGATTCATCCACTATAACGGCGGCATTCAGGTTCGCAAATCATTGCTGGCTTTTCTTCGCAATGGCAAACCCCAGGAGAGCAAATGAAGCCGAGCATCGGCGTTGTCTGGCGGCTCTGGCTGGGCCTTGGCCTGATCGTCACCGGGATTCTTATTGGACTTTTCGGCCTGAGCGATGGCCTAAACCTGATCGTTATGGCGCTGGCTTCCCTGGTTGTACTCGTCGGACTGATCCAGTTCTCTCTCTGGTCGAGACTGCGGCACTGTTGGTTGTGAAAAATGGCGCTTTCTTTCCCCGACCCCCTCATGGCGCCAAGGGGCTTATTCTTGCTTGCAACCCATACTCTGTTGAATGTCTAAAACAGGTGCGGGCCGCGCTTGGGTCTGTTTAGGTTCATACAGTTGCAACTTGCGGCTTGGGATTTGCCAACCGCCCTAGTCTTGTCGCAGATTAAACCTTCTTGAGCCACGGTCGTCGGAGTCTCACACGACCGTCGTCATCCCACTTGACGACCGCATCATCTTCATTTGCTCGTTCAACTGTGCCAAATTCTCCGGTCGGTTTTCCGAAATCGCCTAGAGCCTCTACGCGATCTCCTGGGTTCAGTTCCTGGTCGCTAAAAGGCGGCTCGACCAGCGGTGGCCTCCTGGCACGGTCCGAGTCAGGCGTGGCGCCGGGGTATGACAGGGGCGGTTGGGGAGCTTTGGGCAGTGCGGGTATCGGATCTTTGGTGATGTGGCTCATATGTTTATGCTTCCTTCTGAGAAGCAGAAATCACGCAGCGCCGTTCGTTGCGAGCTTTGTCTCTTCTACGTACAGCATAGGTCGACAAAGAGTAGCTCGGATGTTCTAAAGTGCACGGATCCAGTAATTCATGTTGCCCAAGGGATATGGGCGCCGCGTTATGCGCCCCATAACATCAAGGGTCGCTGGTGATATCCGTGCATTTCGGAACGCCGCCAGACGAAGTATCAGAGTTGCTTACGCCCCAGCCGTTATGCCCTCTAATCTTCGCAAGTGAGCTACATTGCTCAGACGCAAGAACTCGCAGCTGTCATCATCTATTCTCTGAGTATTTAAAGGAGCCGCGAAGTGCTGATTCGCAGCTTCCATTCTTAGGTCGCTGCAGAAATTTCAATCGTAGTCAGGTTCCAAGCGACTGCATCCAGCAAATCAGCGGTTTTCATCCCCGTGATACGCCACGGCACACTGCGGCGGAACACGACCCGACCCTAGAAGGTCTCGGACATTGACATTAGGGAACACCTCCAGGCGGATGAGAGGAGTTAGCCCGCGAAAAAGAAAGGTCAAAAATCATGCCTTTAATTCAACTCCTGGAAGTCCTCATCGTGGTGGGTGTTCTGCTGTGGTTGGTGAATCGCTTCATTCCAATGCAGTCATCCATCAAGTCAATTTTGAACGGCGTTGTGGTGATTGCCGTGGTCTTGTGGATTCTGAATGTGTTTGGGCTGTTCCATTCGCTTTCCCGGATCCACGTGGGAACGTAAAGACCGCGCAGACATGGCAACCCGGCAGTAAGGAGCAAGCCCAGGCGGACGCGGATGAGGCATCCAAACGTCGGAATTGCGGTCAGCATGTCGTTTTAGCCGTGTACCCGGTGCAGGCCCCGGAGGGTTTGCACCAGGATGTTGAACGTTCCTGTCTGAATCCGGGAGGATAAGGAGTGCAACATGGTTGGAACTATCTTGATCGTGATTCTGGTTTTAGCTTTCTTTGGTGTTTTGCCAAGATGGTCGCATAGCAGAAATTGGGGCTACGCTCCGACTGGCGGGGTGGGGCTGATTCTTTTGATCCTTGTCGTCCTACTTCTTATCGGGCGTCTTTGAATCGTGCGCCAAGCGACAAACTCGTCAGGCGCCACAGCCTGGGGGGATTGGCGCCTCGGTTCTGTCCGCGCAGTGGCATTCCTTCTGGTTGTGCTCATGTGCAGCGGCGATTCGTCCGCTTATTCTGTTCTGACCCATGAGGAAATCGTAGACCTGGTGTGGACAGATGAGATCCAGCCCCTCCTGCTCAAGCGATTTCCAGGACTGTCGGAAGACCAGATCACGGAGGCACACGCCTACGCCTACGGAGGCGCCGTCATCCAGGATCTCGGCTACTACCCGTTCGGCAGCAGGGAATTCAGCAACCTGGTGCACTACGTCCGCAGCGGGGATTTCGTTCGCGAGCTGCTCTTCGAAAGCCAGGACGCTAACGAGTACGCTTTCGCGCTGGGCGCGCTATCACACTATGCGTCGGATATCGCCGGCCACCCGGCGGTCAACCAGGCCGTCGCCATCGAATATCCGAAGCTTCGAAAGAAGTTTGGCAAGTCAGTGCGGTACGCCCAGGACAAGGCGGCGCATTTGAAAACAGAGTTCGGGTTTGACACTGTGCAGGTCGCGAAGAATCGTTACGCTTCGCAGGGGTACCACGATTTTATTGGATTTCAGGTGTCCAAGTCGCTGCTGGAGCGGGTGTTTCCGGTTGTGTACGGGGTGGAGCTAAAAGATGTGCTTACCCACGAGGACCTCGCCGTGGGTTCCTATCGTTTCGCGGTCAGCCGAGTGATTCCGCAAATGACCCGAGTCGCGCTGCAAATCCACAAAAAGGAGCTGATGCACGAAATCCCGAATTTCTCGAAACGGAAATTCCTCTACCGTCTTTCGCGCTCTGATTACGAAAAGCAATGGGGAAAGGAGTACGTGAAGCCAGGCTTGGGTTCACGGATCTTGGCAACGCTTCTGCGATTCATACCAAAAATTGGTCCCTTCCGAGGGTTAGAGTTTAATAACCCAACCGCCCAAACTGAGGACCTGTATATCAAGAGCATCAATATGACCGTGGATCAATACCGTGTCCTTCTCGAACAAGTGCGCACGAACGCACTGGCGCTGCCTGACTTTGACCTTGACAGCGGCAAGCCGACGAAGGCGGCGGAATACTCCCTGACTGACAATTCTTACGCCAAGTTGCTGGCTAGGCTGTCAGAGCGAAAATTCGATCTAACGAGCCCTGAGCTGCGCGACAACATCCTGCATTTTTATTCCGATCTATCACTCCCGATCGAGACGAAGAAAGATCCGGGAGATTGGAAAAACGTGCTCAGTGAGCTGGACGAGTTGAAAGCGGCGACTCCGGTTACGACGGTTGCGGACATCGCTGCCCAGCCTGCCCCGGCTGTGCCCGAGACGAACGGTAGCGGCACCATGCCGCCGCACAACGGTCGTCGGCAGGTTCATCAAGCACGATAATCGCCTCCAACCGCGAGGTGCAGTTCGCGGCGCGCCTGCGCCAGACGTAGTATTCGCTCTAGCTATCGCTGAACAGGCCTGCGCGAGGATGTCCCTTGGCCAGCGGCGGAGGAGCGCTCGGTTCGCTGAAATCAGCCGTCCACTGCCAGTTTCTGATCTCCGGCATGTCTTCCAGGTGTTGTCGAACATAGTCGTGGTGTTCGTATAGTTTCCGGTTGAACATGTCGATTACATCCGAAGTCTGCGAACGCAGCCGGGGAACGTTCTTCAGCGCGTCAATGGCAAGGTGAAAGCGGCTGATTTTGTTCAGCACTACCATGTCGAACGGCGTGGTGGTCGTGCCCTGATCCATATAGCCGCGCACATGGAAGCGGCTTTCATTGGAGCGCCCATGAACCATGGTGTGAATAAGCCAGCGATTGTTGTGGAAGGCAAAGATGACAGGCGCATCTTTTGTGAATAGCTCGTTGAAAGACATGTTGTCCATGCCGTGCGGATGGTCATCCGGGCTCATCAGAACACTCAAATCTACTACGTTGACGACGCGTACCTTGATACCGGGAACATACTTCTGCAGGAGCCATGACGTCGCGCATATCTCAATCGTTGGCACGTCGCCGGCGCAAGCCAGCACCACGTCCGGCTCTTCACCCGCGTCGTTGGTGGCAAACTTCCAAGTCGATGCCCCCCGTGAGCAATGTTCGAGTGCTTCTTCCATATTCAACCACTGAAGCTGCGGCTGCTTTCCGCAGGTCACGATGTTGACGTAATTGCGGCTCCGCAGGCAGTGGTCGAAGACGCTCAGCAGGCAATTGCTGTCGGGCGGATAGTACACGCGGATAGTTTCACTCCGGCGTGCCAAGGCATTGTCTACAAATCCAGTCGCCTGATGACTGAAGCCGTTGTGATCGTTTCGCCAGGCATGACTTGTCAGTAGAACGTTCAACGATGCGAGCGGTCTCCGCCAGGGAAAATCGCGGCATTGTTCCAACCATTTCGCATGTTGCGTCAACATCGAATCCACGACCTGCGCAAAGGCTTCGTAAGAAGACCACATACCATGACGCCCGGTCAGCAAGTACCCCTCGAGCCATCCCTCGCAGCAGTGCTCGCTCAAGACTTCCATTACGCGGCCATCAGGACTGAGTTCGTCATCGATCGAGACCGTCTGTGCTGTGAAGCAACGCTGGGTAGCCTCGAGGACGGAGTTCAAACGATTGGAATTGGTTTCATCGGGGCAGAACATGCGAAAGTTTGTTGGGTTCAGCTTGAAGATGTCTCTGAAAAAGTCCCCGAGCTTCCGTGGCGCTTCGGCAACGACTTGACCCGGTCCCGGAATTTCAAGTGCATAGTCTGTAAAGTCCGGCAGGTCGAGGGCAATCAGCAGCCGTCCGCCATTCACGTGAGGACTCCCTCCCATCCGTCGATTGCCGGCCGGCGCAAGTTCCGCCAGCTCGTCAATGAATTTGCCATCTTTATCGAAGAGTTCCTGCGGCTTGTAGCTTCTCATCCAGGATTCCAGGATCTTGAGATGTTCGGGGTTTTGGCGAACCGTCGCGAGAGGGACCTGGTGAGCACGGAAAGTGCCCTCAATCGGGATTCCATCCACTTGTTTCGGGCAGGTCCATCCCTTGGGCGTGCGCAGAACGATCATCGGCCAGATCGGTTGTCTCTTGAATCCGCTCTGGCGCGCCTCCTGCTGAATAGCTCGAATCCCGGCATAGCACTCGTCCAACGTCCCAGCCAGAAGTTGATGCACGACTTCAGGATCATCGCCTTCAACAAAATACGGCTTGTATCCACGTCCGATATAGAGGGCCTTCAAGTCTTCGTCGCTCGTGCGTCCTTGAACGGTGGGTCCAGAAATTTTGTAGCCATTGAGGTGCAGAATTGGGAGCACGGCGCCGTCGCGCACCGGATTAAGAAAGTTGACGGACTTCCAGCTTCCTTCGAGCGGGCAAGTTTCAGATTCTCCGTCACCGATGACGCAGGCAACGATCAAGTCTGGATTGTCGAACGCGGCACCGAACGCGTGGACCAGGGAGTAGCCAAGTTCTCCGCCTTCATGCATGGAATTCGGGACGTGCGGCCCGCAATGGCTGGGTACCCCGCCCGGCGTTGAGAACTTCCTGAAAAGAAGCCGCAAGCCGTTCTCGTCGGGTGTGATTTCCGGATGGACTTCAGTATAAGTGCCTTCCAAATAGGAGCATGCGTTGAGCGAAGGACCGCCGTGTCCCGGACCGGCAATATAAATGATATTTGCATTGTGCTGTTTGATGAGGCGATTCAGATGAATGTAAATGAGGTTTTGTCCCGGCGAAGTTCCCCAGTGCCCGAGCAGCCTCGGTTTGATCTGTTCGGCTCTGAGGGGCTCCCGCAATAAAGGGTTTTCAAAGAGGTAGATCTGGCCGATGCACAAATAATTCGCGGCCCGCCAGTAGCGGTTCATCTTGTCGAGCATGTCCGGCGTCAGCGGACCCTTGGGAACCGAAACTGATGCTTGACGTTGACCGTTATCGGCGACAGCGGTAGACAACGCCACATCGAAGGTGAACATGGCCGGATTGTCTTGACCCCGGCTCCGTGACGTTGGCCTGCTATCCTGATCAACGTGAGTTGCTTGCTCTTTGCTGGGCATACCGTTGTTCCTTTCTATCTGTTTGATGCTGCCGATAAACGCGGCGCTTTCAAAGGATTTCGACCGATTCTACCTATTTACCGCCCAACAACTCGCGCTTGAGTGTTCCATGAACTGGCTTCGGACCCAGCCATACTGAAAGCAACGCGTCGGCAAAGTCCTTTCCCAAAATCGTTAACTCATGGCCTTGGCAGCGCATCAGGGTACCGGCACCTGGCAGATAGGTGAAATCGAGCACGTTCCCTTTCTTCAGGGCGGGGAGCGCGTGTTCCAGGAGGTCGAGTCGCGCGCGCAGAGTTGGCATGGCCGGGCCGGAATTGCGCCCAATGGCTTTCTCTACCTCTTGAACAAACTTCTCGCGACTGACATCGCGCTGCATACGAATCACAATCCGCTTAGCCTCGTCGGTCGTGATTGCTACCCGGGAGTCCGTGGTCGGCCTTTCCAGATAAAGCCCTACGACGTAGACTTTGAAGAAAATGGCCTTCTTCCGCACGCCCATGCCGTTCAGCCGGAGTTCCTTGCCCGCAACCCCGACTACCTCCGGCATGCGGATACCCGCTACCTCGCGCGCATGAGCCGTGGCCACGCTTAGCGCCAATGCGCAGCAGAATACCGCCTTCCCAGTAAAGCTTCCCACTGTCCTCTTTGTAAAATTCAGCACGGACTGGCTCCGCATCGCTCCTTATGGCCGCCTGGGATCAGCGCAAAATTCAAGCATCCGCTCCATCTCCAACCGAAGATGCCTCGCACAGTGCGGGGGAGGCTCTTTGTGGTTTGGCTCATGACTAGTTTGTATGGCCCGGCTCGGGCGGAGGCGGGTCAGTCCTGCGACTCGCCTGATCGTGCAAGCGCCCGAGGGTGCTCTCGATCAATCTGGCCAACTTATGGACAGCGCCGTCAACAGCTTGATCCAGAGTGGCCGCCTCGTAAGTGACGGCGATGGGCTGGCGCCGCTCGAGGCGAGCTTCCATCATGCAGCGCTTGTCGTTCTGGCCGTTCTTATTGCTGTTCTCGTCGCTCAGGTGGACTTCCACTCGCGTGATGTGTTCGCTCATTCTGCTGAGGGCTTTCTGCACCACATCGCTGACCTGAGCAGTCAGTGCCTCGTGACACTCGATATTGTGGTCCGTATTAACTTGTACCTGCATAGTGTTCTCCTCCAGTGATTCATGGTGCGCGGCTCAAATTGCACAAGTTGCGCCGGGCGCCTGCGGGATTCAGGGCAACTCTTAGGCAGCGTGCACACGTCCCGCCTGTTTTTTCCGCGTTTCTCGCTCCGCCTCAAGCCAGTCTTGATTGGCGTGCCCATCCTGATGGCCTTGCTCCTCATAGAGTTCATAGGCCCGAGTCGCGATCAGTGATGTAAGATCGGGTGTCTTTTTGGCCAACAACGGCGCCTTGGTTGGATCGAAGATTCGATAGGCGAGCAGTTTCACGCGGTCATTCACCAAGAACCAAGCCAGAGCGTATGCCCAAACGAACCCCGCCCAACGCCAGCCGAGGGGGGTCATAAACAGCCCATAGACCGCTATCAAGGTGGCCACGATTTGGGTGCCGAGCACCGCCGTCCACAGAATCCGCGCCGGGCGTATGGACCAGAACGGGCCGCGGGTACGCGTCAGGAAAATCGTCAAATGTCCGGCCACGGACAGCTTCAGATACATCAGCGTCTGGATGTGGGGGCGGTCGAGATGAAATACGCGATCGGCGAGATAAAATAAGCCAAACGCGGCCACAACGCCAATGACGCCCAACACCGTGGAAATTCCCAACACCAGGCGCATGTTCCAGGCCTCGGGCTTGTCCTTGTAATGAACGTTGTCATAGGCGATGGACAGGATGGCTCCGTCATTGAGCACCGCCAGCATCACGATCATCACCGCGGTCACGGGGTAGAAGTTAAACACCAGGATCGCCAGCGTCATGAAAAACAGCACGCGCAGGGTTTCGGCGATGCGGTAAATCGCGTAGCTGTTCATGCGCTGAAAAATGCGGCGGCTTTCTTTGATCGCGTCGATGATCACCGACAGGCCAGATGCCAGCAGCACAATGGACGCTGCCGCACGGGCCGCGTCCGTCGCGCCCGAAACCGCGATGCCGCAGTCCGCCTTCTTCAGGGCGGGTGCGTCGTTCACCCCGTCGCCGGTCATACCGACGATGTGGCCGCGCTGCTGCAGAACATCCACAATGTGGAACTTATGTTCGGGGAACACCTGGGCAAACCCGTCCGCTTTTTCGATGGCCTCCGCCGACTGCGCCGTCTCGTGATGCTTGGTGTCGCCCAATCCGCTGGCATCCAAAATGTCCGTGCCCAGCCCTAGTTGCCGGGCAGTTTCCCGGGCGATGGCCAATTGGTCGCCGGTAACCATTTTGACGGTCACGCCCATCTGTCTGGCGCTCGCGATGGTTGTTTTGGCCTGCTCGCGCGGAGGATCGAACAATGGCAACACGCCCACAATCTGCCATTTGCCTTTCTGATCTGCCCGTGCCACGCCCAAGGAGCGGAAGCCACGTGCGGCGAATTCGTTGACGGCTTTCTCGACGGCGGGTTTTACCTCACCCGCGTTGTTCGCCATCTCCAGAATCACCTGCGGTGCTCCCTTGGCCACAAAAAACTGTCTTCCGTCTCCGCCTTTGACGGTCGCTTCCGTGCGCTTGTGCACCGGGTCGAACGGCTGGAAGTGGAGTACCTGATAGCCCTTCAGCGCCTTGTCGTCCTTCACACCACCGATCACGGCCAAGTCGATGGTGTCCTTGTCTTCCGCCCGCGAAGCGAGCGCAGCCCAGACAATGACTTGATCGCCAGAAATATTGTTCACGGTGAAGGGATCGCCCAGGGTCAGCTTATTCTGGGTGAGGGTGCCGGTCTTGTCTGAGCACAGCACGTCCACGCCAGCCAGTTCCTCGATCGCGGACAAGCGGGTAACAATCGCTTCTTTTTTCGCCAGAAGACGCGCGCCGATTGCCATGGTCACGGACAAAACCGTGGGCATGGCCACGGGGATCGCGGCCACCAGAAGCACCAGGGCGAACTCCAACGTGGTGAGCATCGGGTCGCCACGGAAAAGCGCCACCGCCAGTATCAACACGACCAGGCTCACCGCAAGGACGATCAGGTAGTCGCCAATCTTCAGCACAGCACGCTGGAAATGGCTGACGGTATGCGCCTCCTGCACCAGCTGCGCCGTCTTACCGAAGTAGGTGCTCTCCCCGGTGGCGTACACCATCGCGTCGATTTCGCCCTGACGGATGATCGACCCCGAAAATACTGCTTCGCCAGGTTTGCGCGTGGCGGGCAAAGATTCCCCGGTTAACGCGGACTGATCCACCTCCACCGGATCGCCCGCCAACAGGCGCGCATCCGCCGGCACGATGTCCCCAAGCCGCAAACGAATGACATCGCCCGGCACCAGTTCAGACACCTTCGGGGTATCCCACTTTCCATCACGTTTCGCCTTGGCCTTGGTTGCCAGCTTGGCCTTGAGAGCGGCAATTTCATTGCCCGCCTGATGTTCCTCCCAAAATGCCACCACTGCGTTGGAACAAAGCAAAAAAACAATGATGAAGAAATCCAGCCAGTGCCGCACCATCGCCGACAGAATGACTGCGCCTTCGATCATCCACGGGATAGGGCCCCAGAAATAGGTAAGGAACTTTAAGAGGAGATTGTCTTTCTTTTCCGTGAGCTGGTTGGGGCCATATTGCGCCAGTCGCTTCTGGGCCTCGGCTTGGCTGAGGCCGTCCTGCGATGACCCTAATTTTTTCTCTACTTCTGGCAGTGGCAGCGACTTCAAATCGTCCCCTACGGCGGGCAGCGCAGCGGGATTATCTGCATTCGGTTTCACGATGAATATCCTCTTGTTCTTGTGATCTCCACCGGGTCTCGGTTTGGAGAAGCCTGGGAGAGTGGGCGAATAGGGGCTGTGAAGGAAACTCTCATCAAGGGGTCTTGAAGTCCGAAAATCTGACGCAAATAGTATCTTGCCACGGAGATGTGGAAGCTGTGCAATTTTGCTCAGCCATGGCCAAACGGCCAGTCACTTGGGGCCAGCAAGGCTGGCTTCGATGAGAGCTTCGCGACCTTCTTCCATGCTTCCATGCGGTCGAACACTTGGCGTTCCGCTGTCTGAATGAGCAAAACGGCACAGATTTGCCGGTGCCGCCGGTGCAATGCTGCTGTAGAGGGCTCCATACGACGAACTGGTTCACCGTATCGCCGACTCTTCTGAAGAAATGCTGGCTCGACGAAAGGAAATCCCGTGAAATCGACGACGAAATGTACACATCCCGCTTGCAACTGCACACCCGCGGAAGGAAAAGAATACTGCAGCGACAGCTGTGCCGATGCGAGAGGCATGCAGGAAATAACATGCCAATGCCGGCACCCCAAGTGCCAAGGTGAGGCAATGAAGCAATAGTCAATCAGCCCCACGCCGGGTCCGCGCGACTCATCGTTCCCTAGATTGACCAGTCTTCATCAAACGAAGAGACCCAGAACACCTATGACGCCTTTGACGCTTCCGACGAATCGCTCCGCCGGCATTGGATGAGTTGTGTATCAACACGCTCGCTTCATCGCGGTGGACATGGTACAGAGGCCTGCTCCGGCCATCCCGGCCTGCCCCTGGGTTCAGCGGCCATGGCGTACGCACTCCGGGACCGCTCGCTCAAGTTCAACCCGCGTGATCCACCTTGGCGCGACCGGGACCGCTTCATTCTTTCGGCGGGGCATGGATGCGCGCTTTTGTACGCTCTGCTTCAGGTCACCGTCCGAAGAATGATCCCGCCGCGACCATGTTTCTTTTCCGTTTTGATTGCAGCTGCCCTCACAAACGCAGCATCAGTCTGTTTAGGAGAAAAATTATGAAAGCGACTCAAAAGCTTCACGAGATGGGCCAGAGCCTCTGGCTCGACAACATCACTCGAGGTCTATTGTCCAGCGGCACGCTCCGCAACTACCTCAAGGACTTCTCAGTCACGGGCCTCACTTCGAACCCCACGATTTTCGATCACGCTATCAAGAACAGTCACGACTACGACGATGCCATCCGCCAGAAAGTGAAGGAAGGCAAGTCGGGCGAAGCGCTGTTTTTCGAGCTGGCGATTGAGGACCTCAGGCAGGCCGCCGATCTGTTTCGGCCGATCCACGACCAGACGAACGGTGTGGATGGCTGGGTGTCGCTCGAGGTTTCTCCTCTGCTGGCTCACGACACCTCCGGCACCCTCGCTGCCGCCAAGGCTCTCTATGCCCGCGCAGCACGGCCCAATCTCTTGATTAAAATTCCAGGCACCAAGGAGGGTCTGCCCGCCATCGAAGAGGCTATCTTCGCGGGGGTGCCCATCAACGTGACCCTGCTGTTCTCCCGTGCACAATATGTCGCGGCAGCCGAGGCGTATCTGCGTGGCATCGAGCGGCGCATTACCGCCGGGCTGAATCCCGCCGTCGGCTCCGTGGCCTCGCTGTTTGTCAGCCGCTGGGATGTTGCGGTAGAGAAAAAAGCACCCCCGGTGCTACGCAATCAACTTGGCATCGCGATAGCCGGGCAGGCTCATGAAAGCTACCGCCGTTTGCTCGACTCAACGCGCTGGAAGCGGACCTTCAACGCCGGAGCACGCGCCCAGCGCCTGCTGTGGGCCAGCACCGGAACCAAAGACCCCAAGGCCTCCGACATCCTTTATGTTCGCGACCTGGCCGCACCCTTTACTGTGAACACCATGCCCGAGGCCACCTTGAAAGCCTTCGCCGATCATGGGGAAATCTGCGAGACCTGGCCGGTGCATGCCGAAGAGGTGCTGGCCAAGTTCGCCAACGCTGGCATTGACATTGACGCCCTCGCCGCTCAGCTTCAGGACGAAGGAGCCGGATCGTTCGTGAAATCCTGGAAGGATCTGATGGAATGCATCGCGTCGAAGAGTGCGATGCTCACAGCCGCTTAAATGAGAAGTAAGGAGGAAGGATTGACACATGCCAGTACTCCGCGCACTTGCAAAAGCAGGTGAAGACGCGCGAGCTTGGGCTTGGGGGCATGGTTCAATTTTCCCTCTTTTCAGACAAAGCTGAGAATCCGGCAAACCGTCTTGGCAATCATTAACTCTTCGTCCGTGCGCACGACGCGGACTGCAACCCGGCTGGTCGCCGTGGAAATCACGCCCTCGCTCGCCGCGTTTCGTTTTGCTTCGAGTTCGATTCCGAGGAATCCCAGCCCATCGCAAATTCGGGTGCGGACCGCGGGCGCATTCTCTCCAATGCCACCAGCGAACACCAATGTGTCCAATCCGCCCAGCGCCGCTGAGAATGCTCCGATCCATTTCTTTACTTCGTAGCAAAACAGCGCGACCGCTTCAGCTGCCCGCACATCCTGCGACTCGAGCGCCAGCAAGTTGCGCATGTCAGAACTCGTTTCCGACACGCCGAGCAGCCCGGACTGGAAATTCACCATCTCGTTGAACTGCTTCGCGCTCATTTGTTCGGTGCACGCGAGATACCAAACCAGCCCGGGATCGAGGTTGCCGGTGCGGGTGCTCATGGGAACCCCGGCGGCGGGAGTGAAGCTCATGCTAGTGTCCATGGATTTGCCGTCACGCACCGCCGCCAGGCTCGCGCCGTTGCCAAGATGGGCCAGAATGAGGCGCCCTCGTGCGGCCTCCGCTCCGGCCAGACGCGCCAGTTCTTCCATGAGAAACTCATACGACAACCCGTGAAACCCGTACCGCCGCACCCCCTGTGCTTCGTAGCGGCGGGGGATCGGCAACACGCGGGCCACGCGCGGCAAGTCATGGTGAAAGGCCGTGTCGAAGCACGCCACTTGGGGCAGGTAAGGGAAACGGCGGTGAAACGCCTCGGTCAACAGGATCTCCTCCGGCAGATGGTCAGGATCGAACGGACTGAGCCGGTGCAACTCCTCAATCATGCCCGCAGTGATTCGCTGAGGCTGGTAATATTTGGGCCCGCCTTGCACCACGCGATGGCCCACTGCAGTGAGTGAATCACGTCCGATGCGTTCTTCGATCCAATCCATCAGCGCGCCCACCGCCACCGTGTGATCCGGCGCTGTGACTGACCGCGAAAAGTTGTCCTCCTGGTTCAGGCCTTTTACCCGGAAGGTGGCTTTCGGCAGTCCAATTCGTTCAATCGCTCCCCCAAGGATCCGTTGAAGCGAGTCACCGGCCTCGAACAGCGCGAACTTGATGCTCGACGAGCCTCCATTGATCGTCAGGATGCGTGGGTTCGTGGGTTTCATGCCGTGTTTGATAATGCCCGTGGAGGCCGTCCCGACCGCCAGTGCTCTTCAATCTGTTCGAGGATCTTCCCTTTGGTTTCCGGGACCAGGCGATAAGAGAAGACCCACGCACCGACCGCTATTACGCCTTATAGCCAGAAAGTTCCCGCATTCTCTTTGGCTATGATACGGGCGTTTTTTCCGGAGCCATATTGTTTATTACAAATCAATTGTCAGGTGCTTGCTCCGGTGGGGGTGGCACGGGATCACGCGTGTCTCGTGAGGAGCCTGGCCGAATCGCTCGATCCAACGCTCACGCACGTCCCACGAACTGCTTGGTGGAAAACTGCACGAATGCCAGACGCCAGGATAATAATATGTTCTTCCGTAAAGGCGACCCATGACGACCAACTTCGCAGTCGAGTTCTTGGTGTGGCTTCTCATCGCAGCCTCCATCATCGCAGTTCTAGCTGCGCGCCTCAGAATTCCGTACACGGTGGCGTTAGTTTTGGGTGGCCTAGTCCTGGGTTTGGTCCATCTTCCAATCTTGGAAGCTTTGATCAGTCACGGGCCTGACTGGCTGATGCCCGGTGTCACGTTGGTTGTCTTTCTTCCACCGCTGCTGTTCGAAGGCAGCCTGAAACTGCAGATTCGGCAGCTCCGTGAGAACGCCTTGCCAATTGTGCTGTTGGCAACGGTTGGCGTTCTGGCGGCGACCATGATCACCGGATTTGCTGCGCACTGGCTCCTCGGTTTTCCGCTTCTCGTCGGATTGGTGTTTGGGGCAATTACTGCCGCTACCGATCCGATCTCGGTGCTCTCCATCTTCAAGGAGGCAGCCGTTCCCAAGAAGCTATCCACCATCGTCGAAGGGGAAAGCCTGTTCAATGATGGAACCGCGGCCGTCCTATATGGAATTCTGGTAGCCGGCGTCGCCACCGGAAGTCTTGGCATTCGGAATGGCGTCCAGAACTTCTTTGTTAATGTTCTGGGTGGAGTTGGGGTCGGACTGGCGATGGGCTACGTGTTCAGCAAACTGACGGAGAAAATTAATGAGCCTCGAATCGAAATCACGCTGACAACAATTCTGGCCTATGGCTCCTATCTGACCGCGCAGTCCTTGCACTTGTCGGGTGTGATCGCAACCGTGGCTGCGGGGCTCATGATCGGGAACCTGGGTGCGAAGGTAGGCATGAGTGCTCGCACGCGCCTTGCAGTGTGGTCTTTCTGGGAATATTTCTCGTTCGTGATCAATTCTCTGGTCTTCCTGCTGATCGGGCTCCAGGTTCGCATCGGAACTCTGCTGCACGCCTGGCACGCGACCTTGTTAGCGATTGGAACTGTGCTTTTGGGTCGAATTCTCTCGGTTTATGGTCTGGTTCCGATCAGCAACCTGTTCGGTGCAAAACTTCCGTTGCGATGGCAGCATGTACTGGTTGCGGGCGGCATTCGCGGTGCCCTTTCGCTCGCCTTGGCATTAAGTTTAGCCGGCGCGTTTCCCTATCGTGAACAGATCCTGGCGATGACGTTTGGGATTGTGGCTTTCACCATTGTCGTCCAGGGCCTCGTCATCAAACCGTTGCTGCGGGTGTTGGAAATGGCCACCACCAGGGAAGACGAGTATGAACGCGCCCGCGTGCACCAAATCGCGATATCCTCAGCCCGGACAGAGTTGGAGGAGTTGTTCAAGAACCAGATCTTATCGATCCCCGCATATGATCAGCTTCGCGGCGAGCTGGACGTCCGGCTCGAGCGCGTCAAGGCCGAAGTCGCAGAGATCTACGGCAAAGACGCAACACGAATTGTTCCGGAAATACAAATGGCAAGAATGAAGCTGATTGCTGCCGAGAAAAGCTCGGTGGAGCAGGCGGTTCATGATGGACTAATTTCGCAACAGACTGCCGCGAAGATGATCGAAACTGCAGACCGGGAACTGGATAGCTTTATGAACCAGAACGACGACTGACTTTTCATAAGGTCTGCCAAGATTCGTTGGCACTGGTTACTCCTTCTTCGCACGTCGTCGAGAACCCCTCTCGCCGAACAGAGCATCGCTGGTTTTTGCTGTTGAGCGCGTTTGTGGAGTACGCTTCTACAGACGAAGTGGGCAACGTTGTCCAGTCATTCTGGATTAAGGGCATTCGGCTCGCTCGATGAAGTCGCTTTGCCAATTCTGCTGGCTTGGCACCTCTGGATCAGGGTTCAGGGGAAACATCCCAGCCACCTTGAACGACCCGTTTACTCTGGGGAGGAACAGGAAATGATCACGGTCCCAAGGCCGGAGGCTGGAAGCAGCCCTTTGTGCGAACGGCCGGCATGGAAGGCGCTGCAGCAGCATTATGCCAAGATGCGGAACAGGCACCTCCGCCAACTCTTCGCAGAGGACCCCCGGCGCGCCGAGCGCTTTGCCCTGGAGGCGGTGGGTCTCTACTTTGACTACTCAAAAAACCGCGTCACCGATGAGACGATGGGTCTGCTGCTCGAACTCGCGAATCAATCGGGCCTGCGCGAGCGGATCGACGCCATGTTTCGTGGCGAAAAAATCAATATCACCGAAAAGCGCGCCGTTCTGCATATTGCATTGCGAGCCATGAAGGGCGACTCGATCATGGTGGATGGCATGAACGTTGTGCCCGAGGTCCACGCTGTACTCGACCAGATGACCGTATTTGCGAATCATGTCCGCAGCGGCCAGTGGAAAGGGCACACCGGCAAGCGCATACGCAATGTGATTAATATTGGCATCGGCGGCTCCGATCTTGGGCCCGTCATGGCCTATGAGGCGCTAAAGTATTACAGCCAGCGCGACCTGACGTTCCGCTTTGTCTCCAACGTGGACGGCACCGACTTTGCCGAGGCCACGCGCGACCTGAACCCAGACGAGACGCTCTTCATTGTTTCTTCCAAGACCTTTACCACGCTGGAAACGATGGCCAACGCACAGACGGCCCGCAAATGGGCAATTGAGGCTTTGGGGGACGAGAAGGCGATCGCGCGCCACTTCGTTGCGGTCTCGACCAACACGGCCGAGGTCACAAAGTTCGGCATCGACCCTGCCAACATGTTCGGGTTCTGGGACTGGGTCGGCGGACGCTACTCAATGGATTCGGCGATTGGTCTGTCGACAATGATCGCCATTGGACCGGATCAGTTCCGCTCGATGCTGGTCGGCTTTCACGCAATGGATGAGCACTTCCGCACCGCGCCCTTCGACCGTAATCTGCCAGTCCTGATGGGACTGCTCGCCATCTGGTACAACAACTTCTTCGAGTGGCAAACCGTCGCCGTCCTGCCCTACGAGCAATATCTCAAGCGCTTCCCCGCCTACTTGCAGCAGTTGACCATGGAGAGTAACGGAAAGCACGTGACGCTGGACGGCACGCACGTGGAATACCAGACGGGCCCGATCTTCTGGGGCGAGTCGGGGACCAACGGTCAGCACTCTTTTTATCAGCTTATTCATCAGGGGACGAAGATCATTCCATGCGATTTCATCGGCTTCTGCCAGGCGCTGAACCCGCTAGGCGACCATCACGACCTGTTGATGTCCAATGTGTTTGCACAAGCGGAGGCGCTCGCGTTCGGCAAGACTTCGGAGGAAGTCCTGGCGGAGGGAACGCCCAACTGGCTGGTTCCCCACCGCACCTTTGAAGGCAATCGCCCGTCAAACGTAATTCTGGCGCTACGGCTGACTCCGGAGACTCTGGGCAAACTCGTGGCGCTCTACGAGCACAGCGTGTTTACCCAGGGAGCGATCTGGCAAATCGACTCATTTGATCAGTGGGGCGTCGAACTGGGGAAGGTCCTGGCCAAGCGGATCATCCCGGAACTTGAGGCAGCCGAGGAACCATCGCTGAAGCACGATAGCTCCACGAGCACCCTTATTCGGCGCTACCGCAATCTCAAGCATGCAGCGGCCCCGGAAAGGGCAAATGACTGAGTTGACTGGAAGAAGGTTGCTGGGCTGTCTTCCTGTTACTTTGTGATCGATACAAGGCCATAGAGCCGGGTGCGGCATTGGCCAGCACGGTACGCGTCCTAGAGGGCTGACGGTACAGGATGTTCAGACCAATCCCGGTGTTCGGACGAAAGAAAATCATCCCCGCTCAAACGGAATTTACGGAGCCTGTTGGACACCTTTGCCGAATGTTCATGAGATCCTGTGATACATAATTTGGCGATCAAATCTAACCGGCAACTCTTATCGCCGATGGAAACATGGCCACAATGAGATTGGCCGCATGAAAAGCCGGTTTTGCCTCATCCACTTCAAGCTTTCCGGCGAGGCTGGGCATAGACCTGTGCCGGGAGATCGTCCAACTTTCGCGGCGGGATTCCCAACGATATAACTCTTGGGGAGAAATTCCGTGAGCGCGGCATGGTCCTGACCTTCGTCCAGTTCCAAGAATCGGCAGCGGACCGATGTCCACGATAATGTACCTGGATGCAGGCTCAGCTACCCTTTTTAATCAGCTCAAATCCGCAAAACCATACTGTAGGTGCATCTTATCGTAAGAGCCGCGGCATCCAAACTAATGTTTGTGGTATGCCTTTTGGTGTTTTCGACTCAATCCGATGTTTCTGCGGGGACAGGACTTTTGCCATGAAAACTGTATTATTTGTTGGTTTGCTGCTCGCCGTTTGGCCGTTTTCGTCCGGCGGCAAGACTTATCACATGACGGCCGATAAAAGCGTTCCTGCTGCGAACGGCACAGTGCGAGCCAAAGTGGACAAGAACAACGGAAATACGCAGTTGGAAATAAAAGTGAAGAACCTCGCGAGGCCAACAAGCTTAACCCCGTCCGGAAACGTCTATGTGGTTTGGGTCCGGCCCCGGAACGGTGATGCCGAGAAGGAGGGAGTGATTCGCGTCGGTAATAATCTGAACGGCGAATTAAAGGCTACAACTACCCTCAAGGACTTCGACATCTTCATCACCGCGGAGCAAAGCGAAAGCGTGAGCGCACCCTCGGGCACAGAAGTTTTGCGAGCCAACGTAAGTATCTAAACCATTGCAACGCCTCTTTGCCCAGCGACAGGTCGCCACCAGCTTGCGCAGCCGGCTGTTCTCATCCCGCAACTGCTCGGCCTCCTGCGCTTGACTGGCGTCCATCCCGCCGTAGTTCGCCTTCCATGCGTACAGCGTGTGTTTACTGACGCCCACCTCTCCTACCACGTCCTCCGTCTTCCGCCCCGCCTTCATCTGCTTCAGCGCCGCGATCATCTCCGCTTCCGTGTGCCTGCTTCGAGACATGCTCCGTCCCCCGCTTCTTCTCCTCCACGAAGTCTGAAATCATACTCAGTTGTGCGGGGGAGCTAGGGATCAGGTCAACCGGGCAAGTCGTCAAACCATGAGCGGGTCGTCGGGTTGTCATGAGCAGGCCTGTTTCTCATTTCTGACAATTTCTACTTGTACTGATACGAACGTATCGCCCGATACTAATGTCCAATAGACTCCGCATTTGTTGCGTGGCTTAATTGCTTATGCAGTGGACGGGAGAATCAGATATGAAACAACAAACTGAGCTTACTGTTGTGCCAAGGAAGCTTCTTGCGAGATCTGTTGTGGAAAAAATGCAGGACAGTCACGATGACATCGCCCGCCGAGTCTTCGACTTGTTCGCACCTCCCGCGGATGAAGACGCGGTTGCGACTGGGCATTGGTTTATGGTCGACTCCGGACTTCCCCAGCCAGGTTCCCCTGAAGATCTCAGCTTACCCGTGGAAATTGAATGGGTGACATTCTTGAGCGCCCAAAACGCGAATAACTAGAGTTCGGAGATTCAATGCTCTCAAAATGTGCGAATCCAAATTGCCGGACTACATTCCGCTACCTCCACGAAGGCAGGTTGTATGTGAGTGGGCCCAAGAAATCGCTGGCTGGGGACAAGCCGAGATGCTTAAGCAGGTCTGGGCAGCTCGAATATGCCTGGCTGTGCCCCACTTGCTGTCTCTATTTGACGATTCAGATTGATGAAGAATTAGAGATGAAAGTGGTTCGGAAGCGTGAAGCGAAGAATAGCACCAAGCTCCGTGCACCAGTCAATGACGAGACCAACATGGGCATCGCCTAAAAAGGCATTCGAGCAGTAGGTATCTGGCTATTCGGAATGTGAGCGGGCAGTTCGTAGTTGGAGAGAATGCTCCCGCGCGCATAATTGGACTCCTCCCATTTCTCTCGAAGGTCTTCTCTCAAAGATCCAGAGTGACACTCGCGTTTGGCTGGGAACAGCATACGAGCACGTTCCCGGGAGCGGGCCTCTCCAGCGGTTCAGGGTTATAAATAATCGATCCGCCAATCAGACCCGTCATGCAGGTATGGCAGACTCCAGTCCGGCAAGACCATCTGACCGGAACGTCGCACGCTTCCGCCAGTTCAAGCAAGCTCGCGAATTTCGGATCCCATGCGGCGGTAATCCCGCTACGCGCGAATGAGACTGGGGGGCCAGATCCGGGCGCGCCCTTGTGGCAGGTGAGGAGTGTGATCACCCTGCGCCATACCAGGGGTAATAGCCTCGAGAGAACCGAAGATTTCCGTGTGCACATTCCCGGCGAGCACACCCCAGTTTCGCAGCCCATCGCGCATATTCTGCAAGAATGAAGAAGGGCCACACAGATAGAAGTCGCTATCCCGTGACACGCCAATTCTCTCCAGCAAAGCTGTGTCAATGTGTCCGGAAGCATCGAAGTCTGCCCCGACTTGGTCGATTGCAGCGGGCCTGCTGTACACGATGTATCCTCGTCCGCGAGAGAGCTGTTTCAGTAGTGAACGCGATTCTTCTGCAAATGGATGGTCGACGCGATTGCGCGCTCCATAGATCCACCAGATCTCTCGTTGCGATCTTTCGGCAGCGAGTGCGTGCAGCATCGACATCACGGGCGTTGCGCCCACTCCAGCGCTCAGCAGAACCACAGGATTCTGGCCGGGACGCAGAGTAAAGCTTCCGCGCGGTGCGCTAACATCCAATACATCGCCTTCTCGCGTGCGGTTGCACAGAAATGAACTTCCAATCCCGTTCAATTCGCTCTTGACGCTGATGCGGAGATGGTCGGCTACCGGCAGATCAGACAACGAATAGCTGCGAAGTACCGGCGGTTTGTCCGGGTCGACGAGCAACCGCAAAACCACAAATTGACCCGCCTGGAAGACAGGAAGAGGTTGCCCATCCATCGGCACCAGAACGAAGGAAGTTACGCTTTCGCTTTCCTTATGAATATTCGCGACTCGCATCTGTCGAAAGCCGGGCCATGCTGGCGCTTGTTCCTCATCGGCGAGCCCCGGATTCCCCGCCGCTAGTTTTGGAGCTCAAATCTTGTTGGAGCATTGCCTGGAACGAACTCTGCCAACCCTTGCTAAGTGCAGGAATCCGCAGCGCGCGTTGCAGTTGCTCGCTGGAATGTCCTGGCAAATACAGGAGGGCGTCAACCTCGGCCACGCTGATTCGCTCTGGACCGTCAGTAATTTTTACAATGTCATCGCCTGCACCAACTTCTCCCTCCTGCAACACGCGAAAGTAGAATCCTGGTCTGTGATGTGCCACGAGCAGCGCCGCCATCCGAGGTTCATTCATGCGGATGCCAACGCGGTAGCACGTCACGCGCGGCTGCGTCACTTCAAATATCGCGCCACCAATGCGGTAGCGATCGCCAATGCAGACCTCGTTATCAGGGAGTCCCTCAACCGTGAAGTTTTCCCCAAACTGGCCGAAAGTAAAATCGTTGCGGCCCAGAAAGCGCTCCCAGTAGTGATAGGAGTCCATCTGATAAACAAAAACGGCGCGCTGCTCCCCACCATGACCGGCGAGGTCGCCTTGCGCATCGCCATCGATATTGAGCTTGCGCACCATTCGTCGTCCCATCAACTGGAGATTTCCAGATGGCGGTACGGACAGTTTTGCCGTTCCACGTCACGTCGCGCGGAAGGCCGACATTTACTGAAAGCAATCGGGGCATGCGTACCTCGTCGAAGTCGAGCGTCTGGTTAAAGCGCTTTTAGTTTGGTGCATCGGAGCTGCCTCTGCGTTCCATCCCTCCCGCCGCGCCGCTAATCCCTCACGTGAAGAACCGACGAATCTTTGCACCAAGGCGGCGGTCTGATCTGCGATGCTGCGCAACGGCGAGCCGATTTGCCAGTCTTGCCGAGGCCGCGGTCGTGACCGCGCGCCAGTTTCGACTTGTGGATCGAGGCGGGCTATCCATCAACTCCGACTCGTCGAGCCAGTCCTGCGCCGCGAGTTTGGCCTCCTCGGGGCCGAACAGTTGAGTCACAGCGCCGATGAACGCGGATAACTCACGCTCCGCAACGTCCATCTCGGCCGCATAATTCCAATAGCAAAACTGTTCCTGGGAGTTCATCGTTAGTCAGGCCCCAGCTGCTCCTCGTGTTAATCTTTGTCCTCGACAACTATGCCGCAGACTGCAAATGGCGGTATGGTTGTCGAATCCCGCGCGCCGCGAGATTATGTGTTCATCCTCTCGACCCATTGAGCGCGCCATATGGGAGCCGGGAACGCATCCGCAAAGTACTGTGTTTCCTGCGCAACCTTGTCGTCCCGGTCCTCGTGATAAATGCAGTGCGCCGTTTCAAAATCGTTGGCACATACCCGATTGATTCGTATGGGCTGAATACATACAAACAGAGGCCGCACGACGAGACAATTGGACAATGGTATTGGCGATACGTTGGTATTAGCTCTTGGAGTCCTGGCCCAATCGTCGCTGGTGCTATCACACAACATTGGCTCGATCGCGAAACGGCTCGCGCTACGTCTGTTATCGATCTTCAGAGTGGCCGTGTTTGTCCCTACCACGCGAACGGTTCCAGTTTGGCGAGGATGACCGGCAGGTATTCCGCGACCGTCGGATGAATGTGCATGGCGCGCTGAATGACCGTGTACGGCGCCTTCGCGTACATTGCGTCCAGCAGAACGTGAATTACTTCGTCGCCGCCGACTCCAAGAATCGCAGCACCCAGAATCTGTTTCGTTTCTGCATCCACGCAGATTTTGATAAAACCGAGGGTCTCGCCTTTTTCGTAGGCCCGGCTCACTTGACTCATCGGATATTTCGCAGCCAAGGCGCGACGTCCGGATTTCCGTATCTCTGCGTCTGTCATGCCGCATCGCCCTAACGGCGGATCGATATACAGTGCATAGGCTTGGATCCGGTCGGAAACCCGGCGATGGTCAGCGTTAAAGAGATTGTCTGCAACTATCTCGTAGTCGTTATAGGAAGTATGGGTAAAG
Source organism: Terriglobia bacterium (assembly GCA_963732925.1). Lineage (GTDB taxonomy): Bacteria > Acidobacteriota > Terriglobia > Terriglobales > Acidobacteriaceae > DASZRZ01. Next base: position 486,980 of record CAVTBJ010000012.1, read on the forward strand.
GCGCCATGGCCGTTGCAGTCTCCCAGCGCCCAGATGCCGGGCACGTTGGTTTGCAGTTGATCATCAACCATGATGTAGCCGCGGTCGTCGGTGGCAATTCCAGCCCGGTCCAGTCCCAAGTCGTTCGTGTTGGGAGTGCGTCCCACGGCCAGAAGAACGTGAGTGCCTGCTACTTCTCGCGGACCTTCTTCGCATGTGAGGCGGACGGCGACACCACCATCGCGTTTCGCCAGCGAGATGCATTTAGCATTCAGCCGGATGTGTATGCCCTCAGCCTCCAGGATTTCGTGCACAGCCTGGGAGACGTCTCCGTCCTCCCGTCCAAGCAGCCGTGGTCCCATTTCAATAATTGTGACTTCGCTCCCGAAGCGTCGATAGATCTGAGCGAATTCCAGCCCCACATAACTTCCGCCGACGATGATGAAATGCTCGGGCAAAAAGTCGATGTCCATGATCGATGAGTTGGTAAGAAATGGGATGTCGTGAATCCCCGGCATTTCTGGAACCCGAGCGCGCCCGCCCACGTTGATATAGATCTTGTCCGCTTGCAGAACTTCATCGTTAACGATGACAGTATTCGACGACTGAAAGCGGGCATGGCCCTGTATCACCGTACAATTTGTCGTTCCCCGGAGCCACTCCTCCACTCCCTTGCTTGACCTAGCGGAGGCTGCATCCTTGCGGGCTTTGATTCGCGTCATATCGACGCCCATATCGCCAATGGAGAAACCATATTCCGCACCTCGGCGGGCAACATGGATCGCATAGGCGCTCGCCACAAGCGTCTTCGTCGGAATGCATCCTGTATTCACGCATGTGCCGCCGAATTTATTGCGTTCGATAATAGCGACGGTTTTGCCAGCAGCCGCGAACCGAGCCGCGAGGGACGGGCCCGCCTGACCCGTCCCGATAATGATTGCGTCGAAGTGCTTCATTGCGTAGTCAGTCAGCCCCCTTCCATGTGGAGATCACCCTTCATTAGGCCAGAAGCATGACGACGAATCTATTGGACGAACGTGCCGGTCAATACCAAAGTGTCGGTTGGACATTTGGGCGCAGCGTAGTGCATCATCTGTTTGACGGCATTTGATTGGGGCGCCGTTCGATATCCTGCGGGGGATATGCATGAAGGAGAACACGGCTCCGATTCCTTTTTCTGGTTCCCACATTCACGAAAGCAAACAAGCTGAGGCCAAGCTGCAAGGGGAAGAGGGACTGCTGCAGGCGTTCTTTGAAGGCAGTCCAAGCCCGACTTTTGTGAAAGATCGGCAGAGTCGTTACCTTTACGCTAACAAGCAATTCAAGAAAGCTTTTCATATCTCCGGCGAAATTGAAGGCAAAACTGATGATGAGCTATTTTCGGGAGAAGAGGCTGCAGCCCTTCTGGCCGATGATCGGCAGGTGCTACAAACGGGCCTATCCGAGAAATTCGTAGACGCGGTTCTCTACGATGACGGACTCCACACCAGGATCGTCCAGAAGTTTCCGTTGTTTAACACGGAAGGCGAAATCTACGCCATCGGCGGCACTGTTACCGATATTACCGACCGTAAACCGGAAGGTTCTGCCCTCCGCTACAGCGAAGAGAATCGTCGCCTCGTGGTCGAAACGGCCCCTGATGCCGTGATCAGCATCGACGAGCGTGGTGCGATGCTGTTTGCCAACCCGGCCACTGAGAGAATCTTTGGGTATGATCCGACGGAGTTGATCGGGAAGCCGTTGACCGTCCTAATGCCGGAATTCCTGCGGAAATTGCACGAGAAAGGGTTCAGCCGCTATTTAGCCACTGGCCAGCGGCACATCAACTGGCAAGGCACTGAACTGACCGCACTGCGCAAGAATGGCCAAGAATTCCCGGTGGAAATCTCGTTCGGAGAACTATCTAGAGATGGGCATAAGGTATTTACCGGCTTCATCCGCGATATCAGCGAAAGAAAACAGGCAGAGGAAATGCGAGCAGCGCACGCCCGCCAGGTCGCTGTCCGCGCTGACGTGAGCATGGCTTTCGGTAAGGAAGGAAGTTTGAAGACGATCTTGGGTGAGTGCAGCGAAGCCATTGTGCGCCATCTTGATGCAGCATTTGCGAGGATTTGGACCCTGAGTGACGATGGGAAGACGTTGGAGCTGCAGGCCAGTGCGGGCATGTACACACATCTCGACGGACCTCACAGCCACATTCCGATGGGACAATTCAAAATTGGGATGATTGCGCAAGAACGAAAACCCCATCTGACCAATGATGTCCTCAATGATCCTCGAATCAGTGACAGAGCATGGGCGGAGAAAGAAGGGATGGCCAGCTTCGCTGGCTACCCACTGAGCGTCGGAGACCGCACCGATAGGCGTGCTGGCCATGTTCTCCCGAAAACCGGTCACGCCAGAAACAACAGAGACACTGGCGTCTGGTGCGGATTTGATCGCACAGGGAATTGAACGAAAATATGCGGAGGACAAGCTGCGCGATAGTGAGCGCAGCCTACGCCAGTTAACCGAGACCATTCCGCAGATGCTGTGGAGTGCCGAGGCGGACGGCGCGGTTGATTATTGTAATCAGCGCGTGCTTGATTACACAGGGTTACCCGCGGAGCAGGTATATGGCGCTGGGTGGATGAAGTTCGTTCATCAGGATGACATTGAGAAGATGGCCCAGGCGTGGACAGCCGCGGTTTCGACGGGTCAACCGTTTCAGCACGAATTCCGTTGCCGCCGGGCGGCGGACAACGCATACCGTTGGTGTATTTCCAGCGCTCTACCATTGCCTGATCAGGATGGCGGTGTCATCAAATGGCTCGGAACTGTTGTTGATCTGCATGACTGGAAGCAAGCACAACAAGCCTTGCAGATGACGCAAGCGGAGCTCGCGCGGGTTTCCAGGCTGACCACCATGGGCGAACTGGCAGCATCCATCGCCCACGAAGTCAATCAACCGCTTACCGCTGTCACCAATAACAGCAACGCGTGCCTGAGACTGCTCGCCGCTGAGTAATCTGAAACCTGAGGTCCTCCGCCGAGCTCTCGAAGAAATCGTGCCGATGGCACTCGAGCGAGCGCCGTTGTTGCTCGAATTCGCGGATTCATAAAGAAGGCACCTGCCCGAAAAAACAGGCTGGATATAAACGACGTGATTCAAGAGGTGCTGGCTCTAGCTGACCGTGAGCTTTATGAGAATCGAGTTCGGCTCGAACGCCAATTGGCAAAGGCTCTGCCGCTGGTGTTGGCTGATCGGGTTCAGATGCAACAGGTCCTGCTGAACCTGATCATGAATGGCATAGAGGCCATGAGCCGCGGTGACAGATCGACCTCGCTCACTCTGCGTGCAGTCCCGGATCGACGAATCTGGGGACATACTGGTTGCGGTACGCGACTCCGGCACTGGCCTTGGCTCGGAAGCAGATCGTGTCTTCACTCCCTTCTTCACAACCAAAGCGAATGGCATGGGAATGGGTTTGTCGATCAGCCGCTCCCTCATTGAAAGTCATGGAGGACGGCTCTGGGCCATGCCCAACTCCCCCATGGTGCTGTGTTTTCCTTTACGCTGCCGGTCAGTCCGGCGGGAGTGCAGCATGACTGCTGCTTCCGGTCGTTTTTGTCGTCGATGATGATCGCATCCGTCCGTTCTTCGCTCAAGTTCCTCTTAAGCACCGTGGGGCTGCAGGTTGAGAGCTTTGACTCAGCGGACGCCTTCTTGCATAGAAAAGCCGCCAGATGCGCCTAGTTGCCTTGTGCTGGACGTCAGGCTGCCCGGGATTGAGTGGCCTCGACTTTCAGCGCGAGCTGGCAGCGAGAAACATTCGTATTCCCATAATTTTTCTCACTGGCCATGGCGACATTCCAATGAGTGTTCGCGCTATCAAAGCTGGGGCAGTTGAATTCCTCACCAAGCCATTCCGCGATCAGGATCTGCTGGATGCGGTTCGCATCGCACTGGAGCGAGATCGTGCCAGACGTGAACAGGAGAAAGAAATAACGGAACTCCAACAGCGCTTCGACTCTTTGACTTCTCGCGAGCAGCAGGTGATCTCCATGCTTGTCGTCGGGCATGCTCAATAAACAGATTGCGGCCGAGCTTGGCACTGCGGAAAGTACCGTGAAGGTCCAGCGTAGCCGGGCAATGGAGAAGATGCACGCAGAGTCTCTCGTCGACCTGGTGAGAATGATCGAGAAGATCAAAGCCCCCTCGGAAAAAGCCTCGTAAGCGAAAGCTTACCCGCATCGTCCTTTTTAGGACCTAGATCCACCAACACCCAATAGATTCCTTCTCCCTCTGCGAATACCTTGAGACGCGGTGAGGGATTCAGAGTGACAGAGAATCTGATCTCGATAGTCGACGACGATGAGTCAGTTCGCAGGACCACCACACTACTCATCGAGTCCTTCGGCTTTCGAGCGGCAGCTTTTGAATCTGCCGAGAGCTTTCCTGACGTCCGGTCAGTTCACGATACCTCGTGTCTCATCGTTGACGTGCAGATGCCGGGCATGAATGGTCTACAGCTTCAAAGTCACCTGGCTGCCTCGGGCTGCGGCATTCCTATCATTTTCATCACCGCTTACGAGAGCCAAGATTCCCGTCAGCGAGCGATGCAAGCGGGCGCTGCCGCTTTCCTGGGCAAGCCTTTTAGTGACGAGCAGCTTCTCCAAACCATTCGTTCAGCCTTACGGTTCTTCGGGCCCAACGAATGCTGAGGGCCACATTGAGGAGTGAAATATGAGTTTAACGCGCGCACTTTGCCATGAATTGAGGGACAGACCTATGTCGGACGTGGGACCAATCGTCTTCGTGGTCGACGATGACATCTCGGTGCGCGAATCGCTGGAATTGTTGATCCGCTGCGAAGGCTGGCAGCCAGAGACTTTCTCTTCCGCGCACGAATTCCTTGCCCGTCCACGAGCTCTCGTTCCGAACTGTCTGGTGCTGGATTTTTCTCTTCCAGGACCTCAATGGTCTCGAACTCCAGAAGCGCATCGCCGTCGAACGAACTGGACATGCCCATCATCTTCATCACAGGCTACGGCGACGTGCCCATGACGGTCCAGGCCATGAAGGCGGGGGCTGTCGAATTCTTGACGAAGCCGTTCAATGACGATGCGCTGTTGACCGCCATCCGGGCAGCCCTCGAACGCAGCCGAGATTGCTCTGAGTCCTGAAGGCGGAGACGCGGGTACTCCGGGACCGTTACGCCTCGCTTTCCCGCGCGAGCGGCAGGTTATGGCGCTGGTGGTCTCCGGGCCTGCTGAATAAACAGGTCGGTGGGGAACTCGGTATCAGCGAAATCACGGTGAAGGCGCACCGCGGCAAGGTGATGCAGAAAGATGAAGGCCGATTCTCTTGCCGACCTGGTGAGAATGGCCACGAATCTCCGGCCCGCACTAGCAGGGATGGCGGCGGCCTAATGGCTGTATTCACGGTGGTAATAGACCCGTGCGTCCAAAGCTGAAGAGAGTGGTTAACTCTTAGAGCTTTAGAACCTCAAGATGACCGCACAGACCCAGGTGAGAGCATGACCAACTATGTCGAATCCTACGATGTTCCAGTTGAAAATCATTGTCCCGGTGCTTCTTTGGAATCGATTCTTTGCACGGAAGAGTTGTGCCGTCGCCCATCGCGTCCGCCGGATTACGAAAGAGAGAACTGCGCGCTCGTGAAACTGGTGAGCGCACTAGCCGATTCGCCGAGCACCATATTTCAGACACTGGTTGAAACGATCCTGGATGTTACGCAGTGTGACTCCGCCGGCATTAGCCTGCTGACGAGGGATGGCAAAACGCCGGACGTTGACGGCCAAAGGTTCTATTGGCCAGCGATCGCAGGCTTGTGGAAGCCCTACGTCGGCGGAGGCACGCCGCGCGATTTCGGGCCTTGCGGCGACGTGCTCGATCGCAATCGCTCCCTATTGTTCACGGCACTTCGAACGACGCTACACCTATTTCCCGCCCGCTGATTAATGAGTGTCTGCTGGTCCCGTTTTACGTCGAGGGAAAAGCTGTCGGTACAATTTGGGCGACTTGCACACGACGACCGACGCAAATTCGATGCAGAAGATGACCGGGTTATGGCCTCTCTGGGGAAATTTGCCTCTTCCGCATATCAAGCGTTGGCGCACATAGAGGACCTCAAAATCCAGGTGGCAGAACGCGAGAAGGCGGAGGCAGAAGTCCGTGAATTGGCAAGAGGGCTGGAAGCTAAGATCCGACGGCTGGTCGAAGCCAATGTTGTTGGGATCGTCATGTTTAATCTCGAAGGCGCGATTAGCGGCGCGAACGACGCATTTCTCCGAATGGTGCAATACGAGCCGCGAAGATCTTGCCACCGGTCGCGTGCGTTGGATGGACCTCACGCCCGCCGTATGGCGCGCTGGTGACGAACGGGCGATCACTGAGCTACAGACGACCGGCATCTTTCGACCATTCGAGAAAGAATACCTTCGGAAAGATGGCAGCCGCGTGCCCGTATTGCTCGGCGGCGCGCTCTTCGAAGGAAGTGGGAACGAAGGTGTGGCTTTCATCGTCGATTTGAGCGAACAAAAGCGGGCAGAGAGAGCTTTGCGACGCAGCGAGGCGTTCCTCGCGGAAGGCCAGCGTCTCGGTCAAATAGGCAGCTACTCCTGGCGCGTGGCAACTGACGAAATCACGTGGTCAGATCAACTCTACCGGATCTACGAGCTTCAGATCGGCGTGCCCGTGACGCTGGAACTGATCCGTACTCGAGTCCATCCGGAAGACGTTACTTTGTACGAGAAAATGGTCGAACAAGTACGTGGCGGAGCAGGTGGCAGGGACTTTGAATGGCAGTACCGCTTGTTGATGCCTGACCACTCGATCAAGTACCTGCACGCGGTCGCTCGTGCGACCCGGGACGAGGATGGACAACTGGAATACATTGCGGCGATTCAAAATGTCACGGTGCGCAGGCTGGCGGAAGAGGCGCGTGACAAGGCTCGATCGGAGCTCGCACACGTGGCCAGAGTGATGAGCCTGGGAATATTGACAGCATCGATCGCTCATGAAATCAACCAGCCTCTTGCCGGCATCATCACCAACGCCAGCACCTGTCTGCGGATGCTGGCCGCTGATCCTCCAAATGTCGAGGGTGCGCGGGAAACCGTGCGGCGCACAATTCGCGATGGCAAGCGTGCGACTGACGTGATCACCCGGTTGCGGGGGCTTTATAGCAAGAAGGATCCTTTGCCCGAATCAGTGAACTTGAATGAGGCCACGCGGGAGGTGATTGCGCTGACCATGAGTGCAACTTCAGAGAAACCAGGTAATTCTACGACAAGAACTTGCCGACGACCTCCCTCTGATTACAGGGGACCGTGTCCAGCTTCAACAGGTCATACTTGAATCTCTCAGGAATGCATCAGAGGCGATGAGTGCCGTCGACGATCGTCCGAGAGAATTGCTCATCAGAACCGAACGCGACGAAGACGATCGTGTGCGTTTGACGGTGAAGGATGCGGGAGTCGGATTTGCACCTCACGCTGCCGACAGACTCTTCGAATCGTTTTACACGACCAAAACTGACGGTATGGGAATCGGACTCTCCGTCAGCCGGTCCATTATTGATGCTCATCAAGGACGTCTCTGGGCAGCGCCGAACGACGGGCCCGGATGTACGTTTTCGTTTGCTATCCCTTGTAGAGCTGAATGTTTGGCTGGCGCTGAAATTCCCGCAAACGGGAGTGATCTATCGACGGAGGCCGTATAGAGTGAGTCTCGCAGCCACGGAGTAGGAAGCGGCGATACCAAAGTACAATGGACGGCTTTCACCAAATGGCGCACTGTTTCTGGCATGAAGCTCCCTAACCGTGGGAGCGGAAATGATCGTCCGCTTTTATCGGTGGTTGATAACGATGAGTCGGTGCGCGAATCGCTGCCTGATTTGCTCCGGGAATTTGGATTTGCAGCTCGAGCTTTTTCGTCAGCGGAAGAGCTTCTCTCATCCGATTCTCTCGATCAGACCAGCTGTCTGATCCTCGACATCGCTATGCCGGGCATGAGTGGACCGGAACTGTACCAGGAGCTAAAGCGCCGCGGATATCGGATCCCTGTCGTATTCATCACGGGTCAAACAGATGAGACGATTCGTGCTCGAGTACTCAAGCAGGGTGCAGCAGGGTTTCTGCTTAAACCATTCACTGATGGAGATCTGCTTTTGGTGATCAACAAGGCGCTGCAAGCGACTTGATGGTGAATGTTCCCTTCGGGTGGGCGGGTGCAGCGGAGTAATTGCGCTTGTTGTAGCGCAGAAGTGGCGGATGAGTCTGTTCCTGGCGAAAGACTTACCTCATTCGGGTCGGCACAGGCTGCTCCGTGGCTACTGCGTGACGGCTCGCTTGGGCGCGGAAGGGGCAGGTGCTTCTGATCTGCGTGACGGCTGGACATCCGCAGTGGCAGCGCGGCCCCAGGCTGCGGGCGAATGGCCCACAAGCCTCTTGAACGCCCGGCTGAAGGCAGCTTCGGACTCATATCCAACCCGTTCGGCCACTTCCTGAACACTACATGCACGTTCGCGAAGCATCTCTCGGGCCAGGTGGATGCGCCATCCAGCTAGATAATGCATTGGCGATTCATTCAGTAGGTCGGTAAAGCGCTGAGCCAAGGCCGAGCGTGAGGTAGCAGCTTCGCGGGCCAACTCTTCGACGGTCCAGCGGCGCGCCGGTTCAGCATGCATTAGGCGCAGGGCCTTGCCCACGTGAGGGTCGCGCAGACCCGAGAGCCATCCCGTCTGGCTGGCCGGAAGCTGATGCATGTATGCGCGGAGGATCTCTAGGAACATCAGTTCCGTCAGGCGTCCGAGCATGGCGGCATTGCCGGGGCGCGGCGAAGATGCCTCATGGATGGTGTAACGGAGCGTGGTGTTAAGCCAGTCCCCGGATGGGCGCTGCAAGTCAGTGGCTTGCATTCCATCTGAACTGATCGCTTCGACCGAGGCGTAGTCATTGCGGCTTCGGACCAAAAGTATTGTCGGCAAAGCACCGATGAGCGGCTTGAAACGCTGATCGCAGGCGAGATAACCGCAAATAAAACGGGAGACTTCGCCGCCACCACCATATTTGATCTGCAAGAGCTCGTCGCTTGGTCGGGAAGGCAGGATATTCCGTATCGGCATCGGATTAACGCCGGGCCTGCTCCGCATGGTGTGCGAATGGGCATGAGGGAAGATGATGGCGTCGCCGGTCGTGATGTGTACGGCCGCATGGCCCTGGCAATCGACCCAGCATTCACCGTCAATGACCACATGGAACAACGCCATGCATTCGGCTTGCGGCAACACCACACACGCCAGCAATCCGGGGTTCGGGGAATCGAGCGCCCATGGAGAGGAAAAATGTGCAGTAAAAAACACTGAGCCCGAAAGGCGAATCACGCGCAGAACGTCAGAGAGAACATCCATGGCACCCTTCCCGGTTCCGGCGACCTTCGATGCCGACTAGAGCCCGGGCAAAGAATCTCAGAGCCGTGGCATATCGTCAATCACATCTTGGCGTCCCAGTAAAAATACCTGGAGCCACAGATATAGACGCGAAGTACAGCAGGCGCGAAACTCCCCAGGTCACAAACGCACTTGGGACGCGCAGTAGCGACAAATGCAAACTGAGTAGGAGCCATTCTATGCCGTTGCTCAAGCCCGATCCGACATTTTATCCGTCTCCCAAAATGGCCATGCAGGCGCCTGCCGAGCGGCTGGTCTACGTGGCACTGATTAACCCGTCAAAACAAGGGCGGCCCGACGCTATCGGTGTCGTGGATGTGGACCCAGATTCATCCGCCTACGGACATTTGCTGGAACAGGTGGAGATGCCTCAGGCGGGCGACGAATTGCATCACTTCGGCTGGAACGCCTGCAGCTCGTGCCTGTGTCCTTACGCGCCGCATCCGCACATGGAGAGGCGATACTTGCTGGTGCCCGGGATCCATTCCTCGCGCATTCACGTCCTGGACACAAGGCCGAATCCGCGGCGGCCCAAGCTCGTCCACACTATCGAAGCGGATGCCCTCGCGAAGCGCGCCGGTTATGCTGCGCCGCATACCATTCATTGCGGCCCTGACGGAATCTATGTCAGCGCGCTGGGTGCTCCGGACGGCGCTGGGCCGGGCGGGGTGTTTATCATCGACCCCGAAACTTTTGACGTGATCGGCCAGTGGGAGCTCGATCGAGGTCCGCAACAACTCTCCTATGACATCTGGTGGCATCTGGGATACGACACCATGGTCACCAGCGCTTGGGGAACCCCCAATATGGTGAAAGATGGCGTGAATCCCGAACTCCTCCTCGGCGCCAAATACGGCCATTCGCTGCACATGTGGAATCTTCGCCAGCGTCGCCATGTGCAAGAGTTGGACCTGGGCGCGGAACATCAAATGACTTTGGAAGTGCGCCCGGCACACAACCCCACGCGCCCGTATGGTTTTGTCGGTGTGGTCATGTCGCTGAAGGACTTGTCGGCTTCCGTGTGGACCTGGTATCGCGAGGGCGGTGCAAACGGTAACGGCAAATGGGCGATCAAGAAGGTGATCGAAATTCCGGCTGAGCCGGCAGATCCGGAAAAGCTCCCGGCGTTACTGAAGGGATTCAAGGCGGCAGCACCCCTGATTACCGATATTAATCTTTCGCTGGACGACAAGTTCTTATATGTCTCGTGCTGGGGGACGGGCGAGTTCCTACAGTACGACGTGAGCGATCCACTACACCCTAAGAAGACTGCTTCTGTACGCTTGGGAGGCATGGTGAGCCGCACCGCTCATCCCACCAAGCCCCAGCAGCCGTTGAACGGCGGCCCGCAAATGGTCGAATTGAGCCGCGACGGTCGGCGCGTGTACCTCACCAATTCTCTCTACACGCCGTGGGACGCGCAGTTCTACCCGGACGGAATTCGCAGCTGGCTAGTCAAACTAGACACTAATCCTACGGGCGGGATGGCCCTCGATCCCAATTTTTTCCTCGAATTCGAAGGCATGCGCAGCCACCAAGTGCGTCTGGAAGGCGGAGATGCATCGTCAGATTCCTACTGCTACGCCTGAAAGGGGAGACCGTCATGGAATGGAACACGATGCTGTTCCTGGGAGCGTTTCACGGCATCAATCCGGGCATGGGATGGCTGTTTGCGGTCGCGCTCGGGATGCAGCAAGGCAGCACACGAGGCGTGTGGCGGGCACTGCCTCCGATGGCTGCCGGGCATGCTGCGGCAGTGGGCGGAGTCTTGCTGGCCGCAGCCGCAGCACAGACGGTCATCCCCGTTGACCTACTTCGGCCGGCAGTCTCCGTTGCCTTGGTTGGATTTGGCGTCTATCGCCTTGTTCGTCACCGCCACCCGCGCTGGGTCGGTATGCAGGTCGGCTTTCGCGATCTGACGCTTTGGTCATTCCTCATGGCTTCGGCGCACGGCGCAGGGTTAATGGTGCTGCCATTCGTGATGACCTCGCCCGCGGGTGTGATGGCGATGCAAGCCCACCACGGGCATCAGATGGCGGCCTCGATATCAGGCTGGACGCCATGGGTGGCGCTGGTGGTCCACACCCTGGCCTATCTGAGTGTGACAACCTTTGTTGCCTGGGTCGTATACCGGAAACTCGGCCTGGCACTGTTACGCAAGCTCTGGTGGAACCTGGACGTGATGTGGGCTGCCTCGCTCGTGGCGACGGGGATGCTGACAGCAATTCTCTAGATCGTTTATATGCTGAGGAGGAAGTGCGATGGAACGCTATCTCATCGAAACACCGCACAGCGCGGAAGATTGTTTGAGTTTGGTTAAAGAACTGCACGTGCGGGGATATCTGCACAACTTCGACTGGGGATGCGGAACCGGCGTGCACACTGGTTGGGCAATCATCGAGGCCGAGAACGAAGCGCAAGCCCGCATGGCGATTCCGCCGCTGGTGCGAAAACAGGCTCGCATAATCCGTTTGAACAAGTTTGATGTAAGCGACGCCGCTTCATTGCACGCAGAAGACGCGGTCGTGCAGGGAAATCATAGGTAAACCTCATCAAGAGAGAATGACGTTTGACAGGAGCAACCATGTGGCGACCATCGATGCGCAGCTTCGTGCGAGGGCAGGGTTTTCTTGATGTGGATGAAAGATCGACTGCTGGCTGGTATAACGCACTGATGTTTCAACCGAGACTGATCGGCATTTTGGTCGCGGCAGGCATCGCCATTCAGAGCGCCGGATGGTTCTTGGTGCTTTCGGGGATTTTGTGGTGGAACGTAATCTTGCCGGGACTGAATCCGTTTGACGCGCTGTACAACGTCCTGATCGCATTGCCGCGCGCAGGGCTGCCCCGTCTGGGACCTGCGCCAGCGCCCAGACGGTTCGCGCAAGGCATGGCCGCAAGCTTTACGCTGGTGATCGGTATTTCGCTGCTGCAGAGATGGTCTGCGGTCGCGTGGATTTTTGAGGGATTGATCGCCATCGCCTTGTCGGACTTGATCTTCAGGCGATTTTGCCTCGGATCAGCCCTTTTCAACCTGTTGCGCAGGCGCAACACGCCGGCAGCGGCTGGAGAAATCCGTCCTGCTTAGAACAGAGTCTCATGCCAGTGTCGTCTAAAGAAAAGCACGAATAGAGTTCGGCTGGCATCCCGCGACCGGCTCGAGCACTTTGCGGTGCTTGTGCCGCATGAAGAACGATGTTTCGAAAACAGACATGTTCGAGGCCACAACGGCAATGACTGTTCTTGATTGAACTCCTGGCGCAGTGATCTGAGAATTGGCCCTCAACAGGGAGGTTGAAATGAGGTTCACGAGAATTGCATTCGGAGTCGCTGCGGCGTATGGCTTTCTGAGCCTGCTTCCGTTGTACTTCTTGCGGGACCTCATGGGCCGCATGGCGCCGCCTACGATCAACCATCCGGAGTTCTACTACGGCTTTGTCGGCCTGGCGCTGTTGTGGCAGTTCGTCTTTGTGCTGGTGGCCCTTGACCCCGTTCGTTACCGGGTGATTATCCCCATTGCGGTACTCGAGAAATTGGTGTACACAGTTCCGGTCCTCCTGTTGTATCCCGCGGGCGATGTGCACCCGAATGTATTGGGCCCCGCGCTTGTCGATCCAATATTCGGCATTCTTTTCATCATCGGATATTTCCGCATCCGTAATCTGCGAATTCCCGAGGTTCATTCCATCGCCTCGCGGTGACAGGCAGATTAGTCCGAAGCGCCGCCGCAGTGGATTAGCACAAGGCTTGCCCGTCTGCTGCCTGAATACACAAGATCTTGCGAAGGCCGCAAATCGCGACGGTACACCAGGGTACAACAATAGCTCCCGAATTGTGACGCTCCACGAGCAGTTTTGAAATTTGTAAGTGCTTGAAAACGTGGTGGCCAGGGACGGACTCGAACCGCCGACGCCAGCCTTTTCAGGGCTGCGCTCTACCACCTGAGCTACCTGGCCATTCTGGGAATCGGGCACGGCGCGAACAGCGTGCCGATGACAAGCCGATGACGAGCAAAAGCGTCCGGTGAGGGACGGCCCCATTCTAACAACGGCAGTGGAAAGCTCACAACCGGAAATGATGTGTTCTCCGGCGGCTGCGAAGTGCGGGGGGGGGGATCCGCGGAGGTTGTTGCGATGCTCTACTCAGTCCGTTCTGGCCGAATCACGTCACTGCTGGCCAGTTGAACGGCGGGCGCGGGGTTTTCCTGTCCGTGATGGTCATGAAGTCCCTGAGCAAGTTCTTCGGGGCTGATGCGGCGGCGGCACGTGTAGCAGAGGATGACTGCTGCCATGACGGGTACCTCGTTGGTCCCAACCATAGCGCGGAGAGAGAGACGGCGAAAGGTGCCCAGGGTAACCGAGCGGATAACCTCGGTCACCCGCCTCCACCTGTCCTTCCAGCAGTTTCCAACCGGCATCACGACCTCTAAAGCCCCGGCTTCCCCGCATCCTCGGAGGGAGTGGGCTGGCTTGCGCCCGCGTTTGGCGTGGACGCGCTCTCCAGCCAGGCGGTGTACCAAAGATTCAGCAGCATCTGTGATCCGGCTGCCAAGCGACGACGCACGAATTCACGGCCTTCCGCAGTGCCAGCATCGGTGAATCCGCCCCGCTTCTCCAACGCATAAAGTGGTTCCACCAGGCGCAAGGACTGCCGCAGGTAAGCAATGTAGTCCTGGAAAGGATGGGCCAGCCGCCGAGGAGCTTCCACTAAATCGGCAAACTGAAGCCGTTCGAGGTTACGGTTGACGAAGTCGGTTTCAAAGCGGTGGTGAATATCGGGTGAAGTGGTATAGCCATGTGGATTCGGGCCTACCCAGCCGTTGTACTGAACGCTGGTGTGCATCGGGTTGGCACCGTCGGCCACGTAGTGCCCCAGCCAGCCGGCGTAGTAGATGGCGTTTTGCTCGGCGGGATAGGTGTCGAGGTTGGCCACTCGCAAGCGGCGGTATTCCCGAAACGCGACTTTCAGCCGTTCGTAGACCTCAAGGGTGATGTAGGGTTGCAGGCCGATTCGTTCCGGCAGGTACTGGCTGGGATCTTTGGCCGTGCGCCGCCTCTGCTCCAGATACTGGTAGAACTGGTAGCGCGTAAGCGGAAACTCCTTCAGGCCGGCAAGGGCATCGAGATTGATGAAATGGTCCGGTTCCTGCGCTCCTTTCAGCGTAGGTTCGGAGTCGCTTCGCCAGCGGTCAGGCTCCGGTCCCAGATAGGCAATCTGGGAGACGGCGTTGCGCAGGAACGGGGGCATGCTGCCCGGAATCTTCTGGGCCGCCACGCGGTTGACCAGGATGTGCCCCTGGTCTCCCCAGGCGTAGGCGAGCTGGGGAGGAATCGCGACCAGCAACGCCAAGGCCGTGGCTGGCCGGATCACGGACCAGGTCCATTTCCAGTGGGCAACAGCCGGTGGCAACGTGCTGGACTCCTGACTGGGATCAAGCGGAAGCAACGATCACTTTAGCAGAGAGGGAAGGCGCACCGGCAGATCGTCGCCGCATTGAGACAAAAAATTGCCCGGGCTCAGAAGAAAACCCGGGCAAAGGTTCGCTTGCGGGAAAGCACTAGGGCTGGCGTGCCGCCGGGGGCTGCTGACTCTCCGGCAAGGGCTGGAGCAGTCCGCCGTTAGGCGGCTGCTGTGGCGGTTGAGAGGAAGGGGATTGTTGCTCCGCCGGAGGCTGCTGGTTTTCCGGGAGCGGCATCAGCAGGCCGCGCTGCGGCTGAGAAGCGGGCTGCGCCGGCTGCATGGCCGCAGGCTGCTGCGGGTTCCCCGATGGCTGCGGCACCTGGGGCAGCGGTCCCGACCGGGGCGGAAGAGCCGATTGGGGCGGATTCTTCGGCTCCACCACCAGGCTGCCGTTGCGATGGCGGAGCAGGACCGGACCGCCTTCCATTTCGCGGACGCGATGGGCCGCTTCGATGCGGGCCTCGACTGCGATTTCTCCCTGGTCGGCTACTTCACCCACGCGCTTGCCTTCCATGTCCTGGCGGGTGGCAATGTCCACGCGGTCGCCGCGGCCTGTCGCTTCCTGCGCACGGCCGTAATAGAAGTCCGCGGTTTCGCGGTCGCCGGCAAGTTCCGCCATATAGCCCATATTGTTCAGGGTGAAGGCATTCGTTGGATCGAGTTTGTAGGCCTGCTCAAAATATTTGCGCGCCAGTTGGGGCTCATTGCGGTTAGCGGCGGAAACGCCCTGCAGATTAAGCCGGGCCACCTGCGTCTCACGGGATTGGGAGTTGCGGATCAGGTCGCGCAGCTTGTCTGCATTTTCGGCAGCCACTTTGCTGATGGCCTTGCCGCGCCAGTCCTTGTCGGGAGTCACAATCACCGGCTCGCCCGAGCGCAGGTTGGCTGCCTTGATGTAGTACGACAGCGCGCTTTCAAAATCCCCTTCTTTCTCCTTGGCAAATCCAAAATTATTGAGGGTGAAGGGATTGTAGGGATCCAGCGCGAGGGCTTTCTGCAGGACGAGATCGGCTTCCGGGGCCCGGTCCTTCATGAGCAGGCCGATGGCCTGCAGGTTGTACTGATTAATTCTCAGCTTGCTGTCGTCGGCTTTGCCGGCCACGGTGGCCACTGATTTTCCCTTCAGGGATGCGGTGGTGGACGCGGCGACGGTCGCATTCGTGGCATGTTGCGAGGCCAGCGCATAGAAACGCTGGGCCCGGTCGATCTGGCCTTCTAATTCGGCGATGTATCCGAGATTATTGAGCGTAAAGGGATCGTTCGGGTCAAGCAGGTAGGCTTGATAGAAGAGGTTTTTAGCCTGTTCGAAATTGTGATCCTTCACCGCCTTGACGCCATCCTGGTTGAGCTTCTGCACGGGGGTGGGCTTGCTGCTCTTGGGAAGGGTGATGCGCAACTGGCCCACGGCCGGCAACCCCGCCAGTGATGCGAGCGATAAAACTGAAATCAGGAGCAGGGAACGTGACCTCATAGTGAGGCGGACCTCCAGACCTTTCCGCAGCTTTCTTTCCGCATCTTTCCGCGAATTGCCTCATGCCACCGGCCCTTAGGCGGGCAAGACATTCCTGAATGTTGGATGGGAATTGCGGCTCTGAGTTTGTCTGGGTTGTCAGGAGTTAAGTATGTTTTCCGGCAGCCCCGCTAACTGGAAGTGGGGAAAGCGCATCCAACTACAGCAGGTGCCGTAGACGTGTTCATGATTCTGTCTTTGCAGCAATCCGGCGAGAGACGGACTTGGGCGGGGGTGGGTTTTCTGAAATGTTCCGAGGGTATTCGCATATGAAATTGTTCGCGATTGGGGTGCTGGCGCTTTCGGTTGTGGCCCTTCCCGGCTGGGCCCAGAAGTCCAACCCTGCTCCTGCCGAGGTCAAGAACCCGGGATATATCGATCCCAACGAATCGCTGTTTCATCGCCAGCCACTTCCGGATGGGCCGATTTCCCTCATTGGAGGGACGGTGCAGAGCGTGGATCCTATACGTAGCCGAATGCAAGTGAAGGCCATCGGGGGAGACACGAGAACGATGGCATTCGACGACCGGACCCAGGTCTTGCGGGACGGCCAGGCTGTTACCTATGACAAGATCCGCAAAGGCGAGCGCGTCTATGTGGATACGATTCTCTATCAGGACAAGGTCTTCGCCCGTAGCGTACGAATTGAGACCAACCCGGGCGAGGCGGATGCCCGCGGCCAGATTACCGCGTATGACCCCGCCAGCGGCCGGATGAGCCTGATGGACGAGCTTGCCTCGCAGGCGGTCGCGTTCAAAGTGGATTCCAACACGCAGGTCACCAGCAAGAACGGCCCGGCGCGAATCTCCGATCTGGTTCCGGGGTCACTGGTGACGGTGAAATTCGTGCCCGGACGCAATCAGGAAGGGCTGGCCCGCCAAGTGGCAATTCTGGCGGAGCCCGGAAGCAAGTTCGTCTTCGCAGGCACCGTGACCAATATCAATCTGCGGCAGAGCATGTTTTCCATTGCCAACAAGACCGACCACAAAACCTACGATCTCAATTTCAATCCCGCGGAAGTGGCCAACCTCAACCAGCTGAAGATCGGCAGTGAGGTCATAGTCACCGCCGAATTCAGCGGGAACGGATACCGGGCGCAGGACATCGATATCACCGCCTCGCAGGCAGAAAACACGCACTGAGCCGCCGGAAAATAGGAAGGCCCCGGGGAGAAACCGGGGCCTTTTGCTTTGCGCCGCATCAGAAGCTAGTGCGCCATGCCGGAAGCCATGCCCGCCGCGCCGCCCATGTCGAACTTGGTATAGCCGGGAGGTATTTCAAACAGGCTGGCGGGTTGCTCACCTTCCTGAATGTGGGTGAGTTCCATGCCATCCCCGCTGGAGGTCTGGGTCTTAATGGGAAAGTGCAATTTTTTATCGACCCAGGCGGTATAGGTTTGGCTCGGATCTTTCTTGGAGGCAAATTCCCAGCGCTCGGTGGAACGGCCATTCACGGTCTCAGTTCCTGCCTTGGTGCAGGTCATGTCGGGGTTATCGGCACAAGGGTTGCTGGGATCCATGGGCTTGGCCTTGGGCACATTGGGAGCCATGCCGGGACGGACTTCCATGTACATCTTCTGCGCTGGCATGAGCATGTACCCGAGCCGCGACTTGCCGTCAAAAATCATGGTGGCCTGCTGTCCGTGCATTTGCATGTCCATGCGCCACTTGCCCTTTCCGGAATACAGCTTGCCATTCATCACACCGCTCTGTTGCGCGGTGGTCATGGTCATGTCCGCTGAAAAGGGTGTGCCGAAGTCCTGAGCAAAGGCGGAGGGCGCCATCAGCGCCGTCAGCAAGAATGCCAGCAAAACAGTTCGCTGCCTCAGCTGCATGAATGTCTCCCTGGGCGGCCCGCGGAGATTGGAGAAGCCGGACGCGCCATGTGAGGGAAAATTATATCGCCCGGGAAGGGTTGGGCCTATGGCTTCTGGGGCTCGGTTTCAGCGGGATTTCTTGCCCAGGATGCCAAGGAGGAAGAAGGCTACAGCGCCTAGCGTGCACTCGATTCGCCAGAACTGAATTGCCTGCCAGTCGACCAGGGTAGAGGCCTGGAAAAGGAAACCGACAGCAAGGGCCGCGAGCAGGCATGCCGTGCCGAGCAGGCCGGCAATCAGTGAGAGAGGTGACAAGCCCAGGATGTCCTGCAGCCGCGTCCAGTTCAGAACTCTCCTGAGTCCGTGCGGACGAGTCAGGGATCCGCGCTCGCTTCCGCACACATGGCAAAAGCGGGCCCCAATCAGGAACTCAGCCCCGCACAGCTTGCAGGTCGTGGCCTGCGGCTGAGGCATAGGGGTGACCGGCTGGGGCGTAGCTGGTTGGCTGGTCCGGGCCCAGTAGCTGGCGGGCAAATCGCGGGCTGCTTCTGCCATAACAACTTCCTGCAACGAGGCGCTCCTGGCAATTCCTGCCCGTTAGGTAGCAATCGACTCTCCAAAAGCCCGGCTTTATTAACTACCTGAAAATGAAGAGATTTATAGGTGCCGCGAGTACACCGGAATGCCGTCGCCCCGAAAGAAATACCAAAATCCGGCAGAATCGTGAGTTGCTTGCACTCCCGTGGGAGAAAATTCCTGTGGTGCTTTTCTGCCCGCGGCACTGTCCGCCGGGACAGGTTGCCTTTTTGGGAACCGCGGACGTGTTCCGGGCGTATTGTTACCAGGCGAAGCGACAAGGAGGCAATCCATGTACTGCAACTACTGCGGCAAGGTCATCCAGGAAGACGCCAACCTGTGTGCTTATTGCGGTACTCGCGTAGGGGCGGTCACCGCCCGGCAGCGGCTGGTACGGCCGCGGCACGGGCGCAAGATTGCGGGCGTCTGCCTGGCGTTTGCGGAGTATTTCGACCTGGACGTCACGCTGATTCGTGTGGTCTGGGCGGTGGCAACGGTGCTTACGATTCCCTTCGGCCTGGTGGCGTATGGGATCGCCTGGATCATTATTCCCGAGGAGCCGCGGCTGCTTCCGGCGCATGACGCGGACGCGACGGTGCAGACGACTCCCAGCGGAAGTCCATCCTGAGAAGATTCTGAGAACGAGGCAAGGGGCGGGAATCCGGGGACCGCGGGAGCTGGCCGGGGCCCGGGTCTTCGCGTTCTCCTGGCGCTGGGAGGCTGAACTTGCCGCGGCGGCCGGATTTCTGTCAGTCTGCCAATGCTATGACAGCCACTCGAATTCGCAGCGGTGACGCCGAGATCTGGTACGAGCAACTGGGAAGCGGGCCCGATGTGGTCCTCTTGCACCCCTTTCCCGCCAATCACGAGGTGTGGATGGGGGTCGCCGAGGCGCTTGCTCCGCGCTACCGCCTGCTGCTGCCCGACCTGCGAGGACACGGCCAGTCGCAGCCGGGCGACGGCCCGGCCACCATGGAGAAACATGCCGGCGACGTGCTGCGGCTCTGCCAGGATGCCGGGGTGCGGCGCGCGGTATTCGCCGGGGTGTCCATTGGAGGCTACATTCTGTTCGAGTTCTGGCGACGCTATCGAGAGCGGGTCTCGGCCCTCATCTTTTGTGACACGCGGGCGCAGGCAGACAGCGCGGAGGGCCGCGCCGCGCGTATTTTAGCTGCCGACAATGTGACCAAGGGTGGCGTCGATCTTTTTATTGAGACGATGATTCCCAAGCTGCTGGGGAAATCCACGCAGGCCAACCGCCCCGATGTGGTTACCGCCGCCCGGCGCATGATGAGCACATCGACGCCCGCGGGAATTTCTGCCGTGCAGCGCGGTATGGCCGAGCGTCCCGATTCGGCCGCTACGCTGGCAACCATCGATGTTCCCAGCCTGGTCGTGGTAGGGGAGGAAGACACGCTGACCCCGGTGGGCGATGCGGAGTTCCTGCGCTCCGGCATTCGCGGCAGCCGTCTGAAGGTGATTGCGCGCGCGGGACACTACTCTCCGCTGGAGAACGCGGAGGACTGCACTGCCGTGATGCGGGAGTTTCTTGACGGACTGAGCGCAATCCGCAGCTGACCGTTTTTGCGCAATCGCGGCTTCTTGCCTGGACGCGGCTTTTTACCTGGCCGTGGGGTGGAGTACAATGCCGCGCCATGGTGGAGAACGCTTTGGTTCCCGAGAAGACGACCGTGACCTCCGCGGGCGACGGCCCGGCGGCAGATATCCATGCCGCGAACAGCGCGGTTTTTCTGCTGACGTTGAATATTACGCGGGTGCTCGAGCAGGAGTCTCTCGATGTCAGCATATGGGGTTCGGCGGACGGCAGCACCTGGGGCGACAAGCCGCTGCTGGTTTTTCCGCAAAAGTTTTATCGCGGCGAGCACCCCGCGCTGCTGGACATGAGCCCGCATCCGCAGGTGAGGTTCCTGCGGGCTCACTGGGAAGTGGCCCGCTGGGGGCGCGGCGAAGCAACTCCTCAATTTGAATTCGCCCTACAGCTTAGGGAGGTTCCAGCCGAAGTGCTGGAAGAGACCACGCCACTCTTGAGGGCCGCTAAATAAAAGGGCGGCGACCCTTCTTTAAGAAGGCCGCCGTTGCTTACTGCCAGGCTGGGCAGGTGCCTCACTCGACTGCTACCGTGGTTTCCTGCGACTGCAACTGCTGCAACATCTTTTGAGCATCGCTGGCCTGCGGACCTTTGGGGTCGGTCTTCAAGTATCTTTGTAACGACGCGATGGCTCGCGCAGTGTCCTTCATCCCCAGGAAGGCGTTGGCGCGCAACAGGTAGATAGGTGCGAAATTCTTGGGGGCGAACTGAACCGCCTTGTCGGAATCGTCGAGAGCCTTACGAAACTCCTTTTTCCCGAGATGAGCGCGCGCCGATTCGTAATATCCCTGCCAGGAATTCGGGGTGAAGCTGAAGGCCCGGCTCAGTACGCGTAAGGCATCATCAAACCGGGTCAGCATGTTGTATGCCGTGCCCAGCACAATGTAGCTCAAGCCATATGTGGGATCGTCCTTAATGGCTTTCTCCGAAAACTTGCGTGCCTGGTCGACCTGGTTGTCCTGCAAATACAGGACCGCCCGAAGCGCGAGAGCCTCGCTGAAATCGGGATACTGCTGCAAGGCCTGTTCCGTCCGTTGAATAGCCTCGTCCCGCTTTTGTTGCGCGTAGGCCTTTTGAGCCTCCTGAAACAGTTTGCGCGCCTTTTTGGGTACCTGGAACTGATTCACCGACACCGATTCGCCGCCTGAAACCCCCCCGTTGTCGGGCCGCACGGGAAGGCGCAGAGTCACCTGAGCGAAAGCACTGCTGATCTCAACCTGCCGCTGAGCCTGGTACAGGCCACTGGTTGCCACGACCTCATAATTCCCTTCTGGCAGATCCGCCAGATGGAAAGAGCCATCGGGTTGGGTGGAGATGCTGCCAATAACACGTCCGGTAATCATTTCCTGGACGGTGACGTTGGCGTTGCCAAGGCGATGGCCCTGAAAATCGGTGACTACTCCGCTCAAAGAGTAGCTCACCCTTGTGTTCATGCCGAAAGCCCCCCGCCTGGAAGGGAATCCGAAACCGTCGTTCGAAACGTCAGGATTGACGGGAATTTGCGCCAAGGCGAATGCCGTAAATAGAAGAAGAGCTGCGATTGGAGAGAGAACCCGAGTTATCATTTATACTTTCCTGCAGACATTGCTCTGAGCTTTGAAAATCCGGGCGCTCAACGGGGTTTGGCGCTCGTGGACGCTGCGAAATCCAGTGCCCTGGTTAATGTGACGGATGTTGCGTGGCAATGAGTTGTCCTTGGGACGGGATGGGGAGCTGAAAGAAAAATTCAGTGCAGCGGGCAACGGCTGGAGAACCTCAAACGGCAGTACTGCCGGGAAACTCCAACACAAACAAGAATACAAATAAGGCCATGTCCAACGATCCTTCCAGCGTCGTCGTTCGTCCCGCTCGCAACGTCGTGGGTGCTTTGCGTCTGCCCGGCGACAAGTCCATCTCCCATCGCTATGCCATGCTCGGCGGCATTGCGGAAGGTTCGACCCGGCTGGAAAACTTTTCTACCGGGGCGGACTGTGCCAGCACGCTTGCCTGCCTGCAAATGCTGGGCGTGGGAGTGGAGCGCAGCGCGGAGGGCGCGGTCATCGTCAAGGGAACAGGAGGGCGGCTAAGCCCGCCGGGCCAGCCTCTCGACTGCGGGAATTCCGGCTCGACGATGCGTATGCTGGCCGGGATCCTGGCGGGGCAGCCACTCGTCTGCGAAATGTCCGGAGACGAATCGCTTTCCCGGCGGCCCATGGCGCGCGTGATTACCCCGCTGCAGCAGATGGGCGCGAGCATCGAGTCCCGCGAGGGCAAGCCACCGCTGCGCATCAGTGGAGGTCAGCTTCACAGCGTGGAATACCGGATGCCGGTTCCGAGCGCGCAGGTGAAGTCCGCCATCCTGTTCGCGGGCTTGTTTGCCCAGGGCACGACCTGGGTGGAGGAGGGCGTGCGCACGCGCGATCACAGCGAAATCGCGTTGCGGGCCTTCGGAGCGCAAGTGCAATGCAAGCAGGGCCGTGCCGGAATTTCCGGTGGGCAGACGCTGCGCGCAATTCAGGCTACGGTCCCGGGAGACATTTCTTCGGCGGCATTCTTTCTCTGCGCCGCCGCTCTTTTCCCCGAATCCAACCTGGTGCTGGATGACGTGCTGCTGAATCCTACACGGGCTGTTCTGCTGGATGTGCTGGCTGCCATGGGCGTGCGAACCTCCATGATCCGGGTAGAAGAGCGGCACGGGGAATTGACCGGAACCATTCGCGTGCAGGCGCCACAAATACTGCGCGGAACCCGCATCGCCGGCGCGCAGGCGGCTGCTCTGATTGACGAGCTGCCGGTCTTGGCGGCGATTGCTCCCTTCACCAGCGACGGCGTCGAGATTGGCGATGCCCGGGAACTGCGAGTAAAGGAAAGCGATCGCATTGCCGCGGTGGCGAAGAACCTGCGGGCCATGGGCGCGAATGTCGAAGAGCGTGAGGACGGATTGCTTGTCCCGGGGGGACAGCGGCTGCGGGGCGGCCAGGTGGATTCGGCCGGAGATCATCGCATTGCCATGGCATTTTCCATTGCTGCCCTACGCGCCCAAGAGGAAACCTTGATCCATGGGGCGGACGCGGCCCGTATTTCCTATCCCGAATTCTTTCGGGATCTGGAACAACTGCTGGAGCGCTGATTTCGCGATCTGCAATCGGCAAAAGGTTGCCTCAAATATTCGGGCATCTGTCTTCGCGGCGCCTCCCGGCTGCCAAAATACCAGCCCACTCCAGCTGGAGACTCCTCATCCAAGACTTTGACCTCGGCTAATGCACAGCGCGTGTCGCCAGGCAACTGCCACGATTCGCGGCCGGGAGACAAAGCACGATGCAGGGAGAATGGGCAATGAGGAGAATCTGCATAATCGTCCTGCTGGCGCTGATGGCCGCGCCGGCTTTAATGGCGCAGGAAACCCATGTCGGGGTTGGTGCCTTTTTCGACTACTTCCGCTGGAACAACGCGGGTCAGAATTTCTTCGGCGTTGGAGGCCGGTTTTCGGTAGACCCGCACCCCAACGTCGGTGTTGAGGCTGAAGCAGCCTATTATTTCCGACGGGAAGTGGGCAGCCTTACCAATGGCGTGGGGACGGTGAGCATTCAGAACCCAAGCACCCGCATCACCCCGGCGCTGATTGGGCTGAACTTTCACAATAACGGCCCGCTGCGGGTCTTCGTGACCGCCAAGGGCGGCATCGTTCACTTTGGCAACCAGAATTTCAACAGCGTGAGCGGCTTCTTCAACAACTTCAACAATTCGGGGATGACTCGGGGAGCGTTTTACCCGGGCGCTGGAGTTGAGCTGGGAAGCGGAAGAATCGGGTTGCGTTTCGAAGTCGGGGATCTCATGTATTTCCTCAACGGAGCGCAACACAACCTGAGATTTAACGTCGGTCCGGAAATACGCTTCTAGCGGTCCTGCAGTGAGGCGCGGGTTTTTTCGCTGGCCCGTCGCTGAAAACGGCTGAAAGGCTCTTCTCTTTGTAAGCATATAAAGAGAGGGGCCTTTTTTCGAGCATTCGACCACAAATTCTTCCTTCTACCTGCTTGTAAAACTGTTGATCTGATGTGCTAGTATTCCGCACTCAAGGGCTCAGGACCGACCCAGCCCCAAGACAATTTTGAATTCTAAAGACTTCCCATGCAGCGAACCCGCTCTTTCTCCTACGGGTGTATCTGCTCAGTCCTGCCCGGGCTGCTTGCATTGGCGCTGACTTCGTTCTGCTGGGGTCAGGCAGACACCCTAAAAGACATCCACATTACCCCTAGGAAACCTCCGGAAAAATCGGAGCCGGCCTTCGCCAAACCAGACAGCTCCAAACTGGCCGCCCCTTTCAACGAAGCCGATCGCTCGCTGCGCTCCGGGGCGCGAACCTTCGTGAAAGATGTGAACCTGGTTCTGGTTCCGGTCACCATTACCGACGGCTGGAACCACCTGGTGATGGGATTGCACCGGGACGACTTTACCCTGTTGGAGAATGGCAAGGAGCAGGAGATTCAGTATTTCTCCACCCAGGATGCGCCCATTTCGGCGTGCGTGATCTTCGATACCAGCGCCAGCATGAAAGACAAGATCGGCCTGGCACGCAAGGCGGTGGAAGAATTCGTGGTGAACTCCAATCCCAAGGACGAGTTTTGTCTCATCACGTTTTCCGATCATCCGAACTTTGTGGTGGGATTTGAAGATCCGGTGCAGACCGTCGTCGACAAGCTGGCGCTGGTTCACTCCGTCGGCCGCACGGCGCTGTTCGACGCTATTTACATGGGGGTGGACGAGCTGCGGCACGCGCACAACCCGCGCAAGGTGCTGCTGATCATCTCTGACGGGGAAGACAACCGCAGCCGCTACACGGCGAAGGAGATTACCGACATCATCATGGAATCCGACCTGCAGGCATATTCCATCGGCATCTTCGAGGGTTGGTATCCCTTTTCGGGTCCGGAAAATGCGCCGGGAGGACGGCTGCTGCGCCGGATGGCGGACTATACCGGCGGCGGTTCCATGATTCTGAGGGACAAGACAGAACTGGAAGACGCCGCCCGCGTTCTGAACCTGCGCATGCGCAACCAGTATGTCCTGGGTTATTGCCCGGCAGACCACGATGCGGATGGTAAGTGGCGCGACATCGAAGTCAGGCTGAAGCGTCCGCAGAATGCGACTTCACTCCACATTGCCACGAAATCCGGCTACTACGCTCCGGAACGGTGAGCGGCTATGCTTCCGGGCCGCGGCCGTGCCGGCGGGCGAAGGAAAGCAGCGTCACCAGCCAGATTGCCGCAGCGGCGTAGCCAGCCAGAACATCGCTGGGATAGTGCACTCCCAGGTAAATGCGGGACGCTCCAATCGCGGTCACCAGCAGGGCCGCTACCAGCCACAGCAGCGCTTTCCTTTTGGCATTGCTGATGCGCGGCGAGAGCAAGGCGGCCGCTGCGAAATAAAAGCAAAGGGAAACCAGCGCGTGTCCGCTGGGAAAGCTGTAGCTTGCGGGGTTGCGAATATGGAACGGTAGCGGACGAGGGCGCTCAAAAAACTGCTTGAGACCATAGGTGAGGGCGAATGCGCCACCCACCACTACGGCCAGCCAGAAAGCCGCCCGCGAGCGTTGCGAGCGCCGGAACCAGAGAACCAGAAATAGAGCGAGAACCAGCAGGGTGAGCGGCGAACCCAAAGCTGAGATGCCCCGCATCACCAAGGTCAGGGCGGGCGAGGAATGCAGGTAGGCAAAGCTTCGCAGGCTCACATCCAGCTTCCAGGTCTCATCCGCAACAACCTTATTGGCCAGCCATGCGAAGAGCCCCAGGGCGAGCAATGCGACCAGCAGGCTGGCAATGATTCCCAGGCTGAGGCCGGTGGCCGTCGAAACTCTGGTTTTCCATCCCCGGCCGGGAGGCCCCGGACTGGGTGGCCGGATGTCAGAAGGGATCACACGGCCAGTATCGCGGAATGGGGAGGGGGCGGTCTATCGCAACTGGCCAGGAGATACTGGCAGCGTCGTTGAAGATGAAAGTAAGCAATGAATCCTTGCGCTCCGGAAGAATGAACAAGCAACTCGATTGGATGCAAATTCCCGTCCGGGCATCGACATGGCCGGTGAGAGGCAGTTTTGCTGTGATAAATTGGTAGTTTGTGCGGGCGCTAGTCTCAGACCGTAGAACATCTGCCTTTTAAGTAGAGCCGATGAGCGCGCGTGAGCGCAGGGCGGAGCCGAGCGGGAGACTGCTGGCGAAATCCTGAGCGAGCGAAAGCGAGTCGAAGGACCAGATAATTTCAAGAACGGGCGCGTAGCTCAGACGGTAGAGCATCTGCCTTTTAAGCAGAGGGTCCCGGGTTCGAGTCCCGGCGCGCTCACCAGTTCTTCAACAACTTGCAACTGAATCGTGGTGAGCCTCCGATTCAGATTGTGCGTGTTTTGTCCGTGTCCTTACATTTCACTCCGGCTTCAAAATCAGCAGTCTCAAAAACCCTCTCGCTCTCATCGTCGCCGTGCTGTCCCGCATTTGCCGGCTCGCGGGGCTGAACTTGCGGTCCGCGGGAACGGCTAGCGCCGGAACGGCTGGTCCGCCACGTTGGCGCGCGGCGTATCTGTTCGGATCGTGCCCGGCTGCCACTGCTGCGCAATGCGAACGTCGTCCCGAGCGCGTGCGGTGAGGCTGGGGATGTCCACAAAGCCAACGCGGTTGTAGAGGTGCGGCTGCGTGTAATTCGTGGTGTAGGCTTTTGCGTAGTCGCGCCACGCCTCCACAGCGTGCTGCAGATACCGCACGGCCTCCTGATGGGAAGCTTCGTCGGAATTGCGGTCGTACAACGCCAGTGCCGCGGCTGCACGGATCTTCAGAGAGTAATAATGCTCCAGGTCGGCCATGGCCTCGATGTCAACCAGTGTCTTAGCCAGTTCCTTGCCGATTCCCGGCATTCGGAGTTTCGGCAGTGCCGCAAGGGCGCTCGCCGAGTTCCGTTCGAGGGCGTTGGCGATCTCGATCGGAGTGGTTCCACCAGGATCCTCTTTCGCCAGGCGGCGTTTGCGCCATTGCAGGATGGGAATCACTCCGCTTCCCGGCATCGTCTGCCCCTCTAGAAAGTCACGCACCGTGTAATAACCACGGTAATGCGGATCACTCAGGCAAGCCTCCGGGAACCAGTGCAGATCAATGTCGCCCCAAAAGAAGCGCGTAATCAGGGGGAACACCATCGAGGCATCCGCCCAGGCTCGCGACAGTAACGCCGGATCCGAGGGCGCGAGCCGGCGGCTCACGATGCGCTCAAAATACGCGTCGGTCAGATCAGGATCATAAGCAAGCCTGCCCCAGAGCAGGAATGAATACCACTGCTTTGAGATCACCAACTGTCGCGGCGTCTGCGGATCCTGGGATAGAAATTCCCGGCCCCAAATGTATCCATCGGGGCCCATCAAGAAGCCGGCAACTTTGTCTGGCCCTGGAATGTTGCGGATGTACTGCCGAACGTACTCTGGATTACCCAGCGGAAACTGTAAACGTCGTCGTTGCGCAACTCGATCCAGGTGCGCTGACCTGTTCCCAGGGCGGGCAGTAACTCCTGAATGTAGGGGGGATTCGGGATCGAATACATGTGCGCGATGGAATATTTGAAGCTCAATTCGAACGGACCCGGATAATTCTTGAACTCGCGGAAAATTTCCTCGTTACGGGTCTGGTGATAGCGATGGATCAGTGTGAACCTGCGTCCGGGCTGCAGCTTGAGGGCGTCCTGGATGCCTTCACCGTAGGTTTTCCAAAGCCATTTCTCTTTCGAGAACCCGTCCCCGCGCTCGCTCATTTGCTCTCCGGCTGTGATCCCGAGTCCCGCCAGGAGCGGGTAGGCGAGCACGAGTTCCCTTACGCTTGCTCGAAAATAATCGATGGTCTTCTGGTTGGTCTGCTCGCTTGTGATGCCGTACTTTCCCTGGGCCCCAAAGGGGAAGATATTCCATGTGATGATGTAGACGTCGATTCCACGATTCTTCGCATACCGCATTACCTCCCGCCAGAACGCGATCTTCTGGTCGATGGTCATGTTGCGAACCGTCTCCGTGTGTTCCAGCAGCGCCGGACGTACCATGTCACTGCCCGTATGCGAGTAGGTGTCATCCATCTTGACCGTGGTGCGCTTCCCATCCTGCAGGGCCACATCCGGATACTCAGGCACCTTGACCATCGATGGGAAGGGGTGAAGGCTCCACAGCGACAGGACGTTATAACGATCGCGTGCCATTTCATCCAGAAACTCACGCCAGAAATCAAACGACCACATCTCCGGAATATTTGCCTGAGCTGCATCCGAATTATCCGAGTAGCTAGGAGTCCGAACATCCAACGGCATATTGAACTTGATGCCCCGCCGAATGATCCGCGGCGCGTGGTCAGAATTGGAAATCTTCGCCAGTGTTCCCAGGCGCAGCGCCTCAGCGATGTCGAGCCCGCCGTACATTCCGCCGGTTGCATCGGCGCCAAACACCGCCACTATGTCCTTGTCGTGGGAACGAGTCCTCCGGATGGAGTACGACTGGGGAGTATCAAGCTTAGCGGGAGTAACGCCTAGCATCCGTGCGACGTTCTGGGATTGCTCACGCCCGGCCGTGATTACGATGCACGGGGCACAGCCGGCGCGCGACACATCGGAAATCGCCATCTCGGGCACTCCGCCCGGCGATGCCGCCGCAATCTCACCTGCCGCGAAAGCAAGCTGCGGAACGGAGAGGTCGTAGAACAACGCCGGCCTGCCTGGTTGGGCAGCCAGAGGCGTGGTCAAGAGCAAACACGCTGTAACCAGGAAGATTCTATTGGGCATCGCTCCGGCATCGTAGGATATTCGACCGCCGGTGTCACTGGCTCTTTCGGTTGTCTGCGCCGTCTTCTGACTGCTGGCACGTTGCGCGTTCGCCGGAATCAAGCAGCCAAAAACCTTGCTTCAGATTTTGCTTTACTGGCAGGGGAGTTCCTCGTCTTTTTCTTTTGGGCGGGATGCCTTCTACGCGAAGGCTGCGAACAGCAATTCGGGTATGATTTTGTCTGCTGGTGTTCTTAAGGAGTGCCGGGTTCCCCTGGGGTCCCGGGCGGGGCAGCGCCATTATGAGTTTCCGTTATCTTTTGTTGTTGTTCTGCTGTTGCTGAACCTGTTCGCCTGCCGGCGATGTGGCGTTCTGCAGCAGTATGGGTGCGGCGCGGAGAACGTGCGGCGTTTCCTGCGGGCCGGGATCGTGGCGCGGTGTTGCGTCTGAATTTGCCTCTGCTGGTCTTCTTTCGGCGCGGGGCGGTTCGCTGCTGATGGATTTCTCCCCTCGGTTCTCAGGCCTGCGTTTCTATCCCACCACTACCTGGATCATCACACTGCTGATGTTCTTCGCCGTCGGTGCTCCTCTTGCGCGTGATCTCGGCGGCTGTACTCGGCGTCAGGAAACGATTTCCGGCGGGCGGGCCATCGGAAATTTCTCCACCGGCCGGAAGCGGCCGCGACATCGGTTGCTGGCAGCAGGTTTTAAGACGCCAATTTCTGACCGGCAGTGCGGGCATGGCGGTTCCGGTGGTCTTCGGCGCAACGGCCTACGGTGCCTATCACGGAGTCAGTGACCTGGAGATCTCTCCGAGCAGGTCATTCCCGTCCCGCAGCTACCCCGCGCACTCGAGGGCATGACGATCGTGCAGACTCACGGACCTGCACGTGGGCCCTACCTGCGCGAGGCGGAACTGCGAAATCTGGTGAAGACGGTGAACGCGCTTGGCGCCGATGTGGTGGTGCTGACCGGAGACATGATCGACCGGCACCTCTCCGACCTGCCGGCAACGCTGCGCGGCCTGACGGGGTTGCGGTCGAGCCTGGGATCATTTGCGGTGCTGGGGAATCATGACATTGCCTCCGACCGTTACAGCTATGACCGGCGGTTCCGCGGAGGAGTTCACATCGCCGAGGGAATGGATTCCATCGGAATTCGTACGCTGCGCAACGAATCCGTCTATCTCGGCTCGGGACAGGACCGGCTGGCGCTGATGGGCCTGGACTGGATTACGGCGAATCGGACCGGGCGCAGCTTCTTCCGCTATGACCAGGAGGGGACGAGAAAAGCGCTGCAGGAAATGTCGGTGCAGCTCGAGCCGGCGGTTCCCAGAATCCTGCTGGTGCACCATCCGGACACCTTCGACGACGTGCATCCCTATCGGAATCACGTTGACCCTGGCAGGGCACACGCACGGTGGAGGACAAATCGTTTTTGTCTACGTGAATGGACAGCCAATCGGGCTGGCTGCTTTGCGCTTCAAGTATCGAGCGGGATTTACCGTGACCAGGGCGATTCGCTATACGTGAATCGAGGAATCGGGTATCTCGGCGTGCCGATTCGGATCAATTGTCCGCCGGAAATCAGCCGATTCCGCCTGGTGCGTCCCGCGATCGCGAGTTAAGGCAGCTTGTTGCTCGGTCACCGTGAAAAATCGACGACTCCATTGGTGGAAAGCTTCTATTTTGGCGGACGATAGCCGGAACCTGCCGCTTTCTGCATCGCCTGTACCGCTTCCTCGGGGGTCAACAGCGGCGTTGTGTGCAGTGCTTTACAAGCGCCTCCGGCCCCAACTGCCATTGCCAGTGCGGCAGCCGAAACAGCATCGGGAAAACTGCTGATCACCACTATGTCATACTTGCCGAAGCAGAAGTACGCAGTCTCGATTTTGCCGCCCAGCTTTTCGAAGGCCGGACGAATCGCTTCCAGCCGGTTTTGCGGCTGCTTGGTCACTGCCGCCCAGCCCTCCGAAGTGTATGCGACCTGGTGCATATAGTAGGGCATGTGTTCTCCTTGCAAAAAGCGGACCATGGTGCCAGACAGACCATCGGAAGTCAACGCATTGTGACTTGCGCCGGCGTTCCTGAGTTTGCGCTAGGGATTTGAATCCGTGCTCTCGGAAATTCGCTCCGGCCGCAGCAGAGGGAAGAAAATCACGTCGCGGATAGAGGGCGATCCGGTCAAAAGCATGGTGAGGCGATCAATCCCCAAACCATAGCCCGCGGCGGGAGGCATGCCGTAGGAGAGCGCGCGGATGTAGTCCTCGTCCATGGCGTGGGCTTCCTCGTCGCCGCGCGCTTTTTCCCGGAGCTGTTGCTCGAAGCGGGTGCGCTGCTCCTCGGGATCGTTGAGTTCGCTAAAGCGTTGCCAGTTTCCAGCCCGCCGATGAACACTTCGAAGCGTTCCACCCAGTCCGGCTCGTCTTTCTTGTTTTTGGAAAGCGGCGAAATCGCTACCGGAAAGTCGTAGATCATGGTGGGCTGGAAAAGGTGCGGTTCCGCCACGGCCTCAAACATGTCAGCAATGGTTTTTCCGGCGGGCGCCGCGGGATCGTACGGCATGTGCGGCGTGTGCGCAGCATTGAGGCGCTGCACCAGGCGTCCAACGGATTCGGCGGAAGCGAAGTCGGGCATTTCCGGCCTGGCTCCGGCGGCTTCCGGCCAGTACTGGATGATGGCTTCGCGCATGGAGAGCCGCTGCCACTTGCTCCAGTCGATCTCCCGCTCGCGCCAGGTGCTGACCATGCTGCCGTTCACCTGCTGGGCCACCCAGGGCAACATTTCCTCGGTCAGGTCCATCAGGTCGCGGTAGTCGCTGTAGGCCTGGTAGAACTCCAGCATGGTGAACTCGGGATTGTGCTGGGTGGAGATGCCTTCATTGCGGAAGTTGCGGTTGATTTCGTACACCCGCTCCAGGCCGCCCACCACCAGCCGCTTCAGGTAGAGTTCGGGAGCGATGCGCAGGTAGAGATCGATATCGAGGGTATTGTGGTGGGTGACAAACGGCCGCGCCGCGGCGCCTCCGGGGATGGGCTGCATCATGGGAGTTTCCACTTCCACGTAACCGCGCTCGTCCAGGAATCGGCGCAGGGCCTGAACCAGGCGGCTGCGCTTGACGAAGATCTCCCGTACTTCCGGGTTGACGATCAGGTCCACATAGCGCTGACGGTAGCGGAGTTCCACGTCGGTCAGGCCATGCCACTTTTCCGGCAGCGGAAGCAGATCTTTGGAAAGCAGGGTGAGTTCATCGACGTGCACGGTCAACTCCCCCGTGCGGGTGCGAAACAGATAGCCGCGGGCGCCGATGTGGTCTCCGATGTCGAGCAACTGGAACAGTTCAAAGCCCTTTTCGCCGACTGCGTCTTTTTTTACATAAAGCTGCAGCCGCTGTCCGTTCTCCTGCAGATGGAGGAAGGCGGCTTTGCCCATCAGGCGCAGTGCCATAATGCGTCCGGCCACGCGGACCTCGACGCGCCCGGCTTCCAGTTCCTCGGCCGGCTTCGGGGAGTACTCCCGCAGGATCTGGGGAATGCCGTGCGTGGCCTCGTACTTATGAGGATAAGGATCATGGCCCAGGGCTTGAATCCGGGCCAGCTTTTCCCGACGGAGGTTATAGACGCTATCTTCGAATGCCAAGGCAGTGTGAACCTGTTGAGTTAAACCCCCGATTATAGCGGATGGGGTTCCAGCGGAATCCGATTCTCTCCGGACCACGGCCGTGCCTCGACCACAAAGCTGCCGGTCTGCCTGCCCGCAGCCGGCTGGCGGGACGGTTGGACCCTGAGGGCGGTATTTTCCATCGAAGTCTTGAATCGTGATGCGAAGCGGGGTAGTATTGCCGCTCCCTGCTCAAGCTCTTCCGCGACTCCGCACTTTGAGTCCATCGAGCATCGGGAGCGGCGGCGTCTGCTGCCGTGTTGTTCCGGGATAGGCAGTAGGGGGCCTTGGCGCACGCGTGGGGCGTGTAGCCTACGATCACTGCGGGGATCTTATGCCTCAGAACTACGTGCCGATCTTCATATTTATAGGGCTGATCGCCGTCATAATTCCGGTGACCCTTCTGGCAGCCAAGCTGGTCCGGCCCGACAATCCCAACAAGACCAAGCTCATGCCGTACGAGTGTGGCGTCGATCCGGTGGGAAGTGCCCGCGGGCGATATACCATTCGCTTTTACATCGTGGCGATTCTGTTTGTTGTCTTCGATGTGGAAACGATCTTCCTGTTTCCCTGGGCCACCCAGTATCGCGCTCTGGGACTGTTTGGATTGTGCGAGATCTTCGTGTTCTTGTTGATTCTGGTCGTGGGCTACATCTGGATCTGGAAGAAGGGTGCTCTGGAATGGGTATAGGGCTCAGCGGCACGGCAGCCCCGCCAGGATCGGTGGCGGCGCCAGGCGAAGGCGATTTTTTACCAGCCAACTGAATCCGCGGACTGACGCCCCGCCCGCTCTAGCGGCGGGTGCGCGGGAGGCAGTTCCAGTCCTTTTGTCCCGCAGTCCCGGTTGGCAGGCCGCCCGAATCGACGCGAAAGCAGGGGAGTGTCCGCCAGGGAGAACGAGAACAGTTTGCTCGAGCCGGGTCTTTTTAAAGTGTGAACATGGCTGAGGAAAACAAACCGAACGAGAAGCCGGCGGCGGGTGGTGAAAAAGAAGGCCATTCCGCGCCGCCCAAGCCCGCTGGCCCTGCGGCGGAGCCCTGGGAGTCAGATCTGGTGGCCAGCCTGCGGCAGCAGTTCGGCTCGGGCATCCGCGAGGCCAGCACGTACCTGGGACAAAATTATCTAATCAGTGCGATCCGACGTAATCGAAGACGTCCTGCTGGCGCTGCGGGACGAAGGCGCAGTTCGACTACTGCGTGGACCTCACCGCAGTGCATTATCCCGAGCGCCAGGGGCAGGAGTTTGAGGTGGTGTACATCCTGTACTCCTTTCCCCGGGGACGAGCGTATTCGGGTGAAAACAGCGCTTGCGGAATGGACAGAGCCTGCCCAGCGCGGTTCCCTTATGGCCCACCGCGAACTGGCTGGAGCGCGAGTGTTTCGACATGTTCGGCATTCGTTTCGAAGGGCATCCCGACCTGCGGCGCATTTTGTTGCCGGAGGAATGGAAGGGGTACCCGCTGCGCAAGGATTACCCGATTCTGCAGCAGGACAACGAGTGGGTGCAGATCAACCTGGGCATTGAGAGCGGCCAATGAGCGACGTGATCGACTCGGAGAAAGAACAGCGAAGAGCTGACCCGGCGGCTGGAGCGGGAATCGTTCTATGAGGATGCGCCCCGCGAGCCGGGTACCTACCTGGATTCCGACGAACTGATCCTCAACATGGGGCCGCAGCATCCCTCGACCCACGGCGTGCTGCGGGTGATGCTGAAGCTCGACGGCGAGAAGGTGATGGGGACCGAATGCATCATCGGGTACCTGCATCGCGGGCGTGGAAAAGATCGCCGAGAACCGCACCTACACCATGTTCAATCCCTACGTGGACCGCATGGATTACGTGGCGGCGGTCTCTAACGGACT
Organism: Terriglobia bacterium; assembly: GCA_963732925.1. Lineage (GTDB taxonomy): Bacteria > Acidobacteriota > Terriglobia > Terriglobales > Acidobacteriaceae > DASZRZ01. Next base: position 521,656 of record CAVTBJ010000012.1, read on the forward strand.
GGGATACTGCGAGACCATTGAAAAACTTCTGAACGTGGAAGCGCCGCCGCGAGCGCAGTACATTCGGGCGATTCTGGCGGAGCTGAACCGCATGGCCAGCCACATGCTCTGGCTGGGAACGCACGCACTGGATATCGGCGCCATTACGCCGCTCTTCTACACCTTCCGCGACCGGGAAGAGATTCTGAAGATTTTCGAGAAGTATTGCGGCGCCCGTCTTACCACGCATGCCTTCCGCATCGGCGGCACGAACTATGAGACCTACGACGGGTTCGAAGCCGACGTGAAGAAGTTTTCCAAGTTCGTGAAGCCGAAGATTGATGAATACGAAGAGCTGCTGACTACCAATCGCATCTGGGTGGAGCGTACCAAGGGCATGGGCGTGATCTCCGGGCCGGATTGCATTGCACTGGGCGTGACCGGGCCGGTGCTGCGCGCCAGCGGGGTGAAATGGGATCTGCGCAAAGCGCAGCCGTACTGCTGCTACAACAAGTTTCGATTTTGACATGCCTATCGGGGAAAACGGCGATACTTACGACCGTTACCTGGTGCGTATGCAGGAGATGCGGCAGTCGCTGCGCATCATCGATCAGGCGGTCGAGGGTATTCCCGAAGGCCCGATCATGGCCAAGGTTCCCAAGGTCATGAAGGTTCCGGCTGGAGAGGTGTACCACTCGATTGAGGCACCCAAGGGAGAGCTGGGCTACTTCGTGGTGAGCGACGGCTCGACCCAGCCCTATCGTGTGCGCGTGCGTCCGCCTTCGTTCGTCAATCTACAGGCGCTGGACAAGATGGTGCAGGGGGCACTGGTCGCCGACGTGGTGGCCGTGATCGGCACGCTGGATATCGTATTGGGCGAGGTGGACCGGTAGTGCTCAACTACATCACCAGCTACTTCAATTCGAACCTCACGCCAGGCCAGGCAGGAAACTTTTTCTGGGCCTTCGTCTATATTCTCCTGATCTTCCTGGGCGTTTCGCTGGCCGTCGTGCTCATGAACTGGGCGGAGCGCAAGGCGCTGGCGCACATGCAGGTGCGCCTGGGACCGATGCGGGTAGGGCCGCACGGATTGCTGCAGCCCATTGCGGACGCCGTCAAGCTGCTGCTGAAAGAAGATATTCTGCCTTCCGAAGCCGATCGCTGGGTGTTTCTGATCGCGCCGGTCATCGTGGTGCTGACCGCCTTTACGACGATGATCGTTATCCCTTTCGGTCCTACCTTCGCGGTGACGGACATGAACATTGGCGTCCTGTTCATGCTGGGAGTTTCGTCCCTGGGCGTGCTGGGCGTGATTACCGCCGGCTGGGCATCGAATTCCCACTATCCCCTGATGGGATCGCTGCGCTCCAGCGCGCAGATGGTTTCTTACGAAATCGCCATGGGCCTGGCGGTGATCTCCGCCGTGCTGCTGACTACGTTCACCGGCACAGGAATGTACGGCATCGGCGCGGGATCGGCCACCGGTACCTTGAGCATGATCGATATCGTGCGGGCGCAGGACCAGCAGCAGGTGTGGTTTGTGTTCAAGTTTTTCCCGCTGCACCTGGTGGCCTTCGGCATCTTCGCCATCGCCATGGTAGCGGAAACCAACCGCGCGCCCTTCGACCTGCCGGAAGCGGAATCGGAACTGGTGGCTGGCTTCCACACCGAGTACAGCGGCTTTCGCTGGTCATTGTTTTTCCTGGGAGAGTACGCAGCCATGATTGCCATCTCCGGCATCGCGACCACGCTGTGGCTGGGCGGATGGCTACGTCCCTTTTCGCACTGGCTGAGCGGAGACGCATGGGATCTGGCCTTCTCCCTGGTGCCGGGATTCTTCTTTCTATTGCTCGCGGTGCTCACCTTGCGGCAGGCGGGCAAGATGCCGCGCCATCGACTGCTGCGCGTTCAGAGGATGGGAATGGGCGGCTTCGGCGCTGTGCTGGCACTGGTGGGAATTGTTTTGCTGATCCCGGTGGTGCGCGATCCCATCCAGCCACTGTTCTGGTTCCTGATTAAAGTTGCAGTCTTCATGTACCTGTACATCTGGTATCGCGGCACCTTTCCGCGCTATCGCTTCGACCAGTTGATGACCGTGGGATGGAAGGTGCTGCTGCCGCTGGGGCTGGCGGTTCTGGCCGGCACAGCTGTGGTTGGCCTGTTGCCGGAGATCGCAAGATGGATCGGGGGAGGGGCATAGATGCAACCGGTTGCGACCCCGTTCTTCTTTTATTTTTTGTCGACGCTTGCCGTGGTGAGCGGCATCGCGGTGATCACGCGGCGGAATCCAGTCCATTCCGCTCTGGCGCTGATTGTGACCCTGTTATCCCTGGCAGGCCTGTACCTCATGCTTTATGCGCCATTTGTTGCAGGCGTCCAGATCATTCTCTACGCCGGAGGCATCACGGTCCTGTTTCTGTTCGTGATCATGCTGGTCAATGAGGACCAGGCGCAGCGGGAAGAGCAGTTTAACCGGCAGTGGCACGTGGGCATCGTCGTGAGTGTTGTGCTGGGAGCCCTGTTCCTGGTGGTGTATCTGCGGGGACGGGCTATTTTTCCGGCCAATGCCGTTAGTCTCCCGGAGCAGAGCAACGTGCAGCAGGTGGCTCTCACGCTTTACCAGGACTACCTGCTGCCGTTCGAGATCGCCTCTCTGCTGCTGCTGGTGGCGATTGTGGGAGCGGTGGTCATGGCCAAGCGGAGGGTGTGAGTACGTGCTCAAATATCAATGGGGCTGAGAAGCGCAAATATTTGTCACCCCGAGCGAGCGCGGAACGCGAGTCGAGGGGCCAGGATTTGGAATGACAAGGCGCAGATATTACGTATACATCCTGGCAAGTGCGGCTCGCGTGTTGTACGTCGGAATGACGAATAACCTGGACCGGCGCATGTGGGAGCACGAGAACAAAGAATTCGAGGGCTTCACGGCGAAGTTTAACTTTTGTCGCCTGGTGTATTTCGAAAGCTTCGATGACGTTCGCAAAGCGATCGATCGTGAAAAGCAGATCAAGCGCTGGCGTCGTGAGAAGAAGATTTGGCTCATTGAAAGCATAAACCCTGATTGGCACGACATGAATCAGGGATGGAGGCCAAAGGAGCAAGGCGTGACCCCTCGACTCGCACTTCGTGCTCGCTCGGGGTGACGTTGATGGACAACGAGGCATAGAAATGAGCGGAAGAACCACTGTCAAGAACAATAAGACCTCGGTCGAAGTTGGACCCGTTTGGCAACATGGGTCCGCAGCGACCGGCTTGGCAAGCACCTAACCTCGAAAAAGACGAGGAGGCCGAGCCGCTCGACGCCCAAGCGGGGCAAAGAAATGGCTGAAAGCTGAGAGGTAAGAGCTGAGAACTTTTTATGGAAATCACCACACTGCACTACTTGGTTGTCGCGGCGGCGCTATTCATGATTGGCGTCATCGGGGTGGTCACTCGGCGCAATGTGATCATTATCCTGATGTCCATTGAGCTCATCCTGAATGCCGTCAACCTCAATCTGGTGGCGTTCTCCCGGCTCTACAACCTGGACGGGCAGGTGTTTGCGATTTTTGTGATTACCGTGGCGGCAGCGGAGGCGGCCGTGGGCCTGGGCATTGTGATTGCCTTCTTCCGCAATAAAGAAACGGTGAATGTGGACGAAGCGGACCTTCTGAAGTTCTGAACGAGTGCGTCGTGGGGACGAAGCTCAACCGGGAAGTGGGGCCGGTAACGACAAGCTGAAGGCTGAAAACTGATGGCTGCAGGCTTTTTTCTCGAACATATCTGGATTATCCCGCTGCTGCCGGCATTCGGCGCCGCCATGATGCTGTTTTTTGGACGCGCCGCCTCCCGGGGCGTGGCGCACCCGCTGGACGCGCACGCGGATCCCGATCCCGCGGTGACGCATCGCGACCCGCACGCGGCGCACGGTCCGTCCGATTCCCAGTCTGCGCTTCACGGCCGCGAGAATCACGGTTTCGTCAACGCTATCTGTGTGGGCGTGGTGGTGCTGGCGTTCTGCTGGGCAGTGCTGGCGGTCTGGCAATACAGCGATTTTGCCGCGCAGCATGCCAACGCTCCGTTCGAAAAGGTGATGTACACCTGGCTGGGCAGCGACACCGGCATGCTGACCATCCCCGGGCACAATGGCCAGCCGGTGGAGTTCAAGGCCGAAGCCGGGTTCCTGCTCGACCCGCTCTCCGCTATCTGGCTGCTATTTGTGACCGGCGTGGGCATGCTCATCCATATTTACTCTACCGGATACATGGCGCACGAGGGCGGCTATTACCGCTTCTTCGGTTACCTGAATTTGTTTATGTTCGCCATGCTCACGCTTGTCCTGGCGAACAATTACGCCATGCTGTTCGTGGGATGGGAGGGCGTGGGCCTGTGTTCGTACCTGCTGATCGGATTTTATTTTTTGCGGCATTCCGCCAGCACCGCTGCCAACAAAGCCTTCATCGTGAACCGCGTGGGGGATGCCGCCTTCATGCTGGGCATGTTCACCATCATCTGGTACACGGGTTCGCTGCGTTTCACCACGGTCACCGCTGCGGCGCGCAGCGGACAGTTCTCAATCGGCGATCCCATTATGATGGGCGCCACCCTGTTGCTGTTGATTGGAGCCTGCGGTAAATCGGCGCAGATTCCGCTTTATGTCTGGCTGCCGGACGCCATGGAAGGTCCCACGCCGGTCTCCGCGTTGATCCATGCGGCAACCATGGTCACCGCCGGCGTTTATATGGTGGCGCGCAGCAACGCCCTGTTCACGCTGGCGCCGGAAACCATGAAGATCATGGCGATCATCGGCGGCTTGACGGCGTTTTTCGCCGCCAGCATTGCGCTGGTGCAGAACGACATCAAGCGAGTGCTCGCCTACTCGACGATTTCGCAGCTGGGATACATGTTTCTGGCGCTGGGCGTGGGCGCCTTTGCCGCCGGCGTGTTCCATGTCTTCACCCACGCCTTCTTCAAGGCGCTGCTGTTTCTGGGAGCTCGGGTCGGTCATCCACGCCATGAGCGGCGAGCAGGATATGCGCAACATGGGCGGCCTGGCGGGAAGAATTCCCACCACCTTTCGCACCATGCTGATTGCCACGCTGGCCATCGCCGGCATTCCCGGCCTGGCGGGATTTTTTTCCAAAGACGAAATCTTGTGGCAGGCGTGGCTATGGCCCAACGATGCCTACCATGTGCTCTGGTTTACCGGCTGGATCACCGCATTCATGACGGCGTTCTACATGTTCCGGCTGGTGTACTTGACGTTCTGGAGCCCGTCGCGCATGAGCCACGAGGCCGAGCATCATGTGCACGAGTCGCCGCGTTCCATGACCGTCCCGCTCGTGGTGCTGGCCTTCTGTTCCATCTTCGCAGGATACCTGGGTCTCCCCCATGCTCTGGGCGGCAGCGATCGCTTTGAGCATTACCTGCAGCCAGTGTTTGCAGGCAACGCCGCCGAGGTTGTGCATAGCGAGGGACCTGCGGCCATGGAAGCCGCGCGAGCCGCCGAAAGTGTCGATCCCACGGAATACCTGCTCATGTTCCTGTCGGTAGGAGTGGCGCTGGTGGGTTGGTATCTGGCGCGGCGAGCCTATGTGAATGCCGGGAGGGATTACGCGGAGCCCATTGAGCAGGCCTCGCCTCAGGTCTACAGCACGCTGCTGAACAAGTACTACGTGGATGAAGCTTATGACTGCATCTTTACCGGGAGGCGTCCCCTGGGTGGGGTGCGCCTGGGCGCCATGGGAGCGGGCGAAGGTCTGTGGAAGTTTGACGCCGAGGTCATCGACGGCGTCGTGAATGGCGCGGGCTGGATGACTCGCCTGTGGGGGAGCGCCTCCTCTTGGTGGGACAAGTGGATCGTAGACGGCGTGTTCGTGAACGGCCCCGCGCTGCTGACGCGCGCACTTTCTTTCCCGGTGCGATTGGTGCAGTGGGGGCTGGTGCAGTGGTATGCCCTGGTCATGGTGGCGGGACTGGCGGGCTTTGTCTTTTATTACCTGCTGAAGTGAGCCGCAGCCGGGTTCGACCGAGGGCTGGGTTCAGGAAGCAAGCTGAAAGCAACTTAGCGGAAAGCTGAGAGCTTAGGAATGCAGAACCATATTCTGACGATCATTTTGATCACTCCCCTGCTGGGCGCTCTGGTGCTCTTGTTCATCCCCAAGGAGAGCAAGAACACCATTCGCTACGTGGCGAACCTGTTTGCCCTGGCCGGATTCCTGGTGTCCCTTCCGCTGATTCCCTGGTTCTGGCAGCAGCGCTTCGAGCCGGGGTTCAAGTTTCTGGAGGGCAGCGCCAATAACTGGATTCCCTCGATTGGCGCCGGCTACCAGTTGGGGATCGACGGCATCTCGTTCCTGCTGATCCTGCTGACGACCTTGCTGGGACTGATCGCGATTTTCTCCTCATGGAAGGCGATCGACGTCCGGGTGAAGGAATACTACGCCTGGTTCCTGGTGCTGCAGACGGGCATGCTGGGCGTCTTTATGTCCCTGGATTTCTTCCTGTTCTTCGTTTTCTGGGAAGCCATGCTGGTGCCCATGTACCTGCTGATTGGCATCTGGGGAGGGCCGCGCAGGCTATACGCCGCCATCAAGTTCTTTCTCTACACGCTGCTGGGCTCGGTGTTGATGCTGCTGGGCATCCTGTTCCTGTACTTTCATCACCAAAGCGTCACCGGCGTGTACACCTTCAGCATTCCGGCGCTCTACCAGACGGCTCCGCAGATTCCCTTTCACTACGCGGTGTGGCTGTTCTTTGCGTTTTTCCTGGGCTTTGCCATCAAGGTTCCCATGTTCCCCTTCCACACCTGGTTGCCGGACGCCCACGTGGAGGCGCCCACGGCAGGTTCGGTGATCCTGGCAGGAGTCCTGCTGAAGATGGGGACCTACGGGTTCGTCCGTTTTTCGCTGCCGTTCTTTCCCGGCGTGGTCAGCAACAACGTGGTACGCGGCTGGATGATTACTCTCTCCATCATCGCCATCATCTACGGCGCGCTGGTCTCCCTGATGCAGAAGGATATGAAGAAGCTGGTGGCCTACAGTTCGGTCAGCCACCTGGGCTTCTGCACGCTGGGAATTTTCGTCCTGAATCAGGCGGGCATCAGCGGTTCAATTCTGCAGCAGATCAATCACGGGATCTCCACTGGCGCGCTCTTCCTGATTGTGGGCATTCTGTACGAACGGCGGCACACGCGCGAGATCTCCGAGTACGGTGGCATCTCCAACGTGATGCCTAAGTACGCCACCATCACCATGATCATGTTTCTCTCCTCCATGGGATTGCCGCTGCTCAACGGCTTCATCGGTGAGTTCACGATTCTGCAGGGCACGTTTGCGGAGAATCGCGCGTGGGCGGCGTGGGCAGTGCCGGGAATCGTGCTGGCGGCTGCGTACCTGTTGTGGCTGTATCAGCGGGTCTTCTTCGGGCCGGTCGACAATCCCAAGAACGAGAAACTGCAGGACCTGACCCCGCGCGAGATGGCCTACTTTATGCCCCTGGTGCTGCTGGCCTTCTGGATCGGGCTCTACCCCAAGCCGTTTTTTGAGATTCTGGACCAGCCGGTGCGGCAGATTGTGCAGGTGGTGCGTCCCGGAACGCAGGCGCCGGTCAGCGCCCACTGGCTGGGTGAGCCGGCCGCGAGCATGGCGGCTTCCATGGAAGCGAAAGCAGACGCGAAAGAGGCGAACGGCAAGTGAACCCCATGTCGCAGTTCTTCACCAGCACCGATTACGCGCTTTGCCTGCCCATGATTCTGCTGTCGCTGTTCGGGCTGGTCATTCTGATGATCGATCTGGTGCTGCCGGCGGAATGGAAGCGCTGGAACGCTGTGACGGCGCTGATTGGCGTAGGCTTCTCCGCGGCGGCGGCTATCCGCATCCAGACCGGGACCTTCACGGACGGGACCCGCGTTCTGGGCAGCTTCGGATTCCTTTCCGGACAGGGGGAAAGCATTGTGGGCGCGATCCGGCTGGATGCCTTCGCGCTCTATTTCTTTTACCTGTTTCTGGCGGCGGCGGTGGTGGCAATCTTCATGTCCATGCGCTACCTGGAGATCGAGCGCGAGAACCACGGCGAATTCTATGCCCTGGTGCTGTTTTCCATCGTGGGCATGATGTGCATGGCCTGCGGCTACGATGTGGTGCTGTTGTTCATCGGCCTGGAGCTGATGTCGGTTTCGATCTACGTGCTGGTCGGCTTCCTGCGCCGCAACCGCCGGTCGAATGAAGCCTCGCTCAAGTACATTCTGCTGGGAGCGTTTTCCAGCGGGATCTTTGCCTACGGGCTCTCTCTGCTCTACGGCCTGTCCGGCAGCACCAACCTGCGCCTGATCGGACTTGCGCTGGAACGGCATATGACGGCCAATCCGCGCGACCCGGTCGCCATGCTGGCCATGCTGACGGTCGGCGTGGGACTGCTGTTCAAGATTGCCGCAGTGCCTTTTCATCAGTGGGCGCCGGACGCTTACGAAGGCGCACCCACCAGCATTACCGGCTTCATGTCGGTGGCGGTCAAGGCAGCCGCCTGGGCTATGCTGCTGCGCATCTTTCTGTACGCGCTCTATCCCATGCGCCCGCTGTATCTGCCGTTGCTGGTTTTTGTTGCCATCGCCACCATGACTGGCGCCAACCTGGCCGCCCTTACGCAGAACAATCTGAAACGCCTGCTGGCCTATTCTTCCATCGCCCATGTGGGCTACATGCTGCTGGGCCTGGTGGCCAGCGACGGCGTGACCAACACCACCGGCATTCAGGGCATTCTCGTGTACCTGCTGGTGTACACCTTCATGAACCTGGGTGCGTTCGCGGTCATTACCTCGCTGCGGCGGCGGGACGTGATTGGCGATGAGATTAGCGACATTGCCGGCCTGTTCCAGAAAGCTCCCGCCGAAGCCATGCTCATGCTGGTGTTCCTGCTTTCCCTGGCGGGCATTCCGCCGCTGGCGGGCTTCTGGGGGAAATACTTCATCTTCCTCAGCCTCATCCAGACGCAGCACTACATTCTCGCCGCGGCCGCCGTGCTCTATTCCGTGGTGAGCCTCTATTACTACATGCGCATCGCCAATGCCATGTTCGTGAGCCCGGCCGAAGATGCCGAGCCGGTGAGCATGAGCCCGGGGATGCGCGTGGCCCTGCTCATCACCGGTTTCGCCACCGTATGGATTGGCGTCTTCCCCGACATGTTCATTCGCGCTGCGCACTGGGGGCTGGGAATCACCACCGTGGGAACGCAGATAGGGCTGCTGAAATAATCCCGAGCTGACGAGTGCAAACCAGTTCCAATGAGCGGCGTCCGGCAGAGGACGGCGATAACTCGAAGCGCAACTTTGTGGTGCAGGCTGCGCGCTACAGCCAGCTTGCGCTTACTCTTCCCGCCGCCACGGTGGTAGGCTGGTTGGTTGGGAGCGCACTGGACCGCTGGCTGGGGACGTCTTTCCTGTACCTGGTTGGACTCCTTTTCGGGATTGCGGCTGGCTTCGTGGAACTGGTTCGCGCCGTTTCGCGGGAATCGAAGTGAGGCGGTTTTGAGCGGAGACGCTTGCATGGTCACGGACGCCGAGCCCTTCTACTCCGGCGCGCTGGGCCGTATTCGTGGTTTCATGCTGGTGCTGGGCGCTGCTGCTACCGTGTCGGCATGGGCCGCACTGGGATGGCAGATGGGGCTGGGCGTGCTGGTTGGCAGCACCATTGCCTATGTGAATTTCCATTGGCTGAAGCAGGTGGTGGGGGTGCTGGCGGACCGGGCGACCCGCAGCGGGCGGGCCCAGCCGGGGGGCATGGTGGCCTTCCGTTTCCTGCTGCGCTACGTTTTGCTGGCCGTTGTTGCCTATGCTATATTCACTAGTTCTCCCGCCAGCTTGAATGGGTTTTTTGGCGGCCTGTTTCTGGCCGTGGCCGCCATCCTGTGCGAGGCTGGATACGAACTCTATGTTGCCTTGCGGCGGGGAGTTTGAGGCGCAGGGCCAGGGCCGATTGCAGGCATTATTGAAGGCAAGATGGTTGCGGAACTTCCTGTCACCAGACTGGTAAATCATTTCCTGGCGGGCCCGGTGAATGCCGGCTTGCACGCCCTGGGAATCCCCGTTGCCAATCCCCAAATGCCTGTCCCTGCCTCGGTCGCCATCCAGTTGGTGGTGGTGGCGCTGCTGGTGGTAATTTTCCTCGTCCTGCGTTCCCGGCTTTCGGTGGAAAATCCCAAAGCCCTGCAGCACATCATCGAAGGTCTGCATGGCTTTATTCACGATCAGAGTAAGGAAATCATCGGGCACCATCCTGAGCCGTTCGTTCCGTTCCTTCTGGTGTTGTTCCTGTACATTCTTTTCGACAACCTGATCGGGGTGGTTCCGGGATTTGAATCCCCAACGGCAGTAAAGACGGTTCCGTTAGGCTGTGCGATTGCGGCCTTCTTCTACTATCACCTCCAGGGCATCCGCAAGCAGGGGCCAGTGCGCTATGCCGCGCACTTTGCGGGCCCCATGCCGGCTCTGGCGCCACTGATGGTGCCGATTGAATCGTCAGCCATCTCGCCCGCGTGCTTTCGCTCTCGGTCCGCTTGTATGCCAATATGTTTGCCGGCGATCTGGTGACCCTGGTGTTCTTTTCCCTGCTGCCGATTGGTGTTCCGGTTGTTTTTCTGGGGCTGCACGTTTTCGTCTCGTTCCTGCAGGCTTACATCTTCGTCCTGCTCACGATGGTGTATCTTTCGGGCGCGGTGGCGGAAGAGCACTAACCGGGCCCTTCGTTGCTGGTTGTTGGCTGCTGCTTCCTTCGGCAACTGTGGCTTGCCCGAACAGCCAAGAACGAACCACGAAGAACGCCGTACAGCGTGAGGGCCTCTGCACGAGGATGAGGTCAACCACCCACTGGCGGCAATTTGATGAGGAGATGTGTGAGATGCGTAAGACAATGAGTTTTCTGTTTCTGGTGATGGCCGCCATGTGCCTGGCCTCGCCGCTCTATGCCCAGGAGGCTGGCGCCGCAGCGGTAGCGCACACGAACTGGGTCGCTATTACTTCCGGCTTTGCCATGGCCATTGCCTCCGCCGTCTGCGGAATCGGTCAGGCGAAGGCCACGGCCGCCGCTACCGAGGCCCTTGCCCGCAATCCCATCCGCCCGTCCCGGCATCCAGTTGGCGCTGATTCTCGGGCTGGCGCTGATTGAGTCTCTGGCGCTGTACACGCTGGTCATCATTTTTGCCAAGGTGGTCTAGCGGATTTTTCAGGTCGGCCCCTGCCCGTCGGTAGGGGCTTTTTATTGCGAGGATTTGCAACCTGCAGCCGGAAACCGCACACTGACATTCCATGATCCCCGCCCTGGAGTTCGAGAGTGTCGGGAAAGAATATCGCGAAGGCGCCTGGCATCCGCGCCGTATCGTGGCGCTCAATGGTTTTTCTTTGCGCATCGAGAAGGGCGAAATTCTCGGCTTTCTGGGGCCGAATGGAGCGGGAAAGACCACGGCGATCCATCTGGCCATGGGCTTCATGCGGCCCACCAGCGGATCGGGCCGTATGCTGGGGCAGCCCTTCGGAGACGCGCCCACGCGCCGGCGCGTGGGCTTTCTCCCCGAGAATGTGGCCCTTTACCACCGTCCCGCAGGCAAGCTGCTGCGCTTCTATGGTGCGCTGAACGGATTGCGGGATCCGGTCCTGGCTCGTTCCGTGCATGACGTTCTTGAGACGCTGGAACTCTCGGAAATCCAGAACCGGAACGCGGGGAAGTTTTCCCGGGGCATGCTGCAGCGCGTGGGCCTGGCACAGGCGCTGGTGAACGACCCCGAACTGCTGATTCTGGACGAGCCCACGTCGGCGCTCGATCCCTTGGGCAGGGTCGCCGTTCGCGAGCTGCTGCAGCGCGTCCGCGGCGCCGGCAAAACCATCTTTCTCAGCTCGCATCTGCTCTCGGAAATCGAGCTGGTCTGCGACCGCATCGCCATCCTGAACCGGGGGCAGATCGCCCGCATGGGAACGACTGCCGATCTGCTGGAAACGCGGGAGCGCACCGAGATTGCCGCGCGCGGCGTTTCTGCAGCGGAATTTCCGGACGCGGTCCTGAGCGACGGTGTGGTGCGATTCACCGTGTCTGCCGCGGGGCAACGGCAGGCTATCGAGCGAATCTGGGCTCTCGGTGGCGAAGTAGTTCGCGTGAGCCCGCAGCGGAGGGCACTGGAAGAAGTCTTTGTGGAACTTACCCGGAGCGGCTCGTCCCAGCTTTCCTGATGCAATCGATTCTTCTCATTGCCGGCAATTCCCTGCGCGAGCAGCGATGGCTGGTGCTGGTGTTGCTGGCATGGGTCTTCGGCAGCAGCCTCGTACTGGGCCTGGATGGGGATCCTCGATTGGGAGACGCCGCCTTTTTTCTGCATCAGCAGGCCATTTATGGCGTGGCTTTCGGAACCTTTCTGGCGGCTTCGGCCATTCAGAACGAGCGTCGTTCCCGGCGCATTCTATTGGTATTGTCGAAAGGCGTCGAACGGCGAGAATATCTGGCGGGACTGCTGTTCGGAGTGGGGGCAGTGGAAGCCATCTATGTCCTTGCCATGGCCCTGGGCGCCTTCTGGATGTTGCGCGAAACCGCGGTAGCATTCGGCCCTGTGGGATGGCTGCTGCTGGTTCTGTTTCTCACCGCTATGCTGGTTGCAGCGGTGGCGCTTTTTCTCAACCTTTCTCAGCCCTCTGTTTGCCCTGGCTGCCACGGCGGTAACAGCGGCGGTTCCCGCGGCACTGGCCCTGACTCTGGGTGGCGCCAATCTGGCCTTCGTGCCTGTGTATCCCCTGATGGTCTACATCATGGACGGCTCTCTGACGGCAAGCCACGCACCTTCCTTGCCGCTGCTCGCGCTGGCGACAGTTGAAGTGATCGCGTTCTGGCTGGGCGCCGTGTGGATGTTCGATGGGCGCGATATTGCGCTAGCCATCGAATAGCTGCGATTGGAAGTTTTACTTTTTCAGGATTTCCTGCAAGTTCTCCAACAAGGCCTTATTGAAGCGTTCAGGGTCCTGGATGTGGGGCGCGTGTCCCAGGTCGGGGAAAGGAACCAGGCGGGAGTGGGTAATGGCTTCGGCGGCGCGGCGGCCCAGTTCCGCGTAATGACCCAGTTGCGCCGCGACCTCCGGCGACGCTGTGCTCTTGCCGGGCGCGGTGGTATCGCGGCCGCCGATCAGCAGAAGAGTGGGAACTCGTATGTCAGGGAACTCATACACCACAGGCTGGGTATAGATCATGTCGGAAGTCAGTGCCTGGCTCCAAGCCACGCGTTCGTGACCCGGGCCGGCGTACATGCCGGCCAGCATCTCAACCCAGCGATCGTATTGGGGACGCCATTGGCCCACGTAATAGGTGTGGAGCTCATAGTTCTTGATGCTTTCAAACGTTGTGTGAAGCTGATTGCGGTAGATGGAGTCAATGGTCTGATAGGGAACGCCCTTGGCCTTCCAGTCTTCTAATCCGAGCGGGTTCACCACCACCAGAGCCTCCACCTGTTCGGGATAGAGCAGGGCGTAACGGAAAGCCAGCATTCCGCCCATGGAATGTCCCATGATGATGAGGCGGTGGATTCCAAGGGAATCCGTGAGACGGCGCGTGTTGGCGGCAAGCTGATGCAGGCTGTACTGGTATTGCTCCGGCTTGCTGGATTTACAAAACCCAATCTGGTCGGGAACCACGACGCGATAACCGGCGGCGCTGAGCGGACCAATTACCCCTTCCCAGGTCGCTGCGCAAAAGTTCTTGCCGTGCAAGAGCACAACGGTATGGCCGTTTGCATTCCGGCCCGGAATGTCCATGTAGGCCATTGACAGCAGCTGGCGCTGCGACTCGAAACGCAGGCGTTTTACGGGATATGGATAGGAGAACCCCTCGAGATTGGCCCCGTACGCGTGCACGGGTTTGGTTTGGGCGAAGGCGGCGCTGCCGCCGATCAGTAGGGCAAACAGGAAAAAGCTCTTCATTACGTGTTCCTTTGCAGCCGGGAAGTAGCTCGTGCTGCGATGATGTCATCCCACGATTTAGCTTCTAAGACTAGCATTTCGAATGAAATAGCGTGAATGCCCCGGTTTGGTTCAGGACATATTCTCGAAAAAGTGAAGATTCTTGCGAACCAGGAGCAACCGTTTTTCTCTATGTAACCACTGCCAGCATGCGGGAAAAAACTCCAGGCCTGTGCCGAACACCTTAGGCCACGACCTTGTAGTTACACCGAGTTAGGGAAGTGGCCCGGGAAATGCCACTAGGCAGGGAGAAAGGCAGCGCGAGCATTCCATGTCAACATTCGCGATTTTTTCGACTATGAATCGTACGCAAGTTTTGACAGAGAACAACAATCCGCGAGCTATCAGCAAGATCTTGGTGGTGGATGATGAGCCGCTGATTGCCGATACGATCGTCGCGATTCTGGAGCGAAGTGGATTTCAGGCGACGGCGGCCTATAACGGCAATGAAGCGGTAGAGATGGCTGCAGGCTACTGCCCGGACTGCATGATCACCGATGTAATGATGCCGGGAATGACTGGAATCGAAACGGCGAAAATCGTGCGCCAGCTCTGTCCCGAGGCCAGAATCCTGTTGTTTTCCGGCCAGGCAGCCACCGCGGACCTGCTGGCGGATGCGCGATCCGAAGGTCTGGATTTTGACCTGCTTCCCAAACCGATCCACCCGCGAATCCTGATCGAAAAACTCAAAGATTTCTGAAGGCAGCCGCGGCAGCGCGGCAACAGATGACGCGGGGAAACCAGATCGCTAGCGGACCAGGGCCCGTGCCGACTGCAGCGCGTATTCCAGAACACGTCCGGGAAGCACACCAAGATAGATGGTGGCAAAGACGCTTACGGCGAGTGACACGCCCACGGACGCGGGCATCGGTATGACGGGGACATTTTCCCGCGGCTCGCGCATGTACATATAGACCACTACGCGCAGGTAGTAGTAAGCGGCGACGGCGCTGTTGAGGACGCCAATGATCGTCAGCCACACCAGGTGCGACTGGAGAGCCGCGCTGAAGACGTAGAATTTGGCGAAGAAGCCGCCGGTGGCAGGAATGCCGATGAGCGACAGCATGAACACCGTGAGCACGGCTGCCAGGGCGGGAGCGCGGCGTCCCAGACCGGAATAGTCTTCCAGGCTCACATAGCGCTCGCCCACGTTGCCGAAGTGGCTGATCACGATGAAAGCGCCCACATTCATGACCGCATAGGTCGCGGTGTAGAAGATGGCGGCTGAAATACCGATCTCCTGGGCCGCCGCGAATGCCACCAGCAGATAGCCGGCGTGCGCGATGGAGGAATAGGCCAGCATGCGCTTGACGTTGGTCTGTACCAGGGCGCCCAGATTTCCAAGGGTCATGGAAAGCGCGGCCGAAACCCAGATTAACCAGAACCATCCCGGGGCCGCCGCGGCAAAAAGGATGCGCAGCAGCACGGCGAACACGGCCGCTTTGGGAGCGGTGGACATCAGGGCCACGACGGGCGAGGGCGCGCCTTCATAGACATCGGGAGTCCAGACGTGGAAGGGCGCGGACGCGATCTTGAATCCCAAGCCGACAAACATGAGAGCGATGGCTGCATAGGCGAGCGGGGGAGCGCCGGAGCGCAGAACTTTCGCGATAAGATCAATGCTGGTGGAGCCGGTGGCTCCGAACATCAACGCTACTCCATAAAGGAAAAACGCGGTGGCAAACGATCCCAGCAGGAAATACTTCAGCGAAGACTCAACGCTGCTTGCGGCACGACGGCGGAACCCGGCCAGGACATAGGTGGCAATCGAGGAAATCTCCAGGGCAATAAAGATCAGCACCAGTTCGATCGCCGACGACATCAACATCATCCCCACGGTGCCCAGAAGAATCAGTCCGTAGTACTCGCCCGCGCGGATGCGCTGCACGGAAAGATATTCAAAGGACGACAGAATCACCGTGGCGGCGACGAATCCAATCACGAAGTGGAAGAAGATACTGAAGGTATCCACGCGCACCATGCCGAAGAAGCCGTCGCCCGGATACGCCGTCTGCACGAAGGTGGCGGCGATGGCCAGCAGGGCACCCACGAATGCCAGGATTCCGATGGGCTTGCGGTCACGGTCGGGATCCATCAGCGGATCGAGCAGCATCACGGCAATGCCGAAGAACGACAGGACCAGTTCCGGCAGGATACGCATGTAATCGGCGGCGGTGAGGTTCATTGCACGTTCTCCGCGCCGGAAGTCAGGGAGAGGGGTTTGGACATCATGGAGTTGGAAGATCTCGAAATTCCTGAACCGGCGATGGCCATGCGGTTCTGCGGCAACGCCAGTACCTGAACGGCCTGCTCCGGCGTTTGCACCAGCGGCTGCACGGAGGGTTCAATGCCCGAGAGCCACAGCAGCGGCGCAACGCCCATGACCAGAGCAAGCGCTGTGGCCGGCAGCAGGGCTGCCACTTCGCGGCCGTTGAGATCGGGCAGTCCAGCGTTCTCCTGATGTTTGACCGTGCCCCAGAAGACCCGCTGGTAAAGCCAGAGCATATATCCCGCGCTCCAGATCACGCCGGTGGCCGCGAGCACGCCGTAAAGCGGGCGCGCCTGGAATGCTCCGGAAAGCACCAGGAACTCGCCCACAAAGCCATTGAGCAGCGGCAGGCCAATGGAAGCGAGGGTAATGACCAGAAAGAAGGCGGCGTAGCGCGGCATGGGAGTAGCCAGGCCGCCGTACTGGCGGATCTCATAAGTATGACGCCGCTCGTAGATCACCCCTAACAGCATGAACAGCGCCCCGGTGGAAATTCCGTGGGCCAGCATCACGAAGACGGCCCCGTCCAGCCCCGCCTGGGTAAAACTGAACAGCCCCAGCACCACGAATCCCAGGTGGCTCACCGAAGAGTACGCAACGAGCTTCTTCATGTTGGGCTGCACCAGCGCCACCAGCGCGCCATAGATGATGCCGATGATGGCGAGAGCAATGATCCAGGGAGCGTTGGCGCGCGCCTGCTCCGGGAAGAAGCCCATGTCAAAGCGAAAAAGGCCGTAGACGCCCATCTTCAGCAGGACGCCCGCCAGCAGAACCGAGCCCGCTGTGGGTGCCTCCACGTGCGCGTCGGGCAGCCATGTATGAAGCGGGAAGATCGGCACCTTGACGGCAAAGGCGAGAAAGAAACCCAGGAACAGCCAGTTCATCACGCCGGGATTCATCGCACCGGAAGCCAGATAAGTGCGGATGGTCTCGAACTCGAAGCTGCCCGTCTGAACGTAGAGATAAATGAGCGCCGCCAGCATGAAGACGGAGCCGATCATGGTGAACAGAAAAAATTTCACTGCCGCATAGATGCGCCGCTCGTGACCGTACATGCCGATGATCAGGGCCATGGGAATCAGGCTGAATTCCCAGAAAAAGTAGAACAGGAACAGGTCCAGCGACAGGAACACGCCAATCATGGCTGTTTCCAGCAGCAGCAACAGCACGAAAAATTCTTTGACCCGGTCGTTGATGGACTTCCACGAGATCAGCACGCAAAGCGGCGTAAGGAACGTGGTCAGCACCACCAGCCACATGGAGACGCCGTCCGCGCCCAGGTGATAGTGGATGTTGGGAGTGGAGATCCAGGCAAGATCGGTTTCGTACTGGAACCCCGCCTGCCCGCGATGGAAGTACACCGGAAGGTGCAGCGAAAGCAGAAACGTGAGCAGCGAAACCGTCAGTGCAAACCAGCGAATGTCGCGCGGGCGCCGCGGAATCACCAGCAGCAAAAGCGCGCCCGCCAGGGGAGCGAAGGTAACCAGCGTGAGAATCCAGCGATCCATTCCGCTCATTACCGCACCCCCAGCCATGCCATGTAGGCAATGACGCACGCGGCTCCCGCCGCAATCCATCCGGCATAAGATCGGAGGTTGCCGGACTGCATGCGGCGAACCGTGTCGGAGACCTCGCCCGCGGCCCGGGCTGCATTGTTGACGGTACCGTCGATCACACGGGCATCAATCGTGCGCCAGAGCAGAACACTCGAGCCCTCGAGGATCGGTTTCACGATCGCGGCGTTGTAGAACTCATCCACGTAGTACTTGTTGCTCAAAACCCGGTATGCCGTCTGGAAGCGTTCCCGATCTGCTCCGGCAGACGAGGATTCTTGTAATAGAAGAGCCACGCAAGCAGGAATCCCAGGAGGGCCAGGGAAGTTGCTACCGCGCTGGTGGCGAGTTCTTCCCCGCTGCTGTGAGCGGTAGCCAGCAGTCCCGGTCCGGCCTCATTTGCAGTTGCGGGCAGGATCTGTCCTGCGGCGCCGGCGGCGGAGCCCGATTCAAACACCGGGGCCAGGAAATGCTCAAAGTGATTGGAGCCGCCGAGTGCCTGGGGCACGCCAATACATCCCCCGGCAACCGAAAGGATGGCCAGCACCACCAGCGGCAGCAGCATGACCTTGGGGCTCTCGTGAATGTGTCCCTGGTGCTGATGTTCCTCGCGCCCCTTAGCTTCGTCGTGATGCTCGAGTTTGCCGCGGTACTCGCCGAAGAACGTCAGGAACCATTGCCGGAACATGTAGAAGGAGGTGAGGCCGGCCGTAAGCACGCCCACCGCCCAGTAGACTTTTCCGCCATACGGGCTGGAGTAAGTCTGCCAGAGGATTTCGTCCTTACTGAAAAATCCGCTGAACAGGGGAGCGCCGGAGATAGCGAGCGTGGCCGCCGTCATCGTCCAGAACGTCCAGGGGATATGTTTGCGCAAGCCACCCATGCGGCGCATGTCCTGCTCGCCTCCCAGGGCGTGGATGACGGAGCCCGCGGCCAGGAAAAGCAGTGCCTTGAAGAAGGCGTGCGTCATCAGGTGGAACATGCCGGCGCTATAGGCGGCAACGCCGCAGGCCAGAACCATGTATCCCAACTGCGAGACCGTGGAGTAGGCGAGCACGCGCTTGATGTCGTGCTGCACGATGGCGATGGTGGCGGCGAAGAGGGCCGTCGCACAGCCGATGATGGCCACCGCCGTGAGCGCCATGGGCGCATGGTTGAAGATGACGTGCGAGCGCGAAATCATGTAGACGCCGGCCGTGACCATGGTGGCGGCGTGAATCAGGGCGGAAACCGGCGTGGGACCTTCCATGGCGTCCGGCAGCCAGACGTAGAGAGGAAGCTGCGCGGATTTTCCCGCAGCCCCCACCAGCATCAGCAGACCAATCGCTGTGAGCACACCGGCGCCGGCGGTCTCCACTGGCATTCCCGCGACCCGGGGGAAAATATCGGCAAAGTTCAGCGAGCCGAAGTTCACGATCAGCAGAAACAGTCCAATCAGGAAACCGAAGTCGCCAACCCGGTTAACGATGAACGCCTTCTTTCCCGCGGCGGCGGCGGAATCCCGCAGGAAGAAGAATCCGATCAGCAGATACGATGCCAGCCCCACTCCCTCCCAGCCGACGAACATCAGCAGGTAGTTGTTGGCTAGAACCAGGGTGAGCATGAAGAACATGAACAGGTTCAGGTAGGCGAAAAAGCGATAGTAGCCGCCTTCATGCTCCATGTAGCCCACGGAGTATAGGTGGATGAGAAAGCCCACGTTGGTCACGATCAGCACCATCAGCATGGAAAGCTGATCGAGATACAGGCCGTAGTGGACGCTGAAGGTGCCCGCGCCCAGCCAGGCGGCGTAGTTCTCGACGTGCGGTATGGCTGTGGCGGGCAACTGGAAGAAGCGCACCGCCACCACCCAGGTCCAGGCCAGGGCGGCACCGGGAAATGCCAGTCCGATGGCAGCAACCACCTTCTTGGGCAAGTTGCGGCCGAGCAGTCCGTTCAGGGCGCTGCCCAGCAGCGGCAGCAGCGGAATAAGCCAGAGATTCATAAGAGCAGTTTCGAGTTTCGAGTTTCAGGGTTCGAGTTGCTTTTGCGCTGCATCATTCGCCACTGGCTGCTCACAGCCAAAAGGACAAAATTACAATTTAAGCAAATTCACGCGATCCACGTTCAGGGTCTCGCGCGTACGGAAGACAGCGATAATGATGGCCAGGCCGACGGCTGATTCGGCCGCGGCCACGACCATGACGAAAAATACAAAGACCTGTCCTTGCAGCGCGTGCCAATAGGCAGCGAAGGCTACAAAGGACAAGTTCACCGCATTCAGCATCAGCTCAATGGACATGAAAATAGCAATGATGTCGCGCTTGATGAGGAAGCCGGCAATGCCGCAGGCAAACAGGACGGCGCTCAATACCAGGTAATAGGATAAGGGAACCATCAGGATCTCCCTCCCGGGGTCCCCAGCATGCGCCGGTTTTGCGCGTGTTGGGGCGGAATGTCGCAGGCAAACAGGACAGCGCTCAATACCAGGTAATAGGAAAGAGGAACCATCAGAGTTCCCTCCGAACATCCGTGGTGCCCGACCAGGTTGAGGTGGAGCGCGAAGCCAGGACTACGGCGCCCATAATAGCGATCAGGATCAGCACCGAGGTGACTTCAAACGGCAAAAGGAAGTCGTGGAACAGAAGCCTTCCCAGCGCCTGGGGCGAACCGTAGAGCGCGCCGATGGGCACGGCAACGGCAGCGGCGTCGGAACGGACCAGCATCCAGGCGGCTACCGCCGCTACCGCGATCACGCCCGGCACGCCCAAGATGAGTGCGACGCGGCTTCCCTTCGTATGTTCTTCGACGCCGGCATTGAGCAGCATGATCACGAAGACGAACAGCACCATGATCGCGCCCGCGTACACAATGATCTGAACCGCGGCGACGAATTCGGCGCCCAGCAGCAGGTATTCCACCGCCAGGGCTCCCATCACCACAATCAGCGACAGGGCACTGTTGATGGGATGGCGTTGCACCAGCAGGTTAATCGCGCCCGCCAGCGCCACCACAGCAAAGAAAGAAAACAGGAGCCAGTGAAGCCACATAAGAACCGTTTCCAGTTTCGAGTTTCAAGTTTCCGTAACGCCTGCGCGTGGTTCAAAAACAGCGACCCGGAAACAATCCGCGCATGAGCCCGCGGACTATCAGGCCATCCAGGCCACGAAAAAGCTGGTGACGATTACGTTGGCAATGGCCAGAGGCAGCAGTACCTTCCAGCCAAACGCCATCAGTTGGTCATAGCGGAAGCGCGGCAGCGTGCCGCGAATCCAGATATAGAGAAACAGGAACAGGAACACCCGCAGGAACAGCCAGAAGACGGGCAGCAAGGCATGCATCCACGCCGGGCCAAACACCGGCCCCTGCCATCCTCCGAGAAAGAGCACAGACGCCAGGAATGCGACCGTGAACATGGCCGCGTACTCCGCCATGAAAAACATGGCGAATTTCATGGCGCTGTACTCGGTGTGGTAGCCCGCCACCAGTTCGGTTTCCGCTTCGGGAAGGTCGAAGGGGATGCGGTTGGTTTCCGCGAATGCCGCCGTGATGAATACCAGGAAGGCCACAATCTGCCCGCGGAAGATGTTCCACTTGGGTAAAAAGCCAAACCAATAGGCGTGCTGGGATTGCACGATTCCCGCCAGGCTGAAGGTGCCGGAAAAAATCAGGACGCCAACGAGGGAAAGCCCCAGGGCAAGCTCGTAGCTCACCATCTGGGCGCTGGCGCGCAGCGATCCCAGCAGCGAATACTTGCTGTTGGAAGACCAGCCGGCGAGCGCGACTCCATACACGCTGATGGAGCTGATTCCCAGGATGATCAGCAGGGAAATATTGGTGTCGGTGATCTGCAGCGGAGTGCTGATTCCGTTCACCGTGACCCAGGGACCAATGGGAATCAGCGCAATGGCAATCAGCGCCGTACCCACGGAGATCATAGGCGCAAGAATATAGAGAAGCTTGTGCGCGTAGGGCGGGGTGAGGTCTTCCTTCAGGATGAACTTCAGCCCGTCGGCCAGCGGTTGCAGCAGCCCGAATGGTCCCACGCGGGTGGGTCCCCAGCGGTTCTGGATGCGGCCCACAACCTTGCGCTCCAGCCACACGGTATACGCCACCGCGGTGAGAAGAAACCACAGCATGATGGCGATCTTCACCAGCGAGATGAGAACGAACGTCGTAGTGCTCAGATTTCCAGTTTCAGGCAAACCGCTTCCCTCAGGCGCGGCAATGTTCCCGCCGCATGTCTGTTGCAAACTGCCTCAGCGGCAACCGCCGCTTGTTTCGGATCCCCAGACAGGCCTGGAGGCTGCCGGCCCGTTCCAAACTTCTTTAGACTTCCACCTTTTTGTCCGCGGGTTCGGTACGGCGAGCTTCCACGACCGCTCCCAGCGTGCTCGAATACCTGCCCAATGTTCCGGAAGTAAACAGCGTATCCTCGGAGGGCACGATCAGTTCCGGATGGCTGGGCAGCGATCCCGCAGCCCGCGCCGGTACCCCGGTGTGTTCTTCGTTTCCGGCGGCCAGATTGAGCCGCGGGACCTCGTAGCCGGGCACCAGGCGCTGAATTTCGTCCAGCATGGCGACAGGATCGAAGGGCGACATGCGCGGCTCCAGATCATGCGCTTCCAGCCACACGGCATGGCGGTCTGCTTCGCCGGATTGCGCTCCCCGGGACTGGCCCATGTCCGCATAGGTAGGACGGCCGAAGGGCACCAGGCGCTTCAGGTCGTATCCCATCTTGTCAGCGATGCGGACGATGATTTCGAAATCCGATTTGGTTCCTTCCACCTCACCCGCCATCTTCAGCATCTGCAGATCACCGCAGGTGTTGGTGAACGTGCCCGACTTCTCATAGGCATTGGCGGCGGGAAGTACCACGTGGGCGAGGCTTGCCGTTTCCGTCAGGAACATATCCTGGACGACGAGAAAGCTGCGGGAGAGCGCGTGCGGATCCACGTTGTAGCGGACCACGGGATTCGAGCCCACCACGTACATGGCTTTCAGTTGCCCCGCGCCGGCAGCGGTGAACATCTGCTGCAGGTCGAGCCCCGGCTGCTGAGGCAGGTCCGCGCTCCATTCCTCGCGGAAGCGTCCGGCTTCGCTCAGCGGAGTGTAGCCCGGCAGCAGGTCCGGGTAGAGGCCCATATCGGCCGCGCCGCGCGAATTGGCATAGTCGCCCAGGCAGATGAACCGGGCGTTGGGAAGCGCGCGAACCAGAGTGCTGATGTCACTGGCGCGCAACTCCGAGCCGAACATCACGATCAGTTGCTCTTCTTTGACCAGCCGGTCGCGCAGCGAGGCCAGTGCTTGCCCGTCTCCGCTGAGCGCCTTGGCGGCCGCCGGATCCCCAGCCAGGAAGCGGACGAATGCAGACTCGCCGCCTTCCCCCGGGACCTGCTGGAAAACCGCCGCCTGCCGCCGCAGCTTGATGGGGTAGGAATTCACCACGTAGAGGCGCGCCCCGTGCAGGCGGACATTGTTGCGAATCTGGTATGCCAAAAACGGATGTTGGTCGGTGGGGTTGTTGCCGATCAGCAGCATGGCAGGCGCGGAGAATACGTCGCGCATGCTGACCGTGCGTTCGGTTTTGCCGCCAAGCGCGGAAATAAAGCCAGGATAGTCTGCCGTGCGGTGGTGGTCGATGTTGTTGCTGCCCAGCACCGCGCGCGCGAATTTCTGCAAAAGATAGGCTTCCTCGGTGGTGGTGCGAGTGGAGCCGATCACGCCCATCGAGGAGCCGGCTTCGTTGAACTTTTGCGCCACCAGTTCAATGGCTTCGTTCCAGGTGGCGGGCCGCAGATGGCCGTCGCGGCGGATCAGCGGCTCGCGCAGGCGGCGGGGATCGCCGGCAAAATCGAAAGCGTAACGGCCCTTAATGCAAAGAAAGTCGCCATTGATGCCGCTCTTGTCGCGATTGTCACCTCGGACAATCTCCGCTCCGGTATCCGAGCGGCGCAAGCCCAGCGTGGTCTTGCAGCCATCGCCGCAATGCGTGCAGATGGTGCCCACGTGGTTCATCTCCCAGGGACGCGTCTTGTAGCGGTAGGCGCCGGAGGTGAGCGCGCCCACGGGGCAGATATCGATGCACATGCCGCACTCTTCGCACTCCAGGTGGTCTTCCTGGTTGGGCGCAATGATGGAGCTGACGCCGCGGTTCTGCACTCCCAGCGCCCAGACGTCCATGGCCTCGCCGCAAACCCGCACGCAGCGGTAACACAGGATGCAGCGCGGCCGGTCGAAGTACACCACCGGCGACCACTGCTGCTCCTCGCGATGGTTCTTGATGTCGATGTAGCGCGACTCGGCGGCGCCATAGGAGAACGTCATGTCCTGCAGTTCGCATTCGCCGCCGGCATCGCAAACCGGGCAGTCCAGCGGATGGTTGCCGAGCAGCAGTTCCACCATCGATTTGCGCGCCTGGCGAACTTCGTCGTTGTCGGTGGTGACGATCATTCCGTCCTGGATCATCGTGGTGCAGGCCGTCTGCAGCTTGGGCATCTTCTCGACCTTCACCAGGCACATGCGGCATGCGCCCTGCAGCGACAGTCCCGGGTAGTAGCAGAAGGACGGGACCTCAATGCCGACGCTCTTGCAGGCCTCGATCAACAGCGTGCCCGCCGGAGCGGTGACGTTCTTGCCGTCCACCGTGATAGTTGCGAGTTTGGGTGCGTCCGCCATGAACCTCTATTTCCGGTAAGCCGGATGATTCTTGATTTCGTCGATTTGCAACACGTGGCGCTCGGTATGCAGGGCGTCAAACAGGAGCATCTGGTAACCGTCCATATCGCCGAGTGCGCCTTGCATTTTCAGCCGCCGCAGGTCTTGGGATTCGCGCACGAATTCGATCGTCTGCCCGCGCGCACTCTTGAACCCGGCGAGCGCTCTCCCCAGAGTCGCAAACTGGCCGGAAGGAAGCACCGGCTCGGGGGCTTGCCTCTTTTGCAACCGGTCGGAAGCGCGGGCATGAACCGCCGCGTCTTTTTCGAAGTCGGGCGCAGCCGCGCTGGATTCCGCATTCTTCACCCGATCGAGGAAGCGCTGTTCGCAGAGCGCCAGGTGTTCCACCGTGTCGCGAATCGACCAACGGTCTTCCGCCGTGCGCACCGTACTGAGCGGCTCGGTGACGTCCGCGAGCATCTTCAGCAGGCGCTCCTGGCTGCTTTCCAGGCGAGCGATGAGCGCTTCGCGTTCTACGCCGGATTTGGTAACAGCTTGGGTCATCATTTTCGAACTTCGATTTCGGACTTCGCGCAATTGCCTATGCCAGCACCGGCAACTGCTGCACCGCGGCGGGTTCGTACGGACAGGGACGGCCTTCCAGGTGCGCTTCGAATTCCTCGCGGTACTTCTTCACAATGGAGATGATCGGCATGGCGGCGGCATCTCCCAACGGACAGAAGGTGCGTCCCAGCATGTTCTCCGCCAGATACTGCATGTTGTCGATGTCTTTCTTTACGCCTGCGCCGGCATGGAAGCGGTTCAGCGTCTTCTTCAGCCAGTCGGTGCCTTCGCGGCAGGGAATACACCAGCCGCAGCTCTCATGCTGATAAAACAGTGTGATCCGCTGCGCGTACTTGACCATGCAGGTAGTGTCGTCGAGGACGACCACACCGCCGGACCCGAGGAACGATCCCGCTTTGATCAGCGAATCGAAGTCCATCGAAATGTCGCACTCTTCCGCCCTGAGCACTGGGACGGAAGATCCGCCGGGCGTGACCGCCTTGAGCTTGCGGCCGTTCCACACTCCGCCGCCGACATCGTTGATCATCTTCATCAGGTTGTAGCCGAGAGGAAGCTCGTAGACGCCGGGACGTTTCAGGTGTCCGCTCAGGCAGAATAGCCGGGTGCCGCCATTTTTGGCGGGGCCCAGTTCGGCAAACCATTGCGCGCCGCCCAGTATCACATGCGGCACCGAGGCCAGGGTCTCGACATTATTAATGATGGTGGGGCCGCCCCACAGCCCGACGACGGCCGGGAA
Source organism: Terriglobia bacterium (assembly GCA_963732925.1). GTDB lineage: Bacteria > Acidobacteriota > Terriglobia > Terriglobales > Acidobacteriaceae > DASZRZ01. Next base: position 547,377 of record CAVTBJ010000012.1, read on the forward strand.
GGGCGGACGGATGCGCGGAATGCCGCGCTTGCCCTCCAGCGACTCCATCAGCGCGGACTCTTCTCCAACTTCGTACGCACCCGCGCCGGTATGCCAGTAGACGTCAAAATCAATGCCGCTGCCGAAGATGTTCTTGCCCAGAAAGCCGCGGGCGTAGGCATCGGCGATGGCCTTGCGCATGATGTTGACCAGGTAGCGGTACTCGCCGCGGATGTAGATGTAGCCGATGCGGGCGCCGATTGAGAGCCCGGCAATCATCACGCCTTCAATCACGGCGTGGGGGTCATGCTCCAGGATCAGGCGGTCCTTGCAGGTGCCGGGTTCGCTTTCATCACCATTACATAAGACGTACTTGGGCTTGGCTGACTGTTTGGGTACGAACGACCATTTCATTCCCGTGGGGAATCCGGCGCCGCCCCGGCCGCGCAGGTTGGACGCCTTGACCTCATTAATGATCGCCTCCGAGCCCATGGCCAGCGCTTTCTGAATCGCCTTATAGCCGTCGAGCTGGAGGTAGCGGTCGATGTCGGCCGCGCCCTGGCCAAAGCGCCGGGAGACGACCTTCACTTCATCGGGATGGGAAACCAAGTCAGCCATTGGAAACTGTAAAAATTCCTATGCCTTGCGGCGATATTCCTCAAGAACCTCGTCGACTTTTTCCGGCGTGAGGTTCTCGTGAAAATCGTAGTTCACCTGCATTGCCGGTGCCCAGCTGCAGGCGCCGATGCACTCTACCTCTTCGAACGAGAATAGGCCGTCCGGCGTGGTCATCTTGTGTCCGATGCCGAGCTTCCCCTTGCAATGCGCGATCACGTCATCGGCCCCGCGCAGCATGCAGCAGATATTGCGGCAAACCTGGACGTTGTATTTGCCGCGCGGCTTGGTAATCAGCAGCGAGTAGTAGCTGATTACGTTGCGCACTTCCAGTTCGCTCAGCCCGACCTTCTGCGCCACGTAGCCTATCGCCTCGTCCGATAAGTAGCCAACTTCGTCCTGGGTGTAGAGCAGCATGGGGACGAGAAAGGAACGCTCGGTCGGGTACTGCTTCATTTTCTCGGTGAAGAAGCTGTCGAGTTGTTCGGAAACCACCATTAGCGGTCTATTTCTCCCAACACGATATCGATGCTCCCGATGGCGGCCACTACGTCGGCGATCAGCCGGCCTTCGCACATGGTGGGCAGCAGTTGCAGATTGGCAAAGGAAGGCGAGCGCATGTGTACCCGGTAGGGTTTGGCCGTACCGTCGCTGACGACGTAATAGCCCATCTCGCCGCGCGGAGACTCAACCGCCTGGTAAACTTCGCCCGCGGGGACGGCGAACCCTTCGGTGACGATCTTAAAGTGATAGATCATCGCCTCCATCTGGGTTTTCATCTTTTCGCGCTCCGGCAGGACGACTTTGGGAGCGGCGGCCTTCACCGGGCCTCCGGGCATGCCTTCCAGGGCCTGTTGCACCATGGCGATGGATTCACGCATCTCCCGCACCCGCAGTATGTAGCGGGCGAACACATCGCCATCCGCCGAAACCGGCACCTTGAATTTGAAATTTTCGTAACCCGTGTAGGGAGCGTCGCGGCGGAGGTCGATATCGACCCCGCTGGCGCGCAGCGTAGGACCGGTGGCGCCCAGGGCGATGGCATCTTCCGCGCTCAGGCGGGCGACTCCCTTGGTACGCTCCACCCAGATGGGGTTGGAAGTCAGCAGGTTTTCGTACTCGTCCACCCGGCTGGGAAAGAGATCGGCAAACGCCTTCACTTTCTCAAAAAATCCCAGGGGAACATCCAGCGCCAGCCCGCCCACGCGGAAGTAGGAGGTCATCATGCGCTGCCCGCTCACCATTTCAAAGATGCGCAGCACTTCCTCGCGCTCCCGAAAACAGTAGAGGAAGACCGACATGGCGCCGATATCCAGCGCATGGGTGCCCAGCCACACCAGGTGCGAGTTGATGCGCGTGAGTTCGTTCAGCATCACCCGCAACCACTGCGCGCGCGGCGGAATTTCCATTCCCAGCAGCTTCTCCACCGCCAGCACATAGCAGAGGTTGTTGGTCAGGGGGCAGAGATAGTCGATGCGGTCGGTGAGCACGACTACCTGCTGATAGAACTTGGCTTCGCAGGTCTTTTCGATGCCCGTGTGCAGGTATCCAATATCGGGCATGAGGCGGACGATGTTCTCGCCATCGATTTCCAGCAGCACACGCAAAACTCCGTGCGTTGAAGGGTGCTGCGGCCCCATATTCAGGATCATGGTGTGATCCTGGGCTTCTTCCGTGGTGACGCCCGGGGTTATCTGGCCCAACTGGCTCATCAGCGATAGCCCTCCACCGGATAGTCCTTGCGCAGCGGGTAACCCTCCCATGCTTCCGGCATCAGAATGCGGCGCAGATAGGGATGACCCTCGAAGCGGACCCCGAACAGGTCAAACACTTCGCGCTCGGGAAAATTGGCCGAGGGCCAGACGGGAACGATCGATTCCAGCGACGGATCCTTTCCCGGCAGCCGCACCTTCAGCCGCAGGCGGCGCAGAGGCCCCTTTCCCGGCCCGGCGTTGGGCTTGGGCAGGGAAAGCAGATGGTAGATCACCTCAAACCGAGGCTCCGAGGGATACCAGTCGACGCAGGTCAGGTCCGAAAGAAAGTTGAAATGGAGTTCTGCATCGTCCCGCAGCAGGGAACACGCATCGCGGATCGATGCCGGTCGAATGTAGACGCTCAACTCACCCCGGTCGAGTTTGGCGCTCTCCACCGAGTCTGCCCTCCAGGCAAGCAGCCGGGCGACAGCAGGGGTATCTTTCAACTGTTCCAGATCGGTCATGGCCGGTTCCCAGGGCATCAGCTTCTTCCCCCGGGCGCGGCCGCCATTTCGGGCTCATGGGGAAGGGCCGTATGTGTGGCGTCCAGGAGGGCAGCCTCGGCGACCTCGCTGGGGGTGAGCCTGTCAGAGCTCGACCAGTCCAGCGCTCCTTTCTTCCACACATAAAACAGGCCAACCGCCACTACGCCGATGTACACCAGCATCTCGAAGAAGCCGAACATCTTCAGTTCCCGCAGCAGGACCGCCCATGGGTACAGGAACACGGCCTCCACGTCGAACAGAATGAATAGCATAGCCACCAGGTAGAACTTTACGGAAAAGCGCCCGCGGGCGTCTCCGGTGGGGTCCATGCCGCACTCATAGGGCTGGAACTTGGCGCGGTTGTAGCGGCGTTTTCCCAGCAGGAAGGAGAGAAGCACCATACCGCCCGCCAGTCCCAGCGCGACCAGAACCTGAATCAACAGCGGAAGATAGCGGGCGAAGTAATTGTCCGGCATAAATGGCCTGTATATAATGCGCGTCCAATGTTTCGGGGCAAACATTCGACTATAGTGAGTGGCGCGCGACAGTGTCAAGCCGAGGCGACTGAGAGCCTTGCGTTCACGACCCGTGCTGTACGTTCGTGATGCCCGCCGGCACAGAATGGCGGCACGTTTTTCCTGCTCGCAAGGTACTCTGAGTCAGGCCAAACCATGATCTTCGGCTTTAACACAGACGTGAAAGTCGGAACCGTGGTGTACCACGTCCAAAGCGAAGCCCGCCAGAAGGACCTGCTGCTTCAGACCCAGGTCTTTGTGAAAGGCCAGTGCATCGGCAAGTGCACCAGCCCCTTTCCGGAGGAACCCGTGCTCCTGGACTTTGCCGAGGACAGCATCCAGGAATCGCTCAAGGCCCAGCACCGGCGACTTGTCGCTGCGGTCCGGGCCGGAACACTGGAGCAGGAACTCGGTGCCGGCGCCCCGGAACCGCTGCCGGACAAGCAGATAGCGGCCGCCGCGGTGGGCGGGCCGGTTCCCCCATTTCCGCCCCCCGAAGCAAGCTCCTTCGATCTCTCGGACTTGCCACTGCCCGCGTTCGAGGACATCGTGCCGGCCGCGCCGCCACAGGAAGTGCGAGCCCAACTCGAACCTCCTCCCGCCCGCGAACCTTCCGCTCCGGTTGCGCCCGGTTGCGAAACCGTCCCTGCGCCGGCGGAAGCTCCGTCCCCGGCGCGGCAGGGGGAACCCCTGCTGGCGTCTGCCGAAGGCCTGGCTACGGGCTCGCTGAAGATCGAATGTACCAGCGCCCACTGGGCCGAGGAGGAGCAGTCCCTGCTCCTGGTTCTGCAGGTACATCGGGAACAAGTTCCGCTGGACTACGCCGCGCTCACCTTGCGAATCGCTTGCGGGCAGGGACGTCCGCACTACGCCTACTCCAGCACGGACGGAAACGGGCTCGCCGCGGTGGCCATCACCATCGATGATGCTTCCGGCCGCGAGGCTAAAGTTCTGGTGCAGGCCGAAGGCGAGGGCGAGTCGGCGACCCGCCGTTTTCACCTCCGTCCACTGGTCTAGCCCATTTCCGAACCCTTCCCACCTGAGTCCCGCATCCTGTATCGTCAGGTGAAAAGTAATCAGGGAAGCATGACACTGCAAATCTGACACTCAAATCCTCAAATCCATGACACTGCGAATCAACGGAGAGACACGAGAACTCGGCGACGGACTCCCGCTTTCCGCCCTGCTAGAAGAGATGGGCATGAAAGCGGATCGCGTGGCGGTGGAGCGCAATGGCGAGATTGTGCCGCGCGGGCGCTGGGCGGAAACGATCTTGCATGAAGGCGACCGGCTGGAGATCGTGCACTTCGTCGGTGGGGGAGCTCACTTCTCCTAGAGAAAGCTCGCTGGGTTTGCGATTCTCAGCGGGCAGGCGCCGGCGCGGTTATCAGCTTGGTGTTTTTCCACTGGCGTCCTTCTTCATTTGCCTTGACTCCCGATGGCCTGCACCTAAAATGTGGCAAATAATTACTGAAAGTCTTTTCGTTGGAGAAGGCGCGAGCAATGGATCCGCGAAGACGTGGGGGCGGAGTAACAGAAAGCAGGAAGGATGACGACGGTCATTCGTGCAGCAACAGGGGGATCAATGGTTTCTGAGGTGAGCGTCCTGAATGAATGGATCCCGGAGCAGATGGGGCCTGGATCCATGTTCGTCCTGGAAAATGCGGGCGAGGTGGGCGACGGGGAAGACCCCTACTGGGCCGTACTGGCCTGCCCGCGCTGCGGAACCCTGGGCCTGATTACGCGGCGGCAAATCTCGGGTCTGATCCCGGTGATTTGCGGTTCAGACCAGTGCTCGGCGCAGTTTTTCCTGGAGGAAGAGCAGATCGTGCCGCGCCAGCCTTCCTAGAGCCAGGTTGCGCCGCATCGCGGCCTGCAGGCGCAGGCTCGAGGCGTTTCCGCCCGGGCGCAGGCAGTGCTCGCCTACTTTTCCAAGGCAACCTGAGCGGGGAACAGCGGCACCTGCTCGACAATTTCGATTCCAAATCCCTCCAGCCCCGCTACCTTTCTGGGATGGTTTGTCAGCAGTTGGATCTGCCGCAGGTTGAGGTCAGATAAAATCTGCGCGCCGATGCCGATTTCCCTCTGCGTCTTGCGATCCTGTCCCGCCGAGGGCGTGCGGCGATGGAAAGCCAGCAGATTGCGGTCGCCGACGCTCTCTACCGAAAATCCGCGCGAACTCTGGTGGAGATAGATCAGGGCGCCCCGGCCGGCCTCGGAAATCTTCTGCAGCGAGCGTTCAATCACTTCCTGGCAGCCGCACAGGGTCGCGCCAAAAACATCGCCCATCAGGCAATGCGAATGCATGCGCACCAGGACCGGCCCTGGAGTGCCGCTTTCCAGGTCGCCCTTCACCAGGGCCAGGTGAAACTCGCTGCCGTCCACCTCGCTTTCGTAGGCGATGGTGCGAAACTCGCCGAAGCGGGTATTCACCAGAGCCTCCCCAATCCGCCGGATGTAACGCTCGTGCTGCATACGATAGCGGATAAGCTCGGCCACGGTGAGCATCTTCAGGCCGTGCTGTTCGCAGAAGCGGACCAGGTCCGGCACCCGCGCCATGGTGCCGTCGTCATTCATGATCTCGCAGATGATGCCCGCCGGAGTGAGCCCGGCCAGGCGAGCCAGGTCTACGGAAGCCTCCGTCTGGCCGGCACGCACCAGGACGCCGCCCCGCCGCGCCCGCAGCGGGAAAACGTGGCCCGGGCGCGCCAGATCTGCGGGCCGTGTGGCAGGGTTGATGGCTACCTGGATGGTATGGGAGCGGTCGGCGGCGGAAATCCCGGTGGTCACACCCGTGCGCGCGTCGATGGCTTCGCAAAACGCGGTTCCGAACTGCGAGGTGTTTTCCGCCGACATGGGAGCGATGCGCAGGTGCTCCAGGCGCTCCTCGGTCATGGCCAGGCAGATCAGTCCCCGCCCGAAGCGGGCCATGAAATTGATGGCCTCGGGAGTGACCTTTTCGGCGGCAAGGGTAAGATCGCCCTCGTTTTCGCGGTCCTCGTCGTCTACGACGACCAGCATGCGACCGGCCCGAACCTCTTCGATGGCCGCCGGAACATCGCTAATGGAAGGACGTGTCGACACCGGACATGATGTTAGCAGAATTTGGGGGGGAGTCGAACCCCGCCAAGCTGCTACGAAGCTTGAACTTAGTCTCTCAATGGCAGCGCCAAAACAGAAAAGCCGCCATCGCTGGCGGCTTCTGGCTAAAGCGGGTTCGCTTACAGGGTCGACTCGATCTCAAAACCCCAGGCTTCCAAAAGCGGCTCAGGGATGTACTTGGAGTTTTTGTTGCGACGCGCCCACTCACGCAGCCGAGTGGAGCGGACATACTGGTCCGGCGCCAACTTGAACTCGCGAACCACCTGCTCAAATTCAGTAACAGTAGGAATTACCGGTCCGATCGGCTCCGGTTTTCCCCAGTTCGGATTTCCGCGTCTCTTTGCCATAGTGAATTCTGTCCTGCCCTGCTTTCTAAGGATGCTTAACTCAGATAATTGCCCTGTTCATTGGATTCCCTGGAGTCCCGCAAGGTTTCGCCGTAAAGCTCAGACAGAAAGAAAGCCTCCAGTACCCTTGCAGTCCCACAGAGGTCCGCCAAAACAATCGAGTTTACAGGCTTTGAGAACGACTGGCAAGTGGAAAACCCCGCAGAATGTGCTCCATGATCTTCGTAACATATTGAATATATTAATGTTACAAAAAAATGGAGATGCCAGAATACAAGAAACTGGATACTCGAAAAGTGGCCTGAAATTTGAGCTCTCTCGGCTAGCGAAAGTGGTAGCTGCTAGCAGGGAACAAGCGGTGGGGGCATGCCGGGCGCAGGCAAGAGTCCTGGCGAACGGGTTGGAGCAAAAGCCAAGCTCGGAGTCTGATTGTCTTCTCTGAGCCTTAGGATCTCTCCTTCGACCCAGCCATTCTCAACCGTCTTCCCGCGTGGAGCCTGGGCTGCGCTCGTATGCTCTGCTGTGCCTGGCCGCTTTGGCACCTGTTCGTCAATCTGAAGCTTTGGGTCAAGGCCCCTTAACGGTCTGCGGTAGGGTTGTGGGTTTCCATCCTGTTTCGACAATCGTTTTGCCGCCTGCTCTCATGGGGCCTTCTAATTTGGCTTTGTCGGACGAACTGCAGCCCCCACTCGCCTCGTGACTCTGCGGGGAGTACTTTTCCTTGATAAACCGAACGAAGTCGTCCTTCAAGCTCTTTATCTCGTCCTTCACGCCCTCGGTCTGTTCTGGGGCCCAAAAACTGTCGCTGAAATATAGAGTGTTAGGAGTTGTACCTAAAAACCCACTGCAGTAATAAGTCGTTCTAGCGCAGTTAGTTCCCACTCCACAACCCGGCGTAGGCCCATCGGGCTTGTTAACTGCGGGCATGTCCTGTCCCGGTACATACTTCCAATCGGTTCGGACGACCTGCGTATTTTGCCTTGCCGCCCAGAGCTGTTCCTCCCGCTGGATTAGGACCTTACCATCGAGATCGTTGAAACCCGTATGGGCCTGGAACACCTTGATGCACTCATGATAATCGCCTGTTAAGGCAGCGGGGAGGTGGTAAGCCTTAATGAGATACTTCAGCCACGCAAGCTGCACCGGCGAATTGGCGCCCCAAGCTGGATCCACACTTACCTCATCACCATCCGCAGTGGAAGCTCGAAATGCAGCCGAACGGTAAAAAGTGGTTCTATTCCCAGAGAATAACGGAGAATGCAAACGTACTGAGCTTGGTTTTCTGACTGTGCACTTTGACCTGCCGCAGTCGAGGACGGTAGCGGTTGGGCAGCGCGAGCAACAGCTGCAGCGACCGGGGTTGGTGGGGCGGGCACTGGAACCGGGTTCAGGACAAAGCTCAAGGTGAGTCCCGGCATCAGGACAACTTGCCGGCCCATCTCGACGGCCGCAACCGGGGAATAGGTGCTCGGCTTGCGGCCGAATCTTCCGAGAATGGCATTCGCCCGATTGGCAGCCGCCGCCACGCCTTTTTCCGCGGCCGCGCCAGTCAAAATTCCCGGCTCGCTCCTGACCGGAGTCACTTGGCCTTTGATAACCAGGGACGTAAGTTGCAGATTCCATCCGGATCCGTTCCGAACCAGCACCACGGTTGCCGGGGAGCCTTGCGCGATGATGACTCCGTTGCCGATATTGACCGGCCGGACCAGTCCACCGCGATACACCTTCCCGGCAGGATCACGGGTGGAATCCACGAGGTCAATTATCTTGACGAAAGCAGGCGGAACTGCTGCCGCCTGCGGTATGCCGGTTGCCGTGGCACCTTGCGCCGACAGAGTGCTTTGAGCTGCGGCGGGAGCGTTCGCAATTTGGCCCTGGGCGGGCGCAGGCGGCGGATGGTTTTGAGCTGTGGCGGGAGGGTTCACAGCATTCTGGGGGGGTGCGGTGTCTGCCGCCGCTGCTGAGCCGTACTTCCAGCCGGTTTCGACGATCTTCCATTTCTTGTAATCGGCCAATTCAGCGATTTTACCCCGCTCGGATTGCTGAGCGATAGCCAGAGAAGGCCATGGGTAACAAAGGACGCCGTCCTCTGTGTCCAGAACGGAATATTTTTGCTTGAGGAATTCCGCGAATGCATCATTGACTTTGGTAGCGTCTTTGGTTTCGAAGACAGCGGTGAAATAGATTACGTTTGTGCGTGCACCTTGTGCCATACAGTAACGGAAGTTGCCTTGATGAACCGGAGCTCTCGGCTCTCCAGAAGCGATGGATGCAAATACCCAGAGGGTCAACACGGCGAAGATCGAACATCGAAAAGCGATTGTGCTAAGGCTATTCCGGGTCATGGGGGCTCCCTTCGCTAGTTATGCGCGCTTGTATCAAAAGGTGACTTTCGCGATGGCGAATTCAAAATCCGCCCATCGGGTAGTGCAACTACAGTAATAGTCAAGTGATTCGAGGCATCGTTCTCCCTCCTTGTAAGTGGTCCAAAGTACCTTGCCAGCCAGTGTCACGACGAGCGCCGAGCGACCGGCGCTCCGCGCCGTGTAGTCAGCAGGCCTCAGCAGTCCCCGGCTGTACGAGCCAGCCATGGCAGCGCCAGCATAGGGATTGTCACCGAAATGATCTGGGTAGGTTTTGGACATATAACTGCACCATGCGTCCGAAAGTGTTGTGTGCAGGTCCGCCGCAGTCTGGAACGGGTCAGTGCGGTAATAGACGTACCCGGCTTTCACTCCATCGTAATAAAAGCCCATGCAAACGTAAGTCGCCTGCTTCGGCGGCGAGCAGCCATGCACCGGTTTGCCGCACCCAGTACCCGCTGGAGTTGCTTACGGTTGAGCGGCCCCTCCCAGAACAAAGGTCAAGCTGATTCCCGGGGGCAAAACCACCCGCTGACCCGAAATGACTGTCGCCACTCCTTGAGGGATACTTGTTCGCCGACCGAACCCTCCAAAGCGTCCGAGAACAGATTTCGCCGCGCTCGCGGCGTTGTCCACGGTATTTTGCGCACCACCAGTCACACTTGCCGAACTGCTACTGACGGCAACCGCTTGGCCATTGATCGTCAGGGAAGAAAGCTGCGCAACCCAGCCCGCTCCGTTTCTTGCGAGAGTAACCGTCGCAGCGGCGCCCTGGGGGATCACGACACTGCCGGCGTTGACCGCCTTGGTGACGATGGCGCGGTACCGCTTACCCGCAGAATCCTTGGCGGAGTCTACGGCGTCAATGAGTTTCACTTCCACAGTGGTGCCTGGCAGCGGGACATTTTGCGCGCTCGGTGCAACAGAAGTGGGCCGTCCTGAAGCAGCTGCGCCGGCTGAGGCGTTTGCAGCAGTCGGTGCGCTTGATGCTGGGGGAGCTGCGTTGGCCAAAGCCGAGGTGCCGCCCGTGCTACCGAGCATCCGTCTCGCCTCCTGCAGGTCCACCGCGCCAGATCCACTCGATGTCACTGTTTCCTGATCGTGATTGGCTCCGGGCAAAAAGTAGCGTACGCGGTATGCCATCGAGTCGGCCGCACCCATGGTCGCGGGGTCGTATTTCCCGCCGATGCCGATGATTTGCAGGGTGCGATGATCGTCCAGCCACTTCACGAAATAGCCGGGCCCCCAATTGAAGATAAAGAATAGTTTCTGGTCCATGTAGGCGCTACCCGGGCCGCCGTGGAGATGACTGGTGGTGAAGTGAAAGAGGTGCTGGCTATCCGGACTGAATTGAAGGTCCGAGATTTCGGGATACTCGCCCTTCTGGACGCCGTCCACCATTAGAAAATATCCGCCATCGTTGCCGTTGGGGACAGGGCGGGTGCCGACATAAGCAAAGTGTTTGCTGTCGGGGCTGAAGGCCATTTTGGTAATCGAATAAAAGCCCGGGCCGGTGTGACCGTCAAGAGTGAGTTGGGCGGCAGACCGCATGGTGCCTGCGGCTGTTGCCTTCACGCTGGCCTCGCGGCGTCCGTCGGGACTTACCAGGCCGTCATCGCCGAGGATTTGGCTGTCTTCCACCAGCTTATCCCCGCTCACGGTTCGCGCGTGATAAACGACCTGCCCCTCAGGAGTGAAGTGCAGCATGTTTTTGTACGCGAGTTCCATATTGTATGCGGGTGGACGTAGAACCTCTATGAATCCGCTCATCCTCTTATCGTCAAGGACCACAAAGGATTGCCCATTGGCTTGAGCAACATAAGCCATGTGCTCCCCATCTGCGCTGAAGTGCAAGGTGTTCAGGTCCGCGTTGTCATAAGGGCCGAGTTCCTTGTCCCCGTCGACCACGAAGGTCTTGGCGGTCTGAGGCGCGGTCACCGCGTAAATAACGTGCCCATCCGGCGCAAAACGCAAATCCTTGAGAGATCCATACTCGAGGCCAGGTTTGCCGTTCGCGACGACTGTGACTTGATATTGCATTCCCGTTTGCAGGCTGGTGAGGTAGGCGATGCTCTTGCCGTCAGGCGTCATCCAGACGTGATCGGCGTTCGGGATCATCCTCCCGTCAATCACCACAAAACTGTGGTCAGGGCCGGCTGTACGATTCGCGAAATATGCTAGGTGCGCACCGTCGGAACTGATTAGTATCCCTTTTCCGGTGTGATCGTTATTGGCGATGCTGTCGAACAATGGGCCTTCTTTGCCATCCTCCACCACGGTATATTTCAGGGGCGTCTTCATCGCGACGTATACCAAATGATGACCGTCATCGCTGAACCGAGGCCAGTAAATGGTTTCGTACCTGGGTCCCGCTATGCCATCCATGACGACGGCGGACCACCTGCCGGCTGTGTCCCTCGTGACAAAAACCAAGTGGTCGCCCTGCTTGCTGAATAGCAGACCGGACTCGATCACGACATTGCCCGGCACGGAGATTTCTTTGCCGTCCTCAACCGCTATCGTTGCATTCCCCTTGTCGGCTATAAAGGCAAAGTGCTTACTGTCAGGGCTGAATACGATGGGCCAACGTGGCGTGGGCTGGAATTCGAGCGGCCGATTGTTGGAGGAAGTGCCCTGTGAGAATCGAGAAAAGCGGTCATAAGGACCATATTCCTTGCCATCGACCACCGCAAACCATTGGCTGCCTCTGCGCGCCGCATACGCCCAGCGCCTCCCATCGGCGCTCACCACCGGAGGCACAGTCAGAACCTCGTCGTACTTGCCCCCCGCATGCCCATCCAAGAACCCTGACATACGGCTTCCACTCGGGCCCGTCAGAGCGATATTGCGAAAGTCTGGCGTCATGGCAAGGCTGTCAAAACCTCCAATTTGTGGGGCGGGGCCGAGGCTGGTGACGTCCACGTTCTGGCTCGGTGCGAGCTGAGAGGCGGTTTCCTGTAAGTGCGACGAAGCGCCCAGGGGCGGGGAGACTCGCGCTTGCTGCGCGGGGATTTCATCCTCGCTTAATGCTGCGGAATACTTCCATGGTGTTTCAACGACCTTGTCTTGAATCCGCCCGAATTGTTCAATCTGCGTCTGCCGGATGGCCCGGGCGGCTTCCTCGGTCCGATAGCCGCCGAAGCATCCCGCATTTCTGGATGGGTAGGAATATCTCTTCATCAGGAATATGAGATATTCACTCGACATTTGAGATTTGGAGTTCTGCTGGTGGGCGGCAAAGATATTGCTAATGTATGCCGTATGGCCCCTGCCAATTTGTTGCGACAGACAGAAGTAGAAGTCAATGGGACCGGTCACCCGTGAAGCCGCTGTAGTGTGAGGCGTGCCGGTTGACGAGCCTTGCTGTCCCGAAGCCGGGGGCGCCCAAAGCAATAGGCAGGAGAACGCAAAAGCAAAGCACGCCGGCCAACTCGTTCCACGCATCGTTTTCCTCCCCTTATAGGACCTAAATTTCAGGTTCGGACTTCCGATTAAAGAGGACGCCGGAAGCTAACTGCCTGAAAGGCCCTAAGCGGGACGGGCTATAGCACGAAGGAGCCAGGGCAGTCCAGTGAAATCAGCATCAGGTTATCGGCAGCAATTTCGGCTGCTGCGTATGGCGGCGGTGGTCTCGATCCTGCCCTGCAACTGCATTCTTAATTTCTGCGCGAGTTTCGGTTCTTGCGTGATTCCGATTCGAAAAACCGCATATCACTTTTCTATCGCGGCCATTGCAACTTTCGATTGGACAAAGTTCTGAGCGGATCTCTACTCTCCAGTTGCATTCCCACAAAATCTTAGAGTGTTCGAGGCCCAAATCTATGGTTAGCGCAAGTTTCACGCGTTGCGTGCGAGCTGTGCGAGTTGTGACCTTCCGACGATGTGCTCCCTGGGTATTTAGCTTGATGGCAATGGTTGCGCTGCCGGGATGGGCGCAAACCGTGAAACCTTCTGTGACGATCGGAGCTGGCTTGCGGTCCAGCTTTGCACACACCGACCCCGATGGTGGAACCTCCACCGATCAATTTTCGCTGAACAGCGTCCGGCTGTATGTGAATGGATCCGTTACCGACGATATAAAGTTCATGTTCAACACCGAGTACGACGGCGGTTCCAACAAGGTCGGCGTGCTGGATGCTGTAGGGCGGTTCGAAGTTTCTCCCAAATTCAATATCTGGTTCGGGCGTTTTCTTCCACCAAGTGACCGTGCCAACCTGTACGGTCCCTACTACGCCAACGAATGGGCCGTATACACCGATGGGGTCCAGGACGGCTATCCCTTCATTTTTCAGGGCCGCGACAACGGAGCGGTTTACTGGGGCGACTTTAAGAAGGTGAAGGTTTCCGTAGGTGCATTTAGCACGCCGGGCAGTTCTAAGGTTCTGGGGGCCGCTCGCGTGCAGATTGATTTCTGGGATGCCGAGAGCGGGTATTACCTGAATGGGACCTACTATGGAGACAAGAATCTGCTTGCCATTGGCGGGGCAACTGAAGCGCAGGACGGTAACACGGCCAGCACCGTCGACTTTTTGATGGAAAAGAAGGTGGGCGGCGGCGGCGCGGTCACCGTTGAAAGCGAATATGCAAACTACAACCGGCTTGGCGGGTATGACCCAAATTATCCCAAGAGCCAGGGCGGCTATGCGCTGGCAAGTTACCTGTTTCCAAAGCAGGTCGGCATTGGCAAGTTCGAGGTTCTCGGCAAGTATGCCATCGCTCAGTTCACTCATGGGGCAGCGCCGAGCTACCGTCAGAAAACCACGGAAGTTAACTTCAATTACGTCATTAAACAATTCAACGCACGCGTCATGACCTTTTACGAAGACACGCGTTTCAACGCCGTCAGATCTAATTCTGGCAGGCGGGAGTGGGATTGCAGTTCCAGATTTAGCTCCTTTTATTTCCGAGCCTCTGATTTCTAGAGCACCTATCCAACAGAACGACACCTGCAATAAAAGCTCATGTGGAGGACTTATGAAACGTAAGACGATGCTGATGAGCGGCTGGCTGCTGGCCGCCGCAATGGCACTCTCGGGCATGGCCCAGGCCCAGGACACGATCAAGGTAGGGATATTGCATTCCCTGTCGGGCACGATGGCCATCAGCGAAACCACGCTGAAGGACACGATTCTGATGATGATCGATGCCCAGAACAAGAAGGGTGGATTACTGGGCAAGAAGCTTGAGCCGGTTGTGGTGGATCCCGCTTCCAACTGGCCGCTGTTCGCCGAAAAGGCACAGGAATTGCTGGAAAAGGACAAGGTTGCGGTGGTGTTCGGCTGCTGGACCTCCGTTTCCCGGAAATCGGTGCTGCCGGTTTTCGAAAAAGACGATGGTCTGCTTTTCTATCCGGTTCAATATGAGGGGGAAGAGTCGTCGCGGAACGTCATCTACACTGGCGCGGCGCCGAACCAGCAGGCCATTCCCGCGGTGGACTACCTGATGAAGGAAGTCGGCGTGAAGCGCTGGGTGCTGGAAGGAACCGACTATGTGTATCCCCGCACGACCAATAAGATCCTCGAGGCTTACCTGCTGGCGAAAGGCGTGAAGCCCGCGGATATTTCCATCAACTACACTCCCTTCGGATATTCCGACTGGCAGACGCGGGTCGCTGCAATCAAGAAGTTCGGTTCGGCCGGCATCAAGACGGCGGTGGTTTCCACCATCAACGGCGACGCGAATGTTCCGTTCTACAAGGAGCTTGCCAACCAGAAGATTTCGGCGGAGGACATTCCGGTGGTGGCGTTCTCGGTGGGCGAAGAAGAGTTGTCGGGCGTGGACACCAAGCCTTTGGTTGGCCACCTGGCGGCGTGGAATTACTTCGAGACGATCAACACGCCGGCAAACAAGGCGTTTATCGCTCAGTGGAAAGCGTATATCAAGGACAGCAAGCGGCCGACCAACGATCCCATGGAAGCAAGCTATATTGGCTTTAATCTCTGGGTGAAGGCGGTGCAAAAGGCCGGAACGACGAACGTGGACAAGGTCATTGCGGCGCTGCCGGGTTTGGAGACGCCGAATCTTACCGGCGGCACGGCCAAGGTTCTGCCCAATCACCACATCACCAAGCCGGTCTACATTGGTGAGGTGCGGGCGGATGGCCAGTTTGACGTGGTTTGGAAAACCAACACCGAGGTGCCGGGCGACGCCTGGTCCGATTATCTGCCCGCCAGCAAGAATATCGAGGCAGATTGGGTAACCCTGAAGTGCGGCAACTACAACACGGTGACCAAAAAGTGTTCGGGACAGAATTACAGATGAAGTCTTTTTTCGGGCCGGGCCTGCGGTGGGTGTTTGTGTTGATGCTGCTGGCCGGCCGGAGTTTTTCCCCTGCCCCTGCGTACGCGCAATCTCCGAGCGACGCGAGTTTTCTCGCGACGCTCGGAGAGCTGCGTGACGCCTCATTTGCCGACAAGGAAGCCATTGTTGACCGCCTGGGCCAGAGCGATCACCCCAGTGTCCGGGCTGTGCTGACCGCATTTCTGGAGGACCGGCTCTTTTACCGCAACAGCGACAACAGGATTTTTCTGGTCAAGTCCGTCGACGGAGATCCGCCCACGCTGGACCTGATCGATCCAATCTCCCTGAAGCCTGCCGGCTCGGCTTCCTCCGACAGCCTGACCAAAATCATCGCCAATAACCATCTGCGGCGTACTTTGAGGCTGGCGGTAGCTCGTTTCGGGCTGTCTAGCCGGGATCCATCGGTGCGGCTGGCAGCGGCACGGGACATCGAGCGCGATCTGGACGAAGAAAATGTGGCGCTTCTGCGCGAACGCAGTGGCGTGGAAACAGATTCCGCGGTCAAAAAGGAAATTGCGACCGGCTTGGCGCTGGTTGCACTGAACGGCACGGACACCCAAGCCCGTTTGCAGGCGATTCGGACTCTCGATGGGAACCTGCGCGAGGATGTTCGCAACCGGTTGCTGCTCTTGCTCGAGAAGAACCCGGACGGCAGCTTTGTCGAGACCGATGCCCAGGTACGGCAGGCGGCCGCCGACGCTGTGAAGACGATCGACCAGTGGCGGGGGTTTTATTCGGCTGATCCAATCGTTGTTTTTCGGGCTGAGCCTGGGCTCGGTGCTGGTTCTGATTGCCATCGGCCTGGCCATTACGTTCGGCGTGGTGGGGGTGATCAACATGGCTCACGGCGAACTGATGATGCTGGGCGCATACACGACCTATGTTGTCCAGCTCGCCATGCCCCATCACATCGGACGTCTCGCTTCCTGGTGGCGATTCCGGCCGCATTCCTGGTGGCCGGCGCTGACCGGCGTTTTGATTGAGCGCACCATTATTCGCTTTCTGTATGGCAGGCCCCTGGAGACGCTGCTGGCCACGTTTGGTTTGAGTCTGATTCTGCAGCAGCTCGTACGCATCAGTTTTCAGCGCTCGGAACCGGTCCGTGATGACACCTGCCTGGATGAGCGGCACGCTGCAGATGAACGACGCTCTCGCCATCACCTACAACCGCCTCTACATGTGCTGATCTTCACGCTAATCGTGTTCGCGGTCTTCTGGTGGTGCTGAAGCGTACCCGCGCCTGGGTCTGGAGATCCGGGCGGTTTCGCAGAACCGAGCATGGCCAAGAGCGATGGGCATCCGCAGTGAGTGGGTGGACGCGATGACCTTCGGACTCGGTTCGGGGATCGCGGGCATGGCCGGCGTGGCGCTCAGCCAGTTGACCAATGTCGGGCCCAACCTGGGGCAGTCCTACATCGTCGATTCGTTCATGGTGGTGGTGTTTGGCGGCGTCGGAAATCTCTGGGGCGCCATGATAGGCGGGAGTCCATGGGCGTCGTGAACAAACTGCTGGAGCCGTATTGGGAGCCGTGCTGGCGAAGATTTTCGTGCTGGTGGCGCTGATTTTGTTCATTCAGATCCGGCCGCGCGGCCTATTTCCGCCAACGGGCCGCGCGGCGGAGAACCAGTAATCATGTGCTACGTCTTTCGTGGCCGAGCCACGCGCGAAGGACCCGGGGGCAAATGGTTTCTGGCGAGGGCTGTTCGTCCTCTCGTGGCCGTGCCCATCCTCAATCTGGTGGTGCCGGCTTCCTCGGCCTTGCACCTCTCCGCTTACGGGCTCACGCTGATCGGCAAATATCTCTGCTACGCCGTGCTGGCGATGGCGGTAGACCTGATCTGGGGATATTGCGGTATTCTGAGCCTCGGGCACGCGGCCTTTTTTTCGCTCGGCGGCTATGCCATGGGCATGTACCTGATGCGCGAGATTGGCCCTCGCGGGGTGTACGGCAATCCGATTCTGCCCGACTTCATGGTGTTTCTCAACTGGAAGTCGCTGCCCTGGTTCTGGTACGGATTCAACCATTTTGGGTTCGCCCTTCTCATGATGCTGCTGGTGCCGGCAGCGCTGGCGCTGGCGTTCGGATGGTTTGCATTCCGGTCGCGTGTCACCGGGGTTTATCTGTCGATCATCACGCAGGCGCTGACTACGCACTGATGCTTGCTTTCTTCCGCAACGACATGGGTTTCGGCGGCAACAACGGGTTCACCGATTTCAAGGACATTCTCGGTTTCGACCTGCAATCCGACACGAGTACGCTGGTCGTGCTGGTGCTGCTGTCGGCGGTGACGCTGGCAGCCAGCTATCTGGCGTGCCGCTTCATTGTCGGATCGAGGGCGGGCCGCGTGATGCGGGCGATCCGTGATGCGGAGAGCCGAACCCGATTTCTGGGATATCGGGTGGAGTCGTTTAAATTGTGGGTTTTCGTGTTCTCGGCGGTTCTGGCCGGCATCGCCGGTGCACTCTATGTGCCGCAGATCGGCATCATCAATCCCAGTGAATTTGCGCCCATCAATTCGATCGAAGTCGTGATCTGGGTTGCCGTGGGCGGACGAGGCACGCTCTATGGCGCGGCGGCCGGCGCAGTGCTGGTGAATTATGCCAAGACGTACCTTACCAGCGCGATTCCGGAGGCCTGGTATTACGCCTGGGCGCGCTGTTCGTGCTGGTCACCGTGTTCTTGCCGGACGGAATCATTGGGCTGGGAAGGCGGCGCAAGGCAAAAGTGGAAAGGGAAGCCGTGGCAGCAGAACAAAAACGCTATGGAGCGGCTGCGAATTCAGCCCGATAGGACGCAGCCATCAAGACATGAGCATTCGCGACAACAGACTGTACATCGAGAACCTGACCGTCAGCTTCGACGGGTTCAAGGCGCTCAACGAGCTGACGCTCTACGTCGATCCGGGAGAGTTGCGCTGCATCATCGGACCGAACGGCGCGGGCAAAACGACCATGATGGACGTGATCACCGGCAAGACCCGGCCGGATTCGGGGACGGCCTGGTTTGGTCCCAAGTCGAACCTGCTGCTAAATGTCGAACCGGAAATTGCGCAGGCCGGAATCGGACGAAAATTTCAGAAGCCCACGCGTGTTCGAGCAACTGACGGTGTTCGAGAACCTTGAGCTGGCTCTGGCGGGCCGGAAGATCGTTCCTGAAGACGCTGCTGGCGCGCAGGACCGCCGCCCAGCATAAGCGAATCGAAGAGGTACTGGAAATCATCGGCCTGACCGTGACCAGCAGGAGTCGCCGGGAAGAATTCTCTCCCACGGGCAGAAGCAATGGCTGGAGATCGGCATGTTGCTGATGCAGGAGCCCGAATTGCTGCTGGTGGACGAGCCGGTTGCGGGCATGACTCCGCAGGAGATTGAACGCACGGCGGCGCTGTTGCAATCGCTGGCGGGCGAGCACTCCGTGGTGGTGGTCGAGCACGATATGGACTTCGTTCGTTCGATCGCCAAGCGTGTCACGGTGCTGCATGAAGGGCGCGTGTTCGCCGAAGGAGACATGGAGCGAGGTACAGAAGGATCCCCG
The DNA here is from genome assembly GCA_963732925.1 of Terriglobia bacterium. Classification (GTDB taxonomy): domain Bacteria; phylum Acidobacteriota; class Terriglobia; order Terriglobales; family Acidobacteriaceae; genus DASZRZ01. The sequence continues at coordinate 566,370 of CAVTBJ010000012.1, forward strand.
TGTCATCGAAGTTTATCTCGGAGGGTAGGCGTGCTGGCGGTTAAGGGGTTCAACCAGTTTTACGGCGGCAGCCACACATTGTGGGACGTGGATCTTAATGTGTCCGCCGGTTCGCTGCATGTGCGTGATGGGCCGCAACGGCATGGGCAAGACGACCCTGCTGAAATGCATCATGGGGCTGTTGCCGGTGCGGCTTCGGGCAGCATTACGTTCGAGGGAGCCGACTTGCTCGGTGTCCCGCCGAGGACGCGGGCCCGGATCGGCATCGGTTACGTGCCGCAGGGACGCGAGATTTTTTCGCACCTGACGGTGGAGGAAAATCTGCGGATCGGTCTCGGAGTCCGCAAGAACGGGCTGCGCTCGATTCCGCAGCGCAGTCTTTGATCTGTTCCCGGTGCTGAAGCAGATGCTGAACCGGCGCGGTGGCGACCTCTCCGGCGGCCAGCAGCAGCAACTGGCCATCGGCCGGGCACTGGTTCTGCAGCCGAAACTGCTGATTCTGGACGAGCCTACCGAAGGAATTCAGCCCAACATCGTTCATGAAATCGGCGACATCGTCCTGAGGCTGAACCAGGAGGAGGGGCTGACTGTGCTTGCTGGTGGAACAGAAGCTGCCCTTCGCCCGCCGGGTGGCGAGCGAGTTCTGCATTCTCTCCAATGGCCGCCGAGTGGCCGCAGGAGCCATCAGCGAACTGACCGACGAAGTGGTGCACGCTCATCTGAGCGTTTAGCAATCGAGAGGCCGCGAACCGGGCGCTGCCTGCAACCGATCGCGCATCATTTGCGTGTCATGGATTCCGCGCGTGTGGTAGAAAGAAGAACATTTACGGGAGCGCGTCTGTTCCTGCTTGCGCGATTTCCGGAAACGTAATTGTACTGGTATGCACCTGACACCCAGAGAAGTTGAAAAGCTGATGATTTCTCTCGCCGCCGAAGTTGCGAGCAAGCGGCGCGCCCGCGGCCTCAAGCTCAACCATCCCGAGGCCGTCGCCTTGATCACCGCGGAAATTCTGGAAGGGATCCGGGATGGGCGCTCGCTTTCCGAGCTGATGGAATTCGGGGGCACGATTCTCACGCGGGGAGACGTGATGGAGGGTGTCCCTGAGATGATTGATGAGATCCAGGTGGAGGGGACGTTTCCGGACGGAACCAAGCTTGTGACCATCCATCACCCGATACGGTAAGAAGCGGACGCGGAGGAAAGATGATTCCAGGGGAGTACTTACTTGCCGCCGGGGACGTTGTGGCCAATGACGGGGGAAAGACGATTGAGCTTGAAGTTGCCAATACCGCTGACCGTCCCATCCAGGTCGGGTCGCACTTCCACTTCTTTGAAGTCAACAGCGCACTTTCCTTTGACAGGAACAGCGCCTTCGGGATGCGTTTGAATATCCCGGCGGGAACCGCGGTGCGCTTCGAGCCCGGGGACAGCAAGAAGGTGCAACTCGTGGAAATCAGCGGCGCGGGCATCATCAGCGGCTTGAACAACCTGACCAATGGCCCCCTCAGCTCCTCCCGCGAGCAGGCGCTGCGGCGGGCACAGGAGCTGGGATTCCAGGGAGCGAAAAGCAAATGAGCTTGAGAATCCCGCGCGCCCAGTATGCCGATCTTTACGGTCCTACGACTGGGGATCGCGTTCGTCTGGCGGACACTGAGCTTTTTATTCAGATCGAAAGGGACCTGACTGTTCCCGGAGAGGAAGCGAAATTCGGCGGAGGCAAGGTACTGCGCGACGGCATGGGACAGTCGGCTTCCGCCACGTCCTCGGCGGGAGCCTTGGATGCCGTGATTACCAACGCGGTGATTGTTGATCACTGGGGCATCGTCAAGGCCGATATCGGTATTCGTAACGGGAGAATCGTTGCCATCGGAAAAGCCGGCAATCCCGACGTAATGAAAGGCGTGACGCCGGAGATGGTCGTGGGGGCGGGTACGGAAGTGATCTCCGCCGAGGGAAGAATCGTCACCGCCGGCGGGATTGACGCACATGTCCATTTCATCTGCCCGCAGCTTGTCTGGACAGCGCTTTCGGCTGGAATCACGACCTTAATTGGTGGAGGCACCGGTCCCGCCACGGGCACCAACGCTACTACCTGCACGCCTGGCCCGTGGAACATCCATCGGATGCTGGAATCCGCGGATGCCTTCCCCATGAACTTTGGATTTCTTGGCAAAGGCAACGCCTCGCGTCCGGAGTCCCTGCGGGAGCAGATCGAGGCCGGGGTGGTCGGCCTGAAACTACACGAAGATTGGGGAACCACGCCGGCGGCGATTGATTGTGCGCTCTCGGTGGCCGAAGACTATGACGTTCAGGTTGCCATCCACACTGATACGCTGAACGAAGCGGGCTTTGTCCAGGATTCCATTCGTGCCTTCAAGGGACGCACCATCCATACGTATCACACGGAAGGGGCAGGGGGCGGGCATGCTCCGGACATTATCAAGGTCTGCGGCGAGAGCAACTGCCTTCCTTCGTCAACCAATCCCACCATGCCTTTCACGGTGAACACCCTGGAAGAGCACCTGGACATGTTGATGGTGTGCCACCATCTCAGTCCCTCGATACCCGAGGATGTGGCTTTTGCGGAGTCTCGCATTCGCGCGGAAACCATCGCTGCCGAGGACGTGCTGCACGACATTGGCGCAATCAGCATGATGTCCTCCGACTCCCAGGCCATGGGCCGCATCGGTGAGGTGATTATCCGCACCTGGCAGACGGCCGACAAGATGAAGCGTCAACGCGGGCCCCTGGCGGGAGAAACGCCGGGCAGCGATAACCGGCGCGTCCGGCGATATGTGGCCAAGTTCTCCATTAATCCTGCCATCGCACACGGTGTGGCTCACGAGATCGGTTCGGTCGAGCCGGGAAAACTTGCCGATCTGGTGCTCTGGAAGCCGGCTTTTTTTGGAGTGAAGCCGGAGATTGTGGTGAAGGGAGGTTTCATCGCCTGGTCGGCGATGGGAGATCCGAACGCTTCGATCCCGACGCCTCAACCGGTGCTGTATCGTCCGATGTTCGGAAGCTTTGGCGGCGCTCTGGCATCCACCTCTGTAACCTTCGTCTCCCAGGCTGCCTTGAAAGCTGGAGTGCCGGATCAGCTGCAGCTCAAGAAAAATGTTTCCGCGGTGAAGCGCTGTCGCGGACTTTCCAAGAAAGACATGATTCACAATGACGCGCTGCCCCGGATCGATGTCGACCCGGAAACCTATGAGGTGCGCGCCGACGGGGAATTGATGACTTGCGATCCGGCTCAGAATCTTTCCATGGCGCAGCGGTACTTTTTGTTTTGAATCCAAGCCCATGATCGTTTCCAGTTTTGTCCACAACGTCGTCCAGGATGACCTGCGCGACAAAGAGCTAGACACTTTAGCGCTCACGTCCGAACAGCGTCGCTGGCTGCGCGGGCGGTTTACCACCTCGAAAGGTCGCGAGGTGGCTGTTGCCCTTCCCACCGGAACCCGGGTCGATCCCGGCGCCATCTTGTTAGTGGAGTCCGATTGGTATCTCTCGGTGGAAGCCGCGCCGGAAAACCTTTTGCTGATCTCGCCTCGCGACTGGCCCCATGCTGTAAGGATCGCATTTGAAGTCGGGAATCGCCATTTCCCTGTGGCCCTGGAGAATGACAAACTCCTGGTGCCGGATGACCCTGCGATGGTGCAGCTTCTGAACCGGATTGGAGCTGCCTGGGAACGTTGCCACACGGTGTTCCGTCCGCTGGGAGATGCCCACCGGCATGAACACTGAAAGCCTATTGACCTTGCTTCAGTTCAGCGACGGCCTGTTTCCCGTGGGCGCGTATGCCCACTCTTTTGGCCTTGAGTCCTACGTTCAGGAAGGAGTGGTGCGCGACGCAACCGGGGTCGAGCATTTTATCGCGGCGCAACTGGAATGCTCCGTCGCGCCCACGGATTCGGTGATTGCGCTGTGTTCCTGTCGCGCCGCCCGTGCCGGCGACCGGGAAGCCTGCCTTCGTCTGGATGCGGCGTTGGAATCCATGAGGTGCGCCAGAGAACTCAGAGAAGCGAGCCGGCAGATGGGACGACAGACATTGCGAGTTGCCAGGTGTTTGCTGTCGCCGGGCATGGTGAGCGACTTTTTTGAGGCTGTCGAGGAAGAGCGGACGCCCGGGCATCACGCGGTGGCTTTTGGCATGGTGGGAAGTGAGATGGGATGGCCGCCGCAGGATATGACCTGCGCCTATCTCTATTCGGCCAGTTCTGCGCTGGTGAATGCCGCCATTCGCCTGTTTCCCCTGGGACAACTTGCCGGCCAGCAGATTCTTTTCCGGATGGTCCCGCTGATCGCACGACTGGCGGCGGAGCTAGCCGGCAAAACCGAGACGGATCTGTGGAGCTTTGCTCCGGCTCAGGAGATTGCTGTAATGCGTCACGCTACTCTGGAGGCGAGGTTGTTTCGCTCATGATTCCCAAACCCTTGCGCATTGGCATCGGCGGTCCAGTCGGCTCCGGTAAGACCGCATTGGTCGAATCGCTGTGTACGCGGCTACGCTCGAAGTACGACATTGCTGTGATTACCAACGATATCTACACACGGGAGGACGCGGAGTTCCTTTCCCGGCGTGGGGCCCTTGCCATCGAACGGATCGTCGGCGTGGAGACCGGTGGTTGTCCGCACACCGCGATACGCGAGGACGTTTCGGTGAATCTGGAGGCGGCAACGGGATTGATGAGGCGCTTCCCGCAAATGGAGATCCTCTTCATCGAAAGCGGCGGGGATAACCTGGCCGCAACCTTTAGTCCGGAACTGGTGGACGCCACGATTTATGTCATCGACGTGGCCGAGGGCGATAAGATTCCCCGCAAGGGCGGGCCGGGGATCACTTCGTCGGGCTTGCTGGTGATCAACAAAATCGATCTGGCGCCGTACGTGGGCGCCGACCTTGCCATAATGGACCGAGATGCAAAACGAGCTCGTGGCGACCGCAGGTTTGTCTTCACCAATCTCAAAGACGGAACCGGAGTTGACCAGGTTATCGCATGGATCCAGCGCGACCTCCTCTTTGAATCCTGAGAGAGTCGGACGCGACGGTTCGCTGAAGCTGCGCTTCGAGAAACGCGGCAGGGAAACAATCTTGAGCCACTGCCGATTTGCCCTTCCCTTGCAGGCTCAGAGATCGATTCCTACTTCCTGCGGTGCTGCTTACCTGATGATGCTCAACCCCACGGGTGGAGTTCTGGGTGGCGATCACCTGCTTACGGAGATGGTTCAGGCCGAGGAAACGCATGTCTGCCTGACTACCCCTTCGGCGACCCGCGTATACCGAACTGAGCTGCAGCCCGCAGTCCAGTGCACGGCTCTCCAGCTTGCCGACCGGGCCACGCTGGAATACTTCCCCGAGCACGTTATCCCGCATGCCAGATCCGCTTTGCGCCAGTCGCTTTGCGTGCAGATGGCAACCGGCAGCCAGGCGATTCTTTTCGATGCTCTTGCCTGTGGACGCCTGGCCCACGGCGAACGCTGGCAGTTTCGCGAGATCGACTCCGTAACGGAAGTCCGAATGGGCAACTCGGTCCTTTATCGCAATCGCACCTGGATTGTTCCTTCGGTAACCGATCCCCAGCGACTGGGGATCATGCAGGATTTCAACTACATGGCCTCACTTGGAGTGTTCAGCGATCGCTCGCACGACTGGAAATCCATCGTCGCAGATTTCAATCACTGCCTCGCGGCTATGCCATCGATATGGGGAGGCGCAAGCCTCCTGTCATGTCGTGGGTGCGTAGTTCGTTTTCTTACCAAGTCGGCGGCAGATTTGAACGCGGCGTTTCTCACGCTGTGGGCAGCAGCGCGAAGGAGAGTTCTGGAGCTTCCTCCTTTTGACCAGAGGAAGTACTGATTTAGGGCCCGCCGGTAGTCGATTGTAAGTACTAGGGATCGGAAGCAGCGGTGGCTGCTGTTGAGCGTGCATGCACACCTCCGAAATGGCCAAGCCCCGAACTTGAACTCTAACCAGAATAGAGCCACTCCCGAATCGACCGCCAAGGTGCAGTAGAGTGGCTGAAAATACCAGCTACATGGTGCCCGGGCCGGGGGCGAACTTGCACCGTCCTTTCGGACCTCGGGGTTTTAAGTTCGCTTCGTGTGTCTGTAAGTTATTGCAAAAGAAGTACTTGAAAAATTCTCAACGTGACAGTGTGTAAGAAACTGTGTAGGTTGAGCACGGCCCCATTGTTTTGGATTACGCTTGGAGACCGTGCTCTCACGATTTCATCCCTCAATGCCGTGCTCCAGTGGGCAATAAGATATCCAAACCGTATTTGGGGGCGCTCTTCGTCGCGCGAGCGATCACCTCTGGAATGATATCCGGGATGTCGGCGGCGTCGGCGGCCGGGATGAAAGACTCCGCGAAGTAGTTTTCCAGCCCGGCCGGCGTTACCAGCAACAGCGCTTTCGCGGGTTCGTCGCCGATGTTCTTGAAGGAATGAACGACGCCACGTGGCAGGTGAACAAAGTCTCCGGCCGAAACGCACAGTGACTTGTCGCCCACCTGCGCGGTCAGCGTTCCCTGCTGGATATAGAACGTTTCATCCTCTCGGGTATGAACATGCGGCGGCGGACCCCCTCCGGGGAGCACGCTGACCTCCGCCATGAAGAACGCGCCGCCCGTCTCCGCGCCGGTGATCAAGAAGGTTATCCGGTCTCCAGGGCCGCAATAGGCGGGTCCCGTTCCTGCCGGAACATGCTTGAACTGACTTTGATTCACCTGGTATTGATTTGACATTGTGTGCCTCCTTTCTAAGGCACGATCAGAGTATCGGGAATCGCGCGGGCGCGATCCTAAATGATCCCTAAAGGCTTCCTAACTTTTTGCTAAACAGCCGTCGCGCGGGCCGGTATATCCTGAATGTCAGCATGACGGACCAAGAGGTGGTCTCGATCAGCGACGAACTGAAGGCCTTCCTCGAAGGTCCGGTGTCGGTTGTGGTCGGTACACGCGATTCGCGTCTGGTCCCGGAAATCACGCGTGCCTGGGGCCCGCGGATTTCTGAGGATCGCCAGCACATCAGTCTGTGTGTACCACTCGCGACCAGCCAAAAGACCTTGGACAACATCGAAAGCAATGGGCAGATCGCTGTCGCTTTCTGCCTCCCCACGAACTACAGGACGATCCAGTTGAAGGGGCGGCGCGCCGTGGCTGCCGAGCCGGACAGTGCGGATCTGGCCTCCGTCGAACAACATCGTAATGCGTTTGCGGGGGTCAACGTGCCCTTGGGACAACCTCGGGAGGTCGTCGAAGCTTTTTGGAGAGCCGAAATCGAAACTTCAGCAACGCTTATTAAAATCGACTTCGTGCCCGGACAGGTTTTCGATCAGACACCCGGGTATGGAGCGGGTAGAAGACTATGAGCGCAGCCTCACCTCCGGCGGTTACGCTCGAAAGCATTGCTTCCTGCTTTGAGGGCATGATTCCGTCATCGATCTGCACATGCTCTGCAGACGGGACGCCGAACGTGACCTACCTTTCGATTGTCCACCGCATTGATAGCCACCATGTCGGCCTGTCGCACCAGTTCTTCAACAAGACCCGTGAGAACATGCTCCGCAACCCGTTCGTGCAGGTGGTGGTGATTTCGGGAAGCAACTTGCGGCAATACCGGCTGGATTTGAGTTACGAACGAACGGAGACCGAAGGCGCAACTTTCGACCGGGTGAATACGCGGCTCGACGCGGTGGCGTCGCAGACCGGTATGAGCCAAGTCTTCCATCTACAAGGCGTGGACATATTCGAGGTTCTGGACTGCCGACCGATGAATGCGGAGGCGGGCGGGGAAGGACATCTTAAGACTGACTTTCTTCCGCTGATCGAGGAATTCACGGCGCGCCTGGCTGCGTGCAGCGATCTGGAATCGGTGATCAACACGTCGCTCGACGCTATGTCGGCGCAATTTGGGTACGACCATTCGTTCCTCATGGTGCCGGATGAGGAAGGCAAACGCCTCTTCACTTTAGGTAGCCACGGGTTTGGTGACTCCGGAGTAGGCTCGGAGGTCTTGATCGGTGAAGGAATCCTAGGTGTTGCGGCCGAGCGTCGCGAAGTGGTGCGAACAACGAATTTCAGCCGGGACGTTTTGTACTCGAACGCTGTGCGGTCCGCAGTAGCGCGTCGCGGTGAAGATCGTTTGCTTGAGCGCGAGATCGCTTTGCCCGGACTGCCGGAAGTCCAAAGCCAGCTGGTAGTGCCTTTGATGACTCAGGACAGGCTTCTCGGGATACTTTGTCTCCAGGGTGCGACTGTGGGGCGATTTCTGTCCAACGATGAGCGAGTGGTACGAATCGCCGCGCGCCAAATGGCCGCTTCCATCGCCCTGCTAGAGCGGGCGGCGGTTGCCGAGCCGCATGAGGTCCCACGCCGGACCTATCAGGCAGAGCCGATGGCAAGCTCAACTGTCAGGCACTACAAAGCTGACGACAGCATTTTTTTCGATGACGCGTATCTGATCAAAGGAATCGCCGGCCGCATCTTTTGGAAGCTTCTCCAGAGTTACATCGATAGTGGCCGAGTGGACTTCACGAACAAGGAAATCCGGCTGGATGCGAGCTTGCAGTTGCCCGACATCAAAGACAACCTGGAAGCGCGACTGATCTTGCTTCGCCGCCGTTTACAGGAACACTGTAACTTTGTCAGTCTGAATAGGGTTGGTCGAGGGCACTTGCGTCTGGACGTGCGGCGCCATCTCACGCTGGAGGAGCGGTTGTAGGCAGGGTGCGGCAAACATATGGTGCGGGCGGAGGGACTTGAACCCTCACGGGGCTTGCACCCCAACGGATTTTCATGCCCTCTACGGCTTTCGCCGCCCCTGCATTCTTGCCACAGGGTTTGGGGTCTGGACTATCCCTTCACCATGCCCGGATTTGGCTCCGGGTGACAGGTGCTGCCCGTCTAGTCTCTACACCTTCCCGGCCGGAGTGCTCCGTCCGGGCTTGGCTCGGGATCGCCATCTGAGAAGGGTTCCCCGAATTTGAGCAGTTCTGCATCGCCGGTTTCCCAGCGAGCACTCAAGTTACGCTTAAGTCCGATGCGTCTGCCGATTCCGCCACGCCCGCATGGCTTTTTCAAGTATATGCGCCAACCGCCTGCCCTCGTGATTTGCCGGAAGACTTTTAAGTCCCGTGCGTCTGCCAGTTTCGCCACCCGGGCGTATCTCGCTAATCGGATGCCAACATGCTACTTACTGTACAGCAGATGGCCTCCGCTCGAGCTGGCTGGACGATCCTGGTGCTAGTTCTAGTGGCAGTTGAGTTCTTCGGTGAATCTGCACTTCTCCCAGCGTTTCCACGGCTGCCAGCTTGGGCGATGATTCAATCCAAGGGTGGCGGCAAGTCATCGAGATTGCCTTGTATGGCCTATCATTCTCGCAGGGTCCGCAGGCCCTTTCATCACCGCCGACTGGCGAGCATGCGCCTGGCCAGTGCCAAGTGAACTGACACGCTGTGGTTTGCTAGTTAGCCGCTGGGTTGTGCTGGGACCTGCGAACAAATTTAGCGCCGGTTCTGCCCAGTTGCTACTTACGGCTCTTTCGCTTGCCGCACCATTTCCACAAGAACTTCTCTCGTCTGCGCAAGATTCGTAACTTCCCGGCTGAAGGCGATGCGGGCGCCGCGAATTCCATCTGCTGTCCGCAGCCGGACATGAAAGCCGAGGCGGTCCACGGAGGTCATAGTAGCCTCCTGAGAGTCGATCCCCGCGAGTACGCGCGCCAGTTGTACGAGAGCATCCCGATGGTCGGCATTCATGTGCTCAAGAATGTCAGCCGCCACGTCAGCCAGCGGATCGGGACGGGCAAGAGCATAATCGGCGGCGGCAACCCAACCCATAACGCCGAAGCCTCCCACGTAATAAACGTCCACGACTGCCATCCGGTAAAAGGAAAAATCTTCAAAGTCCACCCAGTACTTGCTGTTTTCGTATCGCTCCAAATACGAATTGCGAACTTCCTTGACCTCCTCTGCGGCAACGGTCGCGACATTTCCCAACAAAGTAACTCTGGATGCTCCCAGGGGATCGCCCTCTGCGCCAGCTTGCGTCACCAGCAGGCTGGCGCGAGAATCGGCGTGTAAATTCTGCGTGTGCATGGCCATAGTGCTGATAAGGAATGTAGGGCGCCCGGCAGCATCCATCCCATAAGGCATGACTGACCCGAAAGGAAAGCCTGCCTGTTTCCGTGAGACGGTCGAGAGGGTGCCGACGCGACCGAGATGCACCAAGGTACGGGCGCGCTCGGCAAACGAAGGTTCCGGAATCGCTGGTTGATCACTGGCCGGCGCAGCATGCTTTCGCGTGGAAGAGGTAGTCATGAGCTAGAGGCTGACAGACACCGATGGGGTAATGCAAGTGTCTTCATCTCCGTCCCTGTGCAGAGTCGAAAACGATCCAACCGGCGAATCGTGGGGAACCTGGGAGGATTCGAGCGGCGCGGCCTGCCGTGGCCTTCTCTCAGGATCAATTCTGGGCGTGGTGTTCGCTGACCGTCGTAAGCACAGGTGCGCCGCCAGCCGCAGCCTCGCGCGCCGCAACGTGCTCGTCGGCGTGGCGCCATTTCAGCAAAGCATCCATATACGTGTAGAAGACCGGGGTGATGTAGAGGGTCACGAATTGCGCGAACACCAGGCCGCCGACCACGCAGAGGCCAAGGGAGCGCCGCGCGCCGGCGTCGGCGCCAAAGCCGATGGCGATAGGCAGGGTGCCCATAATGGTACAGGCGCTGGTCATCATAATGGGGCGGAAGCGGACCATGCTGCCCTGGTACGCCGATTCGCTCGCCGCGCAATGTTCCCTGCGCTCCAGCTCCAGAGCGAAATCCACCATCATGATGGCATTCTTCTTCACGATGCCGATCAGCATGATCAAGCCGACAAAGCCGTAGATATCGAGCTGCATGTGGAACAGTGAAAGCGTGGCCAGGCCGCCGAAAGCCGCTGCAGGCAGCCCGGTGAGAATCGTGATGGGGTGAACGTAGCTCTCGTAAAGGATTCCCAGGACGATATAGATGACAACCACGGTCATGATCAACAGAATGCTCAAGCCCGTCAGCGACTGCTGGAAGGCGTGGGCGGTGCCTTGAAAACTGGTGCTGATGGAAATGGGAAGAATCGAGCTGGCAAGACCCTCGATTTCATTTACAGCCTGGCCGAGAGCGACGCCGGGCTTCAAGTTGAACGAGATGGTCACCGAAGGGAGCTGGCCGGTGTGATTGACGGTGAGGGGGCCCACGCCGGTCACGAACTTGGAGACGGCGCTGAGCGGAACCAGTTGTCCCGAGGAAGAATGGATGTAAAGCTCCGAAAGCATGGCGGGGTCGCTCTGAAAGCGATCCTGCACCTGCATCACCACCCAGTATTCATTGTTGGCGGTATAGATCGGAGACACCAGGCGCTGGCCGTAAGCGCTATACAGGGCGTTCTCCACCTGCTGCGGCGTAACTCCCAAAGCGGATGCCTTGTCGCGGTCGACCACCACGTTGGCCTGGGGATTTTCGATCTGCAAGTCGCTGGTGACGTCGGCAAGGGTGTTCGACGTTCTCAATCTTGCCAGCATCTGCTGTGAATACTTATAAAGCTCATCTACGTCCGCACTCGACAGCGTGTACTGGTACAAACTCTTAGTGATCTGGCCGCCGATGCGGATTGCCGGCGGGTTCTGCATGAAGACCCGCATGCCAGGGATCTTGGCCAGCTTGGGCCGCAACCCATCCATCACGTCCTGCAAGTTCATCTGATGTTCAAAGAGGGGGCGAATGTGGCGGACCACCGATCCTAGGACTGCAACGTGTCCGTAGTCGGCGACTAAACGGTCGTAGGTCGGGTTGTCGGTCCAAGAACGCTCGAAAGGTTCCTTCAAATGAAGAAAGGCCCTGCCATTGTTGAGGCCATTGCTGTTCCCGGCGCTGACGTTGGAAAAAAACTGAACCACGTTGGGGTCGGCCTTTAGGATTTGATTCACCGCATCCTGGTGCGTCTTCATGGAATCGAAGGAGATGCCCTGGCGGGCCTCGGTCGAGATGGCAATCTGAGATGCGTCCTCCTCGGGCAGGAAGCCTTTGGGAATGATCCAGAACTCCCACGCAGTACCCACCAGGGTCAAGGCGCCGAAAATCATGATCAGGGCACGATGCCGCAGGGACCAGCGGAGGGTTACGCCATACCAGCGGGTGGAGGTGTCGAGAATCGCTTCCAGCTTGCGGTACATCCAACCGTGTTTCTTGCCGTGCTCCGGGCGCAGGTAACGCGCGCTGAGCATGGGGGTCAGGGTAATGGAAACCAGGCCAGAAACCAGTACAGCGGAAATCGTGACAACGGCAAATTCGTGGAGCAGGCGTCCGAAGACGCCGGGCATAAAGAAGACAGGCAGAAAGACCACGGCGAGCGACAGCGTCATCGCCAGAATGGTAAAGCTGATTTCCTGGGAGCCATCGAGCGCAGCCTGCATCGCGCTTTTTCCCATCTCGCGATGGCGCACGATATTTTCCAGCATCACGATGGCGTCGTCGACAACAAAACCCACCGACAGCGTCAAAGCCAGCAACGATAACGTATCGACGGTGTAGCCGAGCAAATACATGACCGCAAAGGTGCCCACAATGGCCATGGGAAGCGCCAGGCTGGGCATGATGGTGGCGGAGACGTTACGCAGGAACAGGAAAATGACCAGAATGACCAGCACGACGGCCAGCAGAAGGGTGAACTGGACGTCGTTCACCGACTCGCGAATGGGAATCGAGCGGTCATATTCGACCGAGAGATTCACCGACGGCGGCACCATCGAGAAGAAGCGGGGAATCAGCTTGCGGATGTTGTCGACGATCTCCACCGTGTTGGTGCCGGGCTGGCGCTGGACGGACAGCAGAATGCCCGGAATCCCGTTCACCCAGCTGGAGACGTACTGATCCTGAACTCCATCGGTCACCGTGGCAATCTGGTCCAGTCGTACCGGAGCGCCGTTGCGATACGCCACGATAAAGGGGCGATAGACGGCGGCACTGGACAATTGCCCGTTGGACTGGATGTTGTAAGCCTTGTGAGCGCCGGAGAGAGTTCCCATCGGCAAGTTGACGTTGGCCGTCTGGATCGCTTGTTGGACTTCGTCAATGCCAATCTGCCGGCTGGCCAGAGCCTCGGGATTCAGCGCCACACGAACCGCATACTTCGCCCCGCCCATCACGTTGACCTGGGCCACGCCCGGAACTTCGGAGATCTGCTCGGCAATGAAGTTTTCCGCGTACTTGTCAACTTCATAGAGCGGAAGCGTCGGGGAGGTGACTGCCAGGGAAAAGATTGCCTGGTCAGCAGGGTTTACCTTGCGGAACGTGGGAGGGGAAGGCATGTTGGGCGGAAGCTGATTGGAGGCCGCCGAGATTGCCGTCTGCACATCCAGCGCCGCGGAGTCGATGTCGCGGCTCAGGTCGAATTGCAAGGTGATCTGCGCGCTTCCCAGTGAGCTGGTCGAGGTCATCGAGTCCAGGCCCGCGATGGTGGTGAACTGCTTCTCCAGTGGGGTGGCCACGGAGGAGGCCATGGTTTCCGGGCTGGCGCCCGGAAGGCCGGCTGTCACCTGAATCGTAGGGAAATCGACGTTGGGCAAATCGCTGACCGCCAGCTCGCGGTATCCGAGGATGCCAAACAGAAGAATAGCCATCATCAGCAGGCTGGTCATGACCGGGCGGCGAATGAAAATTTCAGACAGATTCATGAGAGTCCAGCCTCGTCACAGCCCCTTGCTGAAGTAGACCTTGCTTCCGGGAACCAGTCGCACCTGCCCGTCGATCACCACGGCTTCGCCGGCGGAAAGCCCCTGCAAAACCTGGCTCTGGTTGTTGACGCTTTGCCCCGTCTTGATTTGCCGAACTTCCACAGTCATATCTGGCTTGGTTACGAAAACGTAATCGCCCTGCTGCCCCGTCTGTATGGCCTGCGATGGAATGACGAGCACGTTCTGCTCCTCATTCAGCCGCAGCAGCACGTTGGAAAATTGGCCCGGCCAGAGGCGCTGGTCGTTATTGGGAAAGGAGGCCAGCAGGTGAATGGTGCCGGTGCTGGAATCGACCGTGTTGTTGATTGAAGTGAGGAAACCCTTCTCGGCCTCGGAGTCTCCAGGCGGGGTCGCCTGCACGGTCAAGCGGGAGCGTGCCATGAATCTCTTGATGGATCCCAGATATTGCTGAGGAACTGCGAAATCGACATAGATAGGAGAAACCTGGTTGATGACGATCAGGACCGGCGCATCGTTCGCCTTCACGGTAGTTCCGGGGTAGACGAGTTGCGGCCCGGCCACGCCGCTGATGGGAGCGTAAATCGAACAGTAGGAAAGCTGGATCTTAGCTGTCTGGATCGCCGCCTCATCGGCCTGAAGCGTCGCCTGCGCGGCGGTGGAGCTGGCTAGCGATTGCTCGTATTGCTCCTTGGAGATGACCCCCTGTTTGTCCAGTTCGCTGTAGCGATTGAGTTCCGATTGATTGAGCTGGGCCTGCGCCTTGTCCCGAGCGAGGGCCGCCTGGGCCTGGGCGAGGGCCGCTTGGAAAGGACTCTTGTCCAGCGTGACCAGTAGATCACCCTGATGGATCAACTGGCCCGGATGATAATGCACTTCTTGAACAATGCCCGCAACCTGTGACTCGACGGAAACGGTCTTGAAGGCCTGACCCGTGCCTATGGCCTTCAGTTCAACCGGTACTGAGGTGCGCTTGGCTTTGGCGACCACAACTGGAACCGGAGAGTTATCTTCCGATCTGGTAAGCGCTCCGCTGCCGCCCGACAACTTCGTGTCGGCTCCTTTGCCGTCGGTGCAACCGGCAAGGGCCAGCACCAGCAGCAGTGAAATGGGTGCGCAAACTTTAAGAACCCTGATCATTATTTTCAGTACCCGCTTTTGAGAGCGATTATCCTTAATATGCAAATATGCAGTATGTGATCCGAGGCAGATTTTTGCCTCAACCGTGGTAGCAGGCAATCGCTCGCCACGGCGTTCAATCCTTATTAGACGTTGCTAAAGTCATAAGGCTACTTGATCACGCGTCTTATTCGCGGCCAACTTACTCCAGGTTATGCTCGCGAAATCCGAGCCCGCGCCCCGAAGGGGTGCACCGCATAATGCCCCGCAGCAGGGTGAACTGGATCATGAAAGATGGCGAGCGCCCGCGCTCATGAGCCTTAGTACGCTGCCTGAAATTTCTGTGCGCCCCGTCTCGCATCCTGAAGTTCATGCCCATTCTCACACAGTGGCTTGGGTGGTAACAACCCGGGCCAAAGGTGGAACAGGGTGCGTTGTTCAACCGGTATCTCCAACCGTAGCATCAGATTGCCAGCTGAATCGCAATTCGTCCACTATGCCGGGGGCAGGCTGCCGGCAGGAGGGGCTCGAAGGTGGTATGGAAAGTGCGTGGAGCACAGCTTACGCCTGCGATACCTGTCGTGCGAGGATTACAGAATGCGGAGGAACATCCATAAAATGAATATTTCAGGCAGGCAGACATCAGCATGAAGGTATGGCCCGGCGATCCTTACCCCTTGGGTGCGACATGGGACGGCTCCGGAGTGAATTTTGCTCTCTTTTCCGAGCACGCGACCGGAGTCGAGCTTTGTCTTTTCGACGCTTCCACGGGAGCCACCGAGATTGGCCGCATCCCCTTGACCGAGCAGACCGATCAGGTGTGGCACGCCTACGTGCCAGACGCCAAGCCCGGCTGGCGCTACGGATACCGCGTCCACGGTCCCTATAAGCCCGAAGAAGGGCACCGCTTCAATCCCGCCAAGCTTCTGCTCGATCCCTATGCCAAGGCAATCGACGGCAACTTGCAAATGAAAGATGAAGTCTTTGGCTACCAGATCGGGAGTGCGGATGCGGACCTGCATCCCAGCGAGACCGACAGTGCACCCTTCATGCCCAAGGGCGTGGTGATCGATCCTGCCTTCAACTGGGGTGATGACCGTTTGCTCCGTATTCCGTGGCATGAAACCGTGATTTATGAAACCCATGTCCGCGGCATGACCATGCGCCACCCTTCGATTCCCAAACAGTTGCGTGGAACCTACGCCGGCATGGCCTGTCCCGCGGTTCTGGACCATTTGCGGCAGTTGGGCGTCACCACCATCGAGCTGATGCCGGTGCACCAGTTCGTTTCCGATCGTCATCTGCTGGAGCGCGGCCTTACCAACTACTGGGGCTACAACTCCATCGGATTCTTCGCGCCGGAGGCTCGTTATGCCGGATCCGGCGGCAATGGGCAGCAGGTGGTCGAGTTCAAGCGCATGGTGAAAGCTATCCACGGCGCTGGCATGGAGGTCATTCTCGACGTGGTTTACAACCATACCGCGGAAGGCAATCACCTGGGACCAACGCTCAGCTTCCGGGGGGTCGACAACGATGCCTACTACCGCCTGGTTTTTGACCAGTTGCGCTACTACATGGACTACACGGGCACGGGAAACACGCTGAACATGATGCATCCCCGAAGTCTGCAGCTCCTGATGGACAGCCTTCGCTACTGGGTGCTGGAGATGCACATTGACGGGTTTCGCTTTGATCTTGCCGCCTCCCTGGCCAGGGAGTTGCATGACGTGGACCGGCTCAGCGCATTTTTCGACATCATTCACCAGGACCCCGTGATCTCGCAGGTCAAGCTGATTGCGGAGCCCTGGGACATCGGCGAGGGCGGCTATCAGGTGGGGAACTTCCCGCCGGGATGGGCGGAGTGGAACGGCAAATATCGCGATTCGGTCCGGGACTACTGGCGCGGGGCGCATTCCTCGCTGGGCGAGCTGGCGAACCGGCTTACCGGAAGTCCGGATCTGTACCAGGCGAGCGGCCGGCGCCCCTATGCCAGCATCAACTTCGTGACCGCGCACGACGGCTTTACGCTGCACGACCTGGTTTCCTACAACGACAAGCACAACCAAGCCAATGGAGAAGACAATCGCGACGGCGAAAGCTACAACCGTTCCTGGAACTGCGGCACCGAGGGGCCGACTGAGAACGCCGAAATCAATCAGCTTCGGGCCCGCCAGAAGCGCAATTTTCTGGCCACCCTGCTGCTTTCCCAGGGCGTGCCCATGCTGCTGGGCGGGGACGAAATCGGAAGGTCCCAGGGTGGGAACAACAATCCCTACTGTCAGGACAACGAAATCTCCTGGTACGACTGGGAGCAGGTGGATCACGATCTGCTCGAATTTACACGGCAGGTGCTCCGCATCCGCCACGAGCACCCGGTGTTCCGGCGGCGGCGCTGGTTTCAGGGGCGCCCCATTCATGGTTCCGAGGCGGGGGACGTCGCGTGGTTTGCGCCCTCCGGACAGGAGATGTCCGAGCAGGACTGGAACGATGGCCAGGTCAACTGCCTGATGATGCTGTTGAACGGCGCAGCCATTCCCAGTCCCAACGCCAAAGGCGAGCCGGTGTTCGACGACAGCTTTCTGCTTTTCTTCAATGCCAGCAACAAAACCGTGGCTTTCACCCTGCCGGCAAATTCCGGCGGCGGCTGGATGTCCGTTCTGAGCACCGATCCGGCTCCGCCTTCCCGGGCTCGCCGTGAGGGTGGGATGGTTAAGGTCGGCGGACGCTCCTTGACCGTGCTGTGCCAGAGCCGGGCTCAGAGAACGTGATTCGAAGCGAGCTGCGGTGCCCGCCGGCGTCCCCGCCTGCCATTTGCCCCCAAGCTTGATAGACTGAAGGGTGCGCTGGGGAGATGCGGCGGATCCGTGTCCCAGCGGCGTCCGGCAGCGGAATCATGGCAAGCTCACCCCAAGCCGTCCTGACTCTCCAGGGTCTGCAGCAACTGCTCGACGTCCTGCGTCGCCGAGGCTACCGCGTCTTGGGCCCAACGCTGCGCGACCAGGCCATTGTTTACGACGACATTCATTCGCTTGCCGACCTCCCGGCAGGGTGGACGGACGAGCAGAATGGCGGGCATTACCGTCTGCTGCGGCGGAGCGATGAGGCGCTCTTCGGCTACGCCGTGGGGCCGCAATCGTGGAAGCGCTTTCTTCATCCGCCCGTGCTGCGCCTGTGGCGGGCCAAACATGACGCGGGCGGGACAGAGGTCCTGCCCGAGCCGCCGCCGCAGGAGAAGTTTGCCTTCATCGGCGTCCGTGCCTGCGAATTGCACGCCATCGCCATCCAGGATCGCGTCTTCCTGGATGGACCGCATGTCGACGCGAACTACCGCGCTCGCCGCGAGGACGCTTTCCTGGTCGCGGTGAACTGTTCCCATGCCGGCGGGACCTGTTTTTGCGTGTCCATGAATACCGGTCCCAAGGCTGCGCAAGGCTTTGATCTTGCCCTGACCGAGCTGTTGCGGAACGGAGACCATCTCTTCCTCGCAGAAGCCGCGACCGATTCAGGGCGTAAAGTTCTGGAGGAGCTTGCCCAGCGCCCGCCGGCGCCGGAAGACTTGCAGGAAGCCGAGGCGGTTGTGGCGCGTACAGCGGCGTCGATGGGACGGGAGATGCGTTCCGACGATGTACATGCGCTGCTGCTGCGTAACCTCGAGCATCCCCGCTGGCAGAACGTTGCCGACCGCTGCCTGGCATGTACCAACTGCACCATGGTGTGTCCCACGTGCTTCTGTACTTCGGTTGAGGACAGCAGTGATCTGGCCGGCACGGAGAGCTCGCGCTCCCAGCGCTGGGATTCCTGCTTCACCATGGATTTCTCTTATATTCATGGAGGGACGGTGCGGGCGAGCACGCGTTCCCGTTATCGCCAGTGGATGACGCACAAGCTGGCTACCTGGTTCGATCAGTTCGGGACTTCGGGCTGCGTCGGCTGCGGACGCTGCATTACTTGGTGTCCCGTGGGTATCGACATTACGGAGGAAGTCCGCGCCATCCGCCAGAGCGAGCAGCCGAAGAAATCCGAATCTGTTTAGGAGAGGTCGATGGAGACGCTCGCACGCATCATCCGAGAGCACCCATTTTTCGCCGGACTGGATGAAAAGTTTCTAGAGCTGGTTTCCGGCTGCGCCAAGAACGTGCGCTTTGAGCCGGGAGAGTACCTGGTGCGCGAAGGAGAACCAGCCAATCAGTTTTACCTGATTCGCAGCGGCAAGGTAGGACTGGATATTTCAGCCGCGGGACGAGGAACGGTCACCTTTCAAACCGTGCGCGAAGGCGAGATTGTGGGCGTTTCCTGGCTGATCCCTCCCTACCGATGGATGTATGACGCCAAAGTGATGGAGCCTACGCGTGCCATCTCCATCGACGCCGCCTGCCTGCGCCAGAAGAGCGAGGCCGATCACGATCTGGGGTATGCCATGATGAAGCGCCTGGTGCCCGTTCTGGTGCAGCGGCTGCAGGCCACGCGTCTCCAGATTCTGGATGTCTATGGCTCATTTGTCTGATCCCGGAGTTGCCAGCGGTGGTGGAACCAGCGCCATGGTTCCGCAGATCGCCCGCCTGCGGCGCCGCCGCCATGATGGCCCGGAGGTGTGGACGCTGGAGCTGCAACTCGAAACTTCGCAACCCGGCGGCCAGCCCCACCCCGCGTTCCTGCCGGGACAGTTCAATATGCTGACTGCATTTGGCGTTGGCGAGATCGCGGTCAGCTTCAGTGGAGATCCCGGCCACCGCGGCCACTGGGCGCACACGATTCGCGGAGTGGGACAGGTGTCCAACGCGCTGCTGCGCCTTCGCAAGAACGATGTAGTTGGAGTGCGCGGTCCTTTCGGAAGCGGGTGGCCGATGAAGGAGATGGCCGGCCGCGATGTCGTGGTGGTGGCCGGGGGAGTCGGCCTGGCGCCGCTGCGCCCGGCACTCTATGGGCTTCTGAGTGACCGAAAACGCTATGGACGCATCGCCCTCATCTATGGCTCCCGCAGTGCCGAACAGCTTCTTTTTCGTAAGCAGCTTGAGCAGTGGAGCAGGCAATTCGACATGGCGGTCGAATTGACGGTGGACCATGCCGGTCGGGATTGGCGCGGTCACGTGGGCACGGTGACCACGCTGCTTTCTCGGGTACCGTTCGATGCCCGCAACGCCATTGCACTAATCTGCGGTCCGGAAATCATGATGCGCTTCACCATGGCCTCGCTGCTCGGAATGGAACTGCCGGAGCAGAACATCTATCTCGCCATGGAGCGCAACATGAAATGCGCGGTAGGGCTCTGCGGTCATTGCCAGTTCGGTCCCACGTTCGTGTGCCGCGACGGGCCGGTCTTTCGCTGCGACCGCGTGCGCAGCCTGCTGTCGGTGAAGGAGCTGTAAGATGGCCTCGTCACGCAAGAAACCGAGACTCGCGGTCTGGAAGTTCTCCTCCTGCGACGGTTGCCAGCTCAGCCTGCTCGACTGCGAGGATGAACTGCTGGCGGTTGCGGGCGCCGTGGACATCGCCTACTTCCCCGAGGCGCAAAGCGGGGGAATTAGCGGCCGCTATGATCTTTCGCTGGTTGAGGGCTCGATCACTACGGAGCACGACGCCGCGCGCATCCGCCAGGTGCGGCAGCGCTCGCGCTCTCTGGTCACCATTGGCGCCTGCGCCACTGCCGGAGGCATCCAGGCGCTGCGCAACTTCGCCGACGTGCGAGAGTATGTCTCGGTCGTATACGCACGCCCCGACTATATCCAGACCCTCGCCACCTCTACCGCCATTGCCGATCACGTTCCCGTGGACTTTGAGCTGCGTGGTTGTCCCATCAACAAGCGCCAGTTGCTGGAGGTGATCTCAGCATTTCTGGCCGGCAGACGTCCTGTGGTTCCCCCGCACAGCGTCTGCCTGGAATGCAAGCTGGGGGGAAATATCTGCGTGATGGTGGCGCACGGTACTCCCTGCCTTGGCCCGGTAACGCATGCTGGTTGCGGAGCCATCTGTCCTTCCTACAATCGCGGTTGCTATGGCTGTTATGGCCCCATGGAGACTCCGAACACCCAGTCTCTGAGCGGCCAGCTTGTCACCCTGGGGATGGACGAGCACGCGCTCAAGAGCGTTTATCGTACCTTCAATGCGAATGCCGGCGCGTTCCGCAAGGAGAGCCAAAGACATGAGCCCTCGCACGATTAAAGTGGACTACCTCGCCCGGGTCGAGGGCGAGGGCCGCTTCCAGGTCGTGGTGCGCGACGGAGAAGTGCAGCGAGCCGAATTCAGCATCTTTGAGCCACCGCGTTTCTTTGAGGCTCTTCTGCGCGGACGGGCATACTCTGACACCCCCGACATTGTGGCGCGGATCTGCGGCATCTGTCCCGTTGCCTATCAGATGAGCGCGGTGCATGCCATCGAAAATGCGTTCGGGATTCACGTCACCGGTGCTCTGCGCGACCTGCGCCGGCTGCTCTACTGCGGCGAGTGGATCGAGAGCCATACGCTTCATATTTACATGTTGCACGCGCCGGACTTCCTGGGTTACGACGGGGCAATCTCCATGGCGCGCGATCACGGCGATGCCGTGCGCCGGGGGCTGCAACTGAAAAAGGCGGGGAATGAGATTCTGTCGCTGCTGGGAGGACGCGAAATCCACCCCATCAATGTGCGCGTGGGCGGATTTTACCGGGTGCCCCGGCGCAGTGAACTTGAGCCCCTGGCAGAAAAACTGAAATGGGCGCGCGACGCCGCCCTCAACACCGTGCGCTGGGCCGCTGCGCTCGAATTTCCCGACTGCGAACGGGACTATGAGTTCGTTGCCTTACGGCACGACCAGGAATATCCCTTCAACGAGGGCCGCGTCGTCTCCAGCCGGGGTTTGGATATCCCGGTTGCGGAGTACGCAAATCACTTTGAAGAACACCAGGTGGAGTACTCCACCGCGCTGCAATCGCGGATTCGCGGACGTGGCATTTACCTGGTCGGTCCGCTGGCCCGTTACAGCCTGAACTTCGACCGGCTGTCGCCGATGGCGCAGCAGGCAGCACGCGAGGCGGGCCTGGGGCCCTCTTGCACGAATCCTTTCCGCAGCATCGTGGTGCGCGCCGTAGAGGTGTTGTACGCCTGCGATGAGGCGCTCCGGCTCATCGCCAACTACGAGGAGCCGGGACAGCCTTCCGTTGCTGTGGAGCCGCGAGCGGACGCCGGCGCGGCAGCGACGGAAGCCCCGCGGGGACTGCTCTATCATCGCTATCGTCTGGACGCGCAGGGAAACATTGTGGAAGCGCAAATCGTACCTCCCACCTCGCAGAACCAGGCAAGCATTGAAGCGGACTTGAACCGCTTCCTCCCTGACTGGCTGGGGCTTCCCGATGACACCATTCGCCAGCGCTGCGAACAGACCATCCGCAACTACGACCCTTGCATCTCCTGTGCCACCCACTTCCTGCGGCTTGAGATCGACCGTGGCTGATAGAAGGCCTGCGCACCGCATGGTTGTGATTGGAATCGGCAACCAGCTGTGCGGCGACGATGCCGCGGGGCGCGCCGTTGTGCGGGCTTTGCGGGGGAGGCTTCCGCAAGGAGTTTCCGTTGTTGAGGTCGAGGGAGATGCGGGCTCATTGCTTTCTCTGTTGGAGGACTGCAACGCAGCGTTCCTCGTCGACGCCTGTCTTTCCGGCGCTCCCGCGGGAACCATTCACCGTTTCGACGTAAGCCAGTCGCCCCTGCCGCAACTCGGCGCGCGACTCTCCACCCACGGCATCAGCCTGGCCGAAGCCATCGAACTGGCGCGCACGCTAGGTCAACTGCCATCTAGCTGCATTGTGTATGCTGTCGAAGGCGAGTCGTTCCGTTCGGGAGAAACACTGTCTGACGCGGTTGCGCAATCCATCGGTCACGTCGCGGAGCAGATCCAGAGCGAAGCCAGAAATCTGGGCATCCCGCTCTGATCCGTCCTCCGCATGCCGGGCTATGCCGCTTTGAATAAGCTCCTGATCGCAGAGCGTTTCTGGAGCCGTCGGGAAGGCCGCGGAGAAAATGCCGCTATTAGCGCGCCCGCAACTCCGGCCAGTCCTGCAAACTTCGCCGCCGGATGGATCGTGAGCCACAGTTGCAGGCTGGCGCCGTGAGCGCGCTTATCGAATCTGCCGTGAGCGGCGAATTCTCCGGGGACGGGTTTCCATAGGTTGTCCGGCCGCTTGGGATCTTCCGGTTCGCTGGTCTGCTGCGACTTGTAGCCGGTCCGGCCCAAGTACCTGTCCAGCAGTCCGGGAGCGATCTTTTCTCCTACGATGCTGACGACGGTCGTCATGCCCACTCGAAGCTCGCGCCGCGGATGATAGGCGGCATAGTAAATCGCGCGCGCCGGAACCTCGGGTTGATAGATTGGCGGTACGGGCTGCGCCTTGTTGGGCAGCCGGCTCTTGACCCAGGAAAACTGCGGAGTGTTGACCGCAGGCAAATCAACCCGGGTTACGCGAACCGCGCTGTTCTGGTGCAGTAGCTCCGTACGCAGCGACTCCAAAAAACCGCGAATGGCATGCTTGGAAGCGCAATAGGCCGCCTGCAGCGGAATGCTGCGATAGGCCAGGGCGGAACCCACCTGGACGATCACACCCCGGTTACGCGGCAACATCCGGCGCAAGGCCGCCATGGTTCCGTAGGCAGATCCCAGATAAGTGACCTCGGTGACCCGGCGCAATTCCTCGGGAGTAAGTTCCTTGATTGGTGAGAACACCGAGGTCATCGCGTCGTTGATCCAGATGTCGATGGGGCCGAAGCGTTCTTCCACCTTGGCGGCGGCCTCCTCCACCTGCTTGGGATCGGCCACATCGGTGGGAATGCCGATTGCTTCTCCTCCCATCTCTTCGACCTCTTTGCGTGTGGCCTCCAGCCGTTCCGGGTCCCGGGCGAGCAAACCAATCTTGGCGCCACGACTGGCAAATTCGCGCACCGTGGCCCGCCCCACGCCAGCGGTGGCGCCCGTAATTACAACCACGTCAGCAGGTTTTTGATCTTTAGTATTATTATCGCGGCTCATGCTCAATGTGATGGGTGTGAAGCTTTCGGCCGTTGCTTGCCTCCATTTGCCGGGGCTCGGAAGGACTTGAGCCGTTCGGCGTAAGTCATTGTTTAAACTGGGGTAAGCCTCCAATTCTTTACAAGGGGCGCTTCCTTTGATATACAAAGAGGAATGACAACGCTGACCCATCGCCATCATCATCATGACCACGCGGCGAACGTGTCGGCGGAGACATGGCGATAAGAGATTAAGGCACTCATATCAAGCCCGCTGACGCGACCTTCGCGCAGCGGGCTTTTTCTTTGCCCGCTGCCGGCGCGCGGACGAGGCGGCAAACTGGAAGGCGGAGATGGAAATCGATTTCGACAAGATGCAAGGACTGGCCCCGGCCATCATTCAGGACGAGGCCAGCGGCGAAGTCCTGATGCTGGGATTCATGAACAAGATAGCGCTCGAAGCCACACTGAGCAGCGGGCGCGTCACCTTCTACAGCCGCACCCGGCAGAAGCTCTGGACCAAGGGTGAGACCTCCGGCAACGTGCTGGAAGTGGTTCGTGCTTCCACGGATTGTGACCGCGACACCATCCTGCTTCAGGTGCGCGTGCTGGGAGCAGGCGTGGTCTGCCACACGGGAACGCGCTCCTGCTTTACCGAGTCGCTGCCGGTCAAGGCGGCGGCTGGCAGCGAGGTGTCGCGATGAAGCTGCGGCTGGGAATTCCCAAAGGGAGCCTGCAGGACTCCACCGTGCAATTGTTCGGACGGGCAGGCTTACGCGTCTACACCAGTTCCCGTTCGTACTTCGCCAATACCGACGATCCCGAGATCGAGTGCATGCTGATTCGCGCCCAGGAGATGGCGCGCTACGTGGAGCATGGCGCGCTGGACGCAGGACTGACCGGCCGCGACTGGGTAGTGGAAAGCGGCCTGGACGTTGTGCCCGTTACCGATCTGGGCTATGCCAAGCAGAGCCTGGGTAAGGTCCGCTGGGTGCTGGCGGTTCCCGAAGACTCGCAATACCAGAAGGCGGAGGATCTTTCCGGCTGCATCGTGGCTACGGAACTGGTGAACGTTACCAGGAACTATTTCGCCGGAAAGAATGTGCCTGTGCAGGTGGAATTTTCCTGGGGCGCAACCGAGGTCAAGCCGCCGGTGCTGGCGGACGCCATCGTGGAAATCACGGAAACCGGCAGCTCGCTGCGCGCCAATCGCCTGCGGATTATCGACACCGTGCTTGAATCCTCGACGCAACTGATCGCCAACCCGTGCGCCTGGGAAGACGAAGCCGAAGCGCACGAAAATGCAGAACCTTGCACTCATGCTGTGCGGCGCCATCCATGCGCAGGGCCGGGTTGGCTTGATGCTGAACGTGCTGCAAAAAGACCTGCCGGCGGTAGCTGGCGCTGCTGCCCTCGCTGAAAGGGCCCACAGTGGCGGCGCTGGCCAACTCGGAATGGGTGGCGGTCAACACGATCATCGAGGAAACCTCGGCCTGGACCCTGATTCCCAAGCTCAAGGCCGCGGGCGCGCAGGGCATCGTGGAGTATCCACTGAACAAGGTGGTGATGTAATGCGCGTCCTCGAAGGCAAAAAGGCGGAGCTGCTGCTGCGCGGCCGGGAGCAGCGCGGCATGGCCGAGCTCGATGCCGTCGAGCCGCAGGTCCGGCGCATCGTTAACGACGTGCGCAAAAACGGCGAGCGCGCATTGCGCCGCTATGCCGAACGCTGGGACGGAGTGGGCAAGCGTGAGCCGATGGCAGTTCGCGGAAGACGAAATGCAGCGCGCCTGGGAAGAAGCTTCGCCAGAATTTCGCGGCGGCGCTGCAACGGGCCGCAGGTAACATCCGGCGCTTCTGCGAATGGCAGAAACCAAAAGAATGGAAGCGCGAAGTTGCGCCCGGCGTTTGCATCGGGCCAGATCGTGCGTCCGCTG
Organism: Terriglobia bacterium; assembly: GCA_963732925.1. Classification (GTDB taxonomy): domain Bacteria; phylum Acidobacteriota; class Terriglobia; order Terriglobales; family Acidobacteriaceae; genus DASZRZ01. The sequence continues at coordinate 592,126 of CAVTBJ010000012.1, forward strand.
AGTTCGGTGGGCTGCTACGTTCCTGGGGGACGCTATCCTCTGCCTTCCACCATGCTGATGACTGTCATTCCCGCGCAAGTCGCCGGCGTGCGAGCGCATTCAGGTGGTCTCGCCGCGTCCGGCGCGGGAGACGCTGGCAGCGGCCGCGTTCCTCGGAGTGCGGAATTCTACCGTATCGGCGGGGCGCAGGCCATCGCTGCCCTGGCCACCGGCACGGATTCGGTGCCGCGAGTGGACAAGATCGTTGGGCCGGGCAACAAGTACGTCACGGCTGCCAAGAGGCTTGTTGCGACGGTTGCTCCATCGACATGCTGGCCGGGCCGACGGAAGTCGTAGTCGTGGCGGACAGCGGCGATCCGGCGTTCATCGCCTCTGATCTCGTGGCCCAGGCGGAGCACGATCCCGATGCCAGCGCGATCTTGATTACGTCTTCGCGAAGCTGGCGCGCGCGGTCGTCGAGCGAGGCCGATCGCCAGTCGCGCAACAACAAGATCGCCACGCGCCTCGCTCAAGCGCAACGGCGCGGTTCTGCTCATGAAATCTCGCGCCAGGAAGCCATTGCCGCCGCCAACCGCATTGCCCCGGAGCACCTGACGATTGACAGCGACGGAATCGCGCGGTGCAGAATGCCGGGTCGGTGTTCATGGGCGACTGGTCGCCGCAGGCGGCGGGGGATTATGCCTCCGGACCGAACCACGTGCTGCCCACCGGCGGAGCGGCGCGCTTTCGCGGCGGGCTGAGCGTGCTGGATTTCGTCAAAATCATTTCCGTCCAGGAGTTACGCCTCCGGGATTGCGGTCCATCGCGTCCGCAATCACGACTCTGGCGGAGGCCGAGGGCTTGAGCGCGCACGCCGCCTCCATTCGGCGTGAGGTGTGGCAATGCTTAAGCCACGGGCCGCATTCGAACGGCTGGCGCCGTATCATCCGCCGCTGGCGGGGCGCCAGGGCTTGCGCCTCGACTTCAACGAGAGTACCGTCGGCTGCTCGCCGCGCGTACTGAGCGTTCTGCAGCGCCTGGACGCCGAGTTGCTGGCGCAGTATCCCGAGCGCGATCCCGTCGAGCAGGAGGTCGCGCGTTTCCTGGACTGGACCCCGCGCAGCTTCTGCTGACCAACGGGGTGGATGAAGCCATTCATCTGGTTTCCGAGTGCTATCTGGACGACAGCAGCGAGGCGATCATTGTTGTGCCGACGTTCGGCATGTACCGGCTTTACGCCGAGTGCACGGGTGCGCGCATGGTGCCAGTGCAGGCCGGGAAGAACTTCGAATTTCCGACCGAGCAGGTGCTGGCGCGGATCACGCCGCAGACGCGGCTGATCGCGATCGCGAATCCCAACAATCCTACCGGAGCCGTCGCCAGCCGCGAGGACCTGCTGCGCATTGTCAAGTCGGCGGCCGACGCGGCAGTGCTGGTGGACGAGGCCTATTTCGATTTTTATGGCGAGACGCTGATGGACCAGGTGGGCCGTTGGCCGAACCTGTTCCTGGCGCGCACGTTTTCCAAGGCCTACGGCATGGCCGGCCTGCGCGCCGGAGTGCTGGCGGGCGATGAGGCCAGATGCAGATGCTGCGGCGGACGGCCACTCCTTACAACGTGAATGCCGTCGCGCTGGCCTGCCTGATGGAAGCGCTGCAGGATCAGGAGTACGTCCGGAACTATGCCGCCGAAGTGCGGCGCAATCGGGCCGCGCTGGAACGCGTGCTCGGAGAGCTGGGCTTTCCTTATTGGCCCAGCCAGGCGAATTTCGTGCTGTTTAAGGTTGGCGACTGGCACAAGGAGTTCGTGCGCGGCATGAAGGAGCAGGGCATTCTGGTGCGCGACCGCAGTTCCGATCCCGGATGCGACGGCTGCGTGCGTATCACGGTAGGCACGGACGAGCAGACCGAGCGCCTCATTGCTGCGCTGCGCGTGCTGGCTCGCGGAATCGGTGCGCCCGAAAGGAAGCTCACGATGAAACAGGGCGTGAAACAAACGAAAGCCCAAAAACGGGCAAAGCCCAGACGCTCAGAGCAAAGCATCGGGCAGGCAATCGGCAGGCGACGGTCGAGCGCAAGACGGCCGAGACCCAGATCGACCTCAGGCTTACGCTGGAAGGTCGTGGTCAATACGACGTTTCCACCGGCATTCGCTTTCTCGATCACATGCTCGAGCTTTTCACCCGGCACGGCGGCTTCGATCTGAAAGTTCGCGCTACCGGCGACCTGGACGTGGATCAGCATCACACGGTGGAGGATATCGGCATTGCGCTGGGCGAGGCTTTCGACCGCGCGCTGGGCAACCGGCGCGGGCATCATGCGCGCCGGATACTTCGTCATGCCCATGGACGAGACCCTGGGGGTGGCGGCCGTGGACTTCAGCGGGCGCGCCGCCTGGGTGATTGACACCAAGGTGCGAACGCGCCTGGTGGGAGACCTGCAGTCCGAACTGGTGCATGACTTCTTCGAAGGCTTTGCCCGCGGTGCGCGGGCGAACGTCCACCTGAAGATTCTTTACGGACGTTCCAATCATCACAAGATCGAGGCGCTGTTCAAGGCCTTCGGCCGGGCGTTGCGCGTGGCCTGCTCGCGCGACCGGCAACTGGCGGGGATGCTGCCGAGTACCAAGGGACTTTTATGATCGCGATTGTCGACTACGGTGCGGGGAACCTGACCTCCGTTCGCAAGGCGTTCGAATACCTGGGAGCGAAGATCCAGGTCACCGCCGATCCCGCCGATCTGGCGCGTGCGGAAAAAGTCGTGCTGCCGGGAGTAGGACACTTCAGCGCCACCGAGGCCATGGAGCGCAGCGGCATGCGGCAGGCGATCCAGGAGGCCATCGAGGCCGGCAAGCCGTTCCTCGGAATCTGCGTGGGCATGCAATGGCTGTACCAGGGCAGCGAGGAAGCGCCGCGGGTTCCCGGATTGGGCTGTTCCCGGGCATGTGCCGGACATTTCCGGTAGCGTGGAAGTCGCCGCACGTGGGATGGAACAGCCTTGAGGTCAATCCGGAGTCGCGCCTGCTGCGCGGCGTGGACTCGGGATCGTTTGTGTATTACACCCATTCCTACTTTGCGCCGGTGACCCCGGAGACGGTTGCCTGCACGCAGTATGGCGTGTCTTTCGCCGGAGCCGTGGAGCGTGAGCGACGTTTTCGGCGTGCAGTTTCATCCGGAGAAGTCCGGCCCGGCGGGACTTGACGATTCTGCGAAATTTTTGCGAGCTGTGACGTGCTGACCAAACGAATCATCGCCTGTCTGGATGTGGACGGCGGCCGCGTGGTGAAGGGCGTGAAGTTCCTGGGACTGCGCGATGCCGGCGATCCGGCGGAACTGGCCGCGGCTCATGCCCGGGCGGGCGCGGACGAGGTGGTGCTGCTGGACATTACCGCCACCAGCGACCAGCGGAACATGCGCATTGACGTGGTGCGGCGCACGGCGCGCGAGCTGTTCGTCCCGTTCACCGTCGGAGGAGGCATCCGCAGCCTGGAAGACGCTTCGGCCGTGTTCGACGCCGGAGCCGACAAGGTGACGGTGAACTCGGCGGCGGTGAAGAATCCCGAGCTGATCGGGCAGATCGCGGCGCGCTTCGGATCGCAGGCGGTGATCGTTGCCATCGATTCCAAGCGGCGCGGCGACCACTTCGAGGTTTTCGTTGCCGGTGGCCGCACGCCCACCGGTCGCGATACGATGGAGTGGGCGCGGGAGGCGCAGGCGCGCGGCGGCGGCGAAATCCTGCTGACCTCGATGGACCGCGACGGCACGCGCGCGGGCTTCGACTGCGAGGTGACGGCGGCGGTGGCGGGGGCGGTGTCGATTCCGGTGATCGCTTCCGGAGGAGCGGGCTCGGCGCAGCACTTCGCGGAGGTGTTTGACGCGGGGCGGGCTGATGCCGCGCTGGCCGCGTCCATCTTCCACTTCGGCATTGAGAACGTCGTCGCGCTAAAGGAGCAGCTTGCGCTGGCGGGCGTTCCGGTGAGGCTGCCGTGCTGACATCACCCCACAACGCGCAAGAGCGGCGCGTTGCGGGGGCCCCGATTAAGCTCAGGATGGTTCGCTGATGACTCGTTCTGCAGTAAAACCGGCTATCTTACGGAACCGCTGGGGTACATGGAAGCATGCTGATTCCCGCAATTGACCTGATGGGAGGAAAGATCGTCCAACTGGTGCAGGGGGAAACGAAGGCCCTGGAGTATGACGACTTCGAGCCCTGGATCCAGCGGTTTTCCAAATATCCGCTGGTGCAGATCATCGACCTGGACGCGGCCAAACGCGTGGGCAACAACCGTCAGCAGGTGCGCATGCTGCTGGAGCGGCTGCCTTGCCAGGTGGGCGGAGGGGTGCGCGACGCGGCCACGGCGCGGCAGTTGCTCGATGATGGAGCGCTGAGAGTGATCCTGGGGTCGTCGCTGCTGAAGGATGGGGCGGTGAACGTGGAGTTCGCGAAAAGCCTGGCGGAGGAACTGGGCAGCGAGCGGCTGGTGTTTGCCATCGACTCGCGCGGCGGCAGGGTGGCGGTCAAGGGATGGCAGGAACGCACATCTATATCGCCCTACGATATGATAGGGCTGCTGGAGCCTTATTGCGGAGCGTTCCTCTACACCCACATCGATACCGAAGGCACCATGAGCGGGCTCCCCATGGATGTAGCCCGGAGGCTGCGTGAGGCCACCGAGCGCAAGCTGGTGCTGGCCGGAGGCATCAAGACGGCGGAGGAGATCGACGCGCTGGACAAGATGGGCATCGATGCCGTCGCGGGCATGGCGGTCTACACGGGCAAGATTCCGGCGTAAGGCTCAGACCCCCTCCCCCTATATTCTTCAATAAAATCTTGTGCAGCAACGACTTGGCGATTTGAAGCCGGGCAAAATATTGATTGCGCGGCAGTTAGATCAAGGTATTGAAAAGAGGACGGTTAGGCTGGAGGCTCGGGCGCCAGGCTGCCAAAGAATGTCCCTATTTCCAGTGTAGCTGGTAGGGCAGGGTAAGTGTGACAGGCGCTGGAGGAATGTTTTGTGAGTGGGATGAAAGGGTTGCGGGGAAAGAGGCGGGCGAAGGGGGTTGACACTTCGAAAGGCCGATTCCTCGTCGCGCTTCGGGTCGCCCTGCGGGCTTCCTCGGCGCTCCCTGGAATGACAAGGTGAAAAAGGGGACGGCTTAAATCGCAGGCCTGAAGGCCTGCGCCACCGGTTCGCTTATGGTCTTCCCAACCTTTCTTGCCAGAGAAGCAGAAGGACACTCTTGCCTGGAGAATAGAGAAGGACCTCTTGCCTGAGAGGCAGAAAGACCTCCTGCCTGAAAAAGAGAAGGACCTCTTGCCTGAGAGGCAGAACGACCTCTTGCCTGAAAAAGAGAAAGACCCATATCTGCCAAAAGCGGGCAGATATGGGGCAGCAGCGCAGCGGGCCTATGGCCCGGTATCGGAGGACGGGGCAAGCGCCGTCCCCATACACGAGAGGCACAGGTTCCCAGACTGAATCAGTCTTCGGCTTCTTCTATTCTTCCGGGGATTCATCTACCGTGGCGGCAAGGCTAAGCGGGGCCTGGCCGAAGGCGGCGGCGACGGCGCGGGCGGCGCGGTCCACCTGGCGCGGTTCGGGAAGATCTTCCGTTGCCGATACGCCGAGTTCGCGGAAGCGGCGGGCGGAGACCATGACGCGGCTCTCCAGCGATCCCACCGCATTGTTGTAGGAGGCGACGGCGCCATCCAGGGATTTGCCCACGCCGTCCAAGTGCTGGGCGAACTTCATGAGGCGGTCGTAAAGTTCCTTTCCCAGGGTACTTATCTCGCGGGCACCTTCCGCCAATTTCTCCTGCGCGCCAGCCATGGCTGATGGCCTTGAGCAGCGCCACCAGCGTGACCGGCGTGGCGATGAGCACTTTGCTCTGGATGGCGTCCTCGACTAAGGAAGAATCCTGTTCGGCAGCGGCGCTGAAGAAGGGCTCTCCGGGGAGAAAGAGCACGGTAAAGGCGGGCGTGATTTCGAACTGGCCGGAGTAGTCCTTGGCAGCCAGGGTGTTCATGTGGCCGCGAACGTGGGCGGCATAGCGCTGCAGGCAGCGCTTGCGGTCGTCGTCGGAGCCGGCGGACACGGCGTCGAGGTAGGCGTCGAGGGGCGCCTTGGCATCGACGGGAACGATGACGTCGCCGGGCAGGTGCACGAGCATGTCGGGGCGGATGCTGCCATTGTCGGTGGCGACGGTGGTCTGCTCGGTGAAATCGCAGTGATCGGACATGCCGGCGAGTTCGGCGACACGGCGCAGGGTCATTTCCCCCCAGCGGCTGCGCACGCCGGGCCGGCGAAGAGCCGCCACCAGATTGGCGGTCTCCTGGCGAAGCGCGTGCTGGGCCTCGTGCACGCCCCTGAGGGTGGCGGTAAGTTCGCCGTAGGCGCGCTGGCGCTCCTGCTCGATGGCGGTCGCGCTTTTGTCGTAACGCTGCAGGACCTCGGCAAGGGGAGCAACGAGGGTTTCCACCGCCAGCTTGCGCTGCTCGAGATCGCCGGCGGCCTGCTGGCGAAGGCCGTCGAATTTCTGCTCGGCCAGTTGCAGAAACGCCTGGTTGTTGCTGTTGAGCGCCTGGGCGGCGATGGAGTTGAAGGCGTCACGGAGTTCCTCGCGGGCCTGGGCCAGCAGGGCCAGCTTTTCCCCGGCACTTTTGCGCTCTTCTTCAACCCGGGTTTGCAAGCTGGCGTTTTCCGCGCGCAGTTGTTCGGCGGCTTGCCGCTGCTCGTTGAGGGCGGCGCGAGCGGAGGCCAGTTCCTTCTCGGCGATGGTAAGACGAGCGGAGCTTGCGGCGGAGGCGGATCGCAGAAACAGCCAGGTGAGGACAGCACCCAGGCCGAAGCCCAGAAAAGCCAGGAGCACAGCGTCGAGAGGCAAAACCCAGTCCTTGGTGAAAGGAAGTTTCGAAGATTGTAGGGGCGGAGGGGAAGAAAAGGCAAAGGAAGTTTTCCGCTATTGATTCTGCAGATTCAGGTTTCGCCGGCGCGGGCCGGTGTGGCCGCGGGTCGACCGGCAATTGCTAAGATTCATTTATGAAGATTACTGGCGGGCTTCTGATTGCGGCGGTGCTGCTGGCGCGGCCATCCTTTTCGCAGCGGCGTTCGGGGGAGCCGCAGGGCAGTCCCGCGGCGGCCCAAGGGACGAGCGGGAGTGCGCACGCCTTTGAGGAAGATGCGGAGAGTGAGCTGGCGCGGCTGCTGAACCAGGAGCGGCAGAAACGCGGACTGGAGCCGCTGCATATCGACCAGCGCCTGCAAAAAGCGGCGCGGGAGCATTCCCTGCGCATGGCCAACCAGCACCTGCTCTCGCATGGTCTTGCGGGAGAACCGGAGCTTCCCCAACGGGTGGCGAACGCGGGGATCCGATTCGATCGCAGCGGGGAGAACGTGGCCTTCGGGCCGGCGGTTGGGCAGGTTCATGACGGGCTGATGAAATCTCCTCCGCACCGGGCGAACATTCTGAGTCCGGATTTCAACGCGGTGGGCGTCGGGGTGGTGCTGCGCGACGGGCTGCTGTGGGTGACCCAGGATTTTGCGCACCGGCTGGAATTCCACACCGCAGGCGAGGTGGAGACCATGCTGGCGCGAAGGTTCGACCAGGCGCGGCGGGAAGCGGGGAGGAAACCGGCGCGGCGCGAGCGGATACCCGGCATGGAAGAGGCCGCGTGCAGCATGGCGCAAAAAGGAAAACTGGACACCAGCCAGGCCCGAGCCCTGTTCGGCGGACGCGCCGGGGCTGCCGCGTTCAGCGGCGCGGATCTTTCCGACCTGCCATCGGACTGGCGCAAGGTGGTGGCCATGCCGGAGCTGACGCGATATGCCGTGGGGGTGTGCTTCCGCGAGAGCGCACAGTTTCCCAGCGGAGGGTACTGGGCGGTGCTGGTATTTGAATAGCCACGCCGGCAAAGGATGCCGGCGGCCAATCTCTTGATGGAGGAACCCGGAGGCGCCCAGGGAGGGTTTCTTTCCGGGTGAGCAAATGCCCGCGGCATTGTTTTGCGGACGGTTCTGAGCGGAGGGCCATCCCCAACCTTCGCCATAGCGTGGACTACCATAGATGGAAGGGTGCGGAGCACGACCAGGTGAACTCTCTCTACATTGGCGTTGCCGGATTCTCCTACAAAGACTGGGATGGCATTGTGTATCCGGAGCAGATGAAGCGGCGCCAGCATCCAGTGGAGTACCTGGCGCAGTATTTCGACCTGATCGAGATCAACACGTCGTTCTATGGACACATCCGTCCGGAAGTAGGGAGGTTGTGGGCGCGCAAGGCCGCGGGTGTGAACCCGGCATTCCGGTTTACCGCCAAGCTGAACAAGGCGTTCACGCATTCGCGGCTCTATTCGGTGGAATCCACTTCGGCGGCGACCATACGGCCGGGGGCGGAAGACGAACGGCTGGCCAAGGAAGGGTATGACTCGCTGGCGGGTGAAGGACGGCTGGGCGCGCTGCTGGCGCAATTTCCCATTTCGTTCAAGAACACAGAGGAGAACCGGGAGTACCTGACGCTGCTGGTGCGGGACTTCAGCGATTATCCTCTGGTGATGGAGGTGCGTCACAGCAGCTGGAACGATCCCGGGGTGCTGAAGCAGTTTCTGGAGCGCGGGGTGGGGTTCTGCAACATCGACCAACCCATGCTGGGACGGGCGCTGGGGCCCACGGATTACGTGACCTCGCGGGTGGGGTATGTGCGGCTGCACGGGCGCAACTACGATCAGTGGTTTGAAGCGGAAAAGCCTCACGACCGTTATAACTACCTTTATACCGAGGAGCAGCTCCAGCAATGGAAGGCCAATGTAGAGAGCATTGCGGCGCGCGCCGAGGTGACGTTCGTGGTGGCTAACAATCATTTCGAAGGCAAGGCGGCGGTGAATGCGTTGCAATTGAAGGCGATGATGCGCGGGCAGCGAGTGAAGGTGCCGGAGACACTGGCGCGAAAGTATCCGCAACTGGAGAATGTGGCTGCGCCGGCGCTGACAACATCTTAGGGGACTGGGGTGAGTTTTGCCGGCTGGGTGGATTGGAAGGAAACACAAGGTCGTGCGACCCCGGCCTGGAGACAAGATTGTGTGGATATAGCCTGCATTCCCGCAGTCAATTTGGGTTTTCAGCGGGCCGGACAGGCCGTATCATTGGCTCAAACCTTACCGGCTGAACCTGGGGAATCGAGAGGACTTAGCGAGCGTGCAATACCTGAATCGCGACGCAATGGCCGGCATGCGGCCGGAGACTTTTCAGCAGCAACAGCCCTATCCCTGGGTGAAGATCCAGAAGACGCTGACGGATGAGGGCTTTGGGCGGCTGTGCGAGAACATGCCCGACGTATCGCTGTTCCATAAGGAAGAAGGGTACAAGCGTGCTTATGGGCAGGCTGCACACGACCGCTACGGGCTGCACTACACTCCGGACCTTAAACTGCCGCAGCCCTGGGCGGAGTTTATGGCCGAGTTGCAAGGCGCAGACTACCAGGCTTTTCTGGGGAGGATGCTGGGGACCGAGTCGTTCCTGCTGACCTTCGAATGGCACTATGCGTGGGAGGGCTGTTCGGTTTCGCCGCACTGCGACGCCGCCCGCAAGATCGCCACGCATTTGTTTTACTTCAACCAGGAAAACTGGGACCCGGCATGGGGCGGGCAGACGCTGATTCTCGACGGTAGAGGACGCTTTCGCACGCACTCGGCGCCGGACTTCGATGATCTTGAGGTGGCGGCATCGTCGGACCCGGCGGGCAATCACAGCCTGCTGTTTGGGAGGAAGGAGAACTCCTGGCACGGGGTGCGTCCGCTGAGCTGCCCGCAGGGAGTGATGCGGCGGCTGTTCAAAGTGACGGTGAATACCATGAATTTCCAGGTGTGGTGGCGGAAGGTCCGGGGCAAAGATCCGGACGGGTTTCGGATTCGGGCACAGGTGTAGGTGGCTGACCCGGAATTCCGAATCGTGCCTGCTAACCTCGTGAAGGCAAGTGCGTCTATCTGGTAGCGCCGGAGGTGGCAACGCCGAAGGCACTGCCGATGCAAAGCACAACCGGGTCCTTCCAGAGCGCGGCTCTGCCCAGACGCAGAGTCCGCCAGCAGCTTGAGCCTCCTCATGCGGGATGGACCCGGGTGCTGCCTGGCATTCGGGGATTCGACTCTGCACACAGAAAAGCATGCCGGCGGGGTAATGGGCCCGCCGGCGTTTTTGTTTTTGCTGTCCTGGAGGATTGCCTTGAGGATTCGGAGTTCCCAAGAGAACTCGTCAGCAGCGACGCCTAGAGACTGACGGCTTCCGCCTTGGCGGCGTAGTGGGAGTCGACGTAGTCGTCGAGAATGGCGATGAACTCCTTGACGATGTGATCGCCGCGCAAGGTGATAAAGAGGCGTCCGTCGACGTAGACGGGAGCTTTCGGCTCTTCGAAGGTCCCAGGCAGGGAAATGCCGATGTTGGCGTGCTTGGATTCTCCGGGACCGTTGACCACGCAGCCCATGACCGCCAGTTTCATTTCTTCCACGCCTTCATAGCGCTGCTTCCATTGCGGCATTTGCTGCTGAATATAGCCCTGGATCTGCTGCGCCATTTCCTGAAAGAACGTGCTGGTGGTGCGGCCGCATCCGGGACAGGCGGTGACCTGCGGCAGGAAGCTGCGAATGCCCATGGACTGCAGGATCTGCTGGGCGACGCGCACTTCCTCGCTGCGGTCGCCGTTGGGAGCCGGGGTGAGGGAGACGCGAATGGTGTCGCCAATGCCTTCCTGCAGCAGAACTCCGAGAGCGGCGCTGGAGGCGACGATGCCTTTGGCGCCCATGCCGGCTTCCGTCAGTCCCAGGTGCAGAGGATAGTCGCAGCGGGCGGCGAGGCTGCGGTAGACGTCGATGAGATCCTGCACGCCACTGACCTTGGCGCTGAGAATGATCTGGTCGCGGCGCAAGCCGTACTGCTCGGCGCGCTGGGCGGAGTTGAGGGCGCTGACCACCATGGCTTCCATGGTTACTGCGCGGGCGTCGAGCGGTTCGGGAAGGCGCGAGTTCTCGTCCATCATGCGGGTAAGCAGCGCCTGATCGAGCGATCCCCAGTTGACGCCGATGCGCACCGGGCGCTGGTACTCGACGGCAACCTCGATCATGGTGCGGAAGTTGTCGTCGTCGCGGCGGCCTACGCTGACGTTGCCGGGATTGATACGGTACTTGGCCAGCGCGCGGGCGCACTCGGGATACTTCTTCAGCAGGATGTGCCCGTTGTAGTGGAAGTCGCCGATGATGGGGACGGAGATGCCGAGCTTGTCGAGTTCCTCGACGATGCGGGGAACGGCGGCAGCGGCGGCGTCGTTGTTGACGGTGACGCGCACCAGTTCGGAGCCGGCGCGGGCCAGTTCCGCCGTTTGCTGCACGGTGCTCTTGACGTCGGCGGTATCGGTGTTGGTCATGGACTGCACGACCACGGGAGCATCACTGCCCACCTTGACCGTTCCGATCGTAGCCGTAACTGCGTTTCTACGACGTAATTCCGCCATACTCGCAATAGTTTAGCATGCACGTAGGAGATGGAAGGCGGCCCCACAATGGAGGAACGAGGTAGGATGTTGTTGAACCAGTGGCCCAACATCAAGATTGCCGCTAGCGCCTGAACCCACCCTTCGCTGCGCTCAGGATGGGGCACCCTGCGTAACCATTAACGACTCGGCAACAGGTACAACGAGCACAGACTGCCAATGAACACCGGGCTAATGCCCTTAAGTGAAAACAGTAGATGCCGAGGGTTGGAGCGTGCGCATGGACTCTAAGGAAAGAAAGGCGCGGCTGCGGGCTGAGGCCGCTGATGAAGCGAGACAAGATGCTGAGCGAGAAGGGCAGCTCGAACAACGCCTGCGTAGCTGGAAACGAAGGACGTTCTGGTTGGGCATCGCATTGGCGCTGAGCATAGGAACGATAGTTCCTTTTTTCGAAGGCCAGCCTCTTCATCAGTACGCAGGAAGCACGACGAAAGTGCTTGTGTACTTAGCTATGCTCCTGCTAGCTGTTTTTATGTACTCGGCGGGTACTACATACGTTTGTTGGAACTACCTCCGAGAGATCAGGAAAGTTCACAAGAAATATGCTCCGCCGGGCAGCCATTATCGCATTTGAGTCTCAAAAGTAGTGCGGCCTGCGTGCCCTTCAGAGCGTTCGGGGGCACCTGATCCTCATCTGCGGTGCAGCAGCGGGTGCCCCATCCTGAGCGCAGCGAAGGGTGGGCAGAACAAGATGATGACCTGCCGAAGTGAAAGGTTGAGGGAATGAGGGCTACTCGGTCACCGACCTGCCCATTGTGTAGATCGGCATTTGATGTCAAACAGATGGATTTTGCGGCGCCGTTTCGCTGCCCGGCATGTGGCGGATGCCTTTGCGTTCCACACTCCTGGTCGGTTTTTTCCGCTCTTCGGGCGCTTGTAGTCGCGGGGCTTTTTTGCTTTTTTGGGGGGGCTAGAGGTCCCACTCTTTTTTTCTTTGCGGTACTAACATGGATTCCAGTGGGGTTCGTGCTTCTCTTTTGGACGCGACATTTTGTACCGCCCAAGCTTAAGCCTTGTCCGCCTCCTGACAGTCATTCAGGTCCCCTGGGATTAGCTAGTAATGAGCCTCGTTAATCCCGCAAGAACACACCGGCGGTTGTGGACCGTCTAAATGCGCCCGGGAGTCCCTATCGCGGCCGTCCTACAGAACAATTCCCTATTACTGCGATTCCTCCTTTGGTTTACGCGGTTCCGAGGTCAAGATGATGCCGGGTGCCCCATCCTGAGCGCCGCGAAGGGTGGGCAGAACAAGGTGTGCGACAATTTGCTGCATGCCGCGCAATTTGAAGCGGCATCAGAATTCCGGTCAGCTCCACTTCATTACTTTCAGTTGCTATCAGCGCCGGCCATTGCTGCGCACGGCGGGCAAACGGGACACTTTTCTGCGGGCGCTCGAACAGGCCCGCAAAGCGGTTCGGGTTTGTCGTTGTAGGATATGTTGTCATGCCCGAGCACGTCCACCTGCTGCTCAGCGAACCGGAGAAGGTCGTTGGCGACCTCGATCCAGTTGGTCAAGCAAACCAGTTCACGGATTTGCGGTAGGCGGCCCCGATCCTCCCCAGCAAGAGTTGTTTGCCGAGTCCGAGATCAGCAGTCCGTTCTGGCAGACCAGGTACGATGATTTCAACGTCTGGACTGCCAGAAAGCGGATTGAGAAGCTCAAGTACATTCACCGCAACCCAGTGACGCGGGGTTTGTGCTGCAGGCAGGAAGACTGGAGATGGAGCAGTTACCGCTCCTATATGCTGGACGTGCGAGGAAAGGTAGCATTGAACCAATGGCCTAAGATCAGGCTGCGCGTTACTCCGTGAACCCACCCTTCGCTGCGCTCAGGATGGGGCACCCGCTGAGAGTTCCGTCACCTGTTGGGAGTTACTGCATTACGCCGGGCAGAGTCTTGATGAGATCGTTGTAAATCACTGCCACGGCAAACAGGATGAGCAGGAAAAAGGCGGCCTGATAGATTTTTTCCTTCACGCGCAGGCTGATGTCGCGCCGGCGGATGCCCTCGATCGCGAGCAGCAGGATCACGCCTCCATCGAGAATGGGAAAGGGGAACAGGTTAAAGATTCCCAGGTTCAGACTGATCACGGACATCAACGCGAGCAGAGGTGTCCAGCCCTGCTGGCGAGCGGCTTCTCCGGAAACCTGCGCGATGCGAATAGGGCCGTCGAGCTGCCGCATGGAGACCTGGCGCTTGGCCATTCGCTCCACCAGATCGAGGATGAGCAGCGAATTTCTCTTGTTCTCCTCAAGCGACTTGGAGAATGCCCGCGCAAAGGGCAACTGCTCGACGGTTTCCGGTTCCGAACGGATGCCGAGCTGATAAACCTTGTCTCCCGAGCTCTGGTCGGTGACCTGGCGAGGAGTGACCGTCAGGTCGATTTGCTTTCCGTTGCGTAACAGGGTCACCTGGACCGGCTTGCCTTTGCTTTCCTGGACCAGGTTAAAGACCGCAGGGATGGAATTCGCGGGCTGACCATTGATGGCGACCAGGATGTCGCCTTGGCGAATGCCAGCCTGAGCGGCGGGCAGGCCGGGTTCCAAGTCGGTCACCACATTCGGCTGCTGGGGCAGGCAGCCCGGGTTTCCGACCTGATCCGGACCCGAAGGCTGGGGAACGATGGTCTTCTCCAGGATCTGGTTTCCACGCTGCACGGCGAGATTGACAGGGATTCCGGGGCTGAGGACGAACTTGGGAAGAACGTCCTCCCAAGTGGGATTCTGAATGCTCTCAATGCGGACGATGCGGTCCCCGGGCTGGAGTCCAGCCTTGGCGGCCGGCGAGTCTTTTTGCACGTATCCGATGACGGCGGGCTTCTCGAGATAAACCGGGTGCTCGTAGTGGACCATGTAAACGACCGTGAGCAGCACCACGGCCAAGACAATGTTCATGAATGGTCCAGCAACGGCAATGACAAAACGCTGCCAGCGGGGGTGGGAGGTGAACTCCCCCGGGTCGCCGGTCTTGGCGTCCATGGGATTTTCCCCGGACATCTTGACGTAACCGCCCAAGGGCAAAAGATTAATGCGGTAATCGGTGTCGCCGCGGCGGAAGCCGATCAGGCGCTTACCAAATCCGATGGCAAACTGCTCGACGCGAACTTTAAAGAGTTTGGCTGCAGCAAAATGGCCGAACTCGTGGACGACGATCATGACCCCGAGAACGACGATGACGGCGGCAAGGCTGGTAAGAAAATCGTACATAAATATATGGCTGCTGGGCTAGCTCACACGGACCGGCTGGGAAGCGCGGGAGCCCTTGCTGAGGAAGGCAATCAGCTCGCGCGCCGTCCGGCGGGCCTCGCCGTCAAGCACAAGCACTTCTTCTATAGATTCAGGATGACGTTCCACAGTTTCACTGAGTGTACTTGCAATTACGTGGGGGATGGCCGGAAAGGAGATGTCACCGGCGAGGAAGGCGGTCACGGCCAGCTCGTCGGCGGCGTTGAGGGCAATGGTTTTGCTTCCACCAACTTCGGCCGCTTCATAAGCCAGGCGCAAACAAGGGAACTTCTCCGGATTCGGAGGGCGAAAATCCAGCCTGCGCATCTCCAGCAGGGGGAAACGAAGGTTCGAGGAGATGCGCTCGGGCCAGGTGAGGGCATACAAGATGGGCAGGCGCATGTCCGTGACCGAGAGCTGCGCCAGCAGGCTGCCATCCACGAACTCCACCAGGGAATGAATGGTGGACTGGGGATGAATTATGACCCGGACGCGGCTGGGTGGCAGGCGGAAGAGGCGGCAGGCTTCAATGACCTCGAAGCCCTTGTTCATCAGAGTAGCGGAATCGATGGTGATGCGGGGTCCCATCTTCCAGGTGGGGTGGTTCAGCGCCTGGCCGACGGTGATGGAGTCAAAGTCGCCGGCTGGAGTGTCGAGGAAAGGCCCTCCGGAGGCGGTGAGCCAGATGCGATCGACCTCTTCGACGCGTCCGCCGCGCATGCACTGGTGTATGGCATTGTGTTCGCTGTCGATGGGAAGCAGGGGCTTGCCCTGGCGCTGAGCTTCGGCGGTAATCAACTCTCCGGCGACGACGAGAGATTCTTTATTGGCCAAGCCGACCATTTTTCCGGCGCGCACGGCCTCATACGTGGCCTGGAGACCGGCGACGCCCACGATGGCGCTGACCACGAAGTCGGCTTCCGGGTGGGTGGCCGCCTTGACGGAGCCGGAGGCTCCGCTGACGACCTCAATGTCTCCCAGGTTGGCCCCTTCGAGCTGGGCGCGCAGGCGTGCTGCACCTTCCTCGCTGGCCACGGAAATTAGCCGGGGGTGCCAGCGCCTGGCCTGCTGCAGCAGGACCTCGAGGTTGGCTCCGGCGGCCAGGGCTACCACGGAAAAGCGCTCAGGGTAGGACTCGACGATGCTCAAAGTACTGCGGCCAATGGAACCAGTCGAGCCCAGAATGGCAATACGCGTCATTTGGCGGAGAATTCCGAGAAAGATTCAGAGACGACCGGGGGGCAGCCGCCGACTCAAATATGGCCCTGCGTAATGACCTGCAAAGCAACATAGTACCACAGTATGGGAGCGGCGAAGAGCAGGGCATCGAGGCGGTCGAGCATGCCTCCGTGGCCGGGCAGGAGAGACCGGAGTCTTTGACGCCCGCTCCGCGCTTGATGAGGGACTCGACCAAGTCACCAAGCTGGGCGGCTGCATTGATGACGGCGGAAAGCAGGGCAATGCTCCACAATGAGGGAAGCTGGGGAGCGAAGTATCCCTGGGCACGTTCGATGAGGCCGGCGCCGAGCAGGGCGCGGTTGATCCCGGGGGCATAAGCGAAGATCAAGACGCCGGCGGCGACGGCGGCCACGAAGGAGGCCAGGGTGCCTTCCCAGGTTTTGCCGGGGCTGATGCGCGGGGCGAGCTTGTGGCGTCCCAATGCACGTCCGGCGAAGTAGGCGGCGCTGTCTCCCACCCAGACCAGCACGAGCAAGTAGAAAACCAGGAAAGCTCCCGCCCACATGAGCCGGATCTGCAACACGAGAGCCAGAGGCAGGGCGATGTACACCATGGCGAAGGTTCCGGCAGCGGCGGCCGGAAAGGCGGCGCGCAGGTCTTGCAGTCGCATGGCAAATGCGAGAAAGAGAAAGGGCGCGAGCACGCCAAAGAATCCGACCGCGTACATCATGAGAGCGGTAGAAAGCAACGGTTGGGTGAGAGGCTGGAGCACCAGGGCGAGAAACAGCAGGACCGTCAAGGCATAGACAGGGGCGGACATGGGCTCGATTCCGTAATGGCGCGCCAGTTGCAAAAACTCGCGAATGCAAAGCAGGGCCACGAAAGCGAGGAACGGGGCGAGCACGATGACGGGAGCGCGCAGCGCCAGCAGCAGGACGACCGGAATCAGGATGACTGCGGTGAGAATCCGCTTCATGAAGAACTTGCAAAGGGAAACGACATGCTAGCGCAGGCTGCCGGCAGTCTGGGGTTCGCGAGGCCGGACGGAGCGCCCGTTTCCGTTGTGCGCCAACTCCTGCTCGGGGGAAATTCCGCCGTAACGGCGTTCCCGCTTCTGATATTCGCCCATGGCCTCGAGGAGATGAATGCCGCGGAAGTCGGGCCAGAGAGTCTCGGTAACGTAAATCTCTGAGTAGGCGACCTGCCAGAGGAGAAAGTTGCTGAGCCGCATCTCGCCGCTGGTGCGAATGACCAAGTCCAACTCGGGGAGGTTGCGGGTGTAGAGATGGCGGGAAATCAGGGACTCGTCAAGCGTGAGGTGCTCGATGCCGCCATTGTTGAGCGCCCCGTCGATGATGGAGCGGAAGGCGTCCACCAGTTCCAGGCGGGCGCTGTAGTTGAGCGCCAGCGTCAGCAACATGCCGGTGTTCTGGGCGGTAGCCTGACGGGCCCATTCCATGCGCTCCTGCACTGCTTCCGGCAACTCCCACAGGCGTCCGATATAGCCCAGGCGGATGTTGTTGCGATTGAGCGTGGGCACTTCCTGCTTCAGATAACGGCGCAGGAGAGTCATGAGAAATCCAACTTCCGAGCGGGGGCGGCGCTGCCAGTTCTCGCGGGAGAAGGCGTAGAGCGTCAGCGATGAGATGCCGGCGCGGGCGGCGGTCTCCACGGTGGAGCGCACGGCGTCGACACCGGCCTTGTGCCCGGCAATGCGGGGCAGGTGCCGGCGGCGGGCCCAGCGGCCATTGCCGTCCATAATGATGGCGATATGCCTGGGAAGCCTCTTAGGATCGAGCCTGCGGTATGCTTCAGCCTCGCTCCGGTTGAGCCCGGCGGGAATGCTCAGTTGCAACTCTCAACCTCTTGAATCATGACGCTATCACAGGGAAGCGGCGATGGGCAATTGACGGGTTCACGGCGGGTCGTGCCCGCAAAATGCCCCGCCGCTGATCGAGTCAGCCATGGATGATGGCGTCCGCTTCGATTTCCAGCAACATCTCCGGCAAAACCAACGCAGTGACGGCCACGAGCGTGGCCGCCGGACGGATCGCATGAAAGAACTCGCGGTGCGCCCGGGCAATCTGCTCCCAGTCTGCAATGTTGCGGACGAAAATGCGGGTACGCACCACGTGCTCGAGCCGGGAGCCTGCGTGCTCGAGGGCAACCTGGATGTTGCGCAGGATCTGGACCGTCTGCGCGTAGGCGTCGCCAACGCCGACAATCTTGCCGGAATCATTGGTGGCCGTGGTTCCGGAAACGCAGACAAACTGTCCTACGCGAACGGCGCGCGAGTAGCCCACGACGGACTCCCATGGGGCATCGCTGGCAATGTTTTGCCGGGACATTGAATTCATTGAGGAGCCATTGAATCATCCATCCGACTCATCGACTCAACCTCATCGACGCAAGGCCAGGCAAAGACGGGGCAAACCTTGGCGCTCAAGGAGGAGAGAGACGCAGTGCCGGGCCGGACGGAAGACAAGGCACAGAGAAGAGCAGAAGCCGAATTCGTGCCATGGCTTCCGCTCTTCTCATGTGATTTTCTTATGCCGAACGACGGGGGCGGGTGCTGAGATCACGAACCTGGGCGAGCACGCTCTGCCATTGCAGCGGGCTTAGCTTGGGCATGTAATCTACCAGTTCCGCGATGAAGTCGTCCCCCATGAGCTCCTGGATGCCTTGTTCGCGACCAGAACATCCGGTAATAAGGTCCGGAACCGTGACCTGCAGGGCACGAGCGAGGCGCTCCAGAGAGGAAAGAGTGGGCGTGGCTTTCTCGTTCTCGATCTTGGAGACGTAGGTACGCGGCACGTTCATGCGCAGGGCGAGCTGGCGCTGGCTGATGCCGCTGCGCTGGCGCAGGGTACGAATGGCAGAAGCCACCTGCAACCCGCGATGGCTGGAGGCAGAAGGCAGCGGCTGGGCTATGGCCTGAGCTGGAATCGGCTCAGGTTCGGGCTCATCCAAGCAGGTATGGCAGCGCCGGCAATTATTGCTGCTGGTTCGAAACTGAACGAGAAGGCAACGGTCACAACGAACGACTTCCCGCGAATCGACAGGCGCAAGATTCGTGGCCATTCAGGTTTTGGAAGATGCCAGAGCAGGGCATCGAAACCGCGCAAAGAAACCATGTTTCCTTGCCGCGGACCACCCTAGATACTTGTGTATCCTGAGCTTGCCGTAATGTCAGGCATACGCGCTGTGGATGTCAACATAAATGTCTGTTAAAAACCGTAGCAATTCCTTGAATATCATAAGCAAGCGGCTAAAAACCGGCGAATCTCTGGAGAAAATTGCGCATGAATCGTGAGTCGGCGTGGGGGTTACTAACTGAGTTCACCCAGTCGGAAAGTTTGCGCAAGCATGCCCTGGCCGTGGAGGCTTGCATGCGGGCCTATGCCCGCAAACTGGGTGGCGACGAGGAAACCTGGGGAATTACGGGTCTGCTGCATGACTTTGATTATGATCGCTGGCCGAGGCTGGAAGATCATCCCTTTCGCGGCAATGAAATCCTGAAGGAGCGGGGATGGCCGGAGGCGATTCGGCGCGCGATCATGAGCCACGCGGAATACACCGGAGTGCCCCGCGTCTCGCCGATGGAGAAAGCGCTGTTCGCCTGTGATGAACTGGCGGGATTCCTGACAGCGACGGCGCTGGTCAAGCCGGGCAAGTCGCTGGCGGAGGTGGACGCGAAGTCCGTGCGGAAGAAGATGAAGGACAAAGCCTTCGCCCGTAGCGTGAATCGCGAGGACATTGTGAAGGGTGCAGAGGAGTTGGGAGTTGATTTGGACGAGCACATTGAGTTCTGCATTGAGGCCATGAAGACGATCGCGCCGGCGCTGGGACTGGCAGGGAAGTGAGTTGCGGTCGCCCATCCTTCAACCTCACCTAAATCTGGGTGCCCCAGCCGTCCAATGACAAAAGAGTTCAGCAAAGAAGATTGGTTGGTGACCATTATTGTGTTTGTGTTGGTGATTTCGAGCGATGTTCTCGCAGGACGATTGGGCTACGGCCAGAAATTGTCGGATGAGTGTGCGCTTACGATTGGGGTCTTGGGCTTAATTATCGGATTTTGGAGGGGGGGCTGGCATAGAAGCAAGTTTTGGATTCTGCTAACCGTATTTTTTGCTTTGCATGGAGTTATTTTTTGGCTTGTCTTTTCGGTGATCGCACCAGGAGTGATTCGGATTCCAACTTTTTCAGCGATAGCGATTGGGATTGCAGAGATCATATTGATGGGAAAACTGTTGCTTGCCTTTAAGATCAACCTGGGGCAACAACTTAATTATTTTTCATTCGCAAGTGCGGCACTTCGCAGTTTTTCCGCGATGCAGTGACTTCTGGAGGCGGTGGTATCTTGGGTGCGAACAAGCAGTCTTTCCCTGCTACTACGAGCAACGACACGTACTACGGGAAAGGGCGGCTGGGTAGGCTTTTCATTTGGCTTGGGAGTTAGGCTGCCAATTCCATAAGCCGCCTACGAAGTAAACCCCACGCAAGCACAACCGGCTTGAGTGGGCCACCTGTCATGGATTTCCCGACCTCCACTTCATCCCCTTCACTTGTCATCTGCGAATCCCTGAGTTGAAGTATGATTTGTGTTCATGTTTTTGAGTTTTCCAAAACGGATTTCGCCTGCTTGAGCGCGCTGAAGGCATCCTGCCGTGGCGCAAAAAGCGGCCTCCTGAGCATGTCCTGACCGGGAGGCGCGGCGAAGAGGAAGCCTACTTCCACCTGCGGCGGCAGGGATACGTGATGGTGGCGCGCAATTACCGCTCGCGACGGCGGCGGGGAGAGATCGATCTGATCGGGTGGGATGGTGAGATTCTGTGCTTTGTTGAGGTGAAGACCCGCACCAGCCACGATGTGAAGCCTGCGGAAGCAGCCGTGGATGAGGACAAGCGGCGGGAACTGGCGGGGGTTGCCCGGGAGTACCAGCGGGGGGCCGCCCGGGGCAGAGACTGGGCTCGCATCCGCTTTGATATTGTCAGCATCTATTACGAAAGTGGGAACGACCCGCAGATTACCCTATTCAAGAACGCCTTCCCCGTGACGTAGTATGGGAAGCGGGGCTTCCCCGGTGAGCACTTTGCTCCCCGGCACTACCCTGGCAAGCGCAAAGTTGGGCGCTCGCTGGGGACGCCGGCGCGGGCTCCTGTGCGAAAGGAATTTTTCGATTGCCTGAACTTCGACGAGATCCCATCGTTGGCCGTTGGGTCATTATCTCTACAGACAGGGCCAAGCGTCCGACTGATTTTTTACGAGATGGGGTACAGATGAAGGGAGGCTTTTGTCCCTTCTGCTACGGAAACGAAAGCAAAACGCCTCCTGAGATTCTGGCCTACCGTCCGCAACTCAATGGCGGGCCGCCGCCGGCGAAAGACAGTCCGGGTTGGACGGTTCGCGTGGTCCCGAACAAGTTTCCCGCGCTGGGCATTGAAGGCAATGTGAGCCGCCAGGCGGAAGGCCTGTACGACAAGATGAACGGCGTGGGCGCGCACGAGGTGATCATCGAGACCCCAGAGCACGGCGCCACGCTGGCCACCTTGCCCGATAAAGATGTAGAGAACGTCTTCTGGGCGTTCCGCGACCGCATTCTGGACTTGCGCCAGGACAAGCGCTTTAAGTACATCCTGATTTTCAAGAATCACGGCGAGGCGGCCGGGGCGTCTCTGGAGCATGCGCACTGCCAATTGATCGCGCTGCCGATTGTGCCGCGCCGCGTCTCGGAAGAACTGGAAGGCGCCAAGCAGTACTTTATTTACAAAGAGCGCTGCGTCTTCTGCGACATCATCCGCCAGGAGCTGGACACCGGAACGCGGGTGGTGGCGGAGAACAAGGATTTCGTCACCCTGGCACCCTACGCTCCGCGCTTCCCGTTCGAGACCTGGATTTTGCCTAAGCGGCATGAGTCGGCGTTCGAGCACTCGTCTACGTCGATGTTCGAAAATCTGGCCAAGGCGGTGAAGACCCTGCTGGCGAAGGCGTACAACGTGCTGGAGAATCCGGCATACAACCTGGTGATCCATACCTCGCCGGTGCAGGACCCGCATCACGAGCATTACCACTGGCACATTGAATACATTCCCAAGCTGACCAAGACGGCGGGGTTTGAATGGGGAACCGGGTTCTACATCAATCCCACGCCTCCGGAAGAGGCGGCGCGCTTCCTGCGCGAAGCCAGCCAGGAGATTGCCCAGCCGGTGGGAGTGGAATAGAGATTCGCGCCTGCAAGCAGAAAGAAAGCCCCCGAATGGGGGCTTTCTTATTGCGACGTCCGGCGCACGCGAACGGGGAGTGCACCAGGTAGCCCTACAAAGCGGCGCGCATCAGGGCTTAACGTCAACAGGACAAACACCAGCGCCAGGCAAAGGTTGCGGCGAGAATGAAGCCGAGCTAATGCCGGTCGCCGACAGCTACGAGCTGCTGGCCAGGGCGTGCTCCAGGGCATGGGCGGTGCGGATGAGGGTGCTCTCGTCGAAATGGCGGGCCAGCAGTTGCAGTCCGATGGGCAAACCTTCGCTGGACTGGCCGCAGGGGAGGGAAATTCCCGGTACCCCGGCCAGGTCGGCGGTGACGGTGTAGATGTCCGCCAGATACATGGAAAGCGGATCGTCAAATTTTTCCTTGAGCTTCCAGGCTGTGGTGGGAGTCGTGGGTGTGGCGATGATGTCCACCTGCTGGAAGGCCTGATCGTAGTCGCGGGTGAGCAGAGCGCGCACGCGCTGGGCCTTGAGGTAATAGGCGTCGTAGTAGCCGGCGCTGAGAACGTAAGTGCCAAGCATGATGCGGCGTTTCACTTCCTGGCCAAAAGCCTGGTCGCGGGTGCGGCGGTACATTTCCGTAAGGGTGCGAACTCCGGGAGCGCGAAAGCCGTAGCGCACGCCGTCAAAGCGGGCGAGGTTGGAGGAGGCCTCGGCGGTGGCGATGACGTAGTAGGTAGGAACGGCATAGGGAGTGTGGGGAAGGGAGATGTCGAGGATTTCGCAACCGGCCTGAGCCAGCTTCTGAATCGCTGATTCCACGCTCTTGCGGATTTCCGGGTCGAGCCCTTCAGCGAAGTATTCGCGGGGGACGCCCACCTTGAGGCCGCGCACGGGCTGGCCGATTTCTTCGGTGTAGTCAGGCACGGGGACTTCAGCGGAGGTGGAGTCGGCGGGATCACGTCCCGCCATTTGGCGGAGGAGGATGGCAGCATCTTTGACGGTTTTGGCTACCGGGCCGATGTGATCCAGGGAAGAAGCAAAGGCGATCAGACCATAGCGGGAGACGCGTCCGTAGGTGGGCATGAGGCCTACGACGCCGCAGAAGGCGGCGGGCTGGCGAATGGAGCCTCCGGTGTCGGAACCGAGGGCGGCGACGCAGGTACCGGCGGCGACGGCTGCGGCGGAGCCTCCCGAGGAGCCGCCGGGGACGCGGGTGATGTCGCGGGGGTTATGCACCGGCCAGTAGCCGGAGTTTTCATTGGACGAGCCCATGGCAAATTCGTCGCAGTTGAGTTTGCCGAGCACGATGGCGCCCGCTTGCTCCAGGCGTTGCACGGCGGTGCAGTCGTAGGGCGCGATGAAGTTGTCGAGAATCTTCGAGCCGGCGGTGGTGCGCACGCCGGCCATGGTCATGACATCCTTGACGGCGATGGGAACCCCGGCCAGGGGAGGCAGAGGCTCACCGCGGTCGGCCAGGGCGTCGATTGCGGCCGCTTTGGCCAAGGCGCGATCCTGCAGCAGGGTAAGGTAGGCGCCGATCTGTTTGTCTTCCGCGTCAATCTTCTGGAAAAACCGCTCGGCGAGTGCCTGGGCCGTGATCTGGCGCTCAAGAACTGCGGTGCGCGCGGAGTCGATGGTGAGAAGATTCAGGTCCATGGGCAGGATAGGGGTCCTTCGCTTCGCTCAGGATGACAAATGGCAATAACGTTCACGACTGCAGCGTCGAAACAGACGTTCATTTTTCAATGACCTTTGGAACCTTGAAGAATGCGCCGTCGGAGTCGGGAGCGATCTTCATTACGGTTTCTCGATCCACCGACGGGCGAGTCTGGTCTTCGCGCATGGCATAGGAGAAGCGCGCGGTGCCGGTGTTGGATTCGTCGATGCCATAACGGTCGGAGGTTTGCGCCATGGGCTCCGCGTTCGATGTGTCGAGCTCGATTCAGGCGGTCAATGTAGTCCAGGGTGGCGTTCAGGTCTTTGACCATGCGGGATGTCTCCGCCTCAGTCAGTTCCAGATTGGCCAGGTCGGCGACATAGAGCACGTCTTTTTCGCTGACTTTCATGATTCGCCGCGGGCGGTATGCCCATTCCCTGGCGACATTTTACCGTTCCTTCTCCGGCACTGGAGGCTGGCGAACGGCTTGCCCGGGCAGGACGAACTCGATGCGCTCAACCGCGGCCAGGCGCCGCAGCGCTGCCGTGTAATGCGGGACGAGGTCGAGCAGTTGCCTCCGCCAGATCCTGTCGAGAACCTCGACGCGCAGGGCTCCATTCTCCAGAGCCAGGGCGCGGGTTTTGGCGGCCACGGTGGTACCGCAGACCAAGGGCCACGCTAAAAGCGCTCGCTCCTCGGGAGGCGCGCCGCACAGCACGTCGAGCACGATCTTCTGCAGTCCTGAGCGGGCTTGCTCCACGGGTGATTTTAGCACTGCCTTGGAGAATTGCTTTACCGCAGAGACACAGAAGTCACAGAGGAAATTCGCAGCGCACGAACTCCAGCGCTTCTTCGCGGCTGTGCAGGCGGCCTTCCAGTTGCGCGTCCTCGACGGCGCCGAGCACCTGCTTAAACAGAGGGCCAGGCTCGTATCCGGCGGCGATCAGGTCGTTGCCAGTGATGAGCGGGAGAGGGCGGATCTCTTCCGGCGGCAGGGCACGCATCGTCTGTTGCACATAGTCATAGTTCGACAGGTTGGCGTGGCTGGAGAGGCAGTCGATGCGATGCAGCTCCAGATGCTCGTCAAATCGCGGCAGGCGGATGAAGCGCTTGAAGGTGGAGGGCTTCATGCGAGGGGCATCGGCGAAGCGCATGTGGTTGGCGACCAGCGCGGCGATCTGGGCGATTTCTTCATTGGAGAAGCGCAGGCGCTGGCAGATGGCCTCGGCCATGCGAACTCCGACGTCCACATGACCGTCGAAGCGGATACGGTCGGGAGCGATGCGGAAGGTGGGCGGCTTGCCCACATCGTGCAGCAGAACGCCCCAGGCGAGAGTTTTGGGGCAGGGGTGCGGCAGCTTTTCCAGCATGAGCAGGGTATGCACCCAGACGTCGCCTTCAGGATGGAACTGCGGAGGCTGCTGGACTCCCTTCATTTCGGCGACTTCGGGGAGGACCTCGTGCAGCAGTCCGGTTTCATCCAGAAGCTCAAAAGCCCGTCGCGCCCGGCCTTCGATGAGCATTTTGGTGAGTTCTTCGCGGATGCGTTCGCGGCTCACCTGGTGAATCTGCGCACGCAGTTCGCGGACGGCGGCAAAGGTATTGGCCTCGATTCGGTAACCGAAACGGGCGGCAAAGCGAAGCGCGCGCATCATGCGCAGCTTGTCTTCGGCAAAGCGGCGCTGGGGCGAGCCGATGGTGCGAATGATGCCGGCCTCAAGATCGGCGCGTCCTCCGACGAAGTCCAGGACTTCGTTGCTGAGAGGATCCAGCAGCAGGCCATTGATGGTGAAGTCGCGACGCTGCACGTCTTCGCGGGGATCACGGCTGTAGGTGACCTGATCGGGATGGCGGCCGTCGGTGTACAGGCCATCGCTGCGGAAGGTGGCAACTTCGATGACTTTCTGCTGCTGTTTGTCTGAGGGGAGCTGGGCGAGGTTGCGCTCTTCGGCCGTGGGGCCGCCTGGGCTTTCTTCGGCAACTTGGGCAACTTGCGAATTTGGAGCGGGCGGCTGGGCTCCATCGGAAGCCACGGGCACCAGGACCACGCCAAACTGGGCGCCCACGGCCCAGGTCTGGGGAAAAATGCTCATGACCTGGTCAGGGGTGGCGTCGGTGGCAACGTCGAAGTCGGCGGGAGGACGGGCGAGCAGGAGATCGCGCACGCATCCTCCGACCAGGTAGGCCTGGTGCCCGCGCTCGCGGAGGGTGCGGACAATTTCGACAGCGGCGGATTGCAGAGAAGGCGACATGGCACGGAGCCAATTGGTTCCGGGATTGGTCCCCGGCGTTCCGATGGGAGAATCATACGGGATTCACTGAGTTACGATAAGCAGTGCTGCCTGAATGGGAATTGCCAAATGGGAAGTAAAGAGTGAGTCTCTGCCAATGCCTGACACGGTGATCCTGGGAATTGAAAGTTCGTGCGACGAAACGGCCGCGGCAGTGGTGCGTTCCGGCGAGAAGGTGCTTTCCAGCGTGGTGCTGTCGCAGTTCGCGACCCACCGACCTTACGAAGGAGTGGTTCCGGAGCTGGCTTCGCGCGAGCACCTGAAGGCCATTGTGCCGGTGGTTCGGGCGGCGATGGAGCAGGCAGGGAAGCACTTTTGCGATCTGGATGCTCTGGCGGTAACGCGCGGTCCCGGGCTGGCTGGGGCGCTGCTGGTAGGCATCAGCTATGCCAAGGCACTGGCCTTTGCCCTGGAAAAGCCGCTGATTGCCGTAAACCACCTGGAAGGGCACATTCATGCCGTACTACTGGAGGAGCGGCAGAAAGGGAACCGCGAGTTGCGGTTTCCAGTGCTGGCGCTGGTGGTGTCGGGCGGGCATACGCATCTCTACCTGGCGCAGGCACGTGAGCAGCACTGGACCTACATCAACATTGGGCACACGCGCGACGACGCCGCCGGAGAAGCCTATGACAAGGTCGCCAAGCTGCTGGGGCTGGGTTATCCAGGCGGTCCCGTCATCGACCGGCTGGCGCCGCAGGGCGATTCCACGGCAGTACGTTTTCCGCTGGCGCAGATCAAGCATCGAGACCGGCGAATCGTTCATTCAGACGGAGCGGTGAAGCAGGAACCGGACGGCCCGGCGCCGCAGCCGCGCTTTGATTTTTCCTACAGCGGCATCAAGACGGCGGTGTTGCGCCATGTGGAAGTGCACGAGATGAAGAAGGACATTGAGCACCGCCGCGCGGCGCTGGCCAAGCTAGCCAAACCTGGGCTGCAGGACTATCTGCAACTCTGCGACCGCCAGACGCTGGACCTGATTGCTTCCTTTCAGCGAACCATGGTGCAGGACCTGGTGAGCAAAACCTTAGCAGCGGCCCGTGCCTACGATGCGGCGACGCTGTTCGTGACTGGCGGGGTGGCGGCCAATTCACAGTTGCGGCAACAGTTCGAATTGCAAGCAGGCCAGGCCGGCCTGCCGGTGCTGTTCCCGTCGCGTCCGCTTTCCACGGACAATGCCGCCATGATCGCGGCGGCGGCCTATCCAAAATTCCTGGCGGGGGAGCTGGCGGAGCCGGAACTCTCGGCGGAGGCCTCGCTGGCCCTGCGGTAAAGAGGTGCCGCGTTCCGGCTATTCGGCAGGAGACGCAAGGCTGGCTGGGCTTGCATCTCCTGATCGCTTTGCAGGGGAAGTCTCATGGTGCTGGAGGGAGATCGCTGTTCCAGGCATCGGCGAAAATCCGCCACTGGTTGTTAGGGAGCCGGCGGCGCAGCACCATGAACTTGCCTCGGTCGAGCGTGGAAGCGCCGTCCGGCCGGCGGAGCAGCAGAGAATAGCGTCCGATCTCCAAAGCGGTGTCCAGGAACTGCTCGACCCGGGTCACTTCGAGTTTCAAATCGCTGGCGCCGTTCTGGTGAAACTCGCGCATCAGTCCGGGGATGTTCACCGCTCCCTGCACAATAGCGTGGTTGGGCGGCAGCACGATGGCATCCGGGGTATAAAAGGCCCCCATCCTCTCCAGGTCGCCTTTATTGAAAGCCTGAGTGAACTCATGTTCCAAACGCTGGAATTCGGTTTGAAGATCGGGTCCACGGACGGGGACGGAAGAGCTGGTGGACATGGCATGCCTCCTTACTTCTCCGGTTCGAAGGTTAGAGGGTATCCGGAATCGCCAAGGAACGACCCCGGGAGAGAAACAGGGGGCCGACAACCAGAAGGGGCTAGTCTAGTCCCAATTCCCCGGTCACGAACTGTGGAAATCCCACCACGGGCACGAGCGTGAGTGGATTCTGGGCAGCGCGCGTGCATGGCTCAGCTAAACAGGGCAGAGCCGTGGCGAAGAAACGAGGGGACGACGACGGCAGGGAAACTCGGGTTATGTGGGCAGGAGGTAGCGAGTGACCAGGCGTTCCACGTCGGCTTCGGCTTCGGGACGCAACTGCAGGAACTGAACCCCGACGCCAACCTTGTCCACGTGGCGGACGACGGCTTCGATGGTATGAGTGGTGGAGCTTTGCGAACCCGCCAGGCAGAGAGCCTCGGCGGTTCCGACCGAAAAGGGGGAGTCGGTCTGAAAGAACAGCCCTCCCATGCCAATCACGCGCACTGGCCCTAGGATGCTTCCCTTGTCCGAATGGACGTAGACTCCTGCATCAAGTGGCAGGTAAACCCGGGGATGCGTGCGCTGCGCGGACATTCGTTTCACCTTACGAGATAGCGGTATGTCGAACAGGATACTCGGTTTTTCCGCCAGCGGGTGTGTACCCGCCCGGTACGGGGAGGCTCGACCTTTGGTGCGGGCGGAACGGTGAGGAGCAGAGCCCAGAGCGGGAACGGGAATGGTGGAAACCCCGGGGAATGAACGGCTGTGGGCGGGCAATTCTCAATAAGGACCCGGCGGGTGAGCGGCGCGGAAGGTGAGTTTTGACCGGGGACAGCCGACGGGGGAAAGAGGAATTTCCTTGCGGTGAGGGGAGCGCCACCTTGGGGTCTGAGCGTGAACCGCATGGGAATCATGGCGTCCGGCCGTACCCTTCGGGGAAGAATGGAAGGGGCGTGCCGCCACTATGGAGGAAGGCGGAAAATATGCGCCCGCAGATTTCCGCTTGCCGGGAGCAAAAACGTTTGGGGAAAGCCGTATAATTCGAGTGTTACCTGGCGAAGCACCCCGACGTCCTTGTTGAGTCGCCGGCGCTTTTGCGAGACCCAACGGCAACTCAATTTCGAGGAAGATCGTGAAAAAAATATTCGTAGGAAACTTCTCTTTCAGCACAACTGAATCAGAGCTCCGCCAGCTTTTCGAGCCGCATGGCGCCGTGGACAGTGTGACGGTAGTGACAGACCGTGATACGGGACGTTCCCGCGGTTTTGGATTTGTGGAAATGCCCAATAACGGGGAAGCGGATTCCGCCATCACCGCCCTGAATGGACAGGATGTTGGCGGTCGCGCTCTCACCGTGAACGAGGCACGTCCCAAAACTGAACGAAGCGGCGGACCACGAGGCGGAGGCCGGGGCGGAAGCCGGGATGATTATCGCGGCCATGCCCGCCAGCCACGCGAGCCCCGCTGGTAGGCGGCAACTTCGTCAATCCTGCAGTTTTCCCAACCGTGCTGCCCGCCAAAGCGATTTGCAAACTTTGCTTTGCGGGCAGCACGCGTTGCTGTGTGCCTCAACATCTCTTCCTTGCTCCCCCCCCCGGGGATTGGCCTAAGGCGGGCTGACCAGGGGAAGCCGCCTTGGCGCGCACGGCGAGCGCACCGCAGCTTCCGTCTGGTGAGCTTCACGGGCGGCATTGTTCGGCCCGGCGCACACGATTCCGCAGTCCCAGCAGAATGCGGGAGACTTCGCGCACGGCAGTGTCAAAGTCGAAATCCGAACCCCAGATGAGCGGCTGGTTACCTCGAATGTAGCGCACCGCGAAGTCGTATTTCTCTCCGTGTTGTTTCAGGATGCCCAGAAAAGGCTTGCAGCGCAGTTGCAGGACTTCTTCTTCGCCGCTGACGATTCTATTTTTCGTGAACATCGTTCTACCCCCTTCTTCGCTTTCTGGTGAATGTGCACGCCGGATGCCAGGGGAGAATGGCGGGACGGCAGGGAAAAAGGACGGAGGAATGCCCGCCCCCTTCTAGGACATTGCCCGGCTGCGTGGAGGAGTGTTCCGGCGGTTGCAGACAGAACTGGCATTATTTTCCGCGAGTGAGAATTTTTGGCGACCACCGTAACCCTTCGCCAAAATCAGGCCAAGGGGTCGCGACGCTCCGCCAGCCGAAACCAGAGGAATGGCGGGGCAACCCGTCGTCAATCCTGAATTTTTGAGTTTTCCCGAGCTGCGATTGGCTATAAGGGTTCCGCTTCCAGAACGGAAAGCGGAGAATTGGTGAAAGATTTCGAAGTCGCGGGTAAGTGTTGGTGCCGGGAGGGGGACTTGAACCCCCACAGCCCGAAGGCCGGCGGATTTTGAGTCCGCTGCGTCTGCCAATTCCGCCATCCCGGCTTATTTTGGAAGGCATTGAGAAGGTTCGGCTTCACCATGGCTTGATCAGCCGGATACTGCCCCTGGTCTTCGGCTTCTCGGCCTGAACTTTGGCCGTTCTCCGAATTCAGCTTGTTTTTGGTCGAGCAGATTTATGACCCGATGTATTTTCTTGCGAGTTCCGCGATTGCAGGCAGGACCGGAGTGAGAATCGTTACGTAGTCTGCGGTTGCGGCAATGAAGGCAGACAACTTTTCACCAAACGAATTTGTCCCCTGTGCTTTTTCCAGTTCCTCCAATTTCTGAAGAATATTGGCTTGATCCCCTGCCGCAACCTGCTGTGTGATCACATCACGGACTTTGCTGAACAATTGCTCTTGGCTGATCGTGTTGACCGACTCATCTGTGCTTTGAAAATTGAGACGAGCATTGTCCTGCAAGTGGTATGTGATATTGATTCCGGTTTCAGGCTTCTTCATCTTTGGCATAACCCTTCTCTGCTCGATCTGGCAGACCAACTCACTTTTGATGGCTTCGGTTTTAAGCGTCAGTTGCCGTTCGAAGTTTTCGTATCTGATGCGACTGGATGGATTAGCGCGTCCTGTGCGCTGTGCCATCAGGTCGTTCCTTTGCTTTGCATTGCTGCTGGTTGCATGAATTAGAACCTCTCGCATGTCCTCCACGTCTTTGAGAATCGCAGCCTCATCGAAGGGGACACTATAAAGTTCATATGCATCCAATAGCGCATCGCCTAGAACCTTCAAAAGTCTATTGATCTTTTCCGAAATGAATACGAATCATCTCGTGATCCATGGCGCTGCCACAAGAGTTTCCGCTGACTGCCATCCTTTCACTAGCATTGGCTATTTCGAGCCGAACAGCGTCGTTTTCCCTAAGCTGTGCGGCTGTGAAGGCATTTTTCACATATTTCTCAATTTTTTGTTCGGTATCGGCGTCCATATCCTTACATCCCCGCCTTCTGAGGTTGTGCCTTGGGCTGCTCCGGTGGTCCTATCCATGCAAATGTGACCTTATCGGTTGTGTGTTTGCGCTTGAACTGATCGATGAGGATTACCCTGCCAGTAAAATCTTCGCCTTCTTTCCCAATGATCGGAGCAACGAAAAGCGCGATGTGCTGACGCCTCACGGTGGATGTAGGTGGTATCTCCATGTCCAGATGGAATGAAACTCTCGGTTTCGTGCCTTTGACATATCCCCCTCCCCAAACCAGCACACCTTCGTTGCCGTCATTGGTGATGTCAGCGGTAAACCTCACCTGCATGAAGCGTATCGAACCTGACGATGCAATGCACCAGATGTCAGTGAATGGATGCACATGGATGTGCAATTTCGGTTTGCGTCTGAGTCGGTGCCCTATGCGTTCCGCGATAGGGTTGGCGATCATCGTAAACACCTTCAGAAGGGTTTCAAACAATGCTTGCCAGAAGCCGGGTGCGGTGGTCATTCTCTCAGCTATTTCTCGTCCGGATAATCCCGTTTGGCGATCTTCTTAAGCAGCTTGAAAAACCCGGTCTTGTCGAACTGCCCATACTTGTTGACTGGTGCGCTAGCGATTGCATCAATCACGGCGGGGTGAAGCATCCCGGCTTCGGGATCGTCCTCAGCGTCTTTTTACCAGTACGTAAATTTCTTTCTGCCAACATCGTTGAAAAGGAAATAGAACGCCATCATGCGAATCGTGATCGCTTGCTTCAGCGGGTGACTCCTGTAGTGTTCGTTTAAGGCACCCATGCCCCTGTGAAGCGGTGTGTCCTTGGGAACGATGCGAGAACCACGCACCAGAAACATTTCCTGTAGCGGGTCAGGCAGGGAGCCGTGAAAAATTTGGGCGGTCAACGTATGCCCGATTTCGATACCACGATCCTCAGGATTGACAGTGGGCATCTTCTGGATGAGCCCGGCTTGGAAGACCTGAAAGGCAAACAGCATCTCATCGCTGCCTACAGTTGGAAGGGGCAGCTTTAATGGCGGTGGGGGTGGAAGCGGCATTTCGAGCAGTATACGACGCTGCTGAATGTGCAAAAAGGTGAGCCGTGACTTTGGCTGTTCTTTGGCTGTAGAGAAGAAAAACCCCTCCAAAACGGGGCAAAAGAGGGCAAATCCGATTTTATTAACGTCCTGTAAATTCAATTACATCAACAAAAAACAAAAGGCAGACCAGCGTTTTTGAGCCCGCTGTGTGTCTGCCAATTCCGCCATCCCGGCATGGTTGGCATTTGCAGTTACGTATCATAAAGTAGCGTGCACGAATTTGCACGTTGGTTCGGCGGCGTCTCGTCGACCGGGGCGATGCCTTTATCAGTAATTGGGAAGCGCTATTTTGTCCCTGAAATCGCGACCCACGGCAAGATCGGCAATCCAGCGGATCGTCATGAGGTTGAAAATTCGGTTGCGCAAGAACAACCCGAAGTTTGACCTGGGTGCAAAGGCACCGGCAAGGCGCAGCGCCGCCTTTTGCTTGGCGAGAACGAAGGGCGCGAACAGATTTTGATATCGCGCGAAAGCGCTCGCATAATCGCCGTTCGCACGATGCAGTTCGCCGGCAAGGATATAGGCGGATACCATGGCTAAAGCGGAGCCTTGTCCCGCCAGGAACGAGACGCAGAAGGCCGCATCGCCAATCAACGTTGCCCGTCCTCTTGTCCATAATCCCCGCTCCGGGTCCATGCGTATCTGACTGACACGATCGAAGTACAGATCGTCGGCAGCATCCAGGGCGTCCAGAATTTGCGGACATTCCCAGCCGCTCGCGCCGAAGCGCCTGCGTAACACGGCCTTTTGCGCCGGAAGGTTTTCGGCGTCTTTAATCTCGTCATCCCTGAATATAAAGAGGAACATCGTGCGGTCGCCGCGCAAGGCAAACCGGCCCACCTGCTGGTTTTTTTCCGTGTACATCACATAAACGAGTTCGTCTCTTGGCCGGTAGCCGTAGACGGCGAAAGCCGCGACTTTGAAACCCAGGTATTTCTCGAACTGGTTTTGCGGACCGAAGACAAGTTCGCGCACACGGGAATGCAATCCGTCGGCGCCGACGACGAGATCGAAGTCGCGCGCGCCGCCGTGTTCAAAAGTGACATGAACATTGTTTTCCGTCTGGTCGATACGCTTCACGCTGTCGCCGAATATCGTTTCGACCTTGCCTTCGATCTTGCGGAAGATGGCCGCGGCAAGTTCTCCCCTTGGCAGGCTGGTATAGCGGCCTCGCGTCATGCGGACAAAAGCCTCGGCTGGAAACCCGGCTGACCGTTTCCCGTTGCGGTTCACGGCTCTTACTTCCCGCATCATGTAGCCCTGGCTCATGATCTCCGGAATTAAATTCATGCGGTCCGCAATATCGAAGCCCGCGCCCCAGAAGTCGATAACGTAGCCGCCGGTTCGCAGGCGAGGTGCCGACTCCAAGAGGGTGGGCTGCATTCCGTAATGGTCCAGCCAGTAGGCGAGCGTTGGCCCGGCGATTCCCGCGCCTGATATCAAGACTCTCATCACTGGAAATAGAACACGTGGATTGCCGGGTGTCCAGACTGTATGCCGTATTCTTCAGGCGTGGATTTGCACGTCAGTTTCCGTGTTCGGATGCGTTGCCTGATGCCGGATTTTCGGTGGGGTTCTGTTCTTTTTCGGCCTTGGCCTCATCTTGTTGATTTCGGAGGCATCAAGGTTTGTCTTGATGTGCGCTGCATGGTATTTCCCGATCATCTCGACGTTGGTGCGGCAGTTCTTGGCGATCGGGTAGATGGAGGCAGGTTCCATCAGGCGCAGGCAGATGTAGCCTCACCCGGGGCCATTTCGATTCATGTTCGTTCCACTGTTTCCGGAGCGATGGTTGGGGAAGACTCGTCCCTGACAAAGGCAATCCCTTTGGCTTCCGGACCGGACCAGATGACGACCGCGCCCACGAGCAAGACGATGGCGGCCAGCACGCCCATGGAGGAGGCATAGGTGAAGTGCTCTCCCAGCACGGCTTCCACATAGCTGATGCTGGAAGCAAGCAAGACACCGACCTGGTAGGCGAAGCCCGGGAAGAATCCGCGAAGCTGGCCGGGCGACAGTTCATTGATATGGGCGGGGATGACTCCCCAGGCTCCTTGCACCATGAACTGCATGATGAAAGCGCCAACCACGATGAGGGCCTGGTTGGGAGCCATGATCCACAACGGGATGGTGACCGCGGCGAGGAGCACGGCCGTGAGCATAGAGCGCCGGCGGCCGATGCGGTCGGAAAAGTGGCCAAACACAATTCCGCCCAGCATGGCCCCAATCATGGAGATGATGGAGATGATGGCGGTGGCGTCGACGCTGTAGCCGCGCTGCCGCTGCAGGAACGTGGGATAGAGGTCCTGGGTGCCATGGGAGATGAAGTTCATCATGGCCATCAGGAGCACCAGGTATCCGAACAGCTTCCAGTTTTTAAAGATGAGCCGCTTGTAGGTGCCGGAGTCAGTGCGCGACTGGTGCCATGCTTTGGGCTCCCGTACCTTCCAGCAGAAATAGAGCGTAATCAACGCCGGCAAAGCACCGACGAAGAACATCGGTCTCCAGCCCCAGCGGGGAAACACGGTGTAGTAGCAGACGGCAGCGAGGATGTTCCCCATCGCGTAGCCCTCCTGCAGCAAACCGGAGGCGATGCCTCGCCATTTTTTGGGCACGGATTCCATGGTGAGGGAGGCGCCTACGCCCCACTCCCCACCCATGCCGATGCCATAGAGCAGGCGAAGCACGAGAAAAACAGCGTAGGTGGGGGCCAGTCCGGAGAGCACCTCCATGAGCGTGTAAAAGATGATGTTGGCAATCAGAAGAAGGCGTCTGCCGTAGCGATCGGCCAGCAATCCGAAGACAAACGCTCCCACCGGGCGCATGGCCAGGCTGCCGGTAATGGTGAGGGCAATCTCGGGGATGGAGCGGCCGAAATCCCTAGCAACGGCGGAGAGGATAAATACGAGAACGAAGAAGTCGAAGGCATCGATGGTCCAGCCGAGGAATCCGGCCATCAGTGCATTGCGCGCGTTGGCCCGGTCTTCAGCCGGATTCAGGGCAGCAAGAGAGGTCATTGGGTACCTTTATGATTGGATCAATCGTCCGCTGATGCAGCCGCAGGCGTCGAGTGTGCGGTGCCTCGCCCAAGCCACGGCAACCATGTGTTGAGCTCAAACGCTGAGCTCAAAGGGCTGTACTCTAGCACAGAACAGCGCGCCTCCAGGGCCGCGCTGCATCGGCCACGCGCCTGTCCGTCCGATTGCTTTGCGGAAGTCGCCGCAGGCTCATGTTGTTATACTGCGGGGTGCAAGCCATCGTGCGGATTTTCGGGATCGTTATTGTAGTGTGCGGGCTGGTCGTTCCGGGCACTGCCCAAGTTGTGCATAACAATTACGTCTGGTCGGCCGTTGAGGTCAGTCTTTTCCGTCACCAAACCACGTTTTCCGGGATGCTTGCCCTGCGGGCGGAAGACAGCGGATCCCATCTTTATCAAAGGCGGTTGGAATTGGGGGCCGCGCGGCTCCTAAAGCAGCGGGTGTGGATTGGGGCCAACTACCTGTTCAGCAGCACCCGTGCCGCGGGACGGTCCGAGGTGGTTCCCGAGGACCGCTGGAGTCTTTACGCAACCCCGCGAATTCGCGCTAAAGGCGGAATCGTAATCAGTGACCGGAACATGGTCGAGTTTCGCAGGATCTCCGGGGTGCTGTCGTACCGCTACCGCAACCGGCTGCAGGTGGAGCATCGTTTCGGAAATCGAGCCAGCGCGCTGACTCCCTACGCTGCTCTGGAACCGGTGTACGACACACGCTACGAAAAGTGGTACGGCCAGCCGCGGGCTTTACTGGGGGTGATCCACCCTTTTTCCGAGCACCTGGATGTGAACTTGTTCTACATGCATGAGGCTGACTCCAAGCCTTACCCCTACCGCTACAATGTCGTCTCCGCCGCGCTTCGCTTGCACTATTGAAGCTTTCTTTTCCTGCGTCCCTGACTGGAGTGGTTCCCGCCGGATTTGCGCCCGTCCGGGGCTCAATTCCAGGGCCTGCTTCTACGGGCGGCCGGTACTTTGGCGGAAGCAAAAAGAAGCAGGAAGGAGCCGAGCCTGTGGCGCGCGGGGCGGGAGCGGTTGTGATGCCGGGCACGCCACGGCGGGCACGCCACATTGACATCTGCATAACCGCTCGACGAAAATAGCGTGCGTCGAAGCCAGCCACGTTCCTCCAACATGCAACCTGTGTTGACTTCGGAAGGGACCCTTAAGTATGGCTCGTATTCTTTGCGTCGACGACGAACCGCATGTTGTCACTCTGAAGTGCGCAATTCTCGAGCGTGCGGGCCATGTTGTCACCGCCTCGACTTCCGCCCAGGACGCTATCCAGAAGCTACAGAGCGACGCCTATGACGCGGTTGTAACCGACTGGCGGCTGGGGGACGGGAATGGCCGCACGGTGGTAGAGGCCGCCAAGCGCCACTCCAGCACGCCTGTGGTCGTGGTCTCCGGGTATGTGGCTGAGGCCTTCCAGGCGGCCGAGCCGCTCGCCGACCTCTACCTGGAAAAGCCGGTCAATCCGGAGGAACTCGTCACCATCGTTAACGAGCTGCTGAAAACCGAGCGTGCGGGCACCCTCTAGTGTAGTGCGTCACAACTAACAACCTTCATCAAAATCGCCACATCGACCGTCATGATGAAAGCCCGAAACCGTTCCTCTGGACCGTGCGAGCCCCAGACATCCTGGAAAAAGTGAAACGCGCTCGCCGCATCCTGGATCAACGTCAATGTCAATCTGCTTGCTGCGAGTTGTTAGCCGCTAGGGGCAAAGCAGTACTCGGGAGCCTTTAGGGATCACAACGCCATTCCCCCAACCTCACCATAGTGCGTCAGAACCATAGTGCGTCAGAAATGATGAGCCCTGTCGGCCCGCAAGCCAGGGTTGCAATTTGCTGATGCCGAAGGAGTTCCACTCAGACCCTCAGAAAATAACAAACGTCGATCTGCATGACGCAGCAGGTGCGGGCCGGGCTCGTTTTCCGGCACGGCAATTTCCTTTCCGGCGGCATCCGTCCAGGTCTTTCCACCATCCAAGTTTTCAGAGGCACCCGAAAGTCCCGGCAGATTGCTCGTACTAACTTTCAGCGAAGGGGTGGTGTTGCCGCAGCCCTGGGCCAGGCCTGGCGGGATATGAGTTGCTATGGAGATGAGGGCAGGGCAGGGCCACGGCCGGAACAAAGAATTGGGAACGCTAGAGCCCAGGGCCCTGCTGGAGAGCATCCCTGAATTCGCAATCATTTTCAATGCTGAGGGCGAGCCGGTCCAAGCCAATACAGCGGCTTTGAACATGTTGGGGAAAACTGCGGAAGAGTTCAGCCGCATGTCGCAGAGGCAGTTGCTGGAGGTGCTGCAGGCGACGGACGGCCAGCAGCCGGCTGATATGTCCGACAGCATTGTGGCGCGCGTGCTGGCCGGGGAACCGATCCAACACAAGAGACGCAGAATCCGCCGCCCAGACAACGCTGCCAGCATCGATCTTTCGATCTCCGCCACTCCTATCTGCAACCAGCATGGGCAAGTCACCGGAGGGCTAATGGTGGCACGCGATCTCACAGAGGTTTCCGCGCTGCAACGCCGGGTGGAGGAGGCCGAGCGACACAATGCCATCGGGCAGATGGCAGCGGCGCTGGCTCACGACTTCAACAATGTCCTGGATACGATCGGGCAGGCCGCAGCCGTCCTGGAAGTGAGCAAAGCGGCGCGTGAGCGGCGGGACATGATCCGCATTATCCGGATCGCGGTGCGGCGCGGGGCCGAGATTATTTCCGGAGTCCGCGGGTATCTCCGCACGGGAACAGCGGAGACGGGCCCGGTCGACATCCGCCAGGTTCTGATCGAAACCGTCGAATTGACCCGGCCGCTATGGCAGCGTGCCGGGATTCATCTGGTGACGGAGTTGCAGCCGGTGCGCCCGGTGGTGGCCGAGGCGGTGGACTTGCGGCGGGTGTTCACCAACCTGATCATCAATGCCATCGAAGCCATGCCCAACGGCGGGGAACTGACCATTACATGCCTGGAAGCTGGAAACCATGTGGTTGCGTCGATTCGGGACACGGGGGTCGGCATTGCGCCTGAGCACCAGGGGAAGATCTTTTTTCCCTACTTCACGACCAAAGCCCAGGGCACCGGGCTGGGACTTTCCGGGGCGCAAAAAATTATGGTCCGGCTGGGGGGAAGTCTGCGCTTTACCAGTGAACCCGGGAAAAGCACCACCTTCACGGTGGAACTGCCGATTGAGGGCGCAAAGCACAACAACGGAAACGGACAAAAGTCGGCGGCTTAAAGCTTCAACTTACGTGGTTGACCTGCGCGGGCGGCGTGCTTCCGACGGCCGCGGCCGCGGCTTCCGCGAGGATGCGGTGGTGGATGGTAAACAGCGCCAGCTCCAGCCGGTCGGAAACTCCGATCTTGTCGTAAACGTTGCGGAGATAGTTCTTGATGACCTGCTCGGTCGTACCCAGATGGGCGGCGATATCCTTGTTTTTATAGCCCTGCACAATCAGAGCGACGATGCGCAGTTCCTTGGGGGTGAGGCGGTCGCGGACGCGGGCGCCTACCATATCGTTTTCCGACATTTCGGTGGGCACCACGGCGTCCTGCACCCAGTTTTCTCCCTGGGTAATTTTGCGGACGCAGTCCAGCAGTGCCTGGCCGCCCACGTTGCGGTAAACCACCCCGTGCGCTCCGGCGCCGATGATTGCGTTTGCGGGCTCGCCACTTTCCGCCACGACCACCAGGCGGGTTTTAAAGCGCATAGCAATCTGCGCCAGCCCGTGCACGTCCGGAGAAAGCGAAGAGGCGAAGATCAGGACCTGAGGACGGAACTTTTCCAGGGCGGGGGCGATCTGTTCCGCGGCCTGAACCTGGGCCACGATGCGCATCTCGTCTTCCACGCCTAGAACCTTGGCAATCCCTGCACGGAAAATGGCCTGCTTATCGGCCAGCACGATCTTCATTCCTGCAACTCCTACGCCCCAGCTTTCGACGGCAGAAAAACAGGCGCAGATCTAAGGCCATCCCTTCCTGGAACGCCCTGATCCACAGAACCCTTGAGAGCTGCCAATGATGGGTTTTATACCACGATAAGTTACTGCAATGATAGTGTAAGGCCGGGAACGGCCCGGCGACGAGCCCCAGAGGTATACCCCGTTCCAAGACGGGCCCGGAGGCTGGACTTGCCGGCCGGAAGGCTCAGTAATAACGTCGCCCGCGGGGGGCGCCTGGCTGGAAGATCCCGGCGATGCCGAACCCCAGCATGATTCCCAGTCCCGCCACCGCCGCCGAGGCGGGCAACAGGTAATCCCTCACGCGCTGCCGCACGTTCAGAGTGTCATGCATCTGGTTGCGCAGCTCGGAAATCGACTCGTGGATCCGGGTTCGCTGTTCTTGGGCTGTGATCTCCAGCGCCTGAGAGTCCAGAGTGGGGTGAAAATTTGCGCTAAGGGGGCTCATACTTCCGACCTCGCTTCCTGTTTCAGCCATGCCCGGTCTTCTTCCAGGACCTGGATTGTGCGATGGGGCAAGACTCCCATCTCGCTCAGTTCACGGTAGGCAAACAGCATGGCAATGGCGCCAAAAAGTGCATACCCGCCGCCAACGATCAGCAGGGCAATAGCCCAGGCAAACTCACTGCCCCTGAAGATGACGGAGACGGCGGCTACCAGAGCTCCGGTGAGCAGGAACCATGCCGTCAGCAGTAATCCGCCGCTGGCGACCAGCATGGGCAGGTTCTCTTTCAAAGCCACGACCTTGCCCCGCATTTCCGATGCCATCAGCGAAAACCGGGTCTGCAGAAATTCCTTGAATTCGTCCGTGAGTTCGGCAATTACATATGCCAGTGATCTACCATTTGCGTCAGCCACGATGATTCCTCCACAGTCGCAAACCGATACCGAGCGCCAGGCCCGCGATTCCTGCCAAGGCAAGGGTTGATAGCGGGTTCCGGCGGGAAGAGCGGCGGGCCTGGGCCCGCAGTTCCCAAACTTGCTGTTTGGCCTGGCGGGTAAGCTCGTTGGTCTTATTGCTGGTTTTGACGCGGACGCGGATTGCTCCGGCCAAAACCTGGTTCTTCAATTCTTGCACGCGCTCGGGCAAGTGACGCGCCCGGTGCACCACGGTAGCCGCCGTGCTCCCCAAGGCCCGCGCTGTGCGGCGCAGGCCACGTTTTCCAGGGGGCACCGGCCTTTCCACCACCAGAGGCCCGTGTACGCGCACCACGTCGCAAGGTGCATCCGGATCGTAGATACCGGGATTCATGGGTGGCACCGCTTGACCCATCGTTGTTCTCCTTTCGCTTGCCTTCTAATTCATTTGGATGACGGAATGGGAGGACGTGTTGACAACCGTGCAAATGGGCGAGATGGGCGGACGAAGCCTAGTTCCGTGGGATTAAGGCAGCAGCGAGAGCGGGGAGGGGTGCTTGGAGCTTAGAAGGCGCCGCCGCCGCCGCCGCCAAAGCCCCCACCGGAGAAGCCACCACCACTGCTGAATCCACCACCGCCGAAGCCGGAGCCGCTGGAACTGGAGCGGGGCGCTGCCACGAATGCCTGGTGGGCAGTATTGGCCATCAACTGCATCCGGTTGCTGAACAGAAGCGGATTGAACAAACCGACGTTGGGTCCGGCATACCAGGAAGGAGGCTGCTGGACAATGCCGACGAACTTCTTCGCCCACTGCTCCTCGATTCCAAAGGCCATGGCGTAGGGCAGGTATTTCTCGAAGGTGTCGGCAGGCATGCGGCGCAAGCGGTCGGCATCCACCCGGTTGATGAACTCTTCAAATCCGCGAATCTGCACCCAGGTGCGCGCCCCAAGCAGAGTTTTGGAAGCCATGATGCGGCCGAACAGCCAGGCAATCAGAATGGCGAGCCCGATTGCGATCACGACCATCGGAGCGGCAAACAAGTTAAGCCGATTCCACAGGAGCAACAGCGGGGCTGCGCTGATTCCGATTCCCAGGAAGAAGTACCCGCTGGCCGATTCCGGGTCGGTGAAGTACATGCCTTTCAACTTCAGCGCGGCATAGATGTCATGCTTCACGATCGGAATCGCCGTGTAGAACTGGTTCTTGAGCGAGGACAGTCTGATTTCGTCTCCCCCGGCAAACACCTGGCGCAGGATCACGCGTTCGAAGGGCTGCAGGTCGTTCCACTCGCTCTCCGGCTTGAGGCGATGAAAAATGTAGTCCGCCTTGTGCGAAAACAGCCCGGACTCCTCGATTTCCTCGATCTTGACATAGCCACGGACTGCCAGGTCGACCAGCGTAGAGGTGATGTCGCGCGGGTCAATGCGGTCGTCGAGCAAGGTTCCGGCCTCGGCGGGAGTCATCTTGGCCGGAGGTTCGTACTGCGGAGCCACCGAAATGCCGGGATCGGGATCGCGTCCCCAGGTGCGCCAGATCGTCCCCATGACAAGAAGGGTCCAGAGCGGCAGGAGCAGGATGGGATTGCTTCGTAAAAACCACCAGGCACGGGTGAGGGATCCGGGCTGATGCAGAATGCCGCTGGGGATATAGACGTCGACGGTAAGTCCGCCACGCCGGGGCAGGGGACGCTCCGTATGAAATATTACGTGCGAGCCTTCAATCTCTGTGATGGCTTCCTGCAGCCTGGAGCCATACACTCCGGTGAACGCCTGCGCTTGCAGCGATCCCGCGGTCGCCTGCGGCAGATTGATATTGGCGGATGCCTGCTCGATGGGCACCGGCCAGTCGTTGCCGGTTACGTTCCAGTAAAATTCATCGTGAGTGTCGAAAAAGCGCACGGCGTTGGACACCCGGTACTGAATAATCACGGTCCGCACGGCGTTCACCGCCCCGGGAATATAAATCTTCAACTGCCGGAAATCGCCCTGCCGGCTGCTGTCATACTTGAGCGCATGGCCGGCTCCATCGGTGATTGCCTCGACGTCCAGGAACAGGCGATAGTTGGAGCCGCTGGGCCCGGGATAGTTGACCGGGATGGTGCGGTAGATTCCGTGGAACTCTCCCTGAAAGGCAACGGCAATCTCCTCGATGACGATGGCGGAGCCATCCGGACCGACCGTGACATCGGCGTGAAAGTTGCGGATCTCCCAATCGCGTGCCGCCGCAGGAATGGAACTGGCCAGCAGGAGAAGGCACAGGGCGACGCCGAAGAGGCGGCGGAAATTTCGGGACATGAGACGCCGCGCCGCAGACGAAACGGCGGTTGTAGGCAGGCCGCTCATCCCTCGAACTTGACCGTGGGGACCTCGCGCTCGGCCGGGGTTTCCAGTTCAAAGAACTGGCGGGGCTGAAAGCCCAGGGCGCCGGCGAACATGTTAGCCGGGAAGCTCTGGATGCGGGTATTGAAGTCGCGCACCACGGCGTTGTAGTAGCGGCGCGCATTCTGAATATCGTCTTCAATGCTGGCCAGCGACGACTGCAGGGACATGAAATTTTCCGAGGCGCGCAGTTGCGGGTACGCCTCGGCCACGGCGAACAACTGCCGCAAGGCTCCCGTCAGCATTCCTTCGGCCTGCCCACGGTCGGCGGGTCCGGTGGCCTGCATGGCGGCGGAGCGCCACTTCGAGATGTTCTCGAACGTGCTCTTCTCGTGGGCGGCGTATCCTTTAACGGTTTCGACCAGGTTTGGAATCAGGTCATGGCGGCGTTTCAACTGGACGTCGATATCGGACCAGGAAGAATCGGCCCTTACCTTCAGGCTTACCAGGCCGTTGTACAGGGAGATGGCATAAAAAATCAGGATTGCCACCACCGCCAGAAACACAATCAGTCCTATATTCATTCAGCCTCTCCGAAACAGATCGCAGCCGGGAAGTTCCACCTATGATAGCGCTCCGGGGCCGACGGCGACACTGGCATCCATGGCACCTCGGACCTCCGTAGAAACCCTGCCCCCGACAGGGGCATGCGGATGGCGGCACTGCTTCGCCTGAGGCAATCTTTATAATGATGCCGGAGCGGCAGCAGGCCCGCCGCTCCGCGTCTTTGAATTCAGTGGGAATTCAGCGGGAATTCAGCGGGAATTCAGCGAATGAATTCAGTGAATTCGCCGAACTGGCGGAATCGGGCCGTCCTACAAAAAGCAACCAGCCGTCCTACAAGAAAGGGAAAGCCGCTTCATGATTCACCCCTGGCACGATGTTTCTCCCGGCGACCGCATTCCGCAAGAGTTTCGCGCGATTATCGAGATCCCCTTTGGTTCCAACGTCAAGTACGAACTCGATAAGGGCAGCGGGCTGATCAAGCTCGACCGCGTGCTGTACTCCGCCGTCTACTACCCCGCCAACTATGGCTTTATTCCGCAAACCCTCGCGGAAGACGACGATCCCCTGGACGTGCTGGTGTTGTGCCAGGAAGCCGTGGCTCCCCTCACCCTGATGCGGGCTCGCGCGATCGGGCTGATGACCATGATCGACGCCGGCAAAAAAGATCACAAGATCATTGCCGTCGCGGTGCACGATCCGGAGTTTAACAGCTATTACGAAGCCAAAGAGATGCCACCGCACCGCCTGCTCATGCTGCGGCGCTTCTTTCAGGATTACAAGCAACTGGAGGGCAAGGCGGTGGAAGTGGAGGAGATCCAGGCTGCCGAGACCGCGTACCCGGTGATCACTGACTCCCTGGAGCGCTATAGCGAACACCGCATCCGCGGTTTTCGCAACAAGTAACGCCGGCAATTCCTGGCCAGCGGCAAGGTTGGGTGCCACTTTACTGCCGCGCCGCCGGCGGATAAGCCGGAAGTTGCGGCGGCACGGATGGCAACTTGCTCGGGTGCGCGTTGATTTCCTTCATCACCATCTGGATGGCGGTTTCCAGTTGGGGGTCGCGCCCCGCCATGACCGCGCCCGGAGGATTGTCCACCGTGA
The DNA here is from genome assembly GCA_963732925.1 of Terriglobia bacterium. GTDB lineage: Bacteria > Acidobacteriota > Terriglobia > Terriglobales > Acidobacteriaceae > DASZRZ01. The sequence continues at coordinate 636,221 of CAVTBJ010000012.1, forward strand.
CGTCTGGCTCGACGCCGTGGTTTTCAATCAGCCACTGGCTGTTCCTGCTGTAGAGAGAAAATTCCGGCCGAGTGATGTAGCCGCCGTCGATGAGCGGAATCTCTCCGCGAATGCCGCGCACGCCGCCCCAGGTGCGTTCTCCGATGAGTGGTCCCAGTTTGTAGACTTTCCAGAAATAGCTGAAGAAGTCGCCGTCGGAAGCCGCGTAATGATTGGTGACGCAAGCCATGGGGCCATCGAACACGTTGGAGGGAACGGTATCCGGCGCCCAGTTGCGTGCGGACTCCATGCCCGCCAGCACCCGCCGCAGGCGTTCGAAGATCAGTTGATCGACAAATCCGCCGCCGTTGTAGCGCACGTCGAAGATCATGCCCTCTTTGCGGATTTGCGGAAAATACTGCTTCACGAACTCATTCAAGCCGTGGGCGCCCATGTCGGGGAGGTAGACATAGCCGATGCGTCCATTGCTGGCTTTGTCGACCCTTTCCCGGTTTGCCGTCATCCACGCCAGCTCGTGCAGCCCGAATTCGCTGGAAACGGGACGGACGTTCACGTTGCGAGCCCCATCCGTACTGGGCTTGCTGTTTACCGTGAGCGTGACCACCTGGTTGGCCGTGTTGAGAAACAACTGGTAGGGATTCTGCGGCGCCTTGAGCGCACGGCCATTGACCGCCAGCAGGTAGTCGCCTTGTGAAATCTGGACGCCCGGTTCGGTGAGCGGCGAGCGCAAGCCGGCATTCCAATTTTCGCCGGGATAGATTTTGGAAATCCGGTAGAAGCCAGTTTGGGGATCGGCCTGGAAATCCGCGCCCAGCAGACCCACGCTTACGGGATGGAGATCGGGATAGTCCCCTCCGCCCACATAGGTATGGGAGTTGGAGAGTTCAGCAATCATTTCTCCCATGATGTAGGTAAGGCTGAGGCGGTCTTCGACGTGGGGAAGCAACTGGGCGTATTTTTCCCGCTCCGCCTTCCAGTCCACCCCGTTCATGGCAGCTTCGTAGAAATAATCGCGCTCCTGCCGCCAGACCTCGTCGAAGATCTGCTTCCACTCCGCGTGGGGATCGACCTCCATCTGCATATCGCCAAGGTTGAGAGCGCCTTCACCTGGCTGGTACTCGGGTTTCGCGGCAGCAGCGTCATCCTTGTCGTCGGCCGGCAGGGCCTTGGCATCCACGATGCCCCAGGTAGAGGCGGTGTTCTCCTCGCCCTCTTCGCTCGATGCAGCCTGGCCGCCGCCTTCTTGCGGCGCGCCGTACAGAAGTTTGCGGCCGTCGAAGGAGAGGGCATAGCGGTCGGCGCCCTGCATCAGGATGAAATCCTTGCGCTGCTTGAGGTCAAAAACATGAATTGCGGGAGGTTGGCCCGGCAGAGGGCCGGACAGGCCTTCCGCGGGGGACGACACATAGAAGACCAGCCCGGAGCTGGCCGCCAGATTGCGCAGGTTGCCGGGAGGGATGGGCAGGGCGACGATGCGATCCTGGATTCCGTCGAGGTCGATGCGGAAGTTCTCCGGCGCCATCCTGGTTCCCGGCGGTGGCGGCGGGTTGTTCTCCCCGGTAGATGCATTTTGTCCCGCGGCCGGGTTTGCTTCTCCCGGTTGGGTTTTGGAGCCGGCATTGGCCGGAGCGGAGTTGGGCTTGGGCGGAGGCACCGGCGAAGGGTGAGCGGGCTGGGGCGGCGGAGGCCGCCGGTTGGACGGAGTGGGCGGGAGCAGCACATCGGGGGGCATGCGGGTGGTGACTTCGTCGCTGCGCACGGGCAGGGGCGAGGGCTCGTCGGCCCGCAAGGTGGCAACGTATACGCGGCCGGCCAAGGGATTGGAAAACTCCATGTCGTAGACGCCCAGCACCTCGTTCAGATCGCGATTGGAAAGGAAATAGAGATACTTGCCGTCAGGATCGAAACAAGGCGCGCTGCTGTCGCTGGCACTGGTGGTGACGGCGGTCGATTTGCCCGCGGCCACGTCATAGAGGTAAATGACGTTGTTGTAATTGTCCGCGGCTTTGGCGTAGGCCACCCATTTGCTGTCCGGCGACCAGGTGTAATCGGTCAGATCGGAATACTTGCCCTGATCGATCTGTGCCGGCTTCTTCTCATTGATGTCGACGTAGAAGAGGCGGGTGTCCTTGTCGGCAAACAGAAGTTTCTGACTGTCGGGGGCCCAGACCGGCGGCAGGCGGAACATCTGCCCGTTGAAGGTGATCCGTACCGGCTGGCCAATTCCGTCCTGGGGCGCAAGGTAGAGTTCGTCTTCCCCGGTCTGGTCGGAGATGTAGGCAATCCAGCGCCCATCGGGAGACCATGCGGAATATTTTTCGCGCGCTCCCGAGGTATTGGTAAGGTCGCGAATGCTGCCTTCCTTGGCGGGAACCGTAAAGATGTCGCCACGGGCGGTAAACACGGCACGCTTGCCGTCGGGAGAAATATCGAAATCCGTGATCAGCGTGCGGACGTTCGTCCAGTGCGGACGGACCGAGTCTCCGGCGCCGGGCAGGTAGATCGTGAGCTTGTGAGCCTTGTTCTCCTGCAGATTGAAGACGTAGAGATATCCGCCGTTCTCGAAAATGATGGCGTCCGGCCCCAGGCTGGGCCAGTTCACGTCGAAACCGGTGAAGTGGGTCAACTGCGTGATCTGGTGAGTGCTGAGGCTATAGCTATATAAGTTCAGGCGATGCTCGGGCCCGCGGTCGGAATCGAAATAAATCGTGTCCTGGTGCCACATGGGGAAGGTGTCAGTCCATTCCTGGTGAGGCACAGTCTCAAGCTGGTGGGTCTTCCAGTCATAGATGGAGATTTCCTGCGCCATGCCGCCACGGTAGCGTTTCCAGGTCCGGAAATTGCGAAAGATGCGGTTGTAGGCGATTTTGCTGCCGTCGTTAGAGTACGAGGTAAGTCCTCCCTTGGGGAGAGGCAGGGGCTGGGGAAGGCCGCCGTCGACGCTGACCTTGTACAAACGTCCAAACCAGGTGTTGAAGGTATCGCGGCGGCTGAGAAAGACGATCTGCCTGCTGTCCGGAGTCCAGGTGATTACCTCATTGTGAATTCCCATGCGTTCGGGGATGGGATCTCCGCCGGGGTTATAGGTCAACTGTCGGGGTTCGCCGCCGGTGGAGGGAATTACATATACGTTGTAGTTGCCGTCGTATTGGGCGGTGAAGGCAATCCACTTGCCGTCGGGGGAGAACTTGGGAAACAGCTCCTCTCCGGGATGGCTGGTAATTCTATGAGCCATGCCACCATTGCTGGTTGTCAGCCACAGATCTCCGCCGTAGCTGAAAACGACATTGTCTCCGTGGATGTCAGGAAAGCGCATCAACCGGCCTTCCGGCAGCGACTGTCCCAGGCAGGCCACGGCGCTGATCAGCAACAGGATTCCAGCGAAAGCCTTCACGATCGACCTCGACTTTCTCCCGAACAGGTCGAGAGACTACTCACAACGATGTCGAGATGATTGTAAGCCGTCGCCCATGGCGGAGCGCGGAGAGGACGCGAGCCCAGGCTTCTGCGCGAAGCTATCGTTCATTGAGTTGTGTACTGAACTGTGGTGGAGGACTGCAACGAACCCGAGGTTCCTAGCACCGTGATGTTGAATGTGCCGCCGGATTTCTGACTGCTAGGAGTGGATATGCCGCCGCCGCAGGCTGTGCCGAAAATCACCAGTGCTGCCACAAGGACAAGGAGAAACAAAAGCCGGATGGGCAATTGCCTTCGGCGAGACCGGCCGTTTTCCAGCAGAGCCATGCCGAAAACCGGGAGCCAGAGCACGGAGACCGGCATCCACCAGCGCGTCCCGGAAGCGGACTGGAGCGGGCCAATGGTCAGGGTTGATGTGCCTCCACTGGCGCCGGGCGTGATGCGCGCTGGATCAAAGCTGCAGGCAATGCCCGACGGAAGTCCGGAGCAGGAAAGCGCGACTTCCGCGCTGAAGGCTCCGTTCAGTGAGGTCGCCTGGACAATATAGGTGGCAGGACCGGCAGAGCTCACGGAAGGGGCTTGCGGCGCCGCGCTCAGGCGAAACGACGGAGAGGAACCCGAGTTCGTCGCGGATTCTACGGTGACAGTCTGAACAGATGTGGAACTTATTCCCCGGCCGTCGGTCACGGTCGCCTGCACCTGATAGGTGCCGGAATTCTGGTACGTGTGCACGAGGGAAATACCGCTTCCACTCGTGCCGTCACCAAAATCGACCAAATAGCTCGCGATACTGTCATCGGGATCGGAGGATGCCGCCGTGCAAGCCAGCACCTGGCGCGGCGCGCTGCCGGAAAAGGGAGTGACCTCAAGCACCGCCGAGGGAGGCAGATCGGGCGTTTGCGTGGTCAGGTTGCGCACAGCCGATAGCACGGTTCCGCTTATGTTTGTGGCTCGCACCTCGATCGTGTGTGATCCATCCTTGAATTCAAACTTCCGATCTGCCTGGGAGGCGAAGGTGGTGAACAATCGCACACCATCGACATAAATGCTCAAATTCTTGATCGGCTGGGATGAAGCCACGGAGGCCCGCACCTCGACGGGCGAAGGCTGGGTTATGCCCTGGCCAGGCGACGCGATGGTCACACCCGGAGAAACAGGGTTCACCACGACTTGCTGGATGGCACTCGAAGCAACTCCGGCGTTGTCATAGACCGTTGCCTGCAGCGTATAGGTCCCGGGAGTGCTGTAGGTGTGCTGAGCAGAAGGGCCTGCCACGACGGCACCATCGCCGAAGTCGATGGTAGAAGAGGCGAGCGTGCCGTCCGGATCGCTGGAGCCCGTGGTGCTGGCGCTCACGGCGAGAGGAGCGGTACCGGAGGCCGTGGAAATTGAGAGCGCTGCAATGGGAGGCTGATTGCCGGGGACAAACCTGACAGGGCCGGAAATCTTGTTCAGGATTCCGGCCTTGGCTACCGCGCGCACGTAGAGCACGTAACTTCCGGGGGAGAAACCAAGCGAGGCCAAATCCAGCGAATGGACGCTCGGGCCAACATCCTGCAACGGCATCAGGTTTTCGCCATCGATCGAAACGTACACGCTGAAGTGATCCAGAGTGTTGGTATTTCCTGTGATGGACCAGCGCAGTGCGCTGCCGCTGAGCCCGGCGGAAACGGCAACGCAGTTATCCACGCCCGGTTCGATTGCCGTGCCCTCTTCGTAGTCGTTCCACGTGACCAGACGCAAGGCCGGGAGCTGTTGGCTGGAGGAGTAGAAGTTGGCTGCGCGCGCGAATGAGTCCAGCCAGGTCTGTCCGCAGTGCCGGTCCGTGATTTTGTCCGCTCCCCAACCGGCAAGAGCATCATTGAAACCGCCGTATGCGGAACCGAAAGCAAGTTTGCCGTGAGCAGCGACCGCTGCCTTATAGAAGCCGTCGAGATAGCCGAGCATTTCGTCATAGGGATCGGTTTTGCTTTGGTCGCTCCAGGCGAATCCGCCGTCACTATAGGTGTTGGCGAAGGCGCCGGAATTGCGGAAGAGGAACAGTGGCTGGCCCGGCGCCTCCGCACGCACACGAGCCCAATCCACATAGTACTTTTCCAGGCCGAAGAAAAAGACGACGGGGCGGCCGTTGATGCGCATATAAGAAGCAGAATTTTCAAACTGGGTGGATGATTGGGTAAGGTCGTCGATGACCTTCTGGGTGATGTCGCAGCCTACGGTATCCGCATATTTCCGATAGCCGTACTCTTCAAATTCAATCGCAAATTCGAATCCGGCGTGGCGCTCGGCCTCGCGGAGCACCAGAGGCACCGTTTGCTGGATCATGGCATTGGTGTCCCAACTGGCGATTACGCCGTTGACGCCCCGGCTGATCATGTCCTCGATCTGGCTGCGAATCTGGGCCGGGTCGCTGGACGTATATCCGACGCTGATGTGGCCGGGACCGCCGAACCATCCCATCAGGTGGGCATAGATTCTGGTTGTCGCGCCGGAATAGAGCAGGCTGCGCAACGGGAGCTTGCTCACATTACCGGGACTGGCGTTGCCACTGATGCCTGGAGAGTAAGAACTGCTGGCGCTGGTATTATTCGCCGTCAATTCCCTCAAGGTCGTTGTGGGATGAATCGCGACCTGGGCCTGCGACGACAGAAGAGAAGCCAGAGCGAAGACACTGGCGAAAAACCACAGCTTCATGAGATAGCACGGCACCGGTGAACGGGCAGAGCTGCACCGGCGGAACACCTTCTGATAAGTTGGCAAGCTAAGTTGCAGATGAATTTCGCCCGCCGCAACCCGGCTGTCAATGCGTCAATCGACGTAGCTCGCGGGGACTAAGGACCAGCGGCACCACCCAGACTGAGCAGCGGCATTTTCTTACCTGAAATTCGTGCCGGGCATTTTCGCGCCGGAAATTGAGGTGGAATTCGGGATGCCAAATGGGACCGGATTGGAGACTTTGTTCAGCATGCCCGCCCTGGCGACGGCGCGGACGTAAAGGACATACTTGCCGGGGGAGAGGTTGAAAGTCTTCAGGTCGAGCGAGCGGACGCCAGCCGCGACGTCCTGCAAGGGCATGAGATTTTCGCCGTCGGCTGAAATGTACACCGTGAAGTGATCGAGGCCATTGGCATTGCCGGTGATCGACCAGCCCAAATCGTCTCCGGTGAGGCGGGCGGTGACGGAAACGCAGTCGTCCACACCGGGCTCGATGACCGTGCCTTCTTCGTAGTCGTTCCAGGTGACCAGTTGCACGGCGGGCAATTGCCGGTCACGCGAGTAGAAGCGACCGGCACGGGCGAAGCTGTCCAGCCAGGTCTGTCCACAATTCCGGTCCATGACTTTGTTCTGTCCCCAACTGGCGAGAGCATCGTTGAAACCCGCATAGGCGGAACCGACGGCGAGTTTATCGGGACGGGCGAGAGCGGCCTTGTAGAACGCGTCCAGGTAACCGAGCATCTCGTCGTGAGGGTTGGTTTTGCTTTTCTCGCTCCAGGCGAACCCGCCATCACTGTAGGGTTTGGAGAAGGCGGCTGGGTTGCGAAAGATGAAGAGCGGCCGGCCGGCGGTTTGCGCGCGAACCCGGTCCCAATCCACAGAGTACTGTTCCAATCCGAAAACAAAAATCACGGGCCGACCGCCGATGCGCATGTAGGATGGCGAATCTTCAAACAGCTTGCGAGCAAGCGCCAGATTGCCGATGACCTTGGGCGTGATGTCGCGGCTGACGGATTTCGCGTACTGGCGAAAGCCGAAGGCTTCCAGTTCCACGGCGAATTCGAAGCCAGGATGGCGCTCGGCCTCGCGCAACAGCAGGGGAACGGACTTCTGCACCATGGCGTTGGTGTCCCAACTGGCGATGACGCCATCGATGCCGCGGCTGATCATGTCCTCGACCTGGCTGCGAATCTGAGCCGGATCGTCGGAGCGGTAGCCGACCTTGAGATGATCGTGGCTGCCGAACCATCCCATGTAGTGGGCGTAAATCCTGGTGGTGGAATCGGGATATAGCAGAGTTCGTAACGGGAGCTTGCTTATGTTGCCGGGAGTGGCGTTGCCGCTGATCCCGGGAGAATAGGAACTGCTGGCACTGGTGTTGTTGGCGGTCAGTTCGTTCAGGGTGGTTGTTGGATAGATCACGAGCTGAGCCCGAGCGGGAACAAGGGCGAAGGGCAGGAGAAGGTTGAGGGAAAGGACCCACTTCGTTGTCGCATTCATCATATACCGGGATCGGAAACACAAGTCGCCAAGCTGAAACATTAGTTAGATGAGTTTTCAGTGCAGGCGGATGGAACGCGAAGATCACATCGCAAGAGGCAGATGCAAAGGTCTAAAATCATGCAATGACTATGAGAAAGGTAAAACTGGGTTCACAAGGCGCGATCGTCTCCCGCATGGGGCTGGGTTGCATGGGCATGAGCGAGTTCTACGGCGAGCGCAACGACGAGGAGTCTTCGGCGACTATCGAGCGGGCGCTCGACCTGGGAATTGATTTTCTGGACACGGCAGACGTTTACGGCTTCGGAGACAACGAAGTGCTGGTGGGGAAGACGATTCGTGGGCGGCGCGACGAAGTGTTTCTGGCCACCAAGTTCGCCAACTTGCGCAAGAAAGACGATCCCAGCTACTGGGGAATCAGCGGCAAGCCCGAATACGTGAAGTCGGCGCTGGAGGCTTCGCTGAAGCGCCTGGGCGTGGAGCACGTGGACTTGTACTACCAGCACCGGGTGGACCAGGCGACTCCGATCGAGGAGACGGTGGGCGCGATGGCGGAGCTGGTGAAGGCGGGCAAGGTGAAGTACCTGGGACTTTCGGAGGCGTCGGCGGCGACGATCCGGCGAGCACACAAGGTGCATCCCATCACAGCCCTGCAGTCGGAGTACTCACTGTGGACGCGGGAGGTGGAGAAGGAAATCCTGCCCACGCTGCGGGAGCTGGGAATTGGCTTCGTGCCTTACAGTCCGCTTGGACGAGGGTTTTTCACCGGGACGATTACCAACCCCTCCGATCTGGGGAGCCACGATGCGCGCTCCTACCGCTACCCGCGATTCGCAGCCGATGCCTTCTCCAAGAACCGCGTGCTGATGGAACGGGTGAAGGCCATTGCCGAGCGCAAGGGCGTCAAGGCCGGACAACTGGCACTGGCGTGGGTGATGGCGAAGGGTGAGGATGTGGTGCCGATTCCGGGAACCAAGCACAGAAAATATCTGGAAGAAAACGCGGCTGCGGCGGAGATTCAGCTCTCGGCGAGCGAAGTGGCGGAACTGGAGGCGGCGGTGCCGGTGAGCGCCGTGGTGGGGGAACGCTACTCGGAGGCCAACATGCAGAGGATCGACCGCTGAAAGGCCGACGTAAAGCAGGTCTCCCCGGCAACGCGGAACCGTTGCGGGGGATTTCCGGGCTGCACTCTGATCGCGGGCGTAATGCGGTGTCAGTTTAGATGATCGATTTCCTGATCCGGCAGTCACGGAACGAAGACGTGGCCACTCTTGTGGAGATTCATGTGGATTCGCGCCGGCAGGTCATGCCATGGTTGCCCATGCTTCATTCCCGAGAAGACGAAATTGCCTACTTTGCCGAAGTTCTGCTGCGGGAGCAAGTCTGGGTAGCGCAGGTGAGTGAGATGGTCGTGGGGTTCATCGCACTCGACGGAAGCTATATAGACCACCTATATGTTGCACCTGCACATCAGGGCCAGGGAATCGGTGACAAGCTCCTGAAGATGGCAAAGAAGTTGCATCCTGACGGACTGACGCTCTGGACCTTTCAGCGTAACCTCCGGGCGCGCCGATTTTATGAAGGTCGCGGCTTCATCGCTGCGGAATTCACAGACGGCTCACGGAATGAAGAGCGCGAGCCCGATGTGCTCTACGCCTGGAGCCCTAGGGCTCCAAATTCGTGATAGTACCTGCGCGGACTCTTACCTGGTACTTACCCGAAGTATGGTGACTTCGTGATAGGTCTGTCCCGGCTTCAACACCGAGGATGGGAAGTCAGGGTGGTTGGGTGAGTCCGGAAAGTGCTGCGTCTCCAGGCAGAATCCGGAGCGGCTGGGATATGCGTGGCCGCTCTTGCCGTGCACGGTGTTGTCGAGGCCGTTGCCGGAGTAGAACTGCACTCCGGGCTGGGTGGTGAGCAAGTCAAGGACGCGCCCTGACTTGGGATCGTAAGCCTCGGCCGCCGGCTTGGGCGTGCTGGTCTGGCCGCCGTTCAGGACGAAGTTGTGGTCATAACCGTTGCCGTACTTGAGCTGCTGATTGTCCTGGGTGATGCGGGCGCCGATGGCGGTTGGCTTGGTGAAGTCGAAGGGAGTGCCCTTCACGGGACGCAGTTCGCCGGTGGGGATCAGGGTGGCATCGACCGGAGTAAAGCGGTCGGCATGGATGGTAAGCACCTGATCGAGAATGCTGCCGCTGCCTTCGCCTGCCAGGTTGAAGTAGGCGTGGTTCGCCAAGTTTAAGACGGTAGTCTTATCGGTGGTGGCCTGGTAATCGATTTTCAGGCTGTTGTTGTCGTCCAGCGTGTAGGTGGCGGTCACGTGCAGGTTGCCCGGGTAGTTTTCTTCTCCGTCGCGGCTCAGGCAGGTAAATTGCACGCCGGGCGCGCCGGCGACCGTGACTTCTTTCGCTGTCCACACCTTCTGATCAAATCCGATTTTGCCGCCGTGCAGCGAGTTGGGCCCGTTGTTGAGGGCCAGGGTGTAGGTCTTGCCGTCCAGGGAAAACTTGCCTTTGGCGATGCGGTTGGCATAGCGGCCGACAGTAGCTCCCACGTATGCCTTGCCATTCTGGTAGCCCTCGGCGGAGTCGTAGCCGAGGACGATGTCGGCGAATTTGCCGTTGCGGTCAGGCGCCTTCAGCGAGACCAGCCTGGCCCCGTAGTCGGTGACGGCGGCCTGGACGCCATTCTTGTTGGTGAGCACGTACAGGCTGACGCTGGCGCCGTCGGACAACTTGCCGAACGACTTCTTTTGAACTCCCTTTTTGCTTTGCGCAGTCAACACTCCCGCCGTCAACACCACGGTTGCCAGTGTGGCATGGGCGACAAGGCGGCTTAATGATTTCATCGGACTTTGTCCTTTGCTGGAATTCCAGGAGAGGCATTCTACCCGGAAACGTCCAGCCACACGAGTACCGGAGCGGCGAGGCCGGGCCGAGCTTGGGCGCGGATGGCGCTGCAATCTCTTACCACCCACTGCGCTCCGGCGTGAAGCAGTTCGTCCGCAGAACTGGTTGTGCGCAAGCCGACCACTCTGGCTCCGGCGGCGTAACCGGACTTGACGCCCGCGGGAACATCCTCCAGCACCAGGCAATCCGCAGGAGGGACGCCGAGCATTTTGGCGGCCTTGAGGTAGGGCTCGGGGTGAGGTTTGCCGTTTACGATGTCCGTGGAGGTGATGAAGTGACGGGGAATGGGCAGTCCAGCGGTCTGAAGGCGCGCTAGGGCCAATGGACGAGTGCAAGAGGTCACCAGAGCCCAGCGCTCCGAAGGAAGCGAGGTGAGCAGTTCGCGGGCGCCGGGGAGCACAACGACTCCTTCCATGTCGTCGAGTTCGCGGCGCTCGACTTTGCGGTTTTCCGCCTCGTCGTCGGCGCCAGGCAGCAACTCCCGAATGGTAGAGATACTGGGACGTCCGTGGGCGCGGCGGACAACTTCCTCGGGATCGAATCCGCGCTCCCGGGCCCAAGCTCCCCAGACCCGCGCCACGGCGGGAGTGGAATCGACCAGAACTCCATCCATATCGAAGAGGAGGGCGGCGCAGGCGACCTGGATTCCGCCAGAAAAAGTTTCGGCCTCGGTCTGGTTCACAGCCCCTTTCATGAATGCCCCAATACGAAAGCCATGCAGCGAAGCATGGTTCCCGTTTCGTAATTTCTTCAGTGTAGCGGCGGGATGCGCCCCGGGGAATGAGAAATGCGAGCCGCTGAAAAGCGAACGCCGCGGAAGGCACTGAAGCGGAATGAGCGCAGGACGCTCAAGCTGAGCAGCCAGCGGCACCAGTCGAGCTTCGGCCGAAAGCCACTCTTTTCCAGCCGATGAGGAAAGGTGAAACCAAGGTGAAAATCTGCTTCCAGCCGGGGCTGAGCGCGAACTTGGGGTGGCCTTTTGGGCGGGAAGAGTTTACATTGAAGATATCCCGGAAAGTGCCACAGGGGCGCGGATTTAGCGGGGGTGAAGGGCCTTCGCAGACGGCATCGCCCTCCCGGATTAGCCCAAAGGATGATGAAGGAGGCGCAGCCCGTTTCTCCTGCGGGTGGATGGAGTTCCCGTGCCGTCAAAAATTGCATACGACGGATTGGAAATCTGAATTGTACTTTACGGTTACTAAGCGGTAGTTAGATTATGGGCGTTTATCGCAAGGGCGGCCTGCAAGTGTCCATGAAATCCCCAAGGTAGGCAGATAAGGGGAACAAGCGCTCCGGATTGGGGAGCGGTGGAACGAGCTATGGAGAAATTCAGGATGACACAACTCAACCCCCAAAATGGCCTTCCCCCTGCCCAGGGGCTGTACGACCCTGCCCACGAGCACGACGCGTGCGGAATCGGGTTCGTGGCCAGCATTCGGGGCGAGAAGAGTCACGCCATCATCGAGAAGGGTATCCAGGTCCTGATCAACCTGACCCACCGCGGGGCTTGCGGATGCGATCCGGAGACAGGAGACGGCGCGGGAATCCTGATTCAGATTCCGCATGCTTTCTTTGCCCGGGAATGCGCCCAGGAAGGCTTCCAGCTTCCGGCGGCGGGCGAGTATGGCGTGGGCATGGTGTTTCTGCCGGTGGAGAAGCATGAGCGCCTGCAGTGCGAAGGGATTTTTGAGCGCATCGTGCGGGAAGAAGGGCTCACGGTGCTGGGCTGGCGGGACACGCCGGTGGATGGCGACGCCATTGGCCGGGTGGCGCGCGCCTCGCAGCCTTACATCGAGCAGATTTTTGTAGCTCGCGCTCCGGAGATGGACGAGGAGACGCTGGAGCGCAAGCTGTACATCGTGCGCAAGCGGGTGGAGTCCGAGGTTGCCGCTTCGGAGATCGAAGACAAGCACTTCTTCTATATTCCGTCGCTTTCGGCGCGGACGATTGTCTACAAGGGCCTGCTGCTGGCGCCGCAGATTGCGAACTTCTACGGCGAGCTGTCCGATCCCGATGTGACCAGCGCACTGTGCCTGGTGCACCAGCGCTTTTCCACCAACACGTTTCCCAGCTGGCCGCTGGCGCATCCCTACCGCTACATTGCGCACAACGGCGAGATCAACACGCTCAAGGGCAATGTGAACTGGATGAACGCCCGGCAGTCGATCCTGGAGTCGCCGCTGTTCGGGGAGGACATCAAGAAGCTGTTCCCGATCATTACGCCCGGCGGCAGTGACTCGGCGAGCTTCGACAACGCTGTGGAATTGCTGTTCCAGGCGGGACGCTCTTTGCCGCACGCAATGGCCATGCTGATTCCCGAGGCCTGGGCCGGCAATGAGCACATCAAGCCCGAGAAGCGGGCGTTCTATGAGTATCACGCTTCGCTGATGGAGCCCTGGGACGGCCCGGCGGCGATTGCGTTTACCGACGGCAAGGTGATTGGCGCGACGCTGGACCGCAACGGGCTGCGTCCGGGGCGTTACCTGGTGACGCATGATGGCATGGTGATCATGGCGTCGGAGGCGGGAGTGCTGGATGTGGAACCGGAGAACATCAAGACCAAGGGCCGGCTGCAACCCGGCAAAATGTTCCTGGTGGACACCGTAGAAGGCCGCATCATCGCCGACAAGGAGATCAAACAGCGACTGGCAGCGCGGCAGCCCTACGCGGAGTGGTTGAAGGACAACCAGATCACGATGGACCATTTGCCCGAGCCCTCGCGCGTGCACGGGTTCGATCACGAAACCATCCTGCAGCGGCAGCGGGCGTTCGGCTACACGGATGAAGATCTGAGGATGATTTTGGAGCCGATGGCGGCCAACAGCCAGGAGCCGGTGGGTTCGATGGGCACGGACACGCCGCTGGCGTGTCTTTCCGACAAGCCGCAGCCGCTGTTCAACTACTTCAAGCAGTTATTTGCGCAGGTGACCAATCCACCCATCGATCCCATCCGGGAAGAGATGGTGATGTCGCTGATCAGCTTCATTGGGACCGAGCGCAACATCCTGGAGGAGAAGCCGGAGAACTGCCACACGCTAAAGCTGCCTCATCCCATTCTGGGGAACCGGGACCTGGAGAAATTGCGGCGGGTGTCGAGCGGCGACCTGCTGGCCATCACTCTGCCGGCTCTGTTCCGGGCGGCGGACGGGGAGAACGGGTTGCGGCGGGCGCTGTTTGAGCTGTCGCGGCGGGCGGCGCTGGCGGTGAAGTCGGGGTACACGCTTTTGATTCTGTCGGACCGGGGGGTGGACGCGGATTATGCGCCGATTCCGAGCCTGCTGGCGCTGGCGGCAGTGCATAACCGGCTGGTGCGGGAAGAGACGCGCACCCAAGTGGCCCTGATTCTGGAATCGGGCGAGCCCCGCGAGGTGATGCACTTTGCGCTGCTGATCGGATACGGAGCAAGCGCCATCAATCCGTACCTGGCGATGGAGACCCTGGAGGACATGGCGAACCGCGGCTACCTGAGCGACGGCATGAGCGCGGAAGTGGCGGTCCAGCACTTCGTGAAGGCAGTCAACAAGGGCCTGCTGAAGACGTTTTCCAAGATGGGGATTTCCACCCTGCAGAGCTATCGCGGGGCGCAGGTATTTGAAGCCATCGGCCTGAGCAAGGAACTGGTGGACGCCTACTTTACGGGCACGACTTCGCGGCTGGGCGGGATTGGCCTGGAGGTGATTGCGCGGGAAGCGCAAATGCGGCACGAGAACGCCTTTGTGCCGCTGGGTGAGTTCGACACGGAGCTGCCGGTGGGCGGGAGCTACCACTTCCGGGCCAATGGCGAATATCACCTGCTGAATCCGCAGACGATCAGCAAGCTGCAGCATGCAGTGCGGCAGGGGAGCTTCCAGACCTTCCAGGAGTACACCGAGCTGATCGACCAGCAGAGCCGCAATATGGCGACGCTGCGCAGCCTGATGCAGTTCAAGAAGGCGGCAAAGCCGATCCCGATCGAAGAGGTGGAGCCGGCCAAGGAGATTGTGAAGCGCTTCACCACCGGCGCGATGTCATTCGGGTCCATCAGTAAAGAAGCGCATGAAACGCTGGCCATCGCCATGAATCGCATTGGGGGAAAGTCCAATACGGGCGAAGGCGGGGAAGACGATCAGCGCTACAGGCCCGATGCGAACGGCGATTTGCGGCGCAGCGCGATCAAGCAGGTGGCGTCGGCGCGGTTTGGCGTGACCACGAACTACCTGGTCAATGCCGACGAGCTGCAGATCAAGATGGCGCAGGGAGCCAAACCGGGCGAGGGTGGCCAGTTGCCCGGGCACAAGGTGGACGAGGTGATTGCGCGGCTGCGGCACTCCATCCCGGGAGTGGGGCTGATTTCGCCTCCACCGCACCACGATATTTATTCCATTGAGGATCTGGCGCAACTGATTTACGACCTGAAGAGCACCAACCCGCGGGCGCGGATTTCGGTGAAGCTGGTGGCGGAAGTGGGCGTGGGCACGGTGGCCGCGGGCGTGGCCAAGGCGCATGCGGACGTGGTGCTGATCAGCGGCGACAGCGGCGGGACGGGGGCGTCTCCCCTGAGTTCGATCAAGCATGCCGGAATCCCCTGGGAACTGGGGCTGGCGGAGACGCAGCAGGTGCTGCTGATGAACGACCTGCGCAGCCGCATCCGGGTACAGACCGACGGCAAGCTGCAGACCGGGCGCGATGTGACCATTGCGGCGCTGCTGGGAGCGGAGGAGTACGGCTTTGCTACGACT
This sequence comes from Terriglobia bacterium, assembly GCA_963732925.1. GTDB lineage: Bacteria > Acidobacteriota > Terriglobia > Terriglobales > Acidobacteriaceae > DASZRZ01. The sequence goes on from CAVTBJ010000012.1 coordinate 651,480, forward strand.
CCGCTGGTGGCCATGGGCTGCATCATGCTGCGCAAGTGCCACCTGAACACTTGTTCGGTGGGGATTGCGACGCAGGATCCGGAGCTGCGCAAGCAGTTCGCGGGGCAGCCCGAGCATGTGATCAATTATTTCTTCTTCATGGCCGAGCAGGTGCGGGTGTACATGGCGGAGATGGGATTCCGCACGGTAGACGAGATGGTGGGCCGGGTGGACATGCTGGATGTGCGGCCGGCGGTGGATCACTGGAAGGCGCGGGGGATCGACCTCTCGGCAATTCTCTACAACCCGCCGCTGCCGGGGCGGGTGGCGCGGCGTTGCGTGCAGGCGCAGGACCACGGCCTGGAAACGGCGCTGGGACACCAGTTGATCGTGCTGGCGCAGGAGGCGCTGGAGAAACGCACTCCGGTGGAGATCAAGCTGCCGGTGCGCAATGTGCATCGCGCGGTAGGGTCAATGCTGAGCGGCGAGATTGCCCTGCGCTACGGCGCGGAAGGGCTGCCGGACGATACCATCCGGATCCAGCTGACGGGATCGGCGGGGCAGAGCTTTGGAGCGTTTCTGTGCAACGGGGTGACGCTCACCCTGGAAGGCGATGCCAATGACTACGTAGGCAAAGGCCTCTCCGGAGGGCGGCTGGTGGTGTATCCGCCGAAAACAGCGACCTTCGCGGCGGAAGAAAACATTTTGATCGGCAATGTGGCCCTCTACGGCGCGACCAGCGGAGAGGCGTTCTTCAACGGCATGGCCGGGGAGCGCTTCGCGGTTCGCAACTCGGGAGCTACCGCTGTGGTGGAGGGAGTGGGAGACCACGGCTGCGAATACATGACCAACGGGTTGGTGGTTGTTTTGGGAGCCTGTGGAAGGAACTTCGCTGCCGGCATGAGCGGCGGCATTGCGTACGTCTTTGACGAGCGCGGGGACTTTACGGAGAAGCGGTGCAATCTGGCGGGTGTAGACCTGGAGCCGGTGATCGAGCCCAAGGACGTGGCAGTGGTACAGGACCTGGTGCGCCGTCACCACGAGCTCACGGGCAGCCGTCGCGCCAAGTGGATTCTGGGAAACTGGGCGGAAGTGCTGCCGCGGTTTATCAAAGTTTACCCGCACGAGTTCAAGCGGGTGCTGGGCGTGAGCCGTTCGCGGGAGCAGTACATTCCCGGAGAGCTGCCTCCAGTGGGCATTCCAGTCGAGCAGGTGCAGCATGGGTAAGGCCACGGGATTCATGGAACATGGGCGCGAGATGGCGCAGCGGCGTCCGGTGACAGAGCGGGTGAACGACTGGTTTGAGATCTATCTTGATTTTCCGGAGCAGAAGCTGCGGGAGCAGGGCGCGCGCTGCATGGACTGCGGGGTGCCGTTCTGCAACACGGGATGTCCGGTCAACAACCTGATTCCGGACTGGAACGATCTGGTATATCGCGGGCGCTGGAAGGAAGCGCTGCGGCAGTTGCACTCGACCAACAACTTTCCGGAATTTACGGGCCGGATTTGCCCGGCGCCCTGCGAAGCTTCGTGCGTGCTGGGAATTAATCAGCCGCCGGTGACCATCAAGCAGATTGAAAAGAACATTGTCGACCACGGCTTCCAGGAAGGCTGGATTCATCCCGAGCCTCCGGCGTCGCACAGCGGAAAGAAGGTTGCTGTCGTAGGCTCAGGGCCGGCCGGACTGGCGGCGGCACAGCAGCTTTGCCGCGCGGGACACGAGGTAACGGTGTATGAGAAAGCGGACCGCATCGGCGGGCTGCTGATGTATGGCATTCCCAATTTCAAGCTGGAAAAGCAGGTGGTGGACCGGCGGGTGCAGCAGATGGCCGCCGAGGGCGTGCAGTTTGTCACCAACGGGCACGTAGGCGTGAACATTTCGGTAGAGGACTTGCGGCGGGAGTTTGACGCGATCCTGCTGGCAGGCGGCGCCGAACATGGCCGGGACCTGAAGGTGCCGGGGCGCGAGCTGAAGGGCATCCATTACGCCATGGAGTACCTGCCCCAGTCCAACCGCCGGGTGCTAGGTGATCAACTGGATCCGAATCTGGACATTCTGGCCACGGACAAGCACGTGATCATCATCGGCGGCGGGGACACGGGCGCAGACTGCCTGGGAACGACGCACCGGCAGAAGCCGCGTTCGGTGCACCAGTTCGAAATCATGCCCCGGCCTCCGGAGGAGCGCTCGCCGCAGACTCCGTGGCCGCTGTGGCCGATGCAGCTTCGTGTGGAGGGAGCGCACGAGGAAGGCGGCGTCCGGGAGTGGAGTGTGGCTACGGTGAAGTTCACGGGCGACGCCGAGGGCAATGTCCGGCGGTTGCACGGGGTGCGAGTGGGACCTCCGCCGAAGTTCGAGCCGATTCCGGGAACGGAGTTCACCATGGACGCCGACCTGGTGCTGCTGGCCATGGGCTTTCTGGGGCCGGTGCGGAACGGGATGATCGAGCAGCTTGGGGTGGAGTTGGACGGGCGCGGCAACGTGGCCACCAATTCCAATTACATGTCCTCGGTGCCCGGGGTATTCGCCGCGGGCGATATGCGGCGCGGGCAGTCGCTGGTGGTGTGGGCGATCTCCGAAGGCCGGCAGGCCGCGGCGGCGGTGAACCGCTACCTGCAATCCGAAGCGGAGAGCCGGGAACACTCTCCCGCAAGAGCCACCACGGCATAGCCGGGCCTCAACCAGGCGTTTCAGGGCACGAACAGCGTGGTTCGTGCCTTTTTGTTTTTGGACGAGACCGAACGGCGGCGCTGCGGGAACTTCAGGCGGGAGTCCCGAATCTAGTCTGCTGGCTGGGCGGCGGCTTTCCAAACATGTCGAGTGAGCAAGCGCAGAAAAATATATCCAAGAATTCCAGACGCGAGCGAGGCCATCAGGATTCCAATCTTGGCTTCGTTAATCACCAGCTCATTGCTGAACGCCAGCTCGGTGATAAACAGCGACACGGTGAAGCCGATGCCCGCCACCATGCTCATGCCGGCAATGTGCAGCCAGCGGACGCCGGAAGGCAGACCGGCCACGCCAAGGCGGGTAGCCAGCCAGGAGAACCCTAAAATCCCAATCAGCTTGCCGGCCACGAGGCCGAGTACGATGCCGTGCAAGACGGGTCCGGAAAGCGCTGCCCGGATGGCGGCGAAGGAAAGCAGGACGCCGGCATTGGCCAGGGCGAAGACGGGCAGGACGACGAAGCTGCTCCAGAAGTGCACGGAGCGCTCGATGCGGTCGAGGGGAGGTTCGGTCTGGCGGGAGAGCTCCTCGACGTGTCCCAGGACGGCCTCGGCGGCGTCGCGATCGCCGGCGGCGACGGCGCGGTCGAAGCGTTCCTGGAGGCCATCCAGCGCTTCGCTGAAGACGCGGTAGTCGGAGGCCGCGACCGAAGGCGTGATGAGTCCGAGAATCACGCCGGCGATGGTGGCGTGCACGCCGGTTCCCAGCACCGCCAGCCAGAAGCAGCCAGAGACGACGATGTAGGCTCCGATGCGCTGAATGCCGAGCCGCTGCATGAGGATGATGAGCGCGAAAAGCAGTGCAGCAATGGTCAGCGGGATGATGGCGATCCGGCCGCTATAGAAGAGGGCGATGACGAGAATGGCTCCAACATCATCCACCACGGCCAGAGCGAGCAGCAGCACCTTGAGGTTGTGGGGAACGCGCGACCCCAGCAGAGCGAGGGCGCCCAGAGCAAAGGCGATGTCGGTAGCCATGGGAATTCCCCATCCCGGTTCGAGGGGAGTGCTCCAGGTAAACAGAAGGTAGAGCGTGGCGGGAACGACCATGCCACCGAAGGCGGCAATCACCGGCAAGGCCGCCTTGCGCACGTCGCCCAGTTCGCCTTGCACCACCTCGCGCTTGATCTCCAGGCCGACGACGAAGAAGAAGATGGTCATCAGGCCTTCGTTGACCCAGTGCTGCAGGGTGTTGAAGAGGTTGAATCCTCCGATCTGAATACCAATGCGCGTGTGCAGCAGCGAGAAGTAACTCTCCGACCAGGGCGAATTCGCCCACACCAGGGCAGCCACGGCGCCAGCGAACAGCACGATTCCGCCCAGTCCCTCGGTGTGAATGTAGTGCTGGGCCGGCAGCAGCACCTGACGGATGAGCCTGGAGTGTTCCGCCTTGAGCTTGAGAGAAGCCCGGCTGCGCGGGGAAACGTGAGTCGCACTGGCCTTGGAATCTGACATGAGTGCGCAGAATCCCAACCTAATCTCAGCCTAGCATGAAGACGAGGAGAGGCTTACAGTAAATCGGGAGCAGATGCAGGGCAGAGAGGCAGGCCAGCGAAGCCAGCAGATGTTCCGTTACGCGAAGGCACCTGCTTCCGGCATAATCGAATTGCAATGGAATCCCGAGACATATCGCAAGTGGCAGGTTCTCCCGAGGAAACGATCTGGGACGTGGTGGTGATTGGAGCCGGGCCGAGCGGCCTGGCTTCCGCCATCGAAGCGCAGCGCGCCGGGTTGACGGCCCTGACCGTGGATAAGGGCTGCCTGGTGAATTCGCTGTTTCACTATCCCTCGAACATGACGTTTTTTACCACGCCGGAACTGCTGGAGATCGGCGACATTCCGTTTCCCAGCGCCAATGTAAAGCCCACCCGCGAAGAAGCATTGGAGTACTACCGCAAGGTGGCGGCGCATTATGGCGTGCCCATACGACAGTACGAACGCGTGGACGAGATCAGCGGCAAGGACGGCAGCTTCGTGGTGCGAACCGGGGAGACGGCCGGAGCGTCAGCGGGTCCGGCGGAAGATGCCGAACTGACGCGCGCGGGAATGTTGCGGGAGCAGGGCGGGATTCCGCAGTGGGATGCGGGAAAGCAGCACGTCTACCGCGCGCGCAAGCTGGTGCTCGCCACCGGATACTACGATCTGCCAAACCTGATGCACATCCCCGGAGAAAACTTGCCCAAGGTGTTTCACTACTACCGCGAGCCGCACCCCTACTTTGACCGGGATGTGGTGGTGATCGGAGCCAAAAACTCGGCGGCCATTGCGTCACTGGAGCTGTGGCGGCACGGGTCGCGGGTGACGCTGGTGCATCGCGGACCGGGCATTCACAGCCACGTGAAGTACTGGATCAAGCCGGATATTGAGAATCGCATCAAAAGCGGAGAGATCCAGGCCTACTTCGATACGCAGGTGCGGGAGATCACGCCCAAGAGCGTGGTGCTGGAGACGCCCACGGGCGAGGTGACACTGAAGAATGATTTTGTGTTTGCGCTCACAGGCTACCACCCCGACTACAGCTTCCTGCGCGGCCTGGGAGTGGAGTTGAGCGCCGACGAGTGCCGGCCGCTGGCGAACAAGGAGACGCTGGAGAGCAATGTTCCGGGGATTTACGTGGCGGGCGTGATCGTGGCGGGGTCAAGGACGAATGAAATCTTCATCGAGAATGGAAGGTTTCACGGGCAGCGCATTGCGGCGGACTTGAAGCAAAAGCTTTCACCGCAGAATACAGAGGAACAGAGAGTAAAAACTTAACCACCAAGGGCACGAAGGCGAAAAAGATTGAATCCCGAATTTCTTCGTGTACTTGGTGGCCTTTAGGATGAACCTCAGGTCTTCAGGAATCGAAGCTCACCACTTCGCTGCCCAGTTGCTGGTTCATGAGGCGGGCGACAAGGGTATTGAGATTCTCCCCGGTTTTGGCAAGCACGAACTGTTCTTCGGCGCCGGACCAGTCGAGCTTGAAGCTGGTGCTGAGGGCGGAAATCCAGATCTGGCCGGCGGCGGAGTTGGGCGAGATAACAAAGTGTCCGGGGGGCTCGTCGAAGCTGATGTGAATGGCTCCGCCTTGCTCTTCGACTTCAAAGTCGGCCGATGCCGAGCCTTCGGCGTCGAGCAGGCGCTGCTTCAGATCTTCCATGGCCGAATCGGCGTGTCTGCGAAACTCTTGCTCATTCATGCGCGGATTTTAGCATTGCGAGTAGGATGACCTGTCATCAGCTTGCCACGCTGGAATTCGAGTGCACTTTCAACCGGCGCACCTTGAATGGGATCCCCAGGGGCTGGTAGGCGGCGCAGAGAAGTTGTTCGGCCTCACTGGGATCGTCTTTCACCAATACCGCGATCGACGGGCCGGAGCCGCTGAGGAACGATCCGAGAATGCTGGGATGGCGCAGTTCCAGCAGCTCGGCGAGGCCGGGAACCAGGGCCTGGCGGAAGGGCTGGTGCAGGCGGTCATAGAAGGCGTCGTTGAGGGCGGACTCGTCGGCGTTCTGCACGGCGGCGACGATGGTAGCCACGCGCTGCAGGTTGGAAACGGCATCCCGCAGCGGCACGCTCTGGGGCAGAGCGGCACGAGCCTTTTTGGTTTCGAGACCGAGTTCCGGCGTAAGGACTAGGAAGCTCCAGGCTTCGGGCCAGCGGACGGAGCTGACGGTGAGCCCGCCGTCGCGTCGCTGGCAACAGACGGTCAGGCCTCCAAGCAAGGCAGGCGCGGCGTTGTCGGGGTGGCCTTCGAGCTTGGTCGCGGCGTCGAGCAGTTCCTGATTGCTGAGCGGGCCGTGGATGGCTTCGAAGAGACGAAGCCCGGCGACGGTTGCGGCGGCACTGCTGCCCAGTCCTCCCTTCATGGGGATGTCGCTGCTGACTTCAATGGTGAGCAGCGGGCCCTGGGGGCGGCTATGCGCCATGTGACGGAAGGCACGCTCGATGTAGTTTTCTCCGTCAGGCGGTTTGCCGGTGAAGCGGAACTGCAGACCGCGGCGGGATTCGTCGACCTGGGCGATGCGCAGGCGGAGGAAGAGCTGGACGGCCACTCCCAGGCAGTCGAAGCCGGGGCCGAGGTTGGCGATGGAGCCGGGGACGAGGATTTCTTTGCCGTGCACGTTTCCCTTGGAACAGCGGATTCCTCGTCGCACCTCCCTCCCCTGCGGGTCAGTCGGCGCTCCTCGGAATGACAACTTCAAGGAGCCTTGGAATCGCAGGCCTGAAGGCCTGCGCCACCAGTTTCTTATTTCCCGATCGTTCTTATTTCCCGATCACTGCCAAGAAATAATGGCAGGTACCACATTCTTTCGCCCGCCTTTGGCGAGAGGCGTCACCGCAGGCGGATTCCTCGTCGCACCTCCCTCCCCTGCGGGTCAGTCGGCGCTCCTCGGAATGACAACTTCAAGGAGCCTTGGAATCGCAGGCCTGAAGGCCTGCGCCACCAGTTTCTTATTTTCCGATCGTTCTTATTTCCAGATCACTGCTTTCCCGGTCACTGCCAAGAAATAATGGTACGTACTGCATCCTTTCGGCCGCCTTTGGCGAGAGGCGTCACCCAGGAGGTCCTCGTCGCGCATCCTTCCCCTGCGGGTCAGTCGGCATTCTCGGAACGACAACTTCGACTCATGCTCCGACACCCGCGGTCTGGCGAACGTAGGGAAGATTATCGCGCGAGCGCAGAATGGCTTCTGTATCTTTCAGGACGTGCCCGGTCAGGACGGCGACCACGCGGGCCGCGGGCGACATGTGTCCCTCGCGAACGAGCTGGCGCACTCCGGCGAGGGTGGTCGCGGAAGCCGGTTCGCAACCGATGCCATCCTGGCCGATGATGCGCTTGGCCTCCATGATCTCGTCGTCGCTGACGTCGATGGCCATGCCGTTGGTGTGGGCGAGGGCACGCAAGGCTTTCTTCCAGGAGCGCGGCGCTCCGATGCAGATGGCGCTGGCGATGGTTTGAGGCTTGTCGACGACTTGCAGCTTCTGGCCACCCTCGCGGATGGTGCGGACGAGCGCGTTGGACCCGTGGGCCTGCACGATGATCATGCGCGGCGCGCGCGGGATGAGTCCCGCGGCCAGCATCTCGTCGAAAGCTTTGCCGAAGGCGGCGGAGTTACCCAGATTGCCGCCGGGCAGGACAAGAAAGTCGGGCGGCTCCCAGTCGAGCTGTTCCATCAGCTCGAACATGGCGGTCTTCTGGCCCTCGATGCGGTAGGGATTGACCGAGTTGAGCAGATAGATTTCCGATTCCGTCTGCGCGGTGACCTGATTGAGCGCGTCGTCGAAGTTGCCTTCGATTTGGATGATCTCGGCGCCGTAGTCGATGGACTGCGCCAGCTTGTTCATCGACACCCTGCCTTTGGGCAGGTACACGCGAGCTTTCATTCCGGCGCGAGCGGCATAAGCCGCAAGCGAGCCGGCGGTATTGCCGGTGGAGGCGCAGGCCACGATCGTTTTGCCGCGGTAACGAGCCTCGGTGATGGCGACAGTCATGCCCAGGTCCTTGAAGCAACCGGTAGGATTCCATCCCAGGTGCTTGAAGCCGATCTCGGCGACGCCGCCGAAGTGGAGCGCCTTCTGGCCGGGAATGACGGGCGTGTTGCCCTCCCAAATGCTGACGACGGTTTCGGGCGTGTACTCAGGCAGGAAGTCGCGAAAGCGCCAGACTCCGCTGCGGTCCAGCAGGTCGTGGGAGAAACGGCGCTCGCGCCACAGGGACTTGAATTCCGCGGGGGAGCGCTTCGGCGGCTCGACGATGACGTCCAGCAGGTCGTGGCAGCGAGGACAGGAGTACGCGCTGAAGCCGCGGTCGAGCAACTCCCCGCATTCCGGATTACTGCATCTGAGGTGAGTCGGCATGATTACCCAAGATCGGCATCCACAAGGGCCGGTCAACCAAGAAGTCCATTTGCTCGATTTCCGCGATAGCCTGCTCGAGCAGCCGGGAGGAGCAAGGCTCGACTGTGACCACGAAGGCGAGCTTTGCCTTGTCGAACCCGGGGCGCTGCATGACCGCGTCCAGGTTAATGGAACGGCGCGACAGCACGGAGGCAATCGCGGCCACGATCCCGGGGCGGTCCTGGACCACCAGCCGCAGATAATGTCGCGCGGTGAAATCGGCAGAAACAGTATAGCGGGTGCTGGAAGCGATTGCGTCCGGGAGACGCTTGGCCAGATTCAGCAGGTCGGAAACCACGGCCACCGCCGTGGGATTGCCGCCCGCGCCATAGCCGGCGAAGACGGTGTCGCCGCCATAGTGGCCGCTGGCAATCACCATGTTCTGGTTGCTGATGACGTGAGCGAGGGAAGAGTCGTAGGGCACCAGCATGGGCTGCACCCCGGCCATCAATTGCTTGTCGCTCAACTCCGCCCAGGAGACCTGACGGAGGGTGCAGCCCAGGTCGCGGGCATAGCTGAAGTCAACGGAATCGACCGGGGTAATGGAGCGACAGGGAATCTGGTCGGCATCGACCTCTGCGCGCAAGCCCACCCAGCTCAGGATGGCCAACTTGGAGCGGGCGTCGTACCCCTCGACATCGTCGGTGGGGTCGGCTTCGGCAAAGCCTTTCTGCTGGGCTTCTTTGAGGGCTTCGGCGAAGGTGAGACCGCGGGCTTCCATGCTGTGCAGCACGAAGTTGCAGGTGCCGTTCACGATGCCGCGCACGCGGTAGAGGCGATCACCGGCGAGCCCTTCTTCCAGGGCGTGGAGTACGGGGATGCCTCCGGCGACAGCGGCTCCGAAGGAGAGACGCACGCCTTTTTTGCGGGCCAGGGCGAGGAGTTCGGGACCGTGCACGGCGATAAGCTTCTTATTGGCGGTCACTACCGACTTGCCGGCTTCCAGGGCGCGGCGCACGAGTTGTTCGGCGGGGTCGAGGCCTCCGATGAGTTCGGCGACCACATGCACGTCCGGCGAGTTGAGAATATCGTCGAAGTTTTCCGTCCACTTGATCTCGGGTGAGGTCCAAGCGGCGCGCTTGCGGGCCACGTTGCGGTTGCAGACGTGAGTCAACTGCAACTGCGGAATTTTGCGTTCGCTGAGGAGGCGGCCTACGGACGAGCCGACGGTACCGAAGCCGACCAGAGCGACGTTCCATCGGGTGCGGGCCGTTGCCTGCGAAGAGGCGGTTGCCGCTCCCGTGGGAGAATGGGTTTCCGTTGCCATAGTTTTTCTCTTCTGAGCCTAACAAGCCCGGGCAGGTGGCCGCCAGTGCGTGCTTTGTTTCGGGCCATGAAAAAGCCCACTGCCGAAGGCGTCGGCGGTGGGCCCGAAATCATTCCTTCCACAAAAACTCTGACCGCTATTCCCCCGCCGGACACATGCGAGTGCCTGTGCTAATTCGTGCTGTTCGCGTGCTGTCGTGGAAGGGTTTCATCCGATGCCCGACTTTAGCCGACCCCTGGGGGCGGGTCGATTCCCCTTGGTAACCTCGCCTCCGCATCCGCCGGCGATGGAGGGCACGACCATGACCTCGTCGCCGTCCTGGAACTGATGATTGGTGCCTCCCAGGAAGCGGATATCTTCTTCGTTGACGTAGAAGTTCAAAAAGCGCCGCAACTGGCCAGAGTCATCCCGCAGGAAGGGCTTGAGGTCCGGGAAGGTGGCGCCCAGGGAATCGACTAGTTCGTTGAGATTGCTGGCCGAACAGGTGACTTGCTCCTGGCCGCCGGTGTGGCGCCGCAAAGCCGATGGAATCAGGACCCGAACGCTCATCTAGGCCACCTCTTCCGCGACCAGGGCCGCCGAGTTCAGAAACTCCTCGAACGCCGCCAGCTTGGGAGGAATGGGCTCGGAGGCGGTGTAGGAGTTCTGGATGGCGTCCAGCGTCTTCAGGCCGTTGCCCGTGATGCAGAGCACAGTGGTCTGGCCGGGAGCGATGCAGCCCTGCTGGGCCAGCTTTCTGGCGGTAGCCACAGTCACGCCGCCGGCGGTTTCGGTGAAGACGGCTTCATTTTCGGCCAGCAACTGGATGCCTTCAATGATTTCAGGGTCGGAGGCGTCCTCGCCCCATCCACCGCTGGAGGTGATGACCTTGATGGCGTAGTGGCCGTCGGCCGGATTGCCGATCGCGAGGGAACGAGCGATGGTATTGGGCTTCTGCGGCTCAAATTCCTTGTGCTTGGCCTTGACTGCGGTGGTAATGGGAGAGCAGCCGGTAGCCTGCGCGCCGAAAAAGCGCACCGGGCGGGGCTCCACGAGGCCGAGGGTCTGGAGTTCGTCGAAGGCTTTGCGAATTTTGGTGATCAGCGAGCCCCCCGCCATGGGAACGACGATGTTGTCCGGGAGGCGCCAGCCGAGTTGCTCGGCGATTTCGTAGCCCACGGTCTTGGAGCCCTCTGAGTAGTAGGGGCGGAGGTTCACGTTCACGAAGCCCCAGTGGTACTTGTCGGCGATCTGCGAGCAGAGGCGGTTGACATGATCATAATTGCCGGCGATGCGCACCACCTTGGCGCCGAACACCTGAGTGTTGAGAATCTTGGCGGGCTCCAGATCGGCGGGGATGAAGACGCAAGCCTTCAGGCCGGAGCGCGTGGCCTGCGCGGCTACCGCATTGGCCAGGTTTCCGGTGGAGGAGCAAGCGATGACTTCGAAATTAAAGCGCCTGGCCTGGGCTACAGCCGTGGCCACCACGCGGTCCTTGAAGCTGAGAGTCGGGAAACATGCGGAATCGTTCTTAAGATAAAGATTGCCGAGCCCGATCTGCTTGCCCAGGCGGGGGGCATCGATCAGCGGGGTAAAGCCGACCGGCAGCGTGGGCTGGTAGTTTTCCGGGAGAGGAAGCGCGGCGCTGTAGCGCCAGATGTTCGTGGGTCCGGAGGTAATGGCGTTGATGGTGAAACGGTCGCGCAGGGCGTCCAGGTCATAGACGATTTCCAGCGGAGAAAAACAGTCGTAACAGATGGACTGGGGCTGGTTCCCCCATTTTTTGCCGCACTCCCGGCACTGCAACTCGTACGTATCCGTCATTCCGCAGCTCTCTTTTCGGGGAGCAGCGAGTCCACGGGCCACAAAAACCATCCCTAAAAGCAAATAGCTCTTCTCCGGATAGGGAAAAGAGCCTACGAGGTGGGCGATACAACTATGCCTTCCCCGAATCTCATGTTCCCCGTTTCCGGGTGGGAGTTGACACCGACCAATCGGGGTTGAACCCGATCCGGTTGTCGTGGCTTCTCAGGGCCCATCCCTCAGCCACTCTTCATGAAACTCGGCTTGCTCTATTGAGCAAACGCAGTAGAAATCCTACGCTTTGCCCATTTGGGCGGTCAAGCAAATTTTGCAAGCTCTCGGCTGCGGGATCTCACCGCGCCAGCTAGATCCGGAAGTTTAGGGGATAAAGCTTGCTTCGCACGGGGGGCGTCATATAAAAGTTTTCTTTCGCGCCTATAAAAAAAGTTCTAGCATCACAGGCTTGGGGGCCACAGACTATGAAACGTGGCGTCGCATCGGTTCTTATTGCGCTGGTTGGGTTATTGCTATGGCGATGCATGCGGATGCGGATTCCTGGATACGAGCGGTCCAGGTAAAGCGCGTTCTCGGGGATGTGGAAATCGACCAGGCGAAGGGCGCGGGATTCGAGCACGCGATGTGCTGGATGCCAGTCACCGAAGGAATGAGTCTGAAAACTCTGCCCACCGGGCGGGTCTGACGTGGAGTTGGAAGACGGCAGCATTCTGCGGCTCTCTCCCAAGACCGAGGTTTCCTTTTCCAAGCTGATGCTGTTGTCCTCGGGCGAGCCGCTCCAGCGTGATCGATCTGACCCGGGGCGCGGTGCGGGTGAAGTTCCGGGACCACGGAGAAGACCGTGTGCGCCTGATTTTTGCCGGGGGCGAAATTTCCCTGGACGAGCCGGCAGATTTCTTTCTGCAGGTGGATGGCGAGCACGCGAAACTGAAAGTGGACAAGGGAAGGTAAAGGTGCAACAGGACGAACAGGAAACGATCGTGCGCAAAAAGGAAACCAGGGAATTCGCGTGGCATAGCGGGGACGAAGTGGCCACGGCGCACGCGGGGAAAGAAGGGCTTTAGGAAGGTGACCGAAATCCGGTTTCTATTTTCCGGCCTGTGAGCGGCGCTTCCACAATGGTTGCGGCGGGCAACACAAATTTCATTCCAGGGCTGAACCCCAGTTCCTCAGCTGGCATCCCGTTTTCTGGCCCACTCGGGCAGTTCTTTTTGCGCGGGAAGAGAGTCTTCATCTTTTCCGTAGCGGGACAAGACTTCCGTCAGCACCCAGTCAATGCGCCTGACCGCGGATTCCGTAATGCTCAACAGTTCCGGGTCGCGGCGAATATGGACTGACAACAGAATGGCGGAGAGCGCATTGCGGACGTGGTGATTGACCTCCGCCACCATGTGCAATCTTGCCGCATTTTCCTGCTGGCGACTCTGGTATTGGTGGAAGGCAAAATAGGCGAGCAAGGCCGCAATACCACCAGTCACGGCATCAGAGGGGAGAATCCCGCGGGAATCGGAGAGCAGCAGCGCGTCGAGACCAAAGCCAACCACGAAAACAGCGAGACCGATTCCGAAAGCGGTCAGGACGAGATTCCGTGTTGACTCGGAAGCGGACACAGGTTCATGGCGGGCAGCCATCGAATTTGGCCTCCGTGCCATTGTCGCTCACTGCAAGCTGAAAAGTACAAACTCAAATGCTCCGGCATGTTGTGGGAAGCCGGCCCTGTTCCAGAGGGCGTCACCGGGGCGGCGGCTGCTACAGCACACGTTCGTGGCGATAGCCGGCGCGGGCCAGGGCGGCCAGCATTTCCTGAATCTGTTCGGGGCCACGCGCTTCCAGGCTGACATCGATGAGCGTATCTCCGAGGTTGACGCCGTAGTAGGCGCGATCGAATTGCAACTCCACGATGTTGGCATGATGGGCGGCGATCAGTTTGGTCAACTGGTGGAGCGAGCCGGGGCGGTCAGCCAGGTGGATTTGCAGGCGGACCTGACGGCCGTCCTTGACCAGGCCGCGCTGGATAATACGGGAGAGAAGGGTGACGTCGATGTTCCCGCCGGAGACCACGGCAACAGCGCGTTCCTTCCGAATTTTGGTTTTGTGATGAAGCAGGGCGGCGATGGCGACGGCGCCCGCGCCCTCGACCAGGGTCTTTTCCTTTTCCAGGAGAGTGAGAATTCCGCTGGCGATCTCTTCTTCTTCGACGCTGACCATTTCGTCGACGTACCTTTCGATGAGCGGAAGCGTGACCTCGCCGGCGCGCCGCACGGCGATGCCGTCGGCGATGGTGGGGTGCAGAGGGATCTCGCAGGGAGCGTGCAGCTCGAGTGCGGCAACCATCGATGGCATGCGCGCGGCCTGCACGCCGATGACTTTGGCGCGGGGGCGGCTGTGTTTGATGGCGCAGGCGATTCCACTGATGAGGCCGCCACCGCCGACGGGCACGACAATGGCTTCCAGGTCGGGGACCTGCTCCAGAATCTCCAGGGCAATGGTGCCCTGGCCGGCCATGACGGCGAGGTCGTCAAAGGGATGGATAAAGACACGGCCCTCGAGCTGGGCGAGACGGCAGGCTTCCTCATACGCCTCGTCATAGCTGCCGCCGTGGAGGACGACCTGGGCGCCGTACTCGGCCGTGGCGTTCACCTTGACGATGGGCGTCATGGTGGGCATGACAATCTTGGAGGAGATGCCGTGCAGCGCTGGCATGAAAGGCCACGCCCTGGGCATGATTGCCAGCACTGGCCGCGACCACGCCCTGCTTGCGTTCCTGTCCGGTCAGTGCGAGGATTTTGTTGAGCGCGCCGCGCTCCTTGAATGCTCCGGTCCTTTGCAGGTTCTCCAGCTTCAGATAGACATTGATGTCCGGTGACCTTGGAGATGCTTGTGGACTGCGAGCAGGGCGAATAATAGATGATCGGCGCTGATGCGTTTGCGGGCTTCCTGGACGCATCCAGGGTCAGGCCGCCGCGGTCTGTGTGCTGGGGTGCATGGTGTTGCTTCGACCAGGGCAGAGAGCCGCCCGCGGCCTCAATCCGGAGTACCGCCTCATATTAGCAGTGTGACACGCCTGAGCGCGAGACCGACCGGGGAAACGGGTGCAGGCAGGCTGCGGCGCGCCAGGCCCCCCCGGGAGGCGCTTCATCTACAATGAGCGGGTGAATTCCACCATATTCCTAATGGAAGACGACGCGGATATTGCCGGTCTGATGCGTCATCATTTGACTGCCGCGGGCTTCGCCGTTCGCTGCCTACACGGCTGCGAACCACGTGCTGACGGACGCGGAACGGAATCCTCCGGCGCTGTTTCTTCTGGACGTGATGGTTCCTGGCGGGAGACGGTTTCGACATCTGCGGACGCATTCGGCAGCACGGCAGACTGGCGGCGATTCCGATCATCTTCGTGACTGCCAAGACGGCCGAAGCTGACCGGGTGGCCGGACTGGAGCTGGGAGCCGATGACTACATGACCAAGCCATTCAGTCCCAAGGAACTGGTGGCGCGTGTCAAGGCCGTGTTGCGGCGCTTTGAGCGTCCGTTGCCCAACGTGCAGACCAAGGTGGGAGAGCTGGAGATCGACGGCGATGCCATGCACGTCCGCGTGCGGGGAACGCTGATCGAGACCACGGCAACCGAATTTCGTCTTCTGCAGTACCTGGCAACGCATCCGGGGCGAGTGTTTACCCGGGACCAGATTCTGGATGCGGTGTGGCGGGACACTTCCTTCGTCACTCCGCGTTCGGTGGACGTTTACATTCGGCGGCTGCGGGAAAAGATCGAGCGGGACGCGGAAAATCCGCAATACCTGAAGACGCTGCGCGGGGCCGGCTACGCTTCGAGGTTCCCAAGTGAGAAGCAGTATTTTCATGAAAGTGCTGGTGGCGGCGCTGGCGGTGATTGCCGTGATTACGGTGACGCTGGACATCTGCATCCGTAGCGTCCTGGAGCGGTCGCTGCGTCAGGAATTTGAGAACGAACTGGTGGAGGAAACGCATCTCGTCGCTGACCGGCTCAACCGGGCAATGGCGACTCCAGCGCAGGCGGCACAGCAGGCAGCAGCTTATACCGACTCACAAATCACCATCGTGAATGCGCGGGGCCAGGTGGCTGGCCGATACCGCATTCTCCATCTGAAGACCGGCCCTGGAGGAGCTGCGGAATTGCCGGAATTTGCCGCAGCGCTGGCGGGAAAGCAGGGAACGGACCAGAGGACGGCTGATGGAGGGCGGGAGACTCTCTACGTGGCTGTGCCCTTGCGGGATGGAGGTGCGATTCGCCTCAGCCAGTCATTGACTCCTGTGGCCGTGACGCTCCAGAGAGTGCGGCATCGGGTGCTGCAGGCTTCCGGAATCGCCTTCCTGCTGGCCATGATGCTGGCGGCGCTAGCGGCGTACCTGGTATCACGCAGGCTGCGTCGCATTGTGAGCTTTGCCGAGCGAGTCGAACAGGGGGACCTGACGGCGCGGATCGAGGAAGATGGCGCGGACGAGATTGCCCAGGTTGCCGCCGCCCTGGACAGAACAGCGCGTCGCCTGGAGGAAATGTTCTCCAGCATGCAAGCCAGCCGCCAGCAGATGCTGACGGTGCTGAACAGCATGCAGGAGCCGGTGATTGCGGTTTCCGACGAGCAGAGCATTCAGTGGGCGAACGGGGCCATGGAGAGGCTTACGGCAGGGCGCGCCCGGCCCGGGGCGGCTGTGGTGGAAGCGCTGCGCGATCCCGAGTTCCTGTCGGCGCTGCGACGGAGCCTCGAGGACCACAGCGTGACTTCGGCGCGGGTGCGGTCGATTGCCCCGGGGCGGGTGTTTGACATGACGGCAGCGCCCATGCCCGGGTGGGGTGGTGGCGGTATTGCACGATCTGACGGCTGTGGAACGGGTGGAGAAAACGCGGCGGGATTTCATCGCCAACGTCTCCCACGAGTTGCGCACGCCGCTTACCTCCATTCAGGGATACTCGGAGACCCTGCTGGACATGGTGCCGGAAGGAGCCGGCGCGGGAATTTACCGAGGTCATCCGCCGCAATGCCGACCGGATGGGCCGCTTGACGAATGATCTGCTCACCCTGGCGCGGGTGGAATCGGGCGAGCAGAAGCTGCAGATGGGAGAGGTGTCCGATCCGGGAACTGGTAGCGGATGCTGTCGCCTCGTTACGCGCGCAAGCCCGCGCACACGGCGTGGAACTGGCGGTGGAGGACCTGCCGGAAGGCACGGTGCGGGCGGACCGGGACGCCATCCATCAGGTATTCACGAACCTGATCGAGAATGCGTTGAAATACGGCGGATCTGAAGGCAAGGTTCGCATCGGAGCGAACCTGGAAGGGATCGGAACTGGAATTTCATGTTCAGGATTTCGGTCCGGGGATCGCGTCCGAGCATCTGCCACGACTCTTCGAACGCTTTTACCGCGTGGACAAGGCGCGCTCGCGGGAAGCGGGTGGGACCGGGCTTGGTCTGGCGATCGTGAAACACATTGTGCTGAACCATGGCGGCCAGGTGTGGGCGGAGAGCAAGCTGGGCCACGGTTCCACGTTCTACTTCACGGTTCCGGTGGTGTCTTCGGCTGTGCCGGTTGCCTGAACCGCATTCGTGCTCCCGGTGGGAGTTCCTTCCCTGCGTTGGCAACTTCGCCGAACCAACATTTGACCGCACTCCCCCGTCCAAGAGAACGGCTCCGTTGGGCCTGATTGGGGGCTGCCCCCGAAGTGCCTTTTCACCGAAAATTCTCGTCGTAGTAATGCGTCTGTAACAAATCCGGAATACAAACCGTCTGGAAAGGCGAGTTCGCTGCGTCGACGATTTAACGTCGCAACAAATCTGCTGGCGCTTTTTGGGGAGAATTCTCGGCGTTGTAACGCGTCTGTAACAAATCTGCAATAAAGTTAAAGGAGGAAATTCCACGGCTATGAAGAAAAGCATGGTTGTTATGTCGCTTGTGGCGGGCTTTGTGCTTGCCGGGACTGCGTTATTGGTGGCCGCCGATCCCCCGACGCTGATCGGTGCCGGCAGCAGCTGGGTCTATCCCTTGGTTGCCAAATGGGCAGCCGCGTACGAAGGCCAAACCGGCACGAAAGTCAACTACCAGTCGATCGGGTCGGGGGGAGGGATCGCTCAAATCAAGGCGGGCACGGTGGCCTTCGGCGCCAGCGACATGCCGCTGAAGCCCGAGGATTTGCGGGCCTCGAACCTGATCCAGTTCCCCACCGCAGTGGCCGGGGAAGACCTGGTGTACAACCTTCCTGGGATCAAGCCGGAGGAGATCGTTCTGAGCGGCCCGCTGGTTGCCGACATCTATCTCGGAAAGGTTAAGAAGTGGAACGACCCGGAGATTGCCAAACTCAATTCCAAGGTGAAGCTGCCCGACATGGATATCACCGTTGTGCACCGGTCGGACGGCTCTGGGACGACATTTACGTTCGCTGACTATCTCTCGAAAGTCAGCCCGGAATGGAAGCAGAAAGTTGGCGCCAACACTTCTTTAGCCTGGCCGACTGGGGTGGGTGGCAAGGGTAACGAAGGTGTATCCTCCTACGTGCAGCGTATCCCCGGCTCGATCGGTTATGTCGAGTACGCCTACATTCTGGAAAGCCACCTGTCCGATGCACGCATGGTCAACAGCGACGGCAAGATCGTGAGTCCCAATCTCAAAGGCTTCCAGGACGCCTCGGCGCACGTGGACTGGTCCAAGGCGCAGGACTTCTACGTGATCCTGACCGACCACACCGGTCCCGACACTTGGCCGATCTCGGGTTGCACCTGGCAGATCCTGCGCAAAGATGCTTCCAAAGAAACCAATATGGAAGTGATGAAGTTCTTCGATTGGGGATTCGAGCACGGGCAAAAAATGGCGGAATCCATCTCGTTCGGTCCGCTGCCGCCGAGCACTGTTCAAGCTATTAAGGCCTATTGGAAAAGCGAACTCGGCTATACCATTTAGAGCATGGCGCCGGTTGCATAAACTTTCACCATGAGGAACCTATGAACGGCGTGGACGCCGCGGTGCAGTCTGACACGGGAACCTTGTACAAGAAGCGTAATCTGCCGGCAGATATTGGCATCGGCCGGCAGATTTTCTGTTTCATAAAGCGGCAGTGCTCGCCGCATTCCTGGTCTCAGCAGCGCTTTTTGCCACCGTCATCGCCATTACTGTTGACAGCTGGACTTCAATTCAAGCGTTTGGCATTTGGAAATTCATTACCTCGAGCGAATGGAATCCCGTCACCCAGACTTTCGGCGCGTTTCCCTTCATCGTGGGCACGCTGGTCAGTTCAACCATCGCGATGGTGCTTGCCGTGCCGATCAGCTTTGGGGTCGCGGTATTTATCGCTGAGATTGCTCCAAGCTGGATCAAAAGGCCCGTCGCCGGCGCCATCGAATTGTTGGCCGCCATTCCCAGCATCGTCTACGGTCTCTGGGGGCTGTTGGTGTTCGCTCCGGTCTTCGCTGGAATTGAGCCTTGGATCAACCGGTATCTGGGAGCGATTCCAGGGATCGGCCTGTTGTTTCGCGGCCCGCCCATGGGCATCGGCATGCTGACTGCCGGGATCGTCCTGGCGATCATGGTTCTGCCGTACATATCATCAATCATGCGCGACGTATTCCTGGTGGTGCCGTCGTCGTTGCGCGAATCCACCTATGCGATGGGCGCCACCACGTGGGAAGTGGCCTGGTACGTTATTTTGCCCTACACGCGGTCGGCGGTGATTGGCGGCATCTTTTTGGGTTTGGGGCGTGCGCTCGGCGAAACCATGGCTGTGACTTTCGTCATTGGCAACAGCAACACGCTATCGTCGAGCTTGTTAATGCCGGGTGCGACCATTCCCTCGATCTTAGCCAATGAATTCACCGAAGCGACGACCAAGCTGTATACGTCTTCGTTGATTTATCTGGGCCTGATACTGATCGCCGTCACTTTGGTTGTGCGCATCCTGGCCGTGCTGCTGATACGCCGCCTCGCCCGCGGGGAAGGAGCGGCCGCGTGACGGGCATTGTCGCAAGACGGCATTTCGTCGACCTGGTGAGCAAGATCCTGATGGGCGCTGCGACGGTTGTCGGAGTGTTCTTCCTGTTCTGGATCCTGTGGACGACGCTGAAATTCGGTATTTCGGGGATGCATTGGGATTTGTTCACGCAGAACACGCCTCCCCCCGGAACAGATGGGTTTGGTTTGCGCAATGCATTCGTCGGGAGCCTGATCTTGCTGGGAGTGTCGCTGCTGATCGGGGTGCCGATCGGTTTGATGGGAGGCACGTGGCTGGCGGAATATGGATTTCAAAGCCGCACAGCTAACACCGTGCGTTTCATCAACGACATCATGCTCAGTGCGCCGTCGATCGAAATCGGCCTGTTCGCCTATGCGATCATCGTCGCCCCGATGGGGCACTTTTCGGCCTTTGCTGGCAGCGTGGCTCTGGCGGTCTTGATGGTCCCGATCATCGTGCGCACGACCGACGAAATGCTCCACCTGGTCGGCGGCGACCTGCGTGAAGCCGCCATCGCATTGGGAGCGCCGAATTGGATCGTGATCACGAAGGTAACGTGGAAAGCGGCGCGTGCAGGTATTCTCACCGGAATATTGATCGGCCTAGCGCGCATCACGGGCGAGACGGCCCCGCTGCTGTTTACCGCCCTCAACAACCAGTTTGCTTCGACCGATTTGTTCCGGCCGATCGCCAATGTCCCGGTTGTGATCTTCCAATTTGCGCTGAGCCCGTACTCTAACTGGCAGCAAATGGCTTGGGCCGCGGCTTTCATTACGGTCACGTTTGTGCTTACGCTCAGCCTGGCGGCGCGGCTGTTCCTGGGAAAAGTCCAGGCGCCGAAATGACTCCCGATCGACCGGAAGGATCCTCTATGGCGAACGTTCCCGCCTTCTCCGTCAGAGTGCCCGATAGCGTACGAAGTGGTGCTGCAGCTCCGGCGCCCACGAAAATCACGGCCCGGAACTTGAATTTCTATTACGGCAAGTTCCATGCCATCAAGAACGTGAACGTCGAAATTCGTCAAAACAGGGTCACCGCTTTCATCGGGCCGTCGGGTTGCGGCAAATCAACGCTTTTGCGGATTTTCAACCGCATGTACGATCTCTACCCCCGCCAGCGCGCAGTGGGTGAGGTCATCCTTGACGGCGAGGACATTTTGGCTTCGAAAAGCACCTCCGAGCTGCGGGCCAAGGTCGGCATGGTGTTTCAAAAACCGACGCCGTTCCCGATGTCGATTTACGAAAACATCGCATTTAGCATCCGGTTATATGAAAAATTGCGGCGCCCGGAAATGGACGAGCGTGTGCAAATCGCTTTGAGCAAGGCCGGCCTGTGGGATGAAGTGAAGGACAAGCTCAACCAATCCGGGACGGGGCTTTCCGGAGGCCAGCAGCAGCGGTTGTGCATCGCGCGCGCGCTGGCAGTGAATCCCGAGGTGCTGCTGCTCGACGAGCCGTGCTCGGCGCTTGATCCGGCTTCCACAGCAAAGATTGAGGATCTATGGTTCGAGTTGAAGGACAACTGTACGCTGGCTGTGGTGACGCACAATATGCAGCAAGCGGCTCGCGCCAGCGACTACACCGCGTTTATGTTGAATGGCACGCTGATCGAGTATAGCGATACAGCCAAGCTCTTCACGGCACCTTCCGATCCGCGGACGCAAGACTATATCACCGGCAGGTTCGGCTAGCCGATGGGCTGAGGACGAGGTGGAGGATAACAATGCGTCACTTTGAAGAGCTGCTCGAGGGTCTCCGGAATGACCTGCTGGAAATGAGCGCGCTGGTGCAATCAGCGATCAGCGAGAGCGTGCGCGCGCTTGAGGAGGGTCAGGTGTCAGCTGCTCGCTCGGTTTTCAAACAAGAGGGCGATATTAACCGGATGGAGCTTGCGATCGACGGCATTATAACCAACATATTAGCGCTTGAGCAGCCGGTGGCAGGCGATTTACGGTTCGTAACCGCCGCCGCAAAGATCAACAACAATCTCGAGCGAATTGGAGATTTGGCTGTCAACATTGCTGAGCGTTCCGAGTCCCTGATCCGGCATCCGCATGTCACCATTCATACGCAAATGCCGATGCTGGCTGAGTTGACGAAGTCTATGGTTCAGCGAGCACTGGGCTCTTTTCTCAGAAAAAATGCCGATGACGCGCGTTCTGTGCTCCTATCCGACAAGGCTGTCGATGATCTTTGCGATTCCATTTTCAATGAACTGATCGGTTACATGAAGAGAAATGCTGAAGCGGTTGAAGTGTGTGTTGATCTTATGTTTGCAGCTCGCAACCTGGAGCGAATCGCCGATCATGCCACCAACATCGCGGAGGCGGTTGTCTTCATGATTGAAGGGGTTGACGTTCGCCATCATCACGGGACTTCTCCGGGCACAGCCGACCCATCGACGCTGGCCACGATGGCGGAAGGAAATCTCAGCCGTGAGATAGCGGTCCGGGAACCTTAGCCGACTCATGGTCTTTCATGGCGGTGATTTTGCCAGAGAGCCTGACGCGGACTGGGCGAAACTGTGAATGGTTGCATTGAAGATTTGATTTTTGGGCTAAAAGAGCGTTACACGTCAGTGATTGTGGCGCAGAATATGTAGCAGGCTATCCCCGGTGGGCGAGCATGCCGGGTTCTTTCTGATGGGGGAACTGGTGGAGTACGAGCGAACGGAAACGATCTTTACCGCTTCCCCCGACAAGCGCATGGAAGATTACATAACGGGCAGGTTTGGATGACGCGCACCCGATTTCAACACGAACTGGATCGCCTAAGGCAGAATCTTCTGGCAATGGCCGGCATGTCCGAGCAAGCGGTGCAGCGTGCCATGGAAGCCTACGGCAGCCGCGACACGAAAGTCTGCCGCCTGGTGCTGACGGGCGAAGCGAGCATCAACCTGGCGGAACGCGAGATCGACGATCTTGCCTGTGAGTTGCTGGCCATGCAGCAGCCCATGGCCGTGGACCTGCGTTTTATCCTGGCGGGAATCAAGATCAATGCCGACCTGGAACGGGTGGGCGATCAGGCAGTCAACATTGCGGAACGGGTGATGCGGCTGGTCGCGCTGCCTCTGGCTGATCTTCCGCTGGATCTTCCGCGCATCGGTTTTCTGGCGTCGCTAATGGTGCGGCAGGCCATTGAAGCGTTTGTGCGGGGCGATGCCGCCCTGGCGCGCGCCGTCCTGCAGATGGATGACCAGGTCGATGCGATGAATGACGAGGCCTATGCGACCATGTCGCGGGTGATGCGGGAGAGCCCGCAATATGCCGAGCAGGCGCTGAACCTGCTGCTGATCTCCCGCAACCTGGAACGGGTGGCCGATCACGCCACCAACATCGCCGAGGACGTGATCTTCTGGGTGCAGGGGGCGAACGTGCGCCATGGCATGCAGGTGAGCAGCAGCGGCCTCTGAGTTTTTCCGGCCTCCCCTGGTCCGTCGCGGCGCCGGGATTCAGAGCTGTAGAAGCAACCCCGCTTCCCGATGATTTGGGGCTGCGGGACGAGAATTGCCGGAGCGTGGCGCCTTACTTTTCGACCGATTTGCGCTTGTCTCCCGGTTATTTTTTCCCCATCTCTTCGTCTTCCTTCCTTCCTTCCGATCTTTGTTATTGTTTTGCCATCAAGCCGTGAGTGTCTCCTCTGCTGGTCAGCTCTGGCTCTGACAGCAACCTGCGAAGCGGATAATGCATCGTGCCACGACTGATTGCC
This sequence comes from Terriglobia bacterium, assembly GCA_963732925.1. GTDB lineage: Bacteria > Acidobacteriota > Terriglobia > Terriglobales > Acidobacteriaceae > DASZRZ01. The sequence continues at coordinate 674,813 of CAVTBJ010000012.1, forward strand.
ATTCCCCCTGCAGGGGCATCGTAGCCCGGCTTCGCCACATCTCACAGAAAAGACGCTAAACCCGAGGAATCGGCCGCTATCACAGCGGTCTGATGAATCCATTTGGAGGAGGTCAAAATATGAAGCGTTTTTGCTTGTTGAATGCCGCATTACTTACTGTGGCCTTGGTGGGAGTGATGGCGGCGGTCAATCCACCGCACGAATCCGTGAGCTTGGATGTGAATCACCCGGTCCACGTTGGAAGCACGGTATTGCCCGCGGGGCACTATACGATTGTTTCGCAAAATGAACCGGGAGGGGCGCCCCAGCTTCTTATCCAGGGCAAAAACGGGAGCGCCGAAACCCTGGCCAAAACAATCAGCAATAAGGCGAGCGTCACCGCGCCGACAGCTACAAAGATAGAGTTGCAAAAGATCGGCAGCGACTACTACCTCAGTAAAGTGTGGATGAAAGGCAGGAAGTACGGCTGGAACATTCCCCTGCCGGAAAATGTGAGCAATCAGCAGGGCCAGACGGTGGAAATTTCCGGCAGCTACCAGGCGGGCCAGCAGGGACAAAATTCCGCAAATCCAGCTGTCCATAACCAGCCGATGACGATTCCGCAAGACTCGCATGCTCAGTAGCCTGGCAGAGAAGGGGGCGTTATCTCGATCTGGCAGTCACGTCCCCGCCCCGGGCACTACAAGACAGGGCGGGGTTATTTGTTGGTTTCAGGATCTACTTTGCAGGGGCGACGAGGTAATCACTATAAATCAGTATATCGTCTCACGATGCTGGTGCATCCCCGCAAAGTGGGACGGAAAGGAGGCGAATACTGAATAGGAAGCGTTTGAGTTTAAAGAGTTTGAGTTTAGCCTGTGCGGCTTTGGTTACGTTTGCGTTCGTCGGTGTGATGGCTGCGCAAGCGCCGCTGCACGAAAAAGTTGTGGTGAATCTTTCCTATCCCGTGCACGTCGATGGCAAGGTGTTGCCGCCCGGATCTTACACGATTAGCGAACAGAATAGGCCGGTTGGGGCTCCGGGATTGCTGATTGAGGGAAAGAATGGCAACAACAACGCGATTTCGCTAGCTTCTACGGTGAAGATTGAGCAGAAGCCAGCCGCAACGCAGACCAAGGTAGTTCTGAGACAGGTGGGGAACAACTACTACTTCGACAAGATCTGGATCAAGGGGAGAACCTATGGCTGGCAGGTGCCGCTTCCCGATGGTGTAAGCAATCAGCAGGGCCAGACGGTGGAAATTCCCGGCAACTACCAGGCGGGCCAGCAGGGACAAAGTTCCGCAAATCCGCCTGTCCAGAACGAGCCGATGACAATTCCGCAAGCCTCTCATGCGCAATAACCTTGGGCATGGGCGGCTTAGGACCGTTCGAACCCTGTAGCGAATCTTGTGTGCAACCCCACCTGAGGCCGGAGACGGGCGGTAGGGTGGGGACACTGCATCGGCGGAGCGTTCCGGACGCGGAAATACCGCCGGGCCTCAACCCGGAAACATCGTGTCACGAGTGGTGTGGAGGCATCGTCTCCGCTCTGCTCTTTATCTTATAATCAAGGAGGGCCACAGCAAATGGTTCTAAAGGGGGGACGGTTATGAGACGTTTGGGTTTATTGAGTGCCGTACTGTTGGCGTTGTCATGGGTTGGGGTCATGGCGGCGGAGAATGCCCCGCGCCATGAGGATGTGACGGTGGATCTGGCGACTCCTGTCCATGTTGGGGCCAAGGTGTTGCCAGCCGGACACTACACAATTATTGCGGAGAACGTAGCGAACGGGGCTACTGGATTCCTGATCCAGGGCAAGAAGGCCGACGTTCGGACGGCAGCGTCCAAGATTCCAAGCGTTCAAAAACCGGCTCCGGCGACAACAAAGCTGATGATGCGTAAGATCGGGGACAACTTCTACCTGGACAAAATCTGGATACGGGGCAAGACGTTTGGATGGCAGATTCCCCTGCCGCAAAGTGTGAGCAGCCAGCAAGGGCAAGAGATGGAGGTCTTCGGCGTCGACCACAGCGCTCAGGAGCAGCAGCAGGTGAGCCACGGTGCATACTCCGGCAACGGGTGGGATGCGTCGCCTTTGGGCGGGTAGGCCGAGAAGAGAAGCGCAGGCTGCATTGCGGCCTCAAAAGGACAAACGAAACGAGCACGGACGAAAAGGTCCGTGTTTTTTGTTTTTGGACGGCCTGAGACGGAGGGGAGTCAGGGAACTCCGGCAGGTTCACGGTTCGGGGGGAGGACATAAGCCAGGGCAAAACTTATAAGTGTTTGTTATGCTAAATGAAGATATATAACATTGCTTAATGGCGCTCTCTGCGATACATATAAAAGAACCCAGCGCAGAGGCGAAGATCGGCAGGGGTTGTCCAGATGTTCGGTCAATAAATTCGGCCATTGAAAATGAAGAGGATATGAGCGACTCAGGAAAACGCAACAGCGGAGCTATCACTGACGGACCCAGCCGGGCGCCGGCGCGGTCCATGCTGAAAGCCATCGGCTTCACGGACGACGATCTGCGGCGGCCGATCATCGGAGTAGCCAACACGTGGACGGAAATCGGGCCATGCAATTACCACCTGCGGCGGCTGGCCGAGCAGATCAAGCAGGGCGTCCGCGAGGCCGGCGGTACGCCGATGGAGTTCAACACGGTCACGATCTCCGACGGCATCACCATGGGAAGCGAGGGCATGCGGACGTCGCTGATCAGCCGGGAGGTGATTGCGGATTCGATCGAGTTGGTGGCGCGCGGCAACGCCTTCGACGGGATGGTGGTGATCTCCGGCTGCGACAAGACGATTCCGGGAACGATCATGGCGCTGGTGCGGGTGAATATTCCCGGGCTGATGCTGTATGGCGGCTCGATTGCGCCGGGACAGTTTCAGGGGAAGGATGTTTCCATTCAGGACGTATTTGAGGCAGTGGGAGCGCATGCGGCTGGGCGCATGACGGACCAGGACTTGAAGACGATCGAGGACAATGCGTGTCCCGGCGCGGGAGCCTGCGGAGGGCAGTTCACGGCAAACACCATGGCTACGGCTTCGGAGTTTCTGGGGGTGTCGGTGATGGGTACGGCGGGGGTACCGGCAACCGATCCGGAAAAAGATGCGGTAGCGCGGCAGGTGGGCAGGCAAGTGATGGAACTGGTCCGCAAGGACTTGCGGCCTTCGCAGATTGTGAGTCGCGAGTCGCTGGAGAACGCCATTGCCAGCGTCGCCGCAACCGGTGGGTCGACCAATGCGGTTCTGCACCTGCTGGCGATTGCGCGCGAGGCCGGGGTGGAGCTGAGCATCGACGATTTTGACCGGGTGAGCGCGCGGACTCCGCTGCTGGCGGACATGAAACCCGGCGGGCGATTCATGGCGACAGATTTTTACAAAGCAGGCGGAACGCGCTATCTGGCGCACCTGATGGTGGATGCGGGGCTGCTGCACGGCAAGTGCATGACCGCCAGCGCACGCACCCTGGCCGAGGAGGCTGCGAACGGGAAAGAAACTCCGGGGCAGCAGGTGTTCCGGCCGGTTTCCAATCCGCTGAAGCCCAGCGGCGGGCTGGTGATTCTGAAGGGCAATCTGGCGCCCGACGGCTGCGTGATCAAAGTGGCGGGGCACGAGCGGCTCTACCAGCGCGGACCGGCGCGCGTCTTCGACAAGGAAGAAGCTGCCTTCGCCGCCGTCCAGGAAGGAAAGATCAAGGCCGGGGACGTGATTGTAATTCGCTACGAAGGCCCGAGCGGCGGTCCGGGGATGCGGGAGATGCTGGCGGTTACGGCCGCGATCGCCGGCGCGGGGCTGGGCGAGTCCGTGGCCCTGCTGACCGACGGGCGGTTTTCGGGAGCGACCCGCGGGCTGATGGCAGGGCACGTTGCTCCGGAGGCGGCGCGCGGAGGTCCCATCAGCGCGGTGCGGGACGGCGACATGATCATTTTTGATGTAAAGAACCGTACCCTGACGTTGGACATTCCCGAGGCGGAGCTGGCGGCACGGCTGAAAGCATGGAAAGCTCCGGCGCCGCGCTTCTCCACTGGCGTGATGGCGAAGTATGCCCGTTCGGTGGCTTCGGCGGCAGCGGGGGCGGTGACGAGCTGAGAAATGCTCCTCAGGACATGCGGAGTGATCAAGGCAGCTTTATGGCAGGGAATGGAAGGGAACGCGTGAAGAAAACGGGAGCGGAAATTCTTTGGGAGTGCCTCCTGCACGGAGGGAGTCACCACGATCTTCGGCTATCCCGGCGGAGCGATTCTGCCGGCGTATGACGCGCTGACCAAGTATCCCATCCACCACGTGCTGGTGCGCCACGAGCAGGGCGCGACCCACATGGCGGATGGATATGCGCGGGCCACGGGCAAGGTGGGAGTGGCAATCGCCACCTCGGGTCCGGGCGCGACCAACATGGTGACCGGCATAGCCACGGCCATGATGGATTCCTCGCCCATCGTGTGCATCACCGGGCAGGTGGGAAGCAAGCTGATCGGGTCCGACGCTTTTCAGGAAACGGACATCACGGGCATCACCCTGCCCATCACCAAGCACAATTTCCTGGTCACCCGTCCCGAGGAAGTGGCGGAGGTGGTGCGCGAAGCGTTTTACATCGCCAAGTCGGGGCGGCCGGGACCGGTGCTGATCGACATCACCAAGGACGCGCAGCAGTCTTCCTGCGAATTCGAGTGGGAGGCGATCCAGCCGCAGCTTCCCGGCTACCGTCCCGACCTTTCTCCGGAGAAGGCAGATTACGATCATGCGCTGGAGCTGATCCACAACGCCAAGCGCCCGATCATTCTGGGCGGGCACGGCATTCTGGTTCCGGGGCCGAGCGCGAGGTGATCGAGTTCGCGGAGAAGGCGAACATTCCCATTGCCATGACCCTGCTGGGCCTGGGGGCGGTTCCGGCGCAGCACCCGCTGAACCTGGGCATGATGGGCATGCACGGGGAAGCCTGGGTGAACCAGGGCGATTCAGGAATCCGATCTGCTGCTGGCCTTCGGCATGCGCTTCGATGATCGCGTGACCGGCAACCTGAAGACGTACGCTCCCAATGCCAAGAAGATCCACATCGAAATTGATCCCGCGGAAGTGAACAAAATCGTGCGCGTGGACTCAGGCCCTGGTGGGAGACCTGCGGGATGTGCTGCAGCATCTGCTGCCCAAGGTGGAACGGCGCGAGCGCAAGGAATGGCTGAGCTTCATCGGCGACCTGAAGGGGGACTCGGCGGTCCGCGACATCCAGAACCTTCCCGACAACGGGCACCTGTACGCCGCGCATGTGATCAACGACATCTGGCGGGAAACGCGCGGGCAGGACGTAATTGTCGTGACCGACGTTGGGCAGCACCAGATGTGGGAGGCGCAGTATTTCAAGCATGAGAATCCGCGGTCGCTGGTGACCTCCGGCGGCCTGGGCACGATGGGGTTTGCGCTGCCGGCGGCGATTGGCGCCAAGATGGCGCGTCCCGAGGCCGAGGTCTGGGTAGTGGTGGGAGACGGCGGCTTCCAGATGACCATGTGCCGAGCTGGCGACCATCGCGCAGGAGAAGCTGGATATCAACATCGCCATCATCAACAACGGCTACCTGGGAATGGTGCGGCAGTGGCAGGAGTTCTTCTATGAGCGCCGCTACAAGGCCACTCCGCTGCTGAATCCGGACTTCGTCAAGCTGGCGCAGGCATTCGGTATCCGAGCAAAGCGGTGACGCAGCGCAGCGAGGTAGTTCCGGTGGTGCAGGAAGCACGCGGCGCACCAGGGAACGTGCTGATCGAGTTCAAGGTGGAGCAGGAAGACACGGTTTACCCGATGGTTCCGGCGGGGGCCGATCTGCACAACATGATCCGACGGCCCAGCCCGATCGTGGAAACCGCGGCTGACGAATTGGGTTGAGTCATTCAGTATTGTGGGCAGCGCGGCATGACGTGCAATCTCCAGTGATGCAATGACGCGATGTTCGATTTGAGGAATTCATGGTGAACACCTTTGTTGTTTATGTGGAAGACAAGCCTGGCGGTGCTGAACCGGGTGGCGTCGCTGTTCCGGCGGCGCGCGTTCAATATCGAGTCGCTGACCGTGGGGCATACGGACAAGGCCGGCCTGTCGCGCATGACCATCGTAGTGGACACGGACGAGTTCGGAGCGAAGCGGCTGGAAGCGAATCTCTACAAGCTGGTGAATGTGGTGCGGGTGGACAACATCAGCAGCGTCCCTTCGGTGCTGCGCGACCTGGCATTGATCAAGGTCAGCGCGCCCCCGGAAGAGCGCTCGCATGTTCTGCAACTGGCGAACGTGTTCCGCGCCCGGGTGGTGGATGTAGCTCCGGATTCGATGATCCTGGAGATTACCGGGGCGGAGGACAAGATCGAAGGCCTGCTGGAAGTGTTGCGTCCGATTGGCATTCTGGAAATGGTGCGCACGGGACGGGTGGCGATGGCGCGCGGGTCGAAGTCGGTGGGCGAACAGGCGGCAGCCGCGGTGGTACGATCCGGGGAGCCGTCGGAAGACATATCTTATTCAGTCTGAGGTCGCGCGAGCCGCGCCCAGCAATCCAAGAAGGGAATTTCATGGCGAAACTCTATAAAGACCAGGATGCTGATATTTCTCTGATCCGGGCCAAGAAAGTGGCCATCATCGGATACGGATCGCAAGGACATGCACACGCGCTGAACCTGCGCGACAGCGGAGTCGAGGTGCGCGTGGGCTTGCCGGAAGGCAGCCGCTCGCGGGCCAAGGCGGAAGCGGAGGGGCTGAAGGTGATGACCCCGGCGGAGGCCTCGAAGTGGGCGGACGTGATCATGATCTTGACGCCGGACACGGGACAGGCCGCGCTCTACAAGGAAGCCATCCTGCCGAACCTGAGCGCGGGAAAAATGCTGATGTTTGCCCACGGCTTCAACATCCGCTACGGCACGATCGATCCCCCGAAGAATGTTGACGTCACCATGATCGCGCCCAAGGCGCCGGGCCACCGCGTTCGCGAGGTATTCAAGGAGGGTGGGGGACTCCGTGCCTGCTGGCCATCCACCAGGACGCCACCGGCAACGCCAAAGCGCTGGCGCTTTCCTATGGCAAGGGGATTGGCGGCACGCGCGCGGCAGTGCTCGAGACCACCTTTGCGGAAGAGACGGAGACCGACCTGTTCGGCGAGCAGGCGGTGCTGTGCGGTGGCGCCAGCGAACTGGTAAAGGCCGGGTTCCAGACGCTGGTGGACGCGGGCTATCAGCCGGAGATCGCGTATTTCGAGTGCCTGCACGAGCTGAAGCTGATTGTGGACCTCTTCTATCGCGGCGGCCTGAACTACATGCGCTATTCGGTGAGCGATACGGCCGAATGGGGCGATTATGTGTCCGGTCCACGGATCGTCAACGATCAGGTCCGGGCCGAGATGAAGAAGCTGCTGAAGGAGATTCAGGACGGAACATTTGCTCGCAAATGGATCGCGGAAAATGAGAACGGACGTCCGAAGTTTAATGCCGTGCGCGCGAAAGAGCGCACCCAGTTGCTGGAGCAGGTGGGCGCCGATCTGCGCGACATCATGGAGTTCATCGATCCGGTGCGCATCACTCCGGACGGCACTCCGCTGAAGCCGGCGAAGGTTCCGGCAGTCAAGACCAACACGGCGGCCAGCGCCGACTAACCCGACCCACAAACAGGCTCGATTCAGCCCTGGGCGTTTTCGTCGCTCAGGGCTGAATCGTTTGCGGCAAACACAAGCTCCCTCTGCCTGCGGATGCCCGCGCATGTACGGTGTCGTGGTGAAAACGTCACAATCCGTCTTCAGCCGAGTCCGCCTCATCCCGGGGTAGAAAGACATTGAAGCAGGTTCCGCTGCGTCCCGGACGGGTGGAGGTGGCGACCGAAATGGCGCCATGGTGCTTGCTGACGATTCCTTTGGCCACCCACAGACCGAGGCCGGTTCCGCGCTCGCCTTTAGTGGTGAAGAAAGGCTCAAAAATCTTCTGGCGAATCTCAAGAGCCATTCCCGGGCCATTGTCGGCAATGACGACGCGCAGTCCGCGCACAGCAAGGTTGCGCCAATCGCACGACTCGAAGGCGTGCACCACGATGCGTCCTCCGGGCGGTGTGGCGTCGAGGGCATTCACCAGAAGATTGGAAAAGACCTGCCGCAGTTCTCCGGCAACGGCAAGGATGCTCTGCCGCGCTTCGTACCTGCGGATTACCTTCACGCCACGCCGCGCGATGCGAGGGGCATAGAGGCTCAGAATGCCATCGAGGATCTCGCCGACATCCGCCAGACCGGGGGTGGAGCTTTCGCGATAGAAGGCCAGGGTTTGGCGGGCGACGTGGCCAACCCGAGCCAGTTCCTGCTCGGCCATGGCGGTCAACTCCTGCGCCCGCACCCCAAGCGAGTTGTCGCGCGCCACCAGATACAAGAGGTTGGTCAGGGCTTCAAGGGGATTGTTGATCTCGTGAGCGATGGCCGCTGCCATGCGGCCGGCCGCGGCCAGCCTTTCTGATTCGCGCAAGGCAGCTTCCGCGCGCTTGCGGTCGGAGATATCGCCGAACAGCAGCACGCCGGCGACGATCTCACCGCTGGCGTTGCGGACCGGAGCGGAGCTGATCTCCAGAAAGCTCCAGCTTCCATCGTCGCGTTTCAGGCGGACTTCTTCCCGCGCCACGACTTCACCCAGGCGAATGGAACGGGCGAGAGGCCACTGCTGAGGCTGGTAAGCAGTGCCGTCGGCGTGAAAGGCCTGGTCGGGCAGAGAAAGAAATGGCGCCGAGTTCGGCCAGACCTGGCCGGCGACGGGATTGCCGAGTACGCTCCTGCCGGAATGGGCATCCACAATCATGACCCCCGCCGGCATGTGCCGTAGCACAGCCTGCAGCAGAGCGCGTTCGGTTTCCAGATCTGTGTAGAGGCGGTCGCGCTGCTGTTCCGCAATGTCCCGCTCGATTACGAGTTGTTTTTCGCGGCGCAGGGCGTCTTCCGTGCTCTGCAATTCCGTGGTGACCGCCGCCAGAACGAGTCCGGTTATGCTGGTCACCGCCAGAAACAGTTGCAGCAGCATGGCATTTCTAAGGGTCGAAAAGGTCACGAACGGCCCGGAATTGACCGCGGTTTCCAAGACGGAGACCACGGCGATGGTCAGACTGGCCAGCGCGGCGCCGCGGATTCCGAAGCGGATGGCGCCCCAAAGCACGAGGGGGAGAACCACCAGCGCAATCACGCCCTCGGTAATGCGGAACAGGAGGCCGGTATCGAATATGAGCAGACAGGTGGCAGCGGTGGCGAGCAACAGAACCAGCATTTCGGCCTTCAGCAGCCGCCGCACTCCAAGGGAATAGAGGGAAATAATGACCGGAGCAACCGTGAGCACGCCCATCGAGTCTCCGACCCACCACACGAGCCATGCGCGCCCGAAACCGGACCAGGGTTGAGCTCCAGTGAGAAACAGGCTGCCGACGCCGCAGGTGGCGGCGATCATGGTGGGCAGGGCGGCTCCCAAGGCGCAGAGCTTGAGAACGTCGCTGAGGCGCGGGAGGGAAACGGAGAAGCGGCTGCGCTTCAGCAGATAAGCACTGACCAACATGCTGGCAGTGCTTCCAAAGGCAATCCCCAAAGAGGCAAGAGGAGAAATCGAAGTGAGGTAATTGACCAGGAAGGCCCCAAGTGCGATTCCCGGCCATACGCGGGGGCCGAAGATCAAAAGAGCAGACAGGGCAACACCCGCGGGTGGCCATACGGGTGACACATTGGTGCTGGTGAAGGGGACGGATAGTCCGGCGAGGCCGGTAAGAAAGTAGGCACCCGCGACCAGGGCGGTCCTGGCTATTTCGGCGGAGCGCGAGACAGAGGACCCGGCCGGCACGAATAGTGGGGTAGAAGATGCTGCCATAAGCCCGAGCCTTTGTTGTTCCAAGGCGAAGGGACGCACTCCGTTAAGGCGAACCAGTATAACTTGGCAGGCGCGGCTACGAAACCGCACCGGGAAACATGTCCAGTGGCCGGGGAATCTATAAGGGTGCCTGTCGCAGCAGTCCCACGCCCAGAACCAGCAGCCCGGCAGCCAGCAGCGCCGCACCGGCGTAAGCCAGATTGATCCAACCGTTCGGTTTGGTGGCATCCGGGCCCAACACGGAAAGAAAGAACGCCGCCGGGAGCAGAATGGCGGTGATGGGTGCGGCGGAACGGGCGAAGCGCTTGAATCCGGCCGGGAGGTTGGCTTCGTCCACATAGCGCAGCAGGACCAGCGAGAGAACGAGCAGCACGCCGGCGTGGGCGTGTCCGACGCGCCAGAGATTCTGACGCAGGGGGATTGGCCATGTAGGCCGGTGTGCCGATCAGGAGCCGGAGAAGAGTCACTCCTCCGTAAATCACGGTGGGGAAAACCACCAGAAGGATGCCGGCCAGCTTGCGGGATTCGGAGCTCATGAGCGCCTCGCGAGGGTAAAGTTGGGAGTCTATTTTGTGATCGCCGGGGCGGAGATAAGGGAGGAATTGTGCAAGCAAATCCGAGTGGCCCGCGCCTGCGGCAACGCGCTTCCGCCATCGGTTGTAGAATTTTTACAGCCGGAGGGTAGGCGGCATCCACAGTAATAGAAGCCCAAATTGTGCGGCCCGTGCCGTAAACCAGGTCCTTCAACCCTAAAGAAGTGAGGTACTCCGATGGCGGTACTTAGATCCGTGACGCGAAATGTGGCTGCTGCAGGCCCGAGCCCCTTTCGCAATGAGCCCGCGGTGGATTTCAGCAAGGAAGAAAATGCGCGGCAGATGCGGCGCGCGCTGGAGCAGGTCCGCTCGGAGCTGGGACGTGAGTACGACCTGGTGATTGGCGGCAGGCGGCGGAAGACCGCGGAGAAGATTCGCTCGCTGAATCCGGCGCGTCCGGCGGAGCTGGTGGGCACGGTGCAGAAGGCCGGCAAGGATGAGGTGGAGCCGGCCATGGCCGCCGCCCTCGAAGCCTTTGAAAGCTGGAAGCGCGCTTCGGTGGAGGAACGGGCGGAGCTGCTGCTTTCGGCAGCGCACAAGATTCGCGAGCGTAAATTCGAGTTTGCGGCCTGGACGGTATTCGAAGTGGGGAAGAACTGGGCGGAAGCGGACGCGGACGTCGCCGAATTGATCGATTTTGCGGAGTTCTATGCGCGGGAGGCGCTGCGGCTGGCCAGAGTGGAGCCTCCAGTACAACTTCCGGGGGAGCGCGACCTGCTTTGGTACATTCCGCTGGGCGTGGGGATTGTGATTCCGCCGTGGAATTTCCCCTCGGCCATTATGGGTGGGATGACGCTGGCGTCCATTGTGAGCGGCAATACGGTGATCCTGAAACCCTCGAGCGACTCTCCGGTCATCGCGGCCAAATTTTTCGAGGTGCTGGAGGAGGTGGGACTGCCGCCCGGGGTGGTGAACTTCTGTCCGGGCGCGGGCGGCAGTTTTGGGGATGCGCTGGTATCGCACCCGAAAACGCGCTACATCGCCTTTACCGGGTCGCGTGAAGTGGGGTTGCGAATCAGCCAGACTGCCGCGGTTCACCATCCGGGGCAGATGTGGATTAAGCGCGCCATTCTGGAAATGGGCGGCAAGGACGCCATTCTGGTGGATGCCGATGCGGACCTGGCGTCGGCGGTGGAAGGCGTTGCCGTGTCGGCGTATGGGTTCCAGGGGCAGAAGTGTTCGGCGTGTTCGCGCCTGATCTTGCACCAGGATATTTACGACAAATTTCTGGAGCGCCTGAAAGCCCGGGTGGAGCAGATCAAGGTTGGCGATCCGGCGGAGAACTTTGCCATGGGTCCGGTGATTCATGAGAGCTCCATGAAATCGATTTTGGGTTATGTGGACGCAGGCAGGAGTGAAGGCCGCCTGATGACCGGGGGAAAACGGGTCTCGGAAGCGGATGGCGGCTATTACGTTGAGCCCACAGTGATCGTGGACGTCGAGCCTGGGGCGCGCATTGAGCAGGAGGAGATTTTCGGCCCGGTGCTGGCGGTGATGAAGGCGCGCAATTTCGAACACGGGCTGGAAATCGCGAATGACACGGAGTTCGGCTTAACCGGCGCCGTGTATACGGAGACGAGGAAAAGATTCGAGCAGGCCATGGCGGAATTCCACGTTGGGAACCTGTATATCAACCGCAAGTGCACGGGCGCAATGGTGGGGGCGCATCCTTTCGGAGGGTTCAATATGTCCGGGACGGATTCCAAGGCGGGCGGCCCGGATTATCTCGATCTCTTTACCCAGGCCAAGTCGATTGCCCGCAAGCTGAACTAAGGGGCTGGCGCGAGCCGTAGAAAAGCCTGGGGACCTGGAGGGCTCTGAGTTCCCGGTCAGGCAGGGACGAGTTCGATACAATGGAGGGAGTAAGTCTCGCCCGGGTTCCTTGCCTTCTTTCTTGCAATCCAGGTAAGTGGCAGCAGGGCAGCAGTTTGCCGCGCATCCTGCCAGAGCGGGATTTGCGATTTGCGCACGAAGCAGCAGTCAGACAAAGGACGTTATCCGCTTGAGCACAGGTTTCCGCAACATCGCCATCATCGCCCACGTCGACCACGGCAAGACCACCCTGGTGGATGCCATGCTGCGCCAGAGCGGCACATTCCGCGCCAATCAGGAGCTCGTGCCGAGCGCGTCATGGACTCGAACGAACTGGAGCGCGAGCGCGGCATCACCATCCTGGCCAAGAATACGGCCGTCGTTTTACCACGACACCAAGATCAACATCGTCGATACGCCTGGCCACAGCGACTTTGGCGGCGAGGTGGAGCGCGCGCTGAAGATGGTGGACGGCGTCATGCTGCTGGTGGACGCCAGCGAAGGTCCGCTGCCGCAGACCCGTTACGTGCTGGGCAAGGCCCTGGAGGCCAAGCTGCCGCCCATCCTGGTGATCAACAAGATCGACCGCGCCGATGCGCGTCCGCAGGAAGTGCTGAACGAGGTCTACGACCTGTTCATCGATCTGGATGCGGCGGAGGATCAGCTGGATTTTCCCGTGCTCTACACCAACGCCAAGCTGGGAACGGCGTCGACGGATATCGACAAGTTCCGGGGCAGGATCTGCAGCCGCTGTTTGAGGCGATCGTGGAGACCATTCCTGCGTCCCGCGGGCGATCCGGCGGGCCGTTGCAGGTGCTGGTGGCGAACCTCGACTACAGCGACTACCTGGGACGGCTGGCGATTGCCCGGGTGTTCAATGGCACGCTGCGCACCGGAGAAGAGGTTGCCATTGCCAAGCTGGACGGTTCGCTGGAGAAGATGAAGATCACGAAGCTGTTCTCATTCAGCGGGCTGAAGCGGGTGGATGTGAACGAAACCGAGCTGGGGGATATTGTCGCCGTGGCAGGAGTTTCACGGCATCACCATCGGCGAGACCGTCACCAGCGTCGAGAATTCCCGGCGCCGCTGTCCGAAGATCGTGATCGACGAGCCCACGATTTCCATGCAGTTCACGGTGAATACCTCTCCCTTTGCCGGCAGGGAAGGGCAGTATGTGACTTCCAGAAACCTGCGCGACCGCCTGGACAAGGAACTGCTGACCAACGTTTCCATCCGGGTGGAAGAGCACGGAAGACGCCGACACCTTTAAGGTGATGGGGCGCGGCGAGCTGCAACTGGCCATCCTGATTGAGATGATGCGCCGCGAAGGATACGAACTGATGGTGGGCAAGCCGGAGATCGTCACCCGGAGATCGACGGGAAGCTGATGGAGCCGGTGGAACTGCTCACGGTGGACATTCCGGAAGAATTCGTGGGCGTGGTGATCGAGAAGCTGGGCATGCGCAAGGCGGAAATGCAAAAGATGCACAACCACGGCTACGGGCGGGTGCGCCTGGAGTTTCGCGTTCCCAGCCGTGGGCTGATCGGGCTGCGCAGCGAAATGCTCACCGACACGCGCGGCACCATCGTGATGAACTCGCTATTCGATGGATACACCGAATGGCAGGGAGACGATTCCGCATCGCCCCACAGGGGTGCTGATTGCGGACCGGCCCGGGGCGACGACGGCCTACGCGCTCTGGGGCCTGCAGGAGCGCGGAGAACTGTTCGCCGGGCCCGGAGTGGATGTTTACGAAGGAATGATTGTCGGCGAGAACTCGCGCGACAACGATCTCGACGTAAACGCGGTCCGCGAAAAGAAGCTGACCAACATGCGGGCTTCGACCGCCGACGATGCTATCCGCCTGGTGCCGTTCCGAACATTGAACCTGGAGCAGGCGATCGAATTCATTGCCGATGACGAATTCGTGGAAGTCACGCCCAAGTCGCTGCGCCTGCGAAAGAAGATCCTGCAGGCGAACCGGCGTCCTCGCAAGAATGCAGTCCCGGCCGGGGTTGCCGAAAAAGGATAGGAAGCGGCTTTTGCCGCCCTCAGCTCTTTTTAAGGCGGCGCCTATGGAATTCACTGCACGGTGAAGGGCGCCGAAACCGCGGTGGTTTCCCAGCGCATGCGGATTACTCCGCCGGGCCCCTGCGGATTCTTTTCAACGGAAAAGGTGAGTTGCTCCACGGGCTCGCTCAAGCTGCGCTTTTCCAGTGTTATCCGGCCGAGATCATCTCCTGCCGGATACCGGGTATGGAAGGCATCGGCCTGCCGGTTAATGATGAGGGTCCAATCGCCGGCGGTGGGCAGCATCCACAGGGAGTAAGAACCCGCAGGGACCTGCAAGTTCCCGATCTTGAGATTGCGACTTGTGGTCAGTTTGGTACATTCATCCGCGCCCGGGCACCAGATTCGATCATAGGGCACGAGCGCTCCCATAATCTTGCGGCCCCGCATACTTGGACGGCCGTAGGTAATGGAAATTTCAGCGCCATCAACCGTGGCCTGGGTAGTCTCGTGCGGACTGATGCGGCGTCGCGGCATTTGAGCGCAAGCCATTTGCAAAGCGCCGGCAATCAGCAGGCCAGCAAGCAGCATGTTCCGGCGCATCCGTTCTCCTCCCTCTCCCTGGCGCCCCTTGCTCGAGGCTTCAACCTGTTCCGAGAACCAATCTCTGTTCCGCAACGCAGCTGACCACTATACGGGTAGCGCGGTCTTGCGCGCGGGCTTGAAAAATGGCAGCCGGGTGACTGCTGCCGACACCCGATAGCGGACGGCTTCCACGGTAACTTCGACCTGCACGCGAGTGCCGGGAGCGGCGTGCTCCGCCCGCAGGCTGCCAAGGGCGATCACCCGCTTGAGCAGCGGCGACCACGTGGTGGACGTAGCCTTGCCGATCTGTCCGCTTCTATTGTAGACGGGGACATGGACACGGGAAGCGGTGGTGGCGGGCTGCGGCGGAAGTCCCAGGCGGCTGTGCAATTCTTCAATTTCCGTCCAGTCTAGTTCCAATCCCACCAAGCGTCGCCGCGGGCCTTTGCGCTCCTCCTCTTCCAAAACCGAGCGTCCGATGAAGGCGCCTTTTTGCAGATGAACCATCCAGCCAAAACCCAGCTCGAATGGCGAATATTTCTGCGATTCGGTGAGGGCCTTCTTGCTGCCGATATAGTCCACGTCGATGAGCAGCAGGCCAGCTTCGATGCGGGCCACGTCCAGCGCGAGCATTCCCGTGGGGTGCACGTCGAAGCTGTGGCCGGCGGTCATCAGGGCATCCCAGACGGTGAGGGCGCGGTCCCAGGGAATCCAGAGTTCGTAACCGAGGTCGCCGGTATAGCCGGTGCGGGAGATGTCCACAGGAACGCCGGCAATGGCACCGTGAGCGACGTGAAAGTATTTGAGGTTGGCAATGTCAGCTTCGGCAACGGACTGGAGCAGCGCGGCGGAAGTAGGGCCCTGCAGGGCCAGGGCGGCAACGGTTTCGGAGATGTCCTCAATCTCCACGTGCAATCCCACGGCATTCTGGTGGAGCCACCGCAGGCTGGGGTCGGCCGCCGTCCAGCGATAGACGGTTTCGCCGAGGCGGGTGATGGTGCCGTCGTCGATGACCTTGCCCCCCTCGTCGCACCAGCAGCAGTAGATGACCTGTCCCACAGCAACCCTGGTGATGTCGCGGGTGATGATGCGATTGACGAGGCGAGTGGCGTCCGGCCCGGAGACCAGATACTTGAACAGCGGGGTCACGTCGATCAGCGCGGCTGCGTTGCGAATGGCGTTGTATTCGTGTTCGTGGTGCGTCTCGTAAGAGCTGACTGTGTAGTAGCCCGACCAGTCGCGGTAGTTCAGGCTGCGGCACAGCTCAAAGGTACGGGGATGGAAGGCGGTTCCGACGGGCACGGAGCAAGTTTCCAGCGTCGGAATGCAAGTTGCAAGTGCGAATTCGCGGGCAAGGGAGGGGCAGGAATCGCGACCGGAGGCTCACGTACAATACAGGGTTTACCCGTCATGGCAAATTCTTCCAAGTACGATGCCATCGTTATCGGCGGTGGCCACAATGGTCTGGTGGCCGCGGCTTACCTGGCCCGAGCCGGGAAACGGGTGCTGGTGATGGAGCGGCGGCACGTGCTCGGAGGCGCGGCCGTTACAGAAGAAATCATTCCCGGATTTAAGTTTTCCGTTTGCTCCTATGTCGTGTCGCTGCTGCGGCCGGAGATCATCCGCGACCTGGATCTGCCGCGTCATGGCCTGGAGATCCTGCCGCTGGACGGAACCTTTACCCCGATGCCCAACGGGGACTACCTATGGAGGGTGAACGATCACGGAAAGACCCGCCGCGAGATTGCGCGCCACTCCCGCCTGGACGCGGAGGCTTATGACGAATTCGGCAAGGCCATGCTGGAGATGTGCAAGTTCGTGAGGCCGATTCTAAGCATGGTGCCGCCAGACCCGGCGACGCGGGATCCGCGGGAGCTGATGAAGTTGCTGTTCCTGGGGCGCCGCTTCCAGGCGCTTTCCCAAGGAGATCAATACAACCAGGTGCAGCTCATGACCATGAGCGCCGCCGATTTTCTGGACCAGTGGTTTGAAACCGACGTCCTCAAGGCCACCATGTCCGCCTCGGGAATCATCGGGACGTTTCTGGGCGTGCGTTCGCCGGGGACGGCGTACGTACTGCTGCACCACTACATGGGGGAAATTGACGGGGCCTTTCGCGCCTGGGGATTCGCGCGCGGCGGCACGGGGGCGATCTCCAACGCTATTGCCGAAGCCGCGCGCGAGCTGGGCGCCGAAATTCGCACGCGCGCGGGAATTGCGCAGATCCTAGTGGAACAGGGCCGCGCGGTGGGCGTGGTCACGGAAAAGGGGGATGAAATTCGCGCGGACGTCGTGGTCTCCAGCGTGGACCCGCGCATGACGTTTACGAAGCTGATGGAGCGCGGGCACCTGCCGGAGGACTTCCTGGAGGGCCTGGATCATTACCGCTATCGGGGCTCTTCGGGCAAGGTGAATCTGGCGTTGGACGCGCTGCCGGACTTTACCTGTCTGCCGGGCGAGGGCCATCAGCTGCGCGGTGCGATTTCCATTTCTCCCAGTCTGGATTACATGGAGCGCGCCTATGACGACGCCAAGTACGGCAGCTACTCCCGCCGTCCTTATGTGGACATTGTGATTCCCAGCCTCACCGATCCTTCACTGGCGCCGCCGGGCAAGCACGTGATGTCCTGCTTTGTGCAGTACGCGCCCTATCACCTGGCGGAGGGCGCGGCCGCGTGGGACGAACAGCGCGAGGCATTCGGCGACACGGTCATTGAAACGCTGGCGGAGTATGCGCCCAACCTCAAACAGGTTATCGTGGGCCGTCAAGTGGTAACGCCGCTGGATCTCGAGCGCGAGTGGGGACTCTCGGAAGGCAACATCTTCCAGGGCGAACTATCGCTGGAGCAGTTGTTTTTTCTGCGACCGGTGCCGGGATGGGCTCAATATCGTACTCCGATACGAAATCTGTACCTGTGCGGCTCGGCGGCGCACCCGGGCGGCGGCATTATGGGCGCTCCGGGCCGGCTGGCGGCGGTAGAAATTCTGAAAGACTGGAAGCGCTAGAGCATGAGCACGCCAAGGGTGGTAATTATTGGCGGCGGTCTGAACGGTCTGGTCGCGGCTTTTTACCTGGCGCGCGCGGGTCTGAAACCGCTGCTGCTGGAGCGGCGTCCCGTGGTGGGCGGAATTGCCGCTAGCGAGGAGTTTCACCCTGGATTCAAGGTTCCCGCACTGGCGCACACGGTAGGGCCTTTGCGGCCCGATGTCGCGCGCGACCTCCGATTGGAGAAGCAAGGGCTGCGGAGGATCTCTCCCGAGGTGCGGCTTTGCGTTCTCGACGAAAGCGGTCCGCCCCTGCTGCTCTACGAGGACTCTCTGCGTACTGCTGCGGAGCTTGCCGGGCGCTCCGCGCACGACAGCGAGAAATATATTGCGTTTCACGAGCCGCTGGAGCGCATTGGGGAAGTGTTTGCCGCTCTGGGGCGCATGACTCCACCCAGCGTGGAGAAGCCATCTCCGCAGGACTTGTTCCGTTTGCTGCAAACCGGACGCATGGCACGGGGCCTGGGCAAGCGAGATCTCTACCGCCTGCTGCGCTGGACTCCCATGCCCATCGCGGACCTGGTGGAAGAGTGGTTCGAATCGGAAGCGCTCAAGGCGGCGATTGCCGCGCGTGGCATTTTCGGCGCCGCGCTGGGTCCGCGTTCCGCCGGAAGCACGCTATTGCTGCTGGCGCGTTGCGGGGAAGATTCGCATCCCGCCGGCCCGGCGCACATGTTTGCTGGAGGGGGCGGCGCGCTTGCTGGCGCCCTGGCTGCCGCTGCGCAGGCTGCAGGCGCAGAGATCCGCACGGAAGCCGAGGTGGTACGGATCGAAGCGAAGCGGGACGGCGTCGCTAGCGTGCACCTGGCGGATGGTCAGGAGATTCCGGCAAGGGCCGTTGTTTCCGCCGCGGACCCCAGGCGCACGCTGCTGGGCATGGTGGATCCCATGCACTTGGGCCCGGAGTTCCTGGTCCATTTGCAGAACTATCGCTGTTCGGGCGTGGTGGCGAAGGTGAACCTGGCGCTGGACGCTCTGCCCGGCTTCGCCGGCCTGACAGATACGGGCGAGAAGGCGCTGGCGGGACGAATCCAGATCGGGGCGTCGGTCCCTTACCTGGAGCGGGCGTTCGACGCCTCGAAGTATGGAGAGTTTTCGCGCGAACCTTTTCTGGAAGCGAGAATTCCGAGCTTGCTGGATCCTTCGCTGGCGCCGCCAGGCAAGCATGTGATGTCGATTCACATGCAGTTTGCGCCCTATCATCTGCGGCAAGGGGGTTGGTCGCCGGCACGGAGTGAAGCTCTTGCAGACGCGGTGGTGCAGACGCTTTCGCACCATGCTCCTGATCTGCCCGCGCGCATTCTGCAGCGCCAGGTGCTTTCGCCGCAAGAGATCGAGAGCAGGTTCGGACTGACCGGGGGCCACCTGCTGCAGGGCGAACTCACGCTGGATCAGTTCTTCACCATGCGTCCGCTGCTCGGCTGGGCGCGGTACCGTACGCCAATTGCGGGGCTATATCTGTGCGGGTCGGGAACGCACCCGGGATGGGCCATCAACGGCGCTTCCGGAGCGAACGCCGCGCGCGAGGTTCTGAAGGACCTTCGCTAGATGCAGCAGCTTCGCGGACTCGGACCGCGAGCCCGCGGCATGTTTTACGATGTTGTTTCTAACCGAGGCGAGGGTCCCATTTCATGAATCCTGCTCACTGGCATTTGATTCTGAATCACCTGCCTGTTATCGGTACGCTGTTCCTGGTGTTTTTGCTGATTGCGGGGTTTCTGCAGCACAGCGGTCAGGTGCAGAAGCTTTCGCTGATTTTTGCCGTGATTGTCGCCCTGACTGCCGTGGCCGCGTACCTGACCGGAGATCCCGCGGAACACGTGGTGGAGTACCTGCCTGGAGTGACCCGTTCCGCGATCCACGCCCACTCCCATTTTGCCGATATCGCACTCACGATCAGCATCGGCGTTGGCGTCCTGGCGCTCCTGGGGCTGATTGCGTTTCGCCGTCGCGAGAAGCCTCCGGCGGCGTTCATGGTGGCGGTTCTGGTCGTGGCGCTGATTTCCGCGGGAACCATGGCCTGGACAGCGGAGCTGGGCGGTAAAATTCGGCATACGGAAATCCGCGATGAAGGGGCGGGGGGAAGTCCAGTGTCCTTCCCGGAGCACTGACCGCTTAAAGTTCGCCTCGCATCCGAATTCAGTGCGTTTCATTCCGCAGGGCCGGCAGGCGGCAACTTTGCGATTATTTGCGGGTGATGCCATGCCATTGCTTCGTGGGGCGGATTCTTTCAGTCGCGTCGTCATCAGGGGAGCCGGCGGTGCCGGACGAATGTCTCTGGTACATTTACGCAGGAACTTGCGGGAGGAGAATCGAAAGTGAAGATTACAGGCGCCAAGGTGTTCGTCTGCAGTCCGGGGAGAAATTTCGTCACCCTGAAGATCTACACCGATGAAGGCATTTACGGCCTGGGGGATGGCACGCTCAACGGGCGTGAACTGGCCGTGGCCAGCTATCTGAACGATCACGTGATTCCATGCCTGATCGGGCGCGATCCTTTCCAGACGGAAGACATCTGGCAGTACCTGTACCGTGGCGCCTACTGGCGCGGCGGTCCGGTCACCATGAGCGCCATCGCGGCGGTGGACGTGGCGCTGTGGGACGTCAAGGGCAAGGCGCTCAAGACGCCCATCTACAATCTGATCGGCGGCAAAAGCCGCACTGGAGTGATGGTGTACGGGCACGCCAACGGCCGCGACGTCGAGGAGACCGTGGAGGAAGTGGGCAAGTACATCAAGGCGGGATACATGGCCGTGCGGGCGCAGTCCGGTATTCCGGGTCTGCCCAGCACCTACGGAGTGAGCAAGTCCAAGATGTTTTACGAACCAGCCGAAAAGGGCCTGCCGCCGGAGAACATGTGGTCCTCTGAGAAGTACATGATGCACGTGCCCAAGCTGTTCGAAGCCCTGCGGGTGAAATTCGGCGACGACGTTCATCTGTTGCACGATGTTCACCACCGGCTCACGCCCATCCAGGCGGCGAGGTTGGGGAAATCGCTGGAACCCTATCACCTGTTCTGGCTGGAGGATGCCGTCACCGCCGAACTGCAGGAGGGATTCCGCATCATCCGGCAGCACACGACCACGCCGCTGGCCGTGGGGGAGATCTTCAACACGGTTTGGGAGTCGCACACGCTGGTGCGCGAGCAGCTCATCGATTACCTGCGCATGACGGTGCTGCACGGCGGAGGCATTACCCCCGTAAAGAAGACCGCCGACTTTGCCGACTTGTACCACGTGCAGACCGGCTGCCACGGCGCGACGGACCTTTCGCCGGTGACCATGGGTGCGGCGCTCCACGTGGATATTGCCATCCATAATTTCGGAGTGCAGGAATATATGCGGCACACCCAAGAGACAGATGAGGTTTTTCCGCACTCCTACTACTTCAAGGAAGGCTATCTGTTTCCCGGCGATGCTCCGGGACACGGGGTGGACTTTGATGAGAAGCTGGCGCAGAAGTATCCCTACGAGCGGGCGTATCTGCCGGTGAACCGCAGGCTGGACGGGACCATGTGGGACTGGTAGGGCACCCCCTCCCGGGCAAGGTCTTGTTTTCAATAGGAAAGGGGGCACGAACCGGCACAGGGCAAGCCCATTCCCGGGCAAAACCGTAAGTCCCAAGTTGGTCATCACCGTTGACAACCCATACGGCGCCGGTGTGGTTCTCAATCTGTAACTCTCTAGCGGAAGTGTTCGAAGATGAGAGATGAACTGGCGTTCCGGAACAACGTGTCTGGCATGGAAAGATTCCTGAGCCGATTCCTGACGGCGAGGGAAATTCGGCTACTGCAAAGGTCCCAGGAGCCATGCCTTGCCGATTCCAAGGCTGTCGACATCGCGCAGATTTCTACGTTGTTCTCTTATGTGTCCGCCTGCGAGTGGAAGAAGGGTTGGTGGTCCAAGAGGAGCGCCGCGTCTTAACTCTGTTCCGCTCGCGCTGTTGGAACGCAATTAGAAACCATCCACTCGCCAGGGAAGTCTCGCACCTGAGGGTTAGCCCAGCAGGTCGAGCATTCCCTGCATTTCGGATTCCGCCTTGGCGTTGCCGGAACGGCGGGCGGCTTCGATGCCCTGGGCAAACCACTGGCGGGCGTCGTCGGGGCGTTCGTGCTCGGAAAGCATCTGCGCCGCCATCTGATAGGCGGGAACATAGTCGGGATTCGATTCCACGATGGCGCGAAACTCGGCGAGCGCGGGTTCCACTTCTCCGGCTTTGGAGTATTCGAGCGCCAGACCGTAACGGGCGAAGGAGTCCGCGGGGTTTTGAGTAAGGAATTGCCTGAGCATTTCGACTCGATCCATAGCGAACATCTTAGCGCGTGTGCTTGCGGAAAAGCATGCCTGTTTGCCGCTCCACTTGCTGAATCCACATGATTTGTGCAACTGTGGAGGGTGATGTTGAGGGTAACCAGAATATCCCGCATTGCAATCTGTGTTTTTCCGCTGTTCCTGGCGGCGTCCTGCCAGAGATTTGAGATTTCCGGGCAGGGCACCTCGAGCGCCAACCGGCATGTGCTGTTTGATTTTCGGCAGACACCGCCCGAGGGGTCCGAGCCGAAGCCGATGCCTGCCGCCATGCTCGCCGCTGTGTTCCCCAAATACTCCGAGAAAACAGGGCGCTGCCAAGGTCCGGCGAGCCGGGAGCATGAGCCTCCGCGTCTGCTGGGCGAGGCGGAAGGCGCCTTTACCGAAGTGGGGGCGAGCCAGACCGCGTATCTTCTCGATCCAGGAGGTTGCGAGACTGATCCCATGGCATTTGGCGAAGAGCGGCTGGCGATTTTTTCCGGCAACAAGCTGGACAAGGTGACCCGGGTCAGCGCAACGCAGTTGCTGGCAACCTTCGATCTGGATCTGGATGGAAAACGCGAGTTCCTGCTGGCCAAGAGCAACACCCGCGGCGGGCTTTCCAGCGTGGATGCCCACTTGCTGGAACTGCAGGAGAAGACCTACAAGGTAGCCGAGAATTTTGGCCGGGTTCGCTTCCAGGACTGCTCGTCCTCGAAGGATGGGACTGTCACCGCCATGAAACTGGACTATCTGCCGGAAGTGGACCCCAAGACCGGGGCTACGGTGCCGAAGCTGCCGCGCTTTGCCGCCGAAATCTATCGCAGCGCCTGCCCGAAGGAGGGACAGCCGCTGAAATGGGTCCGCATGGAAGGCGTGGGCGGGGAGTAGGGCCGCATCCTCTCAGGCAGCTAGCGGCGGCAAACAACCTCACTCTATGATTGCCATCTGAAAATAAAAAGAACAGCAAACCAGAGCGTAGTATTCCGTCAGCTCGACGTGCCGTAGTTATAGACGCTGCTGCGAAGTTCTTCTTCCGCAACCACGGGCAGTTCAATCCAGCCTTCCAGGGGAAGACCGTCCACAGGAAGGCGGTCGCGCCAGAGGCTGAAGCGCAGTTGAATGGTCCATCCCAAAGTTGCTCCCAGCAACTTGAGCGGGAGCTGAAATTCAAAATTCTTGAAGACGCTCACGCGCAAACCGTTCTCCATGATCTCTCCGGAGGAGGCGAGCACTTTCTCGGCGCCGGAGGGCCGCAGAGACCAGGAAGCCAGGCGCTTGTTTTCGATCTGCGCTTCCAGGCGCAGAGAGGAATATGCGGACCCGTTGTGAAGTGCCGCCGCAGCGGACGAATCGCTCCCCGGAGGAGGGACCGACTTACAGTTGACGACCAGGTCCATGGGCTCCCGGGGAATACCGCCGCTGAAATCGAGCCGCCCGTAGAAGCTGGTTTCGTCGATGCCGGCGTAGATGGCCTCGAAGTAGAACTGCTTGCCGTGCATGGCGCCGCCGCGCCGGTCGGCGGTGTAGATGGCGGCGCCAACCCAATCAAAGTAACGGGCGAAATCGGCCCGTACTTGCGGGTGAATGTAGGCAGTTTGAGGTGCGAACACCGGCTTGACCGTACCGCCCATGATGGGCTGCGCCAGGTAGAGCGGAGGAGAGGCCCCGAGCGCGTGATAGATGTTGGACAGGTGCTTGCGGTAGAGCTCGTCGAAATCGCGATCGTTGGCAGTGTGATGTTCGGGGCCGTACCACCAGTTCCAGTCGCTGCCCTCGGCGATCAGCAGGTCCTCATAAGCCAGGCGACGGTAGGCTTCGGCGGCCAGAGGAGCGGCGCTGGCATAGAAGGCCCGGGCGGAAGACATGTAGTCCCAGGAACGATTGTCTTCCGGAGCTCCGATCCAGATGTTGAAGTTGGCATTGATCCAGGACCCCGGGGTAAGGGCGCGAAGCCGGGGAGGATCGGGATGCCTCTCCAGGGCTTCGCTGACCGTGACTGCCTCCAGCAGGGGATCACTTTGCAGGAGGTCATAAACCCGGCGCAAAAATTCGCGTCCCGAGCCCGGGTAGTACTCCCAGGCATTTTCGCCGTCGAGAATGATTGGAACGACGGCATCCTTTCCCTGCTGTAGCACCGGAGCCGCTGATTCCTTAATGTTGCGGATCAGGTGCTGTGCCGCCTCCTCGGCGGGCATGCGGGAGTAGACGAATCCAATCAGGTCGGAAAGGGCGCGGTCGCGGAACAGGATCTGCATGCGCGTCTCGCCTTTTTCGTAGAGCCAGGGCGTGTAGAGACGCTCCGCCCCGCCGGCGGTAAGAGTGCCGTGCAGGTCGCGGGCGAAATGGAAATCGATGCTGCGGCCGAGGACGCCTTCGTCGGAAGCCATCCAGTTCACGCCGAGGGCATGGGCAATGCTGAAGACTTCTTCGGAAACGCCGCCCTCCGACGGCCACACGCCCCGGGGACGGCTGCCGAAGAGCTTCTCGGTAGCGTCCAGGCCGCGCCGCAGTTGTTCGCGGGCGTCCTCGGGATGGTGGAACCGGCTTTGCGGCAGGCTGAGCCCGGGAGAAGCCACGGCGCCCAGGTCACTGTCGCAGAGCAACGGCAGGATGGGGTGGTAGTAGGGTGAGGTGGAGATCTCGATGCCGCCTCGCTGCGCTGCGTCGGTATAGGCGGGAACGATGGCGGAAAGGATCTCCTTCTGTTTTTCGAGCATCAGGCGCTGGTCGGCGGCATCGTAGTTTCTGCCTTTGGCGATCAGCGACTGCAGGTCCGGATCCTGCAAAAAGAACTCGTCAAACCAGGCCAGTTGCGAAAGCACCTGAAGGTCGGCGAAATCCTGGTTGTTGAAGAACAGAATGGATTGCGCGGAGTTGCTGCCGGAACCCCGGAAGCGCTCGTAGAGCTCGTGATAGCGCGGGAAGCGCCCGATCAGGTACTTGGAATTGGCCAGGAACAGGTAATCCAGCGCCAGGAGGCGATCTTCCATCGACAGGTCGGCGGCGGGCCTGGCAACCACTTCCAGCAGGGGATCGCGCGCAACACCGAGAGCGTAGTCCTGAATCTGGGCGATGAGCGAGGGGACGAGATTGAAGGTCTGGTGAACCGCCGGGAACTCGTCCAGCAGCTTGACCATGCCGTAGTAGTCCTTGAGCGCATGCATTCGCACCCAGGGCAGACGGTATTCGCCTGTCACCAGGTCCTTGTAGAAGGGCTGGTGCATGTGCCACAGGAACACCACTCGGATTTGCGGCATTGTCCCCTGCCAAGCTTGATTGGTAACGGGCTGCTGGGGGGAATTGTATCCTGAGCCTCGAGGGAGGCTGTTTTTCCGGGAAAGCGGAGCGTTACCTTGGTGACGAACGGCGGAGCATCGAGAGATTGACGTGGGACGCGCCCTGATGACGAATTGCGCTCCTGGCCGCGTGGGAAGCCGCCGGCGGTGCTAGACTCAAACCAAGTTTCATGCGCATTCTGACCCGCTACATCCTGCGCGAGGTGACTTCGCATGCCCTGCTGGGCCTCGCCATTTTCACCTTTGTCGTGTTCATGCGGGATCTTGGCCGGGTGCTGGAAAGCATTGTTCGCGCCAGCGCTCCTCTCCCCAGCATTGCTGAACTTCTTTTCCTGACCTTGCCGGGAGCATTCACCGTAACCCTCCCCATGGGCGTGCTGGTGGGGATCCTGATCGGACTGAGCCGCCTTGCCGCCGACAGCGAAATTACGGCGATGCGGGCCTGCGGCATGGGCTCGAAAGCCTTCGTACGGGCGCTTGCCCTGTTCGTCCTGGTGGCCTGGATGCTGGGGCTGGCGAACAATGTCCTGCTGGCGCCGCGGTCGGCGAGAGCCATTGTGCAACTGCAGGACAAGCTGAAAGCCAGTACGCCTTCGCTGGATGTGCAGCCCCGGGTGTTTTACGAAAATATTGCCAATTACGTCCTCTACGTGCAGGACGCAGCCAGCAAAGGCGGGCGTTCGGAATGGCGCAACATCTTTGTGGCGGACGTGAGCCGGCCGGGCAATCCCAAGGTGACGCTGGCGAGGCAGGGCTTCATTTTCCGGGAGTCGCCGACCCGCATCCGGCTGCACCTGGAGGACGGATCGCAACACGAGATCGACACGCGGCATCCCGAGCAGGCAATTACCTCGACCTTCAATCAGACGGACATTCCACTGCCGCTGCCCCAGGGCGAGACCTCCGCCCGGCTGGTGCAGCCGATTACCGAGACTCCCACAGGCGAGTTGCTGAGCCGCGCGCGCCAGACTTCGGGGCAGGAAAGCCGTGACGCCCTCATCGAATTCCATCGCAGGTTCGCGCTGCCCACGGCTTGCCTGGTGCTGGCGCTGGTAGGAATCCCCCTGGGACTCTCCTCCAAGCGCGGCGGCAAAAGCACGGGTTTTGTGCTCACCATTGCGCTGGTCTTTCTGTATTACCTGGTTTCGCTTACCGGGCTCTCGCTGGCTCGCCAGGGAAAGGTCCCCGTGCCCGCCGGAATATGGATGGGCGATATTCTGTTCTTCGCCGGCGGCGTCTTTCTGCTCTGGCGAATCGACCGTAAGCCGATTGAATTGGGCTCGGTGCGCGAGCTGTGGCGCGCCCTGCGTTCGCGTTTCACGAAGAACGAAATCAGAGCCGCCAGCAGGAGCGGTGGAGTACGACATTCCGCCGTGCGGGTGGAAGCGCCGATTGCCGAAGACCGCGGCAACCGCCAGCGCAGCTTCAAGAGCGCCCGCTTTCCTCTCATTCTCGACGACTACGTTCTGCGGCAGTTTATGGGATACCTGGGAATGATCCTGGGAGCGTTTCTGGTGCTGCTGCTGATCTTTACGGTGTTCGAGCTGCTGCGCGACATTCTGCAAAATTCGGTGCCACTGGAAGTCGTGGGCGAATATCTGCTGCAGGTGATTCCGTACTTCGTTTATCAGACGTCGCACCTGTGCGTGCTTCTGGCGGTGCTGGTTACCTTCGGGATCATGCAGAGATCCAGCGAAGTTACGGCCATGAAGGCCACGGGGATCAGCATCTATCGCATCGTGCTACCCGTGCTGGTCATTGCTGCCGCGCTGGCGGCGGGCCTGTTCGCTTTCGATCAGCTGTATTTGCCTTCCACCAACAAGCGGCAGGACGCGCTGCGCAACCAGATCAAAGGCAAGCCTCCGCAGACCTATCTGCGGCCGGACCGCAAGTGGATTGTGGGAGAACACAACACCATCTGGTATTACGAGTTTTTTGATCCGCAAGAGAACCGCTTTGCCAACATTTCCATCTTCCAGTTCAATCCCGGCACGTTCGCGCTGGAGAGCCGCATCATGGCCAGCAGGGCGCACTGGGAAACCTCGCTGGGCAAGTGGGTCTTCGAACAGGGCTGGGAACGCAAGTTCCAGGGAGGCGCGATTCAGTCGTTCCGCCCGTTTGAAGTCGCGACCTTCGCCGAGGTGACGGAGGATCCGCAGTACTTCAAGAAGGAGGTTAAGCAATCGTCGGAGATGAGCTATGGCGAGCTGCGGCAGTATATTTCCGACCTGCAACAGAGCGGATTCGACGTAACCAGCTTGCGTGTGCAGTTGCAGAAAAAGTTTGCCTTTCCCTTGATGACGCTGGTGATGGCCATCCTGGCTGTGCCTTTTTCGCTGCGCAGCGGGCGGGGGGGCGGCGCCCTGGCGGGAATGGCGACCGCCATCGGAATTGCCATCGTCTACATCGTGGTCTCCGGACTGTTTGAGGCTATGGGCAACGCCAATCAGTTGCCGCCTACGCTGGCGGCCTGGTCGCCGGACCTGCTGTTCGCCCTGACCGGCGGATACTTGATCCTGAAAGTGCCGACGTAACCCTCACCGCGGAAGGGGGATTTCTGAAGCGCAGGAGAGGCGCAGAGACGCGAAGGATTTCCAATTCCGATCTCTGATTTTGGCCTCAGGCGAAGACAGGTCTTCGGCAATCGGAATCAGGAATACTCTGTGTCCCTGCGGCTAAAGCTTCTGTTCCAATGAAAATTGAGTCCATCACGCTGCGCGAGATCCAGATGCCGCTGGTGCATCACTTTGAGACCAGCTTCGGGCGGGTGAACTCGCGGCGCATCCTGCTGGTGACGGTGGAGTGCGAGGGAGTGCGCGCCTGGGGAGAGTGCGTCTGCAATGAAGGTCCGTTTTACAGCGAAGAATGGACCGACGGAGCGTGGGCGGTGCTGAGCGAGTTTCTAATTCCGGCGGTGCTGGGCAAAACGATTGTCCGCGCCGGGGATGCCGCGCCGCTGATGGCGCGCGTGCGGGGCAATCGCATGGCCAAGGCAGCGCTGGAGAATGCGCTTTGGGAGGCCGAAGCGGAGCAGCATCGCGTCCCCTTGTGGAAGCTGCTGGGGGGAACGCGAAACGAGATTGCCTGCGGAGTCTCCATCGGCATTCAGGATAGCGTCGAGGAACTGCTGGACAAGATTGCCGTGGAACTCGGCGCGGGATACAAGCGCATCAAAGTGAAGGTGAAGCCGGGGTGGGATCTGAACGTGCTGGGCAGATCCGGGAACGCTGGCCGAAGATTTTGCTGAGCTGCGATGCGAACTCCGCCTACCGGCTTGAGGATGCGGACCACCTGAAGCGGTTTGATAGCTTCAAGCTGCTGATGATCGAGCAGCCGCTGTGGAACGACGACTTCTACTTCCATGCCCAGCTGCAGAAGCAGATTGAGACAGCGATCTGCCTGGATGAATCCATTCATCACGCCCGTGATGCCGAGGCCGCCGCCGATCTTGAGGCCTGCCGGATCCTCAACATCAAAGTCGGACGAGTCGGAGGCTTCGGCGAGGCACTGAAAGTACACGACCTGTGCGAAGCGCGGGGAATTCCGGTGTGGTGCGGCGGAATGCTGGAGTCCGGCGTGGGCCGGGCACACAACATTGCGCTCTCCACTTTGAGCAATTTTTCGCTTCCGGGAGACGTTTCCGCGTCCCGGCGCTATTGGAAAGAAGACATCATCGAACCGGAGGTTCTGGTTTCCGACCGGGGAACCATCGCGATTGCCGACGTGCCGGGCACGGGCTACAGCATCAAAGAAGAGTTGGTGGAAGCGCTCACGGTGCGCAAGCAGGAGTTCCGGCAGCAGGTGACGGCCGGGCGGTAGCAAGTTTCTGTGGCGCGGAGTGAGAGCAAGATCCCGCGAGTCTGGGCGGGCGGCGTTCTGAGGTGACACCTGCGATCAATTCCTGATGGATTTGAAGGACCATCTTCGCCTGACTGGAACCGCGCTGAAGCGATGGCTGGTGGCGCAGACGCTGGACGCCGTCGCCATTGGCCTGATTTGGACGGTGGGACTGCTGATCATCGGAGTGCCCTGGGCTCCGCTGTGGGGAGCGCTGGGCGGGCTGCTGCAGTTCATACCCAATTTTGGGGTGGTACTGGCGCTGATTGGGCCCGCCATTGCCGCAAGCGCTTCCGGTGGGTGGATGCGGTTCGTCTATGTGCTGATCCTTTATGCATGTATAGCCGTGCTGGACGGGCTGGCTTTGCAGCCCTACCTGATGCGGCGGACGGCGAAGGTTCCGCTGTGGGCGTCGATTCTGGTTCCGATCGTTCTAGGGTTCATCATTCCGTTCTGGGGGGTGCTTCTGGGGCCCCCGCTGCTGGCGGTGATCTATGCGTATCGCGCCCGGCAGCAGCAGGCCCGGCAATGAGGGGTCCGGCGGATTTGGGCGCCGTAGACGTGCGTTTTCAGCCGCATAGGCCTTTCTGGCGCGTGTTATAATCCTCTCTTGCGGCTGCGGTTGCCGACGTATTTGTAATCCGAACTCATACCGGATATCGGGCTATCTTTTGCCGCGTCATTTTCGCCGCATGGAAACTGCCGTCTGGTTCGGCGACCCCAAAAAAGCTCTGAGGTTAGCACTATGTCCGGCCACTCAAAATGGGCCACAATCAAGCACAAGAAAGCCGCGCTCGACGCCAAGCGAGGCAAGATTTTTACCCGCCTGATCCGCGAAATCATCATGGCGGCCCGAATCGGCGGAGGTGACGTCGATAGGAACCCGCGCCTACGCAAGGCCATCACCGACGCCAAGGCGGAGAACATGCCTGCCGACAACATTAAGCGCGCCATCCAGCGCGGAACCGGCGAGTTGCCGGGCGCAACCTATGAAGAAATGATGATGGAAGGTTATGGCCCCGGCGGTGTCGCGGTGCTGGCCGAACTGACCACGGACAATCGCAACCGCACGGTGAGCGAGATTCGGCATGCATTTTCAAAGCATGGCGGGAACCTGGGCGAGGCCGGTTCGGTGGCGTGGATGTTCAGCAAAAAGGGCGACATTGTCGTGCCCAAAACCGCCGCCAAGGAAGATCAGTTGATGAACCTTGTGCTGGAGGCCGGAGGCGAGGACCTGAAGGACGACGGGGAGAACTGGGAAGTTCTTACCGATCCCGCCGTCTTCGATGCCGTCAATGAAGCCCTGAAGAATGCGGGCATTGAGGTTGCATCCGCGGAAGTTGCCATGCTGCCGCAGACCTACGTGAAGCTGGAAGGTTCCGCGGCGCAGCAGATGATCCGCTTGCTGGAAGCTCTGGAGGAGCAGGAGGACACTCAGCACGTCTACTCGAACTTTGATGTGGACCTGGCGCAACTGGAAGAAGTTGCGGGTTAGTCTCCGGCAACGCTGGAAGTAAGCCCAGCCTCTCGCGGCTGGGCTTTTCCTTTGGCGGAACCGCGGCGATTCAGGGTAGACGGCAAGACACTCGCCCGCTTTCAAGCTGAACTGTTACATTCATTTTTCAGGGCTCTGAAATTCCGGAAACCCAAATGAGACAGATCACGGCGCTGGCTTTTGTGTTGTGGGCAACTGCAATGTTTGCTCAGGATGCTTCCAATCCACTTCGCCAGAATGGCGCGCTGGAGATCACGCCCTGGGCGCAGGTGGGCACGGGGCTGGGGAGGGCGTCGGAGTTCAAGTTTGTGAGCGCTGGGGCGCGCCTGGGAAAGGTGCTGACGGACGAAATCGGCACGGGCCGGTTTCGTGGCACCTTCGAGTTCGCCGGCGACATTATTCCGCTGTATGAAATCCATCAGCCGCTGTACTACACCTCGGGTCCTGCGGACTGGATCTATGCCTTTGCCGCGAACCCCATCATCCTCAAATGGAATTGGACGGCGGGACGGCGCGTGGTACCGTACTTTGCGGCGGAGGGCGGGTTGCTGCTGAGCACCCGGGATGTGCCCCTGCCGGACACTTCGAGCGTGAACTTTATGCCGGGCGGAGCGTTTGGGTTCCACATTCTGCGCCCCAACGGACACGCGTGGACGATTTCCGTCCACGTGACGCACATTTCCAACGCCAGTCTGGGCGACAGCAATCCAGGAATCAACGCAACCCTGCAGTTTCGCGTGGGCTATAGCTGGTTCCGTTGATTTGCAATTTAGCAATTTGTAATTTGAGACCTTACGCGCAACTCCGGCGTCATTCGCAGGGGGCGAGGGACCAGCGCGCCTGAGACGGGGTAAGCCCTCTCCCGGCTCTTGAAATTTCAAATTACAAATTTGAAGTTCTCATGTCTCTTGTCGAGTGTGTTCCCAATTTTTCCGAAGGGCGCGACCGCGCCAAGGTTGACGCCATCGTAGAGGCGATGAAGCTTCCGGGCGTGTACCTGCTCGACCGGGAGATGGACTCGGACCACAACCGGTCGGTCATTACGCTGGCCGGGGAGCGCGACGCCATTGCGGAGGCGGTGATTCGCGGCGTGGGACGCGCCGCCGAACTGATCGACCTGACGCGGCATCGTGGCGAGCATCCGCGGCTGGGAGCAACGGATGTTGTGCCCTTGATTCCTATGGAGGGAGTTACGCTGGAAGACTGCGTGGCGATTGCACGGCACGTGGGCGAGCAGATCTGGCGGCGCTTCCAGATCCCGGTCTATCTCTATGAGGCCGCCGCGATGACGCCGGAACGGCAAAACCTGGAGAACATCCGCCGGGGGCAGTTCGAAGGAGTGCGCGAGGAAATTGCCACCAACCCGGCGCGGTGTCCTGACTTCGGTGAGCGGCGGCTTCATGCGACAGCGGGGGCAACCGCGGTGGGCGCGCGCAAGTTTCTGATTGCCTACAACGTCTACCTGAACACCCCCGATGTCGCGATTGCGAAAAAGATCGCCAAGGCGGTGCGTTTTTCCTCGGGTGGGCTGCGCTATGTGAAAGCTATGGGCGTGCAGGTTCGCGGGCTGGCACAGGTCTCGATGAACCTTACAGATTTTGAGCAGACTCCGGTAGCGCGCGTGTTCGAGTTTGTACGGCGGGAGGCGGCGCGACACGGGGTGCAGGTGGTATCGGGCGAAATTGTGGGCCTGGTTCCCAAAAAGGCCCTGGAAGACGCGGCGGAATGGTTTTTGCAGGTGGAGAACTTCGATTCTTCGCTGATCCTTGAGAATCGTCTGGCGGCCGTGATGAGCGGCAAAGTGGCCGCCGGCGGGATTCGTGCCGACGTCAAGCCTCTCGTGAAGCGACTGGCTGCGCCAACGGCCACTCCCGGCGGGGGAAGCGCAGCGGCGGCGGCCGGGGCAATGGCGGCGGAGCTGGCGCAGATGGTGGCCACGATGTCGCGGGGCAGGGGGAATGATCGCGCGCACGAGCGAGAGCTCAGCGACGCCATCGAGCGTCTGGAGCAGTTGCGGGAAGAGCTCAAGGCGGCGGTTGACCAGGACGCGGAGGCCTTCCAGGCGCTGGTGGAAGCTTCGAACGAGGCCGTCGCCGAGGCCACGCACGGTGCCATTACGGTCCCGCTGCGGGTGGCCGAGGCCAGCCGGGAAGTGGAGCAGCTGGCGGAGCGGTTGCGTCCGATCACGAATCGAAGCATGGCCTCGGACTTGTCGGTGGCGGTCTCGCTGGCCAGGGCGGCCAGGGAGGGCGCGCTGGCCAATGTGCGAATTAACCTGGAAGGATTGCACGAGCAGGGGTTTGCCGCCAGGGTCCGGGCGAGGATGCAGGCGCTGGGAGAATAAGAAGCCAGGAAGCAAAGAACCGAAGCACAATTCGGGATCGGGAACGACCGGCCCCTCGTCCATGCCCTTCGGTTTCTGGTACGCCAGCGTCTACGGCTCCATCGTGGAGCAGATTTGACTACAATGAGTCACGGGCATTTCCAACGGATCCCCGGGAACGGTCATCTTACGTTCAGGAACTCTCCTGCGATTCGAGCCAAAGGCCGGCGCGTGCGAGATTCGAGGTGTTATGAAGCGGTTTAGCCTGCTCCCCATCGTGCTCCTGCTGGCGGTATCGCCTGCTTTCGCCGGAGCGCTGGCCACATCGGCCCGCAGCGTGATCCCGGAAGACGTTCAGCAGATTATTTGCGTGGATTATCGCGCGCTCAAGGATTCGCCCACGGCCCTGGCGCTGAAAGACAAGGTCCTGCCCGACAACATGAAGCAGTTCGAAGACGCGCTGCGCGGGGTAGGCATCAATCCGGACAATGACGTCGAGCAGTTGACGTTCGTGGCATTCCGCGCCGACAAGGCGCTGGATACCATTGGGATTGCCCAGGGAGTGTTTCCCACCAAGAAGATTCTGCAGGGGCTGGCCAAGAAAAAGATCCGAGGAGTGAAATACCGGCTGAATGTGATTTATCCGATTGCCGGGGGCATGGACGCCGCATTTCTGGACGACTTCACCATGCTGTTCGGCCAGCGCGGGGCGGTGAAGGCCGCGTTGGATGCGCGCGACGGCGAAGCTGCCAGTCTCAATTCCAATTCCGATATTGCCAGCATGATGGCTTCGGTCGATTCCGGTTCGGTCTGGAGCGTGCTGGACCAGCAGGGAACGCAGAACATGATGCGCTCGGCGCTCGGAGATGCCGCCAAACTGGCGGATTTTGACACCGTGAAAAAGCGCCTGCTGGGTTCGCAATACACCATGAACTTCGACAATGGTCTGGTGTTCGACCTGGATGTGCTGACCTCGGACACGATTACGGCGGCGACGCTTTCTTCCCTGATCAAGGCGGGTGTTCTGTTCCGCAAGATGAGCGCCAGCGGTCCGGAGAAGATGGCCCTGGACAGTGTTACCGTGGATTCCGACAGCTCCGACCTGAAGCTGCACTTCCGCTCCGACGAAAAGCGGTTCGAGTCGCTGCTGCAAAGCGACTTGTTTACGACGATTACGCGCTAGCCTGGAGCTAACGCCCCTGGTCTGTACTGTGTGCAGGTGCACTTTGTCCTCTGGCCGCAGGCCGGAAGGCAAGCGCTTCCCTCCCATCTCTGTTTTTGGGCCGCCGAGCGGCCGGCCGTGTCCGACAATTCCGTAACTTTCCGGCTCTTCCGGCATCGAACCAGCCATGCTCTTTCAGGGAAACGAACGCAAGGAGCGCGAGCGCGCGATGAAAGAAGCTGGACGGCTGCCGCCGGGGCAGGCGCTCACGCTCAAGTGGCCCGTGCTCTATTACGGGTCGGTGCCGAGGTTTGACCCCGCGAACTGGGACTTCCGCATGTATGGACTGGTGGAGGAGCCGGCGCGGCTCGCCTGGGACGAATTCAACCGGCTGCCCACCGTGGAGGTGACCAGCGACTTCCACTGTGTAACCCGCTGGAGCCGCTTCGACAATCTGTGGAAGGGAGTGGCCTTCCGCGAGATTCTGAAGCTGGTCCGGCTGAAGCCCGAGGCAAAGTTCGTGCTGGTGCATGCCGAACAGGGCTACACGGCGAATGTTCCACTGGCTGATCTGGATCGCGAAAATGTTCTGCTGGCCACGCACCACGACGGTGAGCCGCTTACCCTGGATCATGGATATCCCCTGCGGCTGATCGTGCCGCATCTTTATGCATGGAAGTCGGTGAAGTGGGTGCGCGGATTCGAGTTTCTCTCCGCAGACGTGCCCGGCTTCTGGGAGCAGAACGGCTATCACATCTATGGGGACCCGTTTCGAGAGCAGAGATTCAGCGGGGATTTGTGATTTGAAATTGCGAATTGGAACTTGAGTCTTTCTTAAGAGCCAGGGCGGCTTGCTGGGCGAAAGCAGATTCCTCCGCCCTCGTTTCGCCTGGGGCCTGAATAGCAACTCTTAAAAAGGCGGGCTAGAGATTTCGATGACCGACCAATTACAAATTTCAAATCACTTTTTCACGATCGGGTTGTAGCCGTCATTGCGCAGCCGCGTGCGGGTGGTTTCCGCCGCCTTGAGGGTAGGGAATGGCCCTACCTGCACATGGACCAGGCTGTCGACCGGCAGGTTGGTGCTGGTAAATACCGGGTATTGCTTTTTGCGGAGGGCGCTGGCGAGGGCTTCGGCATCCTCGCGTTTGCTGACCGCGGCGACCTGGACGCTGTACTGACCAGCGGCAGCGCGGGCCGCGGCGGGCGTGGGCTTGGGGCGTACCGGCGACTGCGAGGGCGGCGGCTGGGGAGGCAGAAGCTTGGGGTCTGGCTCTTTCTGCGACACGGCCTTGTAGAAGGTGAGCTCGTCGCGGCTCGGGGTATCGTCTTTCGGGGAGGAAGCGCAGTTCTCGCCGACGGCACAATCGCTGCTGGCTGCAACGACTCCCGCCTCCGGCTTGGGCGCGCCGGAAGGCTTGAGTCCGGCTTCGGGCGCAGCCGCCGCGGCAGGTTGCGGAGGGGCTGTGCTCCGGCCCAGGGTGAAGCCAAAGGCGAAGAAGACGGCGCAGAGCACGACTAAGCCGAAAAAAAGGCCCAACAGGCGGCCGGTGCCCGTGCCTTCCGAATCCCGAACGTCGGACATACTTCTTTACTCCTTCGAGCGGCCGCGATTACTCCGCCTTGCTCAGGTTCCCCAACTTGCTGATGAACTGGGCGAACATCTCAATCGGCAGGGGAAAGACGATGGTAGTGTTCTTCTCCGACCCGATTTCGGTCAAAGTCTGCAGATAGCGCAATTGGATTGTGACGGGCTCGCGGCGAGCAGGTGGGCGGCCTCCACCAAGCGCTGGGCCGCGGAAAATTCGCCTTCGGCGTGAATAATCTTGGAGCGCTTTTCGCGTTCCGCCTCCGCCTGGCGGGCCATGGCGCGCTGCATCTGCTCGGGCAGATCGACCTGCTTCACTTCGACTCCTACCACCTTCACGCCCCAGGGGGCGGTGTGCTGGTCGATGATGGTTTGAATGCGCAGGTTCAGCTTGTCGCGCCGGGCCAGCAGCTCATCGAGTTCCACCTCGCCCAGCACGGAACGCAACGTGGTCTGGGAGAACTGGTAGACCTGGTGCCGGTAGTTCTCCACTTCCACCACCGCGCGGTTGGCATCCATGACGCGCAGAAAGACCACGGCGTTCACCTTGAGGGTGACGTTGTCTCGAGTGATGATGTCCTGAGGAGGAATTTCCAGTACGGTCTGGCGCAGGTCCACGCGCACCAGCCGGTCGATGGGAGTGAACACGAGCATCACTCCGGGTCCCTTAGGGGCGGAGAGCAGCCGCCCCAGGCGGAAGATGACGCCGCGTTCGTATTCCGCCAGAATCTTGATGGAGCTGATCAGGTACAGCACCACAATGGCAATGGCAATGCCAGTGAAGGAAATCACCTGCTGCACCTCCCGGACGAGAATCTTGCAACAGCGCGGATTTTAGCAGCTTTCAGAGGAGCTCAAGGATGCGAGGACGGGCAGTGGTAGCCCATATGGCAACAGGGGCTTTGCTCACGCTGAGAAGCCTGCGTTCACCGTCCTAGACAGGGGCTTTCGAGGGATCCTTCGATGTGCGCAGGATGACTCGGATCCAGGGTTTGTTTCGGTCGTGCATTGCGCATCGAAGGACAACTCAGGCGAGTTTGCCAGGGCTATGCTCCGGGACTGCAGTCGGTTCCACTTCCAGCTGGAATTCGCGGACGTTGCGGATGCGGACCGGGTCCCCGGGAGCGACGGGGCTGGTGGAAACGGCGTCCCAGATCTCGCCGTGCACGAAGACCTTGCCCTCCGGCGACAAGGGAGTGCGCGCCACCCCAAGCTCGCCCACCATTCCCTGCACCCCGGTAGTGACCTTCCGGCGTTGCGCGCGCAGAGCGATGGTCATGAGGAAGCTGGCGATGACGCCGAAAGGCACGCTGACCGCCAGGGCCGTCCAAAGCTGAACCCGCAGTTGGGGGATGGGGCCATCCACCAGCAGAAGGGCCCCCAGCACGAGCGAAGTGATGCCGGCGGCGGTCAGAGCGCCGTAGGATGTGAACTTTGCCTCCAGGACAAAAAACACGAATCCCAGGGCTATCAGCGCCAAGGCGGCCCAGTTCACCGGCAGGATGTTCAAAGCGAACACGGCCAGAACGATGGAAAAGGTTCCGACAATGCCGGGCACGATCAGCCCGGGATTGGTGAACTCGACATAAAGCGCCAGCGCTCCCACGATCAGCAGGATGAACGCAATGTTCGGGTCCATCAGCTTATTCAGGATCTGCTGGCGCACAGTCATTTCGAAGGGCTGAACCGCTTGCCCCGCCAGGTGGAGGGTCTGCTTGCTGCCATCCCAGCGGGTAATAGTGCGGCCGTCGAGTTTGCTGAGCAGTTCGCTCTGGTTGCCGGCGACGAGGTCGATGAGGTTCTGGTCCAGCGCTTCCCGGTCGGTAAAGGATTTGGACTGGCGCACCGCGGACTCGGCCGCCGCAACGTTGCGTCCGCGCCTGGAGACCACGGAACGCATGAGGGCGGCGGAGTCGTTTTCAACCTTTTCCTTCATGGTGCCGGTTATGTCGCCGCCGCCGATCGCCACCGGATGGGCTGCGCCGGTATTGGTTCCGGGCGCCATGGCCGCGATATCCGCTGACTCCAGAATGAAGAAACCGGCGGAAGCCGCGCGGGCGCCGCCGGGCGCCACGTAGATAATGACCGGCACCTTCGATTCAACAATGTCCGTGATGATCTGGCGGGTGGAGTCGGCCAGGCCTCCCGGCGTTCGGAGTTCGATCAACAGTGCGCTGGCATTGCGGTCTCCCGCGGCAGTGATAGCGCGATGGATAAATTCTTCCGCGATAGGATGAATCGGGCCGTCGACCACGATCTTGAGAACATCCGCCCGGGCGGCTGCGCAGAAAACCAGCAGAACGAGCGGGAATAACCGCCAGCGCGCCATTTTGCGCGCGCCTGCTTTGGCGCAGTGCAGGCGTTCTGCCGTGCGCGCGGTTTCATTGCTCGCTTCCTTTTGCGCCCGTTTTTTGCCGGATCATGCGCTGCAGGTCCAGAACGGCGGCATCCTGAGGCGCGATGGCGACGGCGCGTTGCACATCCTGAGCGGCCGGCGTCCAGTTTATTTTCCTCCAGGTCGAGCCGGCCCAGCACCAGCAGCGCCTCCACCGAGTCTCCCAGGCGCAGAGCTGCCTGCGCTTCCTGCCGAGCCTGCTCAGGATTGGTCTTCTCCAAGGTTCGAGCCAGTCCGGAATGAGCCGAGAGGTTCTGCGGGTCCAGTGCGGTAGCTTGGCGAAAATCCCGCTCGGCCTGGGTCTGGAAGCCCTGCTGCAGCATCTGCCGTCCGCGGTCCACGTAAAGGCCGGCATGGGTCTGAGGGTCGGTGTGCGCCAGTCGCAGCTCGGTTGCGTTTTGAATTTCCAGGGCCAATTGATCGAACGAGGTCTCGTCGTAGGCGGACTTGATTCGCGGCGCGGGCTGCTGGCTTGCCTGACTTGCCACATGCTGGCCTGCGGGGGCTTGGCTTGGCGGCGTCGGGCTGTTCGGCTGTTGATTTGCCGAAGACGCGGCTTGGGGAGGGCTGCGGCAGCCGCTCCCGTGTTGGGCATGTCGGTCAGGGTAGCGAGAAGCGCGCGGGCCTCATCGTCGGATGGGTTCAGTTTCAACAAGTCGCGCAACTGCCGAACTGCTCCCGCGGAGTCCGACGCGCGGGCAAGCGCCAGGGCCAGATTGAAATGGTAGTCGGGGTCTTGCGGATCCGCCTCGGTCGCCTTGCGAAAATCCCCCAGAGCCGCGGGGTCTCCGCCGAGGTATTCGACCACGCCCAGGTTATTGGAAATTTCGGGCAGCGGAAACTGCGATTCAACAAAACGGAAGGCACTTTCAGCGCGATCGTTCTGCTTGAGGTGGTATGCCGAGAGTCCCAGATAGAAGTTTGCCTCGCGGGCGCGCTGGTCGGTGGCCGGAATGCGGGCAAACCAGTCTGCCGCCTGCTGGTAGTTTTCCGCGTCAAAATAGGTCTTGCCCAGTTCGAGTATGGCCCGGCTATAGGTAGGATTGCGGCGGATGGCTTCGGAAAAATACCGGACCTTTTGTTCGTGCGTGCTGGCCAGCACTCCACGAATGTAATTTTCAAAGGCATCCAGGCGAATCGCTGGCGCCTGCGCCAGAAAGTTTTCCTTAGAGATCTCCAGCGACGGCCGGATCTGGCGCAGCAAGTCCCAGGAAAGCGATCCTTGGACCTTCAGGATGCTCACCAGCGGGCCGGACTCCACCTGTGCAGGCAGCAGGTGGAGGCGTTTGAGGTCCAACAACTGCGCCCGGGCGGCAAAGGTCTCGCCATCGAAGGTGAAGCTGCCGAGCACCGCGTAATCGACATCCATTTGTTCGGCAATGCGGAACAGGGTGGCGCGGGAAAGCGAAACGTTGCCGGGAACTCCCGCCCGTTCAAAAGCATAGGCCCGGTCGCTGCGTGGAACCGTGTAGAGCCAGGGCATAGACATGCGTTCGCTCAGCACTTCGGGGAAGGACTCTGAGATCCACTGCAGGCCCGGCGCTCCGGAGCGGTTCTCAAAGGGAAAGACCACGAGCGTCGCCGACGAGGGTGACGGGGATGATGAAGAGGCTGCAGTTGGAGTCTGCCCCTGGACCGGCCTCATGAAAAACAGCAGGACCAGGGCGACGCAAATGCAATGAAAGCGATTCAAGATAGCTTGATTATAGCGGCGGTGAAGGCGGAAATTGAGAAACTTGGGTGATTGAGCCATCGAGTATTGACGAATCCGGGGACACAATCGAGAGCTGCCAGGAATTTGCAAACGAGAGTGAACTTGCGATCTGAGAATTCCTGAAGCGGGCCATCCTTTTCCGCCTGAGATCAGACTCGTAAACTGAAAGCATGACGCGAGGCTGGCTCTGGTTCCAGCTTGCCGTCGGCTACGGCATTCTGGAAGTCGCTCTGTGGACAAGCGGCCATGCTCAGGCGATTGCCTGCTGGGCGGTTGCGGTCTGGATCGTGCTTTCGGTTGTGGCCCAGGGGCGGTCCCCTGGCGAGCTTGGAATAGGAGCTGCCGGATTTTCAAGAGCCCTGATTGCAGTGCCGCTGGCGGCGGCGGCCAGCCTGGCCGTCCTTCTGGCGGCCTGGAGCGCGGGAACGCTGGGCGGGCTTCCGGGCACAGGTCCGGTCTGGCGGCATGCGCTTTCCTACTCCGTCTGGGCTGTCTTTCAGCAGTTCATGCTACAGAGCTTCTTCTACGTGAATTTGGAACGGCTGCTGAGAGACAGAAAAAAGGCGTGCTGGGCAACGGCAGGATTATTTGCCGCAGCGCACATTCCAAATCCCGTGCTGGTGCCGGCAACGTTTGTGGCCGGAATGGCCTTTGTGAAGCTCTTCCAGCGCGCACGCAACATTTACCCGCTGGGGATGGCTCATGCTTTGCTGGGCCTCACGATCGCGATCGTCGCGCCCCATGGGTGGATCCGAAACATGCGCGTGGGAGCATCTTATTTTCGCTATCCTTCCCGTCCGCGACGAGCTTCGACCCAGGCGTTGCCCCCCACCGACGTGGGTTGAACCTGATCTCCCTTTCCGGATAGTATTAGACTCGGGAAGGGTGCGGTTTCAGCTTGACAGCCGTAGATTCACCGGGTGCGAAACACTGAAAATAAAAGACACTTGGCGCGACGCAATCGCCGAGTGCTCCCCTATCTGACGTTTCCGGTTTGTGGATGCAGGCGACCTTTTCGCCCGGGCGCGTTGTTCTGCCGTCCCTGTCTGCTCACGGTGTGGCCAAGTTCGACGTGGAATGTAATGGAG
Source organism: Terriglobia bacterium (assembly GCA_963732925.1). Lineage (GTDB taxonomy): Bacteria > Acidobacteriota > Terriglobia > Terriglobales > Acidobacteriaceae > DASZRZ01. The sequence goes on from CAVTBJ010000012.1 coordinate 715,884, forward strand.
GGGCAATAAAAATTTTGGGAATGCCTATTTACTCTTCTTACGTCCAAAGCTGGGGGAGTGGGGGATTTTGGCATATTCCAGTGCCATGCCAGGCATAGGCCGCTGCGGAAGTGCTCCCGGTTCCTGAGTTCCGAGATCAAGTAACGATATATGCCACTAAGGTGCCTCCCTGGGGGAGAAAAAACAAGTCAGAAAGGAAGCTGGGTACGCAGATAATTGTTTGCCCGGGAGTTCGGGTAAGAGGCTTATGTTGCGCGCGACTTTAGGTGTTGTGATATCCGGCGTTGTTTTGCTGGCCGGCTGTTCGGCGACGGCCGGAAAGCAGGTCCGTGCACAGGCCGAGGCAATGGTTCCGGTTACCGTCGCCACCGTGGAACGGAAGAATATACCGTTGAAGGTGCAGGCGATCGGCTCGGTGGAAGCCTATTCGGTGGTGGGAGTGAAGTCCCAGGTGACCGGCGAGCTGGTTGGGGTCCATTTCCAGGAAGGGCAGGACGTCAAGAAAGGCGACCTGCTCTTCACCATCGACCCGCGTCCCTTCCAGGCGGAAGTAGACCGCCAGGAAGCGAATCTGGCGCGCGACGTTGCGCAGGCGGAGAACCAGCGTGCACAGGCGCGGCGCTATGAGCAGTTGTTCAAGGAAGGAGTCATCTCCAGCGAGCAATACGACCAGCAGCGGACGAACAATGAAGCCCTGGAAGCCACGGTGCGCGCTGACCGGGCGGCGCTGCAGACGGCAAAATTGGACCTGCAATACACTGAAATCCACGCTCCCATCAGCGGCCGGACAGGAAGCCTGATGGTGAATCAGGGGAACATGGTTCGGGCCAACGACACCACGGACCTGGTCACCATTCACCAGGTCGAGCCCATCTTCGTAAGCTTCGCGGTGCATGAGCAGTACCTGCCTGAAATCCGGCACTTCATGGCGACCAAGGGACTGACGGCCGAGGTGGGAGTTCCGGGAAGCACGAAGCAGGCCGAGGGCAAGGTTTTCTTCGTCGACAACAAGGTGGATCCCAGTACGGCGATGATCCGGCTGAAGGCGGTGTTTCCGAATCGGGAGCGGCAGCTGTGGCCCGGCCAATACGCCGACGTTTCTCTCACTCTCACCGTGCAATCGGGCGCCATCGTGGTTCCCAACCAGGCAGTTCAAACAGGGCAGGATGGAGAGTTTGTGTTCATCGTCGACGACCAGCATTTCGCGCAGCAGCGGAAAGTGAAGGTGCTGCGCAGGGTGGGAGACCAGGCGGTGATTGCCGAAGGGTTGAATCCTGGACAAACGGTCGTCACGGACGGGCAACTGCGGCTGCGGCCGACCGGAACCAAGGTCGAGATCAAGCAGGCGGCGGGCGAGGTGATTTCCCAGCAGCAGAATTCGGCGGCTTCCGAACCGCCGAACCGGCAGATCGCCGCAGCCAGGTAAGAGGTTGAGCGCATGAGCATCCCGGAGCTATGTATTCGCCGCCCCATCATGACCACTCTGGTCATGCTCTCGGTTTTGATGTTCGGCACCATGGCTTACCGGCTGCTGCCGGTGAGCGATTTGCCGTCGGTGGAATATCCGACGATCAACGTGCGGGCCAATCTGCCCGGAGCGAGTCCGCAGACGATGGCGTCGGCAGTTGCGACTCCGCTGGAGAACCGCTTTTCCACCATTCCCGGCCTGGATTCGATGACCTCCAGCAGTTCCCTGGGCAGCACCAACATTACCCTGCAATTCTCGCTGAACCGCAGCGTAGACGCCGCGGCGCAGGACGTGCAAACCATGATCTCCTCCGCTCGTGGTTTGCCCGACAACATGCCGAGTCCCCCCTCCTATAACAAGGTGAACCCGGCCGACGCTCCTATTCTGTTTTTGAATCTTACGTCTCCCACGTTGCAGCTTTCCGACGTCAATAACTACGCGGAGACCGTGGTCGCCGAGCGCATTTCCACGCTGGACGGAGTCGCCCAGGTCAACGTTTTCGGAGAGCAGAAGTATGCCGTGCGGGTGCAGCTCGACCCCCGGATTTTGGCGGCGCAGCAGATCGGCTTCAACGAAGTCATCAGCGCCATTCAAAGCGGAAACAGCAATCTTCCCACAGGCACGATGTGGGGCGTGCACCAGGCGCTGACCCTGCAGACGAACGGGCAGCTCGCGGATGCCTCCGGCTATCGCAACATCATCGTGGCCTACCGCAATGGAGCCCCGGTCCGGCTGGATCAGTTAGGCCGGGTCTTAGACGGCGTGGAGAACGAGCAGAGCTCGAACTGGAGTAACGGCGAGCGCTCGATTCAACTGGCCATTCAGAGGCAGCCCGGGGCCAACACGGTCGAGGTCGTCGACTCCATCATGGCGGTCCTTCCGCAGTTGCGGGAGCAGATTCCGCCAGCCATTAACCTCAGGGTGCGCTATGACCGTTCGATTCCTATCCGCGAGTCGGTGCGCGACGTAAAATTCACGCTGCTGCTGGCGCTGGTGCTGGTGATCCTGGTCATCTTCATGTTTTTGCGGAACCTTTCCGCGACCGCCATTCCCAGCATGGCCTTGCCGCTTTCCATTGTCGGCACCTTCTCCGTGATGTACCTGCTGGGCTACTCGGTCGACAACCTGTCGCTCATGGCCCTGACGCTCTCGGTAGGCTTCGTGGTGGATGACGCCATTGTGATGCTGGAGAACATTGTCCGGCATATGGAAATGGGGGTTCCCCCCATGGAAGCGGCGCTGCAGGGCTCCGCGGAAATCGGCTTCACCATCATTTCCATGACCCTGTCGCTGGCCGCCGTATTCATCCCCGTGCTTTTCATGTCGGGGATTCTGGGACGGCTGCTGCAGGAGTTCGCGGTGACCATTGCGGTGGCGATTCTGGTGTCCGGATTCGTTTCGCTAACCCTGACGCCGATGCTGTGCAGCCGCTTCCTGAAGCCATCGCACCACCAGTCGCATGGAATGCTGTACCGCGCTTTCGATCGCGGCTTCAATGCCCTGCAATCCATGTATCAGTGGACCCTGCAAAGAACCCTTCGCCACCGCTTCGTAACCTTCATGGTCTCGCTCGCGGTCCTCGGGATGACGGTGTGGATGTTCATGACCATTCCCAAAGGGTTTCTGCCCACCGAAGATCAAGGGTTCATTTTTGGTTCCTTCGAGGCCGCGCAGGGCACTTCCTACGACTCCATGGTGCGTTTAACCCACGAAGTTGAGAAGGTGCTCAAGAAAGATCCCTATGTAGCGGAGTCGTTCATCCGTGTCGGCCAGGACAACAACGCCAATATGAGCCTGAAGCTCACGCCGCGCGAGCAGCGCCCGCACGCGACGCAGGTGATCCAGCAGCTTCGTCCCGCGATTAACGCTATTCCCGGCGTGCAGGCGTTTCTGAGTATTCCACCTTCGATCCGCGTCGGCGGCATCAACAGCCGCAGCCCGTATCAGTTCACGATGCAGAGCCCGAATATCTCGGAACTGTATGAGTACGCGCCCAAGCTGGAAGCGGCGATGGAGAAAATTCCCGAGCTGGAGGATGTGAATACAGATCTGCAAATCAAGAATCCCGAGCTGCACTTGAAGATCGACCGCGACAAGGCCGCTGCTCTGGGGATCAGCAGTGAGCAGGTTCAGGACGCGCTGTATTCCTCGTTCGGTTCGCGCCAGGTTTCTACCATCTATGCTTCGACGGATGCTTACAGCGTCCTGGTGGAGCTGCTTCCGCAGTTTCAGCGCGATCCCGCGGCGCTCTCGATGATGTACCTGCGCAGCAATTCCGGGCAACTGGTGCCGCTTACGGAAGTGGCGTCCGAGACGTACTCTGTGGGTCCGGTTTCGCTGCAGCACGTGGGGCAAATGCCGGCGGTGACGCTCTCGTTCAACATCAAGCCTGGCTATTCCATCGGCCAAGCAGTGGATTCGGTGAATAAGGTCGCCCTGCAACTGCTTCCTTCCACCATTTCCACCAGCTTCCAGGGTACGGCCCAGCTGTTCCAGTCCTCGCTGTCCGGACTGGGTGTGCTGCTGATCATGTCGATCCTGGTGATTTACGTGGTGCTGGGAATTCTGTACGAGAGTTTCATTCACCCCGTCACGATTCTTTCCGGCTTGCCTTCGGCGGGCTTTGGCGCCCTGGTGACGCTCGAATTCTTCCACATGGACCTGAACCTCTACGCCTTCGTGGGGATCATCATGCTGGTCGGGATCGTGAAGAAGAACGCCATCATGATGATTGACTTTGCCCTCGACGCGCAGCGCAATTCTGCCAAGATGCCGTCGGAGGCGATCTATCAGGGCGCGCTGGTCCGCTTCCGCCCGATCATGATGACGTCCATGGCAGCCCTGGTAGGCACGCTGCCGATCGCGCTGGGATACGGCGCCGGTGGCGAGTCCCGGCAGCCGCTGGGCCTGGCTGTCGTAGGCGGACTGCTGTTCTCCCAGCTTCTTACGCTGTACATCACGCCCGTGTATTACGTCTATCTGGAGGCGGCGCAGACGTGGTTCAATACGCATCTGCGGTTCCGCGGCCGTCGCCGGCGCTCCGCGTTCGAACCCGAGCAGGCCCTGGCAGCCGAGCATCACGACTAGGCAGCCATGGAATTGATTCGCATAGAGCCCGGCCCAGGCCGGGCTTTTCGTTTCTGCCCTGATCCTCTGATCCTCGGCGCGGCCGAGAGCCATGTCCTCTTCGAAAACAGGGTGGCCCGGCCGCGACCGGCCTTAATCTGAGAGCAGCACGCCCTGCTTTTCGCGCATCCCATGAAGAACGGATACAGCTCAGAGCTGACAAGCGGTGAACGCCCGGCCGGAGAGGCCTGGCAGAAAGCAGGGGATCAAGCTGATGAAAGCGATTTTTTGGGTCGGATTGGTGGCGCTGGTCCTGGGAGTGGCGTCTCTATTTGTGCCCGTTCCCAACCGGGAGCACCACGGGGTGAAGGTTGGAAGCGCGGAGGTGGGAATTGAGACGCAGCACTCTTCCAAGGTCTCTCCCATCATATCGGTGGTGCTCATCGGCGCCGGGGCGGTGATGATGCTGGCAGGAACAAAACGCTCCTGACATAAGTGGAGCTTCCCCGGCTGCAATTGGTTCGAGCATCGGGAACTGGGAAGTCAGGACAAAACAAAGCCCGCCGGAATGCCGGCGGGCTTTTCATTTCTAAGACGGCTCTCAGACGGCCGGGTCTAGCGGGCGCTGTTGTTGACGGCGGTGTTGCGAGCAACGCCACGCTCGGCGATGATTTTCTTGGCATTGTCCGCGAGCGCCTTGGCTTGGGGAAGCAGTTCCAGGGCCCTTGCCACCTCAGGATCGTTTTCTTTCTGCACCTTCAGCCCTTCCTGTTGTCCCGCGCTGTCGATTACCACCTCGATCTTAATGTTGTCCTTTACCCAGTCTTCCACCTGCGAGATCTCGGCTTCCGTCCAGGGAATCTTCTGCTCGGTGAGGAAAGAGCGGAAGGCCTGCAGGACTTCGGGGGTTACCTGGAAGTCCTTGGTAATCTTCTCGTCGGTGGTGTAGTGCTTAGCAAAGTTAAAGAACGCGTAGTGCTGCAACAGGCGATCCTGGAAAGCGTTGGTCTTCTCGGCAGGAATCTTGACGTCGGGCGTGATGCCGCCGCCGCCGTACACCGGGCGACCGCTGTCGGTCATTTTGACCTCGCGGTTGGCGGTATTCTCGTCCGCGTTGCGGTTGTAATAGTAGTCGTACAGCGAAATATGGGAATAATCACGTTGGATCAGGCGCCCGCTCGGGGTGTAGTACTTGGCTGTGGTCAGTGCCAGCCCCGTATCTTCGGAGAGCGGATAGACCGTCTGCACCAGGCCCTTGCCGAACGTGTTCTGGCCAGCAATCAGCCCGCGGTCGTGGTCCTGAATGGCTCCGGAGACGATCTCGGCTGCCGAGGCGGTTCCGCGGTTGACCAGCACCACGATGGGATAATCATGGCCGCCGTCGCCGTGGGCCGCGCGGTAGACCTTCTCCGGCGAGGAGCGGCCGTGGTGGGAGACGATGACAGAGCCTTTTTTGAGGAATTTGTCGGCCACGCCCACGCCTTCGCTCAAGAGGCCGCCGGGGTTGTCGCGAAGATCGAGAATCAGGCCGTGGATGTTTCCGAACTCGTCAAGAGCCTGCTGGACTTCCTGGTCGGTGGTTTCCTGGAATCCGGAAATGTGCATGTATCCCACGCCCGGACGGATCAGGAAATGGAGATCGACGCTGTAGCGGGGAATTTCGTCGCGAGTTACGGTGAAATCCAGGGGCTTCGGCGAACCCTCCCGCGAGATCGTGATGCGCACCTGAGTCCCTTTGGGCCCCTTCAGCAGGTCGGCTACTTCACTGGTGCTCAGGTTATCGGTGGGTTTGCCGTCCACTGCCACGATGATGTCACCTGGGTGGATTCCCGCCCGATAGGCCGGCGTGCCCACGAATGGGGCAATGACGATCACTTTGTTATTGCGCGGCCCCACCTGCATGCCCACGCCGTAGTACTTACCGCGCTGTTCTTCGCGAAGCTGAGAGTAGGCCTTGGGATCGAAGAAATTGGAGTGGGGGTCAAGAACCCGCAGCATTCCTGGAATGGCGCCGTTGTAAATGGCTTTGTCGGGATCTACCGGCTCCGCGTAATTCTGCTGCACGAGCTCGTAGACCTGGGTGAAGGTTTTCAGGCTGTCATGGACGTCCGAGTCGGCCGAAGGCGGGCTCATACCGATGCGCTGTCCAAAGAGCGCCCCCAGGCAGCCAAAAGCGAAGATTACAAAGACGACAAAAAATAGGGAGCGTCGCGAACCAGGAACCATCGTTTCATTCCTTAATCTGGGAGCAGGTCCTTTGCAAACCCATCCGGCCTAACCTGAGTATAACATGCAATTTCGGGCCTCAAGTGCCCGGCCGGGGTCACTTCCGGGGGTTACCGCTCCTCTTCTCTTTTTCGGGCAGTGACGTCGGGGCAGTGACTTTGGTGCTTCTGCCAGGACCCTTTTTCGCCAAAAACCGGCTCCGTCTTGAGATGCTCCGTCCGCCTGCAACGGTTCGCAAAATTCCGCCCCTTGGCCCCATGGTTGCGACCCATGCACCGCGAAGGCCCTCCCGCCGGAAGCAGTGAGAAGCCGCCCAATCGAAGCAGGCAGGGTTCCCGCGTGCTGGTTGAAATCGGCGGATGACAGAAACCCGGGCAGTGTTCGAAAAAGAGTGAAACAAAAAGCGTAAAGACCGGTCGGGGCACGACCGGTCTCGCTTGACCGATTTCCTGCTTATTGCTGCTGGTGCGCACTGGGCGGAGCAGGCTGCTGCTGGGAAAAAGGCAGGCGCGGCGACTCCAGCGGCTCGGGAAGGGGTCCCTCCAGCGCCACCTGCAGCACGTCGTCCATGGTGTCCACCAGGTGAAGCTTCATGGCGCTGCGGAGGTTATCCGGCAGGTCGGCGAGGTCCTTTTCGTTCTCCTTGGGAAGAATTGCCTCGAAGATGCCGGCACGATGCGCCGCCAACAGCTTTTCCTTCAATCCTCCGATGGGGAGAACCTTGCCGCGTAGGGTGATTTCTCCCGTCATGGCGATGTCGCGACGGACCGGAATGCCGGACAGCGCGCTGGCAATGGCGGTGGCGATGGTGATGCCGGCCGAAGGGCCGTCCTTGGGAATAGCGCCCTCGGGCACGTGCACGTGGATATCGAAGTTGCGGTAGAAGTCCCGGGGCACGCCCAGGCGCGCGGCCCGGGAACGCACATAAGACATGGCGGCCTGGCCGGACTCCTGCATGACGTCGCCGAGCTGGCCGGTGAGAGTCAGTTTGCCTTTGCCGTCCACGATGGCGGCTTCGGTGGTGAGAATCGAGCCGCCAACTTCGGTCCAGGCAAGCCCGGTCACCAGCCCAATCTCACTGGTTTCGTGGACCATGGACTCGCGGAACTTAGGCACGCCCAGAAACTCGTGCAGGTTTTCCTCGGTAAGGGTGACGGCGAAGCTGGCGCCGTGCTTGACCACCTTGCGGGCCACCTTGCGGCAGACGTTGCCAATCTCGCGCTCCAGGTTCCGCACTCCGGCTTCCCGGGTATAGCCGCGGATGATTCCGGTGATCGCGTTCTCCGTGAGAATGATGTTTTCCTCGGTCAGGCCGGCCTGCTGCCGCTGCTTGCGCACCAGGTATTGCTTGGCAATTTCAACTTTTTCGGCCTCCGTATAGCCATGCAGCCGGAGAACTTCCATGCGGTCCTGCAAGGGCGCCGGAATGGTGTGCAGCACGTTGGCGGTGGCGATGAAGAATACCTGCGAAAGGTCGTACTCCACGTCGAGGTAGTGGTCGACGAACATGAAATTCTGTTCGGGATCGAGCACTTCCAGCAACGCGGATGAGGGATCGCCACGGAAGTCCATGGACATCTTGTCCACTTCATCCAGCATGAATACCGGATTCTTGGTGCCGGCCTTTTTCATCATCTGGATGATCTGTCCCGGCAGGGCGCCGATGTAGGTGCGGCGATGGCCGCGGATTTCGGCTTCGTCCCGCACGCCCCCCAGCGACATGCGGACGAACTTCCGCCCCGTGGCCTTGGCGATGGACATTCCCAGCGAAGTCTTGCCCACGCCTGGAGGTCCGACAAAGCAGAGGATCGAGCCCTTGGGGTTTTTGACCAACTGCCGCACCGCCAGGAATTCCAGGATGCGCTCCTTGATCTTCTCCAGCCCATAGTGGTCTTCGTTCAGAACCTTCTCGGCGCGGTCGATGCTGCGGATCTCCTTGGAGCGCTTCTTCCAGGGCACGGCCAGGAGCCAGTCCAGGTAGTTGCGGGAGACGGTGGACTCGGCCGACATGGGCGGCATGGCTTCGATCTTTTTCAGCTCCTGCAGGGCCTTCTCGTGCACATCCTTCGGCATGCCGGCGGCGTCGATCTTCTTTTTCAGCTCGTCGTATTCGCTCTTCTCACCGCGTCCCAGTTCCTTCTGGATGGCCTTGATCTTTTCGTTGAGGTAGTACTCTTTTTGCGCCCGCTCCATCTGCCGCTTGACGCGGGACTGGATGCTGCGGTCCATGTTTAGCTTTTCGATCTCGACTTCCAGCACGTCGGCCACCCGGTTCAGGCGTTCGGCGGGATCGAAAATCTCCAAGAGTTGCTGCTTCTCCTCGATGGAGAGCTGCAGGTTGGCGGCGATGGTGTCGGTGAGCTTGGCAGGATCCTCGTGGCGTACGGCGGCGATCATGGTCTCGTAATTCAGAGACTGGCAGAGCTTCACGTACTGCTCGAACAAGGAGGTCACGCGCTGCATGCCGGACTCCAGGGCTGGAGCCAGTTCGCTGGAGTACTTCATGGTGCGGATGGTGGCTTCGAAGTATCCGTCCGTATCGGTAACCTGCAGGACCTTGCCGCGCTCTACACCCTCAACCAAAACTTTAATGTTTCCGTCGGGAAGCTTGAGGCTCTGGACGATGTTCACCACCGTGCCGACCTGAAAGACTTCATTGGGCTTGGGTTCGTCGACGCTGGCATCGTGCTGGGTGGCGAGAAAAATCTTCTTATCGGAGGCCAGAGCTTCTTCTAGGGCGCGCACGCTGGACTCGCGTCCCACGACGAACGGGGTCATCATGTAGGGAAAGATGACCACATCCCGAATGGGCATCATGGGCAGCTTTTTGGTCTCGAATTTTTCCTTGGACTGAGTCACCGGACCTGCTTTCCTGTTTCCGAAGTTGGCTGCAACCGAATCCTGCCGGCTGCTCTCTGCTTTGGGCCGCACGGTCAGAGTGGGGGCGGCTCCGAAAAGCCCGCGCATCCAGACGACTCTCCCTGGGGGCGAACTCTTTTCATTATAAATGCTGAAAACCCGGTGAGCGCAATCTGGCGGGCGGCCAGGGCATTCTTTTCGTAATGGTTACAAAGGTGATCCGCTGGGACTGAGCCTTGCTTGGACTTTGGAGAGTATGCCTCCTGCCGGGTGACAGAGGGACGGATGGGATGCTGTTACCATGAAAGTGGCGAATCGCGCCGGGGGCTGCGTTGTCCACGCACGACTCAAAAGAGCAAATCTGTACTCGCGCCTTGGTTTCACAATCCATTCACATACGTGGATTAGCATTGGCGGCGTAAATGGCACGGATCGCTCTGGACCATCCGAACTATTACCTGAATCGCGAAGCCGCTTCCCTGGCGTTCAACCGGCGAGTGCTGGAAGAAGCCCAGGATGAGCGTAATCCTTTGCTGGAGCGGGTTCGCTTCCTGTCCATCAGCGCGAGCATCCTCGATGAATTCTTCGAAGTGCGCGTGGCCGCACTGCTGCAGCGCATGGAAGACGGGCTGACGGACGCCAGCCCCGATGGCCTGTCTCCCCCTCAGGAAGCCCAACTCATCGATGAGCAAAGCCACGATCTCATGGCTGACCAGTACCGCTGCTGGAACGAACAGTTGCGTTCCGGCCTGGCGGAGCAGGGCATTCGCGTCCTGGGGCTGGACGAGGTGGAGGCGGAGGCGCGCGGCTTTCTCAACGTGTACCGCAAGCGCGAACTGGATCCGCTGCTGACTCCCGTGACGGTGGACCCGGCGCATCCTTTTCCCCGAGTCATCAACAAGGCGCTTTGCCTGGGACTGCTGCTGCGCCGGCGGCGGCGGGCTTCCGGAACTTACATGGGAGTGGTTACGGTTCCGCGCGTGCTGCCGCGACTCATCCGCCTGCCCGCCAAAAGCGGCACAGACGATTATGTCTTCCTGGCCGACCTGGTGGCTGCGCATGCCGCGCAGATGTATCGCGGATACGAGATCCTGTCGGCAGCGCCCTTCCGCATCACCCGCAACAGCAACTTATACCTGCAGGAAGAGGAATCGCGCAGCCTGCTGGAGGCAATCCGCACCGAACTGCACAACCGCCGCCGGGGGGACGCGGTGCGCCTGGAAATCGAATCGGGAGCCAGTCACGAGATCGTCGACCGGCTGCAGAGCACATTCGGGTTGCGCGACTGGCAGGTTTTTCACACTCCGGGCCCGGTCAGTCTGCTGCGCCTGGGAGCCATCTACGACCAGATCGACCGGCCCGACCTTAAGTTCCGATCGTTTACGCCGCGCGAACTGCACCTCACGAACAAATCGACGGACCTGTTCGAAGAGCTGCGGCGGCGCGACATCCTGCTCCATCACCCCTACGATTCCTATGATTCGGTAGTCTCGTTTATTGAATCAGCGGCCAGCGATCCGCGCGTCATGTCGATCAAGCAGACGCTCTATCGCACCAGCAACGAGTCCCCGATTGTGCATGCCCTGGTGGAGGCGGCGACCCAGAAGGAAGTTACGGTGGTGGTGGAGGTGAAGGCGCGCTTCGACGAGGCCTCCAACATCCGCTGGGCGCGGGAGTTGCAGAATGCCGGAGTGCAGGTTTTTCACGGCCTGGTGGGACTGAAGACCCACTGCAAAATGGCGCTGCTGGTGCGCAAAGACCCGGACGGGGTCATCCGCCAGTATCTGCATCTGGGGACGGGGAACTACAATTCGGTGACCGCGGCACTCTATACCGACCTGAGTATGTTAACCAGCAGCGAGGACCTGACCTCGGCCGCGCACTCGCTGTTCAACTTTCTGACCGCCTATGCCGAACAACCTACCTACGAGCCGCTGCTGGTTGCGCCTCTGGACCTGGCGCAGAAGACCCTGGCCCTCATCGCCCGCGAAGCGGAGCACGCCCGCCAGGGGCGTCCCGCCCGCATCATCGCCAAAATGAATGCCCTGCTGGAGCCCAGCATCATCCAGGAGTTGTACCGGGCCTCGCAGGCGGGGGTGGAGATCGATCTGATTGTGCGCGGCATGTGCGCCCTGCGTCCAGGGGTGCGAGGTGTGAGCTCGCGTATTCGGGTGCGCAGCATCGTGGGCAGGTTCCTGGAGCATACTCGCATCTTCAGTTTCGGCAATGGGGGAGCCGAAGAGATCTACCTGGGAAGCGCGGACTGGATGCCTCGAAATCTCTACGAGCGCGTAGAACTGCTGTTTCCGGTGCGCGACCCCATTCTGCGGCAGCGGTTGCGGGATGAGATACTGGCAGCTTATCTGGCGGATACCGCCAAGACGCGTGTCTTGCGGCCGGATGGCAGCTATGAACGCGTGGAACGTCCCGGAGTACGCTCGTTTTCGGCGCAGGACTTTCTGGTCGAAGTGGCCGAAGGCAGGCAGACTGTGGACAGCATTCCCCGCGCGTCCGCTCACAAATCGCGCGCGCGCGGGCTTGCCGTGTCACGTTCCCGCGCGCATGAGGGAAAGATATGATCGTGTACTTTCTGCGCCACGCCAATGCCGGGAACAAGCGCGCCAATGCGGCGCTGGATGAAAAGCGTCCCCTCGATGCCGAGGGAATTGCCCAGTGCCGCTATGTGGGCAGGGCGCTGGCGGCACTGAATGCGCAGGTAGAAGTCGTGATTTCCAGTCCGCTCAAGCGGGCCTCGCAAACCGCCGCCATGGTGAGCAACGAGATGGGCCATGAGGGCAAGCTGCAGTTCGATGCCGCCCTGCGTCCCGACGCCCAGTTTGAAGCCTTCCGCGACCTGCTCGACCGCCACCGCAAGGAAGAAGCCATCATGGTCGTTGGCCACAATCCCACCATGAGCCATTTTCTGAGCCTGCTGGTCACGGGCGGAACCAGCCGCGCTTCCGTGGAGATGAAAAAGGGCGGGGTCGCCAAGTTGGACATCGGTCCGCGACGGGCGGTGCTGAAGTGGTCGCTTACACCCAAGGTGGTGCGGGCGGTTTACGAAAGCATCGGAACCAAATCCCTGCCGAAAACTTCGCGGAAGTAGGCTCGCTCCTTTTCCAGCGCCCACACCTCCAGTTCCGCTCCGCTGCGCCTGGGGTGGACCCGCAAAACGACTTTCCCGTCCTGGAAGCGGGCATGGATGCCAGTGACGGCCCCGCGGCGGCCCTGGTCGAGAGCACGAGCCAGGCGCAACAGCACCACCGTTTTGGGAATCAGCAAACGGTCTTCCGGCGGCAGCAGGCCCATGGACCGGTCGCTGTCCGAAGGGCGCGACTTGCCCACGTAGCGGGCGATGGTGGCGATGATGTGCCGCTGCCGTGTGGTATAGCCGAACATTTCGGAGTTGGCGATGATGTACTGCGTGTGGCGATGCCGGCCGGCGCGGTTCAGATAGCTGCCGACTTCATGGAGCATGGCCGCCGCCGCCAGCCAGTCGGAATACTCGGGCGGCAACTGGTGGACCGATCGCAGCCGGCGGAACAGCTCCAGCGACAGGTCGCGCACGTGGCGGGCAAAGCGCTGGTCCACTCCGTAGTGATGGCCGGCGTTCAGCAGGGTGGCGCTGCGCTCGGAAGCAATGCGTTTGCGCATGCGCTCCGTGGGCCCATAATCCGCGACCATCTGCGCCAGTACTCCATCGCCCAGTCCCAGGGGAGAGTAGCGAAAGCCCGGCAGCTTGAGCTCCTGCATCAGTCCGGCAAACACCCAGGCTCCGGCCACGATAATCTCCGCGCGCCGGGGCCCGATACCGGGCAGCGAGCGGCGCTCACCGGAGTTCATGTGCGAAAGCTCCGCCGCCAGCTTGCTCACGCCGGAGGCGGGCACGAGCGCAACGCTCTGGGAAGAAGTGTTGCGTCCCTGCCAGGCTCCCGCCAGGGCCGCCGCTGTCCCCGAGGTGGCGAGCACGGTATTGACTTTGTCTTTCAGCAGCCGTTTCTGGTAGCGTCCGAGCTCCTCGTCAATAAAGCTCCGCAGGCGTTCCAATTCCTTTGCTTTGGGCGGGTCACGGTGCAGGAACTCCTGGGTGAGACGCACCGCGCCCAGAGGCAGGGAGTACATCTGCCGGATCTGGCCTTCGGAGGAGATGGTGACTTCGCAGCTGCCTCCGCCAAGGTCGATCAACAGGACGCGCGCGGCGCGCAGGCGCGCCCCCGACATTACGCCCAGATGAATCAGGCGGCCTTCTTCCAGGCCGGAGATGATTTCCACGTGCCAGCCGGTGGAGGAGCGCACCCAGTTGAGAAATGCCCCGGCATTGCGCGCATCGCGCAAGGCGCTGGTGGCCACCACCCGTACGGCGCTGGCTCCCAGCGTCTGGCAGATCTTATGGAAACGCTGCAGTACCTTGACGGTGGCGTGAATGGCCTGCGGATCGAGCAGACCGGTTCGGAAAACCGTTTCCCCCAGACGGGTAACTTCCCGGTCTTCGCGAATGACTTCCACGCGGTGGCGGACGAGGGAGGCGACCTTCAGCCGAACGGAGTTAGCGCCGATGTCAACTGCGGCAAGATTCGGCATGGGGAATTTGTAATTTGAAAATTGATAATTTGTTATTTTCGCCGAGCGCGCTGGAAGACGACTCGCATCCAGGCAACGCTCGGCGCAAGTTACAAATCCGGATTACAAGTTCTTACGCTACCGCCGACTTGGCTTGCTCGACGGCGGAGGCGGGCTTACGGGGAACACTAATCTTCACCGCGGCGAGCGCCTGCCGGACTTCCTGGACGGTCTGCAGGGCATGCAGGAAACGGGCATGCGTCTGTAGTCGCAGCGCACTGAGCAACGCCGACGGATTGCCGTTTTGCAACAGAGCTTCCCCGGCCTGGCTCAAGGTAAGCCAGTCATGCCAGTCACCCACCGCGTCCTGGATGTTCTTGAGCTGCTTCACCAGGGATTTGGCGCTGGGATTGGGAGCGGCCATTTCAGCCCGGTAGCGGGCGCGCTTGCACTCCTTGCGAAGGTCGTGGAGATTGTTTTCCGTCAGCGGCTGGTGGCTTTGGCAAGCCTCAAGAAAATGACCCGAAGCCTCCGACACCCACTGCGCCTGCTGGTCGCGGCGTTGCTTGGCAGGAACGGAGTTCTCAGCCACTCGCAGGCGCTGCAGAGACTTTTCCAGGCCGCGGCGGGGCACCTCCTCTACGACTTTCACAAGTTTCTTCGTCAGGCGTGCGCGATTCTGTTCCAGCGCATGCATCAGACGGGACTTGTCGCGCAGGCCCGATTCCAACCTGAGGCTGCGAGGGCGGCCATTTGTACGTCGAGGTCGCGGACCTTTCCGGCCTGCTTGCGGACTTTGGAAAGTCGCTTCCACTGCTTGGACGTGTCCGCGGGCGCCAGGGTCACGTGAATGGTCTCCAGGCGACGAACCGTGGTACGCAGATCGTGAACACGGTCGACGCTGGCTTTCCTGGGAATCTCCTGCAGCAAGCGTCCCAGCTTACGCACCAGCGCTCCCGTCCGGTCTTGCTTCGTGCCCATACGCATGTGGCTGAACCTGACGACGATACCGGACGCAGGCCGAACAAGCAAGTAGGCACGACACTCGTGCTTGCGGATCAGTGTTGGAAATGACCGGAAAGAGCGGCTATGGGGAGCATAATTTCACCCCTATGCGCGGCGCTGGGGCCGGGGACAAGAAGACTGCCGCGGCAGCTCGGTAGCCAGCAGGGAAAGTACTGCCTGCTGCCGGCCCTCGTAGATTTGCAGCAGCTCCCGCAAATGGAGAATGTGCAGCAACTTGGAAAGCCGCCTGGGCGGGCAGCAGAACGCAATCTTTGCATTACCGGCCTGGGCCCAGCGATAGAGAACCACCAGCGCGCCGACGCCCGCGCTATCGATTGCGGTCACCTCTTCCAGGTCGAGCAGGACGGCTCCTTTCTGTTGCAAGATTTCCGTGATCAGCTCGGTTAGGACCTCGATATCGCGGCCGTAAGCAATGCCTCCAGCGCAGCGGAGGACCCGAACATCTTCCAGCGTCTCAGTGCGAATAAGCAGGGGCATGGAACTCCTCGAAAAGCCAACCAATGTGCCCGACCGTAGCAGCCGGGTGTTAAGCGGAGGTAACGCCCCGGTAAAAAGATCATGAAGCAGCCACGGTCCTGTGGAGATCCGGCAGGTGCGGGCTTTTTCGCCTCGTTCTCCCGCTTTCGGGACAACGGCTGGACATCGAACCGCGTCCAAGTGACCGCCAGATGTCTTGAAAGGCCGTTTTCAGGCACAGAGAACTTTTCTGCCATTCCCGACTTTGGGACGTGGCTTTGGTGTGCCATGGGGGCATGAATCGGGTGCAGCCAGAGAACAATCCCGAAGGCACGAAGCAGAGTCGCCCGGCGGGCCCTCGGCGGCGAATTTTGCGATGGATCCTGGGTGGAACCCTCGTTCTGGTTCCGCTGGTTGTGTCCGCAATTTTCATGGTCAATGCCTTTGCCGGACCGGTGGTTCGCAGACGGCTGGTGGGATTGCTGGAGACGCGCTATCACGCCCAAGTGAACATCGCGGACCTCAGGATCAAGCTCCTGCCGGAACTGCACGTGAGCGCGGATCAGGTTATAGTGCGCCGCCGCGACCAGCCCGCGAGCTTTCCGCCATTTTTCAGTATCAAAAAGCTCAGCCTCTACGGCAGCCTGGGGGGAATACTCCGAAGCACTCCGCACGTCGCCCGCGTCGAACTGGAGGGGTTGGAAATCAACATACCGCCGCGCCGGCAAAAAGGGGATTCGAATCAAGTTTCCTCTGGCGACCAGCAGCTTCCGGGAAACGCGAGGGCTCAGAAGAATCAAAAGAAACAGAAAGCCCGGAAGCAGCAGGCTGCGCCCGATGTGATCATTGGAGAAATGACCGCGAACGGCACGATCCTGCGGGTTTATTCTCGCAAGCCTGGGAAAGACCCACTGCAGTTCACCATCCGGCGCCTCTCGATGCAGTCGGTCGGCAAGAACCAGCCGATGAGCTTCCAGGCAAGCCTGGAGAACGCCACTCCTCCGGGGCTGATTGACAGCCATGGACGATTCGGGCCTTGGAACGCCGACGATCCCGGTATCACTCCGGTTTCCGGGCAGTACAAGTTTCGCAATGCCGACCTGTCCGTGTTCCGGGGCATCTCCGGCATCCTGGCTTCCGACGGAACCTACCACGGGCCATTGGAGCAGCTGGAAGTGGACGGCTGGACGGACGTACCCGACTTCTCGGTTACGATCAGCGGCAACCATGTTCCCCTGCGCACCGACTTCCACGCCGTGGTAGATGGCACCAATGGTGACACGCGCCTGGAGCCGGTGACGGTGCGGCTGCCCAACTCCACGCTGGTAGCCGTTGGCAGTGTGGCCAATGAGCCCGGTCCCGACGGCAAGCCGACCAAGGGCAAGACCATCTCTCTTCACGTGACCGCGGACGGCGCCCGCATGGAGGACCTGCTGCGGCTTGCCCTCAAATCTTCGTCGCCGCTCAGCGGCATCATTCACCTGGACACCCAGTTCAAGCTGCCTCCGGGCGACCGCGACATTTCCGAAAAGCTTTACCTGGAGGGTAAGTTCACCCTCGACCGGGCGCGCTTCCGCAATCAAACTGTGCAGAAAAAAATCCGCAAGCTCAGCCTGCGAGGCAGGGGAATCAACAAGAAGGAAGAAGGCGGCTTTCGCGACGAGCGCGTGGTCTCCAATCTGAAAGGCAGGTTTGTCCTGACAAACGGGGTGATGACCCTGCCGCAGATTTTCTTCGAGGTGCCTGGCGCGGTCGTCCACCTGCATGGGAACTACGGACTGCGCGGCGAGGCCATGAACTTCAAGGGAGAACTGCGTCTGGCCGCCAAAATTTCGCAGACCACGGATGGAGTCAAGGCGCTGCTGCTGAAAGCGGTTGATCCCCTGTTCCACCGCGACGGGGCCGGGGCGCTGATTCCCATCCATATTGACGGAACCCGCGACAAACCTGAGTTCGGAATCGACATGGGGCGTCTATTCTCCTCTGGCGACAAGCGCGAAGCCTCCAAGTGAGCAGGCCAGCGGGAAGCGATTCGCCGTTGGCTCATCTGCCGTTCCGCAGTTGGATGGTGTTCAGAAAGTCATAGCTGGCGGAGGGGTCGACCTGGACGCGGCTCACGCGACGGGACTGGATCACCACGTTGTCCATATCCCAGAGATTAATGTAGGGCTGGTCTTCGGCGAGAAGTTGCTGCAACTGAGCGTAGGTGGCTCGCCGCTTTGCGGGATCGGACTCGCGGCTCCCCTGCTCAATCAATTCATCCGCGCGCGGGTTAGAGTAGAAGCCGCGGTTGGCGCCTTGGGGCGGCACCATGGCGGAATCGAACACATATTTAAAGAAGTCCGGATCGTTGGCTCCAATCCAGCGCAGGGAATACACCTGGAATGCGCCCTTCACCACGTCGGCGAAGAACGTCGCGAACTCGAAGCTGCGGATCTCCAGCGCAATGCCCACCTGGCGCAATTGCTGCTGCAGTACGGCGGCGAGCAGGCGCGTGCTTTCCTCCGTGGAGGTCTTCATGGTGAGGTGAAAGCGGACACCATCCGGTCCGGGGCGGTATCCGGCTTCGTCGAGCAGGCGGCGGGCGGCAGCAGGATTGTAGGGATACGTGCGCACGTCGCCATCGTAGGCCCACGACTCCGGGGGAAGAATGCTGTTGGCGGGACGGGCAAAGCCTCTCCACAGATACTGAATCATGGGGCGGCGGTCGATGGCATAGGCCAATGCCTGGCGGACGCGCACGTCCTTCAGAATGGGATCGCGCAAATTCATAGCGACATAGCTGTAAATGGTTCCGGGCGAGCGCGTGACGATCAGGGCGGGATCACGCTGCAGGGTGAGCGCCATATCGGCGGTGACGGCGTTTACGGCGACATCCGCGCTGCCCTTGCGCAGTTCCAGAGCGCGCGTGGTTGTGTCCGGCACTACCATGAAGCGTACACGCGGAATTTGCGGACGCTGGCCCCAGTAGCTGTCATTGCGTTCCAGGATGACGTCCTGATCCTGGCGGGCGCTGACGAAACGAAAGGGACCGGAGCCGATGGGATCGAGATTGAAGTCCGCGCCGCTGCCGTAGGGCACAATGCCCACCGAACCGTTAGAGACGTTCCACAGCAGGCTGGCCCACGGCTGCTTCAGGTGAAAAATTACCGTCTGCGGGTTCGGGGCTTCGACGCGCTCCACCGCATCGAAAGCGCCGCGCTTGGGAGTGCGAATGCTTCCATTGAGGATAGAGTCGAAGGTCCACTTCACGTCGCGCGAGGTGAGGGGGCGTCCATCGTGGAAGCGCACGCCCTGGCGCAGATGGAAAATCCAGGTGAGAGGATCGGGCGTCTGCCAACTGGTAGCCAGCCAGGGCTGCACATTGAAGTGCTCGTCGCGGCGCACCAGCGAGTCGAAGATGAGCTCGCTGATGCGTTCGGATTGCGCGTCGATTCCCACCCGGGGATCAAGATTCGTGGGGCTGCTCTCAATGATGACCACGACCGTATTGGGATCGGGCTTGCGGCCGCAGGCAAGTGATGGCAAAAGCGCGAAAAGCAGCAGAAGGAGCAGCGCGCCAGAAAGACCGGGACTCCATCCTTCGCCTCCCGATCGTACGCTGCGAATTGCCGCTTCTCGAATCACGGATAGGAAATCTTCCCCAGGATGGCCGGGCGCCCGGCCCCGGTGGCCGACGGCATGTTCGAGGGCAGGCGATGCCACGTCTGGTAGGCAAGCAGGGCAAAACCCACGGCTTCCTTGGCGCCGGCAGGGAGGCCGAATTCTTCGCTGTGCCGCAGGTGAAGGTCGGGGAGTTCTGCTTTGAGCATGCCCATCAGCGTGGGATTCTTCGCGCCTCCCCCGGAGAGAATCACCTCATGGAAGCTGCCGCGCGGCAGCACGTGGCGGCCAATGGCTCCGGCGATGGTACGCGCGGTCAGAGCGGTGGCGGTGGCGATGCAGTCCTCGGCCCTGGCATTCTTACAGAGCCACAGAAAGTGGGCCAGAAACTCGCGTCCGAATTGCTCACGGCCCGTAGTCTTGGGCGGCTCTTTGCGGAAGAAGGGCATGCGCAAAAGTTCGTCCAGCACCGGTTCCAGGACCTTGCCCGCGGCAGCCAGCTTGCCGTCGCGGTCGATGGGGCATCCGGCGAGGCGCTCGGTGACGGCGTCAATCACCATGTTGCCGGGGCCGGTGTCGAAGGCAACCACCTGGCTGGCGGAGGCCTTGGCTGGAATGGCGCTCAGATTGGCGATTCCGCCGATGTTCTGCACGATGCGGCCGAGCTTGGGATCGCGGTAAACCAGGTAATCCAGGAAGGGAACCAGCGGCGCCCCCTTTCCGCCGGCCGCCAGGTCTGCGGGGCGAAAGTCGGAGACCGTTGGAGCGCCGGTGCGGGCGGCAACCATCGCGCCCTCTCCGGTCTGCCAGGTGACCGCCAGTTTGCGGCCAAGATACATGGCGGGTTCGCCCTGATGAAACAATGTCTGCCCATGGCAGCCGACCAGTTCGACCTTCAAATTGTGACGGCGTTCGGTTTCGCGGACGGCCTCGCCATAGCGCTCCCCCAGCAAAAAATTAAGGCGGGCAAGGTCGGCAACGCGGGCGGCTTCCGCGTTCATCATGGCCATAACCGTCCGCCGGACCATGGGCGAGTAGGGGAAGTGTTCGTGCGCCAGCAGTTCGAACTTCATGCGAAAGCCACGACCGGACACCTGCGCCAGCGCCACGTCGATTCCGTCCGCTGCGGTTCCGCTCATTACGCCGGCAACAATCATCTGCGAGCCCCCTGTTCCGTAGCCTTTTCCATCTCGAATCCTACGAGCACTGGCTCCGGGACCAGCCGGATGCCGAACCGCTCCTCCACCGCCGCCTGGATGTCATTCTTTAGCGCGAGAATATCGGCGGCCTTGGCGCCGCCGCGATTCACGATCGCCAGTGCGTGCTTGCGGGAGATTCCCACCGGCCCGCGCACGTATCCCTTGGCAAACCCCGCGTGCTCCACCAGCCAGGCTGCTGGAACCTTGAACGACTCCCCGGGCGCTGGATAGGAGGGAAGCTCACTTCCCAGGGCCGCGGCGCGTTGCTGTACCTGGGCGTACTCGCCGGCCGTGAGCACCGGATTCTTGAAGAAAGATCCCGCGCTGCGGCAATCTTCGTCGCCTTCCACGATCAGCATGGCCTTGCGACGGCGGATTTCCCGCACCGCCTGCCGTACCTCGGACAGCGCCGGGCGAGTGGAATGTCCAGCAAAGTAGTTTTGCAAGTCCCGGTATGCCAAAGCTGGTTGGCCACCCGGCTCCAGCGCATAGGTGACTCGCAGTACGATATAACGTCCGCGCGCGCTGCTGTTGAAAATGCTGCTGCGGTAACCAAAATCACAGGCCGGATTGCACAGCGAACGCATCTGCCCGTCGCGCAAATCCAGGGTCAGGACCTCGGTGACGGTTTGCGAGACTTCCTGCCCGTAAGCGCCCACGTTCTGCACCGGAGTTCCGCCCACGCTGCCGGGAATTCCGCTCAGGCATTCCAGCCCCGCGCAACCGGCTTCGACGGTCTGGGCTACGAGCGAATCCCACGCCTCGCCGGCGCCGGCCTCGAAAAGCTCCTTGCCGTCTTGGCTGGAGCGGCTGATGCCGGCGATGGCAACCTTCAGGACCAGTCCCGGAAAGCCGGCATCGGAGACCACCAGGTTGCTGCCGCCGCCCATCACGAACAGAGGAAGATTGGCGGCACGGGCGTAGTCGACGGCTTGGGAAACCTCGGCGGGAGTCGAGGCCTGGACCAAGTACCGCGCGGGGCCTCCCACGCCCAAGGTGGTCAGCGGCGCCAATGGAACCTGTTGCTGAACAATCATCCGGAAGCTGATTCCAATATACATGCCGGAGGGCGGCAGGGAGTTACCTCCGTTTACCCTGAAGTTTGTGCCGTTTATCGTTCTTAAGTCACCGCTCGCTTGTCATCGCTTCGAGCAACGTGGAAGAATAACAACGAGCGAAATCACTGCAGGAAGCAGGAGAGACGAATGTACCCTGAATTGATGGTGGTTCCCATGCGCGAGGAACTGACTCGGCTGGGCATCCAGGAACTACGAGCGCCGGAAGAAGTGGACAACTTCGTCGGTCGCGACGGCACGGTCATGATTGTGGTGAATTCGGTATGTGGCTGCGCTGCGGGACGCATGCGGCCCGCGGTGCGCATGGCCCTGGAAAACGTGGCCAAGCCGGAGCACGTCGGCACGGTATTCGCTGGCCAGGACCGCGACGCCACCGAGAAGGCGCGTTCTTACTTCAACGGATATCCCCCGTCTTCTCCCGCCATCGCGCTGCTGCAGGACGGCCAGGTGCAGTACATGCTGCAGCGCAGCGACATCGAGCACCGCGAAGCCGAAGACATAGCCGGCGAACTGGCCGGCGTGTTTAACAAGCTCTGTGCGGGAAAGAGCGTGTCTTCCTAAATTCAAGAAAAGCCTCACCACCAAGGACACGAAGGACACGAAGGACAGAAACTCGGAAAGAAGAATGGCATTTGCTTTTTTCCTGAGCCAAATCTTCGTGTGACGCTGCCCTCGTGCCTTGGTGTGAGGCTCTTGCCTTTAGGGCTCGATGGCGATGGCGTTGGGCTTGGAGCCGACGGGAATCATGGTGATCAGCGCGCGGTCGGCGGAGACCTTGGAGGTGGTGGCGCGCCGGACGGTGCGTATCACTCCCACGTCGCCCGATACGGTATTCACGACGAACAGGTAGTCCTCTCTGGGCGTCAGGGCCATGGCGTCCGGAGACTCGCCGACACGGACCGAACCTACCACGCGTCCCGTGTCGATGCTGAAGACGGACACTGATCCCGAGCCGAAATTACTGGTGTAGAGCAGGGAATTATCCGAGGTTACCAGTCCGCGCACCGGCTTGGTGCCGATCAGGTAGCTGCCGCCCACTTCGTTGGCCGTGGTTTCAATTACCGAAACCGAGTCCGAATCGAAATTGCATACGAACAGCTCGCCGCCATCTGGCTTGAGAGCCAGATGGATGGGAGTCTTGCCCACGTCCAAGAGGGCCAGCACCTGATCCTGCTTCAAGTCGACCGCTGCCACCTGGCCCGAACCGGTGCAGGCTACGAACGCCTTGCTGGAATCCGGCAGGATGGAAATGTCCTCCGGTTGTTTACACACCGGCAACGTAGCCCGCACGCGCAGTGCGGCGGCGTCGATCAGGGAGACCGTGTCGCTTGCCCGGTTGGAAACCACAACCGTTTTTCCATCAGCCGAAACGCGGGCCAGTCCCGGACCGTTGCCGACCGGAATCGTCGCGATCACTCGCCGCTGGTCGAGGTCGAGTACGGAAACGTTGGAGGACCCGGAGTTGGCCACGTAACCTCGTTTGCCATCGCGGGAGACATCGATAAAAAAGGGCTTGCCGTGTACCCCGATGGTCGAAACCACGGTGAGCGCTTTGCCGTCGATGATGCTGACGTTGTCCGAGCCGGTATTGACCACGTAGAGCTCATTGCGCACCGGACTGGGAGTGATGCCGGTGGGGTCTTGCCCCACCCCGATGGTGCGAATGAGCTCCAGGCTGCTCAGGTCGATGACGGAAACGGAATTGCTCCCGCCATTGGTCACGTAGGCACGACCTTGCGGAGGCGTGTTCAGGCGAGGCCCGCAGGCAGCCAGCAGGAGCGCCAGGCAGACAGGGATTCCGGTAATGATGCTTCGCAGGTGGAGTCTCAAGCGAAATTCGCTGCTGGCTGCTGAATGTTAAGTTCCGAATGGCCCGCACTCGCCAGGAGCGGGCCCGTGTGCGTGTCGCAATCGAGGAACCGCGGAAGAAAACGCTGTCAGTTTAGCCTGCGGTCTGGGTCTGCACAAGTCACAGTGGCAATCCGGCTCACGGTCTGTGCCTGCGAAAAACATGATCCCAAAGGTTGCGCGAAGGCCTTCCTCCGATTTCTTTTGTGCTGCCTTCGTGCTCTTTGTGGATTGAGCTTTCTTGCGTCATTTAAGCTTTGCTCATGCCCCGATCCATGGCCCGAGAGCACGACATTCTCAAGCTTCCCGCTCCGCAAGAGCCTCCGCGCAGGACCTCGCGACGGATCGGCATTCATACTTCTGCTGCCGGCGGGGTGGAGAACGCCGCCGAGCGTGCCTGGAGACTGGGGTGCAGCGCCTTCCAGATGTTCTCTTCCAGTCCGCGGCAGTGGAAGCCCACGCCCATTCCTGCGGCGCACAGCGCTGCCATGAAGCGCCTGCGGCGGCAATACGATCTGAAGCCACTGGTGATTCACAGCAATTATCTGATCAACATGGCGGCCGTCACGCCGGAGTTTTACGCAGCCTCGATTCGTTCGTTTCGAGGTGAAGTCGAACGCGGGCTGGCGCTGGGAGCCGAGTATCTGGTGCTGCATCCCGGGTCGTTTCGCGGGGCCAGCCGCGCCGACGGCCTGGCGCGCACCGCCATGGCAATTGAGGAAGCCACTGAAGGGCTGGACCTGCGGGCGGGTGGCCTGGCCATCCTGATCGAGAACACCGCCGGGGCAGAGTATTCCCTGGGTGCGAGCTTCGACCAGGTTGCGGCTTTGCTGGAGGTGCTGAAGGTGCACGTTCCGGTCGCCGCGTGCATCGATACCTGCCACACCCATGTTTCCGGCTATGACATTGTTACCGGCAAGGGCTATGAAACTACGTTGCAGCAATTGGATGCCACGGTCGGCTTGCGCAACGTACCTGTCTGGCACTGCAACGACGCCAAGGCGGCCTGCGGCGCGCGCCTGGACCGTCACCAGCACATCGGCAAAGGAACCATTGGTCTGGAGCCGTTCCGGCGGCTGCTGAACGATCCCCGGCTGGCGCATGCGGCGTTTATTGCGGAGACCCCGATTGATGAGCCGGGGGATGATATGCGCAATGTCGAAGCGCTGAAGGGACTGGTGAAATAAAAGTACCGCAGCGGCTCAAGCTCAGGAGAGAAAGCGGCAGTGGAAACGATTTATTCGGCGCTGGCTGCTTCCGTAGCCGGGGCCGTTTTGGTGTAGGTAGGCGGAGTCCTGTCCGGCTGCCGGGTGGCTTCGCTGGTGTATTGCTGCTTATTTCTTGGTTCTACATTATGGCAATTAGCTCTGTCGTTTGATTTGCCAGCCCTCGTTGTAAAATCAACAATTCATCCTATCCTTGTAATTTACGCCTGATTTCTATGCCCGAACCGACAACCGAAGCCGAACAGCGCTACGATCCTCAGCCCATTGAAGAAAAGTGGTCTGCGCAGTGGCAGCAGAACCCGGACCTCTACAAGAGCGACGGTCCGGACTCGAAGGGTCCCAAGTATTACGTGCTGGAGATGCTGCCCTATCCCTCGGGCGCGCTACATATGGGGCACGTGCGCAACTACTCCATTGGCGACGCCCTGGCGCGTTACATGTGGATGCGCGGCTACAACGTGCTGCACCCCATGGGCTGGGATTCCTTTGGGCTCCCGGCGGAAAACGCTGCCATCTCCGCCAAGGTCCCGCCGCGCGAGTGGACGCTGCGCAACATCGCCAACATGAAGGCGCAGATGCGGCGGCTCGGCTTCTCCTACGACTGGAACCGCGAGATCGCCACTTGTTTCCCCGATTATTACCGCTGGAACCAGTGGTTCTTTTTGAAGCTGCTGGAGCGCGGGCTGGCCTACCGGCGCAAGAGCAAGGTGAACTGGTGCCCCAAGTGCGCCACCGTGCTGGCCAACGAGCAGGTGGTACACGGCTGTTGCTGGCGGCACGAAGACACGCTGGTCGAGCAGCGCGAGCTGGAGCAGTGGTTCCTGCGCATCACCAACTACGCCGACGAGTTGCTGAAAGATCTGGACGGGCTGGAAGGCTGGCCGGAGAAGGTGCGCACGATGCAGCGCAACTGGATCGGACGCAGCGAGGGCGCTCTGGTGGATTTCCGCCTGGATACCGGCGCGGCCGAAAAGCCAGTCCCGGACTCGTCTGACGCCGGCAAGATCACGGTCTTTACCACGCGCGTGGACACCATCTTCGGGGCCACGTCGGTGCAGCTTGCGCCCGAACATCCCATGACCACGCGCCTGATCGCCGAGGACCCGCATCTGGCGCACAAGGTGCAGAAGATGCTGGAAGAGCAGCAGAGGCGCGCGAGCGAGCGGCGACGTGGGCGCCATCGAAAAACATGGCGTCGATACCGGCCGGTTTGCCATCAACCCGTTTAACAACGAGCGCGTTCCGATCTGGGTGGCCAACTATGTTCTGATGGAATACGGCACGGGCGCGATCATGTCCGTCCCGGCGCATGACGAGCGCGATTTCGAGTTCGCTAAGAAATACGGACTGGAGATTCGCGTCGTCATCCTTCCCCGCAGGCAACTGGAGCCCCCTGAGTCGGGCGAGCCGGAAGACGCGGTGCTGCCTTACACCGAGACCGCAAGCATGCTGATCAACTCCGGGCAGTTCAGCGGGATGTCCTGCCTGGATGCCATTCCCAAGATGGCGGAGTATGCCCGCGAGCACGGCTTCGGTCGGCCGGAAGTCACCTATCGCCTGCGGGACTGGGGAATCTCACGGCAGCGCTACTGGGGCACGCCGATTCCCGTGCTCTATTGCGAGAAATGCGGGCTGGTGCCGGTGCCGGAAGATCAGTTGCCGGTCCTGCTTCCGGACCAGGTGGAGATCACGCTGGCGGGCGGATCGCCTCTGGGCGCAGGTGTCGGAGTGGGTGAATACCACGTGTCCGAAGTGCGGAGGCGCAGCCCGGCGCGAGACCGACACCATGGACACCTTCGTGGATTCGTCGTGGTATTTCTACCGTTACACGGATGCGCACAATCAGGTCGCGCCCTTCGCAACCCGTGTGGCCGACTACTGGTTTCCCATCGACCAGTACATCGGCGGCGTGGAACATGCCATCCTGCACCTCATCTATTCCCGCTTCTGGACCAAGATGATGCGCGACCTGGGCCTGGTCCACGTCTCCGAGCCAGCCGCCCGTCTCTTCACCCAGGGCATGGTAATCAAGGACGGAGCCAAAATGTCCAAGAGCCTGGGCAACGTGGTTTCGCCGGACGACATGGTGGCGCGCTATGGCGCGGACTCCACACGTATGTACACGCTGTTTGCCGCGCCCCCGGATCGCGACCTCGACTGGCAGGACGCGGGGGTGGCCGGCGTATACCGCTTCTTAGCGAAGGTCTATCAGTTCATTGCGCCAAATCCCGTGAGGAAAGGCAGCTATTCGGGATCGTTCACTGCGGAAAGCTTGTCCCCCTCGCAGCGGCGGGTGGCGCGCAAGCTGCACCAGACCATCCAGCGCGTAACCGACGACTTTGCGGGGCGCTGGCATTTCAATACGTCGGTAGCGGCGCTGATGGAACTGCTCAACGAGCTTTCTTCCGCGCAGGACGTCTTCGCGACGGAAGCCCACGGTTCGAGCCAGGCATTCGTTGCCGATGTGCAGCGCAAGCTGGTGCTCATGCTGCATCCCTTTGCTCCTTACCTGGCGCACGAATTATGGGAGATGCTGGACGAGAGCGAAAGCCTGCTGCGCCACCCCTGGCCGGAGTTCGATCCCGAACTGGCAAAAGAAGAGCAAGTGGAGATCGCGATTCAGGTGAACGGCAAGCTGCGCGGGCGGCTGCTGGTTTCCGCCGAGGCTTCGGAGGAAGACGTTCGCCAGCTTGTGCTGAGTGATCCCAAGGTCCGCTCGTCGTTGGATGGACGCCAGGTGGCGAAAGCCATCGTAGTGCCCGGAAAGCTGGTAAACCTGGTGGTGAAGTGAGATGGAAGCCGCTTTGTAGCGGTTTGCTGGGGTATACTCTCCCCAGTCTGATTCCAGCAGGTCTCCCATGCGCCGTAGCTTCGTGGCCTTTTGTGTTCTTTTTCTTTGTTTCCTGCTGGGATCGTCCTTCCCAGGGTCTGCCCAGACTTCCCGCGAAAAATCGAAGCCGAAGGCCGCGAGCCCAGCAGCTGCGCAGCAGCAACCCGCCGCTGAACCGGGCGCACCCGTCACGCTGGGGAATCGCACTTTGTTCCGTGTGCAGGAACGCGTGTACTCGTTTTCTCCTGAGGACCGGGCCTCCGCAATTGGCGAACGGCTGACCCGGCTGGCGCAGGATCCGTTTTTTTCCCCCAGCCAGTTGCATCTCGAAGAAGGTGATTCCACCACCGACATCGTCGGCCAGGACCGCATCCTGATGAGCGTTACCGAGCGCGACGCCGCGCGGGTGGGACGTCCGAGGGTGCAGGTCGCGCAAGAGTACCTGGTGTTGTTTCAGCAGGCTATTCAGGGTTACAAGAGCGCATACGGCTGGCGGACCCTGGCGCGGGAGATCGGCTACACCCTGCTGGTAACGCTGGCGTTGTATCTGATTCTGCGGCTGCTGGGAAAACTGTTTCGCAAATTGCGGCGCGTAATCGCCGGCTGGCGCGAGACGCGCATCCGCTCCCTCCGCATCCAAAAGGTGGAGCTGTTGACCGCGGAGCAGATCACCCGCATGCTGCTGGCTCTACTGAAGCTGAGCCGCGGCGTGGTAACCCTGCTGCTTCTGTATGTATATCTTTCGGTCACCTTCAGCTTCTTCCCGCAGACGCGAGCCTGGGCCGACATTCTGGTGGGCTATGCGATGCGGCCGGTCGTGGCCACCATTACCGCCATTGTGAAATATCTGCCGGATCTGTTTACCACGGTAGTGATCCTGATTGCTTCGTACTATCTGATGCGCTTCGTGCACCTGGTTTTCCGGGAGATTGAGCGTGGACGAATTGTGGTGGGCGGCTTTTATCCGGAATGGGCTGATCCGACCTACAGGATCGTTCGTTTGCTGATTGCAGCCATGACCCTGGTGGTGGTCTTCCCATACCTTCCCGGATCAGCCTCTCCCGCATTCCGGGGGGTTTCCATTTTCCTGGGAGTTCTTGTTTCCCTGGGCTCCACTTCCGCGATCGCGAACATGGTCGCCGGGGTGATTCTCACTTACATGCGCCCCTTCCATATTGGCGACCGGGTGCGCATCGCGGAGACCGTGGGCGATGTCATGGAGAAAACTCTGCTGGTGACCCGGGTGCGCACCATCAAGAACGAGGAAATTGCCATCGCCAACGCCATGGTGCTGGGCAGCCATATCGTGAACTACAGTATGTTCAACAAGGAAACGGGCCTGATTCTGCACACGGCCGTCACCATCGGCTACAACGCTCCCTGGCGGCAGATTCATCAACTGCTGATCGATGCGGCGGTGCACACCGAGGGGGTGCTGCAGCAGCCTCCGCCGTTTGTGCTGCAAACGGACTTGCAGGATTTTTACGTCCGCTATGAAATCAACGCCTACACCGACGAGCCGAACCGCATGGCCACGATCTATTCCCAGCTGCACCAGAATATTCAGGATGCGTTCTACCAGGCGGGAGTGGAGATCATGTCGCCGCACTACGCAGCGTTGCGGGACGGCAATACCATCGCCATTCCGGAATCCTATCGCCCGGCGGGCTACGACGCGCCTGGCTTCCAGGTGAGGACGGTGGAGAAAAAAAATGCGCGCGCCGCCAGCGCTGCGGATGGAAACGACGGCTGACGGCGGCTGCGCTCACAATGACAGCGGCTGGGCCTCCGGCTGACCTCGCAGCTCATCCTTTTCCACCTGCCCGTCCTTCACGTAGATGATGCGTTGCGCGTGCTCGGCAATGTCGTGCTCGTGGGTGACCAGCACGATGGTATTTCCCTGCTCGTGGAGACGCTTGAACAGGGCCATGATCTCGTTGCCGGTCTGGGAATCCAGGTTGCCGGTAGGTTCGTCGGCCAGGATGATCGAAGGGTTATTCACCAGGGCGCGGGCAATAGCCACCCGCTGGCGCTGTCCTCCGGAAAGCTCATTGGGTTTGTGCATCATGCGTGCGCCCATGCCGACGGCGGTGAGCGTCGCGCGCGCCCGCTCTTCGCGCTCACCGGCGGGAACGCCGGCATAAATCAGCGGCAGCTCCACGTTGTGCAGCGCAGTGGCGCGAGCCAGAAGGTTGAAGGTCTGAAAGACGAAGCCGATCTCTTTGTTGCGGATTCGCGCCAGTTCGTCGTCATTCAACTCGCTGACCAGTTGCCCATTGAGCCAGTAACGGCCCTTGCTGGGAGTATCCAGGCAGCCGATCAGGTTCATCAGCGTCGATTTCCCCGAGCCGGAGGGTCCCATGATGGCTACATATTCGTTGCGGTGGATTCTGAGATTGACGCCGCGCAGAGCGTGCACCTGCTGTTCCGACCCCATGTCATAGGTCTTCCACAGATCTTCCGCGCAGATCATGCAGTTCTCAGGAGGCCGGGCTCCGGGCTCGGCCAGCGAAAGGGTCTGGGTCAAGGAAGAGGTCTCCACTGGGTCGGTCATGGCAATCCGTTCCTGCCGCGGTATGGCCCGCAGCTTACTGGGTCCCCTCTTTAGGAGGGGAATTGTCGATTTTGACCTTGCCGCCGTTCTTCAGGGTACGAAGCGCCTGATAGCTGCCGGTCACGACTTCGTCTCCGGGTTCGAGTCCGCTGAGGACTTCGATATCGGTGGTCCCTGCGATTCCCGTCTTCACTTCCCGGAATTCGGCCTGATTGTTGTGGATGACGAACACGCCCTGCAGTTCCTCACGCCCTCGCTTGTTGTCGATGGACGGCTCCGCAGCCTCCACCGTACCTTCCGAGCGCGGCTCGAGCGCGGACCGCTGCCGCACCGTCAAAGCCTGAATCGGAATGGCGACAGCGTTTTCCCGGCGGGCGGTGGTGATCTTGGCCGTGGCCGAAAGTCCGGGACGCAAATTCTTCGGCGGATCCGTAAGCCGGACCACCACCTTGAAATCTTTGGCTTCCCCGGTGCTTGTGGTGGTTTGGGCGGTCGAGATACCGGTGGAGCGCAGCAGGGCATTGTCGCCAATCTCACTGACTTTGCCGGCAAAGACCTGATTGGGAAGGGCATCAATGGAAA
Organism: Terriglobia bacterium; assembly: GCA_963732925.1. Lineage (GTDB taxonomy): Bacteria > Acidobacteriota > Terriglobia > Terriglobales > Acidobacteriaceae > DASZRZ01. The sequence continues at coordinate 746,463 of CAVTBJ010000012.1, forward strand.
CTTCCGCGGGCTGCCCCACCTCGACGTTCACGATGTCGGTTTCGTCGACGTTGACCTCGGCATTGATGACGGACATGTTGGCCAGGGTCATCAGGGTAGAGCCGGGAGAGTTCTGGATTCCGATGACCACGGTCTCCCCCGCGCGAACCGGAAGGTTCGTAATTACGCCGTCGAAGGGGGCGGTGTAGATGGTCTTGTCGAGCACGTCACTGGCGCGCCGGAGGGACGCCTGGAACTGAGCAATCTTCGCTTCGGCGCTGGCCTGCTGCGCCTTCGCTTGCGCCACCTGGGCTTTCGCCTGGGCCACGGCCGCGTCCGCGGACTCCCAAGCCGCCTTGCTGCTGTCGAATTCCGACTTGGGAATCAACTGGGCAGCGAACAATTTCTCCGAGCGCTGATAATCCAGGCGGGAGTGCTGGGCTTCCGCCTGGGCGCGGTCCACGTTGGCCTGGGACGTCCTCAAGCCCGCGGCTGCGGCCACAGAGTCGGTTCGCGCGGCCTCCAGTTGAGCCTGAGTGGCGGCAACGTCCGCGCTGGACTGTACATTCTCAATCTGGGCCAGCAACTGGCCTTTCCTGACCCGCTCGCCTTCCTGCACGTACAGTTTCACGATCTTGCCAAAGGCGTTGGCGCCAATGTTCACGTAGACGTCCGGCCGGATTTCACCGGAGGCGCTTACCACCGCCTGCAGATTTTCCCGGGTCACACGGCCGGTCTGGACCGTGGTTACATTGCGGTTCCGGCGGTAGAGCGTGAAGCCCACCGCCGCCGCCACGATCAGCACACCGGCGATCAGAAAGATAAGCTTGTTTCTCCTACTCACAACCCCTCGTTGCCCGCTGCCCCACGCGCGCGCCCTCCCGTGCCGCACGAGCCCACGGCGCAACTCGCGCCCCGGGTCGAGCCATTTCGCCTCCCAGGCGATTCCCAAGAGACAGTACGCAGCCAGGCAGGCGCTGGTTTCGCTGGCTTTTGAAAAAAAGCACAATTTCGGCGCCCCTTGCCGCAAACCGCGACCCACTCAGCATTTGCAATTGTCCTCTTACGGAATTCTAACGCCTAAGCCAGTTTAGACGCCGGCAGGGAAGAAAGAGGCGTAAAGTCGGGGTAGCCGCCGGATTCCGGCAGTTGGCGGGCGAGGTATCCAGGAAGTGGGTGCCTGGCGCAGGGTCGGGAGGGGGGAATCCGCCTAAGAACCCACCCAAAAACAGGGCACCGCGCCTTGATTGACAGGGCGGAAAAACTTACAATTTACCAGCGGAACTTTGTCCCCAGGAGTACCCGTCGTGATTTTCGTTTCTACCCCCCGGAGCCGATGGCTGATTGCGGTCTTGCTAGGGGCTTTGCTTTCCGGCGGAGCCCTGGCAGCGCAGTCCCAGAATGGCGAAAAGCAGGATAAGCAGCAGAAGCAGGACGAAGTCGATCCCTTGAAGCGTCCCCTCACCAAGGAGGAGGTCAAGAAACAGCAGAAGGCGCTGAAGCAGGAATTGGGGGGAGTCTACAAGAAGTGGTTGAATGAGGACGTCCGCTGGATCATCACGGATGAGGAAAAGGCCGCCTTCAAGCAGCTCTCCAACGACGAGGAGCGCGATCAATTCATCGAGCAGTTCTGGCTGCGCCGGGATCCCACGCCGGACACCGTGGAGAATGAGTACAAGGACGAATACTATCGCCGCATCGCTTACGCGAATGAGCACTTCTCCTCCGGGGTTCCAGGCTGGAAGACCGATCGCGGGCGCATTTACATCATGTATGGCAAGCCCGACGAAATCGAATCTCATCCCACGGGTGGAACCTATGAGCGGCCCATTGACGAGGGCGGCGGCGAAACCCAGACCTATCCCTGGGAGAAGTGGCGCTATCGCTACCTGGAGGGTATTGGGCAGGAAGTGGAAATTGAGTTTGTCGACCAGTGCAACTGCAACTCCTACATCATGACCATGGACCGCGGCGCAAAGGACGCCCTGGCACAAGTGCCCGGGGCGGGCCTGACCGACTATGAGGCGATGGGCATGGCCAGCAAAGGGGACCGGTTCGGCAATGGCCTGGAGACCATCGGCGTCGGCCCTGGAGGCCGTGACGCACTGGAAAACCAGCAGTTCGACCGTCTCGATCAGTGGGCCAAGCTGCAGAAACCGCCGGAAATCAAGTTCAAAGACCTGGAAGAAGTTGTCACCCACAAGATCAGCCTTAACCTGCTGCCGTTTGAGGTGCGGGCCGACTTCGTGCGCGTTACTTCCGACACGGTTCTGGTTCCGATTACGCTTTCGGTGAAGAATCGCGACATCACGTTCGTGAACAAGGATGGAGTGCAGCGCGGGTCGGTCAACATTTTCGGACGCGTCTCCAACCTCTCGGGGCGGGTCGTGCAAACCTTCGAGGACACGGTGTATGTGGATGAGCCCGCGGAACTGCTGCCCAAGGTGCTGGATAATGCCGCCGTCTACTGGAAGGCGTTGCCCTTGCGCTCGGGCCGCTACCGTCTGGACCTGGTGCTGAAGGACGTGAATGGAGACCGGGCGGGCACCTGGACCAAGGGGATCGTGGTTCCGGAGTACAGCGACGATCAACTGGCGGCATCCTCGCTGATCCTGGCAGACCAGATGGAAAAGGTTCCCTCAAAGCTGGTTGGCGGAGGAAGCTTCGTGCTGGGCGATACCAAGGTTCGTCCGCGGGTGGATCCCCCTGACGGCAAACCGGCAACATTTCATCGCGGGCAGCGCGTGAATTTCTGGATGCAGGTATATAACCTGGGAATCGACAGCACGACCCATAAGGCCAACGCAACGGTTGAATACGATCTGGTGAATGTGGCCACCAACAAAAAGGTTCTCTCCAGGACCGAGACCACGAAGGACATGGGCAACGTGGGAGACCAGGTCACGCTGGAAAAGAGTCTGCCTTCGGGCAGCCTTGAGCCGGGAACGTATCGCATGACCATCCGGGTTGCCGATAACGTTTCCAAGCAGAACATTGCTCCTTCAACGCAGTTTCAGATCGAGTAGTTGGCGGGGCCGGAATGGGGCCGCAGACCCGAATGCTAGCGCCGCCGTGGGCGCGGCAACAGAGCATTAGGAGGAAGCGCATGGGCCGAAAGCTGGGATGGTTGCTTGTGTGCTCGGCACTGGTGCTGCCGGCCGTGGCGAATGCTGCCCCGGGCACGATCTCGGGGTTCGTCCGCAACAGTGCCGGTTCGCCGCAGATGGGCGCCGTGGTGCAAGTCTTCGCTTCCGCCCAGCCCTTCGCCACGCTGGTGACCGATGCCAGCGGCTTCTACAAGACCGGCGATTTGCCTGAGGGAACCTACCAGGTCAAAGTCAGCGCTCCTTCCTATCTGCCAACCCTGCGGGAAGACCTGAGTCTGGAGAGCGGCGCCAGCCTGGTGGTCAATGTCACCCTCAACACCTTGTTTGAAGCCCTCGACATGCTCCCCGCCCTGCGTGTTTCCAGCAGCGACGACGACTGGAACTGGACCCTGCGCTCCGCCGCCAATCGACCCATCTTTCGCGTGCTGAACAACAGCCCCATCCTGGTCGAGTCGGCATCCGAGGCGGGAGGGCCGGGGCACGACCAGAAGGAAACCCGGGCGCTGAAAGCGCGCGTGGCCTTCGTTGCCGGTTCGGAAGCGGATGGTTTCGGCAGCCTGGGCGACATGACGACCCGGTTCGCCCTGGAGCGCTCTCTGTTTTCCACCGGAACCTTGTCGCTGGGCGGGAATTTCGGCAACAATGCCGGCCTGCAGGGCATATTGCGGGCCTCCTATTCGCAGCAGACAAGCGACGGTTCCAGGCCTGAAGTCGCGCTGACCATACGCCGCTTCGCAAGCCCCGGAACTGCGTTTCCCAGTTCGGCATTGGAAGCCATGCAACTGCGCTTTGCCGACACCTTCCAGCTTGGTGGTTTTGTTTCCCTGAACGTGGGAAGCGAGCTTCAGAGCATTCAGTTCGCGCGCCGTGTGAGCGCCTGGCGGCCGTTTGGCTCGGTGGACGTCCATCTGTCTCCGAATACGGTTTTGGAGTATCAGTACGCCACCTCGGTCCCCACCACGCGTGCGATGAAGGGCTACGATTCGGCGCCGGCGGACCTGAGTGAGTCCGAGCCCAGAATCTCTCTGAAAGCACGACAGGTGGCGCTGCAGCGTTCACGCCACCACGAGCTTTCTCTTTCTCGCCGCTGGGGTTCGAATCGCTTCCAGATCGCGGGCTACCAGGACGAAACACGCGACGCCGCCCTCACCGGCGCCAGCTACCAGTTTGATGGCTTTTCTGGCATTCTGCCTGATATTTACTCCGGCACGTTCAATTACAACGCGGGCCATCTTTCGACCCAGGGAGTCCGGTTGGTAGCCGAGCGGCAACTGTCGCAGGCGCTGACCGCCAACGTTACTTATTCCTACGGCGGAGTGCTGGAGCTGAAAGGAACGGACCGCGACTGGAACGCCCTTTCCTTCGGGCCCAGCATGAGGAATTCCGTGAGTGGCAGCCTTCGCGGCGAGGCTCCGGCGACGGGTACGCGCTGGATCGCTTCCTACCGCTGGACCAGCGGACGCCCGCTGGGAGTAGTCGACATGTTCAACGGCTCGCCGGGCCGCAGCGATCCTTTCCTGAATGTTTTTATCCGGCAGCGCTTGCCGGATCTGGGTCTGCTGCCGGGACATTTCGAGGCGCTGGTGGATCTGCGCAATCTGGTGGCACAGGGTTATGTTCCTGTGATCGGGCCTGATGGCCGCACCGTGTACCTGGTGCAGTCGGCGCGCTCGATTCGAGGCGGTTTGGCGTTCGTCTTCTAGTGGATTTCACGCGCGCAGTCGACCACAACGGTTCAATCGATCAGCTTCCGCCACCAGGTTCGTTTTGGCGCTTCTTCCTCTTGGTCCTCCCATACCAGTTCATCCACCAGGCCCAGAAATCCGGTTGCGATCTGGCGGGGCTCACGCCCGCTCGGGATCGCACCCTGGCCCGAATCCGTGGGAAGGCAGTGAGACGCACGAAAGCTGGCGATCACCGCGCGGCCAGCCAATGGAGAGGGCAATACGGCAATGCCGTTGCGCGACTGCAGCAGTTGGCGAAGGGCGTCGGCGGGCTCGGAAACGGACGGCCCGGAAACCGCGTCGCAGCCGAACCGGCGCTTCAGATTGGCGGCGGTGTTCTGGTCGGAAGCGATCCAGCGAGGCATGGAACGCCCTCCTGAGATTTCAAGTCCCGCAGTATTGGATGCCGGCGAAAAGCCGCTGGTTTACCCGGGTCAAGCCCGCCAGACTAGGCTTGGGGATCGTCAGGGGCCATGACGGTGGTAAATTCCGCTTCTGTTGCTTCTCCTGCCGCGCTGCCTTTCCCCTGGCTATCCCAGGCTTCGTCGACCGAGGAATCACTGGCCGAGGAATCATCCGCGGATGGAGAATTGTCCATCTCTTTATCGTCATCGTCCGCGCCGGATAGACTCATGTCCACGACCTCGAAATTAGCTGCCAGGGCAAACAGACTGCCGACATTCTGCACCAGCTCTCCCAGCAGGTGCCTGGGAAGCATTGAGCGTACCGCGGGAAGACCTTTCGCCAGAGCATCACATAGCGAGGACACCATCTGGACGCGGTTCAGCAGAACCAGAAGCGAGTATGAGTCCCCCGGGTCCGCTCGATCTTCCAGCGCCCGCTCCACTATGTGACTGGCGTTGCGGAGCTGGCTGGAGGCGGAGCAGAACTCCTCCACCACGGCAGGAGGCAGCGAGCTCTGCTGAATCAGGTTCTGGGTGCGCCGGACTTGCCCGGCAAGCTCGTGCAGGTACTCGCCCAGCTCTCCGGAGTCGGCGGAAAGCATCGGAGATTCCACGGCAGCGGACGGCGAATCGCGTATCTCCTGCGTCCTATAGTCGTCCGGCTCGGCCGCTGGCAACTGCAGCCCCCAGATGTCTCGTTCCGGATCCAGCAGTTCGACCCCGATCTGCTCTTCCGTAGGACTGCTGGGCTGGCCAATCCAGGCCACCCGAAAATGGGCTTTTTTCATGCCCCGGGTAATGCCGATCCGCTCTCCCAATTTCACCGTGACCGTGAAGCTGCCCAGGCGTGCTCCGTCGGGCGTCACGTCCAGGGTGTGAGCCAAGCAGACGAATGGTTTGCCCACAACGTCCGTGCCCCAAACGCGGATGGGGAGGACCATTTTCACTCTTTTGCGGTGCCGTTTTGGTTGCGACATGGACTTCTTCCTCAAAGGAGGTTCGTACCACCAGTTTCGTCGCTCGAGGAGAGCCGGTCAATGTTACTTCCGTAGTCCCCAATTACCTGCGTGTCTGCGGACCGCAGGTGAGTGAATACGAGGCCCTAATGCCGAATTCTTCGCATCCAGGACCAGGTGGCGGCATCCTCCTGCCCGGATTTGCCCTCCAAGTCTTTTGGGAAAACGCCCGTGCGACAAGGGGCGATCAGCAGCGCATATTGCCAATGAAGCTGACTTTCAACCGGCGGGCTCGGTTCGGCGCAAGCTCAACAATTCTCGGCGGCTTTCTCTTTGTTCTGGGGCTTCTTTCGATTGGTTGGATTTTCGCGCAGACGGAATGGCAGCCTCCTCCTCCGGCAGCGCGCAACCCGGAACCACCGGCTGCGGTTCCTGGTGCTCCCGCACCCTCTGGTCGGGAAAGGAGTCCGCGCAATCCTGCCCCTGCCCAGCCCTCGACGTCGTCCCAATCCGATGCCGTGCTGCGGAATTTTCTGACGCATGCGTATTACCACGGAAAGGCTGAGCTGTATCTGGCGCAGATGGCCTCCACGCGCGCGGTAAGCCCGGAAGTCAAGCAGTTCGCCGCAACTGTGATCGCGGATCACGGCCGCGTCGAGCGAGACCTGTTCGCCCTGGCAAAAGAGAAGGGCATCAAGATCGACCGCGAATACCGTGTTGAGCAGAACCCGATGTATGCAAGCATGCTTTCCGGGCTCTCCCAGCTCTCCGGCCCTGATTTTGACGTTGCCTACCTGGAGCAGACGGCGGAGAACCACACGCTTGAGCTATCGCAATACCTGAGCCTGGCGGGCGCGGCATCCGACAGCGACACGCAACTGTTCGCTGCCCAGCAAGTTTCGCGTGTTCGCGACCGCTTGCGCCGGGCGGAACAGATTCTGCGGCGTTCGGAGCACCAGTTCACCGCGCATCTTCGGGAGGAGCATCTTCACTCCCATTTCAGGGTATGAGCAGAAGCTTTCCTGTGGAGCGGCGTCCTTCCAGGTCGCGATGAGCTTGCTCCGCGTCTTCCAGTTTGTATTCCTTGCCGATATGCAGGTGCAGCTTGCCGGCGGCAAGCAGGCCGAAGATATCGCCGGCTCGCCGCTCCAGGTCCTTTCGCGTGGCGATGTAGGCCATCAGGGAGGGGCGAGTTAGGTAGAGCGAACCTTTCTGGGACAGGCGAATCAGGTCAAATGGAGGCACCGCTCCGCTGGAAGCCCCGAACATCACCAGATATCCCCGCGGCCGCAGGACGTTCAGATCCTTCTCGAAAGTGTCCTTGCCCACGCCGTCATAGATAACATCGACTCCCTTGTTCCCGGTGATGCGTTTGGTCTCGGCTTCGAAGTCCTGCTGGGTATACAGGATGACTTCGTCGGCGCCCGCCTCGCGAGCCAGTTGGGCCTTCTCCTCGGTTCCCACGGTGGCGATCACCCGGGCGCCGGAATGCTTGGCGAGCTGCACCAGGAGCAGTCCTACTCCGCCGGCAGCCGCGTGAATGAGTGCGGTTTCGCCCGCGCGCAGCGCATACGTGTCGTGGACCAGGTAATGCGCGGTCATGCCTTGCAGCGTGGCGGCAGCGGCGCTGCTGTCCTCCAAGCCATTGGGAACCCGTACCAGGCGTTCTGCGCTCACCGCGGCATACTGGGCATAACTTCCCAATGTGCCGCAGTAGGCAACATGGTCCCCGGACTGCAGAGATTTCACTTCGCTCCCCACCTCGGTGACCACGCCGGCCGCTTCTTGTCCGTCAACAAAAGGCAGGGAAGCAGGGTAGCGGCCCTCGCGGAAGTAGACATCGATGAAGTTGACACCGGCAGCCGCGATCTTTACCACGGCTTCATTCGGCTTCGGTTTCGGTACCGGAAGATCCACGAGGGTGAGGACTTCCGGTCCGCCTGTCTTGGCGACTTGGATAGCTTTCATTCTGCAAATACTACCGGGAGGGCAACTGTTTCGCCAATCGGCTCGTGATCTTCATTTCATCGAAGTTTTACGGCCTTGTAATTTGGCGTTCATAGAAGCTTCCTAAGCTGGCCAGGTACAAGCACGGGAGGTGGGTGTCACCGGATTGCGCCACGCTGGTTCCGGGGACGCAGACCGGTGCGGGTGGAGGTCGGAGATGAGTGAGGTTGTTTTTTGCGTCGAGGACGATCGCGACATCTGCCGCCTGATTCAGGTGCATATGTCCCAGTCCGGATACCAGGTGGAGTGCTTCGGCACGGTGGACGAAGCTGTCTCGCGGGCCAAGAGCCTGGCTCCGGCGCTGTTTCTCCTGGATATCATGCTTCCTGGGGAGAGCGGATTGAACTTCTGTCGCGAACTGAAGGCGAGCGAAGAATTCTGCGACGTGCCCGTGATTCTGGTGACCGCCAAGACCGCACAGGAAGATCGCATTCGGGGACTGGAATCGGGCGCGGACGACTACGTCACCAAGCCGTTCAGCCCTCGCGAACTGGTTTTGCGGGTGAAGGCCGCTTTGCGGCGAACCGCCTCCTGCCAGGCGGACTCCTATCAGGCGGAGGTGCTGCGCTTCGGGAACGTGGAAATTGACGTTTCGGGGATGATGCTGCGGGTAGGGGGCGTCGAGCGCAAGACCACGGCGCTGGAGTTTCGCATTTTGGAAACCTTGGTCCGCTCTCCGGGGCGGGTTTTCAGTCGCGAGCGGCTGCTGCTGCTGGCCAACGGCGCGGAAAGTGACGTGAGCCCCCGCTCCGTCGACGTCTATGTAAGCCGCATTCGGGAAAAGATCGAGCCGGACCCCGCCCATCCCGTCTACGTGCAAACCATTCGCGGGGCGGGCTACCGCTTCTCCAGCAGCAGCCGTGAGCTGGAAGGCTCTGCGCTGCAGAGCGCAATTCAGGCGTTTGCTGTGATTGGAGTTGTCCTCCTGGCAAGTCCCCTGGGGCTAGGGCTCCTGCGCTCCTTCCCGGGCAGGTAAGCAACGAACAGCCAGCTCTTGCCGGCGAACCGTTCCGGCTCAGGTAATCGCTTCCCGTCTCTCGCAAAGCATGGGCAGCGCTAGGGTGTCTGTTCCATGGTCGGCGCGTAATAGCCCTGGCGGGCACGGACAGTGTAGTTCTTGCCTCCCACAACCGCGACTTCGATCCTGCGGAAGCGGCCGTCCGCCTCGAAATGCGCGGGTTTATAGGCCACCACGTACTGGCTGCGAAGCTCCTGCTCGATGCTGGTGAAGGCGTCCTCCATCTCGGAAATCTTGTAGGGGAAGAAAGCGCGTCCGCCGGTCGCCTCGGCAAAGCGTTCCAGGACTTTGTCGCCTCGCAGTTTCATGTTGGAGTCGTTGGTGCTTACGGCGTAAATGATCACGTTGGCGCGGTGCGCCATGGCGATGGCCTCCTCGCGGGTCACCCGGCTCTGGTTGTCTTCTCCGTCCCCGATCACAATCAGGGTTCGGCGCACGTTCGAGCTGGGGTCGTCGGCCTTCATGAGCTTGTCGCGGCAGGCGTAGTACACCGCATCGTAGAGCGCTGTGCCTCCGCCGGGACGCAGCACGCGGACGCCCTGCGAGAGCTTGGAAATGTCGTTGGTGAAATCCTGGGTGACTTCCGCGGTGGTATCAAAGCCGATCACGAACGCCTTGTCCGATTGCGGACGCAGAATATGGTCCAGGAAGCGAATGGCCGCTTCCTGCTCGAAGTGGAAGCGATTCCGGATGGACCCGCTCACGTCAATCACCAGTCCGACCCGCAAGGGAAGTTCGGTTTCCGCGCGAAAGTTCAGGACAGCCTCGGGAGGAGCGTCGTCGTCGAGGATGCGAACGTCCTTGCGCGTGAGGTCGCGAACGAACTTGCCGTGGCGATCGGTCACAGTGAAGACCAGGTTCACCTCGCTGACCTGGCGGCGGATGGTGATCAGGGGCTCCTGTCCGTCAGGGGCATTGGTATTGGAGGCCGTAACCTGGGAGTCGCTCCCTCCGGTCTGGACCTGGGGAGAAGAAGCTGGGGCGGACTGCTGGGCGCCCAGCGGCACACCAACCAATCCCATCGACAACAAAGCAGCAAGACAAAATCGGAGCATAATTCCTGAATTCCCGAATAATTGGAACGATTTCTCTAGTGTAAGGCTTGCCCCCCGGATCTCCGCTGGAGCAAAGGCGATGCTCGAACCTTCGCCGACCACTGTTCGCACACTGCCGGTGCCCAGGCTCACTCAACGGCAAAGTCCCTGACTGGCCTTTCTCGCGACGCCACAGTTTGGATGCCAAAACCCTGCCCCCGGCTCCATCCGCCAGAAGCGAATCCCGGCCCTAATCAATTAGGATATGCCTGTTTTCTGGGGTCTGGAGCGGTAACCGAAGTCCAAATTCTTCGATAGCATCTCCTTGAAAACCCCCTGCCAACTCAGGCGCCACAAAAGAAAGCTCCTTCCAGGGGCCGGTCGCTCTTGGCGCGCAGCCCCCGAGGAGAGTTGCTGCAGAATATCGCCCCGGACCTGCCCGCTTGCGGGGAGCAAGTGAGGGTTGCTTTATTCTCCAATTGGATTGATCTTTGGGAGTAGATTCCCCGGGGAGGTGAACCGTGGGTATTCTTCGCTTCTGCGATGAAGAGTCCGCTGTGGTTCGTCCAGGAACCAGGGAACGCGCTGCTGCCATTCTCGGGGAGATTTCTGTTCTCATTTTGCCGCGTCTGGCGCTCTGCTCTCCGCCTCGAAGTGGATTTTTTTTCTCCTATATGTCAGTTTGTTAGGTTCGGATTCGCGCCTTGCAACAGACTGCGCGGGTCCGTGTGCCTGGAGCTTTGTCATTTCACCGACGAGGAGAACCTTGAATGAGCCTTGATTGGAAAGGAGCCAAGCTTACATGGCTCGGGCATTCCGCTTTTCGCCTGGAGACCGGCGGCAAGACCCTGCTGATGGACCCATGGATCATGGGTAATCCCGCTTGCCCGGAATCCGAGAAGCAGGTGAGAAAAGCCGATGCTCTGCTTTGCACCCACGGCCACTTCGATCATATTGGAGATGCTCTGGCTATCGCCGCGCAGCACAATCCGGTGGTGGTGGGAATTTTTGAGCTTGCCACCTGGCTGCAGACGAAGGGTGCCCGGCAAGTTGCTCCCATGAATAAGGGCGGCACCCAGGAGGTACTGGGCAACCGCATTACCATGGTGCATGCCGTGCACTCCTGCGGCATCCAGGAAGAGGACGGTTCCATCGTCTATGGCGGCGAGGCCTGCGGATACGTGATCGAGCTGGAAAGCGGCCTGAAGCTCTACCATGCCGGCGATACCGCGGCCTTTCGCGATATGGAAATCATCCGCGAATTGTATGCTCCGGATGTAGCCCTGCTGCCGATTGGAGACCACTTCGTCATGTCTCCGCGCGAGGCCGCCTATGCCTGCAGGATGCTGCAGCCCAAATGGGTCATTCCCATGCACTTTGGAACATTCCCGGTTTTGACCGGCACGCCGGCGGAGCTGAAACAGCGGCTCAAGGAGTTCCACGTCGACACCGAGGTGCTGAAAATGAAGCCGGGAGAGACCCTCGGCTAAGGCCCGGCAGGATTCTCGGCGGAGTTTTCTGCCCTCAACCTGCTACTCTCGATACACCATTCAAACCATCAGGACAGGGTACCCAGTATGCCCACAATGCTCGGGACGCAACGGCTCGGCATCGATACCAGCACTCCCATGAAGGCTTCCCGGCTGCGGGAAATCGCCTTTACGAAATGGGACGCCGACTTTCTTACCCTGCTGGAACGCTTCCGGCACGTGCTGGAAAGCATTGGCGAGCAGGAGCTTGCCAGGTTGGTGGACAGCGTGTTCTCCAAGCGGGTGTCTTCGGAAGAGCCGCTTCCCGAGCGCGGCGCTCATGCCATCTCCATCGCCTTTCAGCTGCTGAACATGGTGGAGGAAAACACCGAAAATCAGGTGCGACGCCTGCGCGAGGCGGCCAACGGCGCCGCCAGCCAGTCCGGAACCTGGGCTAATAATCTGGAATGGCTGAAGGAGAATGGCTTCGCGCAATCTGAATTGCGCGAGGTTCTCGCCCGCACGCATGTTGAGCCGGTACTCACGGCGCATCCCACGGAGGCAAAGCGTGCCACCGTGCTCGAACACCACCGGCAGCTCTATCTGTTGATCGTCGAGAGCGAGTATCCCAACTGGAGCCCGCAGGAGCGCCAGAACCTGGGACAGCGGATCGAAGCCGTTTTGGAGCGTCTGTGGCGCACGGGAGAGATTCTGCTGGAGCGCCCCGATGTTGCCTCCGAAGTGCGCAACAGTCTCTACTACGCGACTACGGTTTTCCCGGAGGTACTGGGGCTGATCGATAACCGTTTTCGCCATGCCTGGTCCTGGGCCTTTCCGGAAACTTCCGTACCAGCGCCACCGCGCCTTACCTTCGGAAGCTGGGTGGGTGGCGACCGGGACGGAAATCCCTTTGTCACCTCCGAAGTCACGCGGGAAGCGCTGGAAGTCATGCGCACCAGCGCCCTGCGCCTGCTGCGGCAGCGCATTGAAGAGCTGGCCGGGCGACTCAGCCTGGCGGAACTGCTGCAGCCCTGCCCGCCGGAGCTGAAAGAGCTGATCGCCGCCTACGAACATATGCTCCTGGGGAAGGGCGAACGCGCTGTGCGGCGCAATCCCGGTGAGCCTTGGCGGCAGGCTTCCAACCTGATGCTGGCCCGTATTCCGGCGGCGGGTGATTCCGCGGAGCGGCCGCATGCCTACCATCGCGCGGAAGAACTGGAAGCCGATCTGCAACTGTTGCGAAGCTCGCTGGAACAGGTAGGAGCCGGACTGCTGGCTACGACCGAGGTGGAACCGGTTCAGCGTCTCGTGCAGGCGTATGGATTCCATTTTGCCGAGCTCGATATTCGCCAGAACAGCGAATTCCACCGGCGCGCGGTGGCACAGCTCCTCATGTTGGGTGGCTTGAGCGCTGATGATTATCCTGACTGGAGCGAACAGCGTCGGCGGGAGCTGCTGGATTCCGAGCTCACTCTGCCGCGTCCCTTCACCCTTCCCGGCAGCCGTTTGCCGGAGGAAGCTGACGCGACGGTCAGCGTGATGCGCCTGGTGCGCGACACCATCAACCGCTTCGGCCATCGCGGCATTGGGACCTATATCGTCAGCATGACTCACAGCCTTGCCGATCTGCTGGATGTCTACCTGCTGGCGCGTGAAGCCGGGCTGGTGCGTAAGACCCCGGAAGGTCTGGTTTGCGAAATTCCCGTCACGCCTCTGTTTGAAACCATCGACGATCTGAAGTGCTGCGGCGATCTGCTGGCTGAGTTTCTGGCGCATCCCGTCGTGCGCCGCACTCTCGGCTATCTGCAGGCGAGAGATGGCCGCGCCCGGCCGATGCAGGAAGTGATGATCGGCTACAGCGACAGCAACAAAGACGGAGGAATCCTCGCCAGCCACTGGTATTTGCGTCAGGCGCAGATCCGCATGGCCGAGGTCGCCCGTAGCGCCGGGGTAGATTTGCGCTTCTTTCATGGTCGCGGCGGCACCATCGGACGCGGTTCCGGTCCCACGGAAGTGTTTTTGCAGGCGCAAGCCGCGGGCACGCTAATGGGGGACCTGCGGGTGACGGAGCAGGGCGAGGTGATCGCCCAGAAGTATGCCAACAAAGTCACCGCGGCCAATCACCTCGAACGATTGATTGCCGGCGTGAGCCGCTGGACCCTGGTGCATGAGAAGCGCAGCGATTCCGCCCCGGAAGGAGTGGAAGACATCTTTGACAGCGTGGTGGAAGAGAGCCGCAGGAAATATCGTGCCCTGGTCGAAATGAAGGATTTCGTCAACTTTTACGTGCAGGCCACGCCCATTGATGCCATCGAATCCAGCCGCATCGGGTCGCGTCCTGCGCGGCGCCGCGGCAAGCGGACCCTGGCCGACCTGCGCGCAATCCCCTGGGTGTTCAGCTGGAGTCAGGCCCGCTTCAACATCCCGGGCTGGTACGGGGTGGGCAGCGCCTTTCAGCAGCTGCGCCAGCAGGAGCCAGAAGCCTGGGAATCCATGCGCCAAGCGGTTCGCACCTGGCCATTCCTCTCCTACGTGCTGCATAACGTCGAGGCCAGCATCGCGGCGGCGGATACCGATGTCATGACCAAATACAGCCAGCTTGTTGAAGATGGCAATGTACGGGAGCACGTCCTGAACGCCGTGTTGACGGAGTATCAATCCACCATCGGAGCACTGCAGCTCTTGTTTGGAGGCACCATCGAACAGCGGCGTCCGCGCTTCGTGAAGGTGGCCGCCATGCGCAAGGAGGCCCTCTATCGGCTTCACTGGGAGCAGATTCGCATGCTGCGGGAATGGCGCAGCGCCTTGCGCGATGGACAGAGCGAAGAGGCGGACCAGCGGCTGTTGCCCTTGCTGACCACCGTGAATGCCATTGCCGGCGGCCTGAAGACGACTGGATAATGCGCCCGCCGGAAATTAACTCAGGAAAGCGATCTGTTGCGACATAGCGCCACCCGGTGCGAGTAAGCCTGCTGCACTCCCGAGCTGAGCAGCTGCGAAATTTGCAGCCACAGTGCCGGATATCTCGCCAACACGGTCCCCAATTCTGCCTTGGGAAAAAACAGGGCATGCACCTTCAATGCCGCCACCGCGCTGACCGCATGCGGCTTTTCCGCTACCATGGCGCTCAGCCCCACGGCGTGGCCCTTTTCTACCCAGCCGACAAGCTTGGGGCGCCGGGACTGAACGGAGATCGTGAAGTTTACCCGGCCGGAAAGCAGAAGAAAAAACCCTTCGCCACGGCTCCCTTCGCCATACAGCAGATCGCCGGTCGCGTAGTGGCGCTCCACGGCGATCGCAGAGAGCGCTTCGATCACATCCTCTGCCAATCCAGCCGCCAGGGGAGTCCGCTTCAGAGCGTTTGCCGCTGCATTTGGCTCATATGCGGGTGTGGTACTCATGTCTGAGAAGGATAGCAACGGATAAGGGTGTTGCGATGTGACTCCCGTCACTTCCTTTCGTGAGCTGCCGGTCAGCTTTTGACTAGCTCTTCCAGGGCCGAGCGATCGGGGATGATCACGCTGGCGCCGCGAATTTGAATCAACTGGGCTTTGCGCATTTCGCTCAGCGCACGAGTTACGGTTTCGCGCGAGGTGCCGATGAGCTGGGCGATCTCTTCGTGCGTGAGCGTCATTTTCATGTGTACTTCTTTTCTCTGAACTTTATCCCTCTTAACTTCGCCGGGACCGGGCTCGCCCGCCGAAGACCACTCCAGCAGCAGTTTTGCCAGTTTCTCCGAGGCGGAGGATGACAGTCCCAGGGAACGGATTTCCTGATATGCCGAGTGGTAGTTATTGCTGAGTTCCTGAGCGACGCGGACTGCGACTTCGCCGTGTTGCCGCAGGAAGTCCAGCAGGTTCTCCCGGGAAACGAAGTTGGCTTGGGCCGCTTCCAGAATCTCCACAGTGACTTCGTAGGGCTTGCCGGAAATGGCTGCGCTCAACCCCAGCACTTCGCCCGGCTGGGCAATTCTGAGAATGATGGTCTTGCCGTCCGCCGAAGAGGTGGAAAGCTTGGCTTTTCCCGAGCACAGAATGAAAATACCTCGTGGATTCTGCCCCTCCAGAAACAGCAAAGCCGCTTTCGGGTAAGCGGCGGTAGACTTAATCCGCTCCAGGTGGCGCAGGGCCGCGTCCGGCAAATTGCAGAAGAGATATTTTTCCCGTAACGTGCAGTCTGCGCAATGGTCGACCAGATCCAGGCCATAAGGAGACCTTGCCGGAGCCGCGGAAAATCTGCTTTCACGAGTTCCTTCAGGTTTTCTTGCGGGTAAATTCTTTCCGGGGGGCATTGTCTACCTCCTGCCAGTAAACATCATAGGGACACAGTATCGCACTACCGTGTGACGTGCGTCACAATTCCATGTGACGTCGCGGGGCCACTAGCTGACCGGCAAGCACCAGAGCCGCTCCATCTCGCCGTCTCGCTCGCGAAGCCGCGCGGGTCTATACTCACTGCAAAGATGAAAGCGTCCCAGCCCCATCGCGTGCAGTTCAAAAATGTTCTCTTCGCTACCGACTTTTCTCCCAGCTCGGAAGCCGCCTTCTCGTACGCTCTTACGGTTGCCCGACAGTATAGCGGCATTTTGTACGTTGCGCACGTTACCACTCCCGACATGTACGGCTATGCCCCCGAGGAATCCGCCTCCGCCATGTTCGAGCAGGTCCGGCATAATGCCCGCAGCAGGATGGCGGCCTTTACGGAAAAGCAGAATTTCCAGGGAGTCCCATTTTCAACTCTGTTTGGCGAGGGAGAGGTATGGGACACGATCGAGAAGATGCTGGCGGAACACAGTGTGGATCTCATCGTGCTTGGCACGCACGGGCGCCGTGGACTCAAGAAGCTGGTGATGGGCTCGGTGGCGGAAGAGTTAGCGCGGGTGGCCACCCGCCCGGTTCTGACAGTTGGCCCAGAGTGCCCGCGTTCTACCCAAACGGTGTTCCGCACCATTCTCTATCCCACCGACTTCTCTTTGCATGCTCTTTCAGCGCGCGATTGTGCCATGTCGCTGGCCACCCGTTTCGGAGCCAAACTCATCGCAGTGCACGTGGTTCAGGATGTGACCGGGAACCCGGGGGACCAGGTGCGTGAGCAAGAGCAGGCCACAGCAATGCTGCGCAAAAGCTTGGGGCTGGGCGATGCTGAGTTTCCCGTTGAGTTCCACGTCCACTTCGGGGATCCGGCGGAGGAAATCCTGAGGGCGGCATCCGAGTGCAAAGCGGACTTGGTCGTCATGAGCGTGCGCGGCGCCGGTGCCACCCCGCGGCTCGCAACTGCATTCGGGTCCATAACGCACCAGGTCATGTCCAATGCGTGCTGCCCCGTGTTGACCGTCCGGGGATAACCCTGCGCGGGACATTGCTGAGCAGCACAAGGCTCGCTCGGTCCCTATACCTTCAGCGTAGCGATCACGGTTTCCGGATCTTCGGATGAGCTCTCAATGTCGAAACCCACGTGACGGGCCACCGCCTGCATACCGGTATTTTCGGGCAGCATGTAGGCGAGAATGCGCTCCAGGCCTTCATCGCGCGCCACCTTCACCAGCACATTCAGCAGTTGTCTCCCCACACCCTGCTTCTGAAATTCATCAGTGACCAGGAGCGCTACCTCGGCCTCATTCTTTCCATGCAACTTCGAGAGCCTGCCTACTCCGATGATCTGCCGCGAACCGCCGGCGGCAGCGCGCAGGGCCACAATGGCCATCTCGCGGTCATAGTCGATAAAGCAGAGCCGCATCAGGCGCTCATGCGAGGTACGGTGCCGCAGGCTCGCCGCCTGAAAGTAACGCAAGTACACCGTCTGCTCGGAGAGCGCCTTGTGAAACTCGACCATGCGAGGCTCATCTTCCGGCAGAATGGGGCGCAACGTGAGCTCCGAGCCATCTTTCAGCCGAACGGAAAACATGTACTGCTTCGGATAGGGACGGATAGCGGGCCGGGGAAGCGTGTCTTCGCGTGCTTCCAGAGAATGCAGGACAACCCGGGCGTCGAGCGCCACCACTCCGGAAGCGGAGACCAGCAGGGGATTGATGTCGATCTCTCGGATCCAGGGCTGGTCCGCCACTAGCAGACTCAACCGCACCAGCGCCTGTGCCAGCAGTTCCGAGGCTTGCTTGCCGTAGGCGCCTTCCACCACGCCTAGGGCGCGCGTGCGCTCCATCATGCGGCGAGCCAGCGTGGTGGTGAGCGGAGGCAGCCCCAGAGCGTGGTCGGCGATGCGCTCGGCAAAACGCCCTCCAGTACCGAACAGCAGGACCGGACCGAACTGCGCGTCAATCGTACTGCCAGCAATGATCTCGTAACCCTCGGTCTCGACCATCGGTTGTACGGTTACACCCAGGAAATGCTCTGGCCCTGCGTTGCGACTCACGGCCTGGCGAATATCCTCAAAGGCCGCCCGTACCTCCTCCGTGCTATTCAGTTTCAGGCGTACGCCCCCTACCCGGGCCTTGTGGGTGATGGTTTCCGAGTGCACCTTCAGCACCACGGGGAATCCCATCGCTTCCGCGGCATGCACCGCCTGGTCGGCAGTGGCCGCGTGCTCGATGGGCGGCGTGGAAAATCCGTAAAGCGCCAGAATTCGCTTGGATTCCAGCTCGGTCAGCAAAGAGCGCCCCTTGCGGCGAACTTCGGCAAGCATTTCCGTCACCGGAGCCTGGGTAGAATCGGTTTCCTCCAGGGTTGCGGCCGGAGTCTCATACAGCGACAGCAGGTTCCGCGAGTACTGCCACATGTAATTGAAGGCCTGCGCGGCGGAATCCGGAAACGAGAATGTCGAGACCCCGGAGCGGTTAAGTAGAATCAGGCCCTGCTCCACGCTCGAGCCTCCCATCCAGCTCGCCAGCAGCGGCTTGGGATAGCCAGCCTTGAATTCGGAAACCCGGGCAGCGACCTCCGTCGGGTCCGTCATCCCCTGCGGCGACATGACGGCGAGCATGCCATCGGCACTTTCCTCGCGGCTCAGGATGTTCAAGGCCGCGGCGTAGCGGCTGGGGTCGGCATCTCCCAGGATATCGACTGGATTGCCATGGCTCCAGTGCGGAGGCAGGACCTGATCCAGGGCATCCGTCGTCGCCCGCGACAACGGGGCAAGCTCCCCGCCACCGCCGACCAGGGCATCCGTTGCCAGCACACCCGGTCCACCGGCGTTGGTGACGATCAGCAGACGGGGACCCCGCGGACGTAGCTGCTTGCTCAGCACCTCGGCCATATCGAACAATTCGCCAATGGTCCGCACCCGCAGAACGCCGCAGCGGCGGAAGGCAGCGTCCAGAACCTCGTCCGCGCCGGTCAGAGCACCCGTATGCGATATCGCGGCTTTGGCGGCGGCTTCCGTGCGGCCCGGCTTGATTACCACGATGGGCTTGGTCAGGGCGATTTCACGGGCGGCGGAAAGGAACGCCCGCGGATCGCCGATCGACTCCATGTAGATCAGAATGCTTTGCGTATTGGGATCATCGCCGAAGTAGTAGATCAGGTCTCCCCAGCCCACATCCAACATGGAGCCGGTGGAAACAAACGCGCTGAAGCCTACGATTTCGCGCAGGCTCCAGTCCAGAATCGACGTGCACAGCGCGCCGCTCTGGCTGAGGAAAGCCATCTTGCCGGGCAGGGCTGGTTTCTGGGCAAACGTCGCGTTCAGGCCGAGCGACGGCGTCATCAGTCCCAGGCAGTTGGGCCCGATCACGCGCATCCGGGTTCCGCGAATCGCCTGCTCAATCCCGGTCTCCAGTTGAGCGCCCTTGGGTCCCAACTCGCGAAAGCCGGCCGAGATGATCACGGCCGCGCGCACACCGGCCTGCGCGCACTCGCGCATCACTGCTGGCACCGTCGCCGCCGGAGTGACTACTACAGCCAAGTCGATGCTTTCCGGAAGGGCGCCGACATTCGGGTAGGCCTTCTGCTCAAGAACGGTTTTGCGGCCGGGATTCACCGCATAAACACGACCCGCGAAGCGGGACTGCACAAGGTTCTCCAGGACTGTGCGCCCCACGGAGTGAGGACGATCTGTGGCTCCGATCACCGCCACGCAGCGAGGGCGAAACATGGGATCAAGCGGATGGCTGGTCGACTGCGATAGCAGGTCAAGACTGGTGTGGGTCATGCTTCAGCTCACGATTTGGGGCCTGGATTTGCGCCGGCGGTCACGGCTGACCGGCGCTTCGAAGGGTAAGAACAGGGCAGGGGGCGCTGCGTACGATCTGGGAGGCGATTGCCCAGGGAAAATGAGTGCCCGCGCCGGAGCTTGCCCTTACACCGAGCACAATCATGTTAGCCCGAACCGAGCTCGCCGCTTCCAGAATACTGGTCACCGGGTCGCCAAACTCTACCTCGAAGTCCGGCTCGGTCCAAAGCTCAGTTCCAGCCGGGATCAGGTGCTCCAGCTTTTCTCTGGCCGAAGCGCGAACCTTGGCCCGGTCTTTCGAGGGAGTTCCGGCATCTGCGATATGGAGCATCACCAGTTTCGCCCCATGTTCGGCGGCAAGGGCTACGGCATATTCGGCCGCCGCCAGCGATTGCAGACTGAAATCGGTAGGATACAAAACCACCCGTAGGTCGGCATCATTCGAGCACTCGCTGGAAATGAGCGGCCCTACCGTCACAACCGGGCAGGGAGCGTTGCGGAAGATCTGCTCCGCCACCGAACCCAGGGCCAGCTTGGAGAAGCCGCCAGGGCCATGAGTGCCCGTGACCACCACGTCAACGTGCTTGTCGTGGATGAGGCGCGAGAGCTGCTCCCAGACGGCTCCCTCGCAAAGCACTGCCTCGTGCTCCACGGCATCCAGCGTGCCCTCACGGTCGATGTGGCGGAGCTTGGCCGCGGCCTGCTCTGTTACCGCGTCGCGCTGGTTGACCGCTGCTTCAGGCGAGGTGAGAGGAAGGATCCGGGGATCGAGGACGTGTGCAACGTAAACCTTTGCCCGGTTGCGAACGGCGAGACTACGGGCAGTCCGCAGCGCCAGTTCCGAATAGGAGGAAAAATCGGTGGGAACCAGGATTGTCTTGATGCCGATGCGAGTCCGCGCGGCTGCCAAGTGCATAGGACCTCCGGGGATATGCCCCCAAAGCAGGATCGCCGCAAGTCGCGCAGAGGGATGTGAGAGGCGTCACAAATGCCTGTGATTCATGGCACAGGCTCTGTTGAATTTACGAACTTTGCCTCGATTTTCTCCCGAATGGCGTCGCGCACCCGGCGAAAGGCCGCCAGTTTCTCCTCATGGCTGCCTTGGGCCGCTGCCGGGTCCGGCAAGCTCCAGTGAAGGACAGAGAGAGCTCCCGGGAACACCGGGCAATGTTCGGCGGCATTGTCGCACACTGTAACCACGTAGCGCACTGTGGTCCCCAGCAGGGAGGAGACATTTTTCGACCGCTGATGGGAGATGTCGATTCCAATCTCACGCATGGCCTCGACGGCCAGGAGATTTAGCCCTTTGGGCTCAATTCCGGCGCTCAAGACCTCAAATCGATCTCCCGCAGCGTGACGCAGATATCCCTCCGCCATCTGGCTGCGGGCGGAGTTCCCGGTACAAAGAAAGAGGACCTTGGGCTTCATCGGGGTGTTTTTACCTGGAGGATGGATCGTCGTCCAGATCCATCCATAATCATGTTATCATGCGGCTATGCATCTAGAAACATATAAGAGTTAGAAGAATAGGATTCCGTATGAGAAACTTGGAACAACTCTTCAAGGGGCTTGCCGACGTCATGCGCCTGCGGATCCTGAATCTGCTGCTGCATGGCGAGCTGTGTGTGTGTGACATTCAATTTGTCTTGGCGTCGGCTCAACCCAACGTCTCCCGTCACCTTACGTATCTTCGCAACTCCGGCCTTGTGGCGGACCGCCGCGAAGGGCCCCGGACCTATTACCGGCTGGCTGCGCCGGAATCCGACGAGCGCCGCCGGTTGTTCGACTTTCTGCAGGCTGCCTTCCGGCAGGACGCCGGCTTTGCCGAGGACTCCCGCAAACTGAAGGAAGCCATCACCACCGGGGCGTGCAGCGTGAGCCAGTGGATTCCATTTTCCGGCCTGAGAGCGAACTCTCAACCGGAGGAGCATTAAATCGCGGAGAAGACCACGACCGTCAACCAGCGGAGACACAATGGCGACCCCTCAAGCACAGCCCGCCCGGCAACGGCCTGCCAGGCGCCTGAACGCGTTCGAGCGCTACTTGAGCCTGTGGGTAGGGCTCTGCATGGTGGCTGGCCTGGCCTTGGGCAGGCTGGCCCCCGCGGCCGTGCGCGTTCTGCGCGGCCTGCAGTTTGGACGCGGCAGCCAGGTGAATGCGCCCATCGCGCTTCTGATCTGGCTGATGATTATTCCGATGATGATGAAGGTGGACTTCACGTCCATCCTCAGTGTGCGCAGCAAACCACGGGGTCTTCTGATCACCCTGTTCGTGAACTGGCTGGTGAAGCCGTTTTCCATGGCGCTCATTGCCTGGTTTTTTTTCCGTCATGTGTTCAGTCCCTGGATCGCGCCGGCCGATGCAGACCAGTACATTGCGGGAACCATCATTCTGGCTGCCGCGCCCTGCACCGCGATGGTATTTGTCTGGAGTTATCTGACCGAGGGCGATCCCGCATATACGCTGGTGCAGGTATCGGTGAACGACGTCATTATGCTGTTCGCCTTCGCTCCCATCGTTCGCCTGCTGGTGAATGGAGCATCGTCGCTTTCGGTGCCCTTCGTTGTGCTGCTGTACTCGGTGTTCACGTTCATTGTGATCCCGCTCGCCTCTGGCATCGCGCTGCGCGCGTGGCTGACGCGCGCCAAAGGACGAACCTGGTTCGACCAGCAGTTGCTTCCTCGCCTCGGTCCTGTAACTATGCTCGCCCTGCTGGCCACATTGGTCCTGATCTTTGCGTTCCAGTCGGACAACATCAGTGGACGCTATCTGCACGTCGCCCTCATTGCGGTCCCGATTTTGATTCAGGTGTATTTCAACTCAGCGCTGGCATACGGGCTGATGCGTCTGTTCCGCGTGGAGTACGCGGTGGCGGCGCCGGGCGCTCTGATCGGGGCCAGCAATTTCTTCGAATTGGCGGTTGCGACCGCCATTGCGCTGTTCGGGCCGGATTCGGGAGCGGCCCTGGCCACGGTAGTGGGTGTGCTGGTGGAAGTTCCGGTGATGCTTTCTGTTTGCCATGTCTGCAATCGCACACGTCACTGGTTTCCCGTTCCGAGGGAAGTCACGACCTCGTGAGCCAAGCGAGCGAGCTGCAAATAAACAGAAAAGCACAAAGACTTGCCCGTCAAGCTGCTCCGCCGCAGTCTCTCGTCGCGAAAGGAGAGTCTCCTCTTTGGAGACCTGTGCAATGCGACCAGGCCGCGCAAAAGCGAATATTCATCGAATATTAATGTGGCGTTAAAAGAGCGGGTTTTCCCCTCAAAATCAAAGGATTTAAGGTGATTTTCCTGCTCTGGGAGTGCGGTTTCCCACAGGTTTCTGTACTCGTATGATTGACCGCGGCTCCGCGTACGAGATAATGGACCTGTCTGTTCACGACATTTCATTTACCCGCAAGCCAGAGCATTCACGCGAGAGTGGGAGAAGAGCATGGTTGCAGAGCCTACGGAACGAATTTGGTTTTACCCGCCGAAATTCTGGGCCCAAACCCGGCAAATGACACAGGAAGAAGTGGATGACTTGATGAATCGCATCTGGCGAATGGCCGAGCAGCGTGACCTGCAGGGCTTGCGCCAGTTCGATTTCATTTATGTAGGCAATCCCTACCTCCGCCCGCAGGCGTCCTAGCCGACAGGCGCCGGTTTCTTGTAAAGAAGGCGATTCTCCTTCGGGAGAAATGGCAGTCTTCTCGTCAAGTCCCGAGCGGCTGGCTCCTTGGCACAGCGCCGCATGCGCGGTTCCTGATCCTTCCATACTTTCGATTGCAGTCGAGTGATTGCGCGGGTGACGCGAACGAGCGTCTGTTTCTGAAGGCAGTTCGGAAGGACTCACTGAAAGACGTGTGGAAAGGCAAAGGCGGCTGCTGGACCAGCCGCCTCGTCCTTCTGTTTTCGTTCTTCTGGTTTCGCGCTGCGGTAGACAAGAACTCGCGCGGAACAACTACCTGGTGGCGCGGACGAATGCGCCGGTGGTGGCGTTAATCACTCCGATGCCCTTGTTGTTTTTCATTTCGCCGCCGTAGATGACGAACCAGTAGGGAACGGTTTGTCCGCGCTCCCTCTGCAGGGCATAGGTGACGGGCAGCTTATCGTCACGCTTCAGCACACCCTCTCCTCCATGCGCCTGCGCGATTTTGAAGGCTTCGTCCGAATTGGTCTTGAACAGGAAGGAGTCGAAGGGGCTCAGGCTCGAGCTGTAGGCCGTTTCCAGGCCGCCGTCCACTCCATTTTTGGAACAGGTGAAAGTGCGGGTCGCGTTGCGCATGGGCGAGGCGAACATGGCGCTCCATGCCGGCGATTTTCCATCGCGGCCCAGGGAATCGGAGTCTGCGGACGACTCCATCAGAAAAGGCTTGGCGTCCGGAGCCCAGCGGGCGGCCATCGCCTGCAGCTGGCCAAAACATTGCTGGGCCGTGAACAGGGAAGGCGCCGGGGGAGTCTCAGATTTTTCGGCAGTTTGCGAAGTGGTGGTTGCGGAATTCTCAGCCGCCGGTTGGCTTGGGGAACTGGAAGAACATGCAATGCAGAAGGAGACGCTGCCTGCCAGGATGGCGAGCAGTGCAATACGAAAGGACTTCATGTGCCTACCCCCGCTCGGAATTAAGCCGGGCACATTCTAGTACAAAATGGCCAGAATAGGGGATCGGCAACTGAAAGCGCTGCCCGTACGCCGCTTCTTCCACATACGATTGGAGCGCGCGCGAGCAGCTTTTTCAGGCGCCAGTGGCGCGGGTGATGGCGGCATCCAGCAGGCGGCGGTTGCGAACCAGGGTGATAAAGGCGCTGGCGGCCGCGGGCAGGCTGCGGTCGCGGCGGTAAACTACTCCGAGCTCGCGCCACAGCTTGACGTCTTCGATCTCGATGACTTTGACCTCGCCGGACTGTACCTGGTCGCGGGTGAAGCCTTCGCTGATGAGCGAGACGCCCAGATTGGCGGCGACGAAACGCTTGATCATGCCTACGCTGGGCAATTCCATGGTGATGCGGAGCTGCGAGCGATAGGGGCGAAAATACTTGTCAAGGAGCTGGCGGGTGAATCCCGTCTTGGGAAAGATGAGAGGCTCCCGGGCGATTTCCTCCATGCGGATGCTCTTGCGTTCGGAGAGCGGATTGGTGCTGCTGACCATGAGCAGGAGGCGGTCGCGGTAGATGGCGTGCGCCTTAAGGCTGGGCGACTTGACCGGCATGGTCACGATGCCCACGTCGATGGCGCCTTCCTCCAGGCGTTGCAGGACCTTGCGGCTGAAGTTGCGATAGATGCTGACCTGCACCTGGGGATAAAGGCGGTGATACTCGGCGAAGACGTCGGGCAGCACGTACAGACAGGTGGCCTCGTTGGCCCCGACCATGAGCACACCTCGCGGCGTGGCTGACTGGTCGGCCACGGCGCGCTGGGATTCGTCGCGCAGGCGGAGGAGACGGACAGAGTAGTCGAACAGGACTTCTCCCGCGGGCGTCAGGCGAACGGACTTGCCGCTGCGGTCCAGCAGCTTCTCTCCGTAGGCTTCCTCGAGCTGGCGAATCTGGGCGCTCACCGCGGACTGCGAGCGGAACACCTTCTCGCCGGCGCGGGAGAAGCTTCCTTGCTTGGCGACTTCCACGAAGGTTGTCAGTTGGTCGAAGTCCATGACGGGGTGGCTGGATTATAGCGGAAGGCAAAGTATCTTTAATGTTTGCGCAGCGCTGCCGGTTGGGGACCGCAGGCTGGGGGACCCCCTCCCCCTATATTTTCATCTTAAAATCTTTGAAGACAGCAACCTAGCTCACAGTTGCGTCACAAGATATTGAGCCACAGCAGCTTACACCATAGTATTCACCCGCAATGAGTTAGCGATCCGGGATGGCTTTCGAAGAATTGTCCTTATTTCTAATTTCTATTATGCCGGTTGGAGCAGGGAAGAGTGACACCGCAGGGAGAAATTTATCTGCCGCGGGGAGAGTGGGTTGAGGGGTTTTGGGTTGCCAGGAGGAGTTGACAGCGTCTTGAAGGCGGGCCTTCTCGATGGTTTTATCGCACGAAGTAACCTGAAACTCGCTACTGGCCGCCTTTGCTCCATGCCGTCGAAGCCGTTTCTACGGCAATCGCGGAGTATTTGGAACCAAGATTCCTCGTCGCGCCTGGGTCTGCCCTGAGGGCTTCTTCGCGCTCGCTCGGACGACTGACAAAGGGTTAGGAGTTCACCGCTGATCGGCTAGCCGCCAGCACCTTTGGCGATGGTGGCAGGTTTGGCTTGTGGAGCCTCTGGCCGGGTCTGCTGCGGCGCCTTTTCGCGCCTGGCCAGGGCAGCCGCCAGTGATCTCAGTTCCTGGCGGTTGACCGGCCTCTCCAGAACCACCTCTACCGACTTTGCCAGCCGGTAGGCCTCAGCCAGGTGTTCAGGTTGGGAGATGAGAATAACCGGAATACGGAGATGGGAAAGAAGGGCCATACCTTCGCGCCCGCAGGTTTGCCAGTCAACAATGGCCAGATGGAACGGCCGGGCCCGGAGCTGGCGGGCAAGCGCGCGGCTCGAGGAACAGGTGGTAACGGTGAGGGAACCCAGGTCCTGGAGGCTGACTGCCGCATGCCGGGTCAAGGTCTTCGGGCCCACAGCGAGAACATCCGTCATAGTCTCTCCTGAACCTGCCGAGTCTTCTCCTGAACGTGCGCTCCTGAACGTGCGGGTCAGAGTTTTGAGCGAACAGAGACTACTCCACTTTGACTCCAAATGGCACGCGCGATTCCGGGCATGACCCAGGAGAAGCACGTTGGTGTGGGGTGCCCCCTAAAAGGGGATTCATCGCTGCGCTCGGAATGACAACGGCGAAGGCTGAGCACTCGGAATGACGATGGGGAAGGCTGAGTGAAGATCCGCCGCGCTGAATCAATCCGCGCTGAATCAATCGAAGACGACAGTTTTGCTTCCATATGGCAGGACCCGATTGAGCAGGTGAAGGCGGACGGCGCGGCCGAGCACCTGGCGTTCCAGATCGCGGCCCATGGCGACCATGTCCTCGACGGAGTGGCGGTGGGTGACGCGGCAGACGTCCTGCTCGATGATAGGACCCTGGTCGAGTTCCCGGGTGACGTAATGGCTGGTGGCGCCAATGAGTTTCACGCCGCGCTCGTAGGCTTGCCGGTAGGGCTGGTTGCCGATGAAGGCGGGGAGAAACGAGTGGTGAATGTTGATGATGTGGTTGGAATACTGCTCCACGAATTCGGGCGTGAGCACCTGCATGTAGCGCGCCAGGACGATCAGGTCGGCGCGCAATTGGCGCAGCAGTTCCAGTTCGCGGCGCTCCTGGGCGGACTTGTTCTCCGGGGTGATAGGAAAGCAGAAGTAAGGGATGCCGTAGGACGCGACCAGCGTTTCGAGGTCGGGATGGTTGCTGAATACAGCCACGATTTCGGCAGGCAGTTCGTGGATGCGGTGCCGGTAGAGCAGATCGAGCAGGCAATGATCGTAGCGGGAAACGAAAATGGCGGCCCGGTGACGGGTCTGGGAGAAGCGCAGCCGCCAGTCCATGCGGAAGCGCTCGGCAATGGGCCGGAAGGAGGCGGCAATCTCTTCCGGCGGCAGGGCGAAATCGTGAAGATCCCACTCCACGCGATGGAAGAAGATGTTCTGCGGGACGTCGATATGCTGCTCGGCATGGACGATATTGCCGCCGTGCCGGTAGATAAACGACGTGACCTCCGCGACCAGGCCTTTCTGGTCGGGGCATGAGATGAGCAGTACGGCTGTCGATGGCTGCACGGGCCTTCCTGGTTTCGCGTGAAATTCCATACTGTAATACAGCAAACTCCGGGAACGGCGGCACGAGGGTACAATCGCGCCATGAACGAACAGAAACTGCTGGGCGAAGCCCTGGCTGAGGCCCGGCTGGGGCTGGCGGAAGGTGGGCTGCCGATTGGCTCGGTGCTGGCCGACAGCCAGGGAGGCATTGTGGCCCGCGGCCACAATCTGCGGGTGCAATCGGGAGATCCTACGGCGCATGCGGAGGTGGTTTGCTTGCGTAATGCGGGGCGGCGGCGGGACTGGCACGAGTTGACCCTGGTGAGCACGCTGAGTCCCTGCATCATGTGCACGGGGACGGCGCTGCTGTTTCGCGTCCCTCGGATCATGGTGGGGGAGAACCGCAATTTTTTGGGAGCGGAAGACCTGTTCCGCCAAAGAGGCGTGGCTCTGACGGTGCTGGACGATGCCGCATGCATCGAGCTGATGCGGAGGTTTATCACGGAGCATGGGGATTTGTGGAATGAGGATATCGGGTTGTAGGCGGGGGCGCGTTGGATGAAGCCGATTTCTCCCCGTCGCTCGCGCTCAGGTTTGGAATGACAACAAGAGGAATCGCGTAAACTCTAAACGATGGGTTTTGTCTATGGCATCCATCCGGTCGTGGAGGCGCTGAAGGCGCGGGGGCGCGCCTTCCAGTACGTTGCCATTGCGCGCGAGCGCCAGGATCACCGGGTACACGAGATTGTGAAACAGTGCCGCGAACTCGGCGTTCCGGTGCGGCAGGTTTCGCGGGAGGAGCTGGCGCGGCTGGCGCAGGCGGGGCAGCACCAGGGCGTGGTGGCAGTGACCTCGGAGAAGCAGTACAGCGATGTGGACGACATCCTAAAGGCCCGACGGGGGGAGCGAGCGTTTGTGCTGGTGCTGGACGGCATCGAAGATCCGCACAACCTGGGGGCAGCCCTGCGTAGCGCGGACGCGGCGGGGGCGGATGGAATCGTGATTCCGGAGCGGCGCGCGGTGGGGGTGACGGCGACGGTGGCGAAGGCTTCGGCGGGAGCCTCCGAGCACGTTCCCGTGGCCCGGGTGACCAACATCAATCGCGCGCTGGAAGAGCTGAAGGCGCACAACATCTGGATTGTTGGGCTGGACGAGCGCGGGACCCAGTCCTATGACGAAATCGACTACAACATGGATTGTGCGCTGGTGCTGGGCGCGGAAGGCAAAGGACTGCATGACCTGGTGCGGCGGCACTGTGACTTCGTGGTCCGCATTCCCATGCAGGGCGGGGTGGCGTCGCTGAATGTTTCGGTAGCGGCGGGAATCGTGGCGTTTGAAGTCGCGCGGCAGCGGCGGCTGGCGGCGAAGGCCGCCGCCGGGTCTGCCGGCACCTCGGCGAACCCTCAGGCGCCCGCGCTGCGCAAAGCGGGGCTGAGAAAATAGACCGGATGAGACGTTTTCGCAGCCTCGGGGCTGTTTTCCTTTTGTTTTGCCTGACGGCAATGGCCGCGGCGCTGGACCGCCACGCTTTCAGCTTCCACGACTACGACATGGAGCTGCGGGTGGACCCGGCAGCGCAGGCTCTTTCCGCGCGCGGCAAATTTACCGTCACTAACGTCTCCAATGTTCCACAGAGTGAACTGGCACTGCAGATTTCTTCCACGCTGGAGTGGCGGCTGGTGCGAGTGAACGGCGCTGCGGTGCAATACATCACGCAGAGTTACACCACGGACGTCGATCATACGGGTTCGGTGGAGGAAGCAGTAATTACTCTGAGCCATCCACTGGCGCCAGGGGCTTCCGTGCAGGTGGAGGCGGGCTACAGTGGCACGATTCCCGCCAGCGCCGAGCGGCTAACGCGAGTGGGCGCTCCCAAGAACGTAGCGGAACGGGTGGAGTGGGATCAGATCAGCGAATTTTTTACCGCGGTGCGAGGAGTGGGGCACGTGCTGTGGTACCCGGTCTCGA
This sequence comes from Terriglobia bacterium, assembly GCA_963732925.1. Lineage (GTDB taxonomy): Bacteria > Acidobacteriota > Terriglobia > Terriglobales > Acidobacteriaceae > DASZRZ01. The sequence goes on from CAVTBJ010000012.1 coordinate 775,970, forward strand.
TGGAAGCGGCCAGCTTGTCGGAAAACGACGTCTATGAGGCGGTTGGAGGCTGGAAGCAGCGGGAAGCGGAGGCCTCCATGCGAGCGGAGTTCTGCTGGATCGCTGACATAGGGCCTCAGGATGATCCCAACCTGCAGCTCACCGTGGTAACCAACGGGGAACTGGAGGGCATTGGCAAGCGTGGCACGGAGGTGAACGGCCAGGCCATGTCGGCCACGGGCTGCTCGACCCACCGCTTTACCAACCTGGGGCTGACGGTGCCTACCTTCGTGATCGATGAATTTGACGTGCTGACGCGTCCCACGGTCACGGTGTATTACGTGCCGGAACACAAGCAGTACGCGGAAAACTATGCCGCCGCCGTGGAAGCGGTGCAGCCTTTCCTTAGCGAGTGGTTCGGGCAGGAGCGGGAGAAGGTGCAAGTGGTCGAACTGGACCAGGCCAATGCCGCGCCCGAGGAGAGCGGAGCGATGCTATTGACGCCGCTGGGTGCGGGAGACGCCGCCGAACTGGAAGGAGCGCTGGTGCACCAGGGGGCGCACGCGGCGTTCCGCTCGTTTCGTCCCTGGATGTATGAAGGGCTGGCGCAGTTCGCGCAGGCGGTGTGGCGGGAACGGCAGCATGGACGGCAGAGCGCCCTGGACTTTCTGGGGGCGCAGCTTCCGGCGCTGGTGGGGGCCGAGAAACAAGCTTGCGAGGCGGCCAAGAGCTCGCAAGGGGAGAGCTCTTCGCGGGAGACCAAGCTGACGCCGGTCCCAAGCCCCGCCTGCGGAGGCGGCCAGCCGCTCACGGCGGCTTACGATCAGGTGAACGCGCACATCAAGGCGGCATACGTCTGGTGGATGCTGCGGGATATGGTAGGAGATGGGCCGCTGCAGCGGGCGATCCAGGCGTATCGTCCGAATCAGGACAAAGAGCCAACGTACTTTCAAAACTTGCTGAAGGCGGAGACGCATCGGGACCTGGAATGGTTCTTTGATGACTGGGTCTATCGCGACCGCGGCCTGCCGGACTTCCACATTGCGTCGGTATACCCGCGGGAGTTTCTGGCAGGCGGCTACCTGGTAACCGTAATGGTCGAGAACCGGGGCAGCGCGGGAGCCGAGGTGCCGGTAAGGGTGATTGCTCCTGAAGGGGAGAAGTTGGCGCGGATCTATGTGCCGAAGAATTCCAGTGCGGCAACGCGAATCCAGATTGCCACGCGGCCGACGGAGGCCGCAGTGAACGATGGCAGCGTGCCGGAGTCTGACCGCGGCAACAATCAGCGGAAAGTGCCAGCCGGGCAGGGAAGCCCGGCCATTCCCGGACAGTGACGCCGGTGGAATCAGCAGGCACGGCGCGCGACAGTTGAGCCAAGGGCGCCGTCGTCGTATGGTAAAGCTTTAGGAAGCGGGAATTATTACTTATGGAATGGTCTGATGAAGCCAACGAGATTGTAGAGGAACTGCTGCGCGACTTGCCGGCGCCGGTTCGCGAGTCTGTGCAGGATGCGGCGCAGATGCGCGCCGAAAGTCTGGCCAGCGACGACGGCGACAGCGAGGTGTCCATGGAAGTGGCGGTGCGCGCTTTCGTGGAGTCGACGCCTTCCGACCTGCGGCAGCGCTTGAAGCATGCCCTGACCTACCACGGAATTGATCCGGAAGAGTACGAAGAAGCCTTCAATTTGTAGAGCGCTGCAGGGTCCGCAGCGGGCGGGAGCCAGCGGGATTTCCCGGCGCTCGCCGCCGTTCCCACCCGGGGACGGCGGGTTCTATAATGAACAGATGCCCGCCCGCTGAAATCGCTTTCTGTGCGCGTTGCGCGCGGAACAAGGGATAGCTCGCGGGCTCTGATGCTCTGTCCAGTTCTCTCGTGGTTCTTATCTATGGACTTCAAGCTCTCGAGTGATTACACGCCCCGGGGCGACCAGGGCCGGGCCATCGAGTCGCTGACCCGTGGTCTGTTCGACAGCGAAAAGCACCAGGTGCTGCTGGGCGTGACCGGCTCGGGCAAGACCTACACCATGGCCAAGGTCATCGAGCAGATGAACCGGCCGGCGCTGGTGCTGGCGCATAACAAGACGCTGGCGGCGCAGCTCTATCACGAATTCAAGCAGTTCTTTCCCGCAGAACGCAGTTGAGTATTTTGTATCGTATTACGATTATTACCAGCCGGAAGCCTACATTCCGTCGGGCGATGTGTACATCGAAAAAGAAGCTACCATCAACGACGAGCTGGATAAGCTGCGGCTTTCGGCAACGCGCTCGCTGTTCGAGCGGCGGGACTGCGTGATCGTGGCCTCGGTGTCGTGCATTTACGGCCTGGGCTCGCCGGAGGCGTACTACGGCATGCTGCTGTTCCTGGAAAAAGGGCAGAAGATCAAGCGCCAGGACATTCTGCGCAAGCTGGTAGAGATCCTCTACGAGCGCAATGACGGGGATTTCCGGCGAGGGACGTTCCGGGTGCGCGGGGACGTGATCGAAGTGTTTCCCACATACGACGACAATGCGTATCGCATCGAGCTGTTGGGAGACGAGATCGAATCGCTGGCGCAGATCGATCCGCTGTTCGGCACGGTGAAGCAGCGCTATGCGCGCCTGCCTATTTATCCCAAGTCCCATTATGTGATGAAGCCTGAGACGGAAGAGCGCGGCAGTGGACAGCATCCTCGAGGAGTTGGGGTGGTGGGAAGCGGAACTGGAGAAGCAGGGCAGAGTGGTGGAGGCCAAGCGCATCCACCAGCGCACGCGCTTTGATCTGGAGATGATTAAGGAGGTCGGCTACTGCCACGGGATTGAAAATTATTCGCGGCACTTTACCGGGCGGCTGCCGGGAGAGCCTCCGCCGACGCTGCTGGATTATGTGCCGCGGGATTACATGCTGTTCATCGACGAATCGCACCAGACGGTGCCGCAACTGCACGGCATGTGTCACGGCGACCGTTCGCGTAAGCAGACGCTGGTGGAGTACGGGTTCCGGCTGCCCTCCGCCATGGATAACCGTCCGCTCACGTTTGAGGAGTTCGAGCACCGGGTGAACCAGGTGGTGTACGTGTCGGCAACGCCCGGGCCGTATGAGCTGACGAAGTCCGCGGGAGTGGTGGTGGAGCAGATCATCCGGCCGACGGGGCTGGTGGATCCGGAGGTGGAAGTTCGCTCCGTCAAGGGCCAGATCGACGACCTGCTGCACGAGATTCGCGAGCGGGCGAAGCGCAGCGAGCGAGTGCTGGTGACCACGCTGACCAAGCGCATGGCCGAAGATCTGGCGGAGTATTACGGCGAGGTGGGCGTGCGCTGCCGCTATATGCATTCGGAGATCGAGACGCTGGAGCGGGTGAAGATTCTGCGCGACCTGCGGCAAGGGCGAGTTTGACGTGCTGATCGGGATCAACCTGCTGCGCGAAGGGCTGGATCTGCCCGAAGTCTCGCTGGTGGCGATTCTGGACGCGGACAAGGAGGGATTTCTGCGCTCTTCGGGCTCGCTGATCCAGACCATCGGACGTTGCGCGCGCCACCTGAGCGGGCGCGCCATTCTGTACGCCGACACCATGACCGATTCCATGCGGCGGGCGATTGACGAGACCGATCGCCGGCGGGCGATTCAGCGGGCCTATAACGAGGAGCATGGGATTACTCCGGAGTCGATCGTCCGGCCGGTGGAGATGTCGCTGGCGAAGATCGTGCGAAGCGGATTACGTGGAAGTGAGCGCGGAGACGGACGGGATGCCGGAATTCAAGTCGCAGGAAGAACTGGACGCATTCATCGCCAAGCTGGAAGCGGAGATGCGCGAGTCCGCCAAGCGGTTCGAGTTTGAAAAGGCTGCCAAGCTGCGGGATACGATCAAGGATCTACGGACGAAAGAGTTTTTGTTTGCATAAGCGGATCCGAGTGACGGATGAGGGCGTCCCGGCCCATGCAGATCTAGAGGAATAGGGGAGGAATAGGGTCCTTCGCTTCGTTCAGGGTGACAGACTGGTTGAGGCCTAAGCAAATGCAAAGGGCGTCCCATACTGCCGGACGCCCTGCAAGCACCGCCTGATATTGCCGCGGCACAAACATCGTTTGTTTCGCCTTCCGGCGCGCCTCCCTCTTTGCGGCGCGCTTCCCGTGCAGAGACTTGTATCGCGATTCGCCAGGCAAGCCAAATGACCGGAGTAACCTCAGGAGATTCCCAAGGGCACAGAGGAATTCGCGGCGGCGGCAATTTCGGCGGCCAGAGCTTCGGCCTTGAGCGCCGGGGTGGTGCGCAAGCGGCCGAGGGCTTCGTGCAACCGCATGGTGGAGCGTACGACCTGCTCGACGGAGGCGACGGCTTTCTGGGAAGATTCCGAGCCCTGGCGGGCCAGGCGCAGCGTGTTCTGCAGGGAGGCGGCGAGAGCGTGCGCGTCCTGCAGGCGTTCCCGGCCTTCCTCGGCGACGGATTCGGTGCGGGCAGAGGCCTGCTCCAGCGAGGACGAGACCTGAGCAAATACTTCTACGGCCTGTTCCATGCCGTGGGCGCCGGTTTCGGCCATGCGGTTTGCCTGCTCGACCACGGCCGCAGATTCGTTGGCTTCGGCGTGAATGGATTGCAGCAGGGTAACCACGCTTTGCGTGGACTTGCGGGAATGTTCTCCCAGCTTGCGCAGTTCGGCATCCAGGACGGCTAGGCCGTTGCCGGCCTGGGCGGCGCGGGAGGCCTCCATGGCCGCGCTGAGGGCGAGCAGATGAGTTTCGTTAATGATATTGATGACCTGGTAGACCTCAAGAGAGCGTTCGCCCAGCGTTTTGATGTGCTGGCCGGCGGTTTTCATGGCTCCGCGAATGCGTTCGGCGGTTACGGCAGCTTCGGTGAGCGCCTGCCCGCTTTCTGCCGCCACATCGATAGCACGCTTGCTGGCCAGCATGGCGGTTTCGGCGACCGCCACGGTTTCCCGCAGGGCGGCGGTGAATCTCTCAACGGAAGAAGAGAAGGATGTGAGTTCCTGCTGCTCGCGGGTGATGGCCGCGGCCGATGACTCTGTGGCGGCTAGTCCCTGGCGCGCGCTATTGCCGACTTCCGAGCCGCAGTCGTGAATCTTGTCGACCATGCGGGAGAGGCTTTCCAGCATGCGATTCATGGCTTCCGCCAGCCCAGCGGACGCGTCGGCAGTGACCTGGGCGCGCTTGGATAGATCGCCGTGGCCGACTTGCGCGGCAATTTCGGCGAAATTCGCCATGTTGCGCTCGATGTTCTGCTGGCTACTTTCCGAGCTATCGGTACGCTCGGCCATCTGCGCCACCTGGTTATAGCGCTCGGCAACCAGGCAAATTCGTCTTCGGAGTGGATCTCGACAGGGACGGTGTAGTCGCCGCCGGCAAGGCGTTCGGAGAAGTCGGTGAGTTGCTCAACTGGGACGAAGCACGCGGCTGCTGAGCTGAATGACGAGCGCGACGGACGCGGCGACTACGATGAAAGCGGCTCCGAGCAAGCGGAAGCCCGCTCCCTGGGGCAGCGCGCCGAAATCCTGGATGCCCAGTCCGCCGCCGCGGCTCCCGCACCATAGGCGAGCAACAAAACTAGCATCAGCGCCGCGGCGTTGATCCCGGTCCACTTCCAGAGGTTGGCGTTCATGCGCCCTTTCATGTGTCTCCCCAACAGGGTTCTTCCCCAAAATCGCTTGTAGAGTACCTGAGCAGATTGCTGGGACGGCAAAACCGAAGGACAGTGAAGCAATGACCGTATGGGCGTTGGCCCGGCGGGTCGCGGTGAACGTTCTCATACGGGACTGAGCGGGGAATCGAAGCCACTTGGTGATTCCCGCTACAGGAGGGGATGGGGCTGTTTCAGGCCATCTTTGGGGGAATGGGCGTTCAGCAGACTGCGGACGCGCTTTGGGCTGAGGTGCGCGGCGGCATTGGCCGGGCGGGCGTCTTTTTCCACGGCGGAGATTCGTTGTACCAGTTCGTAGAGACGCAACGTCATGTTGTGAATGGCGCGAATCTGTTCCCGCGCCTGGGGGCTGACCGCCTCGGGGTCCAGCAGCAGAAGCTCCGCGTTTCCCAAGACTGAACTGAGGGTGTTGTTGATCTGGTGGCGCGAGTCCAGGAGAAAACGCCCGGCCGCGGCCAGGGGCTCGATTTCCGCCAGGAGGCTTTCGGCATCGTGCGCGCGCGCCAGAGCGACACTCAGCTCCGCGGCGGTTTCAGCAGACTGGCAGCGGGAGAGAGCCTCTTCCGGGGTTGGCGAGCTTTCAGGCATGCGCTTCTCCTTGAGGATTTGCATTGGAAGGTGTGGCGATCTGATAGCGCTTGAGTTTGCGGTACAGGGTGGCGCGACTGATACCGAGCAGCTTGCCGGCCATGATCTTGTCGCCGTTGACCTGATGAAAGACCCGTTCGATTGTGGCACGTTCAATTTCGCTGAGCCGGGTGACATCGTCCCCGGGTACGCCGGGAGCTACAAGGCGTGGCTGCCAGGGAGAGCGGGCAGCGGCGCTCAGCAGGATTCTTTGCTGAATGCGCTGCAGCAGGAGGCGGAGCTGGGCAGCATCGAACGGCTTGGGCAGATAGTCACAGGCCCCCAGGCGCATGGCCTGCACGACCGAGTCGAAGGATCCGTCGGCGGTGACGATTGCCACCTCGACAGGGATGGCGGCGGTTTTCCATTGCGATAGCAGCGCGTAGCCAAACATGTCGGGCAAGTGGGGATCGAGCAGGATGAGGTCGGGCGCAGCGTCCGGGAAGCGGGCGAGGGCGGCGCGGCCAGAAGAGGCTTCGGCGGTCTCGAATTCCAGGGAAGAGGCAACTGACATGGCGATGGTGCGGACGGCGGGATCGCGATCCACCACCAGCAGGCGAAGCGGCAGGGTCATTGAGGGTCTCCAATTACGCGGCTGACCACAGAGATGAATTGCTGAACGCGAAAGGGTTTTTCAACGCAAGCGGCCCCGGTTCGGCGGAGGGTAGCCGCAGTCTCCTCGTTGACAATGTCTCCGGTGATAAAGACCAGGCGTGGAAGCAGTTCGGGCCGGTGCTGGGCGATCCAATTATGGACGTCGGCGCCATCGACACCGCCGGGAGTGCGCATATCGGAGACTACGCCGAGAAAAGGACGATCCTGGCGCAACAACTCAAGAGCTTCGACCCCGGAACCGACGGGAAGGACGGCGTATCCGGCGCGCTCCAGAACGGCCTGCACGAAAGCCATGACGGAAGGTTCGTCTTCGATGACAAGAACAGGAGACCTGAAGCCATGGTCGATCTGCATTGCGTTCATCCTGAACCTCCTGGACCGGGACGATTGCCGGAAGCGGTTGCCGGGTGGGCGGTGGGGGAAAGCGCCAAGTCATGGTTGGACTCGGCCGGGAGCGCATTGACCGGCAGCCGCACAGTAAAGGTTGCGCCCTGATCGGGATTATTCCGGCAGGTAATGTCCCCTCCGTGCTCCCGCAGAATTCCGTAACAGATACTCAGTCCCAATCCGGTCCCCTTTCCTACTTCCTTGGTGGTGAAGAAGGGATCGAAGATCTTGTCGGGATAAAGAATGCCGTCGCCGCTGTCGCGGAAACTGACTTCCACCAGGCCATCGGGGGTGGAGCGCGTGGTTACGTCGATGCGGCCGGGGCGGTTGGTCTCGCTGACGGCGTCATAGGCGTTGTTCAAAATGTTGAGAAACACCTGTTGCAGTTGATGAGCATCTCCCACGATCTGGGGCAGGCGTTCGTCGAAGTGCTCCGCGATCTGGACGCCATGACTGGCGAAGTCATAGTTGCGCAAGGCCAGGGTGCGGCGCACGATGTCATTGACTTGCAGGGGAGAGCGCTGCGGAGGCATTTGCCGGGCGAAGCTGAGCAGGTTCTGCACGATCTGCTTGGTGCGCTGGGCCTCCTGCATGATGACCCGCAGGTCCTTGCGCGCGGGCTCGGGAATGCCGGGCTGGTCGAGCAGAAGATCGGCAAAGCCGAGAATGGCAGTGAGGGGATTGTTGACCTCGTGCGCGACTCCGGAAACCAGTTGGCCGACGGCCGCCATTTTTTCCGTGTGCATGAGCTTGGCCTGCAGCATGGCGGCATCGGTAATGTCGGTCATCAGAACGACGAGGCTGGTGATGGAGCCGTTCTCGTCGCGCATGGGACTGAGATTTGCGGAGAACTGACCGCCGCGTCCGCGGCCGAGCAGAACGGGCAGCTCAAGATGGTCGACCTGCTGTCCGGCAAGGGTTTGCGCCAGGGCATCGAGCAGGGGAAGACGGCGTCCGGGGGGAATCAGATCGAGGAGTGGATGCCCGATGAGGTCCTCGCGGGTGTAGCCGCCAGCCTCGAAGCAGCGCCGGTTGGCATAGGTAATGATGCCCGCCGGGTCCAGAACCAGGATCATGCTCTGTGTGTTGTTCAGGATTTTGGTATTGAAGTCCCGCTGGCGCTGCAGTTCGCCCTGGAAGTTTTTCTGCTCGGTAATATCAAGGATGAGGCCGCGGTACTGCACCACGTGGCCTTGCGAATCGCGGACGGCGAAGGCGTTCTGCAAGGTGTGAATCAGGGCCCCGTCTTTACGCAGCAGGGTCTCTTCATAGTTGCGCACTGCGCCGCGGTGCTCTAGTTCGGCGACAAAACGGGCCCGCTGGGCGGGATACATGTAAATGCGACCGGGAATATCGACCTGGAGCAGTTCCTCGCGGCTCGGGTATCCGAGCATGCGGACCAGAGCGTCATTGACCTCGATGAAGCGGCCTTCCGGGGTGGAGAAGAAGATGCCCTCCTGGATGGTGTCGAACAACTCGCGGTAGCGGCGCTCGGCTTCTTCCCGGTCCGTGATGTCTTTAAGCACGTGAATGGTCTGCCGGTGATCGGGAGTTTCGCCAGTAATCTGGGAGGTTGAGACCAGATAGGTGCGATCGAAGGCAGGATGGACGTACTGGTCGATGCTGCGGCTGGAGTTGGAGCAGAAGGGACATTGCCCGCCGGAGCCGTCGGAAGCAAGCGAGAGCAGGGCCTGCGTGGTCAGGCCGATGAGGTCGCGGGGCGCGACCCCGATGAAGTCGGCGAATGGGCGGTTGACGCGCAGGACGCGATATTCGGCATCGTGCACGAGGATGAAATCGCCGATGGCATCGAAGACCTCAATCCAGTGATGGTTGGCCTTGTGCATGCGGGTGAACAGGCGCGCATTGTCGACCGCGATGACCAGCTGGTCCACCAGAGAGGGAAGAATTTCGGATGCAGGGGGGGCGTCTGCGAGGCAGAAAACACCCAGCAGAGCGCCGCCGGCGGCGGAAAGACGGGCCAGGGTGACGTCCTTCCAGGCAAGGCTGTCGGCGACAGTGGCGCCAAGAACGTCACGCGCCGAGCCCGAGATAATGGGAGCGGCGTTGCGGCGAAGAGCCTCGTCCAACGCCAGGGCGAGTGCGGGAAACAGCGCGGGGTCAGCGTTGGGAGCGAAGGCCCGAACCTGCAGGCGGCCCGCCGTAGCCAGAGCGATGGCTCCGGCCTTGGCCCCGAAGGCGGCGGGAACACGGGTGACGAATCCGGAGAGCAGGTCCGGGAGACGGGTAAACGAGTTCAGTTCGTGTACGAGATTTAGCAGGTTGTGGGTTTGCCGAGTTCGTGCCTCGGCGGTGGTGTGAAGCTCAGTTTTGGAGATGGCCACGGCGGCAACCGCACAGATGCGGTCCAGCAGCGCGAGATCCGAAGGCGAAAGCCGATGCTCCGCGCTGGGACCGACGAGCATCACCAACTCAGGAGCGCCGGAAGGCTGGATGGGAACCACGACCAGTTCTGAGATGCCGGCGAGAGCGGCAAGCTCCTCGAACTGCGGCCGAATGGGAACGAACATTGGCTGGCCGGATTCCAGTGCCGCCTGGCTCACGTCGGCAAGGAAGGCGGAACAGGCTGCGGCCGCCTGGCGCAGCGCTTCCGGATTCCCCTGGGAGGCCGCAGCCTGGAGGCGTGGCGGCTTGGAATTCTGCAGTACCCACACGGCCCGCGCCTGGAACAGAACGCGAATATGCTCCGCGAGGAACTGGAGAAGTGCGGGCACTTCCAGCGAGGACTGCAGCGATTGCACGCAGTCCAGAAGCAAGTGGAGGCGAAGCTCCCCGCCAGGAGCGGCAGCCGCGATCTCGTTGGTACTTCTGAAGCTGCGCGGAGATTCGTCGCCCGCTTGGTTCTCGTATGCGGAAGTCATGAGCTGACAAGCACTTGCCTTGTAGGGAACACTCAATCTCAAATTGAGTCAAGGAAATCGAGTGATACGGCTCAAAAGTGACAACGGGAGAAGAAGCACTTGAACACCCGGCAGACCGCCTGGACCTGTCGCAATCCTGCGGGCCGATTCTAAGTCGTGTCTGGAACAACAAGGAACCCGAAGCGTTCTCCGGGATAGCCGCTAGGGCGAGATGGTAATGAAGACGGGACTGCTGGGGGTGGGAATGGAAGTTACGATCTGGTCGTTCAAGGTGGCAATACTGGCGACGGAATTGGTGCCGTGATTGGCTACGAACACCTTGCTGTTGTCAGGAGAGGCTGCGATCCAGACCGGATTTGCGGAAGCGCTGCCCAGGGAGATGGTCTTGCTCACCTGAAGGTTGAGGGAATCGATTACGGAAACGTCGTTGGACGCGGAATTGGCGGTGTAGGCACGGGTACCGTCGGAGAGGGCGACGACGGCAACGGGAGCGGTACCGACGGGAATGGTGGCCAGCAGGCGGTCGGCGTCGGCATCAACGTCAAAAACGCTGACGGTGTTGGAACCGCTATTCGCCACCCACAGGCGCTGCAGCTTCTGGTCAAAGAACGCCTGAGTGGGCGAGGTGCCGACGACCAGTTCATCGAGAACAGTGTCGGTTGAGGTATCGATGACGGAGATGGTTCCACTGCCGCGATTGACAACGTATAGCCGCGAGCCATCGGTATTCATGACCGCCCACACGGGACTGGCTCCGACGTTAATGGTCGCGGTATTCCGCATCGTGGCGGTGGTGATCACCGAAACGGAAGCGTCGTCCTGATTGAGGGCGTAGACTTTGGTTCGGTCGGGGGTCTCTGCCAGCGCCACGGGCCTGGTTCCGACCGGCACGGGATCTCCCTGCAGCAGGCCCAGGCCGGCACTGACCACCGCGACGCTGTTCGTACCGGAACAGGCGACGTAAACGCAGGCGACGTTGGAACCGGATGAGGCCCTGCAATTTCCGAGGGAGCTGCCTTCCGTAGAAGCAACAAAGACCGGGCGAGAGCCGGGAGGCAGATTGACATGTTGCACCTGAGTGGAGGCCAGGGTGGGAGCGTAGAAGGCGACATCGTCCTGATCGCGGTCGGCGACGAACGCCGTGCCCTGGCCGAACAGGAACATGGCATGAACCGGTCCACTTCCGACGACAAAGTTCCCAACGTTGGTGTCGCCGGAGACATTGATCTGCGTGGTAGTGCCGCCGGCGTTCACAACCAGAGCCGTGTGGGAAGCTTGGGGATCACCGCCCGGCTTGGAAATCACACTGACGATCGGGCGGTAGGTGTAGCCGCACGCTACCAGGGCCACAGCGAGCGCGGAAATCATGCCTGCGAAGGCGGTCCTGCGGAACGAATTCGCCTTCAGCGTCTTCAACACGTGGGTCTTGGCTTGCAATCCTGGGGTGAATAGCCTGCTCATGGGGTGCAGCTATTGTAAATGGCTGAGGCAGGGTTGTCACAGTGGAGCGCGAACCTTCCCCTTGCGAGAGTGGTTTTGCGGTAGCTCAGGCAGCGGATTTTTTGCGATGCGACGATTTGCTGCCGGCACGCGACGGGCCGCGCGCTCGAGTGGCGTTCTGCGGCGGTTTCTTCGGGGGATATTTCATCTGCGCCAGGCTCTGCTTGAGAGCATCCATCAGGTCAGTTGCGGGGGCGGGAGGCCTGGCTTTTTCCACGGCGGGAACTTCTTTGCCTTCCAGATGGGCGCGGATCAGGCCTTTGAGATTCTCCTCAAAGTTGTCGTGATACTTTTGTGGCTCCCAGTCGGCGGCGAGGGCCCGCACTAGTTGTTCCGCGACTTTCAGCTCTCCAGGGCGGATCTCAATGTCCTGGCACCCAAAGTTCTCCAGCTTGCGGATCTCGTTTTCGTAATACATGGTGTGCAGCATCAGGCCGCCGTGGTATGGCCGGAGCAGAGCAGTGTACTCACGGTTGTGCATGGTGAGTTTGGCGACGGCAAAGTATCCGGTGTCTTCCAGCGCCCGGACCAGCAGAGCGTAGGGGCGGCGCCCCGGCTCCTCGGGAGTGAGGTAATACGAGGTTTCAAAGTAAATGGGATCGACGTCGCCCGCCTTGACGAACTCGAGAATCTCCATGGCCCTGGCGGTCTTGGGCTCGATCTTTTTTATTTCCCCGGGCTCGATGACCACGTACTCGCCTTTTCGGTACTCGTAGCCTTTGACGACCTCGCTGCGGTCCACGACACGCTCGTCCGCGGGGCAATAAAGCTGGGTTTTAATACGGGTGAGATCGTCCCGATGCAGCATGTGCATAGAAACTCGCTCGCCGCGCGCTCCGGAATAGAGACGCACGGGCAGCGAGATGAGTCCAAAGGTGAGATATCCCGACCATACGGTTGCCGCCATAGCGTTCGCTGAAGCCTTTTCTGGAATCTACAGGAAACAGCAGATTCCTCCCCTTCGGCTTCGCTCAGGGTCAGAATGACAAAAATGCTTCGACAAGCAGGATCGGGAATCCGATCCGCTTGAAAGTTAGGATGCGGGCCGCGACGGGCCGGTCACCCAGGGAAGGGAAAAACGTCAGGAAGGGCTTGGCTTCAGGACAGCTTCGCTTTAGCGTTTCGTTTCCGGCGGGCCGGCGTGGGTGATGGGATTGCCGTGACCAAAGCGGGGCTCGGCGTCCTGACCGTAGGTGCCGGTGGCGCGTTCCAGATCGCTTTGTCCCATCCCGATGCCCGGTCCGAGTCGGTCGCTGTCGCCGCGAATGGCGGGCTTGCGCTGTTCCTCCCGGCCCTTGCCTTCGAGGGAAGCCTTAAAATCACGCAGTGCGCGCTCCACCCAGTGCTGCATGGGCCAGCTGATGGTGCGGGCGAAAGGGCGTAGCAACTGCACGCCGGGCGAGTAGTTCATGGTCACCTGCACCAGGGTATCGTTGCCAATGGGAGCGAAGGTGATGCGCCCGCTGTGCTTGGGTCCGTTCACAGACTTCCAGGCGATGGCCTGGTCGGGAAGGAACTGTTCAATTTCGGCGTCCCACTCGACACGGCGGCCGTCGAACTGCATGGTCCAATGCGAGCGCTTGCCCTGGGTTTGAATGTCTTCGATGAGGGCGGAAGCGTCCTTCAGCCATTCCAGGGAGGCCCAGGCGCGGAAGACCTCGGCAACAGGGCGTCCTACCTGCAGGCTTTTTTCCACGCGCACGACGCGGCTGCGGCGCATATTGCCGATTGTGTTAGCCGCGATCAAGCCGGCGAAGGTTCCGCCGGCTCCAGCCGCAAATCCGCGCCAGAAATGGTTTTTTCCCACCATATATCCCTCCAGGCAATTGCTCGCGCCACTTTGAGCCTCTTGAGAGGTTGGAGAGAGGAGCGCTGCCGGATGGTTGCCAGCCGGAGAAGAAGTTCCGGTATCCAACGATTCAAGCTCACCAGCTGGGGGCTGAGGCTTTACTGGAGACGATCCAGCGAGGAACGAGACGGTACCCAACGAGACGGTACAACGGCGAGAATTGGACCTGACATCGCATCTATCGCATCTCTTGTAGTTGTGGCAGCAGGACAAAATAGCGTTACAGTGCCGCGGTTGAGGAGAAGCGCAATGAGAGGCGAGGTCCGCATTGGTACGTCGGGCTGGCACTACCGGCATTGGAAAGGAAACTTTTACCATGCCAGACTGCCGGCCTCTCGCATGCTCAATGCCTACTTGGAGCATTTCGATACCGTCGAACTGAATAACAGCTTTTACAAGCTGCCAAGCGCCGACACGTTTGAAAACTGGCGCATATCCACGCCCCAGGGATTTATCTTCGCGGTAAAGGCCAGCCGCTTTCTCACCCACATGAAGAAACTCAAGGACCCGGAGAGCGCCCTTAACAACTTTCTGCCCCGGGCGGAGAAGTTGGGTGAAAAGCTGGGACCCATTCTGTTCCAACTGCCTCCGGGGTGGAGGATGGATCTGCAGCGGCTACGGGACTTCCTGCGGGCGCTGCCGGGCAAGCACCGCTATGCGTTCGAATTTCGAGATCCGAGCTGGCATTGCCCCCCGGTGCTGGAGGTGCTGCAACGTTACAATGCCGCCTTCTGTGTCTTCGATCTCGCCGGATTCCAGTCGCCAATTGAAGTCACGGCGGAGTTCGCCTATGTGCGCCTGCACGGTCCGGGAGGGAAGTACCAGGGCAGCTACTCGGAAGAAGCATTGCAAGAATGGGCAAACCGAATTGTCAGCTGGAAGCAAAGGCTTTCGGCGGTCTACGCGTACTTCGATAACGATCAGGAGGGTTACGCAGCGGCCAACGCGGTCCGACTGCGAGAGCTGGTGGGGCTCAGGCGAGAGCAGGTAGCCTGAGCCAAATACAGGTCTGCGTCCTGCATAGCAGAGCTTACTGGAGAGCAAGAAAACCGGGGCGAACAGGGCGTCCGACCCCGCGTCTTCTTCATTCTTCTTCAATAAGCTTCAAGAAAACAGCGCCATATTGTTTACTAGACCTCCGCGCGGGAGCCCTGAGCTTTCACCTTCTCCAGCCGCTTCGAGACCAGGTTCCGTTCCAGTGCAAACAGGGCAAGCTCCAGGCGCGTTCCCACTCCCACCTTGCTGAAGATGCTGGTGAGATGGTGCTTCACGGTATCCTCGCGAATGCCGAAGGAGGCGGCGATTTCCTTGTTACTCTGCCCTTGCACGATGGCGGTGATGATGTCGAGCTCGCGGGGGGTAAGGCCGAAGTTGTTGCGCGCGGGCGGCAGAGAAGCCAGATCTTTCAGCACCAACTGCTGGAGATCGTCGACGGCATCGCGTCCCACCCAATGCTTGCCTTTCATGACCGCGTGGATACAGCGGAACAGGACCTCGCTGGCGGATTCCTTGAGCACGATTCCGCGGGCTCCCAACTGCAGCGCCTCCAGCATTTGCGAACGCTCGATGGCGGCGGTAAGGAGGATGATGTGAACCGGGGATTTGGCGGTGGCCAGTTCGCGCAAGGCCTCCATACCGGGAGAGCGCGGCATGGCGAGATCGAGCAAAAGGACATCCGGGTTGTGCTGCTTGGTGAGGGCAACCGCTTCGTTGCCGTCGGAAGCTTCGGCCACGACCTTGAAGTCCGGTTCGGACTCCAGCAGGCGGCGGAGACCGTCGCGGAAAATGGGGTGATCATCAGCAATCAGGATTTGAATCATGGCTCTGCTTTCTTCAGGCAAAAGCAAGGTTCGCTTTCTGCGGAAATGTAATCTCCAGGCAAGCGCCGCGCGAAGGAAGGGACTCAATATTCAAGTCGCCGCCGATGGTGCGGACGCGTTCTTTAATTATGACCGGACCTTTGTGGGCGTCGTCGAGATCTTTGAGTGAGAGACGGCCGACAAAATCAAAACCCTTCCCGTTGTCTTCCACCACCAGCCGCCAGCGTCCGGAATAGATGCCGAAACGCACGAGGGCCTGGGTGGCGCCGCTGTGCTTGCGGACGTTGACCAGAGCTTCCTGCACGATGCGAACAATTTCCCGGCACACGCGGGGAGGGAGGTCGACGTCTTCCAGTTCGGTGGCGAACTGCACGGAAAGTCCGCTGTCGCGACGGAAGCGGTCGACCAGGGTAGCGAGGTAGTCGAGCAACTGGTGAGGGCTCAGTTCCAGGGGACGCATGGCCTGCATGAGACTGCGCAGTTCCAGCACCTGTTCCTTGAGCAGCTCCTGCACGTGAGCAAGCTGGTCGGAGAAGGCGGAGGCGGAGGACTTTTGTGCCTGGCGTCGCAGGACATCCACTTGCATTTCCACGCTGATGAGGGCCTGAATGCTGCCGTCATGCAGTTCGCGGGCAAAGCGGGCGCGCTCGATGGCGCCGGCACGGGAACGGAGGCGGCGAAGAAGGTAAACGGTATAGACCGCGGGGGCAGCGTGATCCAGCAGTCTCTGGGCAAAGCTCAATTCCTTGCGGCGGTCACGGCCGGTGACCCCGTCGTAGAGAACGACACGTCCCGTCCACTGCTCTCCCATATGAAGCGAAAGGCAGGTGAGGGCCCGGGCGGCGACAGCTCCGGGCACCAGTTCCGGCTCGCAACCCTGGGCACCGACGTACTTGCCGGCAGAGTCGAGTCCCCAGACGTCCCAGCCGTCGGAGTGGCGCTCGGTGCGGAAGCTGTAAACCTGGCACGGGAAAGTGAACTCATCGCGCTGGTCGGGTTCGACTTCCTTTACGTCCACGCTGGGGGGATTGCCACCGCTATTGGCCAGGGCAGTCCAAAGGAATACACGGCCCGTATCCGCCTGCTGAATGATTGCCGCGACGCGCGGCGCGCGGAAGATGCGCAACAGCTCAGCCAGCACCTGCTGGACGGCCGCGCGCATTCCGTTTTCCGGACGAATGGAAGTAAGCAGGCGGCCCAAGACGGATTCTTCGGCAGCCAATTCTTTCTGCTGCTCCGCCAGGTATCCTAACAAGACGCTCACTACCAGCATGAACGAGGTGCGAATCAGAAGCCGGTTCATATCGTAGCGACCCTCAAGATCCAGCATTTGACTCAGCGGTCCTGAAAGGATGGCTGCCTGCAAAAACATGAGCAGCAGAACGACAGCGCCGGTGACCACGGTTTCGGGGAATCCCCAGCGCACCGCAGCAGTGGCAGTTACAAATACGAAGAAGATAAAGAACGGACTGTTGGGACCCTGGGTGAACAGGGTAAAGACTGCTGGAATGAGAACGTCGACCGCATGGATGGCGACTCCATGGCGAAACCAGTGAGGCCGGCCTCCCACGAGCCACCAGACGGCCAGGCTGTAAAGCAGGTAGCCGGCGATCACGGCATAGGCAACGGGAGCATAGCGGGCGGGGCGCGAGGGATCGATGTAGATAGCGAAGAGAGCGGAAGTTGCCAGGAACGCGCGGGCGGTGGCGATGACGCGCTCCAGGCGCAGCTTTTCCGCGATATCCGCGTTTTGTTGCAGACGGGTCAGGAACCGGTTCGGAAACAGACTGAGGCGCAAGGTTGTCGTCCCGGGCGACGTGCGTAGCTTCTTTTATCCTACATTTACCGGTTCCGCAATGGTCGGCACAAAGGTGGGGCGAAGAAAATTGCGGTTGGGGCGGGTGGAAACAGAGATATGCTGGAGCAAACTTGCCCCTCAAAATGCAAACCCTCCGGAGAGGCAAGAAACTGCTGGAGACCACGGTAGGGGCGCCGGTGGATCACGGGGACAAATAGCGCGATCTTCTTCGGCGGTCCCCTGCCAGGGAAGGAGATGGTATGCGTTTCGCAACCGGCATGTTTGCGGTTCTTGTGCTTGCGGCTTCCCTGTGCCCCGCCCAGACCTCCGTTGCCACAGTTCCCAAGTATGATCCGGCGACAGAAGCCACTCTGAAGGGGACCATCGACCAAATCAGCCAGGTGAAATGGGGCAAAGATACGCACGTGGAGTTGGTGATGAAATCGGGAACGAACCTGTTTGACGTTGGCGTCTGCCCGCCGGACGTGTTCAAAGAGTTGATCGTGAGCTTCGCCGCCGGGGACGAGGTAGAGGTGATTGGATCAAAGGTTCAGTTGGACCAGAAACCGTTCATCATGGCGCGGGAGATCGTGAAGGGCAACGACACCCTCGACCTGCGCGACAAGAAGGGGAGTCCGGTGTGGATGTGGATGCGAAGGTGATTGCTGGGGGAATGAACTGAGAGTAATCCCCCACGGAGGCGGCGGGCCAAGGCGCATGCAGCAGGCTATTCGCGTTCTTCGCCCTGCTTGAACATATAGCGGATGGAAGCCTTATAGATCAGCATGTTCGGTTGAGCGCCGCAGCCGAGCTTGATGCAGGACTTGTCGTACCACTCGATGACGCCATGCAGGGATTCTCCATTCTTGAGAACAATCACCATGGGCGTCTTGGATTGAATCTGCTTCTGATAATAGAAGTTTTCGGCGTGAGTCTGCTCAGCGGGAACCGCCTTGCGGGCATGAGCGCTGGAGAGGCGTTCCCGCCGTTCGGGCGAGGCGGCTTCTACGGCTCTGCTGTCGCGAGGCACGGGCGGACGAATTAACTTGCGATTGGCAAATTCTTCCGGTTCTCGTGCCCGCCCTACAGCCGCTGAATCAAGGGAATCCTTCATACGGTTCTAATCCTTAGAATTTAAGACTGCTTTCTCCCGCTGCGGGGGAACCAAAGTCCTTGCCGGCGTTGCAGACAACAGGAGGGCTTCAGGGAACGGAGTCCGAAGCACGAAAGTCTGCAATGCGCGGGACCGAAACCCAGACCTTTCCAGCTTTCGAACGCCGGAGCTCCTGAGTGCTCGCAGGTGTGGACGTGAATTTAAGCTATCACAGGAGATTTTGCGTGACAATGCCAGGCGGGCAAGCCGCAGTTGCGCAGATTCGATCGGTGATGGAAAAGAATGCCAGCCAGCAAGAGATTAAGGCTCGTCCGTCTCGAGTCCGGCGACCATGGCGTCCAGGGAAAGTGAACGGAGCAGATTGCGGCGCATGCCGGACTGAACCTCGGCCAGAAGATGCGAAGCGCGAGTAATCCACTGGAAATCGATGGAACCGCCAAGCCGGGCCAGTTCGGCCGCGATGTCCACGTTGCGGACTAGATCGGGAGCGTTGGACTTGAGGAAGAGAAGATCCTCGAGCAGTCCGTAGGAGGCGCGCAACAGGTGATCAGCTTTTTCTCTGCCCTCGGCGCCGGCGCGGTAGGTTTCCGTGGCTCGGAAAAGCGAAGAATGGTCATCCGGGCGCATGGCGGTGGTGAGCAGGGTTATCGCATCCTGGCGGGCGCTGAGGTAGGAGCGAAGATCGAAACCGCGGGCCCGGCCGATAGCTCCTTCCGAAAGGCGAGCCACCAACTGGCGCTCGCGCGGCTTCCACTCCGGGTGTGCCCGCTCCAGGGAATGCTCCAGGTCCGTGGTGGGGAGCGGAGCCAATTGGAAGCTGATGCAACGCGAGCGGATGGTGGGCAGGAGCGCGCCGGGATTTTCCGCCAGCAGAAAGAGCGTGGCGAACTCGGGCGGCTCCTCCAGAACTTTCAGCAAGGAATTGGCGGCCTCTTTCATGAAAGCCGCTTCGGTAAAGATGTAGACGCGGCGACCGCCTTCGGCGGGCCGGAAGTAAATGTTGGCAATGACCCGGCGAACCTGATCGACCTTGATGAGAAGCTGCGGGGGGTCGGGAGGAATGATGAGGACATCCGGGTGGGTTTGCACCAGGATGCGGGTGGCCTTCTTGTCGGTCTCGCGCAGGGCTTCGCGGGCTTCGACGGCTTCGGCGAAACGGGCCTGCAGATCGTCAGCCTGGGCGATGCGGGCGCAGTTGGCGCAGTGCCCGCAGAAATCGGGAAGATTGCCGGGCGGAGGCTGAAGACAGTTCATGGCCTTGGCGAGCATCTGGGCGAGGGTGAATTTTCCGGAGCCGGCGGGTCCGGCAAGAATTACGCCGTGGGGAAAGCGGTCCCGCGCCAGCATGGCGCGCAGGCGGTCCACGGTTTCGCGGTTTCCGTAAAAGTCTTCAAATCCCATCACGAAATCCCATCATGCACGCCTCGCGAGCGCCTGGCCCGGAAAGCGCCGGCGGACGGTCTCGACGACCTCCGCGTGGACGATTGCAATTTCGCGGCGGGCATCGACACACACCACGCGGTGGGCATCGCGGCGCGCGATTTCCAGGTACTTGCGGCGAACGCGTTCGTAGAACTGGCGGCTCTCCTGCTCGAAGCGATTTTCGTTGGCGGAAGTGGAATTTGCCCCGGATTGCGCGCGGTTGCGGCGGCGGGCGCGAGCGATGCTGGGGGCGGCATCGCTGTCCATGAGAATGGTGAGATCGGGCTGGAGGTTGGCACACAAGATGCGGTGCAGTTCGAGCACCGGCGCGCTGCCCAGTTTGCGGCCGCCGCCCTGGTAGGCCTCCGAGGAATCGGTGAAGCGGTCGCACAACACAAAGCTGCCGCGCTCGAGGGCAGGGACGATGACCTCCTGCAGGTGCTGAGCGCGGGCGGCAAACATAAGCGCCAGTTCCGACCACGGGGACAGCCCGGAAGTGACGGAGTCGAGAAGAATGGCGCGGACGCGCTCGCCGATGGGAGTGCCGCCGGGCTCGCGCGTGGTGAGCACATCGCAACCCTGGGCGGCGAGCACTTCGGCCAGCTTGGCAAGCTGGGTGCTTTTGCCCGAGCCGTCGAGTCCTTCGAAGGTGATTAAGCTTCCGCGCTTGCGTGGGGCCACGCAGGAATCATAAATCAGGCGGTCGCCGGGCCAGCCTGGGATGACAGCAGTGCTAGGATTCGGAACAATTCCACAGGCAGTCGCGGGAGAGTGAGCAATGGCCGGACTGGCGCGATTTGGCGTAAGTGTTGAAGAAGATCTGCTGGCGAGTTTTGACCGGCTGATCGCGATGCAGGGATATGGGAACCGCTCGGAGGCGCTGCGCGACCTGATGCGGGACACGCTGGTGAAACAGCAGGTGGAGCAACGGCCGGAGCGGAAAGACGTGCTGGCGAGTCTGACCCTGGTCTACGACCATCACGTGCGCGAACTGGGCGAGCGCATGACGGAGATCCAGCATGACAATCCCGGACTCGTGGTCTCGGTACTCCACATTCACGTCAGCCACGAGGACTGCATGGAAGTTATTGTGCTGCGGGGCAAGCTCAAGCAGGTGCGGGGGATGGCAAACCTGCTGCTCAGCTTAAAAGGAGTGAAGCATGGCCATCTCTTCCTGACCCTGCCGGGGCAGGAAATTACGGACGGCGGGCGCGCGGAGACGCACGAGCACAGGCATGGCGGCCAGCGGCACACGCACGGGCCGGCAGCGGCGCCGGCTTCGTCCCGGCGAAGATAGAAGGAAATCGATAGAACGAGAGGATGGAGCTGAATTCAACCGGCCTTTCTGGCGGGCAGGCGGAGTCTGGCATTTACTAGTAATACGAATTATAATTTCGTGTTACTGCCGGGAGGGCAGGCCAGCCGGTTCGCTACCGGGACCCCTGGCGCAAGAAAGGCTGCAGCCATGATTTCTCCTCTCTCATTCTTCCAACGCAACCACTCCATCGCCCTGCTTTCGACTTTTCTCTTCCTGGGGCCCTTGATGTTTGCGCAAATGGGGGCCAGGGCCGCAATCTCTGGTTCCGTGATCGACGAAAAAGGGGCGGCAGTAGCGGGCGCGCACGTAAGGGCGGAATCCGGGGGGACGCGCCAAACGGTCACTACGGACGGGCAAGGCCGGTTTCGTGTGCAACTGCCGCCCGGAGATGTCCATCTGGAGGTGACCGGCGCGTACCTGATTCCGACGACCCGGGTGGTGGAGGCCAGCCGCCGGCCGGCAAACATAAGGCTGACCGTGCAGTATGCCCTCCGCACGGTCAATCAAAGCGTCGTGGTGACGGCTACGGGACTGGATCCTGCCATCGACCGCCGCAACGACGCAGTTTTTCGCAACACTCTGTTTACCCGCGACGATCAGATTTTCGATGTGCTCTCCGCGGGGATCAATGCCGGGCAGCACGAGGGTGGAGGCAAATCCCTCGAGTTGCGCCGCTTCGGCTACAACCTGGATCATGGAGGAGTAGGCGGCGGACTGAGCGTGATGATCGACAATGTGCCGCAGAACCAGGCGACGCAAGGACACGGGCAGGGATATTTGGGTTCGCTGAAGAGCCTGACCCCGGAACTGGTCGACGATGTGGATATCCTGAACGGTCCCTTCAGTGCCGAGTACGGTGACTTTTCCGGGCTCGGGGTTGTGCACATCCGTCTGAAGGAGCGTTTACCGGACTGGTTTACAGCGCGAGTGCAGGGTGGAAGTTTCGGGGCGCTACGAACGTTTCTGGCGTGGAGCCCGCAAAGGCAGGACGTGGACAGTTTTGTGGCCTATGAGGGCTCGGGCACCAACGGTCCTTTTGTGAATCCGTTGCATTACCGGCGCGACAACCTGACCAGCAATTCCACCTGGCATCGCAACCAACATGAAGCGCTGGGATTCAAAGTGAACCTGGCGCGCAATGTATTTGACTCTTCCGGACAAATTCCCCTGGACGAAGTGGCGTCAGGAACCCTGGACCGGTATGGTGCGCTCGATCCTTTCAATGGAGGCAATGTCTATAGCGGAACGATTGCGCCGAATTACAGCCGAGAGTGGGCCAGGGGCGATACTCTGAAGGTGGACGGGTTCGTCTCACGCTCGCTGTTTGACTTATGGTCGAATTTCACATTTTTCCTGAATGACCCCGTGCGTGGAGACGAAATTCAGCAGCACGATTCCCGTCTGATGGAGGGGGCCAACGCGCAGTGGCGGCATCCGTGGAGGTTCCTGGGGAACAGCACTCTGCTGACGCTGGGTTCCAATTTTCACGACAACCAGATTCTCGTGGGGTTATTCCGCACCCAGAGGCGCCAGATCTATGAGACGGTCAATCTTGCGCATGCTCATGTGACCAATCAGGCGTTCTATGTGCAGCAAGGGGTGGACATGCTGGGGGAACGACTGCACGCCGATGTGGGTCTGCGCTACGACTACTTCCGGTTTGCGGTGCGCGATGAGATCACATCCGTAGGCAGTCCGGCTTACGGTGCTGGGGAGGCGCAGCCCAAGGGAAATCTGGCCTTCCAGCCAACCAGGAAAATTCCGGTGGTGCTGCACGCCAGCTACGGACGCGCCATCTCCAGCGAGGATGCGCGCGGGATTGTGCAGTATCCGAGGGGACCGCGTCTTGCCACCACCGATTTCTACCAGTTGGGAACCTCGCACCAGGTGGGCAGGTTTTCGCTGGCCAGCGACGGATTTCTGATCGACCGGTCGCACGAGCAGGTCTACGTGCCCGACGACGGCAGCACGGAACTGAGCGGTCCAAGCCGGGCCTATGGATTCGAGGTGAAGACGTCGCTGCAAATTACCTCGCGACTGAGCTGGAATGGGGGCGTCACCCGGGTTTGCAACGCGTTCTATCGCGACACGCAGCCACGCGAGTACGTAGCCAGAGCTCCGCATGTGGTGGCGAACGCAGGATTGACGCTGGCGGGATGGAGGGGTGCCTTTGCTTCGCTGCGCTATCGCCATATCGGCGATTACCGCTTGGACGAACTCGATCCGACAATCCGCGCCACCGGGCTGAACGTTGTCGACCTGGCAGTCACCAAATCAGTGCGGCACGGAGTGGAACTGAACTTCGCGGTCGACAACCTGACGAACGACCGCTACTACGAAACGCAAAACTATCTGCAATCGCGGGTGACGCCGACAGCTCCGGCGGTTTGGCAAATCCATGCCACGCCGGGGTATCCCGTGGGCTTCACCGTCGGCATGACGTTTCGGGTGGAGTAGAAGGACGTACCGCGCCGCCAGCCCCGCAGCGAACTATTGCTGAACCGACCAGCCGCAAACGATGATGGCCATGCCGAGCAGGGTGATGGCAGTTCCTACGCAGTCAAACATAGAGAGCCTTGTGCGATTAACGACTCGCAGCCAGACGAGGGCCGTGGCGATGTAAACCCCTCCATAGGCGGCATAGACCCGTCCACTGGCGGCGGGGTGCAGGGTCAGCAGCCAGACGAACAAGGCCAAACTCGCTGCCGAGGGAACCAGCAGCCAAGGGGAAGCTCCCTTGCGAAGCCAAAGGTAGGGCAGAAAGCACCCGGTAATTTCCGCAAGGGCAGTGAGGACGAAAAGTGCACCTGTTTTCAGTAGGAACATGAATCTAGCTCGATGCTGGAGAGGATAACATCGGGCTTCGGGCGAGAAGCTTTGGCCGAGAGGACTGAAGGACTCCGGCAGCAGGTGAATTGCCTGGGGCAGGGGTCTTCATTTCGTTCAGGATGACAAGTTGGGAGAGCTATTTTCGCGAGGCGTGGTTTCCCGGCCGAAGCCGGGGTTTGTTTTGAGCATTTTTTCAGCTTCTAGGGCCGCCGCGAGGGAAGAACCAGTTCGAAGCCGCCCAGCACAGTGCGTCCGGGCATGATGACGCCCGGAATTTCTTCATAGCTGGTATCGCTGATGTTGAGCATCTGGAAATAGGGGCGGATTGCCCCACTGCTGCGCGCGGCAGAAAATTCGAGCAGAGGATAGGCGTCCTGGCGAAAGCGCTGGAGGACACCCAGGCGGGCGCGAGCCACGAGGATGTCGCGCCAGGCGCCGGTCCAGCCCAGGCTGGCATTGTTGCTGAGGTAGTTCAATGCGTAACGCGAGGTGACCTGCGGAAGCACGACCTGATTGCCGTGGATGGCGGTATAAGCGACGTCGGCCTGCTGATCATGCGGAAGACGGAAGCGGAGCGAGGTTTCGACGCCGGTAAATTGCAGGTTCTCGATATTGGTCGCCTGAAAACGCTGGCTGGGATCGGTGCGGATGTAGTCGATGATGTCCTGGTCCCGGCGATGAAATACGGTGACGGCGGCGGAAACGCGACTGGAGGGCGCCCAGTCGGCTCCCGCTTCGAAGCTCCATGCAGACTCGGGGCGCAGGTTGGGGTTCCCCAGCGTGGCGGGGTCCGAATAGTAGAGGTCGGTGTAGGTAGGCAGGCGGAAGGCCCGGCTCACGCTGGCGCGAAACTTGAGTGAGGGACGCAGCCACAGTCCGGCGGCGACGCTGGGCAGGAATTCGCTGCGGCCTCCGCTGAAGACTTCTTCGCGGCCTCCCAGCGAAAACGAAAACCGGTGCACGGCGCGGAGATCCAGATTCACATAGCCGGCGCCCCGGTTGCGGCCGCGGTGTCCCAGGCTGTTGCTGTCGATTTGATCACCCTGAGCATCGAGTCCGTAAGAAAGGTTGGAATTCGTTCCCAGATCTTCGATGCGCCGGATGGTGCCTTGCCAGCTCTGGCTGATGTGGTTGTTGGCGTACACCGCAGGGCGGTCGCGGTAAAGGATGAAGTTGTCGGTGTGCCGCCGGTAGGCCGCGGCAACGCGGGTTTTCTTTCCGAGTTGCTGCCCGATGGAGGCGAACCAGCCCTTAGTGCGTTCCCAGGAGTTGAAGTTGCCATAAAACTGGTCGGCGCCAAAGGGACGATCGCTGCCGGCGACCAGAAGATCGGTGATGCCCCAGGCAGATTGGAAGTGCGTCTGCGAAGATGCGGATGAGGAACGGAAGTCGCGATCAGGGCGAAATCCGGAGGAGAAATCGCGGTCGGCGGCAACCGTTTCCGACCAGCGACCACGAACCATGGAGCCGAGAATGTGCTGCTGGTTGAAGCCAAAGTTTCCCACGCCGGTACGCAGGCGCAGTTCGCTGGCCTCGGGCGGCTCGGCGATGAAGTTTACGGCTCCCCCCATGGCGTCGGCGCCGTAGAGGGTGGAACCGGCGCCACGCAGGATTTCAATACGGGAGATCGCTTCCAGCGGAATCGGTATGTCGAGATTGTGGTGCGCGGACTGGGCATCGTTAATGCGGAGTCCGTTGAGCAGAACCAGAGATTGGCCGAAGGTGGCGCCGCGAATGGAAAGGTCCGACTGCGTTCCAAAGGGGCCGCGCTCGCCGAGATCCAAGGAAGGTTCGGTGCGCAGGAAGTCGACCATGGACCCGAACAGCAGGGCCTGTTCCCGAACCTGGAGAGAAGTGACAGAGCGGTTGCTCTCCGAAAGCGGCATCGGCTCAAACGTCCCGGTAACGACGATGACATCTGAGCGGGTTAAGGCCGGAGGCGAGGACTGGGTAGATGGCGGAGTCGCATCCTGAGCGACAACCGTAGGAGCCATTGCCAGGAGCAGGGCCGAACACAGGGTAACGTAGCTAAGCATTTGCACCGCATAAGATAGCAGGTCGAACGGGAGCTTACGGCGTCGACGGGCTGGGGGATGCACGAACAGTTTTTTGGTCCAGGATGGTGACGTATCCGGCACGAAAGTGGTCTAACCTTTAAGGACATTCGTTTCACCCTGGTCGAACCTCCATACCAGGGAATTTTCGGCAATACGGGCTCCCGGGAGAGGCGCCGGACGAAGGACTGCAACCGGCCCGCGACGGCAACAGAGAACGAATTCGGGAGATGACTGTGCGGGCTAGCTGGAAGACTTCTGAACGCGAACGGGACGGCGGATGGGTGATTGGGTCAGATCGGCGGGAGTTGTGTTGTGCATTGTTGTGTGTTTTTCCGCGCTTTCACGGGCGAAGGAAACCCGCAAGGTAACCTCGCAACTTGCCGGCCCCCGCATTAAAGCCCTGAGAGCCGAAGGACCCATCGTGGTGGATGGCATACTGGACGAGCCGGACTGGGCGAGAGCAACGCCGGTTAGCCTGACAGAGCAGTCCCCGGCTCCGGGAGCGCCCACACCTTATGTGACAACCGTCCGCGCAGTGATCTCCGGCAACAAGCTTTATTTCGGATTTGAGGCGGCGGATCCCGAACCGGACAAGATTGCCGTGCACACCAAGCGCCGCGACGGCGATACTTCGGGGGATGACAGCGTTGCGGTCGTGATCGATTCCTACGGAGACCGGCGCACCGGCTTTTTCTTTCGCACCAATGCTGCTGGGGCGCGCGTGGATGGCTTAATCGCAGGCCCGCAGAATTTCTCCCGCGACTGGAATGGCATCTGGAACGTGCGCACCTCGGTACACGAAGGAGGATGGTCGGCGGAATTTGTGATCCCGGCGCAAACGCTCACGTTTACTCCCGGGCTGCAAGCCTGGGGGGTGAACTTTGAGAGATATGTGGCGCGCGACCGGATCCAGATGCGCTGGAGCTCACCGACGCTGGATTCGTTTTTTTTCGATCTGAGCCGCGCGGGCGAGCTCACGGGAACCGGGGAATTCTCGCAAGGGCTGGGACTTGAGATCAGCCCATACGTGACCGGACGTACGAGCAAGCAATTTGCCACCGGCCATCGCAATTTTCCCGGCCAGCCCGGCATGGATATGACCTGGCGGCTGACGCCGGAGATGGCGGCGGTATTCACTTTCAACACCGACTTCGCCGAAACCGCAACCGATTCCCGGCAGTTGAATGTGACCCGTTACCCATTGTTCTTTCCCGAAAAGCGCGCCTTTTTTCTGGAAGGCGCAAACCAGTACCAATTCGGCCTGGGGTTGGACGGCGACAGCTTCGTTCCTTTCTTCAGTCGCAGAATTGGGCTCTACGATGACCAACTGGCGCCAATCAATGCCGGGATGAAGCTTAACGGACGGCTGGGCCGCTGGAATCTGGGAATGCTGAACGTGCAGACGCGCGACAACCAGGAAGTGCCGGCCACGAATCTGTTCGCCGGCCGCGCTTCCTTCGACATAACCCCGAAATGGCGGCTCGGCACGTTGATGACGCATGGCAATCCTAACGGAGTGCAATCAAATACTCTGCTTGGGTTTGACAGCCTATGGCGCACCTCCACGTTTCGTGGGAATAAAAACCTGCTGGTAGGAGCGTGGTTCGCTGACAGCGCCGGGGACATTCCGAACGGCAATCCCACGGCTTGGGGAATGCAGGTGGACTATCCCAACGATCTCTGGGAATGCCATGTGCATACCTTTCAGTTTGGAGATGGCCTGGACCCGGCTATGGGGTTTTTGGAGCGGCCCGCTACGCGCCAGTACAACGCAAATTGCTCCTTCAATCCGCGGCCTACGCGCAGGGGCAAATGGAGCTTCGTCCGGCAGACGTTTCACCGCATCAACTACAGCCGCGACGATGATTTTCGAACCGGGCAGAACGAATCCTGGCGGCTGGATATCGATCCCATGAACTTCAATTTCGACAGTGGGGAGTACGTCCGATTCCGGCTGCGCATGCGGCAGGAAAATCTTCTGGAGCCATTTGAAATCAGCGATGGCGTGGTGTTGCCCGTGGGGAATTACCGCTTTAACCGCTTTCGTGTTCATGTGGAAACGGGCTCGCAAAGATCCTGGGTGGTTTCCGGGGAGAGCGAGTGGGGAGATTTTTACAACGGACGGCTGCTGCAGAGTTCGGCTTCAGTGGACTGGACTTCCCCGCAGGGTACGGTACACACGGGGCTCTCGGCGGAGCAGAATTATGGAACGTTGACGCAGGGAAAATTTGTGCAGCGGCTGTGGCAGCTCCGTTTTACCTATGCCTTCGATCCTAACCTGGTCCTGACCAGCTTTGCCCAGTACGACAACGAGTCCGAGACCGTAGGCAACAACATGCGCCTGCGCTGGACGGTAAAGCCGGGAAATGATCTGTTTGTGGTTTGGAATCGCGGCTGGACGCATCTGATCCTGGGACCGAGCGAACGCAGCCTGGTTCCCGAGAGTGATTTGATTGCGCTGAAGGTGCGCTGGACTTTCCGGAAATAGCTCGCCCGCGGCCCGTCGGCGGGAAATGCCTTCAGTTGACACGCTGAACTACCCATTTATACATTCTTAAACAGTATTTCGGGAGCATCCGGCCGCTCGCTTGTGGATGTCATCCAAGGGCCTTCATTCTTCAGAGGCTTCGGTTGTGCGCGCGATGCCGCGGTGGGAGGGCTGTGGTCTTTCCCACCAGCGATGGATCGCCAGAGAAATACAAGGCTCGGGGGTGAATTTGCAAGTTGATCTTGCGGCAGATGGAATTCAAAAATCCGGCTGCAGCCGATATTCGAAAGCGGGGGTCCGCTTCGGGGCTTGCGCTGGCGCACTGTTGCTGGCGCTAGCGGTCTTTCCGACGGGAGCCAGGGGGAAGGCGCAGGATTCCCTGAGCCGCATGCCGGAAGATCCGGCGAAACAGCTGATTTCCGGCAAATGCGGCACCGCATGTCACGATACCCCGCAGGCGTTGGACCATCCTCGAACCCGGGACGAGTGGACCGACATCGTGGTGCTGATGCGGGACTATGGGGCGAAGGTCTCGCCCGGTGAGCAGAAGACGATCGTAGCTTACCTGACGAAGAACTTAGGCCGCGTGCCTGCTCCCGTGAAGCCGGCCAGCCCGCCCGCGACTACGACCGCGAGGGCGAATTCTTCGAGCAAGCCGGGATCTGCCTTGGTATCCGCTGCCAGTTCCGCGACATTCTTCCGCGGGCACGAAGCCCGCGGGCGGGGCGGCCTCGCCAGCGAAGATAGCAGCGGCGGCCACGGCAGCGGCGGCCGAGACATCGCCGGGGACTGCATCAGCGGGAGGCGGAGGCGGCTCTGCTGCCGACAGGCTGCCGCCGGGTCCGGGCAAGGAATTGGTACAGACCAAATGCACCGTGTGTCACAACCTGGATCGCGTGGTCACAAGCCATCGCACGCATGCCGAGTGGCAAGAGCTAGTTACCATGATGCAGGAGTATGGCGCGGACGTGTACGATCAGGAGGAAAAGACGGTGGTCGATTATCTCTCCAAGAGCTTTCCGGCTTCGGCTGTCGGCAAGCGTGCCCCGGGAATGGCAGTTCCGCACGATGAGGTGGATACGGCGACATTTTCAAGTAACACTTGAGGCGATATGAAGCGAGGCGGATGGTATGGATTGTTGACTGCGCTGTGCCTGCTGGGAATGCCCTTGATGCAGGCGCAGGCGCAAGCAGCGTCACCGGAACTGGTGGCCAAGGGCGCGCAGCTTGCGAAAGCGTGCGATATGTGCCATACGGTACAAGGCGCGGATGGCAAGCCGGTGATTGGTGAACTTGCGGGCGGCAAGGTGGTTGTGCCGGGTGTGGCGGGAGCCAACCTGACGCCATCGGCTTCCGGCCTGGCCAAGTTCAACGAGAAGATGTTTGATGGGGCGCTGCGAACCGGCGAGGTGGAGGGACGCAAGCTCAAGGTGATGAACCCGGCGCTGTTCGGCAACCTGAGCGACGACGACCTGCACGCGATCTGGGTTTATCTGCGGCAGCTCCCCAAGGTGAACCACATCGTGGACAACACCAAGCCACCTACTCCGTGCAAGAAGTGCGGGCAGGTCCACGGCGGCGGGGACCTGAACTGAGCTGGCGAGGGGCGGGGAGAGCCGCCCTGCGTGGCGGCTTTTCCGCTTTCGGCGATAGCTGTCAGCCATCAGCTATCAGCGGAGGTGAGCGATGACATTTTCGCAACTGACGCGACGAGAGCTTTTGCAGGCCAGCCTGGGCGCGGCGGTGGGAGCTTTTTGCCTTAAGGACGCTTCCGGCCAGTCAAGATCCGCTATGCCATCGAGTACCTCCGCCATGCTGAACCGTCCCATTCCGAAGTCCGGGGAACCGCTCCCCGTGATCGGGCTGGGGACATGGCAAACTTACGACCTCCAGGGTCCCGGGGACGAGTGGAACGATGCCAAGGAAACCTTGCGCCTGCTGGCGGAGCATGGCGGGCGCGTGGTGGACAGCTCGCCAATGTATGGAGCGTCGGAAGCCGTGGTGGGACAGATGGCGGCGGAGCTGGGGATCACCGAGAAGCTGTTTCTTGCTACCAAGGTTTGGACGACCGGGCGGGAGCAGGGCATCCAGCAGATGCAGAGCTCGATGCGCAAGCTGAGGACGGATCGCATTGACCTCATGCAGGTCCACAATCTTCTGGACGTGCAGACTCAGCTCCAGACCCTGCGTGAGTGGAAGAAGCAGGGAAAGATCCGCTATATCGGCATCACGCATTACAGCCGCAGGGGGTATCCCGAACTGGAGCGTCTGATGACGGGCGAGCCGGACCTGGATTTTGTGCAGGTGAATTACTCCCTGGCTGAGCGCGATGCGGAACAACGGATTCTGCCGACGGCAGCGGAACGGAAGATTGCGGTGCTGATCAATCGTCCTTTTGCCACGGGGCAGTTGTTCGGGCGCGCCCGAGGCAAGCCGCTGCCGGAGTGGGCGAAGGAATTCGACTGCAACA
This sequence comes from Terriglobia bacterium, assembly GCA_963732925.1. Taxonomy (GTDB): domain Bacteria; phylum Acidobacteriota; class Terriglobia; order Terriglobales; family Acidobacteriaceae; genus DASZRZ01. Next base: position 806,757 of record CAVTBJ010000012.1, read on the forward strand.
GTTGGGCGCAGTTTTTCCTGAAATTCATTGTGGGGAATGCGGCGGTGACGTGCGCGATTCCCGCGACCAGCAATCCCAAACACCTTCTGGACAACCTGGGAGCGGGGATGGGGCGATTGCCGGATGAGGCGACGCGAAAGAAGATGGCTGGCTATTTTCAGAGTTTATAGAGACGGCTTGCAGGGTCGGTTTTGTGGTTGGTAGAGAACATACCCACTGAAGCCAAAAATCGGACTTGAATGGGGCACCCGGCTTGTCTTTTTTCGTGACACAACTTCCGTTCAGCCAGAACCTGTCTTGAATGGGAGACTCGCAGATAACTTTCGGCCGCCAATTCAAAAGCCCGGTCGAGGGCGACCGGGCTCCGTCATTGAGATTGCTTTGCCTTTTTAGCTAACTGCTTTCTTTGCCTTGCAGATGATGTGCGCGCTTTCTTAGCGGGCGTTCTGCAGAATCTCTCCCGGCAGAACCGAAAGGCTCGACGAACGGCGTCCGATTGCGGCGGGCACCGGGGTGGCGAGCAGGGTGGCGTCGCGCTCGACGGGAGGCTCCTGATCGCCGCGTTTGCGTTCGATGCGGATGCCCAGGGTGCGCTCGAGTTGGCGCAGTTCCACGCCCTGATGAATCTCCACCAAGGTGGAGGCCACGCCATGTCCGCCGGCGCGCGCGGTCCGGCCCACGCGATGGATGAAGTCCTCCGCAATGGCGGGCAGATCGTAATTGATGACGTGCGCAATATCGTCCACGTGAATGCCGCGGGAGGCCAGATCGGTGGCCACCAGGACGCGGAAGCGTCCCTGCTGAAATCCGCTGAGCGCGGCGGTGCGCTGCGACTGGGAGCGATCGCCGTGAATCATAGCAGCGGAGAAACCGTCGCGGTTGAGCACGCGGCCCAGACGTTCTGCTCCGCGCTTGGTGCGGGTGAAGACCAGGCAGCGGCCCTTCTCGCGGGCCAGGAGGCGGCGCAGGACTTCCTGCTTAGTTTGCGCGGTAACCTCGAAAGCCTGCAGCCGGATATTGGCCGCGGGCTTCAGGGTGGAACCGATCTCGACGCGCTCGGGATCGCGCATGTAGTCATGCACCAAGTGCGCGACGGAGGCTTCCAGGGTAGCGGAGAAGCAAAGCGTCTGCCGCTTGCGAGGCAGCGCCGAGACGATGCGCCGGAGCGCGGGCAAAAAGCCCATGTCCAGCATGCGGTCGGCTTCGTCGAGCACCAGAGTGCAAACTCCGCGAAGGTCGACGAGGCGACGGCCGAGAAAGTCCTCCAAGCGGCCGGGAGTGGCTACAACCACGCGGGCGCCGCCGCGAATGGACTTGATTTGTGCTCCTTCGGAGAGGCCGCCGACCACGAGGGCACAGGGCGGCAACTTCTTGCCGCGCAGCGCATCGTGCTGTTCGGCGACTTGCATGGCGAGTTCCCGCGTGGGAACCAGAACCAGGGCAGCGATGCCGGGAAGCTTGTGGGCAGCGAGCTGCTCGATGAGCGGAATGAGAAAAGCGAGGGTTTTTCCGGTGCCCGTCTGGGCGGTGGCCAAAACATCCTTGCCTTGAAGCGCCGGGGGGATGGCGGCAGCTTGCACAGGGGTTGCGGTGGAAAATCCGGCTGCGGAGAGTCGCTCCTGAAGAGAAGCCGAAATCGGCAGCTCGGAAAACTTAATGGTCAAAATTGTACTTTCTGGCTGGCAGGAGCAGATCGCAGATATACCGGTACCTACCGGGAACGGCGACGATGGCATCGGCCAGTCGTGCTTGTAGTTACGCTGAAAACAAACGGAGGAGACTGAAGGCGGGAGTTCCCAGATCACTTATGGAACCGGAAGAATCACACCACACACAGCCGTGGTATTAGCGCAATCACAGTATAGCAGAGCCGGCAATCGCGCCGTGGTGACCAAAGATATTCCCGCACCCTAGGGCTACTGGAGCGGAGGAGGCTGTGGGGTCCCAAGTGGATTCCTTGACTGGGCTTCTCTCCCCGGCGGAATGACCCAAAAATAGAGCCTGGCGGGTGGAGGTCGGTGTTCTGAAGGATTGGCCCGAAAGTTCGGGCGTTGTACTATGAAGGGATCATGAGCGTGGCAACCGTCCCTCTGAGTGAAACCCAGACGCAGATTCTCACCCCGGAAGCAGTGGCCTTCCTTAACAAGCTGGCGCGGACCTTTGAAGCGCGCCGCCAGGAGCTGCTGGAGCGCCGGAAAGTGCGGCAGCAAGAAATTGATGCCGGCAAGCTGCCGGATTTTCTGCCGGAGACCGCCTCCATACGGCAGTCGGACTACAAAGTCGCGGCTATTCCCAAGGACCTGCTCGACCGCCGGGTGGAGATTACCGGTCCGGTGGACCGGAAGATGATCATCAACGCGCTGAACTCCGGCGCAAACGTCTTCATGGCCGACTTCGAGGATTCCAACTCCCCCACCTGGCGCAACAATCTGGAAGGACAGTTGAACCTGCGCGATGCCGTGAACGGCAGCATCACGTTTACCAGTCCGGAAGGGAAAAGCTACAAGCTGGCGGAGAAGACCGCCACGCTGCTGGTGCGTCCGCGCGGCTGGCACCTGGTGGAACGGCACTTCATGGTGGACGGCAGGCCGATTTCCGCGTCGCTGTTCGACTTTGGCCTGTACTTCTTCCACAACGCCAAGGCACTGGTCCAGAAGGGATCGGGGCCATACTTCTATCTTCCCAAGATGGAGAGCCACTTAGAGGCGCGCCTGTGGAACGACGTGTTCAAGCTGGCGCAGGATGAGCTGGGGGTTCCGCAGGGAACGATCCGGGCGACGGTGCTGATTGAGACCATCCTGGGCGCGTTCGAGATGGACGAAATCCTTTACGAGCTGCGCGATCATTCCGCCGGATTGAACTGCGGGCGTTGGGACTACATCTTCAGTTTCATCAAGAAATTCCGCAACCGTCCGGATTTCGTGCTGCCGAACCGGGCGCTGGTAACCATGGACCGGCACTTTCTGAAGTCGTATGTCGATCTGCTGATCCAGACCTGCCATCGCCGCGGCATTCACGCCATGGGCGGCATGGCGGCGCAGATTCCGATCAAGAGCGATCCCCAGGCCAATGAACAGGCGCTGGAGAAGGTGCGGCAGGACAAGCTGCGCGAGGTGAAGGCGGGACATGACGGCACTTGGGTGGCGCATCCAGGGCTGGTCGGATTGGCCAAGGCCGTCTTCGACGAGGGCATGAAGACACCCAACCAGATCGCGCAACAGCCGCGCAGTGAGGTGAAGGTCACGGCGAAGGACTTGCTCAAGGTCCCGGAGGGAGAGATTACCGGGGAAGGCTTGCGCTGGAACATCGACGTAGGATTGCAGTATCTGGCGGCATGGCTGGGCGGGCTGGGATGCGTCCCGATCTACAACCTGATGGAAGACGCGGCCACCGCGGAGATTTGCCGCGCGCAGGTGTGGCAGTGGTTACGGCACGGCGCGAAGCTCAACGATGGCCGCCCAGTGACGCAGGAGATGGTGCGCGAGGTGGTCGATGAGCAGAAAAAGAAGCTGGGCGGGGAACACATGGAGCTGGCTGCGAAGCTGTTTGGGGAGATGATGACCAGCAAAGAGTTCCCGGAATTCCTGACGCTGGTGGCGTACCAGTACATCGACTGATTCGGATAACGGCTGCCGGGTTCCGGCCATAGGTCAAATGAGTGGTTCCATTACGGTTCCAAACAACGAGTGTCTGGAACCGCAAGGCTTGGGCTTCCTCGATATTCGCGGTCTAGACGCAAAAGAACGGCGGGAGCGAAGGTGGCAAGGGCAAATCGGAAGCCGTTCCGATCAAGTTCCAGAAAATTAAAGCTCGAAACTACCCGTCTGACCCCCGGTTAGCTCGCTCGTTTATCCGAACCCCGCTTCGGCGGTGCTTCCGCCATCTCTTCTGCTTATCACGGTGACAGACGTCAGTGCCCTCCGGGGAAGCCGTCGAAGAACGCCGATGGGCAGTTCACAACCATCTTGATGGGCAAATGCGAATGTGGGCTATCTAAATTCAGAGTACGGCAAGCCTCAACGGAGGCTGCGCGATCGTTCCCGGGGATTTACCTGCCGCAACGAAGGATCCATAGTGATCGAGCAAGCTATAGAAAACAAATGTTTAGAGTGTCTTTTACGGTAAGTTACCTTGCGGTCGGCAACTGCCGAACTTAGTTTAATTTTGCGTAAAAGTTTTAATCCTGCGCAAGTCTCGACTGTAAGTTCGTCGCCCTTTGAAAAGCTGGCGAATGGCAGGAGAAATCAAGAAAGCACAGAGCTTGGATCAAGGGGGAGCAGATGACCAAATCGCGGATGCCCAAACTTCTTTCGGAACTAGCTTTAGTAGTTCTAGCGCTATCGGCGGCTGCGGGAGCCCAAACAACAAGCAGAGGCACCCATTTGAAAGAGGTTGCGAGCGGCGGCGCGACCAATGCTGCGGGAAATCTGAACGGCAGAATGTCCTTCGCTGCGGACGAGAGCCCCGACTCCAAGCAGAAATTCGACTTGAGCCGTTTTCCCAGCGTTGAGATCTCAAACGGGCAGATCCAAGCCACAGTATTCCTGCCGGATGCCAAAAAGGGCTTCTATCGTGCGACCCGCTTTGACTGGTCGGGCGTCATTTCGAATCTTCGCTATAAGGGCCACGTCTTCTATCTCCCATGGTTTTACAAGATCGATTACGACGCGACCGAACGGGGCAAGCCCAACTATGACTTCGGATACGACGATGGGGGTGTAGTCTCTGCCCCGTTTACCGCCATGGTGGGACCGGGCGAAGAGTTCAACACGAACCGAATGGCCCTCGGGTTCGAAGAAGCAAAGCCGGGCGGCACTTTCGTCAAAATTGGGGTCGGTGTTCTGCGCAAGGCAGACGATTCGCGGTACGATCATTCCAAAACGTACGAGATTGTCGACGGCGGAAAATGGACAGTTAAGAAGGCCAAGAATTCAATTACGTTTACCCAGAGGCTTTCTGACCCCTCATCTGGATACGCATACGTGTATACAAAGACAGTGCGTCTTATGCCCGGCCAACCAGTCATGGTACTGGAGCACAGTTTAAGAAATACCGGTAAAAAGGCCATCGAGAGTACTGTTTACGACCATAACTTTTTCACCCTGGACAACACGCCGCCTGGTCCGGGGCTGGTCGTGAAATTCCCCTTCAAACTGGAAAGCGGACGTCCACCGGATCCGCAGTTTGCGGAAATCAGGGGGAACGAGCTCGCATACATCAAAACGCTCACAGGCAAAGATCGCGTCACCTCAATGTTGACAGGTTTTGGACCTGCTGCTGGCGACTACGATTTTCGCGAAGAGCAAGAGAAAGTGGGAGCGGGCGTCAGGGTCCAAGGCGATCAGCCTATAACGAATCTGCCCTTATGGTCGATTCGAACCGTGATGGCTCTGGAGCCTTACATCACGATGAACATCGAACCTGGTTCCGAATACAAATGGAACCTTACGTATACGTACTACACCATGCCACCGCAGCCTTGAAACGGCTCCCAAGCCGATATCCTAAGCTGGGGAAGGGTTGAGGATAGCGACTGGAAGGAATCAGGTGTGACGGCCCTACTTCCAGAATTGCTCTGCGACCACCCGTGGAGTTTTCAGGGTGCCATCGACAATCGGGGTTCCAGCACGACTTCCATGTTCATGCTTTGCCAGTTGGCGGGCGCATTTTTCAGGAGACTTTCCATCGAAGCCGGCGTTGTCAGAGCAATCACGCCTCCCCGGATTCCCAAACGGCCAACCCCCGCAGCCAGCACCTCCTGCTGGGACGTCAACCGCAGCCAGCCATAATGCGCAGAAGGGGAGTCAGAACGGGGCGCTTTTGTTCCAGCGGCATGCGTTACATATGGCGGATGGCAACACGCCACACCGAGCGATTTCCCAGGGTGGCATAACTGTGTTCCTCCTCCACTGGCAACCAACGCCACGGGTCGCAGGAAGTCAGCCCCAGGCAATGGTGAGCGAAGCCCAAATCCGTCAGGCAACTCCTGAAGACGCTGAGGTCGTAGCGGATATTCTGAAGGAGGCCGCTCGATGGCTAGAGCAAACGGGTATGCCATTGTGGCGAGAGGGCGAACTAGAGGCTGCGTGCATCATTGCTGATGTTCGTGAAGGGGTTTTTTTTCTTGCCAAGTATTCGGACGACTCTGCTGGCACAGTGAAGTTTCAACTTGATGATCCAGTCTTCTGGCCTGACGCCAGCCCGAATGAAGCAGCCTACATTCATCGGTTGGCGGTGCGGAGGCGGTATGCTGGCACTGGCCTATCCACGGCGCTTCTGCGCTGGGCTGTAAGGCGCACTCAGACACTTGGCCGTCGTTACCTGCGCCTGGATTGCATCGCATCGCGTCCGCGTTTACGGGCAATCTATGAAGATTTTGGCTTCCGACACCACAGCGATAGGCAGGTCGGGCCTTACCATGTGTCCAGGTATGAATATGATGTCACGAGGGATTGAATGGATGGGCTAGCAGGAAGAAGCGTGCGACCAACTCATTTGCGCGTGGGCGATTGTTCAGAGTAGTGCGGATCGAGAATTAAAACGTGACTACCCTTCCTCCCTCTTAATCTTCTCCGAAGCCTTCTCCATTGGACCCCACTTCTCGTTCGGTTGGAAAGCCGTAAGCGATTAAAAAAAAATTGGTGGAGCTAGTCGGGATCGAACCGACGACCTCATCGTTGCGAACGATGCGCTCTCCCAGCTGAGCTATAGCCCCATTCGAAGAGGCGCAGCAAGCACTGCCGCGCCACGCGGTGGTTGCCCCATTCTAACAAGCTCCGCGCAAGCGGCAAAGCAGGTCGTGGAAAGCTCAAAGTGGCAACAAGACTTTGACCAATTTGCGACAAGCTGGCGACGGCGGCACGGCGGCAGCCCCGGGGCTCATGAGGTTATAATGACCACGTGAGCCCCTCCGAGTATGTGAAAAAGATCGCAGAGGCGGATTTCCCTACCCGCTGGGGGAACTTCCGCATCTTGGGATTTGAAAGCCACATCCCCGCCAACGGACAAGCCAAGCCTGGCAATGGACAGCCGAAGAAGGAAACTGCGGTCGCCCTGGTGATGGGCGATATCCACTCGCGGCCTCCGCTGGTGCGCATTCATTCGCAGTGCCTTACCGGAGACGTGTTCGGATCGTTGCGTTGCGATTGCCGCCAGCAGCTTGAAATGGCTCTGGAACTGATCGCGGACGCGGGCAGCGGCGTGCTCGTCTACGAGCAGCAGGAAGGGCGCGGCATCGGGCTCATGGCTAAGCTGCAGGCTTATGAATTGCAGGACGGCGGGCTGGACACGGTCGAGGCCAACGAGCGCCTGGGCTTCAAGGCCGACTGTCGCGAGTACCTGCTCCCGGTGGAAGTGCTGAAAGCGCTGAATCTGAGCGAAATCCGCCTGCTATCGAACAACCCGGAGAAGGTTGCGGCGGTGGAGAAGGCGGGAATCCGCGTGATTGAACGCGTGCCCTGCGAAGTCGAGCCCCACTCAAGCCACCAAACGACTTACCTGAATACCAAGAAGCTCAAGCTGGGACATCTGTTCAGCTCCTAGTCCTTTAGCAGTTTTCTCAACTCTGCCCGATGCTTTACCGGAAGCATCTTTAGGGCCGTGCGCGCCAGTGCGAAATAGGCTTCGCGGGCTTCCGGCACGCGTTGCAGAGCCTGGAGATGCTTGCGAAGCGTAGCGAGGTCTCCGCGAGCTAAAGGGCCGGTGAGGGAAGCGGCCGCGCCGCGGGCCAGGTAGTTCTCTACCGTCTGTCTCACGATCGGTTCCAGGAAGGTGCGAGCCTTGCGCGAGGGTATGCCCGCCGCAATGGCAACGTGTTCGGCAGTGGCCAGCGTGGTCAGCAACAGAGGCGCGGCAAAGAAGCCGCTCATGTGGTACAGCGCCTTGTCCTGGGGACGGATGGGGAAGACGTTGCCTCCCAGATCGGACACCAGCGACCGCGCCCTGCGGGCCGCTGCAGGATCGCCCTCGACGGCAAAGGGAATTCCGGCAAACGAACGCCTGACTCCGGCGGCGAAGGTCATCATGGGATGCAGGGAGGCGGCCGATGCTCCACGCTGCCGAAGCGGGTCGAGGGCATCACTTCCCAGCGCACCGCTGGAGTGCAGGACCACCCGTTTTTTCCAATTTCCAGTTGCGGCGAGTTGATGGGCGCAGTCAGCGATGGCGTCGTCGGGAACGCAGAGCCACACGATTGCGGTATCGATCGCCACTTTAGCAATGGTTCGCGCCGTCGCGGCAACGCGACGTGCCAGCGAACGAGCCTTCCTTATGGAAGAAGGCCGCGCTAGGATCACGGAGACCGGATACCCGGCAGCATGCAAGGCAGCCGCGAGAGCTGTCCCTAGTGCTCCGGCCCCCACGATGGTTACGCTTGGCTTACTTGTAGGCACAATCGGCTGAGGATAGCATCATGGCCCTACCGGGTTTCTGCTGACTTCTCTCAGGTCCTATCCCAGACAAGCGCAGCTTGTCTGGGGGCACTCCGCCGCACTTCGCAGTAGCACTACCTCGCGCTTACCTGGGGCTACCCGCCCGCCCGGCCCCCTAGTTATGGGTAGGTTGCGGAGCCCCTGGGATCTGGTAAACCTCAAGTATTCCATCCTGATTGATTATGGCGAGCAGTGACCCGTCAGGCGAGAGTGCCATTCCAGAAAGTTCCTTAATGTTGTGTTTTTTTGCATCCAGAGTGTAAATCCAGCGACGGGCCGCAACATCGAAGACCACAACGCGGTCCATCGAGTAATGAGCGGCAATATCAAGAAATCTACTTCCGCCCTTGCCTTTTAGGATTCCAAGAGCAAAGCTTCCGCCACTCATTGAGGCGGGGACTCCGCCTCGAAGTATTTCTTTGCTGGGAAAGGTTTCGTCAAACAAAAGCGAGCCCTTCGTGCTAATCACTCCGATCCAAACCCGCACATCAGTGCGTGAATTCTCATATCTAAACGCCAGAACTGTTTCATTGTTGATAAATTTCCCTGCACGGCAGTAGCTCTCAGCAGGCTGACACATCGAATGCCAAGGACCGTTGGGAGGCTTCCCGATCTTCACAATCTGAGCGTCTTCGTAGCCCCGCGCTCCATACGTCCAGAGTTGGACTAGCCCTTGATCGGAAATATCTCCGAACTCATAGAATGAGTCCGGGGCGATTTTGACAGTCCAGGCTGCAACGATTTGCAGAGATTGGAGGTCAATCCAGTCCAAATGGTCTTTGATCGGCTCCGCGAGGAGCTGCGCCATTGGCATTCGATCAACTCGTTTGGCGTCCTCCGCCGGTTCGTAGTCCAAAAGAAGATACTTTCCTCCAGAAGAGGGCGTTGCGTACCAGTTATCCTTAACCGCCATTTGGCCAAGTGACAGGTCAAGTTGCTTCACCAATCCCAACTGAGGCGAGTAGAGAAGTAACTGATCTGGCGCAAAAACGACGAAATTGCCGTCTGTGACTGGAAGAATTCGTGATCGTGTTGAAGAGACGGGCCACTCCTTTGTGGCCCGCACATGACCTGTATTTTGGTTAACAAATATAGCGTGAAGTCGAAAAGGTAAAATTTCATCGTGCTCACCCCGGTGCGGAAGTCCAGTGGGCGTTTCACGAGTTACGAAGCTGAGCACGATTTCACCATTAGCCAGAAAACAGATAGGCTCGATACCCAGCGGAATATATACTCCTTCATCTTGAGCGCGTTGTGATGGGGCATAGCCTAATGCCTTTACATTGAGTCCCCAAATTGGCGCGGCGTCTCTTCCGGTTTTCGCATCGCTCGCTGCCGCACTAGCGGGGGATAAAAAACACCACAAAATTGCCATAAAAGAGATCGACGCCAGCAGGGAGAGCTGTGCCCAGCGGGAATCTATATGGGTTCGCCGTATCGAGCTGGACAAACGTCCCATTACTGTGGCTGAAATCGAGTCCATTGCTGCACCTACCATGCGGACATGCAAAGTCAAATTCCGTGTTGATGAAATCGAAATTACCGTTTCCGATGACGATGGCTTTCGCCCATTAGCGTTCACACGAAGAAATCTAGCAATTTCCACATCCCTTGCTCCCTGCTGTACCAAAGCGGCTTCGGCAGCGGATCGCTGGTTGATAAAGGCAGCTTCAAACCCCGGCTGATTTTCCGGCAGGAACGGATTAGGTATTGGGGACGTCAAGCTCAAATACCCGGAACCGGCCAGGCACGCACCAGAAGTGAATTGCAGGAAGGCGTATGTCAGGTGCCTTCATCAAGTCAAATCGGCTCGAACATACTATCCTCAAGTCGGAGACTTTCGAAGTCCGTACCAATTTACGGTCAAATCCAATCATGAATTCCGAACTTAGCCAGCAGCTCATCGATCGACTTGCGGCCATTCCGTACACCGGCGCCATCAGCGATATTCTGGACGAAATGGGCGTGCGCGGCCAGACGCTCCCATCCGAGATTCAGACTCTCGTCCATGAGCACACGGTGGCTGGGCGAGCTTTCACGGTACTGGGCGAGCCCACTACGAGCGAGGATCCGGAGATCATCTTCGTTCCATTCCTGCAAATGCTCGGCGCCATCCAGCCCGGGGACGTCCTGGTGATCCAGCCCAACGACGCAGTTTCTTCCCACATCGGGGAGCTCACCAGCGAGACAGCGAAATATCGCGGAGCCAGGGGAGCCGTGATCGATGGGGGCGCGCGCGACACCCAGTACATCCAGAACCTCGGGTTTCCCGTGTTCGCGCGCTACCGCAGTCCGCGAGACATTGTCGGCCGCTGGCGGCTGGTGGACTACAACGTTCCTATCCAGATCGGTGGAACTCCGGTGCGCCCAGGGGATTTTATTGTCGGCGACCGTGATGGCGTGCTGATTCTTCCGATCGCAATCAGCGAAGAGGTGATCACCAGGGCAGAAGAGGTGATCCGCACCGAAAACCTGGTGCGGAAAGCCATTCTGGAAGGCATGTTGCCGCTCGACGCCTACAAGAAATTCGGCAGGTTCTGAGCACCTTTCAGGCCGTAGACGGAGTATTTGGCATCTCGGCTATATTGGTGTCCATGGCAAACCGCAAGCAGGGCAAGGTGAAGGTTCTCTCTTCCAAAGTGGCCTACAAGGGGCCGGTCTTTTCGGTCACCACGGATCAGGTGCGAGAGCCCTCGGGCATCCAGGTGCGGCGTGACGTGGTACGCCATCAGGGATCGGTGGTGGTGATGGCAGTGGACGACACGCACTCCGAGCCGCGCGTCCTGCTGGCCCGCCAGTACCGCTACGCTGCCGGAAGGTTTCTGTGGGAGCTGCCGGCAGGACGCATCGACGACGGGGAAGAAGCCCTGGGCGGGGCCAAGCGCGAATTGCAGGAGGAAACCGGCTATAGCGCCAGCCATTGGAAGCGCGTTTTGTTCTTCTATGCCAGCCCGGGTTTTCTGGATGAATCCATGGCGGTGTATATGGCTCGCGGTCTGCAGCGCGGGACCGCCCGTCCGGAAGAAGACGAGGTGATCAGCAAGCGTATGTATCCGGTTTCCCAGGCCGCCCGCATGGTGGGGAAGGGCGTTATCCAGGATGCCAAGACAATCAGTGGCATTTTGTGGCTGGAGCGGGCCTGGCGGGAGGGATCCCTGAACCCGCGTGGGGCCGTTTCGGGCAAAAAGGCCGTGGCTGGCGGCGCCCGTTCGCGGCTTTCGGAAGGCAGTTGACCTGGGTTCGTTCCGCACAGGCGTTACCAACTTGACAACATCTCAACAGAGGCCGGAAAATAAAACAAAGCCGGTCAACAGGTCCCTATTTCACCCAAGTGGTTGCGGCCCCGTGTCGCTTGGCTTCTCTCAAACCTGCTGAGGCGGTAGGAATCGGCGCGCTGCAAAACGGCGCGTTGCACGGAGGAAAGAGTAAGTGTCTCGCATTAGAGGAACGGTCAAGTGGTTCAATAACGCCAAGGGCTTTGGATTCATCGGGCGCGATGATGGTCCGGATGTTTTTGTGCACTACAGCGCCATCACAACGGAAGGCTACAAGAGCCTGCAGGAAGGGGACGCCGTGGAGTTCGAAATCGTTCAGGGTCAGAAGGGTCCACAGGCAGGCAATGTTACGAAGTTGAGCGCCACAGCTTGAAGGAAACGATCATTTCTGCAACCGAGACCCAGCCCGGGCGGCTGGGTTTCGTTTTGTCCGGCGCATGCCAGCGTCGGCCCGCTCTGGGCTGCTAGAATTGCCGCGAATCGCGGCAACCGCCTCCCGAGGAAATGCCGGTGGATAATCGCATTCTGGACAACAAGACGGTCGCCGCCATTCTCTACGAGACCGCCGACCTGATGGAGGTCGACGAGCAGGATTCGTTCCGCGTGCGCTCGTACCGCCGGGCAGCCGAGGCGCTGGAAGCGCTTGCGCAGCCGGTCTCAGAGCTGATCTCCGAACCGAAAAAGCTGCTGGAAGTCCCCGGAATCGGCAAGGCCATGTGCGGCCACCTGCAGGAAATCTTCCGGGAAGGGAAGATGGGACTTCATACGTCCCTGCTGGAAAAATATCGCCCCACGATGCTGGACCTGCTCAAAATTCAGGGGCTTGGTCCGAAGACGATTGCGCTGTTGTGGAGTGCCCACAAGATTTGTGACGTGGACGGCCTGGAAAAGCTGGCGCGCGAGGGCAAGCTGCGCGAGCTGCCGCGCATGGGAGAAAAGCAGGAGCAGAAGATCCTGAAAGCCATTGAGGATTACCGGCGCATCTCCGGGCGCTTTCTGCTGGACCAGGCGGAAATCATCGCCGGGAAACTGGCGAACCATCTTTCCGGGATGCCAGGGGTCGACAGGATTACTCCCGCAGGGTCGCTGCGGCGGGGACGAGAGACAGTGGGCGATCTGGACGTCCTGGTGACGGGAACCTGCTGCGGCGATGATGAACAGCGCAGTGCGGTGCTGGAGAAGATCGTGGGCTTTCCCGGCATTGCCACAGTGCTGGCGCGGGGCGAGAACAAAGTGAGCTTTCGGCTGAGAAACGGGATGCAGGTGGACGTGCGCCTGCTTCCCCCGCAGTCCTATGGAGCTGCGCTGCAGTACTTCACCGGATCCAAATCCCACAACGTCGCCCTGCGGCAGCGCGCGCTCAAGATGGGCCTGACCCTGAGCGAGTATTCCCTGGCCCGGGTTGAGGACGGCAAGCCCGTGGCCGGGGCAACCGAAGAAGAAATCTACGGCAGGCTGAAGCTGGACTTTATTCCGCCCGAACTGCGGGAAAACCAGGGCGAGATCGAAGCTGCGGAGAACCATGCGCTGCCGCGGTTGATCGAGCTGGAAGATATCCGCGGCGATGTGCACATGCACACCACGGAAACCGATGGCCGCTGCTCCATCGAGGAAATGGCCGAGGCAGCGCGCGCACGCGGGTATGAATACATGGCGATTACCGACCATTCCAAGAACCTCGCGTTTGCCAATGGACTGGATGACAAGCGCGCGATGGAGCATGTTCAGCGCATCCGCGCTGCGGATAAAAAAATGGAAGGGATTCGCGTGTTCGCCGGGATCGAAGTCGATATTCTGGCGGACGGCTCGCTCGATCTTTCGGATTCCGTGCTGGCGGAGATGGACCTGGTGATTGCCAGTGTGCACTCCCACTTCAACCAGGACGCCTCCGAGATGACGGCAAGGCTGTCGAAAGCCATCGAAAATCACTATGTTTCCATTATCGGGCATCCGACAGGACGCATTCTGTTGCGCCGGGATTCCTACTCCTTCGATATGGATAGCGTGCTGGCGACGGCAGCAAGGAACGGGGTGGCAATGGAACTGAATGCCTATCCCGACCGGCTCGATCTGTGCGACCGGCATTTACGCATGGCGAAGGAACGCGGGGTGAAGATAGTGATCAATACCGACTCGCATCATACCTCGCACATGGAGAAGCTCCGCTATGGCGTGCTGCAGGCCCGCCGGGCATGGCTGACTAGCGAGGACGTGCTCAACACATTGCCGGTAGAAGCATTTGCTAAAGCCATGAAAAGGGACATAAGAAAGACGGCGCGGGCGATACAATGAGTTTCCGGCGGCGATTTCGTCGTTCCCGGATTCGAGAAGAGCTTCCGGCAGCATCTTACGTCTCGGGCGGATTTACGCGTGGCGGGTGGATCGCGCCCCGGACAGCAGATCGCGCGCCGGCGAATTTCGAATAAGGCCATTCGAGCTATGACAGAAGAAAACCAGCCAACGCCCGCAGCCACGGAGTCACGGCAGCCACCGCCGACGCAGCTGGAGTCTCCTGCTCCGGTGAACCCCGGCCGCCTTCTCGTGGGCGAGGAGATGGACCGTGCCAAGTGGACGATGCCTCCGCCCAAGACAATCGGGTTGGGACTGCTGGTGTTTGTGGTGGTGGCCGCGATTATCTATTTGCTGGCAGGGCGGGCGGAACCGGTCGCGGCCGGCACGATTGACAACGTTGCGGTGGCCAGCCCGACGAATAATCAGGTCCTGGTAGCCATCAACGTTACCTTCAGGAATATCCTGCCGGAGAAGCCGATCTGGCTGCGCTCGGCATCCGCCCAACTGACGAAGCCGGACGGCGAACAGCTTAAGGATACGGCAGCATCGTTCGTGGATTTCGGCCGCTATTTTCAGGCCTTTCCGGTGCTGAAGGAACACGCCATCGAGCCTCTGCAGCCGGATATCAAGCTGAATCCGGGTGAGCAGGTGAGTGGCATGATTATTGTGAGCTTTCCGGTGGACCAGCAGACTTTCGCCCAGCGCAAGGATCTGTCCGTAATTCTCGATATGTACGACCAACTGCCGGTGACCATCGGCAGCAAGCAATAGGCGTTTACCTGGGTATTTCTACATAGGTGATTCCCGTGAGCGGTCCCTGACCGGTGAGCACCTCACGCTTGCCGGACCCGTCCAGGTTCGCGCTGTAGATCACGCCTCCGAGATCGGTGAAATACATCCGTCCATGCTGGAGATCGAGTGCCATTCCGATTCCTTCTTTCAAGCCGCTTACCAGAATCTGCAGATCGCTGCGAGTCTTAGCGTTCGCTCCCTTGCGCCGGTTCATGGGCGCACGGTTCACAGTATTTCCGCGCGGCGGGTCGCCGCGGTCGGTCCAGTACATCATGTGGTGGGAGAGGTCCAGATCCAGGTCGATCGGTTCCGGCAATCCATCGAACAATACCTCTATATCAGAGCGGTGGGCGGGATCTTCGCCTGGGGGAATCTCCAGGCTGGCCCTGCGAATTGTGCCGTCATTGCCGTTTCCCTTTTGCGTCCAGTAAATCTTCCCCTCTGGCAGATCGAGGGCGATGCCGACGCACCAGTTGCGAGCATCGCGGCGGGCATCTTCGCCCCGAGCGGTCTCGACCAGTGTTTCGATATGGGAACCATCCAGGTTCGAGCGCATGATGCGCATGCCCTCGCGGTCCGACCAGTAGAGCTTGCCATGCTCCTGATCGATCTTGAGCTGCTTGGGAGTGAAGGTGCCGCCAGGCGGAACGATCTGTGTAAGATTGGCGCCATCCAGGTCCGACCGCTCGATTGAGCCATCGTTTTCCTTTACGCGCCCCATGTTGGTCCAGTAGATGTGGTTGGCGGCCACATCCACGGCAATTCCGTCCGGACCCTTTTGTCCGGTCTGGAGAACCTTGCGGTCGGAACCATCATGATTTGCGGAAATTACCTCGCCGCCCTTGATGCTGAGATAGAACAGCCGTCCCGCCCGCTGGTAGGCAACGGATCGGTGGTCATCTCCTCCCGTATGTCGGCGCGGGGCTCCTGCCACCCAGTTGGGGATGAGTAGACAGGCCGCCATTAGCAACCAGGCTGCGAACAACCGCCGCGGATTGCATAACTTCCTCATGACTTCCTCCAGCCAGCGGCTGCAGTCTTGTGCAAAGCTCGAAGCTTGTCAAGCGCTCAGGCGGGAGAATGCAGGGCTCTGTTCCGGGCTCGGGCACGACAGGTAATACGAAAACGAACGGACAATGTACCCGGGTAATGATGGGCAATTACAGAACTATTACACACGATTCTCGCGCTCCCTTGGTATGGTCTGCGTAGGGACAAAAACAACTCTGTCGATCGAGACCCAATGAGTCTACTGAAGCACGACCGAACGTTTCGCCAACCCGTGAGCCGGGTGACCACTTTCTTCATGCTGGCCTTTCATGTGGGCGCAGTGGTCGCTCTGTTTATGTTCAGCTGGAAGGCCCTGACTGCTGGCTATGGCGCTATGGTGGGTTAGCGGCAGTCTGGGAATTGGGATGGGATACCACCGCCTGCTGACTCACCGGGGCTACAAGACTTCCAAATTCGTCGAGTATTTCCTGACGCTTTGCGGCACGCTGGCCCTGGAAGGCGGACCGATCTTCTGGGTCGCGACCCACCGGGTTCATCATCAGAACACGGACATCGAAGGGGATCCGCATTCCCCCAACGATGGAGGATTCTGGGCGCACATGGGCTGGATCATCACGGGCAACGCAATGCACAACCAATTAGACGAGTTGCTGCCCTACGTGCCCGACCTACGCAAAGACCGGTTCCACACCTGGATCAGCCGCTGGCACTGGGTGCCCCTGACCGTGCTGGGATTCGTGATTCTGGCCGTGGGCGGCTGGCAGTATGTGATGTGGGGAATTTTCATGCGCACCACGATTGGGTTGCATGCCACCTGGCTGGTAAATTCGGCTACGCATATGTGGGGCTCCCAGCGTTTTCTTACCGGGGACAGCTCCACTAACAGCTTTTGGGTTGCGATTCTGACCTTCGGCGAGGGCTGGCACAACAACCACCACGCGCATCCGCAGTCCGCCCGCCACGGGCTGGCATGGTACGAAGTGGATATGAACTGGTACGGCATTGCCGACGCTGCGCTGGCTGGGGCTGGCGTGGGATGTGAAATTTCCCCGGCTGAAGACCTTCGAAGCCCGCAAACCGGAACTGGCCGTGCCGCAACCCGCGGAAGAACTCGTGGCGGCGGTTTCCGGCGACTAAGCGTTCCTCCCCCGGAGGAAGGGCCCGTGAGCTGTGATGCTCGCGGGCTTTTTGTTTGTGGCCTCGTCTACAATAATGGCCAATCGATGCGCATCGTGTCCCGCAGCAGAACCGCCGCGTTTTTTATTGTGCTCGGAGCCTGTCTGGTCGGCTTCGCCATTGCCCTGAACGTTACCTGGGTCATCCTGAACTGGCGCGAAGTGGCGCGCCTGGTGCTGGGGATCATTCTGTTCGGAGCCATCATTGCAGGAATGGTGCTGAACACGATCTTTCTGGTGCGGGAGATCCGGCGCAACGAACAGCAGGACAGTTTTCTGAACGCGGTGACGCATGAATTGAAGACGCCCATCGCGTCCATCCGTCTTTATCTGGAGACGCTGCAGCGACGGCAAGTGGATGAAGCCCAACGCAAGGAGTTTTATCGCATCATGCTCGAGGACACGGACCGGCTGCTGGGCACCGTGGAGCAGGTGCTGAAAGCGGGGGAGGTACGACATCGCGAGAAACAGCGGGAAGAGATCGATTTCTCTGCCATTGTGCGTGATTCGGTTGACCTGGCGCGGTTGCGGCACAAGCTTCCGCCAGAGGCTCTGCGCTTCGGCATTGCGCCCTCAGGCGAAATCATTCTGTTCGGCAGCACGCAGGAGTTGCGCACGGCAGTCGCCAACCTTCTGGATAATGCCGTGAAATATTCCGGGGACGAGGTTGACATTGCCGTGGATGTGGTCACTCCCGATATCGACACCGTACTGCTGCGCGTGCGGGACACGGGAATCGGCATCCCGCATTCGGAGCTAAAACGCATCTTCAAGCGCTTCTATCGGGTGCAGAGCGAGGTGGCCAACAATGTGCGAGGGACCGGACTGGGATTGCTGATTGTTCGCGCGATTGCGCGCCGCCACGGCGGCGAGGTGTTTGCCGAAAGCCCCGGTGAGGGACACGGGAGCACGTTTACGCTTCGCCTGCCGAGGGTATACCGCGTATGAGCCGCATCCTGATCGTGGAAGACGAAGAGCACCTGGCGCAAGGGCTGCGCTTTAACCTGGAGGCGGAAGGGTATGCCGTCGAGGTTGTGGACAGGGGCGAACGGGCACTGCAGCGGCTGCTGGACAACGGCGAGAGCTTCGATGTCGTGCTGCTGGACGTGATGCTGCCGGGTAAGAACGGTTTCGTTGTTGCCCGCGAGCTGCGGGAGCGGCAGAACTACGTTCCGGTGCTGATATTGACGGCGCGGGGGCGTCCGGAAGACGTCCTGGAAGGCTTCGAGGCGGGGGTGGACGATTACCTGGCGAAGCCGTTTAACCTCCCGATTCTCCTGGCCCGCATCGCCGGTCTGATTCGCCGCAGGGACTGGCTGGCGGGCAATGCTACGGCGCCTTCCGCGGCCCAGTCCGGGACCGGTCCGCCGGACTCCTTCGCCTTTTCCGGCAAAACGTTTGACTTTGGCAACCTGCAGCTTCGCGCGGGAACCGAGGTCGTACGCCTGACGGTGATGGAGGCGGACCTGCTCCGCTACTTCACGCAAAATATAGACCGGCCGGTTTCGCGCAAGTCCATCCTGGAAAATGTATGGAACCTTCGCGAAGATACCGACACCCGGGCTATCGACAACTTTATCGTGCGCCTGCGGCGTTACATTGAGGAAGACCCATCCCAGCCGCGTCATCTGCTGACCGTGCGCGGGTTGGGCTACCGCTTCGTGCCCAATCCGGACCGGAAGCAGGACGCTTGAGTTTGCCTCCAGAGTCTGGTCACCAGGTTTCAGGCTCCTTGCTGACGAAGTTATTCACGCAAACCTGGAAATTCGAGCGAAACTACACGGCCTGACTTGCATCCGAATCAATGAGGCCCTTTTGGGGCAGCTAGAAGGAGCAAGTATGACAAAGAAGCTAAAACGCGGCGGTTTTGCCGCTGTCCTGCTGATTTTGTGCGTTCCGGTTTTGGCCCAGCAGCGTCCAGCCAGCCAGGCCGCGGTGAACCGTATTCAACGCGAAGTCGAGCGCACCCTGGTGATGCTTCCCAGATATGGGATTTTCGACAGCCTGGGATTCAAGGTCAACGGCTACGACGTAACGCTTTTCGGCGATGTGAGAAATGCTTCGCTGAAGTCCGATGCCCAGGCGGCGGTGAAGCAAATTGAGGGCGTCGAGCATGTGGACAACAAGATCGAAATTCTTCCCACATCGCCGCAGGATGACCGCATCCGCATTGCCGCATACCGGACCATTTACGGGCAACCACCGCTGGACCGTTATGCCCTGGTGAACGTGGCTCCGATCCACATCATCGTCAAGAATGGCCACATTACTCTTGTGGGTAGGGTAAACAGCGAGGCGGACAAGAATCTGGCGGAAATACGCGCAAAGTCGGTGGAAGGAGTATTTTCCGTCGAAAACCATCTGCAAGTGGGAAGCAATGGATAAAGCGGATTGGCTCTGCGAGCACGGAACGTGTATATCTGAGGACGGGCCGGGCCGGCTTTCGGCCGGCCCTGTCCGGAATACTATCCGCAAGGAGCAATCGATTCGCATGACCACACCCAGTCGCAGACATGAAATTCTGGAACGCCGCGGCCGCAAACGCAAAGTTGCCATTCTGCGGCGGCGCTACAAGAACGCCGGAACCGAAACCGAACGCGGTCAGATTCTGGGCAAGTTGGCCCGCCTGTCTCCCACGATGACCCTGGAGCAATTCACTCGCGGGCAGGAATCCTGAGCTAACCGGCGAGGAGACTGCCGGCGAGACCGGCCAGGCAGCGGCGGTGACCAACGAAGGTCAGCGGAAGATTTTGGTCCGTCCTTCTTCCAGCACAAAAATGCGGTCTTTCACGCCGGCGCCGGAGGCCTCTCGTGCCAGCAGGCGAAGAGGCTCATCCATGGGCTCATGGGAAAGACGAAAGGTTCCGTAGTGCATCGGAATCATCCAGCGGGCACCCAGATCCAGGAGGGCCTGGACTGCGTCCGAGGGATTGGCATGGACGTTGCGGAAACTCGGCGGATCGTAGGCGCCGATGGGCAGCAGTGCGAGTTCGGGGTGAAGCCGCTGGCCGATTTCCTGAAACCCGGGAAAATATGCGGTGTCTCCCGCGTGGTACACCGAATGCTGTTTTCCCTGCAGAACGTATCCGCCGTAGCCGCGATGCATGTCGTGAACCACGCGCGCGCCCCAGTGGCGAGAGGGAACGTGCGTCACCCGCAGATGGTCATAGCGGAACTCTTCCCACCAGTCCAGTTCGACGATTTCGCGGTAATTCAGGTCCGAGACCAGGTCGCGAAGGTGCCGCGGAACCACCATGAGAGGAGTGCGGCCGGAGAGTTTGCGAGTTTGGCGCGCAATGGCCCGCAACGAGGGACGATGAAGATGATCGAAATGCGCATGGGTAACCAGAACCGCGTCAATTGGCGGGAGGTCGCGGATGCGCAGTCCCGGAACCCGCAAGCGCTTGAGCACGAAAAGCCAGCGGGCGAAATTCGGGTCGATCAGGAGCTTGTGTCCGGCAATCTGTACGAAAAAACTGGAGTGGCCGATAAATGTGATTCCCAGCTCCTGTTCGCGGGCCAGAACAGGGCTATGAGTCTCCCCGGCACGCGGTTTCACCGCCGACTGACCGATCAGCCTGCTGAACTGCCGAGCCCGGTGGCGGAGATTCTGGTTCGTCACGTTAAGTAGATTAGACGCTCGCGAGGCGAAAAAAGAAACTTGGGAGACGCGCTGCTTATCCCCGCATGACTCATGACCGATGGCCGATGACGCCGGCGATTTCGGTTACAAACCGCCCCGCAGACAGACTTTTTACTCCGAACGTAAAGAATAGTACAGTTAAGAGTTGGCGGGATGATTCTTCCGGCCGTAGGAGCCTGCCTGGGCGCAGGTTCGACGGCGAGCGATAGAAAGGAACACTGACCATTCGATGATAACCGTCATGCTTGTTTCCGTCCTGGTTGCGTTCCTTGCAATTCAACTTTCCGGTCTTTCCACGACCATTTACCTGCACCGGACGATGGCCCACAAAGGGCTCAGGCTACATCCCGCGGTTGCCCGGCTCATGCAACTGCAGCTCTGGGTCTTCACCGGACTTTCCACGCGCGAGTGGGTAGCCGTGCACCGCAAGCATCACCATTTTGCCGATGAGGAAGGGGACCCGCACAGTCCCGTGCTCAAGGGCCTGTGGAACGTCCTGCTGCTGAATGCCTACTATTACTCGCGTGAAAGCAGGGACCCTGTGGTTCTGGAGAAGTACACACGCGACATTCCGCCCTCACGCCTGGAGCCGTTGTTCCGGCGAGGCTGGGTGGGCGTGGTGTTGGGGGCCACGATGTTTATGGGCATTTTTCGGCTGTTCTTCGGCGGCTGGATAGGACCGGCAGCCGGCCTGCTCACATTTGTGGTGCAAGGCATCGGGTATGTCTCCCTGAACGCCGTCATTAACGGTGCTTGCCATGCCGTGGGATATCGGAACTTCAATAACACGGCTACCAACATCCGCCTGGTAGCCTGGTTGAGTTGCGGCGAAGGGCTGCACAACAACCACCATCAGTATCCCTCGGCCTCGAAATTCAGTATGCGCCGCGGTGAGTTCGATCCGGCATGGCCGGTGGTGCGCCTGCTTGCGAAACTCTCTTTGGCTGAGCCGCTGCCCATCCCCGAGCCGGCCTTGAGCTCCAATCTGTAATTGCGCATCTCTTAATTGCACATCACTCCGGTTTGTCCGCCCGGTTGTCAAATCAGTCCTGTTCCGCCGCCGGTTGCAGGCTGCCCACCCGCTTGCAGCTCGGCGTGGCTCGATCGATGTCGGTAAGCTCTTGTGACATCTGCTGTTTCTGTCCCCGCATCACAAGCAGGAAGGGGATAGAGGCCATGCCTTCGCTGATGCTTGCGATGACGGCGATCCTGGTGATCTGGCACCTGTGTTTTCTTCACTATAACTGCCGGTTGGCCAGAAAATCCCTCACCTGGCTGAAGCAGATCGTGGAAGGCCACGGAATGATTGCGGCTGTGCAAAGGACCAGACCTGCCGTGTTCCAGGCAGATCTGCAAGTTGCCTCCACGTTGTTCCGCAGGGCGGAAGTGCGGGTTCAGCTTCATCCCCGGCATTCGCCACCGTCATGGTTGTGGAGCCGCTGGAAGAAAAAACCGGAAACGCTGGAGTTTGCCGCCGACCTGCATTTTCCTCCCGGTATTGAGCTGGAAGTGCACAACCATCGCTGGTGTGGGGGAGTGACGCAGTCACGGAAACGCGAGCCCGCCGCGGAGTTCCAGCATATCGGGCCTTTTGTACTGACTACACGTACCGACTGGGGGCCGGAAATTACGGGAATGCTGACCGCGCTGGTGGCTTCCCGGGACTCTAACTTTTTGTGGATCCGCTTCCGTCGAACCTCGCCCCACTTCGCGGCGGCGATTCCGCTCGAGGCTCTCTCTCCCGATTGCAGGTCCGCCGCAGAGTTCCTGGTGGTATTGCAGGAACTTGCGTCCTGCGGCTCGACCGCGAAGTTCTGATGTTGCGCTATGGGCCCTGCAGCGCAAAACGGCCATCGTGTTTCAGGATGAGGTTGCGGGGGAAATTTCAGGACGGCCGCGGGAGCGCTTGTCCCCCACGATGTGGTTGAATAGAGATGAAGAGCGCCACTGCGCCTGAAGGAGCTGCATGTCGGTCGCCAAGTTGCTGGGAATGTTGAGGGGGCACAGCGAAGGATCCTCGCCGACCTCGGCGAATACGGAAACCGTGCGCAAGATTGTTCGCCAGCTCGATCATATGGAACAGGAGAAAGCCCGCTACATCGCAGCATTTTCCTATCTTCTGAGCCGGGTAGCGAATGCCGATCTGAACATTTCGGAAGCTGAAACTGAAGAGATGGAGAAGCTGGTGGTGGGCCTTAGTGGACTTCCCGAGGAGCAGGCGATCCTGGTGGTGCAGATCGCGAAGAGCCAGGCCACGCTGTTTGGAGGCACGGAGAACTTCCTGGTGACGCAGGAGTTCAACAAGATGGCATCGCAGGAGCAGAAACTGGCGCTGTTGCAGTGCCTTTTTGCCGTGTCCGCGGCGGACCGGTCGATCTCCAGTGCGGAAGACCGGGAAATCCGGGAGATTTCCGATGAGCTGCAACTGACTCACCAGGACTTTATTAACGCACGGCTGATGTACAAGGATTATCTGGCTGTGCTGAAGAGTGAGTAGGCGGCAGTACCGGCCAGAGCCGGGTTCCTTAGGGGGCTATTGTCGGGCGGCTGACCGCAAAGCTCATTTCCGCTATTCTGACAAGTAAGCGTGTCCGATACTTCCAGACCATCCCAGCAAAAGACCGGCGCCCCGGGACCGCCGCTCAGGGGCATTCCTTTCCGCAATCGCGAAGCTGTGGCCGTGAACCTGAGCCGGATCCGCGACGCTCTTCCCGCGGGCCTGTTCGATGCGCTGACCACTCTGGTCGCCGAGGTTCCCGACCCGGATTCCGCCCTGAATCTGTTTGAACGATTACTCTCGACCTCGGGAGAAGACCTGGTCAACACCCTGGACCGCTCACGGGTGCTGCTGCACTACGCCCTGGTAGTCTTCGGGTACAGCAATTACCTGGGCGAGACGCTGATCCACAATCCCGACCTGTTTCACGCTCTCGGCCGCGAGGGCGCTCTCGACCGCTCGCATTCCCTGGAGGAATTCCGCGAGGGTTTTGCCCGTTTCCGCTCGCGGTCGTTTGAAACCGAAACCGCCGTGCTGCTCGCCCGCTTCAAGCGGCGGGAGTACGTGCGTATCATGCTGCGCGACGTGCTGGGAATCGCCACGCTGGCAGAAACGACCGGGGAGATTTCGACGCTTGCGGACGTAATGGTCGAGGAAGCGTTGCGGGAAGCGGAAGCCGTGCTGCGCAATCGTTATGGGCCGCCCCAGCACAAGGACATTGCCGGCCGTGTGGTGAATACCCAGTCCTCGGTGCTCTCCCTGGGGAAGCTGGGCGGCGATGAGTTGAACTACAGCTCTGATATCGACTTGCTTTTCCTCTACGACGACGGTCCCGCCGAGCAGCCGGGAGAGTCCCAGGACAAAGGTGGCAGCGAGCCGCGGGAACTCGACAACCGGGAGTGGTTCATTCGCCTCGCGCAGCACGTGACGGAGCTGCTGTCGCGCTTGACGCCCGAGGGCTTCACCTTCCGGGTGGACCTGCGGCTGCGTCCCCAGGGCGGCGAAGGAGAGCCCGCAGTGGGCCTGCGGCATGCAATCCGCTACTACGCGGAAACCGCGCAGGACTGGGAACGGCAGGCGATGATCAAAGTCCGCCACTCTGCCGGAGACCTCTTTTTGAGCCGCATGTTTATCCGTGGGGTTCAGCGCTATGTGTATACGGAAGCCGTGAACTTCACCGCGATTGAAACCGCGCTGGAAACACGCGACCGCATTTCCCGGCGCCGGGCCGCAGCGGCACGAGGAGACAACATTGACGTGAAGCTCGACCGTGGCGGCATCCGGGATATCGAATTTCTAGTGCAGTGCCTGCAGCGCGTCTATGGAGGCAAAGAGCCATGGCTGCGCTCTGGCGGCACGCTTTTTTCGCTCTCCAAACTTCACGACAAGGCGCACATTAGCGGCAAGGATTTTCACGAGCTCACCAGCGCCTACCAGTTTCTGCGGGTGCTGGAGCACCGGCTGCAGCTTCGCCAGGGGCAGCAGACGCAACGGCTTCCCCAGTCCGAGGAAGAGCTGGCAGTGATTGCCCGGGCCGTGGGACCGGTGCTGGCGGGGCAGCCGCAAACCCTAAACCTGGTGGATACGGTTCGTCACCGCATGGCAGCAGTGGGGGAAATTTACGGCCGCATCATTCACCAGCAACACCACCACCAGCAACACCAACAGCAGGAGCGTGAGACGCCAGCCACGGAATCTTCGCTGCCACTTCTGAGTGGCGAACGCTCGGAGCGGCAGATTCTGGAGCGTCTGGCAGCAGATGCTCCTGAGTTTTACAGTGCGATTGTCTCCCATGGCAATTCGGTGCATACCCGGCGCAATCTGTTGCGCTTTCTCACGGCCGCCTTTACCGACACGGAGCGCTACCAGTCGGTGCTGAAGTCGCCACCGGCGCTTTTGCGCGCGCTGGACCTGTTCCGGCTGAGTGACTTTCTGACCGACATTCTGGCTCGCTATCCGGAAGAGTTGGAGACTCTGGAGCATATCCAGCCCGAGCCTGTGATCGATTCAGCAGCAGGCCGTTCCAGTCCGAGCCCTACACCGGATGTTGTCTTAGCCTGGATCGGATCGGCCAATTTGGGCTATGGCCAGCAACTGGCCATGCTGCGCGACCACTACAGGCACTGCGTATTCGCGTCCGGCGCTCGCGACCTGTTACAGCCGCGACGGGTCTATGTTTCTCTGGAGGAAACGAGCGCGGCGGCGGAGGCCAGTGTGGCGGCGGCGCTCAGCATCGCGGGCCATCCTCCCGGTTTTGCCGTACTTGCCCTGGGGCGACTGGGCACACGGGAATTCGACCTGCTGTCTGACGCGGACCTTCTTTTCCTCCGCGACGAGTCGCTCGACGCTGTCCTGGCACGGCAGACGGCGCAGCGCATTGTCCAGGTGTTGTCGTCCTACACTCGCGAGGGCACCATCTTTCCTGTGGACGCCCGCCTGCGCCCGCACGGGGGCGAGGGCGAACTCGTGATTACGCCCGCGCAACTGGAGACTTATTTTCACGATGAGGCTCAGCCCTGGGAAGCGCTCACGTTTACGAAGCTGCGGCATATTGCGGGATCGGAGCAGGTTTCCGCACGCGCTGTAGCCGGTCTCGGCGCGCTCACCGAGCGGTTTGCTTCCGATCCAGGCTTTGTGGATGCGGTGGTGGAGATGCGTGCCCGCATCGAGGGCGCCAGCGCGCCGAAGTTCGCGCCTCCGGAGGCCCACAGCTACGACCGCAGCCTGAAGTCCGGTCCGGGCGGCATCTATGATACGGACTTCCTGGTAGGGACTCTGCTCGTGAAGCATGGCATTCTGGATGTGGAAGCTGTGAAAAGCGGCCAAGCCGCGGAACTGCCTCCGGTGCGGGGAAACCTGAGAGACCGGCTGTGCAGCCTGGAACGGCGCGGCCTCCTCTCCGCAGAAGATAGCGGGCTGCTGCAGCACGCCACAGAATTTTTGCGGGCGGTGGATCATGCCATCCGCCTGGCGACGGGGCGGAAGTCACTGCTGGCTTCTGAAGGGGTCCGTAAGTCCACCGCCGAGCTGGCTTCCCGCTTTCTTGGCGGGGAGGTCGGTCCTGACCTGTTCCAGCGGCTGGGGGAAGTCCGGATGGGGCTGAGGGCGACCTACCAGCGGCTCATGGAGGGGTTGCGAACGGCATAGCCGGAAGGCTCGGATAGGTCGAGAGCGGGGGACATCGACCCGCTACCGGGGATGCGGTAACCCCCTTACACAGGACGGCGGATGTCGAAAGAAGCCCCGTGCTTACGCAGCAGGACGAGCGACGGCAATCCTATGCCTGCTCAAAGCAAAGATTGAGCATTGCTCCTGTCCCGTCAGGGTGATAACGTAAAACGTTTGTTTCAAGGCTTCTCCCCGAATCGTGCCGGGGCTCGCCGGGTAGTCTCTTCGCATTCATTCAGGTTGGAGGTTTCATGGCGGAGTCTTATAACGGCGTCGCGGTTCCTGCGGACGGCGCCAAGATCACTTACTCCAATGGGGTGTATCAGATACCTGATAATCCTATTGTTCCTTTCATTGAAGGAGATGGGACCGGGCGGGACATCTGGAAAGCCTCGGTGCGCGTGTTCGATTCCGCGGTGGAAAAGGCATACGGGGGAAAGCGGCGCATTGTCTGGTACGAGATTTTCGCAGGTGAAAAATCGAAGGCCAAGTTCGGCACCTGGCTGCCAGACGACACGCTGAACGCGCTGCGCTCGCTGCGTGTCGGCATTAAGGGCCCGCTGACCACGCCCGTGGGCGGAGGCATCCGCTCGCTGAATGTTGCCCTGCGCCAGATCCTGGATCTGTATTCCTGCGTGCGCCCGGTCAAATGGTATGGCGCGCCCTCCCCGGTGCTTCACCCGGAGAAGATGGACATCGTCATCTTCCGAGAGAACACGGAGGACGTTTACATCGGCATCGAGTGGCAGGAGGGAACGCCGGAAGCGAAGAAGCTGATCGACTTTCTTAACCATGACATGCTGAAGGGAACTAGCAAGAAGATACGCGAGGACTCCGGCGTCGGCATCAAGCCGATTTCCATTTTCGGAACCAAGCGCCTGGTGCGCATGGCCATCCAGCACGCTCTGGAAGAGAAGCGGCGCGTGGTCACGCTGGTGCATAAAGGAAATATCCAGAAATTCACCGAGGGCGCATTCCGCAGCTGGGGCTACGAACTGGCCACAACTGAATTTCGCGATCAGGTGATCACCGAGCGCGAGAGCTGGATTCTCGATAACCGAGACAAAAACCCGGATCTTCAGTGGAGCAGAACGCGGCCATGATCGAGCCTGGGCTGGAGTATGCCACCGAGGACTTCCGCCAGGCCCTCTACAAGGAAGTCAAACGGACTCTGGACCGCATTTACGCCACGCACGGCAAAGGGCAGTGGAAATCGAAGCTGATGGTGAACGATCGGATCGCGGATTCGATCTTCCAGCAGATCGTTACCCGTCCGGACGAGTACAGCGTGCTGGCCACGTCGAACCTGAATGGCGACTACATCTCCGACGCGGCGGCGGCGCAAGTGGGCGGGCTGGGCATTGCTCCCGGGGCCAACATCGGAGACGGTTATGCGATCTTCGAGGCGACCCACGGCACGGCGCCGAAATACGCCGACCTCGACGTCATTAATCCCGGCTCAGTCATGCTTTCCGGAGCGATGCTGCTGGATTTTCTGGGCTGGAAGGAAGCTGCGCGGCTCATTGAAGATAGCCTGCGGCTCACGATCGAGCAGAAGAAGGTCACCTATGACTTCCATCGCATGATGGACGGGGCGACGAAGGTCAAGACCAGCGAGTTCGCAACTTACATGATTGAAAACATGGGCGCGCGTGCAGTCCACCGCGGCTCGTTACGGCTTTTGCGGAGGCCTCGGCCTCCTTACATTTTCGACGGAGCATTCATGCGCAAAAAAGTCAGCATTGTAGGTTCGGGCAATGTGGGCGCCACGGCCGCCCACTGGATCGCCGCGAAGGAACTCGCCGACGTGGTTCTGATTGACATCATCGAAGGCGTCCCCCAGGGCAAGGGGCTGGACTTGCTGGAAGCCATGCCGATTGAGAAGCGCGACGTGAGCGTCCTGGGCACCAACGATTATGCCGATACGGCGAATTCGGACATCGTGGTTATCACCGCCGGCATCCCGCGCAAACCGGGCATGAGCCGCGATGACCTGCTGAACACCAACCACAAGATCATGAAAGACGTGGTCGGCAAAGTTGTGCAGCACTCGCCCAACTGCATCCTCATTATCGTTTCCAACCCGCTGGATGCGATGGCCCAAGCGGCTTACAAGATGGCGGGCTTTTCGCGCAATCGCGTGATCGGAATGGCAGGAGTGCTGGACAGCGCGCGCTTCCGCACATTCATCGCCGAAGAGCTGAAAGTCAGCGTGGAGAATGTGACTGCCTTTGTGCTGGGCGGGCACGGCGACACCATGGTTCCGCTGGCGCGTTATTCCACGGTCGCTGGAATCCCGATTACCGAACTGATGGACAAGGCGACGCTTGAGCGTCTGATCCAGCGCACCCGCGACGGCGGCGCAGAGATTGTCAAATACCTCAAGACGGGCAGCGCTTTCTACGCGCCTTCGGCGGCAACGACGGAAATGGTCGAGGCGATTTTGAAAGACAAGAAGAAGATTCTTCCCTGCGCCGCCTATCTCGAAGGCGAGTACGGTATTCACGGCCTCTACGTAGGCGTTCCCTGCAAGCTGGGAGCGCGCGGGATCGAGGATGTGATCGAGATCAAGCTGACCGCGGAGGAAAAAGCACAACTGGAGAAGAGCGCCGGGGCGGTGAAGGAACTGGTGGCGGTAATCGGAGTATAGTGCGCCTCGATTGCTTCGCGAAGACGATGCCCGGCCGCCGCAGGCCGGGCTTTTCATTTGCGATTCACTCGGCTACCGGCAGCGTGCTTCATGATGAATTCGACAATCGGGGTCGGATCGGCGAGCCCGTGCGGATGGTGGCCGACGCCGGGTTTGGGGATCAGGGTAATGTTGCCGCCGAGCCGTCGATAGCGACGGGCTACGATGCCGGTGTTTTCTTCCCATGGGACTGTGGTATCGGCCGTGCCATAGACGTGGAGCAGCGGAACGTGGGCTTCGGCGAGCGGCTTCAGATTGTCCACTGGATTGCCGCGATACGAAATGGCTTCGGCGTCGGAGTGAAAGCCGTAGGCCTTCAACATCTTGCCCCACTCAACTGCACTGCCCTCGCCCTTGCCCAATCCTTTCAGTTTTCCACCGGGCCAGCTCTTGAAATCGCATACTGGCCCGTCGGCGTAGATGGCGGCGACTTTGTTGGGGTTCGCGATGGCCCAGTTGTAGCAATAGAGCCCGCCCCGGCTCAGGCAGATCAGCGCGGGCTTTTTCGCAAGGCCGTATTTCCCGGTCAGTTGAGCATAGAAGGCATCCCAGTCTTTCACCGCCGCGGGACTTCCGAACAAATCCGGCACGCGGAGATAGGCCAGGTAAAAGCCCTTGGACAATAGTGTGACATCCGCGTTGGCAAAGGCGCCGAAGAACTCTCCGCGCCAAATCCATGGGTTCCCGGGCAGGGGATGACTGGGGACCACAACAATTGCGGGATGGCCGTCTACCTCAAAATCGTGGCGCTCAAATCCCTCCCATGTGGACCTGGAACCAGGAAACGGCGCGGCGGATGCCGGGGGCGCGAGGGCTGCGATTTCCTTATGCAGAACAGCGGCCTGGCCCGGCTCGGAAAGCCCGGAAACGGTTTCGCTTGGCAAGCCAACCTTGAGAATCTCGAATTGGCGGTCCGGGAAACGAGTGCTGAGATAGGCTTCGATATCCTGGATGCGGTGAACGTCTTTGGGCAGGTCTTGGGCTTTGGACGTTTGCGCCTGAGCGAAACTGGCCACAACCAGACAAAGCAGAACCGTGGCAAGCCATGCCCGCCGCAATAAGACTCCGCAGGAATCTCTCGCCCCGTTCATTGCTCGATGCAAACCGATGCTCATAATCAAGGCGCGCACGGCAAGGGTACGCACGGCAAGGGCGGAGAGGCATTCTCGGCGGCCCTCGCCGGGCATGATGGGGATCGTTGCTACGCGGATTCCAAAGTCCCGACTGCAGGACACAGGATATTAGACTCGCTCCAGCCGGACTTCGTTCAGTACCACATCCTTGTTGGGCTTGTCCTGGCGATTGCGCGGCTGGCTTACGATCTTGTCGACCACGTCCTGGCCTTCCACGACTTCGCCGAAGATGGTGTGATTTCCGGTCGAGCCACGGTGTGGCCGCGACCGTGATGAAGAACTGGCTGCCGTTGGTGTTGGGTCCGGCATTGGCCATGGCTAGTTTGCCCGGTTTGTCGAACTGGTGCGGGGAGCCCTTGGTCTCGTCTTCAAACTGATAGCCCGGACCGCCCATTCCGGTGCCGCTGGGGTCGCCGCCCTGAATCATGAAGTTGGGAATGACGCGGTGGAAAATGGTGCCGGAGTAGAGCGGTCCGTCGCCGCCTTTGCCGCTGACGCGGTCCTTCCACTGGCGCTTGCCTTCGGCCAGTTCCGTGAAATTTTGTACCGTCTTGGGCGCTTGTTTCTCGAACAGGCGGCAGGTGATGTTGCCCTCGCTGGTTTCCAGAATGGCGTAAAGCCCCGCTTCTCTAGGCATGCATGCTCCCTTATTAGAATCCGCCACAGCCCTGGAGGGGCCGGGTCAGTTATGTTGAGATGCCGGAAATCGGCTTCTTCTACTTACTGGTGCGTTGGCAGCCTGTGGCTGGTTGTGGCAGATCGATGGCCGGGAACTGCCGGCTGGTGGACGGGAGTAGCCGTGCCGCGAACGATGGTAACCTTGATGAGCTTGATCGGGTGCAGCGGCCGGTCGCGAATGTCCCGGGGCGCGGTGGCAATTTTTCGCACAACGGATACGGGCGCGCATTGACCAAAAATGGTGAAGTGTCCGTTCAGGTGAGCCGCGACTCCGTCGGTGATAAAGAACTGGCTGCCATTGGTATTGGGTCCGTAGTTGGCCATCGCCAGCCTGCCCGGGCGATCGAAATAGAGCCCGGGAACGATTTCGTCCTGGAACTTATAGCCGGGGCCTCCATTGCCGTTGCCGGCGGGGTCGCCCCCCTGGATCATGAATCCGGGAATGACGCGGTGAAAAATCGTCCCGTCATAAAGCGGCGTATTGCGCTTCTTCGCCTTGGAAACGGGGTTGATCCACTCCTTCGTGCCCTTGGCCAAGCCGATGAAGTTGGCGACCGCAATAGGCGCTTTGTCCTGGAACAGTTCACAGGTGATCTGCCCCGCGCTGGTATCGAGAATCGCCTTGGGATTCTGGCTCTGGCTCAAGGCAGGCGCAGTAAGCGCCAGCAGTCCGAGCGTCAAGCTCGCGAACCATGCCCGCATAAAAAGCCTCCGAAAATGAAATTTGGCGCACCGGGCAAGCCAGCCCCGCGATGTGCCCAGGTTTCCCAAGCATTCCAGCCGGATGGAGGTTTTAGTATATCGAAACACAAGCTGTTGCAAAGGGAGTTACAGCGGATTGGAAAAAGGGAATGGAGGATGAGGGGCCGGAACGCATCCTAATTAGCATTAGCAGCCTTCGTTCCAGGGATCCTTCGCTGCGCTCAGGATGACGAGTCCTTCTCCTACGGGGGACTGGCGGAGGTAGAAGCCCAACATTTCGACATCAAGATTTCGACTTCACGCCCCGCGGGACTTCGCTCAGCAGGACAACCGGGAGAGGTTCCTAATTGCTGCCTGTCTGATTGCCCGCCATCTGCTGGCCGTCCCGCCATTCCGTATAGCGGTCGGAAACCATGATGTGGAATACGGCCTGCCAGCGTTCCTCCACGGCCTCCACCAGTCCACGATCCTTCATATCCAGAAGGTAGTTGCGGATCCACTTGATCTGGGCATAGGTAAGGTGTTTTTTGGCGATATCCACGGTGACCCCGGCCAAATGAGAGGATGCGGTGTCGCCTTCGATGGGAGCGGCGTTGCGGTTTGTGCGCAGCAGTCTGCGTTGTTCTGCGACGGTGCGCACGGCAGAGTTGACTTGAATCTTGCCATGAAACTTCTGGTGGAAGGACTTGCCCATATCCTGCAGGAACGCGAGCACCCATTCCCGGCAATAACGGTGCCTGCGTTCGAGGCGCGGATCCACCCGCATGTAGGAGGTGTTGCGGATAGGAAGCAGCTCTTTTTCCCTTACCAGCCGCTTGAGTTCCTTCTCGTTTTCGATCCGGGGAAGATCCATGCGGTCGATTTCGGCGTTCTGGCCGACCAGGGACGCATGGGAGCCGCGCAGGCGGCTGGTGGTCCAGTCCAGCACAGGTTCCTTATCCGCTTCGGCTGCCGCCAACGGGGAGTCCCAATGAGCAAATCCTGCGCCGGCGCGTTCGCTGCCGCCCTGAGCGGCGTTGGAAGTCTCGCTGGCCGGGCGGGCAAACATCAGTGCAGGTAGCCCAAGAAGAACCAGAAAAAACAGGGTCGAAATCCGACGAACCATGGCGCGCAAAACAGAGCCCTCAAGCTGGAATCAACTACATTCTGAGGTGGAGTGTAACTCGGAAGGGCGGCAGATCGCATCAGGTTTTTGCCCAAGACTCACTCCACCCAACATCGTGAGGACATGGACGGAGGTGACGCTGGCCAGCGGCAGCCTGTGCAAGCCCGAATTTTAGGAGACTTTCGGATAATAACCATCAAGCTTTGGGTGAAAGGTGTAACAACAGCCCAAGCCTGCGGAAGAAATCACCAAGAATACGGCAATAAGGAAGGCGGTGAGGACAGGGACGGTCTGCACCGGCGTAACCTCCCGTTGCGAAGCGGTGACCAAGGAGGCGCGGTTCCGAGGAAGAGCCAGTCAATCGGCCGGGGTGGCGACCGATCTCTAAAAGAAACTACTTGCGGAACATGTCGCGGAAAGCCTGCTTCATGACCTGGCCTCCAACCTCGGCAATGGAGCGCGTGAGCGGGATCTCCTTGGGGCAGACTTCGACGCAGTTTTGCGCGTAACCGCACTCGTGGATGCCGCCATCCCCCATCAGAGCGTGGAGGCGGTCGCTTTTGAGCACGCTGCCCGTGGGGTTGCTGTTGAAGAGGCGTACCTGGGAGATGACCGCCGCGCCCACGAAACCGGTCGCGCGGTCGAACTGCGGGCAGGCCTCCATGCAGCAAGCGCAGGAGATGCAGCGCGACAGGGGATAGGCCTGCTCCTGTTCGCTGGGATAAATGCGGGGCCCGGGGCCGAGGTCATAGGTGCCGTCCACCGGGACCCACGCCTTTACGCGCTTCAGGTTCTCGAAGAGCACATTGCGGTCTACCGCCAGGTCGCGGACCACGGGGAACTTGCTGAACGGCTCCAGCTTAATGGGCTGCTCCAGGTTGGCGATCAGGGCTGAACACGCCATGCGGGTGCGGCCGTTGATGAGCATGGCGCAAGAACCACAGATTTCCTCCAGGCAATTGGAGTCGTAGGTGATTGGCGTGGTGGCCTTGCCCTGGCGAGTGATGGGCCGGGCGGCAATATCCATCAGGGCGGAGGTCACGTTCATTCCTCGCCGCCAGTTCAGTTCGAATTCTTCCCAGAAAGGCTCGGAATTAGGGTTTGCTTGCCGCTTGATTTTGACAATAAAGGTTTTATTCGCCATGAATTTGTCTTTACCCACCGATCCCTTGTGCTGATTCCCTCCGGCTTCCGAGTACGTCCTGAGCTCCGGGTCATCTTGAGTGAAGCGAAAGATCCCCGCGCTTGCTGTCACTCAATCTGCGATTCCTCCCTCCCACGCGAAATCCGAGGCGGGATTTCTGGTGAGAATGCCTGCGGGCGGCAATTTCTTACCGCACATTCCAGGGATGTTTCGCTGGGCTCAACCTGACTCGCGGTCTGTTGGACCCTGCCAACGCTCCCTAGCTTTGGCAAGCGAACTGTCATCTCCGGCCCAGGCCCGCCAGAATGCACAGCAGGCCTCCAACAATCAGCAGCGCTACGGCCAGGCCTGGAAGCAGCCGAAACAGCCAAAGCGCCACCACCACCTGCATGGCGCCAACTACGAGATACAGCGTATTCAGGACTGCACGATCGCCGCTGTCCGCCATAACCTACTTGACCACGTCATACCGCCGCGGACGCGGTGGTATGAGCGAGACATCCACGGATTCGAACTCAAACCGCGGCTCGTCGGCATCCGGCGCGAAACCAGCCTTGGTGGTCTTGAGCCAGTTCTTGTCGTCGCGCTCGGGGAAGTCCGGTTTGTAGTGTGCCCCGCGCGATTCATCGCGAATGGCCGCGCCCTGAACCACGACCCGGGCCAGTTGCAGCATGTTGTAAAGCTCGCGGGTAAAGGCAAACGTGGTATTGGCCCAGGTGGTGCGGTCGCTGAGGTTCACGTTGCGGATGCGCTCGATGAGTTCCACGATTTTGCTGTCAGCCTGCCGCAGGTTCTTGTTGTAACGAATCACGGTGCAATCGCGGGTCATGATCTCGCCCAGCTCGCGCCAGATCAGGAAGGGATTCTCGGTGCCTTCCGAACGCAGCAGTCCATTATTGATTTCTTCCTGGCGCTTGCGTTCCGTGTCGTAAACGCTGCCTGGGACAGCGGCTCCGGACTTGGCGAGATTCCGGCTGTAGGCCAGGGCATTGGGTCCGGCGGTAAAACCGCCGAAGATGCAGCTCACCAGCGAGTTGGCTCCCAGGCGGTTGGCTCCATGATACTGATACTCGCATTCGCCGGCAGCGTAGAGACCGGGGATGTTGGTGGCCTGGTTAAAGTCCACCCACAGGCCTCCCATGGTGTAGTGCATGCCAGGGAAAATCTTCATGGGAGTATCGCGGGGGTCATCTCCCACGAACTTCTCGTAGATTTCCAGGATGCCTTCCAGCTTGCGGTCCAGCGTCTTGCGATCGATGTGGGTCAGGTCGAGGTACACCATGGGCTGCCGATCGATGCCCATTTTGTCCTCGTAAACGACCTTGTGGATCGCCCTGGTGGCGACGTCGCGCGGCACCAGGTTGCCATACTTGGGATACCACTCTTCCAGGAAATACCAGCGCTCGGATTCAGGAATGGACCTGGCCTCGCGGGTGTCGCCGGGCTGCTTGGGCACCCACACGCGACCACCCTCTCCGCGGGCCGATTCCGACATGAGCCGCAGCTTGTCTTCCCCGGGGATAGCGGTGGGATGGACCTGAATGAATTCGCCGTTGGCGTAAAACGCGCCCTGCTGGTAGAGCGCGGACTGGGCCGATCCGGTACAGACCACCGAGTTGGTGGATTTCCCGAAGATGGCGCCAATGCCGCCGGTACACACAATGACAGCATCGGCCGGAAAGGTGCGCACCTGCATGCTGCGCAGGTCCATGGCGCAGATGCCGCGGCAAACGCCGTTGCCGTCGAGCACGGCGGAAAGAAATTCCCAGCCTTCGTACTTGGTGACCTTGCCTTCCGCCTCGTGGCGGCGTACCTGCTCGTCCAGCGCGTAGAGAAGCTGCTGGCCGGTGGTGGCGCCGGCAAAGGCGGTGCGATTGTAGAGGGTGCCTCCGAAGCGGCGAAAATCCAGCAGGCCTTCCGGCGTGCGGTTAAAGGTGACGCCCATGCGGTCGAGCAGGTCGATGATTCCGGGCGCGGCCTCGCACATGTTCTTTACTGGAGGCTGATTGGCCAGGAAGTCGCCGCCATAGACCGTGTCGTCAAAGTGCTGCCAGGTGGAGTCGCCTTCGCCCTTGAGGTTCTTGGCGGCGTTGATGCCGCCCTGCGCGCATACGGAGTGGGAACGTTTGACCGGGACGATGGAGAACAAATCCACTTGCCCGCCCTTTTCCGCAATCTTGATCACGGCAGCCAGTCCTGCCAGGCCGCCGCCCACCACGATAATTTTCGGATTCGCTGCCATAGTTAGAAAACCAGATTGCTCTTGGCCGTCCCGCCCCCGCACAGAACGGCGGCCCCACGGCTATTCAGACTGACGAAGGACCTCCATGCTCCGGATCAATTGCGGATTCGATGGCGGCGTGGTGATGAAAGTGATCATGGTCGAGGACCAGACCAGTGCCATCGCAATGCCCAGAGCGATACAAACATAACCGAAATTGCGGCGCGCGCTCGCGCCCGCGGTAATGCCCCATTTGGCGGCAAACAACCAAATGCCATAGGCAAAGTGCCAGGTCGCCGCGAACACCCCCACGAAGTAGAAGGCGACGATCCAGGGAGACTGAAGCGCCAGCCACACCTTGGCGAAGGCGGCATCGGGATTGGTCATGAGGTGCACGCCGGTGAAACGCATGGTCCAGGTGTGATAGCAGATATAGGCAAGCGCCAGCAGGCCCGTCCAGCGCTGCACGCTGTAGAGCCAGTTCCCCGACCAGGGATAGGCGGGGCCCACATTGCGGTCTCCGCGCCACCAGATCACCACGCCATATCCCGCGTGGTACGCCAGGGGAAGAAAGATAAAGAAAATCTCGAGCGCCAGCACAAAGGGAAGTCCGGTAAGGAACTCGACCTGTTTTCCGTAAGCGGTGGCTCCACGGGTGGCAAACGCGTTGGAGATCATGTGCTCCAGCACGTAGGCCCCGATGGGAAAAATTCCGCTCAGGGAGTGCAAACGGCGGAGCAGGAACGTATTGCCCTCGCCCGCGCGCAAAGGCGGCACGCCGCCCGGCAAGTTGCTGGAAACGGAAGCCTGGCTGGCCGAAGAAGCCACTCCGCTGCTCCTTTCACGACTTTCAGGATGAGAAAACCCTTTATTATCGGCGCGGGAACGCGGGTACGTCAAGCAATGCCCTGCGAGGGAACTCTGAACCTATTGTTCCGAATCGGCAGACCATGGCCTCCTGGTTGCGCGCGCAATCTGGTGGGCGTCCAGGTTTGTTCCTATAATCAACGGCATCGGCCAGGAGAAAGCATGGCTACTACCGTCGAATCATTCAGTCGGATTGCGTCCGAGATCGAGCAGGAAGGACTGACGCCGGAAAACTCCAGACGACTGGGCAGGGAACTGGCGAGAAGCTTTGGCGTGGGGGATGACGAGGTCGGCATTCTCCGCCTGGAGGGTTCCACGCTGGTGTTTTGTCATCCCGCGAAGTTGCAGGAAGTGGGCCGCATTCCCCTGAACTCATCTTCCTCGATTGCCGCGCGGACGGCCAGCACGCGGCGATCGGAAATCCTCAATAATTTTTCCCAAGTGAAGCACACCTCGTTTTTTGAGGCGGTCAACCTTGCGGAGTCGAGTGACATTGACGACGGGGAGCGGCCCGATCTCTCCTCCAAGGTGATTCAGAAGCTGATCTCGGTTCCGGTCATGGAAGGCAGGAAAGTCCGGGGAGTGATTCAGGTCTCGCGCAAGGGGGAATCGGCCTCCGCCGCGGGAGCGAATTTCACACAGGACGATCTCCAGCGCCTGACCGAGGCCGCTTCCGTCCTGGCGGCCTGCTTTCACGAGTGAGGCGGCTTCAGCTCAGGCGGCGGTACTGCGGACCGCAGATGCTGCCGTCCCCACCGCTCTGAGAATGGAATCCACGTCGGCCTCGTAGCAGCAATCGGCGGCTCCGGCGCTCAGGGCAGCCACCCACATCTGTTCATCCGCGAGCCTGTGCGTGCAGACAACTCTGGTTCCGGGGAACTCCCGGCAAAGCTGTTCCACCGCCTCCAGGCCGCAGGTTTCCAAGTCGATGACCGCTCCCCGGGAGCGATGCCGCGCGATCGCGGCGCGGGTCTCCTCCAAGGAGTGTCCAATGCTGATTCCGGGAAGATACGGGTTTAGCGAGGCCGCCAGCCGGGCAGCCATGGCCACATCGGTGCTGCTTACGATCACATCCATCGATTGCATTTCGACCCCTGAGAATCGGGTTGATCGGAATGTTTTCGCCACCGGTCGAAGCCCCGGCGGCATACCTGATAGAGAGTGAACCGCACGCATCGGCGTGGATGCGGCGGGCATGGGTGCAGCGGAATTACTTTCGACTTTCGCTTCGTTCGGTGGAGCCATCGAACGCTTCCGCCTGCAGCTTCCCGTTCTGTTTCAGCAGGATTTCTACCTTGCCCTCGGCCTCCTGCAATTCCTTGCGGCAGGCGTTGGACAACGTCATGCCCTCTTCAAAAAGCTTTAAGGACTGCTCCAGGGGAATATCACCCCGCTCCAGTTGCTCAACAATCTGTTCCAGCCTCTGAAGACACTCTTCAAACTTGGGCAAGCAAAATCTCCAAGCGAAATTTTAGCTCAAGTCCAGAGTTGAAGGAGGGCGAAGTTGGGGGTTTCCGAGGTGCACAATGAGAAGTGCAAAGGGCCAGTCCTGCATACTGGCCCTTTATCCAAAAGCTGGGACACGAGGCGGAAATGATCCGCGCAGAAGGTGGGCGGGCTGGCCGGTCAGGCGGTCACACTTTTGGAAGTGCCCAGGACCTCCAGAACATCGACTGCAGAGGAGTACTTGCCCATGGGAGCGCTGATCTGGGCGCCCTGAACCACGTGGCGCAGGGAGTCCAGCATTTCGCGTGCGATTTGTACGCCTTCGGCGCGGGCCGCCTCGGGAGTGGTGCAGCTCGACATGCGCTCCAGGACGCTGTCCGGGATGGAGACACGCAGTTCGTTCTTCATGAACTCGGCGTTGCGCATGCTGGTGAGCGGCCAGATGCCCGCAACCACGGGAATGCGCACGTGCTCAATGCGGCGCAGGAAGTCCTCCAGCAGCTTGAGGTCGAAGACCGGCTGGGTCACCACGTACTCGGCGCCGGCTTCCACCTTGTATTCGAAGCGGCGAACTTCCTCCTCGATGTTGGGAACGCCAGGGTTGGCTCCTACTCCAATGACAAACGAAGTTGCGGAGTGAATGCTGTTGCCGCCAATGTCGAGTCCGCTGTTCAGGTTGTGGACGATATTCACCAGTCCAATGGCATCGACATCGAAAACCGCCGTGGCGTCCGGATAGTTGCCCAGCTTAGGTGGATCGCCGGTAATGCAGATCAGGTTGCGGATACCCACGGCGCAGGCGCCCAGCAGGTCGGACTGAATACTCAGGACGTTGCGGTCGCGGCAGGTATAGTGCAGCACCGGTTCGATGCCCACCTGCTGCATGATAAGCAGCGACAAAGCCTGATTGCTCATGCGCGCCGAAGCGCGGGGACTGTCGGGGATGTTGATGGCGTCGACGCCGACGTTTTTCAGATAGCGCGCGCCCTCAACTTCCTTGCTGACTTCAATGCCCTTGGGGGGCACGATCTCGACCATGGTGACAAACTGGCCACGAGCCAGCTTGGCGCCCAAGGTTGAGCGCTGTTCCATGGGCAACGTGGGGACGGCGGGCTGGGCCTTGGCCGCCGCCGCCGAATGCGCGGCTCCTCCGCTTTTGGCTTGTCCGAAGCGCAGAGCGGCCTTCATGGCGCGCAGATGCTCGGGTGTAGTGCCGCAGCAGCCGCCTACCAGGCGTACTCCGGCGGCGATGAACTTTTTGGTATAGCTGGCCATGTACTCTGGCGAGCACAGATAAATATTGCGGCCCTCGACGGACCGTGGCATACCGGCATTGGGCTGCGCCGAGAGCGGCTTGTCGGTGACAGCCGCCACGCGCTCCAGCGCCGATAACATGGGAGCCGGCCCAATGCTGCAGTTGCAGCCGATCACATCCGCTCCCCACTCGGCCATCTTGGCGCCGAAGGTTTCCGGACTGCTGCCGTCCAGGGTGTTTCCATCCTCGTCCACGGTGACCTGGGCCACGAGAGGAATCTGGGGAGCGACTTCGCGGGCCGCGCGTATGGCCTCGTGCAGTTCGTTGAGGTATCCGAAGGTCTCCAGCATGAGGGCGTCCACCCCGCCTTCGGCCAGCGCCTCGATCTGTTTACGGAAGGCTTCGCGGGCCTCTTCCAGGGAAACCTTTCCCAGGGGCTCAACCCGTATCCCGAGCGGCCCCACGGAGCCCGCGACCAGGCCGTCAAAGCTCTTGGCCGCCTCATGCGCCAGGCGCACACCCTCCAGATTGATCTTGCGAACCTTGTCGGCCAGGCCATGTTGCCCC
The DNA here is from genome assembly GCA_963732925.1 of Terriglobia bacterium. Taxonomy (GTDB): domain Bacteria; phylum Acidobacteriota; class Terriglobia; order Terriglobales; family Acidobacteriaceae; genus DASZRZ01. The sequence goes on from CAVTBJ010000012.1 coordinate 846,846, forward strand.
AGGCGAAACGAATTCGCTCCGAAGGTGTTTGTCTCTACCATGTCCGATCCGGCCTGGTAGTAATCGTGGTGGATCTGGCGAATCAGGTCGGGCTGGGAAAGATTCAGCTCGTCGTAGCAGCGATTGATGAAAATTCCACGAGCATAGAGTAGGGTGCCGGTGGCGCCGTCGCACAACACCGGCCGTTGCTTCATTAGTTCAAGCAGCTTGTTGGACATCCGTTCAACTCAAAATCGTGATCCGCGCTCCGTGCAACACGAAACCTGGGGATTTGAAATGCTGCGGCACGAAAAATCGAAAGCAAGCGCTTTGCTATAATCGCATGTTTCAGCCCTCCTCGCATATGTGTCAGCGTGCTACGGTGGTTGCCTCAGCGCACGGTGCGAGCGGGATTGTGAGTGATTGCGGGGCCGCATGGGGGCGGTTCCGGGAGAGCGGGCATTACGGGCGGGAATTCTTGAATCGAGCGTTGGCACTTGCATCCCTGATTGCTGTAGTGAGCCTCGCCGGTTGCGGTGGCGGCAGCACGGCTGGCCCGCCCAGCGGCCTTGCCAAACGAGCCTTCGTTTCCAATGCTTTCGACCAAACCAGCGGGGTTGCCACCAGTGCTATCGAGGTCATCGATGCTACGAAAGACGTGCTGGCAGGCAGTGTGACGTCGCCGGGTTTCGTCAATCCCGGAGCCACCCGGATGCGCGTAACACCGGACAAGACCAAGACTCTGCTCTACGATTCCACCGTGCATAGCTTCCACGTAGTAGACAACAGCACTGAGTCGGTTGTTTTCGACCTGCCCTTCCGTGGCGCTCTGCCCGATGCTTCCGATGATTTCGTGATTCTTCCTGACAACACGACGGTCTTTGCCTCGGTGCGCAACGCGCTGGTTTCCGGCCAGCCTAGTGGAGAAGTTGTCGCGCTGAGCCTGCTCCAGGGCACCATCACCACCACCATTCCTGTTCCCCATGTCCGCCGGCTCTCGCTTTCGCCGGACGGTAGCAAACTGCTGGCCTTCCCAGACGACATGAATTCCGTCTGGATCATCGACACGGCAGCCATGACGGCAACCCGCGTAGATGGATTTGATCATCCGACCTGGGCGGTGTTCTCCTCCGATGGTTCCAGGGCCTACATCCTGAATTGCGGGCCGGAGTGCGGGGGCACCGCCGCCAGCGTAACCGTCCTGAACCTGGCCAGTAACGCGCAAGTCACGACCATTCCGGTTTCGGCGGCCAGCATCGCGCTGCTGAATAACAACAATTTGTTCGTGGCGGGCACGGCCGGCGGCCAGGGGAAACTCGACATCATCGACACCAGCTCCCTGGCGGTTTCTCAGTCGGGCATCGCCATCGGCAACGGCTTCCACGACCTGATGACGCTGGGAGCCGATAACAAGCTCTTTATTGGAGCGAATACCTGCAGCGGCGGCTGTTTGAGCATTGTGGACACCTCCAGCCTGAACGCCGTGGTTGCGACTGGGCCGGGAGACGTGACCGGGATGCAGCCGATTCCCGATCGCTCTGTGGTGTATGTGATCGAGGGAGGCGAACTGGTGATTTACGACACCACCACCAGCCAGCCCCAGAGCACACAGGTGGATATCGTAGGCCAGGCCTATGATGTAGTGTACGTGGACTGACTGTCAGATCCTTCCGCGAGAACACCTCGCAACCACAACACCTCGCAACTACAACTTCCCGGGAGCCCCGCCCCAACTCCTGGGATCGACATCAGTGATGGACTGGGTGAAAGTCCAGCGGCGTCCTGCCGGGTCGGCGACGGTATACTGCCGCTCGCCATAGGGATAGTCGGCGGGCGAGCGCAGGATGTGGGCTCCGTGTTGCAAGGCGCGTTCCCAATGGCGGTCGACATTTTCCACCCGGACCATGACGGCGTGTCCGGCGGGGACTTCTCCAGCCGGCAACTCGATGAGGATGACGGCGCCGTCGCCTGCGTTCAGTTGAGCGCGGTGATTTCCAATTCCGATGCGTAAGGTGAACCCGAACGCGGCGCACAGCCACTCCGTGGCCGCTTCTACGTCGGGATACCCAAGTTCCGGCAGGACCGTGCACTGCGGTATTGATCGGTTGGCAAGCATGCACGAATTGTAGTCACGAATCGCGTCCCCGAGCGCGCCAGCGCCGCAGCCATGGCAAGAATATTGGTACACTGGATGCGGCGCTGCCATGCATGTCAAGTTGCTCTTCTTCGGTACTTTGAAGGATCTGGCGGGTCGGGAGAGGGAAACTCTCGAGCTCCCCGACCGGGCCACGGTGGGCGAGTTACTGGAGCGCTGCCGGGCGATTATGCCGTCCCTGGAAGCGTATATGGGGAAGATCGCTGTTGCTGTAAACCAGGAATACGCCACCCAGAGCCTTCGACTCCAGGAGGCGGACGAGGTGGCTCTGATTCCGCCGGTCAGCGGGGGTGTGGATTCTTCGGCCACCCTGGCGACCGCGATCCATGGCCGGCTGACCCGTGACCGGATTGATACCGCCGCTCTTGCGACGGGACTGAAGCACGGTGCCGACGGTGCCGTGGTGGTGTTCGAGGGCATTGTGCGCAACCAGACCCGGGGCCGGCGCACGCTGTATCTGGATTATGAAGCCTACGAAGGCATGGCGCAGAAGCAGTTGGAAGAATTGGCGCGGCAGGCACTCAGCCGCTTTGCCGTCCGCGACTTGCGGGTGGTTCACCGCCTGGGACGGCTGGAGATTGGGGAAACCAGCGTGGCCATCGTGGTTGCCTCGGCTCACCGCGGTCCCGCCTTTGACGCCTGCCGCTGGCTGATCGATACCCTGAAGCGCACGGTGCCGATCTGGAAGAAAGAATATTTTGAAGATGGCGTGGTCTGGGCCGACGGAGAACCGTTCCCTGAGGAAATACGTCCCAAGTGAGCGGGCCGTTTCGGGAGGGCAACTTCCGCCTGCCCTCGGGGTTCTAGCGACGAGCACAATGCGGTTCTTAGCCTTATTGCTTCTGCTGTTCTCCCTGACGGTGGTACCCGTGCTGGCGCAGGGGAGCCGTTCGTCGCCGACCACGGAGGACGAGGGCAATCCCGCCGCCACCCTGCACGTCAATGTTCGGCTGGTGAATGTCTTTGTCAGCGTCACCGACTCCAATGGCGCCCCTTATACCAACCTGAAAAAGGATGACTTTACGCTTTACGAGAATGGGGCGCCGCAGCGCATCGCGGTGTTCGACCGGGAATCCGAGTTGCCCCTCTCGATCGTAGCCTGCATTGATACCAGCCTGAGCACGCGCAGGGATCTGGGCCTGGAGGTGCTCTCGGCGCGCAAATTTGCCCATGCCCTTCTGCGTCCGGTGGACTCCATGGCGCTCTACGAGTTCGACGAGAACGTGACGGAACTGGTGCCGTTTACCTCCGATCTGAAGCGCATTGACCGCGGACTGGACCGGGTCCGGCTGGGCGCGGCTACGGCCATGTACGACGCGATTTACTTGAGTTCCCGCGCCCTGCTGGACCGTAACGGGCGCAAGGTTCTGGTGATCATCACCGATGGCGGAGACACCGTCAGCGAAACCACCTACCATGCTGCGCTGCGGGCCGCCCAGGAATCGGAGGCCATCCTCTACAGCATCATCATCGTGCCCATCGAAGCCAGCGCCGGGCGCGACACCGGCGGCGAGAATGCGCTCATTCAGCTTTCTAAGGACACTGGCGGAAAATACTATTACGCCACTGGACGGCAGAGCCTGGACGAAGCCTTCCGCCAGATCAGTGAAGAGCTGCGCACGCAGTTTCTTCTGGCCTACTATCCTTCGCAGCGGCTTACGGACAGCAGCTATCGCCGCATCCGTATCGAGGTGCATTCCCCGGACATTGCCGACCTGCAGGCGCGCTATCGCACTGGGTATTACACCTCCAAAGCCAAATAAACTGCCGGAACTGGACGGTTCCCGCCAGTGAGGGGAAGACGAAGCCGGTAACCGGGCCGTGTAGAATGCAGGCATGGCATTCCGAGTTGCGGGAGTTTCCCACCTTTCCAAAAAGAACAAGCTTCCTCCGCCCGAGGAAACCTATGAGGAGGCGGCGTATCTCAAGGCCTTGGGTGAAAAGCAGAAGACCGTCTCCGTGAAGCTGGTCAGCGGGGAAGTGCTGCGCGGCTGGGTCGAGTACTATGACAAGCACATGATCCGGCTTACCCGGGAAGACGCACCTAATCTTTTCATTTTCAAACACGAAATCATGTATATCGTGGAAGAGCCCGCGTCCCGGAAACGCAGTTCCAGCGCCTAGGATATTGCTTCCAGGTTGCTGAAGGGCTGCGGACAGATTTTATGCAGGTTCCTGTGCGGGGACAGACGGAGACAGACGAGACGAGGCCATTCCAGCGATGCGAGCAGGACCGGGGCGAATCTTCTGCCACCGAGCCATCACCGCCTGCAGACGGAATCGAGTAAAAAGACAGTTTGCCTGAATCGAACCAGTTTGCTCCCGTTGCAGCCGAGATTGCCCGCGAGGCGGGAGGGCTGCTTCTGTCCTTTTTTGCGCGGCGCATCGGTTTTGAATACAAGGGGGAGGCGGACCTGGTTACCGAGGCGGATCGCGCTTCGGAACGCCTGATTACCGATCGGATTCGCGCCCGCTGGCCACGCCACGATATCGTGGCGGAAGAAGGCACGCGCGTGGATTCCGGCGGCGATTACCGCTGGTACGTGGATCCCCTGGACGGCACCACGAATTTCGCGCATGGCTTTCCCGTGTTTTGCGTCTCCATGGGGCTGGAGTACAAAGGGAAGATGGTTGCCGGGGTGGTCTACGACCCCACTCGCGACGAGATGTTTTCCGCCGAGCGGGGAAGCGGCTCTTACCTAAACCAGCACCGCATTCGGGTTTCCAGCGCGTCGCGGCTGGAAGAAAGCCTGCTGGCGACCGGCTTTCCCAGCCAGAAGCGCCACCAGAATCCGAACATTTACTTCTACCACCAGATCACGCTGCACACGCATGGCGTACGCCGCGCCGGATCCGCGGCCCTCGATCTTTGCTCCGTGGCGGCCGGCCGGGTGGACGGCTATTGGGAATTTAATCTCAATCCCTGGGACACGGCCGCGGGCGTGCTCCTGGTCGAGGAGGCGGGCGGCAAGGTGAGCGACTTCAGTGGCGGCGCCTTCAATATTGCCAGCCGCGAGACGCTGGCCTCCAACGGCCTCATCCACGCCGATCTGCTACGCGAATTTCAGGCCATCTTTCAGGGCCGGGGCCTGGAACCCATCCCTTCCCCGGTCGATTACGCCCGCCAACGCAAGCTCTAGGAAAATTTCGATCTCACTGGCAGGGAGCTAAAAGCAGTGGAAGCTGCACGACAGGGCTTCGATTGAGCAACGTCCTATTGCTGCCCAGGCTGCACTCGGGCCGCGACCGGCACAGGTTCGGTTAGAATTGGCCAGCGACGGTCGCCAGCCTTGCGAAAGTGGCGGAATTGGCAGACGCACCAGACTTAGGATCTGGCGGGGAAACCCATGGGGGTTCGAGTCCCCCCTTTCGCACCAGAGTTGACGCTCCTCAGCAGATACTCGCGCCCTGAGCGTTGACGTAGACCGCGTACAACGACCGGCTGGCGGCGATGAACAGGCGATTGCGCTTCTCTCCACCGAAACAGATGTTGGCCGGGATCTCGGGAAGCACGATGATGCCGATTCGTTGCCCCTCAGGCGTAAACACGTGGATCCCGTCATAACCCTGGCCAACCCAGCCGCTGGCGCACCACACATTTCCCTGCTTGTCGCAGCGGATGCCGTCGGCGATGCCGGCGCCCGCCCGCAGCCGCGATTTCGACTCGCTGTCGAGCGAGGAAAACTCCGAAGAGCTCAGCTCCATGGAGAAGGCCTGCTTGCCGTTGCTCAGGCTGCTGCCGTTCACCACGTCGTACACCTTCACAATTTTGGGTGCGTTCGGATAGTGCGTCGAGCCGGTGTCGGAGATGTACAGCTTCTTGAAATCGGGCGAGAAGCACAAGCCATTCGGCTTGTAGAGGTCATCTGTCACCATGCTGATTGTGCCCGTCTTGGGGTCAATGTGGTAAACGGCCTCCTTGAGCTCCATGGGGTGCACGTGGCCTTCATAGTTGGTGAGGATGCCGTAACCAGGATCGGTAAAGAAGATGCCGCCATCGGGATGGACAACGATATCGTTGGGGGCATCGAGCTTCTTGCCTTGAAAGCTGTCGGCCAGCACGGTAATGCTTCCGTCGTATTCGTAGCGGACCACCCGGCGATTGTCGTGTTCGCAGGAAACCTGCCGCCCCTGGTAATCGAACGCATTCCCGTTGCTATATCCGGAAGGCTTGCGGAACACCGAGACATGCCCGTCTTCGGCTGCATAGCGCATTTGAACATTGTTGGGGATGTCGCTCCAGACCAGATATCGTCCAACTCCGTTCCAGGCTGTACCTTCGGCCCACAGACAGCCGGTGTACAGCCTCTCGATCGAGGTGTTACCGACCTTGATGGAATCGAATCGTTTGTCGAGAGAAATGATGTCAGGATCGGGTTCATGAACCGGATTGGGGCTGGAATAATCGCGCTGGGCAAGCGCAGAAACAGCCGATCCGGCCACGGCTGCCAGGAGGAAACCGCGTCTATCGATGCTCATAGGGCAGGAAGTATACAACCAATGTCGCGGTCGGCGCACCCTGTCCCCGGGGAAAGTCCCAACCGGCCCGGGCTTGTGTTAACGTTCAGGGCCGAAGAACGACAAGGCTGGGATAATTCATCAATGGCTCACAGTCGGGAACCCTCATCCCATTCGGCGGTAAACCAGATCCAGAAAAGCTCAATTCGCATGGTTGCCCTGGCAAGTCTGGTGGGGACGACCATCGAATGGTATGACTTTTTTCTCTACGGCACGGCGGCGGCGCTGGTGTTCAATCGCCTGTTTTTTCCCACGTTCGACCCGCTGACCGGCACTCTGGCCGCGTTCGGCACCTACACGGTGGGGTTCATTGCCCGACCGATCGGCGGAATCGTGATCGGTCACTTCGGCGACCGCATCGGCCGCAAGTCGATGCTGGTGCTGACGCTGGTCATTATGGGCGTGTCCACGTTTCTGATTGGCGTGCTGCCCACCTATGCGCAGATCGGCCCCTGGTCGGCGGTGATTCTGGTGTTGCTGCGCGTGGCCCAGGGATTTGGGGTCGGTGGCGAGTGGGGCGGCGCGGTTCTGATGGCGGTGGAGCACGCTCCTCCGGGTGCGCGCGGCTTCTATGGCAGCTGGCCGCAGACCGGGGTGCCCATGGGCCTGCTGCTCTCGACCGGGATCTTCGCCGTGGTCGCACGCCTGCCCCAGGCGGCGTTTTTCAGCTGGGGCTGGCGGATCCCGTTTTTGGTCAGCATCGTGTTAGTGGGCGTGGGCTTCTTGATTCGCATCCGCATTATGGAAACGCCGGCCTTCAACCGCATCAAGGAAACCCGGAGTGAGGTCCGCCAGCCGATCGTGGAAGTGCTGCGCCGCTATCCCAGGGAAGTCCTGCTGGCCATAGGAGCGCGCATTGCGGAGAACGGGGCGTTCTACATATACAGTGTTTTTCTGCTGCTGTACGCCACGCAGAAAGTAGGAATGGGCCGCAGCATTGTGCTGGACGGAATCCTGATCGCGTCGGCTTTGGAACTCATCGCGATTCCGCTGCTGGGAGCGCTTTCCGATCGCGTTGGCAGACGGCCGGTCTATCTGTTTGGCGCCGTGTTTACCGCCTTGTTCGCATATCCCCTATTCTGGCTGCTGGACACGGGATCGACGCCCCTGGTTTGGATGGGGATTGTCGTGGCATTCCTGTTTTCGCACGCGGCCATGTATGCCCCCCAGGCGGCGTTTCTTTCCGAATTGTTTGGCTCGCATGTGCGCTACAGCGGCGCCTCCCTGGGTTCGCAGTTGGCCTCGGTGCTGGCGGGGGGCCTTTCGCCGTTTGTTGCGACGGAATTACTCAGGAGGTATGGACGAGGCGGGCCGGTCGCCGTCTATGTGATCGGAATGGCGGTGGTCACCATCGTTTCTGTGCTGGCGGCGAGGGAAACCGCGAAGGATGACATCCAAGAGCCTGCCGGGCACTACCGAGCCGGCGCCCGGTAGGCAGGAAAAGAGCAAGACAGAAACGATGCACCCCGGCTCCGGACCCTCCGGGTTGCGGGGTGCTCCAAGTTGATGAGCGCGTGAATTCCCGCTACTGCATCTGGGTCAGTCCTACATACACCCACAGGACGGCAATCACCAGGATCAGCAGGCCAGATGCTGCGCTTAGCCAGCGTACCACCGGACTAACGCGGTTGAATTTGGCGGTCAACTCCACCTGTTCCTTTGCCATATGAGACTCAGCTTCGTCGAGAAACAGTTGATCGTCTTCGTGCATGGTGAGTGTGCTGCGATAGATGAGCAGGGCGACCAGCGCTGCAGTCAAAACGCCCCAAATTACCAGCAGGTAATCAATAATCGGCGCCATACGCTACCTCGGATGGGTTATCAAGCCGTTGCGACCTAATGTCCCGCGTACTGCGGGGCAGCAATTTCCGAGCTTGCAGGGCGGAGGAAGAACCACTGGGCGGGGAGGACCCCCGGGGAGCGAATCGTGGCTCCAGCCCTGTCCTGAATAAGGGCGGCATCATTATAGCCCCGTTGTCAGGCAAGGCAGGTACTTTTCGTGCCCGGTGACTCCAGCGATTCCGGAGGGACCCAAGTCCGCGGATCCAGCGGCGTAATGGACTCCCGGGGGCCCGCTGGCCGGGGGCGGGAAGGGAAGGGCACCAAGAAGATGCGACGTTTGTCTCTCCAGGGTCATCCCATAGCAGGGGCCGCCATGCCCAACTGGCTGACGAAACAGTGGTATACTTCTGGTGAGGCAGCCGGTTCGGGGTAGCCGACCGGGAAACGCCGGCGGGCGGAATACCGCTTACGAGGAGATAAATACGAATGGCAACCACGACCATACCGAATGTACCCAAGACATTGCCGGTCAATCTGACACCAAACGCGATCGGCAAAGTGAAGGAAATCATGGCCCAGCAGGACCCTGTCCCGGCTGGACTGCGCGTTGGCGTAGTCGGAGGCGGTTGCTCGGGTTTCTCCTATTCAATGTCTTTCGAGAATGGGGCGGGAATGATGGACAAGGTCTTCGATTTCGACGGATTGAAGGTCTATGTTGATGCCACCTCCCTCATGTATCTCAATGGCGCCATCGTGGATTACGTGGAAACGCTTGAGGGAGCGGGTTTTAAGTTCGAAAACCCCAATGTGAAGAGCACCTGCGGCTGCGGGTCTTCCTTTAGCGTCTAAGCTCGCGACTCCCTGATCTTCGATCTTCCGGAAGCCTCGCCTGCGGGCGGGGCTTCTCTGCTTTTACGCCTGTTCCTTTCAGGCCGCGAAACAACCCTCTCACCTTGCAGTCCGTCCATAGCAAAGACTCTAAGGGGGTACCGTCGTGAGTCCATATCCGCAGTGGCTGGATTACCTGGCGTGGAGTTACCTGATTGTTTGTTTCGTCTGTGGCGGATACCTGCTGGCTGATGAGCTGCATCGGCCGCAGAAGATGTGGATCATGAACATTGTCTGGCCGGTCAGCGCACTCTACTTCGGACCCTTCGGTGTGTGGCTGTATCGCAAGATGCAGCCTGCCATGGTGAAACATCCGGAAGGGCTGCCAATGGCCCTGCGAAGGACTGAAAGAGCCCCCGCACCCGAGGAGCAGCCCACGCCGTGGCAGGTGAGCGCGGCGGTTTTCCATTGCGGTGCGGGTTGTACCTTGGGCGATATTGCCGCGGAAACGTTTGTGTTTGCCACCGGTTTGGCGCTGGTTGGGGAATTCGGCTCGGAGCTGCTCTATGACTTCATTTTGGCCTTTTCCCTGGGCATGGTTTTTCAGTACTTCACGATTGTCCCCTTGCGCGGGCTCAGCTTTGGCGAGGGACTGAAAGCAGCGCTGCGGGCGGACACCGTGTCGATTGTGCTATTTGAGGTCGGCCTTTTCACGTGGATGGCCTTGCAGCACTTTGTGCTCTTTCCCCAGCCTCATTTGCATCCCAACGAGGCGCTTTTCTGGTTCAACATGCAGGTCGGCATGATTCTGGGTTTCTTCACGGCCTATCCCGCCAATGCGTGGCTGATCCGCAAGGGCTGGAAGGAGAAAATGCCCAATTACGACTCGGGAGAGCAGGGAGAAGAGAAGCAGGCAGCCTGAGCGGCCGTTACCGCCCCGGCTGTGGCGAAGGGCTGCCGGGCGCTGGGGAGGAGCCAGATGGCGAGGAGCCGAACGACGAAGTCCCGCCGAAGCCTGAACCAATGGGTTGGCCGAAGCCGCTGGGCTGATTGGGCGAGGCAAGCTGGCTGGCCGGTGTGCCAATGCCGCCCCCGCCGGCGCCGAACGTGTGGCCGGTATAGGGACCGATAATCAAGGCGCCGCCATTTGGACTGGTGGCTTCGGCGGCGGGGTTGTAGACGAAATACCAGTCCTTGTACTTGTTCTTACCGTTGAACTCCTTGATGCCCTCAGCCTGGCTGGCACTGGCGACTCCCAGAATTGCCCCGCCGCCAAAGGAAAGGTTCTGCTGAGTACTGGGCTGGGAACTCAGCCCGCCACTGGAATCCTTTTTGTCATCCTGTGCTTTGGCACTCTGCTCGGCGGAAGTCGGCTGTGAGGTCTGCTGCGAAGCGAGGCCATGGCTGCCCAAAATGCCGTTGGAGCCCGTGGTCGCATTCCCAGCGGGCTGTCCCAGGCTGCCGGGGGACTGCGCGCCTAGGGACCCCAATTGACTGCCTAGCTGTCCCAGGGACTGGCCCAGGGTCCCCGAACCTCCAAGAGGCTGGCCCAGCAGGCTTGTCGGCTGTCCCGACTGCTGCCCCGAGCCCTGTGCGGTCTGGCCGGCGCTCATGAAGGAAACGTCCCCAATGTGAAGCAGCCGCCATTTGCCATCGGCCGTGAAGGGGTCCTTGTAACGCCGCCGGAGGTAACGGATGTGGTTAGTGTTCTCCAGTTGGTCGAGGCTGGTGGGATAGACGCCGTTCTTCTTAACGAATTTGCGAATGGCGCGGGCGTATTGCGCGCCGCGATGGATCATTTCCTCTTCGCGATCACGCCGAATCTGCTGGATTACCCTGGGCGCCGCGGCCAGCATGGAGAAGGCCAGCAGGGCGACAAACAATGCCAGAATCAGGAGGATGTAACCCTGCTGGGCACGGAGCCGATTTCTGGGCTGAAAACTGCCGCGATGCATGCTGCTGTCCGTCTCTCACCCTGCCAGGGGAAGGCTCTGCCTGCGATTGTTCAGAAGGTCTTCCACTTCGATGGAGTTGGGCCCAATGTGAATGATCTTGTATCGCCGGTTCACAATGTCGCCTTCTTGCGCGATAAACACGTCATCGCCGCTGGCCAAAAAAACCCGCTTGGGCGCGCCCACGCTGGTGGCAAAACCGAAAAACTTGAGGTTGATCGGCGGGGGCGGAGGCGGCGGAGGTGGTCCTGACGGCGCCGCCATGGCTGCCGAATCAGGGGCCTTCATGGCGGGGGCGACGGGCTGGGGAATGGGGTCGGCCTGCATGCGAAAGATATTGCGTCCGGATCCGGCATATTGAGTCTGCTCGGCAGCACTGAGCAGGTCCAGCCGCAGACGCGGGTCGAGGCTGGCGGTAAAGCTGGGTTCCGTGTCCGTCTTTTTCCGTTGAGTCCGGCGGGCCGGCGCGAAGCCGGGCTGCGCGGGCGCGGGCGTTGAAGCCTGCGTCCTGGGCCGGGGTACGCTGGGAATCAGTGTGGAAGGACCTTTGGAAGTTCCCGCGGCCGCGGCGGCGCCTCCTCCGCCCAAGAATGTGCGGGCGAAGAACAATAGAGCAAACACAAACAGGGCAACCGCGCCCACGGTCTTTTTCGAATTGTTCGCGCCCAATTTCATACTTCTCTTCAAGGCGTACGGACGGCCATGCAGGCCGTCTATGCGCCGCTCTTTAAATAGGTCTCAAGAGCGACCGACAACTGCACCGCACCGCCCTGCCGCTCTCCCAAGGTGACTCCGTTGACGACAAAGAACAGCTTTTGCCGCTCCAGGGCGTTGATGAACTTCACCTCCTGCAGGTAGTCACCGCTCAAGTCGGCCTCAATCTCGATCTGGATCAATCCCGGGAGATCGGATTCCTTGGTGACATACTTGGCGTTCAGCAGGTGCACTCCGGATTGCGTGGCTAGATCGCCCAGCAGCTCCGATATCTGTGACATGGTACCCGGAAGCCGGTTCCCGTAAAATCCATCAATCTGCTGGCGCGCTTCATCCACCCGCTGCTGCACCTGTTTGGGGGGAATCACGGTCTTCAGCCGGGCTTGCACCTGGCTGCGAACGTCTTGAAATTCCTGCTCCCGGGCGGTTCCCGACCCCGCCAGGGGCGTCAGCAAGACGGCGGCGGCGGCCACATTCAGAGCCAGCAGGATGCCGCCAACCCATAGCAGCCTGCGCCGAGTTTCCTTCAGGTTTGCCACTACTCCATCCTCCGGGCCTGCTGCTCGGGTTGCGGGTTGCCATCTCGGGTGATTTGCGCCTGCCGCGATCGTTCCGCTTCAGGAACGTAATACGCGGTGATTTCGAACTGAACTCCTCCGGGCTCTCCGGCGCGCGGCTCGATCACGCTTTCCGAGTGGACCTGGGCGAAACGGAACTCATTGGACTTCTCCAGGTTGCGGACCAGTTGAATCGATTGGTCGCGTCCATCTCCCGCCACCAGCAGGTGCACCAGAAGCTGATCGTCTTTCGTCAGTTCCGGTGTAATGGATAAGACCTGCAACCGTCCAGGCATCAGGCGCTCCAGGCTGGTGAACACCTGAGTCCAGGAGAACTGCTTACGGCGGATCAGGGTATTCAGAAACTGAGATTTTTCCCGGACGTCCCGATTGGCCGGCTGGTTCAGGATGGCCAGGTCGCGGTCCTGCTGTTGTTCCAACTGCGCCAGTTTGGCGCGCTCACTGGCAATGTGGCCGCGGATTGCCTGCGCATTGCTGAAGCTGCGAACGGCAATGAACAGAAGTCCAGCCGTCACCAGGGCAAACAGCACCAGGCCCGAACCCCAGACCAGGGCAAAGCGCCGGGCGTCCTCATAGGGCTGACTGGCGAGATTGATGTTCCAACGCATAAAGAATCAAAAACTTGAAATTCAAACTTGAAATTTCAAAGTCAGATCAAGGCTCCCAAAACTCCTGCCATCTGCGCCAGAGGCACATTGCCGCCGGGGAATGGTGCCTCGGAAATCAGGTCCATCACCTGCGCTCCCGACTGGGCCTGCAGGGCGGGACCGACGTCGGAGGCCGCCACTCGCCCTCCCACCAGAACGCGACGCACCTGCAAGGAATAGTTATCTTCAAAGAATACAAGCGAAGGATAAATGTCATCCGCCAGCTGCTCGGCGCTCTCTCGTCCGGCGGGAGGATTTTCCAGGGTGCGGAAGAGCAGCAACTGATTGGCCTGCACAATGGCCAGCGTGCTCGTCATGGCATCGACTTTCAATACCATGGTGGGTTCGTCGGCATGTACCGTGCCCAAAGAGGCAAACATGGAGGGAAGGACCACTCCCGGAATGTAGCCGGCGTCCCGGAGTATGCCTTCATATTCCTCCAGTACAGTGCGCACGCAGACCGCCGCCATCACCTTCACATGGCCGTCCCGCAAGCTAACGTCGTAGGAGACCGCCGCTTGCTCCACGTCAAAGGGAAGGGACTTTTTCAGCCGGAAACGCACCATGGCGTCGGCATCCTCCCGCTTTTGGGGAAGTGCATCGAAATCCAGCAGAACGATGCGAACGGCTGCATCCGGAACAATGCCGATGACGTCGCGCGAGCGATCGGCCACCTCGCCCAAGACGGCGGAGACGGCCTCCCGCAGGGCTTCGCGGTCGGCGACATTGGTCGCGGACAGGCTGGGAGCCAGGCTTCCCGCCGGCAAGGCATAGCGGGAGCAAGCCTCCAGGGAAGAACTGTGCCGGCTGCCGCGCGCCGCGATCACCTGTTCCGGCGTGATCTCGCATGCGAGATTGGGCCGGGCAACTTGTTGCGTTTTCAAAGCCACTCTTCTCTCAATTCCCGGATCGCCCCCGCCATACGAGCCGGGCAGGAAAGCCTTGCAGGCGGGACCGGCTAGCGTGTGGTCTCGATAAACGTGACCTTGTTGATTTCTTTCAGCGTCGTAATCCCCGCCCGTACTTTATCAAGCGCTGATTCGCGCAGGAAACGCATGCCTTCCTCGCGAGCGGCACGGCGAATTTCCGACGTCGGCTTCTTGGCCAGAATCATTTCGCGAATGCGGTCGCTGAGATCGAGCAGTTCGTGAATGGCAGTTCGCCCGCGGTACCCCGTGCCCGAGCACTCAATGCAGCCCAGGCCCTCATAGAATTGGAAGTCGCCCCACTCCGCGGCATCCAGGCCGCTGGCTTCCAGCGCGTCCGAGGGATAGCGCATGGGTTCCTTACAGGAATCGCAAGTCACGCGTACCAGGCGCTGCGCCAGGATGCAATTCAGTGCCGAGACGAAGTTGTACGGTTCCACGCCCATGTTCAGAAAGCGGCCGATCACGTCCACCACGTTGTTGGCGTGCACCGTGGTGAACACCAGATGACCGGTGAGAGCGGAGTTGATGGCAATCTGGGCGGTCTCCAGTATCGCGAATTTCGCCCACCATGATCTTGTCGGGATCGTGACGCAGAATGGAGCGCAATCCACGGGCGAAGGTAAGCCCTTTCTTCTCGTTGACCGGAATCTGAGTAATGCCGCGAATCTGGTACTCGACCGGGTCTTCAATGGTAATGATCTTGTCTTCGTCGGTTTTGATCTCGTTGAGCGCGGCATAGAGGGTCGTGGTTTTGCCGCTGCCGGTGGGGCCGGTCACCAGCACCATGCCATACGGTTCGCTGATATAGCGCCGGAACTTCCTGAGATCTTCGGGGTCAAAGCCCACCACGTCGAGAACAAGCTGGTGGAACTTCTCGCTCATGGATTCCTTATCCAGCACGCGCAGCACGGCATCCTCGCCGTTGATGCTGGGCATGATGGAAACGCGGAAGTCGATGGAGCGATTCTTGTAGCGCACCCGGAAGCGCCCGTCCTGGGGTACGCGGCGCTCGGAGATGTCCAGTTCCGACATGACCTTGACGCGCGAAATGATGGTGGAGTGGTGTTCCCGGGCGATGGGAGGCATGGCCTCCTGCAGCACCCCGTCAATACGATACTTGATCATCACCGAGTCATCGCGGGTCTCGATGTGAATATCGCTGGCGCGGCGCTCCAGGGCGGTAAAGATGGTGGAATCCACCAGACGGATGATGGGACTGTCACCTTCCGTCGTCAGCTTTTCGATGGAGATGGTTTCTTCCGAGCCGCTTTCATCTTCCCGGATCACGTCCAGGCGGAAGCCCTCGCTGGCTTCCTCCAGGACGCGCTGCGACTGCTCGGTTTTCTTCAGGATGTCGGAAATCTGCGAGAGCGTGGCCACTTTGGTGATGACGCGGATTCCCAGCAGCAGGCTGATCTCGTCGATCATCATGAGCTGGCTGGGGTCGGCCATGGCGATCGCAAGTCGCCCGTCGGCAAGCTCTTCCAGCGGCACGAAGTTGTAGCGGAACATCAGGTCCACCGGAATTTTGCGGAACAGCTCCGGCTGGAGATGGGTGTTGCGCAAATCCAGGAACTCGCAGCGGTAGCGGCGCGCCAGGTCGCGTGCCCGGGTCGTCTCCTCGGCGGGCGTCAGCGCTGCCACGGTCGTTTGTCCGTTGCCGCCGTTCAGGAAAATCGCTTTTTTCTCAGTGGCCATAAAGCAACATTTCAGATCGCAAATTTGGAATCAGCGTATTCCGCCCGCTCCCAGGGTGAAGATAGGGAGGTACAGCGAGATCAAAACAAACGCTACCACCGTTCCCATGACGATCAGAATCGCGGGCTCGATCAACGACATGGCGGCCGACAGCGCCGTCTGCACGTCTTCCTCATAGAACTCGGCGGTGGAAGTCAGCATAGCGGGAAGCGCTCCCGTGGACTCGCCCACTTCGATCATCTCTACCGCCAAACCAGGAAAGACCTTGGTGTCCTCCAGACTGCGCGCAAGAGAGCGCCCCTCGCGCACGCGTTCGGCGGCAACCTCGACACCATCAGCAACGTAACGGCTCTGCATGGAACTGCTCGCCGTTTGCAGTGCCGGAACCAGCGGCAGACCGCCAGAGAGCAGGGTGGACAGGGTGCGGCTGAACATCGCGACCTGGTACTTCAGCCAGATGTCTCCCAGCAGGGGCAGCTTCAGCTTGAAACGGTCGATGGCGCGGATTCCAGACTCACTTCGGCTCCAGCGCCATAAGAGAATTCCGATTGCCACCAGTGCCACGGAGGCCTCGGGAAAGTACTTCTGCGTGAACTGCCCGACGGAGAGCATGAACTGGGTCAAGGCCGGCAGTTGTGTATTCACCGCCACAGCTTTGTACAGCGTGGCGAACTGAGGCACGACATACGTCATCATGAAAATGAGCATGCCAATGACCAGCACCACCAGCAGCGCGGGATAAATCAGCGATGCCTTGAGCTTCTTGGTAAAGCTGATGGACATCCGTTGAAAACCGATGTAGCGGTTCAGGACCTCTTCCAGGTTGCCGCTCTTTTCCCCAGCCATGACCGTGGTGGTGTACATGCGCGCGAATACGCCCTGGGCCTCGAAGGCGGAAGAAAGAAGCTCGCCACCTTTGATCCGTTCGGTGACGTTCTGCAGCAGAGAGCGGAAGTAGGGGTTACTTTGCCGTTTGGTCAACAGCTCCAGCGCCGTCAAGATGGGCAAGCCGGCACGGATCAGCGTCACAAGTTGCTGGTTGAACACAATGAACTGGTCCTGCCGTACTTTACGGCGGGACGGCAGGTTGATCGTCCCGCCCGCGAACGCCCCCTTGGGCTTGACCGAATAGACAAGGTAGCCCTGGGCGGCGAAGCGGTCGCGGACCTCTTCCTTGGAAGTGCCGTTTTCGGCCTGCTCCAGCAGATGTCCCCGTTCATCGGCGACTTTGACGAGAAATTCAGCCATTCTGGTCTTTAGATCCGTAGTCTAGCACTGCATCCACAAGGGATTCGGCGTTACGACGGGGCACGTCGAGGGTTACTTCCGGTTACCAGCCGGGTTCCGCTTCGGGCGGCGGTCCGCCAGGTTCCCAGGCCCGCATCGAGTTCCCGGGCCGGACGAGTGCTTTACTGAGCCAACTCCTTCATCTCTACCATCTCCACCCCCGGTGGCGGCTGGAAGTGAAAGCGGCTATCCGCAACGGCCATGTTTTCCGTCTGATTGGTGAAGTGGAACTCCGTCACGGCGCCGTCCACTTCCTGGATGATGATGCGCTCCATCATGTGTTCAGGCGTGATTTCCAGCAGCACTTCCGAGATGTGGTCCTCCAGGCCTCGAGGCACGCCCCGCAGAACCACGTTCGCCGGATTCAGGGGCTTCACATCGGGAGCCAGAGAGAGACCTTCGAGCTCTTGTTGCAGCTTGGTCTTGCCCAGCAGATAGCGCAGAGGCGAGCGCAAATCGTCCAGGTTTTTCATTTCCGCCTTGCGCACTTGCTGGTCGCCCTTTACATAAAACCAGCCGGTCTTTCCATCGCTGACGAACAGCTTTTCACGCGGTTTGCGGTATTCCCAGCGCATTTTGCCCGGCTTCTTGAGCCAAAGCGTTCCGGACTCCACACGGCTCATGCCCATTCCACGATAAGTTTCCACGAAGTCCGTCTTGAGGGTGATCATCTGGTTGTAGTGTTGATCCACAGCTTCGGCAATTTGTCGAACCCTCGGAGTCGCAGTATTCTCCGTGGCCCCGGGAATCGCGAAAAGGACGAGGACGCACGCGGCCATGGCACAGATTCTCTTCACAATGTTCCAAACCCGATTTTGTTGGATTGGTTGTAACTGGCGGACCCGAAGTGGCGTGGCGGAAATGTCAGAAACTACAACCCCCAAAATTTACTGCCTGGGTTGCGGCAAATCCAGGATCGATGCTTCCCTGCCCGGCGGCAAGCCCAGGGTGATAAAGGGAAGATCGTCCGGAGACTGCACCTCAACCCGACCCCCAGCCACTATTTTATACGGTTTTCCTAGTGGATCCACGGGAATGCCACGAAGCCAGCCCCGCGCAACCAGTTCGGCCGTGCTACCGGGATCATGCCCCGTCTGTTCCCGGTAGCGGCGCACCAGAGCCTCCAGGTGTTCTACGTCGTCGTCCACGCGTAGTGCTCGCAAGTGTTTGAAGGCATTATCTTTAATCATTGCATCCGTGGTAGTTTCGAAGGTGGTGGTCCACAACAGGCGGGCGGTGGCCCGGTCCCCACCGTGTTCCGCCATGTCTGCCGCCAGGATCTTCAGCGAAGGGTTCGCGCCGGGCACCCGGGAGCCGCGCTCGAAGGCTTTCGCCGCCGCCAGATAATCGTGCCGCTCCAGGGCATGCAAAAACCCCAGCTCGTAGTAGAGTCGCCATTCATCATGATTGTGCTCAATGCCTTTCTCCACCAGTTCCACCGCTTTGTCCGGCATGCCGGCGCCTTCCGGCGGTTTCTGAGCCAGAAACGTTCCCCCAAACTGATAGGCGATGATCAGCTGGGGATCGAGATCGGTGGTGATATCCAGCAACGGCGCGAGCAGTTTATATGCGGAACTTTTCTGCTGATGCTTGGCGCCGAAGTACTGCACGGCGCGGGTCCAGTAGATATCCGCCATCAGGCCTGTGTATCCCAGGCTTATCCCCTTCAATACCGAAGGCGAGGACAGATACAGAACCTCCTGCGATGAGGCCGGCGCGCGCAAACGCTCGATGCGCGTCAGCAGAAATGCCGAAATTCCCAGCGACAGCAGCAAGACGCTGCTGCACATGACCGTAACTTTGGCGGGATACGTCATAGGATATCCGCTCTCAGCTTTCAGCACTTAGACGGGCGGAGTTCACCGAATCGTAATTGCATTTGGCATTTCGCAGGCGCACGCCAATCACCAAATGTCAGTCTTCAACAGCACTCCGCTGGCTGGATGCTGCGGGCCAGAGGCTTTCTACTTCAAATTCCTCCTCTCAAACACCAGCGCGCTGGCGGCAATGGCGGCCAGCGCGTAAACCGCGGCGTAGAGAGTGTTGTAGAGGATGAGGCTCCGCGCCACCGGTTCGCCATGGGCTACCGAGGCGACCACGTTCAGAGCCGAGAAGTTGGGCACCAGGTACACCAGTCCCCTCGCCAAAATGCCGGGTACGCCTTGGGCGATGGAAGCAAAAGCGCGCAAGTCGGCGGAGAAGCTGCCGATGATAAACAGACAGAACGTGAAAACCGCCGCCAGCAGCGGGGAAGAAAAGGAGGAGAACAGCAGCGCGATGGCGGTAACCAGAATGAACTGCAGCACAATAAAATAGAGCGCCACCAGCAGGTAGAGGTCCGAGGACTGAAAGCCGCCGGCCACGTAGAACACGGCTGCAAAGAAGCCCAGTGCCATCAAGAACGTGTTCACCGCCAGCGTCCCGGACAGTCCCAGGAACTTTCCCACAATGAATTCCCATCGGCGCACCGGACGGGCCAGCACGGTGTAAAGCGTGCGTTTCTCGATTTCTTTGGAAACCAGCCCGATGCCGATGAAGATGGCAATGACCACGCCGAACAGGGAAACCGCCGCCAGCCCCAGGTTCACCACCAGCAGCCGGCCAATGCCAATAGAAATCTGCTGAATGATGAGGGCCGCGCCAACCAGAAGGAGCGCAAAGGCGACCAGGTTGTAGAGAACGCGGTCGCGCACCGCCTCGCGAAAGGTGTTGTAGGCAATCGCGCTCACCCGCGTGCTCACGATTGCACCCCCACTTGCTCGCGGTCGGTCCGCTCGCCACCCGCCGAGGAGAGCCGTTCCAGAAAGTACTCTTCCAGAGAGCCCCGCACGGGAGTGACGGAAATCAGGCGTCCACGAACCCGCCGGATGGCATCAAGGACGCTGTCCAACTGGCTGTCGAGCACTATGCCGCGCACCACCTGTCCACTGGTCCGGCATTGGCATCCCATGCTGCGCAGGTCCGGAATCGCCTCTTCGCCCTCCCAGATGACTTCCACCCGCGCACTGGTTCGCGCGGTCAAATCCGCCACCACACCCACGCCACGCAGTTCGCCCCCGGACAGCACGGCAACGCGATCGCAAAGAACCTCGGCATCCGCCAGGATGTGGGTGGAGAAAAAGACTGTCTTCCCTTCGTCCTTCAGGTTCTGAATGAGGTCGCGCACCTCGCGCCGACCCACCGGGTCCAGTCCAGACATAGGTTCATCGAGGAAAACAAGCCGTGGATTGTGAACGATGGCCTGCGCCAGCCCAACCCGTTGCAGCATGCCCTTGGAAAATTTGCGGAGCTGCAACCTGGCGCTGGTCGTGAGTCCAACCCGATCCAGCACGGCTTCAATGCGCTTCTTGCGCTCGCGCGCGGGGATGCCCGACAGTTGCGCGTAGTAGTCCAGCAACTCGAAAGCCGTCAGGTAGTCATAGAAGTAAGGCTGCTCGGGCAAGAAACCGATCTGCGTTTTTACCCGCGGGTCCAGATAGTGCATGCCCAGAATCCGGGCGGAACCGCTGGTGGGAAACACCAGGCCCATGAGCAGCTTCAAAGTGGTTGTCTTGCCGGCGCCATTGGGTCCGAGATACCCGAACACCTGCCCTTCGGGGACCTCCAGGGTCAGCGGACGCAGCGCGCGTTTGGGCCTCTTACGCCAGAAGCCCACCGCATAGGTCTTTTCCAGCCCAAGAATCTCAATCGCAGTGGACATGATGCAACAGAATATCTTGATTATATTTGAGTTTCATCGAGCAGGACGAGCGGGAACCGCTCTTGCTACTTCCGTGCAAGGTTGCTAGGTTTTCGCTATGGAAACCCCTTTGCCACCGGCCGCTTCGCGAGGGCTTGCCGCGCGGCAGCCGCAGAGAAGCGCCTCCGGACAGGCGATAACGAACTCGTTTCCTTTTTGGGGCCTTCCCCTGCTGGTGGCGGGCGTCACTTTCCTGACCTACTCGGCAAGCCTGGGTTTCGGATTTGTATATGACGACCGGGTACAAATCCTGAACAATCCGTGGCTGGAATCCTGGAAGTACGTTGCCCGCTATTTTTCTGAGAGCAGCTCGGCCTTTACAGGGACTCCGGGAGGGGCGTTCTGGCGGCCTCTGTTTCTGCTCTGGATGCTGGCGAACCGTACCATCTTTGGGTTGCAGCCCTGGGGCTGGCATCTGACCACCGTGGTCCTGCATAGCATGGCCGCGGTTCTGGTTTACCTGCTCGCCCGGCGCATTCTGGGCGACCGTTTTCTGGCAGCCTTCGCCGCCTTGCTCTTCGGCGTTTATCCCACCACGATTGAAAGCGCCGCCTGGGTTGCCGGTGTCACGGACCCTCTCATGGCGGTCTTTCTGTTGTCTGCATTCCTGGTGTACCTGAAAGCGTGGGACCTGCAGTCGCGCCACGTCCGCGCTCTGTCCCTAGTGCTGTACGTACTCGCACTCATGTGCAAAGAGACTGCCGTGGTGTTGCCGCTGCTGGTGCTGGGACATGCCTGGCTCTACCGTGCGGAAGTTCCACAAGAAGTGGCTGGCGCGAACCGCAGCAGCGTCCGAACCGTGCTGCGGTCGTTTCTGCCGTATGCGGCATTTACGGGAATCTATCTGGTGGAGCGCGGACTGGTTTTGTCCACGGGAGAGCTTCCGCCGGCAGCTACCGGAACCAGAGCCATGCTGCTTACCTGGCCCAAGCTGCTCTGGTTCGATCTGCGCTTGCTGTTCCTGCCGAATCTGGTCAGCCCGCATTACAACCTGAGAGCGCAGCAGCAGTTTACAGTGTTGGGCGTGCTGGTTCCGGCAACGGCGTTGCTGGTTCTGTTCGCGGTCGTGGTGTGGGCTCTGCGGAAGGTTTCTCCGGAATTGCGCCGTCAGCTCGGCTTCGCGCTGCTCTGGATCGTTGTGCCCGTTTTGCCGGCGATGTACATCCGCCCCATGGCATCGGGGGACTTCGCGCACATCCGCTACCTCTATCTCTCCACAATCGGGCTGGCTTTTCTGGCGGCAACCCTGATTGGGCGGATTCCGGAATGGAAAGATCGCATTCTGGACCGTCCCGGGCTGCAGGTTGCCATCGCCGCAGTGCTTCTGCTGGGAGCTGGCCTGTTGACGCTGAAGAACGAGCCCTACTGGCGCGACAATTTCACGCTGTTCGCTCACGCCGCCGAAGTTGCCCCCGGAATGCCCGCGCGCGGACCAATTACGCGGTCGAACTGGGACAACGCCGGCAGTTTGAGCAGTCGGTCGAGCAGTTCCAGAAGGCGCTCGAAATTGAACCGGACCTCTGGTATGCCAATGTGGACCTCGGCTACACCTACTACCTGATGGGCCGCTACGATGACGCCATCCACTGGATGAAGCGGGGGACGGAACTGAATTCCCGGGATGCCAACCAGTACACCTTTCTGGCGGCGGCGGAGGTCCGGGCGGGACGGCTGGACCAGGCAGCGCAGGCAATGCGGTCCGCGATCGAGCGTGCGCCCAGCGCTCCCTCCTATCACTACGCGCTGGGTTTGATTCTGGAAAAAGAAGGCAAGCCCCAGGAGGCGCGACAGGCCTTCCGCGAAGAACTCGAGGTTGATCCCGGCAATGCCTTGGCGCGGGCGAAGCTGGACGCGGGAAAAACCCAGTAGGGCAAAGCTGGGCTGTGGATCGAACCGGCAGTTTAAGGAGCCTGGTCGGGGAAGGATCGGTATCCATCAAGCTTCCAAAATCTGCAACAAACTTTTCTCAACAGCAAACCCTACAAAAAAAGAAAAGGAGCAGCAGTTGCCTGCTGCTCCTGGCTTGTACCCTCCCCCAGGTACTTGCCAAACCTAACTTACTGCAGAGTGTTGGTGGTCGTAGGATCAGGACAAGGCGAAGAGATATCAGCAGCCGCATCGTAGCGGATGACGCCTGTCTGGTCGGAACAGAACGAGCGCTGGCCGGTCGTGCCACGGTTGTCCGGATTGGCAATTACGTCGTAAGTGACATTGGTGGTGCCAGTGCCAGCCGTCGTAAGGTTTCCGACCGCAAAGTTGTAACCGCTTTTCGAACCCGATGAAAGTACAGCGTCGATCAGGAGCGAGTTGGTCGGATCCGCCGAAGTTCCGGTGCCGCCCAACGAGGTCAGAGCAGTAAAGCCAACGCTGGGATAGGTGGAAGCGTAGGTGACTTCAGCTGTGTTGATGGTGCGAACCGAGCCCACCGCGGACGCCTCATTGGCGGCCATGCGCGAGCGCAGCAAGTTGGGAATCGCGATGGCTGCAATGATGAGAATGATCGCAACCACGATCAGCAGTTCGATAAGTGAAAAACCCTTCTGTTTACGCATATGTTTTGTTTCCTGCCCTTTCGGATGTCTTTCGCCTTGCCTCTTTTGGTTAGCGGTCAAGCTTGCCCTATCTAATGCAACCGGCATGCCAACCCGGAACAAGCTGTCTCAGGTTGAACCTTTTCTGTCCGATGTTTTGTTTTTCGCAACTTAGCCCCTGTTACCTGCACGGAGTTCGGTTTGCGCGTTGGCTTTTACCGGAACAAATTCTGGCAGTTGACGGAATTTGTCGCTGTCGGCGGACAAAATTTGTTAATTCCGCCAGGTAACCACCCGCGCAGCCGTTGCCTCTCCCATTCTCGCGCCCCACGGCAGCCCGACGGCTATCCCCATCGAAAATTTCCCCAAAGGACATGTACTCGTGGGTATCCGTGCATTCCACCTTCGGCCCGTTCCGGAAATGCATGCACTGGGCAAGCCGAATGAAGGCTCGGGGGCCTGCGGAATGGGAAACGCACCGGGATCGGCAGGATTCGGTGCTGGCGGTAAGAATAGGAGCAGAACACAACCAAGTTCAGAAACCCGGAATCAGCAAGTCAACTGATCCCTCGAAATCTTCATGCCGTTCAGATTGCCCAGGACCGTCACCGCCAGCGACTCGCGGCGGAAGAACTCATTTGCGGTTTGCATCAGCTCTTCCTGGCTTACAGCTTCGATCCGCTCGATAATTTCATTTTGACTCAAAAAGCGGTCGAAGTACATCTCCTGCCGCGCCAGATTCGACATGCGCGACATCGACGATTCCAAACTCAACATCAGGCTGCCCTTGAGCTGGTCCTTCGAGCGCCGGAGCTCCTCTGCCGGTACGGCCTCCGTCTTCAGCTTGGCAAATTCCGCCACGATGGACTGCACTACCTTGGGGGCCGTTTCCCGCGAGGTGCCGGCATACACCGAAAGGCACCCGGTGTCGCGGTAGGGATTCAGTTCGCTGTAGATGGCGTATGCCAGACCCTGGCGTTCGCGGATGTTCTGGAACAACCGCGAGCTCATGCCCCCGCCCAACAGTGTGCTCAGAATAAACGAACTGTAGCGGTGCTCGTGCGATATGGAATGAGAAGGCACACCCACGCAGATCTGCACCTGCTCCAGGGCTTTCTTGTTCCGCATGACAATGCGGGGATGAATCTTGGGCGGAGCCTGCTGGAAGCCGTTTTTCCCCTGCGGCAGCTCCGAAAAGCGTTTGGCCACCAGCTGCACAAAATCTTCGTGCTTCAGGTTGCCGGCGGCCGAAATGATCATGTTGTTGGGAATGAAGAATCGGGACCAGTAACGCTGCAGAATCTCTTGCTCGAAGCGGCGTACGGTCTCCTTGGTTCCCAGGATGGGCTTGCCTAGCGGATGGTCCTTCCAGAAGTTCTGGGTGAAGATCTCGTGGACGAGATAATCGGGGTTGTCCTCGTCCATTTTGATTTCTTCCAGGATCACGCCGCGTTCCCGGCTGATGTCCTCGGTGCTGAACACCGGGTTCAAAACCAGGTCGCTCAAAATGTCGAGGGAAAGGGGAACATGCTCATCCAGTACTTTAATGTCGAAGGAGATGCATTCCTTGGCGGTGAAAGCGTCCATGTTCCCGCCAATCGAGTCAACCTGGCGCGCAATTTCTTCAGCCGTGCGGCTATGGTGTCCCTTTGAACACCATGTGCTCAATGAAATGGGAGATGCCGTTAAATTCGGCTTCCTCATAGCGGGAGCCGGTCTTGATCCACACCCCCAGGGACACTGAGCGGACGTAGGGCATCTCCTCGGTCAGAACAATCAGACCGTTGGGCAAAACTTCCCGGCGGACGTTGCGGAGTTCTTCCATTTCCCTGCTTGCCAACTCTCACGTTGCTAGATGCCGGGGGCTGGCCCGCCGACACCCTTTTATTGTGACACATGCCTGTTATTCTGAAATTCGTAAACTTAAGTAGCGTTTTTTCAATACCTTGACTAGATCTATTTTCATGTTTCCCCGGATTGCGGTTTGTTTCCCAGAGCAATCGCTGCTCCCCCCCGGGCCGCCGCTCTGCCGGGGCGTCCGAGGGCGGGACTTGTGGCCTCGGCATGCTTCAGGCAAAGTCATACTGGTAGGGGCTTCCGCCAGCGGGTCTCCAATCGAATCCGGGGAAGTGCCCTTCGAGCCATGAAGCTGTGTGCCAAAAAGAACCTGCTAGGTATTGATCTCCAAGAGCTTACGGAGATCGCGCAAGCGCACGGCCAGCCCCCTTACCGGGGGCGTCAGTTGTTCGACGCTGTTTACCGGCAGCGGATCTCAGACTTGCATGAGATCACGACCTTGCCTCTCGGATTCCGCGAGCAATTGGGCGAGCAATTTTGTCTTGCCGTGCCGGTCATTGACGCCAAATTTCAGTCCTCCGACGGTACGGTGCGTTATCTGCTTCGCCTGCAAGACGGCCAGTCGGTGGAGGCCGTTTGGATGCCCGAGGGAGACGATGGGGAAAGCGGCGATGGCAGCCAGGCCGGAGAAGAAGAGGCCAGTGGGGAAGCTGCCGATGAGAAAGCGCCGGGGCAGCGTCCGGGGTGGCGGCGCGGCAACTCATCTGCATCTCCAGCCAGGCCGGCTGTGCCGTAAACTGCCAGTTCTGCCTTACCGCGCGGCTGGGGCTGTTGCGCAATCTGAGTCCCGGCGAAATCGTCGGACAGGTACTGCTGATCCTGACGGACCAGCGGGTCTCGCCGCCGCTGGACCGGGTGAATCTGGTCTTCATGGGACAAGGCGAGCCCTTCCATAACTACGACCATTTCATGGCAGCGGTGCGGCTCCTGGTGGAAGGCCTTGGCATTCCCGAACTGCGGATGACCGTTTCCACCGCTGGGATTGTGCCCAGGATTTACGACTTCGGCAAAGAACAGGTGCGGCCGAAGCTGGCAATTTCTCTCAATGCCTCTCACGATGAGCAACGCTCGCTGCTCATGCCGCTCAACCGCAAGTGGGACATTGCCGAGGTAATGGAAGCTGCGCGGCAGTTTCCTCTGCGCGCCCGCGAGCGCCTGACCTTCGAGTACGTGCTGCTCGGTGGCAGCAACGATTCGATCCGCGACGCCCAGCGCGTGGCTCGCCTGCTCAAAGGACTGCCCGCCAAGGTCAACCTGATTGCCTGGAACCCCGGCCCGGAGGTCCCGTTTGAGACCCCGGGGCAGAAAAGCATTCTGGCGTTTCAACAGGTTTTGATCCGAGCCGGCATTCCCACGTTCATTCGCCGCCCGCGCGGGCGCGACATTTTTGCTGCCTGCGGACAGCTCAAGCAGACCATGGGATTGACCCCGCCGGCTTAAGCGTTCGCGGCCAGGAAAATCTCGGAGCCGCCCGCCCGCGGCGGACGTTTCAAGACCGTATCTTCCAGACGCCCGAGGTTTTTTGCGCTCCTCTCCTGGTTCGTGCTTTGATTCTGGTGTGGCCCGCCCAACGAAATCGCAGGACCGTGAACCGGAGAAACCGGCCGCATTCCACCTGCGGGAGTACCGTTCCGCAGATTTGCCACGTCTGTCGGAAATTGACCAGCAGTGTTTTCCCGCGGGAATTGCCTATGACCGCAGGGAACTCGGTGCCTACATAAGTCGCGCCGGGGCGCTGACGCTGGTGGCGGAAGCTGCTTCTACCGGCCCCGATCCCGGGGAAGCCCCCGCTTCCGCGCGGGTGCGCGGCTTTATCGTGGCTCACAAGCTACAACGTGGTATCGGCCACATCATCACCATCGACGTGTTACCGCCGGTGCGGCGTTCCGGACTTGGTTCCCAGCTCATGACTGAGGTCGAACGCAGGCTCGAGGCCGATGGGTGCCATGCGGTTTTGTTGGAGGTTGCCGTCAATAACCTTGCGGCCATTCAGTTTTACAAGCGCCACGGCTACTTCGTGCTGAAAACGATTCCTCGCTACTACCAGGGAGAGCTCGACGCCTTACTCATGGCCAAGCGCCTGGAATAGCGGGTAGGGACCGTTTGCTGGGGAACGATCGGACCGGACTTCAGCCTTGCTCTGAACCCTCTTCCCCGCGAAGCTGCAACGCCTGCAGAAGGTCTGTTTTGGTCACAATTCCCTCCAACTCGCCTTCCCGAGAGGTGACCAGAATCACCGACTGCCCGCGTTCCCCCAGAAGCAGGCGCAGGGCTTCCATGGCGTCGCCCTCAGGCGGGACCTGGATCATCCTGCCCTCGGCGATCTCCACGACCTTGGTCTCGTTCCACTTTCCAGCGGCCACGCGCGTCAGCGACGTAGAAGAAATGGTCCCGACAATCCGCTGGTCGTCCAGCACGGGAAAGGTGCTGTGACGGGAATGCGATGCGATGCCGTCGGCGAATTCGTGCAAACTCGAGGCTCCTTGAACGGAGACAACGCGCGTTTGCATGATTTCCCTAACCCGGATGCCTCGCAGTTCCTGCACTCTGGGGCCCTCATGCAGGCGCTGGTCGCCGGAAACGGAAGCATCCCCGGAAACGGCATAGGCCACCGCCGAGCCCAACAGCGCCGGGATGATGAAGGCATGTCCGCCGGTGGCTTCCGCCACGAAGGTGACCGCGGCCAGCGGCGTCTTATAGCCAGCGGCAATAAACGAAGCCATGCCGACCGCTGCATAGAGTTCCACCGGCGAGCCGGGTACGACCAGTTGTGCGAAGGCGCTCCCGAAGCTCCCCCGCTAAGAAACAGCGGCACGAACATGGCGCTGACGCCGCCGGAAGCAAGCGAGAACAACGTTGCTCCCAGTTTCACGATGCCGAACACGATCAGTTCCCATGCCGTACGATGCCCGGCCAGAATGGCGCCGACCGCCTCATAGTTGGGACCGATGGGAATGAGCGATTCGTGGAAGACCAGAACAAACCCCAGCCCGCACAACCCGGTGAGCAGGCCACCCAACGCGAGTTTGATCCAGTGTGGAACGCCCCAGCCCACCACAAATTCGCGGGCGCGCCGGAAGGTGATCGCAAAAGTCATGGCGATCAACCCGATCACGGCTCCCAATAGCGCGCACCAGATAAGATCCCGGCCGGTGAAGGACTGCGTGGTCTCAAAATCAAAGACAGGCGCAGCTCCCAGAAAAAACGCCAGGGTAATGTACGAGACGACCGAGGAAATCAGCGATGGCAGCAGTGCCTCGTGCGCGAGATCGTCCTTATAGGGCATTTCCAGGGCGAACACCAGACCGGTCAAGGGTGCGCGGAATACCGCCGCCATGCCCGCTGCCGCGCCGCTGATGAGCATAATGCGCCGGTCGCGTGGTTGCAGATGGAATCGCCGCAGCTTTGCCCACAACCAGGACCCAATGGCGCCCCCGCCATAAATGCTGGGACCCTCCAGGGCCGCACTGCCACCAAAGCCCACCGTTGTGATGGCGGCCAGAAGCTTGGGGAAAAATGGCCGCATGTCGACGTTGCCCTGGTGGGCGTGATAGGAGCGGACGATCTCTTCGGTGGAGTGCTCATCGGGATCGGGCGTCAGAAACTGCATGATCAGCCCGGTCGCCACAAACCCCAAGACAACACCCGGAACAATGGCCCAGTGGTGGCGCAGATAATAGTTGAGCAGGGCCGGCCACAACTCCTGCAGGATAATTACGGCGATGGCGGTAATTGCCAGGCCCGTGACCACGCCGATGATGGGAGAAATCAGCAGCCACTTATGGAGATCGCGCGTGTAGGTGGCGCTCAGGTCCTGGTGAACCCGAGGCAGGTACTTGCGCAGCTTTGGATACTTCCAGGCCCTCTTCGTGTTCTTCCGCATGAGTTGTCTGTTGTCCTCTCCCTGGGTGCGCTCGTGAACGCCGATGGCGCTTCGTGCCTATGCGTCCGCCGCCATTCAACTGCTGCTCCAGCCATATGGGCCGGCAATCCGGAGACCTGCTGTTGGCAGTTTAGTTTTTGCTCAAGAAAGTTTAGTTTTTGCTCAAGAAAAGGAAATCCGCCTGATGCTTTGTTTGCCCCCGCGCCAGCACGAAAAAGATCGCGTGACGATCTAACTCGCGATTATCGCATCCCGGCAAAACTTCCACCAGATCGAGTACCCTTGTCCCCGTCGTGCATGCTGCTACAATCCTCGGTTTCCGACAGCGAGCATCGCCGCCATGGTTCGTTCCCCTGTTTTGCGCCCTCCCGGAAAGCGTCCCACGGACCTGCTGGAAGTTGCCATCGACACCGGCGGAACCTTCACCGATGCCATCTGGGTCCAGGAGAAGCGGCTCCGCATTCTGAAGGTGTTGTCCACTCCATCGGATCCATCGCGCGCCATCTTGCAGGTCCTGAAACAGATCATTGAGGAAAACGGCGTCTGGCCGGGCGCCGTGCGGCTGCTGCACGGCACCACCGTGGGGACCAACACAGTGCTGGAACGTAAAGGCGCGAAAGTCGCCTTTGTGACCAGCCGGGGATTTGAAGACTCGATTGAAATTGGACGCCAGGCCCGGCCCCGGCTCTACGATTTCTTTTTCGACCGCATCGCTCCCCTGGTGCCCGAGTACTTACGCTTCGGGGTTCCGGAGCGAACTCTCGCGGATGGCACAATTCTCCTCCGGCCCACTGCCGCGGAACTGGGCGCTCTATGCCGGGCCATTGCCTCCCAGGGTCCGGAGTCGGTTGCGGTTTCGCTGCTGTTCTCTTTCGCCAATCCGGAGAACGAACGTAACACGGCTCGCAGCCTTCGAAAGCTGGGGGTACCGCTCTCGCTCTCGCATGAGGTTCTTCCGGAATTTCGTGAGTACGAGCGAGCCAGTACCGTTGTGATGAATGCTTACTTGCAGCCCGTGATGGGCCGTTACCTGGGGGCGCTGGAGCAAGGTCTGGAAGAGCTTTTCCGGGGCGAAAGTCCCGTGCGGATCAAGTCGGCGCGCAAGACCGGTGCTCGCATTTTCCTTATGCAATCCAGTGGCGGAATTACTTCACTGCGGTCCGCGCAGAACGAACCGGTCCGCACCGTGCTCTCCGGACCCGCGGGCGGCGTGGTAGGAGCCTTAGCCGCGGCACGGCGCAGCGGATGGGAGCGGATCATTGCCTTCGATATGGGCGGTACTTCGACCGACGTCACCCTGAGCGAGTCTGAGCCGAAACCTGGAATTGAGGGTGAGATCGCCGGACTGCCAGTGCGCGTCCCCATGCTGGACATTCACACCATCGGCGCCGGCGGCGGGTCCATGGCGCGGTTCGACGCGGCGGGCGCGCTGCGCGTTGGTCCGGAGTCGGCGGGAGCCGACCCCGGACCCATCTGTTATGGGCGTGGAACTGAGCCCACGGTTACCGACGCCAATCTACTGCTGGGCCGCCTTCCAGAAAACGGCTTTCTGGATGGCGAACTCCGCCTGGACCGTGAACGCACCGTCCGTGTGGCTGGCGAGTGGCTGCGGAAGCAGGGCTCGCGCCTTTCGCTCATGCAGTTTGCCGCCGGAGTGGTTCGGGTGGTCAATGCGGCCATGGAAAAAGCGATTCGCGTGGTTTCCATCGAGCGCGGCCACGATCCACGTGAGTTCACCCTGGTTGCCTTCGGCGGCTGTGGAGGCATGCACGCCTGTGAACTGGCCGCGGCGCTTGAGATTCCGCGCGTCATTGTTCCCACCCTGCCGGGAGCGCTGTCTGCGTTTGGCATTCTGGTCAGTGACGTGGTCAAGGATTACTCCCGCAGTCTGATGCTGCGGGTGAGTAGCGGCCAAAAGCGATTACCAGGCAATCTGGCGCGAGTGCTGCGGCAGGAGCTTGTGCCCATGATTCGCGCCGCCGAGCGGGACTTTCGCGCCGAACACCGTCAAGCGCCAGAGAGTCTCACTCCCACCCTTGACGTGCGCTATCGAGGCCAGGGTTATGAGTTGAATATTGCTTTCACACCGGACTTCCTCGCGCGCTTCCACCAGGAGCATCACAGGCGCTACGGATATTCGCATGCCGAACGAGAAGTGGAAGTGGTGACCTTGCGGCTGCGGGCCCGGTTGCTTTCGCAGAAAGACCCGCGACAATGGGAACCATCGCCACGCTCGAGACCGAAAGAGCCGCTTGCTTCTTCTATAATGTTTGACGGAAGACGACGTGAGACGGTGATCTATAAGCGGTCTGCCCTGCCGGCGGGGAGACGACGCGGGTCCTGCCATCGTAACCGACTACGGTTCGACGACAGTGATACCGCCGGGAAGGAAATTCTGGATCGATGGAGCGCGGAATCTCCTGATTCGGTCCTCTGATGATTCGGTTGCGGCTGGTTGACTTCCCGGGCCACCGCCTCAGGAAATCTTTACCTGAGGCGGAGACCCGGGGCAGTCGCAGAGGTTCAGGCTACGTCGCGGTCTTTATTCTTCTTCTTCGCTTCGTCGCTCAATTCCTCTACTTTGTCTTTCGCCTTGCCCCAGGCATTCTGGACCTTGCCTTCAACCTGCTTGGCAGCGCCTTCGGCCTGAGTTTCTTCGTCACCCGTCCATTCTCCCACCTGCCGCTCGGCGCGACCGGCGATGTCCTTGGCTTTTCCTTTGATCCGATCTTCGTCCATATTCACCTCGACTCGCGAAAGTAGTGCTCTCAGCCCACGCTGACAGCAAGAGGCC
Source organism: Terriglobia bacterium (assembly GCA_963732925.1). Taxonomy (GTDB): domain Bacteria; phylum Acidobacteriota; class Terriglobia; order Terriglobales; family Acidobacteriaceae; genus DASZRZ01. The sequence goes on from CAVTBJ010000012.1 coordinate 878,717, forward strand.
ATCGGCCCAGAAAAAAGCTAAGCTATGCTTCTTTTTCGCGGCGCGACGGCAAGCTAGTGAGGTGCATAACTGGTGCCGGGAGTTGTCCGGGTCGGATCGCGAAAACGGGTACAGCAACTCGGGCGAGAGTGCCGGGCTAGCAACTGACATTGGAGGCCCGAGTGGCAGTAAGCTACTCTGGACCAGGGAGTTCGAAACACATCGGGAAAATCTGACCGTCATTATGAAAGTAGCCATCCAGGGGGAACCCGGATCCTTCAGCGATGAAGCGGCGCGCAAATTCCTGCCCGGCAGTACGGTCGTGCCCTGTGCCACCTCGTCGGAGGTCTTTGACAGGGTTGCCGGCAACTCAGTCGCGGCCGCTCTGATCCCCATTGAGAACTCGCTGGCCGGTCCAGTGAGCTTGCATCTGGATCTGCTGCTGGCGCGGCAGGTCTTCGTGCAGCGCGAGTTCCGTTTGCGCATCCGCCATAATCTGATTGCTGCTCCGGGAACTCGACTCGCAGACATACGGCGGGTGCTCTCCCACCCGGTAGCCCTGGAGCAGTGCCGCGAATTTCTGCGCCGTCATCCCAAGATGCGCGCCGAGCCCTTCTACGACACTGCGGGCAGCGTGAAGCATGTGCTGGAGCAGAATTTGCGAGACACCGCCGGAATCGCCAGCCTGCGTTCCGCGAGCGTATATGGCGGACGGCTTCTGGCCCGCAATATCGAAGACGACCAGCGGAATTTCACCCGCTTTTTTCTGCTCCGCCCCCATTGCCGACTCTTGCCGGGCGCCAATAAGACTTCCGTAGCATTTGCTCTGAGGAACCAGCCGGGGGCCCTGTTCAAGGCGCTCAGCGTTTTTGCCCTGCGGGACATCAGCCTGAGCAAAATTGAATCGCGGCCTCTGCTGACCTCCGGACTGGCCCGTCGGGGAGTGGGCGGGATGCCCTGGGAATATGCGTTCTTCGTGGATTTTCTCCGCGGGGATGATGAGCAGGCACGCCGCGCACTGACCCACCTTTTGGAAATTGCCGAGTTCGTAAGGGTGCTCGGGATCTATCCGGCGGCGGAATAGTTCCGCATTAGTTGTCTCTCGCTTCGCCTTCGCCCAACCCGGCCCACCGCCGATCGAGAGACATCAAAAGGGATTCGGAGCCGGGAACCAGAAAGCTTGTTGAGGGTCTTCACCGCAGGAACAACACCACCACGGTAATTGTCAGCGCCAGGTTCCACGCCAGCAGAAGCATGCCCCAGGTGCGCGCCGACTTGATGCGCGCATTGGCCTCCGCGCTCAGGCGGGCCATTTCATCGCCCAGGTCATTGCACACGGTGGCCAGAGCTTCGACTTGCGCTTCCGCGTCCGCGAGTCGCATTTCCAGCGGCTCCATCGACACGTCCCGCGCCTCGGGTACGCCTTGCTGTTGAGCCGTTTGAATTCGAGCCCGGGCATAGTCAACTGCCACCGGCACCAGGGGTCTGAGGAAAGGAATTAGCCAGGACATTGCGCTCCTTATCGGCCGCCACGTAACTCGCAACAGTTTCCGCCGAGTCAGGTCTGTTGCCGCTTCAAAACGGGACTGTTACGCAACCCGGAAGATAGCCGTCAGCAAACAGGCATCTCTTCCGGCGAATGCGGTTCTAATTCAGCTATTGTCCAGGTTCACCAAAAGTGCTGCCGCACCGGGAGACCGGACGTAACCTGGGCAAACATTGCCGCATCCATGGGGTTCAATTACAATCGTGCGCCTTGTCCCAGTTGTGGCTCCGAGCAAGTTTGCGGACCGCCGCCGAGCCTGCCCGGGCCGGGCCCACGCCATTATTTTCGCAGGTTTTATCCTTGGGGATGGCCTGCACCATGACAGCATCTGCCAGGTTCGTTGTCACGCGGTTTCGGGATTTCTCGCGGATGCCAAGGCGGGGGGACTGCGATGAATCTTTTATCGACATCTGTCATCAAAGTTGAGTAGGATTAACTCAAGGGAGTGCTATGGCTAACATTACAGAGAACATAGAGCCTGAAGAGGTTGTTCGCCCAAGTGCGGATAAGGGCAACCTGCCGGTGCTGCCAGTCCGGGATACAGTGCTGTTTCCGCACGCGGTGCTCCCGCTTACGGTGGGGAGGGAGAGTTCGGTCCAGCTGATCAATTCTCTGGGCGAAGACAAGACGATTGTCGTCGTCGCCCAACGCGAAGCGCGGGTAGATAACCCCCAGCCAACCGATCTCTACTCGACCGGAACCCTGGCGGTGGTGCACAAAGTTGTAAAGATGCCCAACCAGAGCCTGTTCGTGTTCGCGGAGGGGCTGGAGCGCGTGCAGTTGCAGGAGTTCGAACAGCTGCAGCCATTCATGCGCGCCAAGGTGGAAAACGTGCCCGATGTCTCCGCGGTCAAGTCGGCCGGCGAGGAAGCGCTGCAGCGTAACGTGCTGACCCTCTTCCAGCAGATCGTTGCGGGCTCGCCCACGCTTTCCGACGAGCTGGCGACGGTGGCTATGAATATTGATGAAGGGAGCAGGCTGGTCGACTTCATTGCGTCCTCACTGCCCACACTCTCCACCCGTGACAAGCAGGAGATCTTGGAAACGACGGATGTCCACGCCCGCATGGACAAGATCAACCAGCACCTGGCCAAGGAGCTGGAAGTACAGCAGTTGCGCAATAAGATCCAGTCGGACGTGCAGGACCGGGTGCAGCAGACGCAGCGGGAGTACTACCTGCGCGAACAACTCAAGGCGATCCAAAAGGAGCTGGGCGAACAGGACGAAGGCCAGCGCGATGTGGAAGACCTGCGCGAGAAAATCGAAAAGGCCGGCATGCCGGAGGAGGTCAAGAAGGAGGCGCTCAAGGAGTTGAACCGGCTGGCGCGGATGTCTCCGATGGCGGCCGATTATGGGGTGACGCGCAATTACGTGGAATGGCTGGCGGTGCTGCCATGGTCGAAGTCGTCCGGCGGGGAAGTAGACATCATCAAGGCCAAGGGAATTCTGGATACCGACCACTATGATCTGCAGAAGGTGAAAGACCGCATCCTGGATTATCTTTCCGTGCGCCGGCTCAAGCCGGCCATGAAGGGCCCGATTCTTTGCTTCGTGGGACCTCCGGGAGTGGGCAAGACGTCGCTGGGCAAGTCGATTGCGCGCTCTCTGGGCCGCAAGTTCGTGCGCTTGTCGCTGGGCGGCGTGCACGACGAGGCCGAAATTCGCGGTCATCGCCGCACCTACATCGGAGCCTTGCCGGGACAGATCATTCAGGGAATCCGGCGAGCCGAGACTAACGATCCGGTCTTCATGCTGGACGAGGTCGACAAGGTCGGGCGCGACTTCCGGGGAGATCCCTCGTCGGCGCTGCTGGAGGCGCTCGATCCGGAGCAGAACTCCACCTTCCGCGACAACTATCTGGACGTGCCGTTCGATTTGTCCAAGGTGCTGTTCATTACGACGGCGAACATGCTGGATCCTGTTCCAGACCCGCTGCGCGACCGTATGGAGATCATCGAGCTGCAAGGGTACACGGAGGATGACAAGGTCCACATTGCCCATCACTACCTGGTTCCCCGGCAGATCGAAGAGAACGGGATCACAACGGAGCAGATCGAGTTCCCGGAAGACAGCGTGCGCTATGTGATCCAGCACTACACGCGCGAAGCAGGCGTGCGTAGCCTGGAGCGCCAGATCGGAACGATCTGCCGCAAGAAGGCGCGGCGCATCGCCGAGGGCAAGGTGGAAAAGCTGGTGGTGACGCGGGACACGGTCCGAGAGTTTCTGGGCGGAGAAAAAATCCGCGTGGATACCGAGATTGCCGAGCGCACACGGCGTCCGGGCGTGGCCGTGGGCCTGGCCTGGACACCGGCGGGCGGTGACATCCTGTTCATCGAGGCCAACAAGATGAAGGGCAAGGGCGAGCGCACCATCACCGGCATGATCGGGCAGTCGATGCAGGAGTCCATGCAGGCGGCGCTCACCTGGGTGCGTTCCAATGCAGACCGCCTGGGCATCAGCGAGGACCTGTTCAAGGAACACGACTTGCATGTGCATGTGCCGGCGGGGGCGATCCCGAAGGATGGTCCTTCAGCCGGGATTACCATGGCCACGGCCCTGGTGTCCTTGCTTACCGACCGCCGCGTCAAAACCTTCACTGCCATGACGGGAGAAATCACCCTGAGCGGCAACGTGCTGCCCATCGGCGGCGTGAAGGAGAAGTTCCTGGCGGCCAAGCGGGCGGGCGTGAAGGACATCATCTTTCCCGCAGAGAACAAGAACAATGTGGAAGAGGACCTGACGCCGGAACAACTGGAGGGCGTGAATGTCCACTACGTGCGCACTATGGAAGAGGTCATCCAATTAGCTCTTCCGCACGGCGTGGACGAGGAACGCAAGGACGAAGCCGAGCGCGAACAGGTACTCAGCGGAGCTCCCGCAGCGTAAGTAAGGTCCGAAAGCAATTTGAGGCGAGCCAGCGTGGCTCGCCTTTTTTTTGCGATGCCCACCCCCAGATTCTTGCGCAATTCCGCTAGCTGAGATTCTTGGATGCAGCGAGTTGGCACCGGAAGGCGGGGAGAGGCCCTGACACGATATGGCATCTCCTGCAGGACCGCCGGCCTTTCACAATGATCTTCCGGCCCTGGCTTTTGTCATCGCGCGCACCGGCCACCTGGCGGAAGCGTTTGGGGCGAGCACGATGAGCACGGCAAAGAGCAGCAGGACCGTCGCTTACGCCGAGGATCATTGCTGTGTCCTTTCCATTGCCGGAATACTGTGGTCCCGGGCTAAGAAGGCGCAAGAGGGAGTTCAGTACTCGGCGTAAGCGTCGTCGGGATAGCAATACAGCCAGCGCTCGCCCGCTTCCGCGGAAGCGACTACGGGATGTCCGCTGGCGTGGGCGTGCTTGGTGGCATGGCGGTTGGGCGAGCTGTCACAACACAGAGTCACGCCGCATTCCTGACAGGTTCGCAGGTGGACCCAGCGGGCCCCAATCTTCACGCATTCTTCGCATTCATGGCGCTTGGCAGGTTTGACGCTGGTGATGGCATTGAGATGAGCGCAGGTAGCGGCGGAAACCATGATTCTTACCTCAATCTGGGACTGGAAAGCGCGAATGATTTCGTCCGTATGGCGTCTGTGCTCCGAGAACGGTGGCGGCGGGAGCCACAGCCAAGCTCACTGTAGTCCTGAGCAAGGAGGTGGTCAACCGCCGCTGCCGGCAGAAACGGGGAAGCTGGGAGCGTGCATTGAAACGCTGGGCCGTGAAGGGAACTCAGCAGGGCTGAAATTTCAGGTGGGTTTCGGCGACTTGCGAAACACGAAGTGTGCTTGTGTTGCGGTGACCGGGAAGCGCTGAGTTCAAATTGATTCAGGCTGTTGCCGCGAGTTCCCGCAGAATTTCCATGGCCGAGCTGGTGCCGACGCGGTCGGCGCCCGCAGCTACCATGGCCGCGAGTTCGGAGGCTGTGCGGATACCTCCCGCGGCTTTCACGCCGGCGCGGTCTCCGACTGTGGCGCGGAGCAAGGCAACGTCCTCGACGGCTGCTCCGCGAGAGGAAAATCCGCTGGATGTTTTGACGAAATCCGCTCCCGCGGCAACCGCCAGTTCACAGGCGAGGATTTTCTGGTCGCGGCTCAGAAGGCAGGTTTCCAGGATCACTTTGACCAGCGCGCCGGCGTTATGCGCGACTGCGACCACGCCGCGGATATCGGTTTCCACCAGGGAGCGTTCGCCGGACTTGAGCGCACCGAGATTCAGGACCATGTCCAGTTCGTCGGCGCCCAGGCGAAGGATTTCAAGGGCCTCCAGGCGCTTCGCCGTGCCGAGGGTTGCGCCGTGAGGAAAGCCGACTACGCTTACCACTCTGACCGGCGACAGATGCAGGGACGCGGCCGCCAACGCCACCCAGCACGGCTGCACGCAAACTGCGGCGAGGCCGTATTCGCCAGCCTGGCGGCACAGGAGTTCTACTTCGTCCCGAGTGGCGTCGGGCCGCAGCAGCGTGGACTCGATCCTCGGCGCCAGAGATCTCCAGCTCCGGACTCCGGTGTGTGCCATGCCGGGATTGTACCAATCGACCAGCCTCGGGAAGAGAGAACCTAGCCTTCGTCGCCGAGCTCCGGATTGGGGATCACACAGATGTCCGGCAGGTTGCGGTAGCGCTCATCCCAGTCCATGCCGTATCCCACGACGAATTCATTGCCGACGGGAAAGCCAACGTAGTCGGGTTCGACCGGGACGAGGCGGCGGGCCCGCTTGTCGAGCAGGACGGCGATCTTGAGGGAGTGCGGCTGGCGCGCGAGAAACAGTTTGCGAAGAAAGGTGATGGTCAGTCCGGTATCCAGAATGTCTTCGACCAGGATGACGTTTCGCCCGGCAAGGGAAGAATCGACGTCCTTGTTCAGCCGTACCTCTCCGGTGGAGCGGGTGCCATCGCCATAGCTGGCAACGCTGATGAAGTCGAAGGTGGCGTCGAGAGTGATCTGGCGGGCGAGATCACTGAGAAACACCGACGCTCCTTTAAGCACTCCCACGAGAATGACTGCTTCGCCGGCATAGTCGCGCGAAATGTCTCCCGCCATTTGCTGAACGCGCTTTGCGATCTGATCGCGCGACAGAAGCAGCCTGGGCTCCGGCGGCAAAGGGTTGGGCATGGGCAGCATATTACCCGGTCAGGTTGCTCATAGAGCAGCGAACGCCTTAGAATTTTGCCTATGCCGTACCGGCTCTGCTCATTTGATATGTCGCCAGAGCGGTAGCAAAAAGAAAGGAAGGCGCCCATGCCCGAACGTCCCGCACCGATGAAAGCCGACGGCATTACCGAACCTGATGTAGAAGAGTATCTCTATTCCATGCTCCCGCAGCGGGACCCAGTGCTGACGGAGATGGAAGCGAAGGCGTCGCGGGAGAGGATTCCGATCGTCGGGCCGGTGGTAGCCAGGATTCTCTTCCAACTGGCGCACATCAGCCGGGCAAAAACGGTTTTCGAGTTAGGTTCGGCCATCGGCTACTCCACCATCTGGTGGGCGCGAGCCGTGGGCGAAGGAGGCCGCGTAATTTATACCGACGGCGATCCGGCAAAGGCGGCGGCGGCCAAGGAATTTTTTGCGCGGGCCGGTGTCCTCGACCGCATTGAAATTCTGGTGGGGGACGCCCTGGAGTTGCTTTCCGAGCAAAAGTCCGAGTTCGACATTATCTTTAATGACGTGGACAAGGACGACTACCCGCGGGTGCTTCCCCTGGCCCTTCCGCGCCTGCGTCGTGGGGGACTGTTCATTACCGATAATGTGCTGTGGAAAGGACGGGTGGCCAGGATGGACGATGCGCCCGTGGATGCGCGCACCCGCATCATCGCTGATTTCAATCACATGCTGTATGACTCGAAGGAACTACTGACCACGTTGCTGCCGGTTCGCGACGGCGTGGCGGTTGCTTGGAAGCTCTAATCCTTAATTCTTGCGGGGCTGCTCGGAGGCTGGGATTAGCGGGCGGGACTGAGAAAGGCGGGAGTCATGTGCGTTTGCCGGAAAACGTGCTACAATGCTTTTCCGGATTCAATGCAAAAGGGGCGCTCAAGTGAAGCTCTGGCCGAGTCCCTCTTGAGAGCGCCCCTGTTGCGCGCCACTTCGTCTGTCCTATCTTGTTGCACCCCCAATGCCATTCCCTTCGTTGCTGAAAACAAAAGAGTTAGTATTTGGCTCGACGGGTACGATGCGGTAGGATTTGCCGCCTCCTGGAAAGATTTACCAGTCTGATCCTGTATTGGCACGTAATTGGCCGCAAGAGAGGCTCCGGAGGCAAAGATTTCCACAAAGAGGGACCCACCCGCGGTCAAGGCAGGCAGCCACCTTTGCTAAATGAGCACCCCATTCGGGGGCCCGGCAAAGGCGCCGTTCCGTATCCGCACGGTCCTGGGCCCTGCAAAACGTGCACTGAGACAGCGCCTCGAGTCTTTACATTAGCCTGCAGGGGCAAACAGCCCGTTGCCCAGCAACCTGCCGCAGCAGGAGCGATGCGTCGGCTTGCCTCAGCTCTTCCGGGGATGCAGCTGATGCTTTGACAGTGAGTTGGAGGCGCTGCTACCATCTGGAAGTTCCACGCGACCCTCGGAAAGTGCATCGAATTTTCACCTCGCTTTTTGCGCCTGCCATGCCGTCCCCGTCGTCTAGTCCGGCCTAGGACATCGCCCTTTCACGGCGGTAACGCGGGTTCGAATCCCGCCGGGGACGCCAGATTTACAACCACTTGCGGAATTGCTGGTTTTGGCGCGCTACGGTCTAGCGGCTGAATCACTCCACGATGAGCGCTGCGCTTCTCTTCCGACATTGCTTCGTCGAGAAATTTCATTGTGATTGCGTGCGAGGCAGGCCGCAAAAGGCCCTGAACCAATTTGGGGTTGTTGTTGTTTTGGCGCAGCAGGGTCGTGTAGGAGTGGCGTAATGTGTGCCATCTCTTAATTTCGATCCCGGTTTTCGCGGAACTGGCCTAGTGTGAACGCTGCATGATCCGGCGTCATGCCTCGCGTCAAGACTTGGAAATATGCAGAGGGTTTATGAGGTTTCTGCGAACCTGACAAACGATTCCAGCGTAGCCTTGCTCGACTGCCTTAGCTAGAACTCCCCTTTGGTTGCGGCGAATGTCATCTTCAGAACTGGGTTTTTGCTTTCTAGTAATCGCCTTTGGCTCACTTCGCCGTTCAGCTTTGCCCTGAGAAGTTCTGTCTTCCGAGTCGCCTCTTCTTGCTCGTTTAGACGACCTACCAACTTGTTGGTGCGAGCTTCTGCATCACCTTGTTTCTCAGCCCACACTTTCGCCGCAGAGCATGAGGATGCCGAAACGACCTCTCTATCCGGGCGTAGACGACTGAGCAACACAACGAATTTCTATTCAAGAGCCCCCTTCGGGCACATTGACAGCGCGACAACTACTCTCGCGGCAGGGATAGTAGCCGTATTGTTTTTGCTTTGTTTCCTTTTGAAAATCCACAGTAAGGGGCGTTCCGCAAACCGCGCACTTCACGAACCACTTCAGGGGGAAGTCGGGATTGAGTTGTTTGCGGCTTCACGGCAACACCGGCCCTTCTTCCATTGAGCACGTTCTGTACGCGGCAAAACAGCTCTTCGCTAACAATCGGTTCATGAAGTCCCCTGACAGGTTCAAATCCTCCACACTCAGAGGCTGGCCAGCCCATACAACGGATTTTCCAGCACCTTTTGAAAAGTCTCAGAGGATCTACTTGCCTTTTAGTGTCTCAACCCCTCATCTGTCAGGGTTTGGAGGACTTCAGTTTTTTGTGCAGACCAGTTGCCATCAACTCAAATGCTCTGCGAACAAAATGGGCGCGTTCTGGATGAAAGAGTTTGAGACGGGTATGAAGCCCGATGAAGTGCTGCGTGAAGTTATCCAGTAAGCAAGATGCATTGCGCGAAAAAGAGACCCGAAGAAGTACAGCATACTGAAAACCTGACCTTTATTCAGGGAAGGGCAAAATTTTCCGGGCCAAAGACGCTGGAAATAAAAAATGGTGAAATCATCATTCGGGTTTCCTGCAGTCATCCTTGTCATGGCAACCGGAGCGCACCCGCGTTGGCTGGATATTCCCGGTCTGCCAAAGGAACGTACCCTGACCAACGAAAGTCTATTCGACCTGACCGATGCGCCCAAACACCTTGCCATCGTTGGGCAGCCTGTCTCATCGCCCTGGAAATGGGCTTTGCTTTCCAAAAGCTTGGTATCCAAGTCACCATGTTTGCGCTCGATGACCAGCCCGTTGACCAGCCAGACCAGTCCGGAAGCGGCTCAAGTTATCCAGGCAGCGTTGGATCGGCACAGCATTACCACCTACTACAATGCCACCGCCAAATCCTACGATGAAAAACCAGTCGCACACTTACGCTCCAATGGGGGACAATGAGATCAAAAATACCGTGCTGTGGACAAGGTTTTGATTGCGATCGGCCGGGTACGCAATATCAATTCGCTTGGACTGGAGCAGGCCGGGGGCCAGTATGACCGGGGCGGGTCAAAGTCAATAGTTTTGCCGAGACATCAGTCAAAGGTGTTTATGCCATCGGAGACGTGACCCCCACGTCTGCATTTACGCATTCTGCCAATGCGCAGGGACGTCGTGTAGTGCAACGGATAGCCTTCCCGCTTCTTCCCATCGGCAAAAAGGAACCGCTCTATCCGAGCGCCACATTCTCGGACCCGGAAGTTGCCACCGTTGGCCTAAACGCCTCAACAACTGAAAGCGCAGTGCCACCCCCGAAGCGGTCATCCGCCTGAAAGTCGACCTGACGGAACACACCGACCGCGGCTACACAGACGATTTGAAGGGCGGCTTCATTATCGTGGATGCAGTGCGCTTTACCGGGCAAATATTGCATGTCACGATCGTGGGGCCGCGCCCTTCTAGATGATTTCGTTCTTTACGCTGGCGATGAGCCAGAAGATTTCGCTTTAAATTTACCGCCTGGTTTTCCCCTACCCGACCTATTCAGCGGCATCCTGAAGGTGGCCGACTTTTTCATGCGAGAAACGCTGACCAACCTGGGTCATGAGCTGGGCGCGTCTTACGCTATCGCTTTGCAAAACCCCAACCTTGATGGAGGAAAAGGATATGAAAAACTTTCTATTATTATTTGTGATGTTAGCTCTCATTCACGGCTTGCGCACCCGCGTCAAAAGCCAGCATTGAATATGACATAAACAATTGGGACAGCGTGCTATTTGCCGCGAGCGGGCAAACCGTCAACTGGTACATCTGGGGCGGCTCGGACAGCATCAATGCCTTTGTAGATGATTTCTATGGCAAAGCGCTGCAAGAGCGCTACGAGATCACGCTCAATCGCGTCCCGATTGCAGACACCGTGGATGTCAACCAGGTATTGGCGAAAAACAGGCCGGAGCAGAAGTCGGTGCGGTAGACTTGATCTGGATTAACGCGGGAGAATTTTTTCACCCTGAAACAAGCCGATTTGCTTTACCCCGATTGGGCGCAAACTCCCCATAGTGAACTTCTCAATTGGGATAACCCCGCCATCAATCTCGATTTTGGCAATCCGGTCGACAATCTCGAAAGCCCTGGTCGTCGGCACAGTTCCAGTTTGTGTATGACGTAGCTCGTATCAAGCGCTGATGAATTACCGCGCTCGTATACCGAACTCAAAAGTTGGGCTTGCGAACATCCCGGTCGCTTTACTTATATTGCCCCGGGACCAGGGCGGCTTCCTGGGTACGCGCTTCGTCAAAGGCGCGCTGTATGAAATCAGCGGCGGTGCGGAACAATGGCAGAAAATTGACCAGGTTACCTGGAACAAGTGGTCTCCTGAATTGTGGAAATATCTCAATGAATTGGAACCCTGCCTATGGCGCAGTGGCGAGACATACGCCCAGGATGAGGCTGAGCTGAAAAATCTGTTTGCCAATAGTGAAGTGGATTTCAGCATGACCAACGATATCACAGGTGCAGGCACTGGCATTCAAAATGGACTGCTGCCCGAAAGCGCCCGCGCCTTCGTTTTCAATAATTACATGATCGGCGACTTCAACTACGTTGCCATTCCTTCTAATGCTCCGCACAAAGCCGCCGCACTGGTGCTGGCAAATCTTCTGCTCGAACCGGAGTTCCAGGCAGCGCAGGTCTTGCCTGAAAACGGATTTGGCCTTGGCTACGCCATAGACGTGAACCGCGTCACAGACCAGTCAGCAGTTGCCACGTTACCGGATTCTGCCGGCAAACTGGGCGATGCTGCAACTCCCGCAGCCGAGTTAGCAAAATCACTGGTTGGTGATGCTGCTGCAGAGTACCAAAACTTAGTTGAGCAGGGCTGGCAGGAAAACGTTCTACAGAAATAGTTGTTCTGTCATTGCGAGCGACCGCAGGGAGCGAAGCAATCTCCTGCTCAAAGTGAGATTGCTTCAAAGGAAAAGCGCCGTTTCGCAATGATTGAAAAGTTGCCATGCGCGATAAATTGATCTTCTCTCCCTGGCTTGCTCTTGCCCCGGCATTAACCCTTGTCACGGTTTTGCTGGGGGCAAGTTCTTGCCTATGGGGTAGCACAGAGCCTGGGCTTAGTATCAGTTATCGGTCAAAATACGCTCAGCTTGGATGCATATCGCAACTTGCTCACTGGTCAAGGACAGGCTGGCCGGGAATTTTGGGGTTCATTCGGCTTGCTCACTGTGGGTTAGCATGGCCTCTACCCTGATCTCATCTACGCTGGCGCTTTTAGTCGCTGTCTGGTTGTCTGAGCGACGTGGCGCCCATGTGGATACGTTGGCACTCAATTGAAAATCTTGCTTTTCCGCACTTGGTCTGGGCGGTGGCGTTGCTCTTGTTTCTCTCCCAAAGCGGATTGTTGGCACGTTGGACAGCGACACTTGGCTTTATCCAGATCCCGGCAGAATTCCCCGTGCTGGTGCGTGATCGTTTTGGGATTGGCATTATCCTGCACTATGTCAGCAAAGAAGTCCCTTTTTTGGCGTTAATCGTTCTCGCAGTATTGCGTTCCCAGCCAGCAGGTTACGATCTGGTGGCCGAAAACCTGGGCGCTAGTCGCTGGCAGAGATTGCGCTATATTACCTGCCGCTGGTCACACCTGCTCTGCTCGGAGGTGCATTGCTGGTTTTTGCCTTTATTTTTAGCAGTTACGAAGTTCCGGCATTGCTTGGCGTGGATTACCCACGTATGCTGCCAGTGCTGGCCTTGCGCTTTTTCAACGATCCCGATTTGCGCGCTCGTGCAGACGGCATGGCAATCAGTTTGATCATCACCATGATCGTCCTGGTTGTGGCGGCAGTCAGCCTTTAGAGGATAGCAGGAAATGATCGATTTCATACGCGTGTTTTACGTTTTACACTCTACTTCATCCTGGCTGCTCCGCTGGCCTTGTTTATCGTGTACGCCTTCTCGACGCGCTGGTTCTTCCCCCAACCCTTTCCTACCGAATGGACTGCCACAGCCTTTTCACGAACGCTTAGCGATCCGCGTATTGTCACCGGCTTGCGTGACGCCTGATCATCGCGTTTATCGTCAGCCTGCTTTCGCTTGTACTTGGCTTTCCGGCGGCACGTGTGCTGGGGCTGCGTCAGTTCCGCGGGCGGCAATTTGCCTGGCTGGTTTTGTTCCTGCCCACGGTTGTGCCGCCACTTGCCATCGGAATGGGACTTAATATTCTCTTCTTGCGGGTTGGGCTGGCAGGCTCCTTGGCGGGTGTGGTCCTGGCGCATCTAATCCCAACCCTGCCGTATGTAGTCTTTACGCTTTCAGGCGCATTTGCCCGCTATGATGAAAACTTTGAGTTCCAATCCCTGGTCCTGGGTGCCAGCCAATCCCGCACCTTTTCACCGTTACCTTGCCCCTGATCGCTCCAGCCTGGTGGTCGCTACGCTGTTTGCCTTTCTCATCTCCTGGAGCCAGTATCTGCTCATTCTGCTGATCGGTTCCGGGCACATCATCACCCTGCCCATCCTGTTGTTTTCAGCCGCATCCGGCGGCAACCCCGTCACAATTGCCGCCATCTCTTTGATCTTCCTGGCTCCACCTGTGCTGGTGATCGCCGCAACCGCACGTCAACTCAACCAGCAAACTGGCGAAATTCGGGAGCAATACTGATGACCCATGTAAACCTGATTTCACTGACCAAAACGTACGCCAATCAACGCACCCCTGTGCTCAAAGATTTCTCTCTTTCTGTGGATGACGGGGAGATGGTCGCCCTTTCGGGCCATTCCGGTTCCGGAAAATCGACCCTGCTCAGGCTGATAGCCGGGATCGAACGACCCGAAGCCGGCGATATCCAATTTGACAACTCATCCATCCTGAACATTCCCCCGAACAAACGTGGAGCAGTGTTCATGTTCCAGAAGTAGTACCTCTTCCCCGTTCCTGAACGTAGCCGAGAATATGGGCTTCGGGCTGAAGGTGCAGGGCATGTCCACAGGCACCATTCGCACAGAAGTTGGGGCAGGCGCATTTTCGATTTAATTGGTCTGCAGGCATAGAGCGGCGCAAGCCTTCCCAATTATCAGGCGGGGGACGAACAACGCGTGGCCCTGGCAAGGGCGCTGGTGACCGATCCCAAACTCCTCCTGCTGGATGAACAGCTGGACAGAGTCTGGACGACACTGTACGCCTGAACTTCCAAGAGGCCATCCGCAACATTCAGCGCGAACTGGGTATCACCACAATCCTGGTCACGCATGACTTAGATGAAGCAATGGCGATGTCTGACCGTATGGCGCTCATGGAGATGGCAAAGTTGCAGCTTTTGACCGTCCGAATGTGCTTTTCCAGCGTCCGCCGTGTGTGGAGACGGCTAAATTTGTCCGGGGTGACAACGTTCGTAGATGGCAAGGCAAGCCACGGGTGGCTCGAATTCGGCGTTGGGCAGGTTAAAGAGTGGGGAATGAAATCAAATCATAGAGTGGTGCCCATGCCGCCCGGAACACATCCGCATCCAAAAAGAAACCTGTGAAAATGCATTGACTGGTGTGGTGCAGAGTTTGCCTATATCGAGGTGAATATATGGAATATCAGGTAGCGCTGAACGAGACGATTGTGCGCGCGCGCGTGCCCACCACGCAGAAATGACCCCTCATGGAGTGCAACTGCAAGTAGTATTACCGAGCGAGCATGCTTTTTGAAGTAAATAAAGGATAAACTCTCAATTCTAGGTTTTTCTTTAAAGAGCACCAAGGATGCTCAATAATTTTTCTACAGGCGGCCTGTCTGTAGGATCGTGGCTGGGATAGATAAAACGCAAGATGCCGTTTTTGTCCACAATGAAATCGCCACCGAGTTGAGATGTGTCGTCGCCATGTCGAAGTAGTAGGTATCTTTACCAGAGGGCCAGGCTTTGAAGATGAAGCCCGGCGGGCTCGCAAATTGCGAGAACGCCAGTAGGAACGTTCAAGTTCGTAGGCAGTGTAAACTGTACGTTCGCGGTCGAGAAGTATGGTGAAGCGAGCGCAGGTTTCCTGCATCCATGCTTGCACAGCGGGCAATGTGCCAAGAAATGAGATGATGATCACGCGTGTATTTCGTTGCTCTAATTCGTCCTGGTACTGGCACAACTGCGCCACATGCTCACGACAGGGTATTCAACCCAGGTGGCGCAAGAAAACAAGCAGCGCGTGTTGCCCGGATTGATTTATTTGTTGCAGGGAAGTTTGCTGGCCATCAGCGGATTGCAGGGAAAATTCAGGTGCAGGCTGGCCTACTTTCAATGGGGGCATCTGTACGGTCTCCAGGATCATATCATCGCAGGGCATGTTTTGCCCAGATGAGGCGCTGCACAATCGTGACCAGCACCAGCGCGCTGAAAATGGTAAATAACGTGCTTATCATTGCCGGGAACAACAGGAACAAACAATAGGCCAGAATGGTCTCAAATCCGCCGATCAGCCCGGCGGGCATTACGATAGTGGTGGCAGTTTCAGGGTCCCGTGCGTGGCGCTTTTCCAGGATAGCAGCCAGATACATCCACGAAGCGGTGTTGACGTAAAAAGTGGCCAACATAAGCGTCAGGGCCAGGTAATGCTCCGGGGTAGGCGAAGCAAGCACAAGTCCGATGGGAAGCGCTGCATAAGCTAAATAGTCGAGCAGGATGTCCAGGTATCCGCCGAAGTCTGCCTGTCTGTTATGCATGCGCGCCAACGTGCCATCCAGCCATTAAGCGCGCGGTTGAGCAGCCAGAAAATCAGCGCCCAACCATACAGTTCACGTGCGCGAAAGCCACGGTCCAATGCCAAAAGCCAGCGCAATCAGCGTCAGGGCGCTGGGATCGACACGCGGACGTGTCCCGGGCAAGCGGTTCGCCAATGCGGTCTTTGGCGTTGCGGAGATAAGTGTCAAACATGTGCCATCACCTGCCCTCTCCCGTTACAGGAGAGAATGAATGCACGGCCAGGCGGGCTTGAGTTTTGCGCCGCCAGCGTAGGTACGGGCGTGCATTAAAGAGCATGTCCTGCGCGCCTTTGAAACCCATGCAAGCAGAGACATATCGCCGAAGAAGTGTTAGAGGTAGGCGCCGCTGCCCATAAAGCCGTCATCTTTGTTGAAAAGCGTCAGGCGAAATTTGTTTTTCCCCAGTGACTTTTGCCATCCAAAACGGCCTGGAATATGGTTTCGGCATCCACGGAAGTGAAGCAAACAGCGCGTTGCGCCATCAGCAGTTCATACGATCCACATCTGCATCATCATCGGGATTGACCTCGTCAAAGAGAGCATCAATCTTCTCTTGTATCTCGAAGAAGCCGTCGAAACCACCACCAGCCAGCCGGTTGTTGCTCAACAGGGCGATATACTCGTTACGGTCTTTGGCGCGCATGCGGGTGATGCTCAACATCAGGTATTCGAGATATGCGCCAAGCAACCATTACAGGCAGCTACACCGCCACAACTTGTAATTCGACCACGATTTGAGTGAATTGGCCGTCAAGCGGTGGTCTGCATCCTGATGTAGCCAAGTGTGGTTTTTTCTAGAGGAGCGAAAGCCGCAGCCGAGTAATCGCCTGATTGTTTGGCCTTCAGCAGAAGGTCTGCCAGCAGCATGACCGTCATGTGAGTGACGTACAGTCCCTTTGAGTAAAGCGGATCGATGAACCCGGCTGCGTGTCCCAGTAATGAGAAGCGGTCACCAACGACATGTTTTGATGAATACTG
>CAVTBJ010000013.1:0-84041 GCA_963732925.1 Terriglobia bacterium
GTGGAGCGGACCAAGGCGCATGAGCTGCGGCTGTTGCCGAAGTAAAACGTCTCCGTTCCTTCTGCCTGTCAAGAAACCCTGCGTGTTGCGGTTTTAATCGGTGTACGCGGGAATCTTTCGCTTCGCTCAAGATGACTCAGCCATCGAGGCAGGGTAGAATCGGGCGAGCTTCTCCTGCTTCATCAGCTTGAGGTATTGGCCGCGCCTCGAAATTAGGGCTGGCTGCCAGAATCATTGCGACACAGGACGAGAACACTCCAATTATGGGTCTCATAATCCGTTCTTCCGCCATTCATGCGGCCGGATGCTATACCACCAGCTCAATTCGCAAGGGGGCGCGGATTCTGGAATATACCGGTCCACTGCTCGCACAGAAGGACGCGGATGAGTTGTACGACAACAAGGATTTCACCTACCTGTTCGGTGTGGGGGACGGCAAGTTTCTGATCGATGGGCATGGGATGGCGGCATTTTTGAACCACTCGTGCGATCCCAACTGCGAAACCGATGAAGTGAAGGGGCACGTCTGGATTTTCGCTGCCCGCAACATCCACCCGGGCGAGGAACTGTGCTACGACTACAACCTCTACGACGGGATTGGAGAGGCAACGTGTAACTGCGGCTCGAAAGGCTGCCGCGGAACCATGTATTCACCGGAAGAAATCCGCAAGCGAAAACGGGCCCAGGCGAAAAAGCGGAAGAAACGGCAGAACCAGAACGCGGGCCGAAGCTAAAAAGCAGAACAGAAACTAAGAGTGGTCCAGCAGTTTGGTAATCGAAATCAGGAGAACTCCATGCTCTCACCGCAACGACCCGCCATGTCGCCCAAGATCGAGGAAACGGAGGCCCTGTTTACGGGCTCCAGCAAGGCATCGGGGAAAATCGCCGTCCTGGGGGCGGGCCGCATCGGAGGCATCCTGCTGGAAGCGTTTCTGCGCCGGGGAATCGCCGGTCCCGGCGACCTGATGGGAACCATGCAGCATCCGCAGAAGGCAGCCGAAGCAGCCCGGCGGCTGGACGTTCCGGTGCACACCGACAATCGCTCGGCTGCGCGCGCCGCGGATGTAATCCTGTTGTGCGTGAAGCCGCAGAGCCTGGCGGCGCTGTTGGAGGAAATTCGTCCGGAACTGACGCCCCGGAAGCTGCTGATTTCGGTGGTCGCCTCTGCCTCTACCGCCTATATTGAGTCTCGCGCAGGCGCCGAGATTCCCCTGGTTCGTGCCATGCCGAATACGCCCGCCACTGTGGGTTGCGGGGTAACCGCCATTTGCAAGGGCAGGTGGGCGAGCGACGCCAACATGCGCACGGCGCAGGCCCTGTTCTCCTCCGTAGGCCGCGTTGTGACCGTGGACGACGCGCAGATGGACGCGGTGACCGGGCTCTCCGCTTGCGGGCCGGCTTACATTTACATCATTCTGGAATCGCTGGCCGAGGCGGGAGTGAAGGTGGGACTGCCGCGCGAGCTGGCCACGCAACTGGCAGCGCAGACTGCACTGGGGTCAGCGCAGGTAGTGTTGCAGACGGGAAATCACCCAGCCCTGCTGAAAGATGACGTTACTACCCCGGGAGGCTGCACCATCGATGGACTGCTGGAGCTGGAAGAAGGGCGCTTGCGGGTCACGTTGATCAAGGCTGTGGTGAAGGCCACCCAGCGGGCCAAGGAGCTGTTGATGCGGGAGTAGTTCTCTGGCAGCAGCCTCTTTCCACAGAAAACCTGGTAAAGATTGACCTTACCCTTGCCGCTGAACCGGCGCCTGTTCTTCGGCCATCCCTTTCTCCGCGGCGCGTAGATGCCCGGCCATGTAGTTGTCCAGAAGCGCAGGAAAGAGCTGATAGATCTTCACCAGGATGTGGTAGTACCAGGGTACGATCACAACCTGCTTTCCCTTCAGGTAACCTTCCAGCGTGGCGCGAGCCACCGTCTTTGCCGAAGATCCCGGGCGCGCGCCTCCCAACCGCTTGGGTTCATTTCCCCGGACTGAGTTCGTGACGAAGTTGGTTGCGATGTAGCCGGGGCAAACGGTCATCACGCGGACGCCGGTTCCACGCAGTTCCAGGTCCGCGGCCTTACCAATGGCGGTAAGAGCGGATTTCGTTGCTCCGTAGGCGGCCGAACCCGGCACCGTGATGTAGCCGGCAACGCTAGAAATATTAATCACGGCCCCACTGCCCTGAGCCCTCATGTACGCGATTGCGGACTGCATTCCGGCGAGCGCGCCCCAGAAATTAGTCTCGAACAGTTCCCGGACCTGCTGCTGATCCAGTTTCTCGATAGTGTCCACAAGGCCGTGACCGGCGTTGTTGACCCAGATGTCGCAGCCGCCGAAGTTATGTACGGTAAGGCTGAGCAGGCGGTCGATTTCCTCGCGATTGCGCACATCGCAGGTCACGGCCAGGGAGCGCTCGGCGTGCCCGGCGCGGCTGCGGGCCGCCTCCAGGCGTCCGGGATCGCGGGAAGAAAACATGACCGACGCGCCCTCCTCGAGCAAGATACGGGCGATTGCCTCCCCGATGCCCATGGAGGCGCCCGTCACCACCGCTACCTTGCCCTGAAGTCGCATACCTGTTGTTTATCGTTTGCTGAGCGAGCGAAGTCAAGCCTAGCCTTGCGTGGTTGGCTCGGCCTTGGCTCCCAATGCTAAACGGAATGGGGTTTTCTGTCTGAGATTTATCCTTCCCAGAGTGTCCGCAGGACCCACAGTCGAGGAATCAATCAACCTCACGGTTGCGTTCGAGCCCGTCGGGATCGGTTCGCGGCCTTAACTGTGTACCGTACAAGATTTGGATAGAGCACAAGTGGAAAAAAGGAAGCATTATTCAAGTTTTCCAGCAAACTCCCCGTCGCTTGTCAATCGAGATCGTCCTGCGTATGCTTTACCGGCTTGTAACCCCGATCTATGACCTATTCTGAGGTTGAATCGATGGATCTATTCGGAGGTCGAAGATGATGGCCGGAGCAAAGTCGGTTGCGGTTATGGAAGTTGAGAACTGGTGGCAGCAGCAACGGGCCGCGGGACGTCATATTCGTCGCCTGCATACAGCGGAGCAGGTTACAGGATTACGTCTGAAGATCCGTCCCGCATATGCCGTACAAAACGCCATTGCCCAGAAGCTTTACAGAATCCTGCGAGAGCACCAACTGCACGGTACAGCGGTCAACACCTTCGGACCATTTGACGAGGCGTCGCTGGACGCCATGGTTCGCTTAGGAATTCAGGCAATCTACATCGGTGGGTGGGCGGAGTCGGCCCGTTCCGGCGCATCCGACCAGGCGCGATATACCTACACGTATGTCGCGGAAACGGTGTCGCGTTTTTCGCGCTGTCTGCAACAGAAGGCCAGGCACAATCCGGACGACGAAGATGGGCTCCTTGCTCCCTTCGTCGTGGACATCGACACCGGCCACATGGCGCCGAAAGAGTTGGTGGAATACATGCTGACGCACGGATCGGATGACCCGCTGGTGGGGGCCATTCACATCGAAGACCAGGCGCACGGCTGCAAGAAGTGCGGCCACATGAGTGGCAAGGTCCTGGTTTCAACCGATGAACACATCAAGCGACTGAACGAGGTCCGATTGCAGCTCGATGTGATGGGGCTGGAAACCCTGTTGGTAGCCAGGACGGACGCCGAAGCTGCCGAGTTTGTCACCAGCAACCTGGATGAGAGGGACCACCCGTTTATTTTGGGGGCTACGAACTTTCACGCGGGCTTCTACCATAAGGGGATTCAGGGAGCTCGGGAAAAGGGCCTCTCGGAATCGGAGGTGGAGAAGGTCCATCGCCGCTGGAAGAAAGACGCCGGGCTGCTAACGCTCGGGGAAGCCGTGGCTCAGCGCATTGAGCAGGCGGCCGCCCAAGGGCAGACGATAAAAATGACAGCGGTGCAATGGAAGTCGTTTGCCGCCAGCGCTTCCGCAGATTCGGCGAGGGAGAAGGCGGAAGAGCTGGGTTTCCAGATCTATTCGTATCCTGAGTGGAAGGTACTTTCCAGGATGAACCACGATTTTTCTCCCAACAGCATTTTTTGGGACTGGGACCTCGCCAAAACGGAGGAACTCGGCTACACGCTTTACATGGTCCGCAGCGGGATTGATATGGCCATCGCGCGTTCCAAGGCTTTTCTTCCCTTCGCTGATATCTCGTGGATGGAACAGCATCGTCCGAGCCTGGAGCAGACCCGGCAATGGGCAAGTGCTTTGATTGAACATGCCAAGCATCTGAAAATGCCCCAGCCACTGTTGGCGAATAATACCTCGCCGTCGTTCTACTGGCGGGCACAGCATAATGGAAGCTCGATGAGCGATGAGGAACTCGAGAGCTTTCTGACGGAACAAGCCAAAGCGGGAATCCAGTTCCAGTTCATTACTTATGGCGGCTCGCAGCTCGACCACTTTGGAGTGCAGAAGTTCCTGCAAGGCCAGGAGGGATTTCTCAAGCGTGGAATGTTGGCCTGGGCGAACTTCCAGGATGAGGCTCTTAAGAGCCAGAACGTGTTTGTGCAGAACAGCCAGCAGTGGGCCGGCGTGAAGTGGAACGCTGCGAGGGACGCGGCCGGGCGGGGAGCGTCGGTGGCCAGTCCCACCGGGGAACGCGACACCATGAACCAGTTCGGAAGCCCGTCGAAGCCGTCGGAAGGAGGAGAACCGTCGGTCGAGCAGTGGGAGCACACGGCTCTGCGCTAGTGCAGTCTATCGGTTATCTGCAAAACCTGAGTTTAGACAAGGCACTTCAGCGGGGGAAACGGACAGACCGTTCAAGCGCCCGGGGGTGCCTTGATACTTTGCAGCAGCTTGCGGAATGCTGACGCCACGCTCTTTCAAGAAGGAAGCAAGCTCCGCAAAGCTCGTTGCGGCAGCGATGCCATCCGCGGATGCTAAACTGAATAGAAGCGCATGTCCGAAATTATCCGTCCGGCAGCTCCGCAGGAACACCAATCCGAAACTCCAGCAACGAACTCCTCCACACGGGTGGGCTTCGTGAGCCTGGGCTGTCCCAAGAACCTTGTGGACAGCGAGGTCATGATGGGCATGCTGGCCGAGGCGGGAGCCGAAATTACCCGCGATGCCGCTGCTGCCGACGTGATCGTAGTAAATACCTGCTCATTCATCGAAAGCGCGCAACAGGAATCGGTGAACACCATTCTGGAGATGGCACAGCACAAGAGCGGAGGACGGGCGCGCCGCCTGGTGGTTGCGGGATGCCTGGTGGAACGCTTCCGCGACGATATCCGCAAAAACCTGCCGGAAGTGGACGACGTGGTGGGCACGGGCGAACTGGAGCACATTCTGCGCGCGGCAGGGGTTGAGCGCCAAGCTGGAGCGGAGGCGAACTCGCCCTTCGTGATCCTGAACTCACGCGCCGAAGGCGCCGCCCGCGAGCAGGCGGGACGGTTCTCGCGCCAGGAGTGGACAGGCGCGATTGCCGATCTCCCAAATTATCTCTACGACGACCGCACTCCCCGTATGCTGGCGACCGCCCGGGCGTCTGCCTACATCAAGATTGCCGAGGGATGCGATCATCCCTGCAGCTTCTGCATAATCCCGCAACTGCGGGGCAAATTCCGCTCCCGCCGCTTCGAGTCCGTGATTGCCGAAGCCGAGCGCCTGGCCCACCAGGGCGTGCGCGAGATCACGCTGATCGGGCAGGACACCACCTGCTACGGCGAAGACTTCGACTTGCAGGACGGGCTGGCGCTGCTGCTGGAGCGGCTAGCCACGATCGACGAGCTGCGCTGGGTACGGTTCTTGTACGCCTATCCCAACAAGATTACGGGACGGCTGCTGGAGACCATTGCCGCATCCGACAAGATTTGCTCTTACATGGACGTTCCGCTGCAGCACGCATCGCCGGCGATGCTGAAGCGCATGAAGCGCGGCGGCGGAGCGGACATTTTTCTGCGCTCGATTGAGAAGATGCGCCGCATGGTTCCCGGCCTGACGCTGCGCACCACCATGATCGCGGGATTTCCGGGCGAGAGCGAGCGCGACTTTGAACAGCTCTGCGAGTTTGTGCGCCAGGCGCAATTCGACTGGCTGGGAGTGTTTCCCTACTCGGACGAAGAAGGCGCCGGGGCGCACGCCCTGGGGGACAAGGTCCCGCCGGCGGAGGCACGGCGCAGGCAACGCAAGCTGATGCAGATTCAGAAGCAAATCAGCCGCCGCAAAAAGAAGACCCTGGTGGGCAGGCAATTCGATGTCTTGCTGGAAGGGCCGTCCGAGGAATCCGGGCTGCTGTGGGAGGGACGCACCTCCATGCACGCTCCTGAGATCGACGGCAAGCTCTACATCAACGATTGGGGCGAGGCGGGGACTCCCGTGGCCGGGGAGTTCTATCGCTGCGAAATCACGGAAGCGCACGACTACGATCTGGTAGCGCGGTTGCTGTAACACGGCCCGCAGATTCCCCGCTGCGCCCGGAATGACACTCACGAATGTTTCTCAGAACGCCTGGCCGATGCTGAAGAAGAACTGCCCGAAGGACTCGCCGGTGCGGCGGTCGAGCTTGATTCCGTAGTCGGCGCGCAGCATGACGTAAGGGGTGTACACGCGAATTCCGAAGCCGCCGCCCTCGCGGACGGAAAAGGGATTGAAGTCACTCACCCGGGGATAGACGTTCCCGATGTCGACGAATCCCACGCCGTCGAAAATCCATTTGATGGGGAAGCGCAGCTCGTTATTCAGGGTAAACAGCGCGTTTCCGCCGACCGGCACTCCGCCCTGGGTGGGGCCGACCTCGTCTTGCCCAAAGCCACGGATGGTGGTTCCGCCTCCGGCGAAGAAACGCTCGCTTTGAATGAGACTCTGGCCGCCCAGGCCGCCTGCCAGCCCCAAGCGGAGTGCTCCGGCATACACCAGGCGGGGCTCCTTGTCTTGCTTGAAGGGAATCTTTTGTTTACGCCCCAGGGGAATGTACTGATAGTACTGCCCGTAATAACGCACGAACTGCTGCTGCGAACCCAGGAAGCGGAAGCTGGTGGAAAACGAATTGGAGAGGAACAAGCCACGGGTGGCGTCCAGAACGCTGTTGCGCGTCTCGCGCGACACGGTGAACTCCAGGGGCGCGACCCGTTGCGAGATGGAAGCGCCGAGCGGAGGCAGGGGCAGATTTTGTTCGCCGGGAAGCGAGCCGATGTCTCCGGCAGGCAGGGTGGTGGAGGTTGTGTCCGCCACGCCGCGATTGAAAATGCGTACCCTCTCCAGGCTATAGGACCAGGTGAGCAGGTAGTCTTTGCGGAAGTTGGACTCCTGCTCCAGCGACAACCCGGTTTCGTCATCGATGAGCGAAAGCTGGTTGTTGGCAGCGGCAAAGTGCTGGTTGCGCACGTAGTACATCGAAGCCGTGGTCTTGACGGGAAAGCGGCGCAGCAGCGGCTGGCTGAAGTAGAGGCGTGATTCCTGGCGGTCGCGGTCGTAGCGCAGCCGCAGCCCCAGCGTCTGAGCGTTACCGGTAATGTTGTGACTGGAGAAATCGGAAATTACGCCCGGGCCGCGGTCGGTGTCGTAGTAACCGCCGTAGGTCCACTGGAAAGGTTGCACTTCAAGAACTTTGACCTGCACATCGACCGCTCGCTGGCCGGGCTTGAGATGGGAAGCGCCCTGGGCGGGCTGGTGGTCGATTTCCACCAACCGAAAAGCGCCCGTGCCGTAAAGATTGGCACGGGAGTTCGCCAACTCGGAACCCTTGAGCACCTGTCCCGGCTTCATGAGCAGTTGGCTGTTAATGAGGCTCTTGGTAACTTCATCGTTTCCGCTGATGGTCACCTGGTGCACGAGCGACTGCTGGCCCTCCTCGATCTGAAACACCGGGGATACCGTGTTCTTCTGCTCATTCAGGTCCAGGGAGTAATTGATGTTGGCTTCCAGATAGCCGTTGTCGGCGTAGAAGTTCTGCAGGTCGATGATGGAGCGGTCGCGCAGCGTGGGGGTATAGGGGTCCCCCGGCTGAAAGGAAACCTGGGCGCGCAGGCGATCCTCGGAAAAGGCATGGATTCCCTCAAAGCGGATGCCGCCCACGCGGAAAAGAGGCCCCTCGTCAATGGGAATTACGATCTCCGCCACTTGCGTTCGAGAGTCCACCTGGGGATGCGGGTCTTGCACCTTGGCGCGCAGGTATCCCTGCTGGTTGTAATAGGTCTGGAGGAGATTGCGAACATCGGCGGGCTGGGTAAGTAGTTTCCCCTTCAGATCGCTATCGTTCATCACGTCGTCAAGGGTGTCCGGGGAAATGGCCTTGGCTCCCTGGTAGACGGTCTTCACGTTGGAAAAGTGTTTTCCGGCCTGAATATCGAAGACGACCCGCTTGTTGTCCTGACCTTCCATTTTGATGGAATCGGTAATCTTGGCTTGCACGTAGCCGCGGTCAATCAGCGCACCGCGAAGAGCCTCGACGGCGTCGGAAACACGCTGCTGGTCGAAGACTCCCTGTTTCCAGATATTCCGAATGTGTTTGCGAACACTGCCGGGGACGTCCCAGCCCTCGTAACTAAAAAGCACGATCGGGCCGGGATGGACGGCGATGTTGATATCCACCGTGGAAGGCTGCTGGTTCAGGTTGAGGCGAACGGTGGACTCCAGCCGTTGCTGATCGGGGTAGAGCGACTCGATTTTGTCCAGGCCCTTGCGGACCTTGAAGAAGTCGTACTTATCTCCCGGATGAACACCGAACTTATCAGCGAGCTCCTTGTCGGAGAACAGAGTATTTCCGGTGAAAGTAACGCTCTTGACCTTGCGGTTGGGCACGGGATTGCCGATCACGGGATTGGGAGCATTGCCAAAACGCATCTCGTCGCTCAGGTCGAAGCGATAACTGTTGTCCGTCTGCTTGGTGATGCGGGTCAGAAGGCGCGGGGTGAACTTGTACTCGCCCAGCCAGATCTGATCTCCGGCGTCGGAGAGGTTGACCGAGTAGACCAGACGCAGACCCTTGGCGAGCTGCTGTCCGACGGTGAGCCGGGCGGTCGGCGTGGCTTCGTTGGCGATCAGGCTGGGCTCGATGGAGACCTGCGACAGTCCCGTGGCGCTTTGCAATTGCTGGGAAAGGGTGCCGCCCAGGGTGCCCGCGATGAGCGAGAAGGCCTGCTGCTGCGCGATGGTAGCCGCTGCGCCGCGGACTTGCGAGAGGGGCTGGCCGAACACCAGGACGGAAACGATATCGGGCTCGGGAAGCGTCGGGTCCGACGTAAGCGTGGTCTGGATGTTGCCGGAGCGGCCCTGCACCAGCATGTTGATGGTATAGCCGTCGGCCTGGGTGTGGGTGAGGATGTCGAGATCGGGCTCGATACGGCGCTCGTTGAGGAACGTGATGTCTCCGCGGTCAATATAAAACGTGTGGCCGCTGAGGTACAGCTCTCCGGCCTCCTGGAAGGTGACCCTTCCGACAAGAGAGGGATCGTAGTAGGAGTTCACAAGCCGAAGGGCGGTATCGATGCCGGCGCGGGCCAGGTTATTGTCGATGGCAATGGGCGAACGGGTGTCCACATTGATATTGAAGCGAATGCGGTCGAGAAAAGCGCTGCGCTGGCCAGTGAGCGTCACTCCCGGACTGGCCGTCAAGTAGGACGCCAGTTGGGTCTGCACGTTGACGTTGCGGCGAAAAAATGCCTCCTGGATATGAACATCGCCTCCGAGGAGGAGGAATTTGTCCTGCGGCTTGAGGGTCAGCTCGAAGCTGGAAACGCTGCGCAGCCCCTCGGGGAAGTTCATGTAGACATCCTTGGCGGAGATGCGCACATCCGGATTCTGGATTCCGCCGGAGCCGATGAGGAAGCTTCCGGAACCATTGAGCTGGCCGCCGTTCAGAGTGCCCGACAATTGCGCAATCTGGATCTGACGGCCACTCAGGTTCAGGCGAAAGTTCATGCCGGTCAGCCCGACCTGCGGAGTTTCCAGGGAAAATTGGCCGCCTTGCATGGCGATATAGCCCTGCATCTGGGGCTGGGCCATGGTGCCGGCCACCGAAATCTGAATGTCGGTGGCTCCCTGAGCCTTGAGACCCTGCGAAAAGGCGGCGGCCAGGGCGGCATTGGTATGCCCGTGCACCTGCAGGTTGAGATTGCGGGGAGCCGCCAGGCCAGCAGTACCGGCCAGGGCCAATTCGGTGTCCGGCCCGGTAATGGTGAAGTGCTGCAAGCTGGCCTGACCATTGCGCAGCGTGATGAGTGATTGCCCCTGTTGTCCGATGGGAATGGTTCCGGCTTTCAGGTCCAGTTCGTCGATGCGCAACTGGGCGTCGATGGCGTCGACGTCGAGGCGAGGCGCCTGGGCCTGGAGCGAAAGAGAAACCGTACCGGTGACGGTGTCTCCCAGATTTCCGATCTCTCCCACGTTAAGTCCGGTGACACTCGCCTGGAATGAAGCGGGCTGATTGGCGGGCGGGGCCGCAAGGGGAAGACTTTTGGGCAGCAGGTCGAGAGGCATGTTGCCGGAGGCGCGAATTTGACCGCCCGCTACCTGGGCCTCCAACTGCTGCAGTTGCACCATGCCGTTGCGGAGTTTGCCTTCAAGCGTGAGACCCTGTACCGGCGCCGGGAGCGGCGGGCCGGAGAGAGACGCATTCTGCATGCTGAAGGAACCTTGCGGAACGATGTTCTTGAGGGTGCCTCCCAAGGTCAGGTCGATGTGCAACTGGCCGGTCGCGGCCAGCCTTTGCGGAGGAGGAGCTCCGCTGGCAGGCGTTGCGGAAGCCTGCGAAGTCTGCCCGGCATTCGGCGAAGGATTCGGCGAAGAGGTGGCCGGCGACGACGGTCCTGAGTTCTGCGAGGTCTCTCCCGCGCTCTGCGACGGAGCCGATTGGGCGCTGCCCTGGCCCGTCGGGGCGGCGGGGGCGGGAAGAAACTGCACCGCGCTGGCGAGGTCAATCGTTCCCGTCAGGTGCAGGTCGGTAGACGCGGCGCCGGCCTCGAGCGGCAGGCGCCCCGCGATCTGAATTTGAGAAGCACCAGCAACGACGGTACTGGGCTCGAACTGCAGCACGTGATTGACATAGCGGGCCACGAGAGGCTGGGGAAGGCTGATGGTCTGTCCCTCGAAGGTGAGATTGAGCTGCGGGATGCGCGCCGTCAGGTCAAGCTGCTGAGGCTGCGCCAGCGGACCTTGTCCCTCGACGTCGAGGCTCACGGTGCCGGCGAGCCCGCCTTGCTGCAATGCCTGCGGGAGCTTGACCGGAAGACCGTTGATCGCCAGACTCTGCGTCTGCAGGTGGAAGGTGCCGCGATAGGGCGACTGGATTCCGGCCTGCGCCGTCAGGCTGGTTTCCCACTGCGGCGCGCTCAGATCGACGTTCGCAGTCTGGTTGGCGAGGTTGACCGAGGCGGTCACATCCCCGAAATTTTGCTGGTTGAAGGTGAGTCCGCTCAGGTCCAGGTTGGCCTGAAGTCGGGGATCGTTCACTGATCCGCTTCCCTGGGCGTGAAGACCGATCTGCCCCTGAAAGGAACGACCTCCCGGGAGTTGCATGTTTTGAATGGTGAGACCGGAAGTATTGGCGCTGAGAGTGTACGCCTGGGTTTGCAGATTGTAAGTGAGCTCGGCGTTGAGAGTCTGGCCGGGAAGGTTCGGGGTCTTGTTCAACCGCAACTGGCTCACGCGCAGCAGATTGTTCTCCAGTGACGCGTTCAGCGCCAGGCTTCCCCAATTTTCGCCATAGGCTTGGAGGCCGGATGCGTTAACGCTCACCTGCACCACGGGACGAGCCACCGTGCCATGAACCGTGGCATGGAACGAAACCGTTCCGGCGGCCGGAATCGACGTGCGCTGCAGGGCGGCAAGCACGGTCTTGACCGAGAGGGTAGGAATTTGCGCCGTAAGGTCCAGGGAAGGGCTCTTGCCTCCCAAGCCGACGGAACCAGCCAGAATGAGTTGCTCCTGATTGCCGAAATTCAAAGTGGCCTGGCGGATCAGCATCTGCGAAGCGTCGTAGTGAGCCCGGGCATCGAGGGAGACGTTGGCCAGATCGCCGACCGTCACCGAAGGCGCGGACAAGGCGATCTCCGCGGCGGGACGCTTCAGGGTTCCGTCGAGGGTCGCGGTAACCGCGATGGGACCCCGAACCGGTACCGGCAGCAGAGTACCGGATTTTCCCTGGAAGTTCGCCAACTCAGCCAGGAACTCCCCCAGGTCCGTGATGTTGGCGTGCAGCGTTCCAGACAGAGCGCCCTGCGCGCTGATCGAGATCTGGCCGTGAAGGCGCGTGGCGAGCAATTCAAGGGCTCGGGACGATTGTGGATCGGGGTTCCCATTCTGCGACTGCGCGAAGGCGAACAGCGCCAGCAGAATGCGCGGGCTCACGTCCAAGCGCGCGCCCTCGATCGCGGGATATGAACCCGGAGCCACGACCAGAGACACGCGCTGGAGATGCACACGCCTTTCCTTCCTTTGATTACTGTTCCCAATATCCACGTCCAAAAAGGGTTCCGGCGGGTCCGCTTCCCTGTATGCCGAGGCAGGCCGCTGCCGCAAAGCTCCGCGCAACCGCGGCTGCAAAGGCGAAACGGTGTCCGCCGGGAAGCTGGCGATGGGAGTAGCCGCATTCGCTGCCGTGCGGAAGCCCGCAATCATCCCACGCAGGGCGGCTTCCAGCTTGGAGCGGAAGCTTTGGATTTCTTTCAAAGCATGGGAAGGCGCCCCGGGGTTTCCGATCTTCAAGGTGAGGTGGCCGTTGCGCGCGATGGCCTGCACGTCCCCCGAAATTGGAAGTTCGTTGCGGGCGGCGTTGGGTTGCAGCTTTTTCAGGGTAAGCAGCGCCCGTCCGCTGGCCTGCCGGTAGTTCATTCCCGGCCAGGTAAAGTTCAGCGACCCAGTGGCGGTGCTGGCGACGCGCATTCCCAGGTCCACCGCGCGGGTGATGCGCTGGAGGTTCAGGTGCTCGACCTCGGCCCGGACCGAACTGCTCCCCGATCCGCCCAGAGCGATTGCCGCTTGCCCGTCGATGTTCCCCAGTGGGGCGCGCACCCGCAAGACGCTCACCTCCACACGGTTTTGCGCCCGGTTGTACATCCCCTGGAGAGAGAGATTCACATCGCGAAACTCTCCGTAGCGCACCTGAGCGCTGTTCGCCGCGAAGCTCGCATCGAGCGAGTTCATGGGCCCCGAAGCGTGGACCGTCAACTGAACGTCGCCGGCGGCAGGGGCCTGGATGCCGGCAAAATTCGCCAGCTGCTCGAGGGCGAGATTGCCGGCAAGCGCGAGGTTGAGCTTGGGCTGGGAGAAATCCTCCACCGTGCCCGAAAGCTTCAGGTCAGACTGGGCAGTGGCAAGCTCGAGCCCTTGCAGGTTCACGGAATTGGTTCCTGCGAGTGCGTCCAGATCAATCTTGCGGATCGGCAGGCTGCGGCCCCGCATGGTTGCCGTTCCCTGGCGTTCGAGCGCCAGCTTCACCTGTTCCATGCCGGAGGGCTGTCCGCTGACCTGGAGGCGCCATTGCGGCAGCGAGAGGGCGAGGTTTTGGGCATGGTCTTCGACGTGAAGCGAGGCGTTCGAAATGAGGAAGTGGTCAATACGAAAATTGGGGATTTGCGTGGGCTGACTGGAAGAGCTTTTTGGAGGAACTGGCAGGTTGCTCTTCCCGCCGGCGGTGACCACGTAGTGAATCTGGAGATTCTCAATGGCGCCGTCCTGCACATGAATGACGCCGTGAATCAGGTCTGCCCAGCCCAGGTTGATATGAAAACGCCCGATGCGGGCGAAGGCCGGCATGCCGGCAGGCTGGGCCGCGCTGACGGTAACATCGTTGAGGGTGACCGCCAGTTCGAGCAGGTTATAGTCCAGAGACTGGGCATGGAAGTCAATGCCCCGGCCGGCAAGAGCACCCTCGGCCTTCTCCAGCACAAAGCGGCGGGCGGGCGGGGTATGCACCAGCAGGAGGGCCGCCACAAGGACGGCCAGAATCACCAGGCCGATGGTTGCAAGTATTCGCCGTTTGCTCAAGACGGTCCTTAAGAATCCGCGCCACGGGAAAGCGCGGCACTGACTCCAACGGTACAACAAACAATTTGGATGTCAGAACAAAAGCGATCGATCAAGCGGGTCCGAAATCAGCGAAGCGGGCGGCGCCGGAGTCGATACGGGATGTTCATGAAGAAAGGCGAGCTTTCCGGGAAAGCCCGCCCATCATCTCTCCTGCAGGATGCTACTGCATCCGCTTATGTCCAGCCGAAGGGAGGCCGACCCCATGGAATTTTGCGCTTGCGCCTCCGGAGCGGTCCGATCACCGGCCGCCGAACTGATACACGATGCCGAAGTTCAAGCGTGCCCTGTTCTGGACGTTGCCGAGGAACTTGGTACGCAGCAGGTCAAGCTCAAGGGCGCGTATGCGGAACTGCGGGCGGAACTGATAATCGATGCCGCCGCCCATCATCCAGGAAAAGGAAGTATCGCTTTGCGAATTCGGCACGACCACTCCCGTTCCCAGAACATTGTTGCTAATTTTCTGGTTCTGACGGCTGAAGCCCAGCAGGAGCTCGCCAAAGGGCTTCCATTTCGGATAGTCGTTCAGCGGAACGAAAATCCGCGGCCCAAAATTAAGATTGTAGAGGTGGCTGTGCAAGCCCACGCCCAGGACGCTATTACTTCCATAAAGGCCGCTGAGGTCGCCGGCGACACCCAGCCATTGGTTGAAGCGATAGGCCGCGGAACCATCCCAGCCGTTCAGGCCGATGTCCCCGGTCATATGGGTAAACCCGGCGGAGATATCGATGCGCGGAGTTTCATCCTGCGCAAAAGCGGGCAGCGCCAGCAGTAAAGCGAGAGTAAACGAGATCAAAAGCCGTTTCATTTGCAGCATCCCTTCCAGTCGAGCATTTCCTGTCAAATTTGAGTCGGGCCGTCCTAGCCCATCCTTCCGTTGGATTAGGCGGAAAGCAGAGAGTTTGTCTCAAGACTTTAAAATCGCGAGAAACACGATTTCGCGGCCTTTTCAGGCCAGGAAAAGTGTCCCCAAAGCAACCTTTTAGCCTTATGCGGACTATAAGGCGGCGAACGCTTAGTCCAGCCCGAGCTCCTTCCAGCGGCGGGTGACGCGCTGGCGGGTGGCCGCATCCATGCGAATCTCATCGGGCCAGGGACGGGTGAAGCCCTCGGTGGACCACTTGCGCGTGGCGTCGATGCCCATTTTGGAGCCGAAATTGGGGAGACGGGAGGAGTGGTCGAGAGAATCGACGGGACCGAGGGTGAACTGGATGTCGCGCTCGGGGTCGATATTGTTGGAGACACGCAGCGTCACCTCGCGCAGGTTTTGGACGTCCACGTCTTCATCGACGACCAGGATGCACTTGGTGAACATGGCCTGTCCCAGCGACCAGATGGCGTTCATCACCTTGCGCGCCTGGCCGGGATAAGACTTGCGGATGGAGACAATCATGAGATTGTGGAAGACGCCCTCCAGGGGAAGATTGACATCCACCAGCTCGGGAATGGTGAGCTTCATCAAGGGCAAAAAGATGCGCTCCACGGCTTTGCCCATCCAAGCGTCCTCCATGGGAGGCTTGCCGACGATAGTGGTGGCATAGATGGGATTCTTGCGGTGGGTAACGCAGGTGACGTGAAAGACCGGGTACTCATCGGCGAGGGAGTAGAAGCCGGTGTGGTCACCGAAGGGACCTTCGGTGCGCAGCTCGTCCAATTGCACATAGCCTTCCAGGACAATTTCCGCGCTGGCGGGAACTTCCAAGTCCACGGTTTCGCACTGCACCAGTTCCACCGGATGCTGACGCAAAAATCCGGCGATAAGGAATTCTTCCACATCCGGAGGCGCGGGAACGATGGCGGCAAAAGTAAGAGCGGGATCGGTTCCGATGGCGACGGCGACTTCCATGCGTCCGGCGGGCTGCGGGCCTTGGGCGAGATGCGCGCCTCCGGAAGAACGGGCCATAATGTCCACGTGAGCAGAAGCGGCCAAGTTCCCTTCCCCAGCCACTGCGGCGGCGCTGCGCAGCGCCTCGCGGTAATGCTCGGCGGCAACCTTTTGCCGCTGCCAGTGCATGCCCGTGGAACGGGCATCGTAGACCTGCATGCGATACATCCCTACGTTGCGCTTGCCGGTGCGGGGATCGCGGGTGATGACGCAGGGAAGGGTGATGAACCGTCCGGCATCCTGGGGCCAACATTGCAGGATGGGAAAATCGAGCAGGGAGAAATTGTCCTTCTTAACGACTTCCTTGCAGGCCCCGCTACTGACCTTGCGGGGAAAGAACTTGCCCATGTCGGCCAGCATGGGAAGCATCTTGATTTTATCGAGGATTCCCTGCGGGCTTTTGACGTCCAGGAAGAGGCGAAGCCGGTCGGCGATTTCGTCCAGGGAATCGACGCCTAACGCCATATTCATGCGGCGGGCGGAGCCGAACTGATTGATGAGAACCTGCGATTTGGGGTGCCCTTTGATGTTTTCAAACAGCAGCGCCGGACCACCGCGCGCACCTTGGGACCGCGAGTTGTCGGGCGCCGACTTGGAAACGCGGTCGGTGATCTCGGTGATCTCCAGGATCGGGTCCACTTCGGCGCGCACGCGCTTGAGTTCTCCGGCACGCTCTAGCGCGGCAATCCAGTCTCTAAGATCGTTGTAGGCCATGTGAGGAAATGATTATAAAGGTGAGCGCTGCCCGGAGGCCGGCGGCAGGACTGGACGAGAGCGCCGGGAGACTTTCGCCGAGGAATCTTGCATGACGAATCCGGCTGTGATGGTCGGTGTGGGAGAAGTGCTGTGGGACTTGTTTTCCTCGGGGAAGCAATTGGGCGGTGCTCCCGCGAATTTCGCCTGCATGGCCAAGGTGCTGGGAGATGAAGGCAATGTAGCCAGCCGCGTGGGGAACGACGCCCTAGGGCAAGAGGCCCTGCAGCAACTGGAGGATTTCGGAATCAACACTTCCTGCGTGCAGCAGGACCCGGAGCATCCTACCGGGACGGTGCGCGTCCAGGTGGATGCCGAAGGACAGCCAGAGTTCACCATCAGCGAGAAGGTGGCGTGGGACTTTTTGCGATGGAATGGGAATTGGGCGGAACTGGCAGCGCGCGCGGATGCGGTTTGCTTTGGCTCGCTGGCGCAGCGCTCGCCGCAGTCGCGCGAAACCATCCGCCGCTTTCTGGACGCCGCGCCGGAAACTACCCTCAAAATCTACGACGTGAATCTGCGGCAGACGTTTTATACGCGGGAGATCGTGGGGGAGTCGCTACGGCGGGCGCAGATCGTAAAGCTGAACCATCTGGAACTGCCGATATTAGCGGACCTTCTGGGCATTGCCCGGGGAGATGAAGAGTGCCGGGCGCGGGGGCTGCGGGATGCCTACGAGTTGCGGCTGGTATGCGTGACTCGCGGGGCGAACGGGAGCCTGTTGGTTGCGAAGGAGCAAACGGTCACGCATTTAGGGATTGCAGTCAAGGTTGCGGATACAGTGGGCGCCGGGGATGCCTTCACGGCGTGCCTCGCGCACGAGCTTCTGCGCGGCAGCTCCCTGGATGAGGTTGGAACGCGAGCCAATCGTTTTGCGGCGTGGGTTGCAAGCCAGGTGGGAGGGATGCCACGGGTGGATTCGTCGAACGATATCGTGCGATGAGGTGATTCGGTGATTGCGAACTTGCGTTTTCTTACCGTTGCACCCGGCCCGAGCCGCCTCCCTTGATGAGGCCCTGTACTTCGTCCGCGGTGAGGCGGCAGAAGTCGCCGGGAATGGAGTGCTTGAGGCAACTGGCGGCGGTGGCGAACTCCAGCGCGTCTTGCGAAGAAGACAGGTTTTGCAGGCCGTATATAAGGCCCCCGGCGAAGCTGTCGCCGGCGCCGACGCGATCCACGATGTGGGTGATTTCGTAGCCGCGGCTGGTGAGAAACTGCTTGCCATCGTAAAAGCAGGCGGCCCAGGTGTTGTGGGACGCGCTGTGCGATTCCCGCAGCGTGATGGCAATGCCTTTCAGGTTCGAGTACTGCTTTAAAACCTTCTCCGCAAGTTTCTGGTACTGAGCGCGTTCCAGCTTGCCAGCATGAACGTCCACATCCGCCTGAATGCCTAGCGCCATTTGCACGTCTTCCTCGTTGGCGATGGCATAGTCGACATACTTCACCAGCTCCGACATAACCTCGGAGGCCGGCTTGCCCCACCTCCACAGGTTCTTGCGGTAATTGAGATCGCAGGAGACGGTGACTCCCAGGGCGCGCGCTTTGCGCACCGACTCCATGGCCAACTGGGCGGCGGATTCGCTGATGGCCGGGGTGATGCCGGTGGTGTGGAACCAGGCAGCGTCCTTGAGGGTCGAGTCCCAATCAATGGCGCCGGGACGGGCGAGAGCGATGGCACTGCCGTCGCGGTCGTAGACGACCTTGGAGGGGCGCTGGTTGGCGCCGGCTTCCAGAAAGTAGATTCCCAGACGTCCTTTGCCGCGCACGATACGGGAGGTATCGACGCCCAGGCGGCGAAGTTCGCCGATGGCGGCCTCCGCGATGGGATTTTTTTCGGGAAGCACGGTGACGTAGGCGACCGGCACTCCGAAAGAGGCAAGCGCTACCGCTACGTTGGCTTCGCCTCCGCCGAATGTGGCAACGAACTGCGGGCTCTGCAGGAAGCGCTCCATGCCCGGGGGCGCCAAACGGAGCATGAATTCGCCAAAAGTAATGGTTGGTTTTGACATGGGAGATCTCAACTGGCGCGCGCTTTGCGGATTTCTTCCAGGAACTGGCGGGCCAGGGTACTGATGGAAGCGAAGTCGCCGGTCTTGGCGCCCGCGATCAGGTTGCCGCCAACGCCGACGGCGACGGCTCCGGCTTTGACCCACTCGGCCACGTTCTTCACGCTCACTCCACCGGTGGGCATCAACTGTGCCTGCGGCAGGGGCGCCTTGACCGCCTTGACGAATGTGGGACCCAGGCTCTCGCCGGGAAATACCTTGATGATGTCGCAGCCGCACTCCATGGCCTGCACGACTTCGGTGGGAGTGGCAACGCCGGGCATGTATGGGACCTGATAACGGTTGCAGAGGCGCGCGGTCTCGGGATTCACCGACGGGCTGATGATGTATTGGGCTCCGGAAAGCATAGCGACGCGAGCGGTCTCGGGATCGAGCACGGTGCCGGCTCCGAGGAGGATTTCCCCCTTGGAGAATCGCTTGCTGAGTTCTGCGATCACCGTGGCCGCTCCGGGAACGGTAAAAGTAATTTCCAGGGCCACGACGCCGCCTTCGATGCAGGCATCGGCAATTTTCGCGGCGGTGGCGGGAGCGTCGGTGCGGACCACGGCTACCAAGCCGCACTCAACAATTCTGTCGATGAGTTTCCATTTCTGCATATTTCTTAACGAGTCTCTCTCGAAGTTTCGGAACGCGACCTTTTCCGAAAACGGCAGGCGCTCGGCTGCTCTAAAACTGAAATCGTCATTCTACAACAGAGCAGCATGCGGGGCTCAGTGACGGCGCAGATGCCCAGAGGGAAGCACGGCAGAAGGCCGCGGTTTTCCCAACAACGTGCTGCCGCTTGCCGGAATTCCTGGCTACCAGGCGACCAGTGCATCCTCGAACATCCTGCCCAGTTCTTCGCTGCCCGCGGGACGCGGGGACAGCTTGGTGACACGATGCTGGGGGAGGGTTCCCTCGATGAGCGCGGTAATGTCCGACGTTGAATAGCCCACTGCGCGCAGGCCGTTGGGTGTGCCGAGGCGCTGCATGAACCAGGTGATGCGGTCGGCCAGGATGCGTCCAGCGTCTTCGGGGCGGCAGCGCGAGGTATCGACGCCGAGGGCCTGGGCGGCATCCAGGTGCCGCTGCGGGTTGGCCGGAGCGGTGAAACGAAAAACCGCCGGAGCATTCAGGATGACGGAGAAGCCGTGCGGGACCAGCGGATGTCCCGTCCCATAGCCGGGAGCGCGGTACTCGCGCACCATGCCGGAGACGGGATACGACATTCCGTGGGGGAGATGGACACCGGCGTTGCCGAATCCCATGCCGGCGTAGGAAGCCGCCAGCAGCATGCTGGCGCGGGCTTCATCGTCGGAGGGATCTTCAACGGCACGAACGATGTAGGTTTCCACCATGCGCAGAGCCTGCATCGACCAAATGTCGCTGATGGGATTCGATCCCTGATAGGCGGGACGGAGCTGGGGACGGCCAGGGTGCGGTCTCTGCCCAAATGGCATCGCGGTGTAGGACTCGATGGCATGGCTGAGGATGTCGAGACCGCTGGAGGCCGCGACCTGCGGCGGCAGCGTGCGGGTGTTTTCCGGGTCGAGCAATCCCAGGGTCGGCTTGAGCCGCCGGTTGGCAATGCCGGTTTTGGCGTGCAGCGGGCTGTAGTCGAAGATGCTGACGCCGGTAGTTTCACTCCCGGTGCCGGCGGTGGTGGGAATGGCAATCAGCGGCTTCAAAGGGCCGGGCACGGGCAGGCCTTTGCCGATCGGCGGATTCACGTAATCCAGAAAGTCGGCGGGAGGATAGGTGGTGTAGAGATTCACAGCCTTGGCGGTATCGATCGTGGAGCCTCCGCCTACGGCCACAAAAGCCTCAATGTCCTGGTGAGTGCGTGCGAAGTCGATAGCATCCTGGAAAGAGGCATCGCTGGGCTCGACGCGAACGCGGTCATAGAGAACGAAGGACACGCCGGCATCCTGCAGCGACTGGAGCGCGGTTTGGACCGGAGGCAGCTTGGCGAGCACGGGATCGGTTATGACCAGGATTTTATGGATCCCCAGGCCCGCCAGTTCCATTCCGACCTCGCGGGTCACTCCGGGGCCGAAACGAATGCTGGAAGCCGCCATTTCAAATGCAGTTTCGTTGTTCATCGGCAAAAATTTTATATCAGGTGGAGGCAAAAGGCTTACCTCCATCGAGGATATGGACGCTACCCAGAGCGGAAGGCTTTCGGCCTCGCAACCCTGATGGCCTTGGCAATTGGGTTTCCGGCATGCTCAAGTTGTACGTTAAGTTGTATGTTTCCCGGGATTCCATGTAAGGTTCGGAAATCGTCGCTTCACCTTCATCTGAGGAGAATGATCCAACATGGCAGAACCCAGCTACGAAGAGCTGAAAGCAAAACTTGCGGAACTGGAAAAGCGAGAGACAACGCGGCGCCCGGGCGGCTTGCAGTTCAAAGTGAGTGAAAAGGGAGCGGTCAGCGTTTACGGCCTGGGCCGTTTCCCCGTCACCCTGTATTACGAGCAGTGGATACGCCTGCTGGGACAGAGCGACGATCTCAAGGAATTCCTGGAAGCCAACAAGAGCAGCCTGAAGCTGAAGACTGCCGAGGGATAATTGGGCTTCACGCCAGCCGTCGCGCTTCAGGATGACCCGATGACCCTGCCGGTTATCGAAAGCCTCCGATCAGGCGCGCAGTCTTTCGAAGAGAGAAGGAGCGCCCGGCATTTTTTGGCTGTCAGTCTCGGTGAGATCTCTCCCGTCGTTCAGGATCACAGGGTACCCGTTTTTGGCTGGCTGCTGAGCGAGTGCCGCCCAGAGCTGTCTCTAAGGGAAATGCACGCCCCAGAAGTGCGAGCCAGCGCTGTGATCCACGAACTCGATGCCGTACTGGCGCAGGGACTTCTTCTGCCCGATTTCGGAGACGACACGGGCGATCATGCTGGCACCCTGGTTGTTGGTCACTGTAATCAATGAAGACACCGGAATCTTGCGATCAGCGCTAACGGTGGCGCCGTTGCGGTTCAAATTCGTGGCAGTGGCGTCGAAACCTAAGGGATCGGCATTAGGGTCGGCGGGGGAAATGGCTACCCGCATCATAAGTCGAAGCCGCTGGCTCCTGCGTTTTGCGGTATCTCGACTGAAGGACCTGGAAATCGACATATTCAACAGATACACGCAGAGCGGGCGGCCCTCAAGGTTACGGCGGCCCTGTACCTGTTGACCTGGACCTAGCCGGCGGGACAGTCCCAAATCGGATGTGGCAGATGGCTGTTGGGCGGTGTACTAGCGGCAAGCACGTCCTCGCTTCAGGCCAATAAGGGCATTTCTTTTCTGATGCCTGCAGTCATCGCCCCAAGTCCGGCGCAGCCCGCGGGAGCCTTCGGGGGGCGTTTCCGGCGGGCGTATAATCCTTCAAGTAAGCGAATTCCCGGGCCTTTTGCCCGGCACGCGGATGCTTCCCCTGGGGCGGTCGGAAGGATGTGAGCAAGCCACCGCCGGCAGCGGAATCGTTCTGGCGAGAAGGGTTTCCGTTCTCCATGAGTCTTCCCCAGACGCTCGGCCAGCTTCGTCACAGCCCCTATTCCGAAACCTGCCTTCGCAATCGCCGCGTTAAGGATGAGCTGAGAGCCAATCTGATCGGCAAGCTGCGCAAGGGCGAGACCGTGTTTCCCGGCATCGTGGGATACGAGGATACGGTGGTGCCACAGATCGTGAACGCGGTGCTTTCGCGGCACAATTTCATCCTTCTGGGACTGCGGGGACAGGCTAAAAGCCGCATTTTGCGCGGCTTGACGGCCCTGCTCGATCCCGAGACGCCGTACGTAGAGGGCTGCGAGATCCACGACAGCCCCTATAGCCCGATCTGCCGGCGCTGCCGCGATGAGATCGAACGTATGGGCGACGAGACTCCCATTGCATGGCTCACGCCGGAGCAGCGCTACGTGGAAAAGCTGGCCACGCCGGACGTGACTATCGCGGATCTGATCGGGGACATCGATCCCATCAAGGCGGCACGCGGTGGCCACCAGCTTTCCAGCGAGATGACGGTGCACTACGGGCTGCTGCCGCGCGCTCATCGCGGCATTTTCGCCATCAACGAACTGCCCGACCTGGCGGGCAAGATCCAGGTGGGCCTGTTCAACATCATGCAAGAGGGTGACGTCCAGATTAAGGGCTATCCCATTCGCCTGCCGCTGGACGTGGCACTGGTTTTCAGCGCCAATCCCGAGGACTACACCGCGCGCGGCAAGATCATCACCCCTCTGAAGGACCGCATCGGCTCGGAGATCCGCACGCATTACCCGACCACGCTGGAGGAAGGCATCTCCATCACGGAGCAGGAGGCTTGGGCGCAGCGGGACGGCCACAAGCTGCACATTCCGCAATTCGTGCGTGAGGTGATCGAGCGTGTCGCCTTCGTGGCCCGCGAGGACAAGCGCGTGGACAAGCGCTCCGGAGTGAGCCAGCGGCTGCCGATTTCCTGCATGGAGAACGTAGTTTCCAACGCCGAGCGGCGGGCCATCGTGCAGGATGAGAAAGTCGTGGTCCCGCGCATCTCCGACATCTACGCCGCCCTGCCGGCCATTACCGGCAAGCTGGAGCTGGAGTATGAAGGCGAGATGAAAGGCGCAGACGTGGTGGTGCACGAACTGATCCGCACCGCCGTGGCCAACACCTTCGATATTTACTTCCACGGCGTGAACATGCAGCAGGTGGTGCAGTGGTTCGACCTGGGAGGAACGGTGCGAGTTCAGGACTCGACCTCGGCGGAGGAGGTGCTGGAGGCGCTGAAGGGCATCCAGGGGCTGTTCGACAAGCTGGATGCGCTGGGCATCAAGCCCAAAGACAACCGGGAGCTGCAGGTCTCGGGCGCGGAATTCGTTTTGGAGGGGCTGTGGGCCCACAAGCGCATCGGACGCAGCGAGGAGCGGGTGTTCACCGCCGGAGAGAAACCGGCGCGGCGGACGGAGTCACGCGGCGGTGGCGAGGAGCCTCCGTTTCGAGGGACGCGGCAGAACCTTTAATTGAGCGATTATGCCGTTGCATGATCCGGCTGTTGCCAATAACAGAATCACAAATTCTCATGAAGCGAATTACTTACAAGAAGTACGTTCCCGATCCGGCCTCCGAGATGAGCATGGAGGACCTGCTCTCGGCGCTCTCCGACTATCTGCTGAACAGCGGCTTTCAGAGCCAGTACGGGTTTTACGAGATGCAGGACCCGGAGCAGAGCCTCGACGAACTCCGCCGAGCCATCGAGGCGGCGCTGACCGAAGGCGACATGGTGGACGAGAACATGCGGGAGCGCCTGCAGCAGATGCAGATGGATGGCACGCTCGACGCAGCTGATCGAAAAGCTCATCCAGCGCATGGAGCAGGAAGACTACATCAGCATCGACCAGCCGCACGATCCGGCGCAGAAGCCCTCGTTGGCGGGCAGGTGGGGCAGTCGCAGGCACAGGCGCGATTCGAGATCACCGACAAGAGCCTGGATTTTCTGGGCTATCAAGACGCTGCGCGACCTGCTGGGCTCGCTGGGAAAGTCCAGCTTCGGACGCCACGACACCCGGGATATGGCTACCGGGATTGAAGCCAGCGGATCCTCGAAGACCTTACGAATTCGGCGACACCCTGAACCTGGACATCACGGCTACGCTCTCCAGCGCCATCCAGCGCGAGGGCCTTTCCCTGCCGCTGAACATTGAGTATTCCGACCTGCAGGTGCACCAGTGCGAGTACCAGTCGTCGTGCGCTACGGTGCTGATGCTGGACTGCTCGCACTCCATGATCCTGTACGGCGAGGATCGCTTCACGCCGGCCAAGAAAGTGGCCATGGCGCTCTCCCACCTCATCCGCACGCAGTATCCCGGGGACTCGCTGAATCTGATTCTCTTCCATGATTCGGCGGAAGAAGTCCCGCTGGGGCAACTGGCTCGCGTGAAGGTTGGTCCCTACTACACCAATACGCGCGAGGGGCTGCGCCTGGCACAGCGCATCCTGCAACGCCAGCGCAAGGACATGAAGCAGGTCGTGATGATCACCGACGGCAAACCTTCAGCGCTGACCCTGGAGGACGGGCGCATCTACAAGAACGCCTTCGGACTGGATCCGCTGGTGGTCAGCCAGACGCTGGAGGAGGTCTCCAAGTGCAAGCGCGCCGGCGTGATGATTAACACCTTCATGCTGGCCTCGGACTACGGCCTGGTGCAGTTCGTGCAGAAGGTCACAGAGATGTGCCGCGGCAAAGCGTATTTCACTACCCCTTATACACTTGGGCAATACTTGTTAATGGATTATATGAGCCGCAAGACCAAGACCATTCACTGATCCTTCGGATTTTTACCAGGCCGTCAGCTTCACCTTGTCAATCCACTCGTGGGCGTCGACGCCGCTGGCGTTCAAGTCGAGTTGGAACTGCATCCCTAAGGCATCCGCCCAGTAGATGGGATTTGCGTAGTAGGTTTGATTGACGCTGTGAGCGGCGCCGTCCACGACCAGTGTCTTGTAGCGATACTGACGGGAAGAGATCCGCTGCACGTACCACTGGATATGGTGCCAGGTTCCGGGAGCAAAGCGCTTGCACGGAATCGAGGTGCGCAACCAGGTATTCGTCGCCGAATTCCAGACGTCCCAGACCCCCAGGCCGAAGTTGCACTGGCTCCCGATCATAAACTCCTGGCCATTCACCGACTGCCAGAGGTCGTATTCAGCGGTCCAGAGATTATTGGCGGCGCCGCCATCGAACTGGACCCAGAAGTCCCAGATGAAGTTCGAGACCGAGTTCTGCGCTCCCAATTTCTTGATCCACAAGACATTCGACCAGGCGGAACCGCCGTTGTAGAACTGGCGGCTGGAACCATCGAGCGAGGGAGAACCCTGGAAGGGAGCCGTCCAGTAGTTGCTTGTGCCGCTGGCTCCTCCGGCGCAGGAAGAGTCGCCGCAATCCGACCAGTCGCTGGTGCTGTCTTCCAGGTTCGACCATACTTTTGCGCTGGCCGGTGGCGTAGGCAGTGCGCTGCCGCTGCCGGGGGAAGCCGAGGTAACGTTCACCGTCAGCAGGTAGTCGCCCCAGGCGCCGTTGCTCTGCCAGGCACGAACCCGCAACACATGCGAACCCGTGGGGAGCGACAGAGTGGCAGCAATGCTGTTCGTTGGACCGGGAGTGTGCCACGCCGCGACGTTGTCGGCATAGATGTACCAGCCGGTTACTTGCACGCTTCCGGTGGCGTAAGCATTCACCGTGAACGGCGAAGATACGCTGGCCCCGCCATAAGGCGAGGAGACGGAAACGTTCACCTGTGCAAATGCCGCTTGCGCGGCGCCCATGCAAAGAAAGAGAAAAATACCTGCCGCATAGAGCTTTCCAACGCCCATGCGTGTCCCCCTGGAACGTGCAAAGTTGATGAAGTCTGGGCGAATCCTATTGGAGCTCTGGACTGCGGCTCTATCCGCCGGGGGCCCTAGTTCTTGCGAAGAAAGACACTGAGGGGTTGTAGGTGTAAGTTTGGGGTTTCTAAATTAAGGTAAGTTCATTACTTTTGCTGATTCGCTTTCACGGAACGTTATGATCTTTGCCCTGGTCGCCGGCATCGCCCTGATTCTTGTGGTGCTGTGGGACGCCTTCGAGACGGTGATCCTTCCGCGCAGCGTCCGCAGGAAGCTGCGGCTCACGCGCGTGTTCTATCGTTCGGTGTGGCAGCCGTGGGCGAAACTGGCGTCCCTGGCCAAGAGCAAGCGGCGGGAAGCGCTGCTGAGTATTTTTGGCCCACTCTCGCTGCCGCTTTTACTGAGCGTGTGGGCGCTGGGACTGGTGGTGGGCTTCGCCATGATTCAGTGGGCACTGCAGGAGCCGCTCTCGGGGCTACGCTCCACCACCGACTTCCGCAACTATCTGTACATGAGCGGCACGACCTTTTTTACCCTGGGATACGGGGATGTGGTACCCACCCGCTTTCTGGGCGAGGCCCTGGCCGTGCTGGAAGCAGGGACGGGATTCGGCTTTCTGGCGCTGGTGCTGGGATACCTGCCGGTGCTGTACCAGGCATTCTCCCGGCGCGAAGTGAACATCTCCCTTCTGGACGCGCGCGCCGGGTCTCCGCCCACGGCTTCGGAGCTGATCCGGCGGCACCAGCAGGACCACGGTCTGGAGGCGTTGCAACAACTGCTTTCCGACTGGGAGCGCTGGTCAGCCCAGCTCATGGAGAGTCATCTCTCCTATCCCGCGCTGGCATATTTCCGCTCGCAGCACGATAACCAGAGCTGGCTGGCTGCCCTGACTGTAGTGCTGGATGCCAGCGCGCTGGTGAT
Organism: Terriglobia bacterium; assembly: GCA_963732925.1. Lineage (GTDB taxonomy): Bacteria > Acidobacteriota > Terriglobia > Terriglobales > Acidobacteriaceae > DASZRZ01. The sequence goes on from CAVTBJ010000013.1 coordinate 26,912, forward strand.
GGTGAGTTGCGGCAGTCTCTACCGCCGCCAGGCCCAGCTCACCTTTGCCATGGCCCGCCACGCGGTGGTGGATCTTTCGCAGGTCTTCGGGGCGCGCCCGCAACAGTCACCGCACCCTCGCCTGACCCAGGCCGACTGGGAGCAGATGCGTCAAACGCTCACTCCGGTGGCCACTTGCGACTCGGAATCCAGCTTTGCGGAGCTTACCCGCCTGTGCTCCTTATATGAGCCCTACGTGGAGACGCTGGCGCGCTATCTGCGCCTCCGGCTTCCTTCGTGGCAGCCCGAGCGGTCCAAGGCGGACAACTGGCAGACCAGCGGATGGGACCGCCCCGCCTCAAGCCTGGCGCGTCCCACGCCAGACGATGAAGAAGAACACTTCTGAGTGCCTGGCCGCCAGCGCTCATGCCGCTTGCGACGCGCTTTGATATCGCGGGACGAATTCCTCCCTGGCAAAGGTGTCGTAGGACGTGGGTGTGGTGTTGCGCTGGGAGCGAGGCTCGAGAGCACGCATGTAGCCGGAGTTCAAGGCCGCGGCCATTTCCAGGATGAGGTCGGCCCCGTCCTTCGGACATTCCCGATGCCAGAAGGCCGGCGTGAACCTGCTCCTCCGACGCCTGAATGTAGGACAGGCCGGGTTTGTTCACCAGCTTTCCCAAGATGGCGGCAACTTCACTCATGCTGATGTCGCGCTGCCCTTGCAGTTCCCGTGTGCTGCTCCCGGAAAAGCTCAATTGCAGAAGTTTTTCGGCGGCCGCTGCGCCGATGTCACGGGTGGCAATCATGGGAAGCTTGAGATCAGGACGCAAAGGTCCGGCGGTAGTTCCCATGGTCTTGATGAGCTGAATCTGGGGCAACGTATTCTCCATGAAATATCCCGGACGCAGATGCAGAACCTTGAGGCCGGCGATGCCATTAAGTTTTTCTTCCAGTTGACGCAGTCCCACCACAGGCCCGGTTTTCTCCGGCTTATCGGCGCCGATGCTGCTGAGAGAAACCACGTACTCGACGTGGGCATCCTTGACGGCGCGGGCAATGGCATCGCTGACGGTGTCCTGATAGGCGCGATAGTCCGCGCTGGCCACGGCGGGAGGGAGCATGACGTAGGCCGCCCGGGCTCCAGTAAAGGCGCGAGTCAGCGAAGCGCTGTCGGTGATTTCACTGACGAACGGTTCCGCCCCGCGCGCAGCCAGCGACTGCAAGCGCTCGGCGCTCCTGCCGACTGCGCGGACCTTTTGACCCTTGGCCAGCAAATGCATCGCAACAATGCTGCCGGAGTGTCCGGTTGCTCCGAGAACTGTATACATTCCGCACCTCCTTCTCCTTAGTCTGGATGCGCGAGGCAGGGCGCGGGCTCAAATTGTTACGGGAGACTTTTCCACAAGCTGCCTACAACTTGATGGGCTCGGTTGGCGGCTCACTGCCCTTGGTGGCCGTAGCGGATTTTTCCTGGCGCACCGCGGCTTCGGCCGCCTGGAAACCGATCTTGGAGTGAGTGCCATCGCAGAAGGGCTTGTTGGTGGAAGCTCCGCAGCGGCAGAGGGAGATGCCGGGCTTGCCGCTCAGGTCGTGACGGTTGCCGTCGGCGTCCACCAGTTCCAGGTTCTCCAGCCCCTCGACACGATACGGTCCATTCTTGCGGATTGTGATCTTCACTTGCGCCATTCTGCTCTCCTTGGGTGTGCTCATGGTGGTACTGCTTTACGATCCTAGCATCGCGGGATGCGATGGGGCCAACCACGGATTGCTACAATCTCGGAATCCTTTGGCGCTACCGCTGAAGTCACAACCTGAAGAGACACCATGCCTGCTGTAATCGCCCACCGCGATGGTTTTCGCTTTCGCCTGTTGAAATCTTTGCTTACGGGATAGGACAGACACCAAGCACACGAAGCTGGTCGGTGCTGGCAGCGCCCAAGCGCTGATTTTTGACGATATTCTTGATAATGGCTTGTTTACCGGGGAGTGGACAAAGGTGTGGCCGCTCCGGGTACCAAGGCTATTTTGCAGCGACACAGTGCCACTGCGGCAAACCCTTGCGAACGACTCACGGATCACGATCTTGCCACTCCTAATCCGACTCAGCGCTCAGCTCGTGGCTGTGAACGATTTCCACCGAACAAGGTGCATGAAGCACTACCGCCTGAGCGACGGACCCGAGCAGGAATCGTCCAGCCGCGCCGCGACCATGGGATCCCATAACGATCAGATCGGCGCCCCATTGTTTTGCCTTTTCGACTATCAAGTGCTTCGGTGATCCTTCAAGAATCTCAGTCGTAACCTGAAGCTGCGGGTGAGCCTCGGACACCTCCATGGCAGCTTTGGCAACGATGTCTGGTGCTCGTTTGCGTCCCTTTTCCAGTGTTTCCCAGTTAGCAGCAACCATGAATAGAAAAGGGTCAGGAACCAACGGCCAGGGGTGAACGACAGTGAGGACTTTCACTTCACTGCCCGTCGGCCACGGCCGTTGAGCCACCTCGTGTACAGATGTTTCACTGAAGGGTGATCCGTCTATAGCCAAGAGAATCTTCATGATTTTGCCTCTTCACCTGCGGTTCCCGAGTGGCGCTAGCGTCTGCACCAGGTAAGCTGCCGGGAGTATTAGGTCGATTAATTCCTCACTGCTCAGTTTTCGGATTCGTTCATGTATTTCGGGCTCTGGAAGATGAGGTTCGAGAACTACCTTCCCGGCATCTTGGCCTTCTTCATGAACATGCTCTTTTGGTACCGTAGCTTCGCAGCTACGTATGTGAAGCTGTAGAGATGCCAGCGCAAGGTCCTCGATTTCCGCCCGTTCTTTTTTGGCTAGCGATCCTCGTAAGTCTTTCTCGATTTGTTCGCGCATAAGCTGCCTCCTGTTACATCTAGATGCCAAAAAGAAACCGAATACCGAGAAGGAGTCCCAAACCGGTGAGAAACGACAGGAAGTGGATGACATTGAGCTTAAGACTTTCCTCATGCTTCACCTCGGGGACAAGATCCGCAGCGGCGATATAGATGAAATTGCCCGCCGCGAAAGGCAACAGGAAGCTCACGTCAACCGAGCGGGAAACCGAGTATGCAATGAAGCCTCCGATGAGGAAGGTAAGGGCGGAAAGAAAGTTGTAGAGAAGCGCTCCGCCTTTCGTCCAGCCGCCCTGAACCAGGATTCCAAAATCGCCCAATTCCTGGGGTAGTTCGTGGGCTGCTGCCGCAAGCCACGTGCTGATCCCTACCCGGATATCGACCAGAAACGCTCCGGCCACGGCCATGCCTCCGATAAAGTTGTGCAGGCCGTCCGCGAATAAGAATGAGATACGTCAAAGGGCGGTGCTCATTCATTGCGCGCTGGCAGTGATGCCAGTGAAGAAATTGCTCCAGTGCCAGGAAAGTAGAAAACCCAACCAAAATCCAGACATATACCGTGACTTGGTTGCCAATGGCACTCACGGCGGCGGGGATCATGTGAAACATGGCGCCGCCAAGCAGGGTCCCTGCGGCCATCGCGACTAAGGGAAGAAGCAACTTCTTCAGGGTGGCCTCGGAAAGAACAAGAGTAAAGCCACCCACGAGCGCGATGGCACTCATCAGAACCCCTCCTGCAACGATCCAGGACAAGGTTGTCATGAAGCAGGTTGTCCTCTACTTTGCGCTGAAATATTCAACTCCTTCCCTGGTGATCTTCAGTTACGCATTGTGGTCTCCTTGGGTGTCTCATAGTGTTTGCTCTTACGATCCTAGCATCCCGGGCTGCAATGCTTCTGGCGACGATCCTTCGCAGCGGGGTGGCATCTGATTGCAACCCCCTGCGATTCGAGCAACCACAAGATCCCTTGACTCCGCATGCTTCCTGCGGACGCTCCGCTTCGGGATGACATGCATTGAACTTCTTTGCTTACGAGTTCAATTCGGCGCATGTCAGAGTTTGCTTAGAAGCTGGAAGTCCGGTTGAAGGTCAGCCCGTTCAATTCGGCTGCTTGTTCTTGTTCGATTCCGCTGCCCAGCACCAGGACATGAAAATGCTCGCCCATTCCCGCCGGCGTGGCCAGATGCTTTAACTGAAGCGCGACCTTGGCATGCTCCTGGGGCAAACGGCAGTCCTCAAAGGCGTCGGCAAACTGGTTCTGCTCGCCAATCCCAATGAGAAATTGCGCCTGGGTTACCAGTCCTATGGGCTCCAGCCCGGCGGCAGCGGCGGCAGCGGCGATGGCGCTGAAGTTCACGTCGGCCGTGATATCCTGCTCGCCCGGCGATTCATAAGGACTGGTGGTAATGGCATGGCGCCGAATGGACTTCAGGGTTCCGCGATGGCGCCCCGCCAACTGCTCGTCGCGGATGTAACCGTAGTCAATAAAGATGCTAAAGCCCCGCCTTCCCTGGAGCGCTGCGGCAATTGCGTTGACGGCATCGAGCGCGGCGAGTCCCACTTCCAGACGCTCGCCCGCCTCGGGATGCACACTGTAGTGGTCGAGGTAGGCGAAAACCTGCGGCTGCGGCGGGAGAAATATTTCTTTCAGACGGTCACCTTCGAGGGCAATGTGCAATTGTCCGTCGCTGGAGACGACCTCGACAGGCAGGGCATCGAGGAATTCATTGGCGAAGACGATGAAGCGATCTCCGATCGCAGCTTGCTCAATCCGGCTGGCGATGCGCACTTTTCCGGCAGAGATGCGCCGGACAAATCGTTCTTCAAGGCGCGCGCGCAGGCTCTCGGAACCTTCGACCAGCGTGTAATGGAGTGCCGCGTAAAACTCAGGAAACTTCTTCTGCGACCAGTCCAGCGCGTCCTGGGCAAAAAGACCGCGCCCGGGGCCGAGTTCGATCAAGTCGAGGCGAGCGGGACTCCCCAGCCCCTGCCACATCTGGCGAAACTGGCGGGCCAGCAGGCGGCCGAACACGGCATGCACGTCGCTGGAGGTATAGAAGTCTCCGCCTTTGCCGAACTGCTCCTGCGGGCGCGTGTAATAGCCGGCAATTCCCTGAGCTTCAGTCCCCCGCTCCGGAGCCCCGTAGAGACATAGTTCCATGAAGCGCGAGAACGGATTGGGCCCTCGCGGCGGACGACATCGCGAATGTGATCGCGAAGATGCAAACGGCTATTTAATCACGCGACGATGGGGTCTCCGCCCTGCCATTTTCGAGGCTTTGCGGAGTGCGGATGAACATTTCGATCAGGTAGTCGTGCAGGCAGTCGTAGAGCTGGCGCTGGAAGGTCCACCGGAACTGGGGATGATCGAGGTCGCGGGGGTGCATCTCGAAATAGTAAGTATGGACGGGAACGGGCGGGTCCTTGAAGCGGATGATTACCTGCACCGACTCGCCGCTGGGTTCGGCGCCGAAGTCCAGCAGGGGATGCTCATAGAGCTTCAGTTGGTCGAGCACGCGCTGCAGGCGCGAGTTTTCAGCACTCCGGCGAGCGGGTTGCATGGGACTGCGATTGTAGCGCCTGGAGCCAAGCTTGACCTCAATTTGCCCTCACTGCCAATAATGCGCCATGGACTGGAGGGGTGAGGCGGGCGCTGATTCTGTTTACTACATGAGCAACACCTCTGCTCGATGTGGAATCAACATTTAGGAGTATCAAGCAAACATATGGGGGTGTTATGCGCAACCGCAGTCGTTTGCCGGCCCTGTTCACTGCAGTCGTATTTGCCTTGGCGATTATTCTTATTGGGTGCGGAGGGAGGGGTCCTCAGCACCGACAAAAACTCAACCGCAGGAACCGGATCCGGCGAGTCAGGGGGCTCCGGCGCATCAGGCAATGGAGGCTCGGGCAGTGCACCTACGGGCGGTTCTTCCGGCAGCGGTGGTGCCTCAGGCAATGGGGGTTCCGGCAGCAGTGGTGGCTCAGGCGGTAGCGTCGGATCGGGCAGCGGGGGTTCCAGCGGCGGAAGCGGCGCAGGCGGTAGCGGCGATCAGGCAGCACAATCGGCCCGACGACCTACACCAGCGGGAGTGCTCTCCTACGTTTCGCGACGAATCCCTATACGGATATCGGCACGGTAACGGTGAATAATGGCACGGTCAGCTACAAATTCAGCGGCTGGCAGCCGAACATGACTGTGTGCCGATTGATTTCTGCGCCTACCCGGTCATGTCGCCAGATACGAATCTGCTTTTCGATGAATGCGGCACAAGAGACCACCGACGCAAATGGCGCTGCGTCTGGATCATCCACTTCCCGAAGTCAGGAGATTTTTAGCGGCTGGTTCCGCTTCAACCCGAGTGCTCCAAGTCTTTCCAGCGGATTTACACCATCGTTCACGGGTGGCTTGGAGTATTCAGCAGCCATGCGTCAAGGCCCCTGATCCGGCCCAAACCTTCGGGACGGATGGGTGACCTCGAACAATGCCGGAATTCACGTTGAGGTAAAGGGGGCGCCCGCGAACACGACCTATCGGTCTACAAGGAGTTTCTCGACGAATGGAGAAGAACAGATTGGGGTTCTAATTACCGATGCAAACGGCAACGGCACCGTTGATCTCACGGCAACTCGCGGTTACGGTTTAATCGTTCTGCGCCGTGATGCCGGGGACGTGAGCAGCGGGTTCACCGTGCCATAGCACGATGCTGTGCGGCCGCCGTGCGCTGCCTTCATGCCCATCCCTCAGGCAGTTTGCTCGGAGCGACTTCGACTGCGTGGGGAAGATCGTTCACCACCAGAACTTCCATGCCCATCCGGCGGCCAACTTCGACGACGGCGGCCAGTGTGGCGTCGGCAGTCTGGGCAGCGCGGACGATCTCTAGAGTTTTCATTTCCTCGACCGGGGTCCGGAAGCGCATGCCCACGATCCTGGGGGCGCGGTAGGTAATGGTGGCGATTTCGCTCAGGCAAAGCGTGGACGTGTTCGATGCGAGGATGGTGGCCGGGCGGCAGGTCCGGTCCAGAAGGGTAAAGATTTCCAGCTTCGACTCCATCTCCTCGGGCACGGCTTCGATCACCAGATCGGCTTCGCGAGCCGCCCAGTCGATGTCTCCGGCAAACTCGATGCGGGCCAGGGCGGCCTCGGCCTGTTCGCGGGTGAAGCGCCCCCTGTTAACGCCCGCGACCAGGTTGCCGGAAATTTCGTCTTTCGCCCGGCGCAGGGAGGCGGGAAGAATATCCTCCAGAATGGCGCGGTAGCCGCCCAGCGCGGCCGCGTGGGCGATTCCCCGCCCCAGCGAACCGGCCCCGATGACGGCAATGGTGCGGACCAGCATCAGCGGCTGCTACTCTTTTCGAGTTCCTGCACGACTTCATCAATGGCGGGCTGGAACTGGCGCAGGCGCTCGGCCAGCCGCTTGCGTTCGTCCTCGGTCATGAACGTCACGGTGGCCCGGATACGGCGCAGGGTGGTCACCATGTCGTCCACGTAATTGATCATGCGAATCAGTTCCCCAGTTGTGGACATCGATCTCCTTTCGGTCCTTAGTACCCCGGCAGGGCCACGGCCCGGCAGGCTCCCAAGCCGGCTGGTGCCAGCGCCCGAACTTCTCATTTTCAACTGCCGCGCATTTTTAGTAAAGCTCAGCGACCACAAACGATATCATTAGTCCGGAAAAGCACCCCGGAAAAGCCACGAAGCATGCGACGCGCTCCAGCTCTCATCCCGCTATCTCACCAGCATCACAATGCGCTGGCGCTGTGCGTCCGCATCGAGCGTTCCCTTTCGGCACAGCCGCGTGGGCGGTGGCCCGCCGGGGATGCGGAGCAGTGGCAGGCAGAAATTGAGCGCCTGTTCGCAAACGAAATCCAGTATCACTTCCAGGCGGAAGAGCAGGTGCTGTTCCCGGCGGCGAAAAACGTTCCGGAGCTAGCTCCGCTGGTGGAGGAGCTCTCGCGGGAGCACCTGCGCTTGCGGGAATTGAGCGCTCGTGCCGGCTCCCGGGAACTCGACCCGGCCGAACTGCTACGCTTCAGCGGACTGCTGGCGGCGCACGTCCGTAAGGAAGAGCGCCAGTTGTTCGAGGCCCTGCAGAACGCGCTTGCTCCCGAAGCCCTGAAGAGCCTGGGGAACGAATTGGATGCATGGTTTGTCGCCAGCGGCATGCCGGGCGCCGCGTGCGATATCTAAGGGGCAGCCCGGGGGCAGCCCGGGGTTCCCGCGAACATACAGGCCAGGAAAATCGATTCGCAACAGGGATTCATCTTCCGTTCCAAGAAGAAAGGACTGCCATGCCAAATTCTACGCAGAGCCGTTTGTTCCCAGCAAGATTCCTCTTCCCACCAACAAGCGCAGCGAGCTGGTGGATTTACTGAACGCCCGCCTGGCTGACATATCCGACCTGAAGACGCCAGGTGAAGTTTGCCCACTGGAATGTCAAAGGACCTAACTTCATCCAGTTTCACGAGCTCTTCGACGCTCTGGCCGGGCATATGGAAGGGCAGACCGACATGATTGCGGAACGCATCACCGCTCTGGGCGGAATGGCACACGGCACAATCCGGCAGGCGGCAAACCTTTCCAGCATCCCGGAATATGAACTGCGGGCAGTGACCGGCCTGGAGCACGTGCGAGCCTTGGCCGAGCGGTTTGGACTTTGGTCGGAAGCGCTGGGCAACCTGATCGAGGTGAGCGGCGAAATCGGGGACGTTGCCACTTCCGACCTTCTGACGGAAGTCCTGCGCGAGTCCGAAAAAGACCTGTGGTTCCTGGAAGCGCACCTGCAGGCTTGAAGGCTAGGGCGAAACGCTGCAGGGTGCCGCAGCGGCTGCCGCTCAGGCCTGGGCTTGCGAGCGCTTTCTGGAACGCCGCTTGGCAAGCGGAGGCTCGTAGAGACGGTCAAGCAACTCAACCACGTGGAGCACGTCCATCCCCAGCTTTCGTTGCTGGATTCCGGCGCGCAGTTGCAACATGCAGCCCACGTTGGCGGTGACAAGGACTTCCGCTTCGGTCGCGGCTACGTCGTCCATTTTGAGCTTCAGAATTTCCATGGAGAGATCGTTCTCCACCACGTTATAGACACCGGCGCTGCCGCAACACTGATCGGGACGGGACATTTCCTTAACTCCGCTCCCGCGGCGCGCAACAGTTCGCGCGGCTGCTTCCGCACCCGCTGGCCGTGGGCCAGATGGCACGGATCCTGATAGGTAACGCGCAGGGTCGCCTGCCGGGCTGGGGGACGCAGGCCTTGTTCCGCCAGGAACTCCGTCACGTCGCGAACCTTGGAAGAAAACTGTCTGGCGCGCTCGGCGTGATTTTGGTCGTGCTCGAGGAGGTCGCCATACTCCTTCAAGGTGGCGCCCGCAGCCGGCGGCGTTGGTGACGATAGCGTCAAAACTGTCATCGAGCAGCGCATGCAGGTTAATTTCGCCAGGCGGCGCGCCTCTTTGCGGAAGCCGGCGTGGCAGTGCAGGGCCCCGCAACAGCGCTGGTGCTCGGGCACCAGGACATCGAATCCGTTGGCATTGAGCACGCGAATCGGTGGCTCGGTTCAGCTCGGAAAAGGCCACGCTGGCAATGCATCCCGCCAGCAGGGCGACGCGACCGCGATGCTCCCCATGAGCCGGATAAAAGCCTCCGATTTCGTCGAGGAAGAAGTTTTCGTCCATGCGGCGGAGTAAGGGCCTCCACCTGCTCCAGGCCCAGGAGCTTCAGAATTCCGCTGCCCCGAACCAGCCGCTGCAATCCCGAGTGCTGGTAAAAGCGCAGCAGGCGCGCCCAGCGCCGCAGGGAGCGGAAACGGCTCAATACCGTCCGATAGGCATAGTTGCGGGCCACCCGCGCCAGGAAGGGGCGCTGATAATTCGCTTCGATCTCGGTGCGCGCGCCTTCGAGAATGCGCCCGTATTCCACGCCGGAAGGACACGCGGTCTCGCAGGTGCGGCATCCCAGGCAGCGGTCCAGGTGGGTGACGAAGGAGTCACCAATCTCCAGCCTCCCGAATCGACCTGCAGGATCTGGTAAGATGCGTCCGCGCGGGGAATCCGCCTCCAGGCCCAGCACGCGATACGTGGGGCACTGCGGCAGGCAAAGGCCGCAATGGACACAGTGGGAGTACAGCTCCCATGTGGGGCGGTCGCGGGTCGTGTAGTGCGAGGCGTGCGCCTGCTGCGCTGGCGGCGCCGGGCTGTCCCCTTGCGGCGTTTCCGTGGCTGTGCTCAGAACAGGAACCTCCCACGATTCAAAATGTCCTTTGCATCCAGCGCCCGCTTGGCGGCGCGCATGGAGTCGATATCCGTGGGAGACGAGCCCCCACAGGTCGAGATGGGGGCGCAGGTCCTGCGAAGCCGCCAGCACGATGGCGGAGCCGTCGCGCGAAAGCTGAGCACCGAATGGAACCCAGGACGGTGGCATGGGCCGCCGCGCCGGGGGAATGCGTTTCTTGCGGGGAAGAATGCGCACTGCAGGGTACCAATGCCGGCGGCGGCCATCGATGGCGCAGGCAAGGCCATTGCGCGGCGGCCGCCTGCTCGCACGCCTGCGCCGCCTGGGTAAGCTCCGCAATGGGCACGGAGAGCCGCACCAGCATCGCCCCGGGCTTGCGCTGAACGGCCACGGAACCAAAGCGGACGACGCGGTTCCAAAGGCGCTCTTCGTCCGCTCCATCGATTTCCGCCGAGACGCTTTCGCCCAGTTCGCGGCCGTAGCGGACCAGCACGGCGTCCGAACCCGGCGGCACGCAACAAGACGAGCCACTGTGCCACCGAACCCGGAGGGGACGCCCTGAGCAGAGCCTGCGACTCCGCCGAAAGGAGTTCCAGGCACATGCGGAGCAAGCTGCGAGCGGAGAATCCGATCGCGAAATGCAATGGCTTCTTCGCGGCTTTGAAAGCTCCCCGCGAAGGTGCGCGTCTGGCGCGACTGCGGAAACAGCTTGAAGCTGGCCCCCACGATGACGGCGAGCGTGCCATAGCTGCCGATCATCAGCTTCATGAGATCGTAGCCGGCGACATTTTTCACCACGCGGCCACCGGCCCTGGCGATTTTGCCATCGGGAGTAACAAAACGAATCCCAATGCAAAAGTCGCGCACCGCTCCATACCCGAGCCGGCGCGGGTCCTGCGCCGCACGGGCGAGCACGCCGCCGATCGTCGAGCGCTCCGGGTACGGAACGGTGATGGGAAGCACCTGGCGGTGGGTGGCGAGTTTTTCATGAACTTCCGCCAGGGTGGTACCTGCTCCGATGCCGATGGTCAGATCGCCGGGATCGTAGTGTTCCACCTGGCGCAGGCGGAGGGTGCGCAGCAGGACATCGACGCGGGAAGGGACACAACCGATGTTCTGGGCGGTGCAGCCTCCCGCGGGGGCGACGACCAGGTCGTTGGCATTGCAGAAGCGCAGCACGTCCGCGACTTCTTCGGGTGTTCCCGGAGACACGGCCACGACCGGCGTCACACTCTCGATAGCAGCCCGCAGTTCAGCGGGATTCTCGCTGACGTTCTTTTCACCCACCATGGCGGCAAGGTCGCGCGCCAGGTCCGTGGCCACTACCCGCGCACTCACAAGCCACCTGCCAGCGCCGGGTGCAGCGACTGCCGGGTCTCTCGGCAACCACGGCTGGTGGGAAACACCTTGCGCGGATTCAGCACGCAGTTGGGATTGAAGGCGTCGTGCATGCGCTTCATCACGTCAAGGTCATCGTCTGTGAACAGGAAAGACATGATCTCGTTCTTCTCCATGCCCACGCCGTGCTCCCCGGTAATGGATCCGCCCACATCGATGCAGTAGCGCAGGATTTCATTGCCGGCTTCATGGGTGCGCTGCACCTGGCCGGGATCGCGGGGATCGAACAGAATGCAGGGATGCAGGTTGCCGTCGCCGGCATGGAACACGTTGCCGATGCGGAGCTTGTACTTTTCAGAAATCTGGTTCACGAAGCGCAGCACCTCGGCAATGCGAGTGCGCGGGACCACGCCATCCTGGGTGTAGTATGCGGGAGCGATGCGGCCGAGCGAACCGAAGGCATTCTTGCGGCCCTTCCACAACAGCTCACGCTCCTCGGCGGTGGCAGCGCGGCGGACTTCGCGCGCGCCCTGGCTCAGGCAGGCGCGGCGGATGTCCTCCGCCTGCTCGGTCACTGCCTCGCGCAGGCCCTCGAGCTCAATTAGCAGCACAGCGTCCGCATCGAGAGGATATCCGGCGTGCGTGTCCTCTTCCACCGAACGCAGGGTCCAGCCATCGAGCATTTCCACCGCGGCGGGAGTGATGCCAGCGGAGGTAATGGCCGTAACCGTATTGGCCGCGTCGGCAACGGTGTTGTAGATGGCAAGCAAGGTTTCCACGGCTTCCGGCAAGCGGGTGAGCTTGACGATGATTTCGGTGGCGATGCCCAGCGTACCTTCCGAGCCGATGAAAAATCCGGTGAGATCGTAGCCGCAGGCATCGCCGGCCTTGCCGCCAAACTGCGCGATGCGACCGTTAGGCAGGACCACGGTAAGCCCAGTGACGTGATTGACGGTGACGCCGCTGATGAGCGTATGGGGACCACCGGAGTTCTCGGCAACATTCCCGCCGATGGTACAGGCTTTCTGGCTGGAGGGATCGGGTGCGAAGTAGACTCCGTAGCGCGCCGCCGCCTGCGACAGTTCGAGGTTCACTACTCCCGGCTGCACCACGGCCCGCAGGTTGGGAATATCAAACTCCAGGATGCGATTCATGCGCGAGAAGGCGATGACGATGCCGCCGTTGCGCGCGATCGCGCCTCCGCTCAGTCCCGTGCCTCCCCCGCGGGGAACGATAGAAATGCCGTCCCGGGCGGCCAGACGGACCACGCCGGCAACCTGTTCCGTGTTGCGGGGAAGGACCACGGCTTCCGGAGAGCCGGTGGAAAGGCCGCCATCGTACTCGTACAGCATGAGGTCTTCCGGACTATGGAGTACGCCGTCGGACCCCAAAACCTGTTTGAGCTCCCGGATTACGTTCTCGTTGAGCATGAAGGATATCCCTGGGATTCTAGCATCGCGGGGCGGTCGCATCCCGCGGGAAGAATAAGCGGGTGCTGCGCGGAAAGGCTCAGCGACAGGAGGCACGCAGGAGCAAGAGCGCAATGCTGCCCTTCGTGAGCTTTTGTGGTTTGGATGGCTGGCACCCGCCGCCGGGCAACTGCCTTCAGCTCTGTGCGATGTAGGAACGCATCATGCGCACTTCGCCGTCCTTCTCCACCACCTGGCGCAGCAGGATGTCGCGCAGCGAGATGAATCCCTTGAGCCGCTTCCCTTCGCAGATGGGGAGGTGACGGAAGCTGCTGCGCAGCATGAGGGCAAGACACTCCTCCATGTCCTGGTCCGGGGAGACCGCGGTGGGCTCGCCAGTCATGACGTCGCGAACCGGGGTCACCAACGGGTCGAGGTTTTCGGAGACGACCCGCCGCATCAGGTCGCGCTCGGAGAAGACTCCGATCAGCTCCCCGTTGCTCAAGACGGGCACGGCCCCAATGTTCTTTTCCACCATGAGGCGCACCGCGTGCACCACGCTTTGATTTGCCTCAACGGCATAGAGCTCGATTCGGTTCTGGATGAGATCGTTTACCGTGGCCATGTGTCCCCCTGCTGAGTCACGTCCCGGCCCATATCTAGCGGATCCCCCTGCGGGTTCTGCCCGCTCAGGAGGCAAAGTATATGACGAAAGCAGAGGGGGCAAAAGAGGCCAGGGCCAACAAAAAGACAAGCCGCAGTGCCGGCGGCTACCCCCAAAATGAAAAAACCGCGGACCCGAGTCCGCGGCTGCGATGGAGCGCATGAGGCCCCCCGCGAAAGCTATTCGTTCGTCAGCCAGAATAAGTCCACAACGCGATGCGAGGAATCCAGCAGCAGGATGCGCCCGCCGAGCACCACGCGCGACCACTGATCCGGCAGCCTGGCAAGATGGGCCTCGCAGCGCTCCGGCAAGGGGTCGGCTCTTTTCTGCAATCCGGGCGGCAAGGTCCCGTTGCGCTCCACCTGCCGCTCCAGTCCAGGAGGCAGGCGGTCTCGCTTGGCCAGTCCGGGAGGAAGGTTCCGGCGGCCGCCTTCGCTGAAGCATTCCAGAATCAGGTGGCGGTCGCGCGCGCTGAACGCCACGGGCTGGTCCTCGCGGTCCGGGCGCATCTTGGGAGGCGCTGGCTCCCCATCCAAACGGGAAGCGCGGACCACTTCAGAATCGGCTGGGAGCGCGCTTTCGGGCTCGGATTCGCGGTAGGCACGAGAAGCACGGATCGCTTCGGAATGGGCCTGGGCTGAATTAGGCGAGTTCGCCGTCACCCATACCAGGACGGCCTCGGATTCCACTAGAGCTTCCCTTTTCCCGCTGGCGGCGGCAACCCCGGTTCCCGCTGCGGCCCCCACGCCGGCTCCCAGGGCAGCGCCCTTCTCCCCACCCGCGAGGGCGCCGATCACCGCACCCAGAGCCATCCCGCCGCCAATCTTACCGGCGTTGTTTTTGGCGTGCGATTCTCCCCGAAGGATGAAGGGCTTGGCGGCAATCCTGTAGGTGCGTCCGCGGGAGTGAATGGTCCGCAATTCCAGGCGGAGTTCCCCCGGGTTGTTCAATCTGCCGGAGCGCTCCACCGCGAAAATCCGCCCGCTCACATTCGCTCCTTTGGGAAACACGGTCCTGCCATGCGCCACAATCGGGCTGGCCAGGGTACCGGTGAAGCCGTCACCCACGTTGGCGGTGGCGCTGGAAAGGGATTCATTGACCCGCACCTGAACCTCAGTGCCGGCGGGAAGCGCGGCATAGGGTGGAACGTAGGAGGCTCCGGCCAGCAAGGGGCAAAGGAACGACAAAGCAGCCACCAACAGGCGCAGGAGCGCGAATCGGTTCATGATGATGGACGTCATCGAAGGGCAAAATCCTCTCGTTGGCTTGGGCGGGGAGTCCCCGCATATCCTAGTTCCGGCCGCAATGTGCCACAAGGTGACCGTCGCTGAGAGTCACGCCGTTGCAGGGACATGACCCGCAGGGACGGAATCTGAGCACAGAACACCCACGTCTGCGAAAGCCGCGAAGATTGGGCGCTGCAGAACTCCGCACATCGGGGGCACCAGCGAACGCAAGGACGTACGTTTAGATTTCGGAGAAGAACAGCAGGTAGGAGGTTGTCCACAGGGCGGTCGGGATGCTTCCCCCCGGACGGCTGGTAAAAATCACGTTGTAGGTATCGCTAACCGACAATTGCTCAAGCAGGGGAACTTCATGATCCCGCCCTCCTGCTCGCGGCTGCACCAGCGCCAGGTAGCGCAGAAAATCATAAACGTCGCCGCTGCCGGAATATCCCGGAGCGGCGAACGAAAGCTCGGCGTGCTCTCCGCCGAAGTGCCAAGCCAGCGAGGCCGCCAGCGCGACGGCTCTTTCGTAGGGCAGTTCGGCAACCGCTCCGGCGGCGGGATTATCGAAGACGATGCGCAGCTTGCGCTCATCTTCGCGGGTGAATTCCCTCACCTTCAAGGCCCGGCTGCGGGCCGAGGCCTTCCAGTCCACGTAGCGTGCCGAGTCTCCAGGAGCGTAATCGCGGATGCGATACAAGTCGTGCCCGCGTCCGCGGACGTATACCTCGAACTCGCCGGTGATGAGAGGCAGCACTTCAAAGAAGCGATCGGTGGGCTCGACCGAGGGATAGACGACCACCTCGCGATCGCCGGCGCTCAAAGCTTGCGAGGAGCCATCCTGCCCGGGAACGACGCGCCGGGTCTTCACCAGAAACGAGAAGGGAAAACGGGTGCTGATGCCGAATTCCTCCTGGGTGTAGCGTCCGCGATGAGGAAAAAGCAGCTCGACGCGGCGCGGCACGGAAGCTGCCGCGGGAAGAAACGGGAAGTATTCCGGCTGGCTGAAAATTGTCCGGGGAACCGCGCGGTCGTTGTCGATGTGAAGAACTGCATCCGGCAGTCGCACCCACTGCCCGGCCGCATCCCTTCCGCGGGGGATTCCGAATGCGCGGCGTTCCCAGCGAAGGCGGCGCGCGCTTCGGGCTTTGGGAGGAACGACGCTGACCGAGAACGCCGGAGCATGGCGCCGACGGTTGCGCAGCGAGAGCCGCCCTTGCAACTTCTGTCCGGCAAAAATGTGCTGCGGAAGTCCCGCTTCCACGGAGAGCCCGCGCAGCATCCACGCCGAAGTCAGGCCCGACACCAGAACAGCGGCCAGCATGGCGGAGAGCACGATAAACAGCAGATTGTTACCGGTATTGAGGGCGGCGATGCCGATGACCAGCACCACCACCAGATAGACGAGACCTTCGCGGGTCATCTCGTAATCCATGCCATCGCGGAAACGATGCAGGGCGGCCCGCCGCAGCAGGTAAGGTACAGCGATCACTCCCACGGCACCGGCCAGCAGGAGAGAAAGCGAAGCCAGGATGGCGGTGGCCCAGACCTGGCCGGCCTGGCGTGTGGCGGTGGAAAAGACGGCGGCGGCAAAGGCAAGCGCGAGTCCGGCCAGGGCGGCAAGGAAGCGCACCCAGACTTCCTTTTCCAACTGCAGCGCTCTGGAAATGCCAGCCATGGCCTTACCTGGGAACCTCCCCTTCGACGACGGTGTAGAAATCCGGAATCTCTCCCGGCGCCGCCAGCCGCTTCATCATGGGCGGATTCTCACCGGGCATAGGCAGGAAGGAATAGGAGCTGCCGACCTGCACGGGCTCGCAGATATGGCACTGCACAACATAGTGACGATGGCTGAGTGCCCAGGTGCGGCGGAGTTCGACGACCTGCGCGCTGTCCTGCTGGCGGACGTCGACGACTTCATATCTCTGCTGCAGCTTTCCCCAGTAGCGCATGAGGGAGCGGGTTTCCGCCCGACCGGCCAGAGTAACCACCAGCAGCAAAATGGCCAGAGAAATCCAGATCGCAATCCGCCGCTGGGTAGAAAGCGGTTGCGGATCTCCAGGTTCGGCAGCACCGCCCAGGCCCAGCAGAGCCTGCCAGGATCGCGCGCGCCGGAAAACTTCAGGATAGCGGGCACGAAGCCTCTCCATCCAACGCTGCGCCCACTGATATTCGCGCGAGAGAAGGTACAGGCCGATGATGAGAAACAGAATGCCTTGCAGGACGGGCAGGACCAGGCCCACGAGACCCAAAACCACAAACAGCCACCCGAGAATCTGCAGGGCAATGCGCTTGGCGTGGTGAAGCATGAGGCTGCCCTTCATAGTAATGCAACTTGGGAGCGCTGATCGGAAGCGGAGGGACACAAGCGACGTTGTACCTCAGTGCGGTACTCAAAACAGAATCGCGGCGGCAACGAAATGCCCTCGTTCGGCTGCCGCCCGTGGCGTTCGTATCTGATAACATGAGCGGTTACACCAATGAAAATGGAGTTCCTGAAATGAGTGCGCGCCCAATGCCCGAACGCGACGAAGCAGAAGCACTGGAAACACGCGACTGGCTCGATTCCATCGAATACGTCGTGCGCCATCGAGGCCCGGAGCGGGCCGGCAGCCTGCTGGAGCAGTTGCAGACGCATCTGCAGGCACGTGGCTTCAAGCCGCCGTTCACGGCAACTACGCCCTACATCAACACCATACCGCTGGAGGAACAGCCTCCGTTTCCGGGGAGCCCGGAGATTGAGCGGCGCATCAAGAGCATGGTGCGCTGGAATGCCTTGGCGATGGTGGTACGCGCCAACCGGGAAGCGGACGGAATCGGTGGTCATATTTCAACGTTCGCGTCGGCGGCCACGCTGTACGAAGTCGGGTTCAATCACTTCTTCCGCGGCAAGGGCGAAGGGCCGGACGGCGATATCATCTATTTCCAAGGACATGCCGCGCCCGGTATCTACTCGCGGGCCTTCCTGCTGGGCCGTCTTTCGGCGGAGCAACTGGAAAACTTCCGCCGCGAGCTGAAGCCGGGGGGAGGACTTTCCTCCTATCCGCATCCCTGGCTGATGCCCGACTTCTGGGAGTTTCCCACCGTCTCCATGGGCCTGAGCCCAATGATGTCGATCTATCAGGCGCGATTTACGCGTTATCTGGAAGATCGCGGACTCAAGGCTCCTTCGGAGCGCAAGGTGTGGGCCTTCCTGGGCGACGGCGAAATGGATGAACCGGAGTCCATGGGGGCGATCACCCTGGCCTCGCGGGAGCAGCTCGACAACCTGATTTTCGTGATCAACTGCAACCTGCAACGCCTGGACGGGCCGGTTCGTGGCAACGGCAACATCATCCAAGAGCTGGAAGCGGCTTTCCGAGGCGCGGGATGGAACGTGATTAAGGTGGTGTGGGGCAGCGACTGGGATCCGCTGCTGGCGCGCGACACCGACGGTATTTTGGTGAAGCGCATGAACGAAGTGGTGGACGGGGAGCGCCAGAAGTACGCGGTGGAATCCGGCGCTTACCTGCGCAAGCACTTCTTCGGCGTCGATCCCAGGCTGCTGCAGATGGTGGAGCACTTCTCCGACGACCAACTGCAGCGCATGCGCGTTGGCGGCCACGACCCGGTCAAGGTCTATGCCGCGTTCAAGGCAGCGGTGGAGCACAAGGGCAGCCCAACGGTGATCCTGGCCCGCACCATTAAAGGTTACGGCCTCGGGGAAGCCGGCGAAGGCAAAAATATCACTCACCAGCAGAAGAAGCTGAACGAAGAGGAGCTGCGCGCCTTCCGTTCCCGCTTCGGTATACCCATTTCCGATCAGGATATTGCGCAGGCGCCGTTCTACCGGCCCCCCGATGACAGCCCGGAAATTAAATACCTGAAAGCCCGGCGGCAGGAACTGGGAGGGTTTACTCCCAAGCGCGCCGTGCGGACCAAGCCGCTCAAGGCGATCCACGACGAATTGTTTGAAGAATTTTCCGCCGGTACTGAAGGCCGCAAGGTTTCCACCACCATGGTCTTCGTGCGGATTCTTTCCAAGCTGCTGCGCGACCCAGAGCTGGGGCACCTGGTGGTTCCCATCGTCCCCGACGAGGCGCGCACCTTCGGCATGGAATCGCTGTTCCGGCAGGTGGGGATTTATTCGCATCCCGGACAGCTCTACGAGCCCGTGGACCGCGATACCCTGCTGTACTACAAGGAAGCCAAAGACGGCCAGATTCTGGAAGAAGGGATTACCGAAGCGGGATCGATCTCCTCGTTTGTTGCCGCCGGAACGGCGTATGCCACGCACGGGATCAATACGATCCCGTTTTTTATTTATTACTCCATGTTCGGGCTGCAGCGCGTAGGCGACTTGGTGTGGGCAGCGGGCGACATGCGTACGCGCGGCTTCCTGCTGGGTGGGACCGCCGGACGTACGACCCTGGCGGGAGAAGGCCTGCAGCACCAGGACGGCAACAGCCAACTGCTCGCCTATCCGGTGCCCAACCTCATTGCCTACGATCCCGCTTTTGCCTTCGAGTTGGCGGTGATTGTGAAGGACGGCCTGCGGCGAATGTATGTGGACGAAGAAAGCGTCTTCTACTACATCACAGTTATGAACGAGCCTTACGAGATGCCGCACATGCCCAAAGGGGCTGAGGAAGGCATCCTGCGGGGTATGTACCTGTTCCGCTCCTCGCTGCTGAAGAACCCCAAGCTGCGGGCGCAGCTCATGGGTTCAGGGGCCATTCTTCCCGAGGTGCTGAAGGCGCAGGAATTGCTGGCGGAGAAGTACGGCGTGGCGGCGGACGTGTGGAGCGTGACCAGCTACAAGGAACTCTACAAGGACGGCTGCGACGTGGAGCGCTGGAACATGCTGCACCCCACGGAGAAGGCGCGAGTGCCTTACATTACTCAACTGCTGAAGAACACCGAGGGCCCTATTATCGCGGCCAGCGATTACATAAAGACGCTGCCGGCCTCGGTAAGCAAATGGTCGCCGCGATCTCTGCACGCGCTCGGCACCGACGGCTTCGGCCGCAGCGAAACCCGGGCGGCGTTGCGCGACTTCTTCGAGGTCGACTCGCGCTTTGTGACCCTGGCTACGCTGCAGGAACTCGCCAGCGACGGCAAGATTGAGCGCAAGCAGGTGAAGCAGGCGCTGAAGGATCTGGAGATTGACCCGGAGAAGGCGAATCCGGCCATTTCATAATTCCACAGGTGTTTGACGGGTGAACGATGCCTACTGAAGTCGTACTTCCTGAACTGGGAGAAAACGTAAGCCAGGGTGACTTGGTGCGGGTGCTGGTGAAGGTCGGCGACACGATCCAGAAAGACCAGCCGATCGTGGAATTGGAAACGGAAAAGGCGGCCATCGAGGTTCCCTCCTCCGCCGCGGGAGTGGTGAAGTCCATTCATGTCAAGGAAGGCCAGAAGCTCAAGGTAGGGCAGGTCATCCTCAGCGTGGAGGAATCCGGCGGCGCCAAGCAGCCGGCAGCCAAAAAAGAGGAGACAACAGAACCGAAGGCAGATACCAAACCGGCAGCGGCGGAATTCAAACCGGCACGCACCGCCGAGCCGGTTCCAGCCGCCTCTGTAGCCACGCAGCCGTCTGCGGCGGAGGCGGAACGCGCCAAAGCCTATGACGTCCGGCGGGACCAGGGCGCGCTGGACCGCATGGACATCGACGCGGAAGACGGACGGGACGAGCACGGCGTTGCCCCGCGCTCAGCCGCTCCAATTCCCTTTCCGGCCCCGGCGGCCCGCAGCTCTGGGATTTCGCCTGCGGACGTTCCCGCGGCTCCCTCGGTTCGCCAGTTCGCCCGCGAGATTGGAGTGGATATTACCGAGGTCCACGGCAGCGCCTCGGGCGGCCGCGTGACCATGCAGGATGTGAAGCAGTTTGCCCGCAAGCGCGCCTCCGCCCCGGCGGCTCTGCCCGGGGTCCCGGCGGTGGCCTTGCCGGATTTCGAACGCTGGGGGCCGGTGGAGCGCAAGCCGATGAGTGCCATCCGCCGCACTACCGCACAGCGGCTGGCGGCGGCCTGGCTATCGGTCCCGCACGTTACGCAGAACGAAAAAGCCGACATCACTGCGCTGGAAGAATTGCGCGCACGCTACGGAAAGCGCGCGGAGGCTGCCGGCGGCAAGCTGACTGTCACCGCCGTCGCCCTGAAGGTGGTTGCGTCGGCGCTGAAGGTGTTTCCGCAGTTCGCGTCTTCGCTGGACATGGCTCGCGAAGAAATCGTCTATAAGAGTTATATTCACATCGGAGTGGCGGTCGACACCGAGCGCGGGCTGCTGGTTCCGGTGGTGCGCGACGTGGACAAGAAAAACATCGTGCAACTGGCCGCGGAACTGGCGCAGCTTTCCGAAAAGGCGCGCAGCCGCAAGCTGACGGCTGAGGAGATGCAAGGCGGAGTGTTCAGCATCACCAACCTGGGCGGGATTGGGGGGACGTTTTTCACCCCCATCGTGAACGCGCCGGAGGTGGCCATCCTGGGGATTGCGCGGGGAGAGAAAGAGCCGGTGTGGGACGGCAAGCAGTTTGTCCCCCGCCTGCGGCTGCCGCTCTCGCTCTCTTACGATCACCGCATGATCGACGGAGCGGACGCGGCGCGCTTCCTGCACTGGGTGACCGAAGCCTTTGAGAATCTATTTCTGCTGTCTCTGGAAGGATAGCCACCGCTATCCGCTGAACGGAAACGAGTCCCAATGAATCAGAATGGAAAACGTATTGCCGTAGTGGGCGCGGGTCCCGGGGGATATGCCGCGGCATTTCTCGCCGCCGACCTTGGCATGCAGGTTACGCTCATCGATCGCGCGCCCAACCCTGGGGGCGTTTGTCTTTATGTCGGCTGCATTCCTTCGAAGGCGCTGCTGCACGTGGCCAAGGTAGTGGATGAATCCCGCGAGGCGCGGAACTGGGGCATTGAATTCGGCGAACCGAAGATTCAACTGGAAAAGCTCCGCACCTGGAAGAGCAGCGTGGTCAACAAAATGACCGGCGGGCTGGGGGTGCTGGCCAGGCAGCGCAAGGTTGAGTACCTGCAGGGCACGGGGGAGTTTGTGAATTCCCGGACGCTACGCATCCAAGGTGTCCAAGGCGGGGACCAGCAGCGCGAGTTCGACAACATCATCATCGCCACCGGGTCCCGTCCCGCGTGCCCGCGCTCGCTTACGATCGACAGCGCGCGGGTGATGGATTCCACTTCGGCGCTGGAAGTAGCCGATATTCCCAAGACCCTGCTGGTGGTGGGGGGAGGCTACATCGGGCTGGAACTGGGCTCGGTGTATGCGGCGTTGGGAAGCAAGGTGACGGTGGTCGAAATGACCGCGGGGCTGCTGCCGGGCGTTGACCGCGACTTGGTCCGCCCGCTGGAGGCGCGCGTCCAGAAGGCCTTCCAGTCGGTTCTGCTGAACACCACGGTGGCCGGCATGGAAGTCGTGAAGAACGGCGTGAAGGTCCGTTTTGAAGGCAAAGATGTGAAAGAACCGGAGCAGGTATTCGACAAGCTTCTGGTTTGCGTGGGGCGCAGGCCGAACTCGGAGATCCCGGGGCTGGAGAATACCAAAGTGAGCAAAACCGAGCGCGGCTTTATCCAGGTGGATGAACAGCGCCATACTCAGGACCCCGCCATCTATGCCATCGGGGACGTGGCGGGCGAACCCATGCTGGCGCACAAGGCATCGCACGAAGGCCGCGTGGCGGTGGAAGCAATTGCGGGACACAAGGTGGCTTTCGCTCCGCGGGCCATTCCGGCCGTCGTGTTCACCGACCCGGAGATTGCGTGGTGTGGCCTGACAGAAACCCAGGCACAGGCGCAGAACCGCCCGGTGAAAGTCGTGCGCTTCCCCTGGGGGGCTTCCGGGCGGGCGACCACCCTGGACCGCAACGACGGCGTCACCAAGCTCATCATCGACCCGGCCAGCGAGAATGTTCTGGGTGTGGGCATCTGCGGCGTCGGCGCCGGGGAACTGATTTCCGAGGGCGTGCTGGCGGTGGAGATGGGCGCCAATGCCAAAGATGTCGCGCTCACCATACATCCCCATCCCACCCTGTCGGAGACGGTGATGGAAGCGGCGGAAATGGTGTTTGGAACCAGCACGGATATTTACCGGCCCAAGAAATGAAATTCATCGCAGCCAAGCGAGGCATGGGCGTATGACTCAGGTGGCAACGTTCGGAGCAGGGTGCTTTTGGAGTCCGGAAGAGACCTTCCGCCGTCTCAAGGGGGTGGTCAACACCGCCGTCGGGTACATGGGCGGACACCAGGACAATCCCACCTACGGCGACGTATGCAGCGACGAGACCGGCCATGCCGAGGTGGTGCAGGTGACCTTCGATCCCGCCGTGGTCACCTATGACGAACTGCTGAACGTATTCTGGGGCATCCACGACCCTACGCAGATCAACCGCCAGGGACCGGACGTGGGAACACAGTACCGCTCGGTAATTTTCTTCCACACTCCCGAGCAGGAGCAGGCCGCCCGGGCATCGCTGGAAAGGATTGCCAAATCAGCCCGCTACCAGCGTCCCCTGGCCACGGAAATCGCGCCTGCCTCAACCTTCTGGCGAGCCGAAGAATATCACCAGCGATATCTTTCCAAACGCGGGCTGGAGTCCTGCAACTTCTAACCGCAGACAGCCTGCTTAAAAACCACGCAAGATCCCTCTACTCGGGATACCCACCACGACAAAACTCCGCACGACTGCCGATCACCCATAACCATGACTCGTGACCAGGCTGCGGTCTTATCTTCTCGGCCGGCTGGCGGGTGGGATGATGCCATTCATGCGCAGATAGACCACCATCTGGCCGTAATGGTCGAGACAGTGAGCGTTGTTCAGTGCGGCAAGCCCCAGGCGCGTGCTCATGCCGGCGGGACCCTTGGCAGGCTCCAGGGCGGTGTTCGCATTCATGGTGGCATAGGCTTTGCCGCAATAGGTAAAAGCGTCCTTCAAATAATTCACGGCCTCGGCCTTCGTGGTCATGGACGCGGGCCCAGCTTCTCCTGCCCGGCCCGGCGGCGCCTGCTCGCCAGAGATGGCGGAACAGAGCATATAGCTGACGCTGGCAATGTGCTTCACCTGCGCGCGGAAGGTGCGCACGCCCTTGAACTCGCCCTGCGTGGGCACGAAGTCATATTTGGATTCCGGCATGGCCTCCGCGGCGGGAACCACCTGCCGCCCAATGGCCGCCAGCTGCTGCTGCATCTCGGATCCAATGGTGGGTCTGGACTCCTGGGCCACAGCCGATGCACCCCACAGGACTGACAACACCATCCCCGCAATCGCGGACTTTCTCATGCCTTTTCTCCTCTCCTCGTCTTTCTGTTTTCCTGCTCCTGCAAAACATCGATTCCTTTTCTCTCCGCGTCCCGCCAGGGATCACCGACTCCGTTGCGTGCTCAGGTTTCCAGCGCGGCCGTCACCTCGATGGCGCGCGTCTCCAGGCGGAATCGTTTGGCGGCGGGAAGTCCAATCAGCAGAGCGATGGCCGCGACCAGCATGGCCGTCCCCACCCCGAAGCGGGTGGCCACCAGGCCCCAGGTTGCGCTGCCTGCGGCCATGCCTCCCTGCAGCACCAGAAGATAAATAGAGAGCATGCGCGCCCGGACCCACGCGGGGCAAGTTGTCTGGGCAGAGACGTTCAGGCTGGCCACCACCATGATCCATCCCACCCCGGCGGCAAACAAGGCCGGGAACAGCGCCCACAACGCCTGCAGATTCCCGAAAAAGCAAACCGACAGCGCGTACAGGATACTGGCCCATACCACGACCTTGTTGACGGGAGTCCGGGCACGGCAGGCGGGGAGCAGGGCCGCCCCCGCCAGGGCGCCCACGCCAAACACTGCCAGCATGGCTCCGTAGCCGGCGGCCCCAAAGGGTCGGGCCACCACTGGCAACAGGGCGAGCAACACGCTGGCCGAAAAGCTAAACATGGCGGTGCGGACCAGTACCGCCCGTACCTCGGGTGTCTGCCGCAGATACTGGACGCCGATCCTGATCGCGGGCATGACGTGACGTCCGCTGGCAGGGCGCTCGTGCGGCCGCCGCTTCCAGCGATAAAGAAAGCCGATCACTCCCAGGAAAGACACGGCATTCAGCAGGAAGACTACGCCGGAGTTCGCCACGGCAATCAGCAGGCCGCCAAGGGCAGGACCGATGGCGCGGGCGACGTTATAGCCGGCGGAGTTCAATGCCACAGCGGCATGAAAACGTTCACCGGAAACCACTTCCGGCGTGATCGCTTGCCAGGCAGGATCGTTCATCACCGCGCCGATTCCCAGCAGGAAGGTGAAGCCCAGCAGAACCCAGGGAGTGACCATCCCGAACAGCGTCAGCACGCCCAGCGCCACCGCGGCCAGCACCATCCAACTCTGAGTCACCAGCAGCAGCCTGCGGCGGTCCACAAGGTCTGCCAGGGCGCCCGCGGGGAGGATAACGAGGAAGACCGGCAGGCTGCTGGCGGCGGTGACCAGACTGACCATGAAGGGAGACATGGTCAGCGAGGTCATCAGCCAGCCGGCGCCCACGTTCTGCATCCAGGTTCCGGTGTAGGAGATGACGGAGGCAATCCACAGATTACGAAACAGGGGCTCGCGAACAGGGCTCCAGGCGGAAGCGACGGGCCGCTTCTGCGCTGCGATCGGATTGAGGCTTTTGCCCAGCTCGGCCATGCTCGCGCACAGTCCCGGAAGTCACACCGATTGCCGTTCCCGGCCCAGTGCGCCGGAAATCCGGGAAGCCGGTCCCCCCATCTTCGCAACGATTGCGGCCCCACTCCCCTGCGTGGAAAATTGACTTGAGTGGCGTTCCCGCCGGCCTCCAGCACCGCCCCGATTCATTTCCATCCAATGGCTTTCAGCCTGATTTTCAAGTAATGCTTCTCAAGCGAAGATCTTAGCCCATGGATTGATGGACGCGTCGCCGCTTTCACACCACTCCCCCGGCGGCCGTAGGGGGCTCCTTAGGTTAAACGAAACAAAATGAAATCGGTGAGCATGAAATCTCTACCGGCAGCCATGATTATTTCTGCATGGTTTACCGAGCGAGAGCCGGTCTGGCAGCAGAATGCTGCCGCCACGAAAGTTGAGACGGGCAATCTTGCGGCCGTGGAGTGCCAGGCCCGCACGAGATGTGGCGCTTTTGCCTTGTGGCTCATTTGCTCAGCAATTAACATCTCCACCTGAGGGGCAAATGAAATTCTTATTCCGGACTGCTAAGACTGTCTCCGCCCTTGCGCTCCTGTTGCTGGTATGCGCACCGGCCATGTTTGCCTATCAGGCAAGCTCGATCCCCGATTCCGAGCTCATCCAGCCCCAGGACCTGGTGAAAGTGCTGAAGTCGTCCAATGGGGGAAAGCCCCTGATCGTTCAGGTTGGATTTCACGTTCTTTACGCCCAGGCGCATATCCCGGGCGCAGAGTACGCTGGCCCTGCGGGCAGGGAGGATGGCATGCAGGCGTTTCGCGAGCGCGTGGCGTCCCTGCCGCGGAACAAATTCATCGTGATCTATTGTGGATGTTGTCCTTGGAGCCACTGTCCGAATGTGGAGCCTGCCGCCCGAACGCTGCGCGCCATGGGCTTCACCAATTTCAAGGTGCTCTACATCGCCAACAATTTCGGAACGGATTGGGTAGACAAGGGTTATCCAACGACCAAGGGAGAGTAGCAGTTTGCTTCCTCGGGGGGAGCGACGACCTCTGCGCAATACGGTTCTGGCAGGAGTTGCGCTCGCCGGAATCGTGGCCGGCTTTTATCTGCTCGCTCGCCACAATGCCCAGTTTGCGATGCCGGACGCGAACTCCTCCCAGCAGCGGCCGTCGGCTCCGGATTTCTCTCTCCCCAATCTGAGCGGACAACAGGTTGCGCTCTCAAGTTACAAAGGCAAAGTGGTTCTTCTGGATTTTTGGGCGACCTGGTGCGAGCCCTGCCAGCAGGAGATTCCAGAGTTCGTAAACCTGCAGCACAAGTACCAGGAAGATGGCCTCCAGATCATCGGCGTTTCGATGGATGATGGACCCGCACCGGTCCGCGATTTCTCCCGGCGCTTCAAGATGAACTATCCGGTTGTGATGGGTAGTGCCAAGACGGGCGAGCTTTATGGGGGAGTTCTCGGACTCCCGACGGCTTTCCTGATAGGCCGCGACGGACGAATTTATTTCAAGCACGTGGGCGCGGTTGACCTCGCGGTTCTGGAAAGGGAAATCCAGAATTTGGTCGAATCCAAGCCACATTCCGGCACATCCTAGCCCTGAATTCCGCCGCTTGTTGCAGCGCCCGCAGAACGCTTCGCGGGTTCCGCTGCCAACCTTCGATCTTCCAGAGCACGGTGGTCACTCAGCCGCCGAGGCTCCTCGCCGGGCGTAACATATAATGACAGGTTTCTATGAGCTATCAGGTTCTGGCACGCAAGTACCGGCCGCAGAAATTTTCTGACGTCATCGGGCAGGAACACGTCACCCGCACGCTGAAAAACGCTATCGAACAGGGCCGCATTGCGCACGGATACATCTTCAGCGGACACCGGGGAATCGGCAAGACCACGATTGCCCGCATCCTGGCCATGGCGCTGAACTGCCGTTCGGCGAAGGGGCCGGTGGCGGAACCGTGCGGCGTGTGCGACAGTTGCCTGGAAATCAAGGCGGGCAACTCGGTCGACGTCATTGAGATTGACGCCGCCACCAATCGGGGCATTGACGAGATTCGCGAGCTGCGCGAAGCCGCGCGCTACCGTCCCGCGCGCGACCGGTTCAAAGTCTGGATTCTTGACGAAGCCCACCAGATCACCGATGCCGCCTTCAACGCCCTGCTGAAGACCCTGGAAGAGCCGCCCTCGCACGTGGTGTTCATGATGGCCACCACGCAACCGGAGGATATTCCGCAGACCATCCGCTCGCGCTGCCAGCACTTCAGCTTTCATGCTGTGCGCTTCGAAGATATCGTGGGACAACTACGCTCCATCGCCGGGCAGGAAGGAATTCAGGCCGACGGAGGCGCTCTATCGATGCTGGCGGAGGCGGGCGACGGCTCCATGCGCGATGCTCTCTCTATCATGGACCAGGCCATCGCCTGCTGTGGAACGTCGCTCACCGGGGGCGCGGTGCGGGAGCTGGTGGGAGCGGTGCCTTCCGAGATGCTGGAGACGATGATGGATGCCGTGGAGCGCGGCTCCAGCGAAGACGTACTGCGGCAGGTGGACCAGCTTTTGACGGAAGGACAGAATCCGCAGCACTTTGCCCGTCAACTGGTGCGTTTTCTGCGCAACGCCCTGGTGGCGCGGGTGGCGGGAGCGGAGTCGGCGCTGCTGCAGGTTTCCGGGGATGAGAAAGCGCGGGCCGCCCGGGTGGCGGAGAAGTTTCAGGAAGAAGACCTCACGCGCTTCCTGCAAATCATGCTGCGAACGCACGGAGAACTGGGCTACAAGCACGAACAGCGCTTTCATCTGGAACTGGGCCTCCTGAAGATGGTGCACGCCCAGCGCCTGATCCCGGTGGAAGAACTGCTGAGCCAGGCGGGAGCGGAGGGCGCGAGAGACGCGGGCGCGCGGCGTGGCACAGCGGCGGGAAGGCCCGCGGGGGAAGCCCCCGCCCGGTCTTCGGGCCAGCTGGTTTCGGGCAGACCTGCGGGACTAGCCCGGCCTTCGCCCTTCGAAGCTGATCTGTCTCGGAAGCGCGAATCGGCCGAGCCCTTCCGGCCGGACCCGCGCGCGCCCAAAGCGCAATCGGGAGAAGCCGGCGCGGCGGCTGCGCTCGCCGTCGAAAGCGTTCCCAACCCCTCGCCTGCCAACACGATTCCGGCGGCACTCTCGGTAGAAGACCTGCGGGCCAGCGTGCTGGCGGCTGTCTCCGACTCCAGTGGACTGCTGCGAGAAGGCGAGTGGGAGCTGCGCGGCGGCGAACTGACGGTGAAGGTGGCGGCTTCGCAAACCCTGGCCGAGC
Organism: Terriglobia bacterium; assembly: GCA_963732925.1. Taxonomy (GTDB): domain Bacteria; phylum Acidobacteriota; class Terriglobia; order Terriglobales; family Acidobacteriaceae; genus DASZRZ01. The sequence continues at coordinate 55,529 of CAVTBJ010000013.1, forward strand.
TGACGCTGAGTGCCGACGCCCGCCGCGAAGCTGCCCAGGCAGCCACGGCCGCGGCAGGACGTCCGCTGAAGCTTCGTATTCTGGGCGGCGGAAACGCAGGCGAAACCAGTCCTGCTTCCGGCAAGAACGGCTCGCCGCGTGCCGCAGGAGAGGGTTCCGGCGCCCGCGCGCGGGCCACGCAGGACCCCGTGGTGCGCCGCATGCAGGAGAAATTCGGAGCGGAAATCCGCACCGTCATTGATTACAAAGACAGGGATTCCAAAGAGAGGAAGTGACTATGGGAGGGTTTGATCCTCGCCAGCTTCAGGACCTGATCGGACAGGCACGGCAGCAATACGAGGAACTGCAGAAGAAAATGCAAGCGACCGTGGTGGAAGGCAGCGCCGGCGGCGGAGCAGTTACGGTGCGCATGAACGGGCAGAAACACGTGCTGCAAATTACCATCGATCCGGAGACGGTGAAATCGGGCGACGTGGAAATGCTGCAGGACCTGGTAACGGCCGCGGTCAATGCCGCCAGCTCGAAGGTGGACGGAGCCATGCAGTCCACAGTGGGCGGAATGCTGGGAGGCATGGGCCTGCCGGGAATGGGCTAGCCTGGTCATTGGAAGATCGAGCCATTGACTCAGGGTCCGACTCTGGCTGGCGCGATGACTCGATGCCTTGACGATTCCAACTGCCGAATGAGCGAATAACCCAATCATCGAATCCTTAACTTTATGTCCAAGTTTGCCGAGCCCATGGCTCGACTCATCGAAGAGTTGAAGAAGCTGCCCGGCATTGGCAGCAAGAGCGCGCAGAGGCTCGCGTTTCACATCCTGCGTTCCAGTGACGAGGATGCGAATGCGCTGGCGGCGGCGGTGCAGGATGTGAAGGCCAGCCTGCGGCTGTGCTCGATCTGCAATAACATTACCGACGTCGATCCCTGCTCCTATTGCTCCGACCCGGTCCGCAACCAGCGCCTGATCTGCGTGCTGGAGGAGCCCACCAATATCGCGGCCATTGAGAAGACCCACTACCGCGGCGTTTACCACGTGCTGCACGGATCGCTGTCTCCGCTGCACGGCGTGGGCCCGGAGCATCTCCGCATTGCTGGCCTGGAGCGGCGGGTGCAGGCAGGGGAGGCCGACGAAATCATCCTGGCCACCAATCCGACCGTCGAAGGCGAGGCCACGGCCGTCTACCTGCTACAGCGGCTGCGCCGGCCTGGCCTAAAAGTGACCCGCATCGCCACCGGGATCCCGGCGGGAAGCGACATTGAATATGCCGACGAGGTCACCATGCTGAAAGCGCTGGAGGGACGGCACGAGCTCTAGAGAGTTCTCTACCGAACACGAAGCATCTTCCCTCTGCGGAACGCAAGATTCCTCGACTCGGGCTCGCTCCCTACGGTCGCCCGGCTTGGCTCGGGATGACATCCTGCGACTGGGAATTCAAATGGCCAGGCTGTGAGAAGGGCCTGGTTTCCGAGGGAAGTCCTCTTCTTCTATGCAGACATTTTCTTCCACGTGCTGCCCCTATTTTTTAATGGAAACCATCGTATTTTCCGATTAAGTTGCTGACTAGAGACATGTTGGAGCGCTAACACGAGGGCGCGCAGCGTGGCACCGCGCGTGCATATAAGAGGGCAGAGGCCGGACCTTAGAACTCAGGTCCGGGAAAACCATCGCGGCTCCTTTGGGAGCTTTTGCCGCTCGCTGTAACCGCGGAGTCCGGCAAACAGAAACCGGGCAAACCTGCCCGGTTTCTTTTTTGTGGAGAGCTTTTGTTGCCAACAGGCTGAAATCCCGCCTCAGCCTCGCAGTTTGGCCAGCAGGTCCTGCGGATGCACGGGCTTGGCCAGGATCTCGAACTCGTGGCCCTGGGCGCGCGCGCTCTCCAGCAGGTCGGCCGTGGCGGCCTGACCGGAAAAGAGCAAGACCTTACAGGAAGGCAGGAATTTGCGGATATGGATCGCCGCTTCGATGCCGTTCATGTCGGGCATGATCACGTCGCTGATCACCAAGTCCGGCTTCACCGCCCGGGCACGCTCCACCGCCGCCGTGCCGGTGTAGACTGCCGAAGCATCAAACCCGTGCTGGTTCAGAATGATAGCCAGCGTGTCCGCGATGACGCGCTCGTCATCCACCACCAGGACCTTTGCCTTGCCCTTTGTTGTCGTCATAAGTCTCGGCTCTCTCGGATCAAAGAAGGCAGGAAGAGGCGCGATACTGGATCCGCCGCCTGCCCGGACCGTAGCCCGAAAGCTAAACATAACATTACGGGGCGACTTAGGACAAAGACATCAGCAGCCAGGCAGGCCGGTGCGGCCAAGCCGCTTTCCTGAGTTCAGATATGCTAGGTTTGGAAAAAGACCACCTTGCGTCCCTTTGAAAAAGCTCCGCCTGATGTGCAGGAGATCCTGGGCAAGCCCATCCGCGATCTGGGCTTGAAGCTTGCCGGTTCGCCCCTGGAGCGATTTGTCCAGCAACTCTACAAGGAACTCGACCGCAAAGGCCTGAAGAAGTTTCGTCCCCTGTGCTACCTCTCGGATGAGTGGGGCTGCCCGTCCGGGGAGCCGGTGATCGGTATTCCCTTTTACCTGGCCAATCCCCATCTCGCCGAGCTGGAACGCAACATGAACGATCTGGAGGACGCCCGCGAAATCATGATGTACCTGCGTCATGAAGCGGGCCACGCCTTCAACTATGCCTACCGCCTGTATCGCACGCCGGAGTGGCGGGAGATGTTCGGCCCCTTTCGCCGCCCCTACCGCGAGGACTACCGTCCCGTGCCATTTTCGCGCAAGTACGTGCGCCACATTGCCGGCTGGTACGCGCAGAAGCATCCCGACGAGGACTTTGCCGAAACCTTTGCCATCTGGCTGACTCCGGGAACGAAGTGGCGGGAAAAATACAAAGGATGGGAGGCGCTGGCGAAACTGAAATATATGGACCGGGTGGCGCGCCGGGTGCGTGACCTGGAACCGCTAAGCCCACTAGGGCAAACCGACATCACCGTGGAAGAGATGGAAACCACGGTGGGTGAGTTTTACGAGCACTCCGTTACCCGGCAACTGTCGAGCGAGGAATTGAAGCTCGATGCCGACCTGATGGATATTTTTCCTGTCTCGCGGCGTCGCAAACGCGGAGTGCGGCCGGCGGCGGAATTGCTGCAGCAGCATCGCAAGCCCATCGTCGACAAGGTCACGTACTGGAGCGGAGCGCAGCGGCCGCAGGTGAAAATGCTGCTGGAAGTCATCGAGCTTCGCGTCGCCGAGTTGAAATTGCTGGCCGATGTGAAACTGGAGACGCAGCATCTGATCGAACTCACCGTGTACGCAACGGCACTGGCCATGAATTACGTGACGCGCGGGAAGTTCGTCCTGCCATAATGCAACCAGCGCTTGCCAATTCCTTTACACTTGAGTGGGAGGAATCATGATCGGCCAAAAGCTGAAAGTGGCCGTGCTTTACGATCTGTGGGAGCAGGAAGCGGCTGCCGCCGAACCGGAACCGGAACAGCCCGCGCGCAAGAAACAGAAATCGAAAAAGCGCAAACCCAAGCACGATCGGGAAGAGGTCTTTGAAGCCCTGGAGAAGCTTGGCCACGAGCCCTTCTACCACGTGCTCGATGGCCGTCCGCAGACGCTTGGGGCGCTGGCCCGCTGCGGCGCCGACCTGGTATTCAACCTCACCGAATCGTATGCCGGCGACGATACCAAGGACATGAATATCGCCGCCTACCTGGAGCTGCTGGGACTTCCCTACACCGGCAACGGCCCGCATGCCCTCATGCTGGCCCAGGACAAAGCCATTGCGAAGAAGATGTTCGCCTTTCACGGGGTACGCACGCCGCACTTTGCCACCGCCTACAAAGGCAAAATCGAACACGCGCACGATATTTCGTTTCCCCTCATCATCAAGCCGGCGCGCGAGGACGGCTCCATCGGCATCGGCGCCGATTCGGTGGTCAATACCGTCAAGGAACTGATGGAGCAGGTGGAGTTCATTCAGGAAGAGTTCGATGCTCCCGTCCTGATCGAAGAATACATTGAAGGGCGCGAAATTTATGCCGGGGTGATGGGCAGCTACGAGCGGGCGTACGCGCTACCCCTGATCGAGCTGGATCTTTCCAAGCTGCCCAGCGGAACGCCCCGCATCGCGGGAACGGACGTAAAGTTCGAGAAGGACACCGAAGCCTACAAGCTTACCAAGTCCGCGCCCGTGGAAGGCATGGACGAGGAGATCGAACAGCGCCTTATTGACACCGCGCTGGCGGCCTATCGCGCGGTGAAGCTGCGCGACTACGGCCGCATCGACATGCGCCTGACCGAGTCCGGCGAGGTCTACGTGCTGGAGGCCAATCCCAATCCCTGGCTCGCCAGCGGACAGGAGTTCGCCATGGCGGCCAAGAAATCTGGCGTCTCCTACACCCAGTTGATCGGACAGATTCTGGAAATGGCGCTGCTCCGCGATACCGACGCCAAAGCCCGGGCGGAACTGGTGAGCTGAGAAACAATCTACGAAGCAAAGCGGACGCGTCGGCGCGTCCGCTCGGTCTGCTTTCCCCAGCAATTTTATTCGTGAGCTTCTTATTCCTGAGCCTGGGTCGAGGGCATCTGTCCCACGGCCTGGTCCGCCAGCCGCAGGTGTTTGTGCAAATCCGGCAGCGTCGAGGTGGCGTACTGGCGCACGTCCGCACCGGAAGCAAGTTCGGTTGCCTTCTCGAACTCGCTGATGTTCTTCTTGTGCTCCTGCATTATGTACTGCACGTAGGCGTGATCGAACTGGTCGCCAGTCAGCGAGGAAAGCTTCTTCTTTTCCCGGGCCGCCTCTCGGGGAATCCGGGATGGCATGGAAACATTCGTGTCCTGAGCCACTTCCTGGAGCTTGTGCTGCGCCTGCAGGTGATCCTGCGCGATGGTTCGCGCCAGGTTCTTCACCTGCGGGCTGCTGGCCTTTTGCTGCGCCAATCGGGCGAGCTCGATTTCCGCCCTGTTGCCCATCGCCGCCTTTCGCACAAACTGCCGGTCAAAGGTGATGTTCTTTTGTGAGCTTGGTTTCTGCTGCGCAGCGGGAGACTTCTCAGTCCAGCTGCTGTGGTTCCGCTTCTGCGCGAATGCGGTCGAAAAGCTGAATGCCAGTGCAAAGCATGCAAACCGCGGAATCCAACGTCTCATGATGCCATCTCCCCGCCAAGGGAACTGCTGGTGAACAGCGGCCCGGAAACTCACCGGACCAGCGCTACCTACAATGGATGGCGGGCCAGCCTGCAGGGTTGGCAGCGGCGAAGGAGGAACACTTGGCGTCAGGAAAGCCGAACAAAGCAGACCACCGGACAGCTGCTTTGCATGCTGCGGTGGCCCAATGGCTGAAGGGATGCAAGAGTACTAGAGGCTGTCTTCAGCTCCGCGGGCGCGGCGGCGGAAGACCCGCACCAGGGCATCCACCACTTCCGCATCGAACTCCAGGCCGGAGCGCTGCACGATGCGCTCCATGGCTTCCGAAGGAGAGATGCGCTCCTCCTGCGTGCTGGTGAGCGAATCATACACGTCGGCGACATGAAGGATGCGGGCTTCCACGGGGAGTTGCGCCAGGCGCTCCTGTTTGCCTTCCGCGCTCAGCGCGCTTTCAAAGCCATTCAGAATGGTAACTACGCGTCGCAGGGATGAGGCTCCCGGATCGTGCCCGGCGCCTTCCGCCGAACCCATGCCGGCAGCCTGCTGCAGGAGGTCGCGGCTGATCCCGACCTTTTCGATTTCGTGCAGCAAAGCGCAGGCGCGCACATCTTCCACCTGATCGCGGTCCAGGTTCATCTCCTCCGCGATTTGGGTAGCGAACATGGATACCCGGTAGGGATGATTCTGGCTGTATTTCTGATCGGAGGTGATGTGCTGCAGGATGAGGAGGATTCCCTGGTAGCTCTCGCGCAAGTCGCGCACCGCACTCTCGTTACGCTCGTGGAGCGTTCCCACGGTATAAGCGGTGACGATCAGGAGTCCAGTCCAGGCGGCGATGTCGAACACCGGCAGCGAAGTCACAACCCAGGAATGAAGGAAGACGGGATTGGTCGCAGAAATCAGCACCACCAGGAACATGCTGAAGGATGCCGTCAGCACCGCATGACGCCGTCCATAGTGATAGGCGGAAAAGATCGTGGGAAACAGATACAGCCCAAGCACCATCCGCTGCGACGAGAAGGCTACGTTCAGCACGCCACTGATGGCAAAGATGGCCAGGATCACCAGCAGCTCGCGGTTCACCTTGCGCTTCGCCGGCTTGTGCCTGGGACGAGAAACAGCTTGCGGCATTTCAGTGGCGAGTTCGGCGCGGGCCGTGGCGGCGGACATGTCTTTCCTCGTTCGGAAGATTCGGTAGCGTAGCTTAGCCCCGAACTGTCCCAATCCGGGAGTTACGGGAGTACAGGGACGATTACTTGGCCCGGGGATGAGTCTTATCGTAGACACGCACCACGTGCTGCATGGAGAGCTGGGTGTAGCGCTGGGTGGTGGAGAGCCGCTCATGCCCGAGAAGTTCCTGGATGGCGCGCAGGTCGGCTCCTTCTTCCAGCAGGTGGGTCCCGAAGGCATGACGCAGGGTGTGCGGATGCACGTCCGGGGAAAGGCCGCGAGCGACGGCGATGCTCTTTACAATTCTTCCCACGCTGCGCGTGGTAAGAGGGCCACCACGCAGGTTCACGAGAAGAACAGGGCTGGATTTCCTGCTGTCGGACAGGATCTTCCGCCGCTCCGGAAGGTAGCGGGCCAGGGCCTCGGCAGCGGATTCCCCGAAGGGGACCTGCCGCTGCTTCTTACCCTTGCCGCGCACCAGCACGGTCTGGCTGGCCCAGTGAATATCCGCTTCCCGCATACCGGCCAGTTCGGCATTGCGCAGCCCGCACCCATAGAGCATCTCCAAAATCAGGCGATCACGCTCGGGAAAGGCCGCTAGCTCCGGCATCTGCTGATCCATGACAGCGTTGACTTCCTCGATGGTGGGCACGCGCGGCAGCTTCTTGGGCAAACGCGGTGTGGAAACCAGGGCGGCCGGATTCTGCTGGATCAAGCCTTCCCGCCCCATCCAGCGAAATAGCGAACGCACAGCGGCGAGGACGCGCGCTACCGAAGTCTTGCTCAAACCGCGGTCGTAGAGATGCGACAGAAAGGCGCGGATGCGCAGATGATCGACCTGCTTCCAGCGTGTGTCCGGACCGAGAAAGCGCGCGAATTCTCCCAGGTCGCGGGTGTAGGCGCGCAGGGTGTGGCGGGAAGCGGCGCGCGCGTCAAGGGTGTGGAGGAACGCGGCCACGGTCTTTTCGGCGGGGCCCGGCCTTGAGGCATGGGCGCGGGCCCCGTTCATGGCTGCTCCCCTTCCCCGCCGAGCTTTGCCCGCAGCCGCGCCCGGGGATGCTTCTGGTAGACCTGCTTCAGGCGGTCCATCGCCATGTGCGTGTAAACCTGGGTAGTAGAAATGTCGGCATGTCCCAGGATGGTCTGCACGGTGCGCAAGTCGGCGCCGTTCTCCACCATGTGCGTCGCGCAACTGTGGCGCAGCATGTGCGGGCTGGCGTGTCCTCCAGCGCGTTGCGAGGCCTGGCCCACCATCTGCCATACCCGCTGCCGCGTCAGCGGACTGCCGCCACGTCCTACGAACAGCGCCGTCGACGAACGCCCGTTACAGAGCGCCGGACGAGCGGCAGCGAGATATTCGCGAAGCGCTTCCTGCGAAGCGCGTCCCAGCGGCACCAGCCGTTCCTTGTCGCCTTTGCCGCGCACCATCATGCAGCCGAGGTCCAGCTTCAGGTCCTCGAGGCGCACGGTGACTAACTCTGAAACCCGCAGCGCGCCCGCGTACAGAACCTCCAACATGGTGCGATTGCGGCATTCGAGTGCGGAGTGTCGCCTGCCGGAGTTCGGAGACTCAGGAGAATGCCGAGCCAACAGAGTTTCGATTTCGGAGGTGGCCAGCGCCTTGGGCAGCACCTTCCACTGGCGGGGACTCTCGATGTTGAGCGTGGGATCGTGAACGATGCGGCGGTCCAGCAAAAGAAATTTATAAAACTGCCGCAGGGCAGAGAGCTTTCGCGCCACAGAGCGCTCGTCCAGGCCATCCGCGCGCAGCCGCTGCAGGAATTCGAGGATGTCCTTCGTCTCTGCTTTCGCCAGGGTCTCTGCTTTCGCGAGGGTCGCGCCTTTCGACCGGGTGCGTTGCTTGCGAGTGCCGAGAAATTCGGAGAACTGTGCCAGGTCGGCCCGATAGGCGGCCAGGGTAAGCCGCGCCAGTCCCTTTTCGACTTTCAGAAACCCGGCAAAGGCTTCCAGAAGACGATGGTCCGGCGACGGCGGCTCGGTCACAGGCGGCACTCGATCATTATGCGAGGGGGACGCCCCTGGCGGGGTGACTCACTGGGTTCCGCGCTTCCCGCCGCGGAGGCGCGCAGGAGGATTCTTCCAGAAGGGCCCTCGATCAACCGGTTTTGCGCTTTTTGCCGGCACTCTTTTTTGCGGCAGCGCGGGTCTTTGCTGGCGTCCGCGTTGTTCGCGTTCGAGGAGGCTTAGACTCCGTGGCCGGCTCGAACAGTTGCTGCAGGTCAAGGATGGAAGGCAGCTTTTGTTTCATGTTCAGCACGGGCTCAAAGCGGTCGCCAAACTTTTCCGCGCGCTCCAACACTTCATCGGCGTGGAAGACCATCAGCTCCGGATCTTTTTTCTTCATACAACGCTCTACCTCCTGCCAAGTGACCGGCGTCGATGCGGTAGGCTGTTCCCGGGCACGCAGCGAATAGACGCAGATCGTAGTCTTGTGATCGTCATTCTGGCTCCAATCTACGAAGACTTTGCCAACGCGCAGGTCTTTTTTCATCAGCGAGACCACCTCTGCTGGCGTTTCCCGTTCCAGCAAGCGCGCCACCTCATGGGCAAACTCCTTGGTCTGATCGTAGGTAACCGGAGTGTTGAGCGGAACATAGACCTGCAGGCCCTTCGATCCGGACGTCTTGGGGAAGGCATCCATCCCCAGTTTCTGGAACAGCTTCCTCACGCGCAGCCCAACTTGGCTGCACTGCACGATGTTGGCGGGTGCGCCAGGGTCGAGATCGAAGACCAGCATGGTAGGGCGGTCCAGGCGGGCGGCGGTGGACAACGAGGTGTGGAGTTCCAGGTCGGCAAGATTGGCGGCCCATACCAGCGCGGCCAGCTCATTGATGACACAGTAGTCCTGCCATCGCTGATTGCCCTCGCTCCAGACCCGAGCCGTCTCCACCCAGTCGGGGCGGTGTTTCGGACAATTTTTCTCGTAGAAAAACAGCCCGCTCACGCCCTCGGGATAGCGCTTCATGGTCAGCGGCCGGTCATGCAGATGGGGAAGCAACACCTGAGCGATGCGCACGTAATAGTCGATCACCTGCGCCTTGGTGAATCCCGCCGCGGGATAGAGCACCTTGTCCAGGTTGGACAGCTTCAGCCGCCTGCCCTCGATTTCTACGATTGAAGTCTTCGACGCCATGGTCCTCCCGCTCTACCAGCCAACCGCGCTACCAAATGGGCGCTGGTTCCGCAACATTGCCTTGGATGCCTATCTCAGCACAATCTTTCCAACTTATTGGGCGGAAATCCACATCAAAGGTTCGCGAGCGCATGAAACAGGCCCGCAACGAAGCCGAAGTGCTGGTTTGGGGGGGACCTGACCGACTACGGGTCTACCGCAGAAGTGGAGGCCCCGCTGGAAGCGCTGGTGCGCCTGCGTGCACCCTTAGCCAGGCACTAACCAAGCAGCGGCTCAGGGAATACCAGCATCTAACTTTCCGCCTGGAGTTACGCTCTAGAGTCGAGACCTGTTGTCCTCAATCCCCTCGGAGGTATGCAGCGCCTATGGCGCAACAAATCCTGCTGCTTGACGATGACCCGGCAATTGCCTACCAGCGCGCGCTGATCCTCGGAATGCACGGCTTCAAGGTAGACGCCGCGTCCAACCTTGAAGAAGCAATGGAGAAACGCCAGAACGCCGACTACGACCTTGTCCTGGTGGCGCTCCGGGAACCGGAGCAGGCGGAAGCGGCACTGGCGTGGTGCGAAGAAAGCAAAATGGAATATCCCCACCAGCAGTTCGCGCTGCTGGTACCCGCATTCGCTCACGTACGCAGTGATTGTCCCGACGACATCATCCCCAAGGACGGTCCCGCGCAATTGGTGGAGAGAGTGAAACGGCTGATGGAACCAGCTTCCGCCGGTTGAAGCAGTTATCGGTTCTGCCTTGATCAACCAGAGGCGGAATTATGGGCCGCAGAATTGACCCCACAGACTGCGCGCTGCTAGACTCCTTGCGGCTCTATGAACAACAAAGCCAAACCTCGAAGTAGCATGAACCGGCCCGCCGTTACGACCGCATAGGCCCCCTCGGTCTTGCCGCTCGTCACCGCCGGCCATGGCTGTGAATTGAGCGGAGCGGACATCTCCCGACTCCCTCCCAAGCAGGCGATGAGTTCAGCACGTGTGGACTGTTGCCGGAGCCCGCGCTTGAAAAGGAGGCGAGATGGTATGGCGCATCCAGCGATCCATGCTGTGGTTCAGGAAGCACTTCGTCGATTCGCTCGGTCCGGGACTGATTACCGGTGCGGCGGACGACGATCCTTCCGGCATCGCGACGTACTCGGTTGCCGGAGCGCAGCTTGGAACCAGCCTGCTGTGGACGGCGCTGGTGACCTGGCCGCTGATGGCGTCGGTGCAGATGATGTGCGCCCGCATCGGCATGGTGAGCGGACGGGGATTGACCGCGGCCTTCAAAACCAAATTTGCCCGGCCCCTGGTCCTGCTGGCCATTACCGCCCTGCTGATTGCCAACACCATCAACGTAGGCGCGGACCTGGCCGGAATGGCGGATGCGGCCGAGCTGCTGACGCACGTTAGTTCCCATCTGTGGGTGTTCGTGTTTGCGGCCGGCATCTCCTGGGCGACGGTGCGGCTGCGGTACTACTCCATCGCCAGCACCCTGAAGTGGCTGGCCCTGGTGCTGTTTGCCTACGTGGTGAGTGCGTTTGTGGTTCATCCCGACTGGAGCGCGGCCTTTCGGGACACGTTCGTTCCGTCTTTCCCGCGGGATAAAACTACCTGGGCGACGCTGGTCGCGATCCTGGGGACCACCATCAGTCCCTATCTGTTTTTCTGGCAGGCGTCGCAGGAAGTGGAAGAAGAAAAGGCCGCCCGCAGGAACACCCTGGGACAGCGCAAAGGAGCCACCGCCAGCGAACTCCGCACCCGCAAGTTCGATGTCGGCATCGGAACGTTCTTTTCGAACCTGGTGATGTATTTCATTATTCTCGCGACGGCCTGCACACTGCATCGCAGCGGCAACACGGACATTGAAACCTCGAAAGACGCCGCCATGGCACTGATGCCACTGGCCGGACGCCTGGCCACGGTTCTTTACACCGTGGGCATCATCGGAGTCGGCCTGCTTGCCATTCCCACTCTGACCGGGTCCGCTGCCTATGCGTTCGCCGAGGCCATGGGCTGGCGACAGGGACTGGACAGGCGCCTGAAGCAGGCCCGTTCCTTCTACGGAGTCATCCTGGCCTCGACGGTTGCCGGCGCAGTGATGGACTTTACCCAAATCACTCCGGTCAAGGCGCTCTACTGGACGGCGGTGATCAACGGAATTCTTTCGCCGTTTCTGCTGGTTGCCATCGTACTGGTGGCAAGCGACAAGAAGCTGATGAATGGGCAGCCCAGCTCGTTGCTGGGCAGGACCACGGTCAGCATTACGGCGGCCGCGATGTTCTTTGCGGCGATGGCAATGTTCCTGCTCTGATCAGCTTGAGGCACGCATTGACAGAGTTTTCCGGGAGAGCGTAACGTCGAATCCGTGCCCGGGCAGAGTTGCTTCCACAGGACCGCCCCCCGGAACGAGAAAACGAACGGGCAAAACAAACATATGACGCGTCTTCGGCTACTGTTGCCGGTTCTTGTTCTCAGCCTGGTTTGCAGCCTTTGCGCCCAGAATCTGGCTTCCATTGAGCAGCACGTAACGGTTCGCACTCTTTCCAACGGGCTCACATTCGTGCTGTACGAACGTCCGGAAGCACCCGTGTTTTCCTTCTTCACGCTGGTGGATGCGGGCTCGGCGCAGGACCCCAAGCGGGAATCAGGATTGGCCCACATGTTCGAGCACATGGCCTTCAAGGGCACGCCCGACATCGGCACCACCAACTACCCGGCGGAGAAGAAGGACCTGGACCGGGTGGAACAAATCTACGCCCAGTACATTTACGAACGCGACAAGAAGGTGGGACGCGACCCGGCCAAAGTGGACGCCCTGGAAAAGCAGTGGCAGGCCGCGGTCAACGACGCCGACCAGTACGTGGTGCGCAACGCCTTCGGCCGGCTGGTGGAAGAAAACGGCGGCGTGGGGCTGAACGCCAGCACCGCCTCCGACGAGACTTCCTATTTCTATTCCATGCCGGTGAACCGGCTGGAGCTTTGGGCTTACCTGGAGTCTTCACGTTTTCTGCATCCCGTGATGCGCGAATTTTACAAAGAGCGCGACGTAGTGCAGGAGGAACGCCGCATGCGGGTGGACAGCCAGCCGGTTTCGCGCATGATCGAGCAGTTCACCAGCCTGGCATTTCCGGCCAATCCGTACGGAACTCCCGGCATCGGCTGGCCGGCCGACCTGCATACTTTTTCGGCTACAGACGCCATGCGCTTTTTTCACGAATACTACGTGCCATCGAATATGGTGATTGCCGTCGTCGGCGACCTTACACCCGAGCAGGCATTCCCCGTCATCGAAAAGTATTTCGGGCGGCTTCCCACAGAGCCCAAGCCGGACACGGCGGTGACCACCGCGCCGCAGCAGAACTCGGTGCGCAACATCGTGGTGCACGATCGCGCGCAGCCGTTTTATGTGGAAGGCTATCATCGGCCCGACTACCTCGACCCGGACGACGCCGTCTACGATGCGATTACCGATATTCTTTCCAACGGACGCGTTTCCCGCCTCTATCGTTCCCTGGTGGTGGAGAAGCATATTGCTGCTGCCGCCGCGGGCTTCACCGGCTTTCCGGGAACCAAGTATCCGCACCTGTTCGCCTTCTACGCCATTCCCACGCCGGGTCATACGCCGGAAGAGTTGCAGCGGGCCATCCACGAGGAGATCGAAAAGCTGAAGACGACCGAAGTCACCGACGAGGAACTGGCCCGCTTCAAGACGCGCGCCAAGGCTGATCTGATCCGCAGCCTGGGAAGCAATTCGGGCATGGCGGAGCAGCTTGCCCTTTACCAGACTCGGTTCGGCGACTGGCGCGAGTTGTTCCGCCAACTGGACCGTTACGACAAGATCACCAAGGCAGATATTATGCGGGTAGCCAGGGACACGTTCGTTGCCAGCAATCGCACGGTCGGCATTCTGGAAACGGAGGCAGCGGCGGCGGCGCAGACGACCTCCGGACGTTCTCCTTCGGCTGGTTCCAGGCCGCGCCCGGCGGTGCAGCGATGAAACGGCGGGCATTTTTGCTGGCAATGATTGTGCTGGCGCTGGGCTGCACGCCAGCGCTGCTGGGACAGGCCAGCAGCGTGGAGCAAATTCCCATCCCGCCGCTGCCCAGGTTCGAGCCGCAGGAACCCACCCGGATCGAGCTGCCCAACGGCATGGTGATTTTTCTGCAGCCCGACCACGAGTTGCCCCTGATCAGCGGAGTTGCCCGCATTCGCGGGGGGTCGCGCAGCGAGCCCGCGGACAAGACCGGGCTGGTGGACATCTACGGAGACGTGTGGCGCACCGGCGGCACCCGGCAGCGCACCGGCGATCAACTGGATACCTACCTGGAAGACCGCGCCGCGAGCGTGGAAACCAATGGCGGCGCGGATTCCACCAGCATCTCCTTCGATTGCCTGAAACAGGATTTTGAGCCGGTTTTCGCCGCCTTTCTGGAACTGCTGCGCGATCCCGCCTTTCGCCAGGACAAGATCAAGCTGAGCCAGGACCAGTTGTATACGGTGATCTCCCGGCGCAATGACGACATTGGCGACATCGCCTCCCGTGAAGCGCGAAAAATCGCCTACGGCCCGGACAATCCCTACGCCCGGGTTCCCGAATATGCCACGGTTGCGGCCGTGACCCAGCAGGATCTTCTCGACTGGCACCAGAAGTACGTTCATCCCAACAACATCATCTTCGGTATCTCAGGCGACTTCGACCCGGCGCAGATGGAGGCCCGCCTCCGTCAGGCCTTCGCCTCCTGGGCGCGCGCGCAGGTTCCCGCGGAGCCGCAGATCCAGTTCCACGATCCCAAGCCCGGGACCTACTTCATTGCCAAGGACGGAGTCAATCAGAGCTCCATCGAATTCCTGACCCTGGGGATCGAACGGAAAAACCCTGACTACTTTGCTGTGGTAATGATGAACGAGATTTTTGGCGGAGGTTTTTCCTCGCGTTTGTTTAGCGACATCCGTTCCAAGCTTGGACTGGCCTACTCGGTGGGCGGTGGGGTGGGCAGTGCATGGGACCACCCGGGCATCTCCCGCATTGCGGCCGGTACCCGCACCGACGCGACCTATCAGACGATTGCGGCAATCAACAAAGAAGTGGACAACCTGCTGCAGAACCCGGTGACGGAATCGGAACTCAAGATCGCTAAGGATTCCATCCTGAATTCCTTCGTGTTCAACTTCGATTCCCGCGACAAGGTGCTGCTGGAACGCATGCGCTACGAATTCTACGGATACCCGGCTGATTTCCTGGAGCAATACCGCTCCGGGATTGAGAAAGTCACGGCTGAGGACGTCAAGCGCGTGGCGCTGAAGTACGTCCATCCCGGACAGTTTGCGCTGCTGGTGGTGGGAGCGCCGGAGGTGCGAGCGGAGTTGCAGCCGCTGCAGCCGATTCAGACCGTCGATATCAGGATCCCGCCGCCACCCAAACAGCAGTCGCGGCAGAAGGCCCGGCCGGCAGGAAGCCGCGACGCCGATGCAGCGCAGCAGTGAGCTTGCAGAGTTTACAGGCGCGAGCAGCCAATTCTAACCACCGGCCCGCGGCCGCCGGGCTACGACCTGACCGACGACGAGCTATGCTCTTCCAACCGTGCCTCGATCCCGCAGCCTGCAGCGCCAAGCCCCCCGGGCAGCAACTCCAAGCTGTCCTGGCCGGCGGGCGGTGGCGGGCGGCTGGAGCCTGAAACGTGGCCGCACCTGATATTCGCCGTCCCCCCGGCCCGCGCTCTTCCCTGCCAGGCGCCAACATCTTCGCCTTTCGCCGCGATCCACTGGGTTACCTGACCCGCGTCTCCCGGCAATATGGCGACATCGCGTACTTCAAGCTGGGTCCGCAGCACGTTTACCTGCTCAACCATCCCGACTACATCAAGGATGTTCTGGTCACGCACGACCGGAAATTCAAAAAGGGCCGCATTCTGGAGCGCGCCAAGCGCGTAGTCGGCAACGGGCTTCTCACCAGCGAGGGTTCGTTTCACACTCGCCAGCGCCGGCTGATGCAGCCCGCATTCCATCATCGCCGTATTGGAGAGTACGCCAGCTCCATGGTGGAGACGACGGCGCGCTGGCAGGAGCGCTGGCGCAACGGCGAAACCCTCGATATGCATGCGGAGATGATGGGGCTGGCGCTGATCATCGTGGGGCGTACGCTATTTGGGACCGACATGGAACGGGCCTCGGCGGCGGTTGGCGAAGCCATGAATGCATTCATGGACGTGTTCAGCTTCGTCCTGCTGCCATTTTCCGATTTTCTGGAGAAGCTTCCTTTGCCCCAGGTGCGGCGCGTGGATGAAGCGCGGCGGCGGCTGGACGAGATCATCTACCGGCTGATCGCCGAACGGCGCGGGAGCCTTGCGCTGGGAGCGGAGGGCAACGACCTGCTTTCCCTGTTGCTGCGCTCGCAGGACGAAGAGGGCGGCACTGGCAGCATGAGCGACGAGCAAGTGCGCGACGAATGCGTAACCCTGGTGCTGGCCGGCCACGAGACCACGGCCAACGCGCTCACCTGGACCTGGTACCTGCTGTCGCAACACCCGGAGATCGAAGCCCGACTGCAGGAAGAGATTCATGCGGCGCTGGGGGGACGGCTCCCCACGGCCGAGGATCTTCCCCGCCTGCGCTATGCCGAAATGATCTTTGCGGAGGCCATGCGCGTGTATCCGCCCGCCTGGGGAGTGGCGCGAAAAGCTCTGGAGCCACACACCATCGCGGGATACACCATTCCACGCGGCGGCGTGATCCTGATGAACCAGTACGTGACCCATCGCGACCCGCGCTGGTATCCCGATCCCGAAACATTCGATCCCCAGCGCTGGGCGGAAGAAGGATCGCGGCCCAAGTTTGCCTACTTCCCTTTCGGCGGGGGACCACGCCAGTGCATCGGCGAAGGCTTTGCCTGGATGGAAGGCGTGCTTCTGCTGACCACGCTGGCCCAGCGCTGGCGCATGCGGCTGGCGCAGGATCAGCGCATTGGGCTGCGGCCGGTGCTTACGCTGCGTCCCAAGTATGGGATGCGCATGCTGCTGGAAGCGCGCGTCTAGCACGTCGCCGCAAAGCCGCGCCCGGCCGCGTCGACAATCGGATCGGGGCATTTCCAGTCTGAGGATCAAGCGCGGCGAGCCAACGTCGGGCGGAAGCCTTATTACGAAGCGCTCGCGGTCGAGCGGGATTCCCCTTGGGGCCAGCACCTTCTGTAACTCTCGCCAGGACCCTCAGCCGGCATCGAAACCAGTACCCTGTAGTTCCAATTTGCGAACCGGAGTTGACTGCTTGCTGACCCTCTCACCAGAGCTCCGCGCCAAACGCTTTCCACTGCGCCTGCCCGTCAAGTATCGCGGTGCGGGAGAGAAGCGCTGGTTTACCGGCACCACCGATAACGTGAGCTGTTCGGGGATGCTCATCCGTGGCCGCCATGCCCTGTCGCCGGCGGCCCGGGTGGAACTCCTGCTCACCATGCCCGGCCAACTGGCGGGAGATGCGCGGGTGGTGGCGTTCTGCAACGGTCAGGTGGTCCGAAAAATTGACCGCCAGTTGCCCTCGCGAGATTCCACTCTGGGCATCAGCGTCGCCGCCTGCGAACTGCTGAAGAGCGCGAAGGAGAAGAATCACAATACCCAATTTCGGCCGGGGAACGCCGAGGCGCCGAGAATTGTGCAGGGACTCTACGACATGCTGGTCTTGATTGTCGGAAGCAGCGAAATCATTCTTTCCGATGTGGAAGCCGGCGAGAACGCCAAACAGCATGCCGCGCTCATTCGCAAGGCAGCCATTCGCGGGGGGGCCCTGCTGAGCCAATTCCCCGGCTAAAGCCGTTCCCGGGCGGCCTTCGCAAGTCCGCCCGGAGCCGAGCCCGCAGAAAACAGCTACGTCGCGAGTTCGTGCAGCTAATGGCGCCATCTGCGAACCACAATAGCCGCCAAACCCGAACCGAGCAGCGCGAGGGTGGCAGGCTCGGGGACCGCCGGCGACGGCGGGTCCGCCCCGGGCACCGGGTCCAGCTTCGGTCCGAGATTGCCGAAGCCCCAAGGGTCGAACCCAAGATGATTGAGGCTGAGAGTGAAGCCTCCAATACCGTAGGGCAGTCGCGGCCCGTCAGGGCCCAAATAAATTACCTTCCCGATAACCACGATGTAGATTCCGGTGAAGTGATCTGCAAAGGGAGCGCTGAAGGATGCGGTGGATGCGGGCGTGGAGAACAGTTGCAGGGGAACTGGATCCAGGACGGCGCGGCCTCCGCGATAGAGAAACCCGCTGTGGCCGCGAGTTGCGAAGGTCTGGCTGACGTCCGAAACCGACGATCCGAAATCGGCAGCCGGGAATTCTCCCCGCATGCCGTACAAGCCCAAGTGAATTGGATCAGCCATTGCTGACCCAGCGAGCAGCAAGAGAAACAAGAGTTGCTTCAACATGACTCACCTCGATTACGCAATCAAGCCTGCGGTTACAGACCTGGACGTTTGCCCTGGAAACCGAACGCGGCAGTTTCCCGTGTGGCCGCGACCCCGGGGGCCGGCGACTGTGCGGCGGCGGCCGAAGGCATACAGCAAGGCAGCAGGCCGCCGGAAAGAGCCGGGGACCCCCGAAATGCAAGGGCTTTGGCCATGCCGTGGAAATGAAATTCGAGCAGCGTGCGCGATCCGTCGGCGTTGCGGCGGTAGACAACCGCGTTGTCGTCCCGCGACCATCGAGGCCGAATCCAACTCGCCTCCGCCGTGGCAACCACCCGGTTGCCCTGCAACAGAGTCACCGTGGCCGCGTTGGCATAGGATTCCCAGCTGATCACGAAATCTCCCACCGGCAGCGCCTTGCCGCTTAACTCCAGTGGCGTGGGCAGCCGGAAGTACCGCGAACCCCTCTCGAACGATCGCGGCTGGAAGCCCCGGCTCGCCAGCTTCCTGCTCGCGGCCTTGGCCGCACCTGCGCTGACGTAGGGGCCCACAAGCACGTGGTAAGCGTTCATCCAAAGAAGGCCCTTCTGAATGACCGTGGCTGGAAAGCCGAGCTGGACCAGCCGATCCATGGCGCTGTGGGCCGGCAGCTCATCCTTGAACTTTGCAACTTCAAGGTAGGTTTCCACCGGCGGCTCCACGACGTCCTGCCCGGAGGCGAGTTGCGGCAGAGTCTCGATCTCGGGGAGGCTGGGACCGGAATCGCCAGCCACTACCGAAGGCGGCAAAGGAGTCTTCGGCGGCGCGATGGTGGCAACCTCCGCAGTCGCCCGGGGAATCGCCTTGGGGATTCGGGCTGGAGCAGAAACCGAAGTCGTCACCGGAAAAAGCTTGATGGTTACATCTGGAGCTTCGTTCTGGGCACGAGGCGGCGCTGCCGCGGGGCCAGCGACGGATCTCCCGGACTGTGGCTCCGGAACTGGATTCGCGACCGCCGATTCCGCCTGCGGCGCGTAGGGCAAAGGCGCCGGCAAATTCCGTGGTGGTGTCACGCCCTGGTGGGACTGTGGTTGATCCTTGGCGAGGTGCTGTCCCAGGCGAATGATGGATTCACCCAACTGACGCTGATAACTGTGAAAGAAGAATGCGCCGGCAACTACGGCGGCCAATAGAAATCCGGCTGCGAAACCTCGCGAAAAGCCGCTGCCTTGCGCCGTCCGGCGGGCCACGAACGAACGTGCAATCACCACTAAGGACATTGACGATGACACCGCCGACGACAGCGCCGACCACAGTGCGGATAATCCCCGAGATGCCACCCCGGCCACCGGGGCACACTCAGCAGACGTGCGACTCGAATCCGGCCGGCTCGTGCGAGAGACATCGGGAGGAGCGGCGTCCTGCAGAGCCACTGGGGGCAGCGCGGCCACGGGCAAAGCCGCCGTCGCGCTTACCTCGCAGGCGCTGAGTACGCTCGATGACGAGAGGGAGGATGCTACTGGCTCCTCGGCAGCCAGAGGCGGCACGGCTTCGCGGATCCATTTTTCGATTTGCCGGCGGGCCTCGCCGGACAAGGCAGGAGTGAATTGCAGGCCCCCGGCGGTTTTGGTCTTGTCGCTCCACGCCAGCCTGCCGCCCGCCCTGATTCGTTCCTCGCAATCGGTAAAGCAGAAGTGGATGGTCGCGTCGCCGTTGGAGACGACGGGAGCAACCGACTGAAACGATAGTCCCCCCTCAGAGACGTTTGACACCATTGCGCCGTTATCCGGCTCCACCAGGATATAGGGCAGCAACGCTCCCAACGTCGTGCGCGAACCTTGACGGCGTTCCGGGCCTACCATGGGCAACACCAGGAGCGGAGAGAGAAATGGAGGACCGTCCGCTCGGAAAAAATGATGGGCCGAAGGCAGGATTTCCGAAATTGGCCTTTGGTCTAATAGGGAAAATAAACTTTCCGTTCGGAGCAGGCGGAAGCCGCGACGCGAAGCTGAAAGTCAAGCTGGAAACTGAAATGTCTCTAGCGGGAAGCCGAAGCGGCACGCGAGTGGGGCAGCCAGGACGCTGCGGGCGCGGAGTCCAGGCCAAGGCCGATGCCGCGCTGGCTGGCGGCGCGCATCAGACCCGCCAGGGACTGAACTTCCATCTTCTCCAAAATGCGCGCGCGATGGACTTTGACTGTCTTCTCGGTGATCCCCAGGCGAAAGGCGATTTCCTTGTTGCGCTCGCCAAGCAGCAGATATTGCAGCACCTCGCGCTCCCGGGGTGTAAGAGTGGAGAGACGCCGTTCGAACGACTTGAACTCGGCGACCACCGAACGGAGCTGGGCTTTGGCAAAGCGCACGCTGCGATCTTTTTCCAAGGCGCTACGGATGGCCTGCACCAGATCAGCGGAATTGACCGGCCGGGTCAGGAAGTCCACGGCTCCGGCCTTCATGGCCTGCACGGCGAGGCGGATGTCCCCGCGACTGGTAAGAACAATGGCGGGGCGGTCGTACTCCTGCGAAATCAATCGCTGGAATTCGGCGACGTTCTGCCCGGGCCGGAGGACGTCCAGCAGGAGGCAACCGGGAACAGAAGGACCCACCTGTTGCAGAAAGGATTCGGTAGAAGAAAATCCAGCGGCGTCAAAACCCAGGGACCGCAGAAGCCGTAAAAGTGCTCTTCTTGCTGCCAGGCTGCCGCCCACAACAAAAACAGTTTCGTGCCGGCCGTCACTAGGGAGGCTGGACATAAGAGGCCTCGGAGAAACCGCGCCATTATCTCACGGCTTCTCCTGCGAGGAGACAGCCTTTCCAGCGGCAGGGGACACACCCTGTGCCACCTGAAAGGTACCTGAATCCTTCAAGACAGGCTTGCATTACGCAAGGCGCTGGCGAACCGTAAGCCGGCCCACAGGTCAGTATGCGAAATAGGGGCCCACACCAGCCGAGGTATTCTGCGACTCAATAGCCGTAAAAACATTGCGGCCAAAGAAGAACGGCAAGCCCCAATCGAATGAGCTGGGATTGGGGCCGCCCAGATTGTTGTAGGCAAAGTTGCTGGTGTTTCCGAACAGCGTCTCGGCGTTGGCAATGCTGAAGGAGACGTTGCTGCTCACTCCGTTGCCTCCCAGGTTGGTCGCCGAAAAACTCTGTGCCGAGTTCGGGCAGTAGAAGAACTGACTGGAGGAGCACAGGGGCATGCTGCTGCCAAGGGTGCCACTGTCCAGGAAGTACATGCCGTTGGAACCGCTGTCGATATAGCTGCTGCTGTAAGACTGCGATTTGTAGGTGGTGGTGAAATTCCCGTAGCCGTCGAGGGTGAGCACCTGCGCGCTTCCCAACCCATTGTTGGACTGGGTGCCGATGCCGAATACCAGGGAGCCATCCACGCTGCTGGTTCCGGACGAGGAGATCGCAGGCAATTCGATGATGAGTCCGTTATTGTCGGTGGGAAACATCCACACGGGATTCTGAGCCTGCTGGCTGAGAGATGCCGCCGTCTCGCTGCAACTGCCCGCCGTGGGACATACGTAGTAGAAACCGGGATTGTTCATGGTGGTGAGAGCACAGGCTCCGCCGCAGTCCTGGCGAAAGGGTCCGACGCCCAGAATGCCATTGGCGCCCAGATCCTGAAGTGTGTCCTCCGATGGCCCAGTATTGGAGCAACTGTTGGGAATGGTAGGAAGCGCCGCGTCGCCGATGACCTGAATGGGCACCGAGCTCGCCACCTCGCTGGCGAGTTTCACATCCGCCAGGCGGATCGCTCCCCAGGTGTATCCATCGGCAAACTGATTACACTCCGCGATGGGCGCGTTGGTGGAGTCGTCTTCCGCGGGCAGGGCCAGCGAGATGGTGGACGACAGCAGGCGCAGTCCCGTGGAGCCGGTGTCCACCAGAACATTGTCCACGGTCTGGCAGGAGCTGGTGCCGGGGATACAAACAGTCACCGAGGTAAACAGGCCATTCACGTAGTTAATTCCGGCCGGTCCGGAATTGACCGAGACCGGCTGGACGTTGGGTCCGGACGATGTAATGGTGTTGCCACCGGGGCCCTTATTGCTCGAGCCCGACGAGGAACCGCCTCCGCAGGCGGCCAGGGCTGCGAGCAAAAAAACGAGTGCGACTACTGTAAGCTGCAGGGAAATTTTCTGCTTCACTGGATCTGCTCCGTGGGGACTCCGCTGGGTACCATTGCCGGAACATAGGCTCTGCCGGAGAACGCTCGCTGATGTCCGCCGACTTGCACCACCAGTCCGGGCTCCTGAATCAGGAGCGGGCCGCGGTGAACGTGCTTTTGAGCCCCTTGTACATACTGGTCGAAGTAATTGCCAAGAAGCTGGCGCAGGTCCGGAATGGAGGGTCCGTGCCAGGAGACCGCAAACACCCTACCCGCGGGCGAAGCGTATTCCCGGACGACGGTGCCGGCAGGGGTTTCCATCTGGTGGAGTACATAGCCGTTGCCCTGCACTACGCGGACGCTGGCCTTCATGTGCGCCTGATCGCTCTCCACTGTGCTCACGCTCTGGCCCAGGGTAGCGAAGGCAAGGCCCGGGACGGCGGCCAATAAGAGCAAGACTGAACATACCGATCGGATTAACGATGTTTTGCCACTGCTGCTCATAAATGGCCCCTGTCGAGCACTTTCACCTTCACAACGTTTTGCTGCTGATGGTGCTGAGGATAGAAACGCACATCTGCTACATAAGTTTCTATGCTAGATCCAAAACAACTACAAACTCGATACTACCCGGGGGAGTGTGCCTCAGGAAAGGCACTATAGGGAAAGAAGAGAGTGAAAACAGTTCCATGCCTCTGCGGGCTGCGGCTGCTGCGGAGCCGGACTGTTGCATGATGTTTTTGGAGAATCTCGGCACTCACCCATAACCCCAAGCCCGTCCCGGTCATTTCCTTTGTAGTAAAGAACGGCTCGAAGATATGCTTGCGGGTTTCCTCCGACATACCGTACCCGTTGTCGGCTATGGTGACGCGAACTCCGTGGCGGCCGTTGCGCGGGTTGGTGGCTTCCCGTTCGCGCACGATGATCTTGCCGCCCTGGCTTGGCATGGCATCTTTGGCATTCTCAATGAAGTTCGTAAATACCTGCCGCAAATCGTTCTCGTATGCCAGGACAGGCCGGGAGCCCCGGTAAACGCGCTCCACTGCTACGCCGCACTCGCCGAGCTGACGCTGAAAAAGCGCAATAACCTCGTCGAGAAGCTTCGCGAGGTCAACCTGCTGAGCCCGAACTGACTGGCGATGAAAGCGGAGCGTTTGCAGGGTGATGTGGGAAACCCGAGCTAATTCCTGCTGGGCCATGACAACGTAAGACCGCAATTCCAGCGGCAATGCGGGGCTGTCCATCAGATACAGCAGATTTGTAACCGCTTCCAGAGGATTATTGATCTCGTGAGCAATGGAGCTTGCCAAACGTCCTACCGCAGCCAATTTTTCGCTCTGGATCAGGGCAGCCTCCGCGCGCTTCTGGGCGGTGATTTCCAGAGACGCGGCGCTTATGGCCTGCACGCTTCCGTCCGGGGCAAAGACGGGATCGTAATTCACAGTCCAGTAGCGGTGTTCGCCGGGGCGCATCGGTAACTCGCCTTCCAGCAGGGCATTCTTGATGGGATGACCTTTGGCAACCTGACGGAACATGTCGTCGAGTCCGTCGATGGGAGCGATCTCCGTCAGTCCTTTGCCCAGAATCTGTTCTCTGGGCAGGCCGACAATCTCGGCCTGTCTCTCATTGAGCCGGAGATAACGGAATTCAACCGGATCGAACAAAGCGAGACCAATGGGAGCGCTGCTGTAAACGGCTTCCAATTCGGTGAGCCGGCGTTGGGCTTCCTGCCGGCTTTCTTCCAGAGCTTGCTCAATTTTTTTGCGCTCGGTGAGGTCGATCCCCAGAACCAGAACGCCGGAAACGGCGCCGTCGGATTCGCGGATTGGCTGATAGACAAAATCCAGACTGCGTTCTTCCCTTGCCTGACCCGGCGTGCGGGCCAACTGCACCCGGAAGTCGCTGGCCGAAAACCGCTCTCCGCTCTGGTAGACCCGATCCAGCAGCTCGAGGATGCTCTGATCCACAACTTCAGGGAGCGCTTCGCGGATCGGTAAGCCGATCACGCTGCGCCCGCCAATGAGCTCGAGGTATTGCGGATTCGCCATTTCGAAAATAAATTGGGGACCGCGCAGCACGGCGAGAAAAGCGGGCACCTGTTGGAACAACTCTGCCACCCGGGTGCGCTGCATCTGAAGTTCCCTTTCGCTCTGATAGCGCCGCTGCTCAGCATCACTGGCATTGAGAAATCCGGCTATGCGCTGGGTCACCAGCCCGAAGAAGGTCTCGTAGGGGGTGTCAAAGGGCAGGCGCGGGCTGATACCCAGCAACAGTACCCGTTGAATTGCCGAGTCTCCCTCGCTCGCGGGAAGCAGGCAGGCATTCTCAATCGACTCCGGCCAGGGCTCCACGGAAACTTTGCCAACGCGCTGCTCTACGTCGTTCAGCGTTAATGGAAGATGGGATTTCGCAACCTGCCGCAACGGCCAGGTTTCCGGCGCAAACAGAGTCTCTTTAGGGCCTCCAGTTGAGCCCGCGAGGGAGATTCGGCCGTCCGGGTAAACTGAGTACAGGGCAGCGAAAGGGATATCGGCAGGATTTGAAGCAAGAGTTCGTATGAGAGACGCTCCGACACTCTGGGCATCACGGCTGAGGATACCGGGAGTGGACGTGACCGCCAGCAGAGTACGCATGCGGCGCTCTCCGAGCACTTGATCCGTGGTTTCACTGCAGACAACCAGAGTTCCGCAGATCTTGCCATCCTCATCGCGCACCGGGCTATAGCTGTAGGTCCAGAAGACCTCCTGCAGATTTCCGTCCCGGCTGATAGGCACGAGCTGATTGCGATGCCAGGTGGACTCGCCACGGCTCATCACGCCATCGATCTGCGGACCGATGATGGGCCAGATTTCCGGCCAGCATTCCACTCCGCGCTGTCCCAGGGCAGCGGGATGTTTATCGAAACCGATGCTAGGACGGTAGGCGTCGTTATAGAACTGAATCAGATCCGGTCCCCACCAGAGGAACATGGGATGGCGGGAAGCGAGCAGAAGATTGACCGTGGTCAGAAGTGTGGGCGGCCAATTTTCAACTGCGCCGACAGAAGTTCGACTCCAGTCGAAGCGCCGGGTCAGGTCGGCCATTTCGCCTTCTCCGGCAATTCTGGGGCCCAGGCCACGGCTGGCAGAATCAACCATGGGCCGTTTGGAATGGTCAGCGCTCATGTTCGGGGTAGAAGACTGGTTTGGCCGTGAGGGCCGATATCGAGATTCTACACGTCCGAAGTGGCTTTGACTCGGCGTAGATTCGGAGGACCAGGCAGGGGTCCCGTAACATGGAAGGTGTCCCATTCCCTCTGTTCTTGGCCCAAATCGGTGAGACTACAGGGCGCAAACGGGGGCCGGCTGGCCGGGCACGGAGCCAGGGTGAATTAGCCCGAGGAATTGATTCGTACGCCGAGGGCGAGCAATCAAGAAAATCCTGCCAGAAAAATCACGGCAGACTCTTCCTGAAGTTATTCCCGGGCAAACACCGCCGGGTCGGGATCGACAAAGAACTCATCATGCAGACTGCGCACGGCCTTGGGAACGTCGTCCTCGGCGATAACGAAGGTGATGTTAATTTCCGACGCGCCCTGCGAGATCATGCGCACGTTCACGCCGGCATCCGCGACGGCCTTGAAGACGCGGGCGGCGACGCCGGGAATCTCGCGGATGTTCTCTCCCACCAGGCAGACGATGGCATTGCGGCCGGAGAACTTCACGTCCCCCACCTTTTCCAGATCAGCGGCCACGGCGGGCAGCGCGTCATTGGAATCGACCGTCAGAGAGACACTGATCTCGGAGGTGGAGACCACGTCCACGGCGCAGCGGTGGCGGTCGAAAACATCAAAAATGCTGCGCAGGTAGCCGTGCGCCCCCAGCATGCGGGTGGCAGTGATGTCGATGATGGTGACGCGCTTCTTGGCGGCGATGGCCTTGAACAGGCTCTGGCAGCGCGGGGGATGAGCGGTGATGCGGGTACCCTGGTTCTCCGGGTTGCGCGAGTTCAGAACCAGCACCGGGATGTCCTTTTGCACGGCAGGCAGCACGGTGGAAGGATGCAAAACCTTGGCTCCGAAATAGGCAAGCTCGGCGGCCTCGTCGAAGGCGATTTCCCTGATGCGCAGGGCGTCGGGACAGAGGCGCGGGTCGGTAGTCTTCATGCCATCCACGTCAGTCCAGATTTCGATCTGTTCGGCATCGAGCGCGGCGCCGATGATGGCGGCGGAGAAGTCCGAGCCCCCACGTCCGATGGTGGTGGGAATGCCCTCGCGGGTGGAACCGATGAAGCCGCCCATGACGGGAACGCACGGACGCGGACCTTCCAGCATGGGCTTGAGGCGCTTCAGCAGCCGCTCATTGGTCTCCTCGAACTGCGGCACGGCCCGGGTAAAGCTGCTGTCGGTGACGATGCACTGGCGGGAATCCACCATTTCGGCGTCGAGGCCGCGGGCGCGAAAGGCCGCGGCAACCAGCTTGCTGGACATGCGCTCGCCCACTCCCGCCACGTTGTCCAAGGTGCGGGGCGTGAGCTCCCCTACAGCGGAAACGCCGCGCAGCAGATCGTCGAGGGCGTTGAAGTCGGTTTCCATCTCGGCGCGAAGGGTGGAAAACTCTTCCGGCCCGATCAGCTCGGAAGCAGTTTTATAGTGCCGCTCGCGGATGCCGCGCGAAAGCTCCAGCGCAGTCGTGACATCGCCCCTGCCGGCAGCCTGCGACATGGCGAGAAGCTGGTCGGTGATCTTTGCCATGGCGCTGACCACCACGACGGGCCGCTTTTCGCGACGGTTGCAAACGATGCTCGCGGCGCGGTTGATGGCTAGGGCGTCCTCGACCGAGGTGCCGCCAAATTTCATTACGATCATAGGGCTGATGTTGAGGAAGTTCCGAGTTTCAAGTTTCGCGTTTTCAAGTCTAAACAACGGATGACTACGTCTTTGCTTCGCTCGGCGGCTAAAGCCGCCTCTTCGATGCCTTATCCATTGCAGGCCGGGAAGGCCTGCACCACCAGAGAATTCCTCCATTCAAGCCAGAACCGGGCTTGCATGGGCCGCCAGACGCAGGCGATACGGCCCGGGCAACGCACGATCCCCTTGACTCATCCTCACTCCTGCCGTCGCTCGCCCTCGCTCGGGATGACAGGCGCCATCGTGAAAACCGCGCTCATCCCAATACCAACACCACTCCGTTTGTCCCGCGCTAATCTCCTATGTATCCCTTGGCCTTCAGCAGTTCGGCGTTAAGCACGGCCGCGCCGGCCGCACCGCGGATGGTGTTGTGTGACAGCACGGTAAATTTCCAGTCGAGTAGGCCGCAGGGCCGCAGGCGTCCCACACTGGTGGTCATGCCGGCGCCACGGTCGCGGTCGAAGCGCGGCTGGGGGCGGTCCGGAGCGGTGTCGTATACCACGGGATCGGCGGGCGCGGAGGGCAGTTTGAGCTCCTGCGGCGCGGAACGGAATTCGCGCCACGTCGCGATCATCTGCTCGGCGGAGGCCGAACGTGACAGCTTCACCGAGATCGACTCGGTGTGTCCATCTTCGACGGGAACGCGGTTGCACTGCGCACTCATACCGAAGGCGGCGTCGCGGATGGCGCCATTATCGAGGGCACCGAGGAGCTTGCGGGTCTCCTCCTCCATTTTTTCTTCTTCCTTGGCGATGTAAGGGACGACGTTGCCGAGGATGTCGAGGGAGGCCACGCCGGGGTATCCCGCGCCGCTGACGGCCTGCATAGTGACGGCGAAAACCTTATCCAGACCGAACCGCTTATGGATAGGCGCCAGGGCTAGCACCAGGCCGATGGCGGAGCAGTTGGGATTGGTGACGATGAAGCCTCCAGAGTCACGGCGCCACTGCTGCTTTTCCAATAGTGCGATGTGATCGGGGTTGACCTCGGGGATGACCAGGGGAACATCCTGCTGCATGCGGAAGGCACTGGAGTTGGAGATGACGGCGCAGCCGGCGGCGGCGAATTCAGGCTCAAGCTCGCGGGCGATGCCGGCATCGAGGGCGGCAAAGATAATTTTGGGAGCACCCTCGGGTTGGGCAGGCGAAACCGGCATCTGGGCAACGCGGGCGGGGATGGGCGTAGCCAGACGCCAGCGCGCGGCTTCCGCGTAGGAAAGTCCGGAGGAGCGCTCGGAGGCGGCCAGCCATGCCACTTCGAACCAGGGGTGGTGCTCCAGCATCTGGAGAAAGCGCTGCCCGACCACACCGGTAGCGCCAAGAATGCCAACTGGAATTCTGCGTGAAGACATAGGATTGCCAACGATTTTATCAGCAGAGTTGGAGTCTTTGAAAATGAAGGCGTGGTTGGCCGCGACAGCGAGCGGGACGAGGCGTGCGCCCGGCCGCATGGAAAGCCGGCTAGTCGGCGCGGCGGCGGTGAATTTCCGAGGCGGTGGCCAGAAGGGGCTCCGGCGGCTGCGGCTTCTTGACCAGATACTCATGGGCGAGAACACCGACCAGGGCGGCGGTAGGCACGGCGATGAGCGCGCCCAGAATCCCGGCCATGGCGCCTCCCAGGGTGAGCGCGACCACGATGGCGAGAGGCGGCAGCTTGACGCTGTAGCGCATGATGC
>CAVTBJ010000014.1:0-99554 GCA_963732925.1 Terriglobia bacterium
TCGTACCCTGGTACTACCACATCCTGGTGAAGATCTATCAGCTCTTTCCTGCGCTTCTGGACAACTACATGGCCGGGCATCTACGCGCCGCGGAGAAAGGGATGGCCGAAGAACAGGCGCCGGTTCAGCGGCAAGGGTAAGGTCAATCTTTACCAGGTTTTCTGTGGAAAGAGGCTGCTGCCAGAGAACTACTCCCGCATCAACAGCTCCTTGGCCCGCTGGGTGGCCTTCACCACAGCCTTGATCAACGTGACCCGCAAGCGCCCTTCTTCCAGCTCCAGCAGTCCATCGATGGTGCAGCCTCCCGGGGTAGTAACGTCATCTTTCAGCAGGGCTGGGTGATTTCCCGTCTGCAACACTACCTGCGCTGACCCCAGTGCAGTCTGCGCTGCCAGTTGCGTGGCCAGCTCGCGCGGCAGTCCCACCTTCACTCCCGCCTCGGCCAGCGATTCCAGAATGATGTAAATGTAAGCCGGCCCGCAAGCGGAGAGCCCGGTCACCGCGTCCATCTGCGCGTCGTCCACGGTCACAACGCGGCCTACGGAGGAGAACAGGGCCTGCGCCGTGCGCATGTTGGCGTCGCTCGCCCACCTGCCCTTGCAAATGGCGGTTACCCCGCAACCCACAGTGGCGGGCGTATTCGGCATGGCACGAACCAGGGGAATCTCGGCGCCTGCGCGAGACTCAATATAGGCGGTAGAGGCAGAGGCGACCACCGAAATCAGCAGCTTCCGGGGCGTCAGTTCCGGACGAATTTCCTCCAACAGCGCCGCCAGGCTCTGCGGCTTCACGCACAACAGGATTACATCCGCGGCGCGCGCAGCCGAGCGATTGTCGGTGTGCACCGGAACGTCCAGCCGCCGGGCTGCTTCGGCTGCCTTCTGCGGATGCTGCATGGTTCCCATCAGGTCGCCGGGACCGGCGATTCCCCGGCGCAGAAACGCTTCCAGCAGGATGCCTCCGATGCGGCCCGCCCCCAGGACGGCGATTTTCCCCGATGCCTTGCTGGAGCCCGTAAACAGGGCCTCCGTTTCCTCGATCTTGGGCGACATGGCGGGTCGTTGCGGTGAGAGCATGGAGTTCTCCTGATTTCGATTACCAAACTGCTGGACCACTCTTAGTTTCTGTTCTGCTTTTTAGCTTCGGCCCGCGTTCGCGTTCTGCCGTTTCTTCCGCTTTTTCGCCTGCGCCCGTTTTCGCTTGCGGATTTCTTCCGGTGAATACATGGTTCCGCGGCAGCCTTTCGAGCCGCAGTTACACGTTGCCTCTCCAATCCCGTCGTAGAGGTTGTAGTCGTAGCACAGTTCCTCGCCCGGGCGGATGTTGCGGGCAGCGAAAATCCAGACGTGCCCCTTCACTTCATCGGTTTCGCAGTTGGGATCGCACGAGTGGTTCAAAAATGCCGCCATCCCATGCCCATCGATCAGAAACTTGCCGTCCCCCACACCGAACAGGTAGGTGAAATCCTTGTTGTCGTACAACTCATCCGCGTCCTTCTGTGCGAGCAGTGGACCGGTATATTCCAGAATCCGCGCCCCCTTGCGAATTGAGCTGGTGGTATAGCATCCGGCCGCATGAATGGCGGAAGAACGGATTATGAGACCCATAATTGGAGTGTTCTCGTCCTGTGTCGCAATGATTCTGGCAGCCAGCCCTAATTTCGAGGCGCGGCCAATACCTCAAGCTGATGAAGCAGGAGAAGCTCGCCCGATTCTACCCTGCCTCGATGGCTGGAGTCATCTTGAGCGAAGCGAAAGATTCCCGCGTACCCCGATTAAAACCGCAACACGCAGGGTTTCTTGACAGGCAGAAGGAACGGAGACGTTTTACTTCGGCAACAGCCGCAGCTCATGCGCCTTGGTCCGCTCCACCACACCATCGCTGAAGGGAAGAGGAAAACTGCTCCCGCTGCGCCAGGCTTCCCACTGGTCGTCGAAATGTGGGCTCAGTGGATTGTCCGATTGCCCGTTCACGATATTCAACGTTGACTGGTCGAGATCGGAAAGATCCACCGTCATTCGCATCGAAGGTCCGAAGTCGGGACCGACCTGCAGGACAGTAAAGCGGCTTCCCGGTTGCGGGTATCGCCCCGGTCCGGTCCATCCGCGCAGCAGCGGAACTCGCGAGAGCATGGGGATGGCTCCCAGCACAGGATGGCGGAGGTTCAGCGCAATTTGCTGACCCCACTTCCAGTCATTCAGGTTCCGTGGCGCTTCCCTGACGGCGGCCTCCACGGCCGCTGCAAGCAGTTCGTCCCAGGAGTGGAACTTGGGCGGCAGCCATTGCGGAGGCCGATGCAGCATCATGGACTCCAGCGCCGTCGATTCCATCGGCCAGTGGTACGACTTCCAGTCGTCTCCCAGCCGCGGCTCCAGGATCAGGCGCTCCAGTTTCTTGCGGGCTGCGGCGATCAGAGTCGGCGCCACCGAATCCGCGGTAACTTGCCCATCCCACTTGCGCATCAGGGAAGCCGCCTGCCGGGCTCGCCGCGAGGCCTTCGGTTCCCGGTCGACAGCATAGACGAAGCGCTCCGCGCAGAAGTGGTCGAATTCCGAATCAACATCCATTTGCACCTTCAGCATCTCCGGCGCCCCGAACTTCTTCCCGGAGTGCAGCAGTTTGTAAATCCGCTCCGTCCGGTAAGGAGCACCCCAGGCATACGTCAAGGTATAGGGATAGCTGCGCGACGCGATCCGTCCGTTGGCCGTCGCCAGCAGGCCGGAGTGCGGATCGTACACGCTGGGCAGCTCGTCGAAAGGAATATATCCCGTCCACTCGTTGGAGTCGTTGTCTCCCGGAAATGGGCTCAGGACGGCATCCGGGGCGGGGCCGTCCCTCTCGCTGGCGCGGATGGGGATCAGCCCCGTGGCTTGGTATCCGATATTTCCGTCCGCGTCCGCGTAGACCACGTTCTGCGAAGGTCCGGTAAAGCGCGACAGTGCGGCGCGAAATTCATTCCAGTCGCGGGCCGCATCAAGATCGAAGAAAGGAACGTCGGCTTTCGCGGTATCGTAGAGAGTCCAGCGCAAGGCCAGGGCGCGAGTCTCTCCCTCAATCAGGTCGCGGATGATGGGGCCATGCCGCGTGCTTAGGACCTCCACCGTAACGTCCGGCTTGCCCTTGACGTGAATGGTTTCCGTGCGCTTCCGTGGCCAGGCCCAACCCTGCGGAGTGCGATATTGCCCCGCCTGATTGAAAGTCTCTGCGTAGAGGTCCGTCACCGTAGGATTCAGGTTTGTAAATCCCCACGCGATGCGGTCGTTATGTCCCACGATCACCCATGGCACGCCCGGCAGCGTAACCCCGGCCACGTTCATGTCTCCTCTGGGTATCTCTCCTTCAGGCTGGCCGTCGCGCGCAACGCAGCCCTTGCACTCCAGTTGGGCTGCATACCACACATTGGGAAGCTGGTGCTGCAAGTGCATATCATTGGCCAGCAGCGGCTTGCCTGATTGGGTTCGTTCTCCGCTCAGTACCCAGTTATTGGAACCGGGAGTGGGAGACTGCGAGTCGAAGTGCAACACGGCGCCACCAGGCTGTAGCGCGGCCGCTGCGGTACCATTTCCGGTCCGCTGGGGAACGGTCAGTGCGGCCAGCAGGGGACGTCGCTCTTCCGGAGTCGAGAGGTCCACCGGGTGCGCCATTTCGTCTGGCGGAATATCTCTCCATGAGGAACTGGGAAACAGGTCGCGAACCAGCTCCGGCGGGAGCCTGGCGGCAATTTTCTCCCGCGCCAGCAGATCGTAGACCGTGCTGAAGTTCAGCATCTTCGACATGTGGGCGTAGATGAGCATGGCGTCTTGGGCTCGCCAGGGACGCGGCGTGTAGCCCAGCAGGCGAAACTCGATGGGAAGGGAACTCTGGTGCCGTTCGATGTAAGCGTTCACGCCTTGGGAGTACGACTCGAGTTGGGAACGTTCGCGCTCCGGCAGGGCCGCGGTTGCCTGCTCCGCCACCTGGCGCAATCCCAGAATGCGCTGTTCGCGGTCCAGCTTCAGCCACGACTGGCCAAATATTTCCGCCATTTCGCCGGCGGCGTAGCGGCGCGTGGCATCCATTTGCCAGAGCCGGTCCTGAGCCGTCACGTAGCCCTGCGCGAAGTACAGGTCGGCCAAGCTGGAGGCTCGAATGTGGGGCACACCCCGAGGGTCGCGCAGCACCGTCACCGGCGCGCTGAGTCCGGGGAGCGCGAGCGAGCCATCGACTTGCGGCAGAGCCGCGTGGGCGGTCCAGTAGAGCCAGCCCACGGCCATCAGTGCGGCCACCACCGGCAGCAGAACAAGCACGACGCCGATGCGCAGCGCGCGACTTTGCAGGGGAGACTTGCGGAACCCGGACAGGCCTGGCGACACCATCACGCGACCCTATTGTAAGGGAGCACATCCCGGCCGAGTCCGGCGCTCGCCATCCTGCGGGCATCCCAACTGGCGAAAATTCGCCGCAGTGCGGTAATCTTGCAGAAGCAGCGGAGGAGTTTTGGGATTCTGTGCCGAGTGTGGCGTTCACGTCGTGGAAGCAGACGGCCTGTGCCCCATCTGCCGCAATTCGCTAGCGCAGGAAGAGGATGACCTGGCTGGACCGCCTGCCGCCCCTGCCGCCTGGGAGGATCGGGTAGCCGCCGCCTTCGCCTATTTCACTCCGATTGTTCCCATTGTCCTGCTGTTCATCCCGCGCTTCCGCCGTTCTCCTCTTGTGCGCTTTCATGCCTTGCAGTCGCTGTTGTTTCAATCCGCCTTGCTGCTGCTGGCCGCGCTGCTGGCGTTCATCATCCTGAGCTGGTTTTCCGGCATGATCGTGCTGATTTTCTGGCCGCTGTACGGCTTCGCAATCTTCCTGCTTTGGCTCTTGCTGGTGGTGAAAGCCGTACGGGCCGAACTGTTTCAGCTTCCCCTGCTGGGCGGGGTGGCCCTGCGGGGATGCTCCACCTGAAAAGCGCATGGCGCGGCTATCTGCCTCCCTGCGGCCGGCAAGTCCCCTGCATTGCTCGCAACTCAAGTTGCAGAAAACAAACTCGCGCGCAGCCTGCCGGATCTCTCCTTGACAGATTCTTCCGCGAATCGTATTCCTATTAGCTTTTCTCTTTGCGACAATTCCGCCCTGAAGGGGGAGAGTGAAAGTCCGGGTCTTTTACCACGACAAGTGCTTCGACGGAGCCTGCTCAGCGGCCGTGTTTTCCCGTTTTTACCGGGAGCGCATCTCGGCGGAAGCGAAGTTCATTTACACCGGACTGGTCCATCGTGCGGGCGCCCTCTTCGACGAAGCGCAGTTCGATGGCGATGAGAACGTCATCGTCGACTTCAAATACTGTGCCTCCGACAAGATCACCTGGTGGTTCGACCATCACCTCAGCGCCTTTCTCACCCCGGAGGACGCGGCCCACTTCCGCCAGCAGCAGAACCCGCACAAGTTTTACGATCCTGATTTTCGTTCCTGCACTAAATTCATCGCTCACATTGCCGAGCAGCGCTTTGGCTTCGATCCTCGCCCCATTGCCGAACTCATTCAGTGGGCCGACATCATCGACGGCGCCCTCTATGCGGACGCCCGCTCCGCCGTGGAGATGAAAGAACCGGCGATGAAGCTGACCATGGTAATTGAATCCACGCAGGACCCAAGTTTCATTCCCCGCCTGATTCCCCTGCTGGCCGGCATGCCGCTGGCGGATATTTTGCGGCAGCCCTTCGTCTCCACCTTGCTCCCGCCCCTGCTGGAGCGCCACCGCAACTCCGTCGACATCTTGCGCGAGCGCGCCGAATGCCGCCAGGGCACCATCTTTTTCGACGTCACCGGCTACGAACTGGAGGGCTACAACAAATTTGTCCCCTATTACCTGTTCCCGGATTCCATCTACAGCGTGGGCCTCAGCAAATCCAGCTTCCGCACCAAGGTTTCCGTGGGCTCGAATCCATGGGCCCGGACCAGTCCGGACAAAATGGTGAATCTGGCCAAGATCTGCGAGCGCTACGGCGGCGGCGGACATGCCCGCGTAGGTGCCATCTCCTTCGATCCTGACAAGCTGGAGGAGGCCCGCAGCGCCGCCCGCGAGATTGTTGCTGAACTGAGGGCGAGCGCGGTGGCGCCGCCGGAGTCGCCCACCCAATCCCAATCCTAGGAGGGGATCTGACTGGCGTAAGGACGTGGGGCGGTGTCCTCTGTTTCCCTCGTCCGTTGTCCCAAGCGAAGCAAGGGCCGCGGCCGCGTGATTGTTTCGCGTTGGAGGGAGGTTCAGATAGTCCTTTTCTCTTAGTCCCATGCTTAACACCGATTTCCAGGAAACTTCGCGTCCCGCTTGAGTGTAAGTAGCACCTCCTCTACTCTCAACAAGATGTCTGCCGGGCCCAGCCCGGAGCCGGAGAGCCCTGTTTGCGGAATCGCGTTATTCTGTCTGCCCCGTCGCTTCTGATCGCGCTTATATTTTCGGTTTACGCTTTCCCGGGATGGGCTCAGTCGCCGTCCGCCCAAGCTCCCCGGCAAGCGCAATCCGCAGCCACCCCGGTAAAAGACTCTTCACCACAAAATTCTGGCGATCCTGACAACGCCAACGATCCCGAAGCCGCGCACCGTCCGGTGGCGCCTGCGCCGCCCCAGGCGATGCAGGCCCGCAGAAAGTTCGTGGCCGACGCAGTGGATGCCGCCGTCGGCCTGCCTGCGGGCGATCCCCAGGACCGTCTGCGCGTACTCGCTGCCGCGGCCGACGTCATGTCGTCCATTGATCCCGCAAAATCCAGGGAATTCGCCAGCGAAGGCGTGCAACTGGAAATCCAGTTAATCCTGGACGGGCAAAAGCCTGCCGTGTCCTTGATGGAACGTAGCGACGTGAAGTGCTCGGTCGCCCAGGACTTCGTCGAGATGCTGCCCGTGGCCTCTGTTCCCGCGGGCGAGCAGTCGGTTCTGGGAGCACTCTCCACCTGTCCGCGGGAAACGCTGGAGCCGGTGAAGCGCAAGCTCGCCCAAGCCATGCAGAGCGGCGACCTGGCCCCGCGCGCCTTGCTGGCCACCATGCAGGCCGAGGGATTGAAGTCTCGCTGGTCAATCGAGCAGTTTCAGGGGCTGTTTGAGTCCCTGCCCGCCGACGCCAACCAGGACCGCGACGACGCCCCCAACTTCGCCGCCATGTTCGCTCGCGTGGCGCCCCAGATCGATCGCGACGCTGCTGGTCAAGCCGGATTAGATCTTCTGGAGTGGCTGGGCAAGCTCGACCCCTGTGACGAGCGAAATCTGGCCGTCAACATCACCACCGGCGCGCTGCAGGATCTGTTCGGTGAAGAGAAATACCGGGAACTTCTGGGCAAAAATGTCATGGCGTTGCAGGCGGCGCAGACGGCGGGCCAGCCTGCCGACGTCGATCACGGCGAGGAGGAGAACGTCTCCGTGCTGCGCGCCATGGACGACCACGGCACCGACCAGCTCGGCGCCCTCGAGGACATGCCGCCCTCGTTGCGCGCCCGCGAGGCCGCCGCGCACGGCTTTGCCGCCGGTACGGGCGAGGACCCCGACAGCTCCAAAAAATATTTTGACATGGCCTTTTCCGCTCTCGATGAGGTCTGGCAGCAGCGCGACAAGCAAACTGCCGCCCCGGAGGTCGTCGAGGAAGTCAGCGAAGCCGCCGCCCAGGTTGACCCGGTGATGGCATTGCGAAGAACGCAGGGGCTGGCCGATCCCGCAGCCCAGGCTATCGGCATGCTGGCGGTCGCCCGGGTTGCGCTCTCCCGCCAGATTCCCAATCCCCCGGCGCCGTCGCAGGTCAGCGAAAGTCACAGCCAGCGTCCATAATTGCGCGCGCAGCGTGAAATTGCTTGCCCAGCGTCAAATTGCGTGCTCAGCGCGATACCTCCTTCCGCAATTTCTGCCGATCAAGAAGGCAATCCCGGGCCGGGGCGGTTATAGTAGGGATAGAGCTTTTTCGGGCAAGGACGCCGAAGGAGACCACATTTAAGGGAGCATGCATGGCAGGAACTTCCCGCCCGAGCTTTGCCAAACGCCAGAAGGAACGCGCCAGGCAGGAGAAACGGGCAGAGAAAGCACAGAGAAAAGCGCAGCGCTCGGCCGAAAAAGAGGCTTCCCGTGCCCGCGAAGGCAGCGGTGAACCCGCATTTACCGACGACCAACAGGATCAGCCTGTGGGGCCAGAGCCGGACAGTGATGACTTCTTCCGTTCGCAGGCAGAGGGAGAGTCTTAGTTTTTCCGTTTACGGGCGAGGAGGCTGGCGCTTTGCTCCGCCAGCTCCTTCACCAGAAAACCCATTTTGGGATGGTTGGGCTCCAGATCGATGGGGAACTGCTGCCGGCGCAACTCTTCTGAGGTGACCGGCCCGATGGATCCCACCACTATCCCCGAACAGGCCCGCCGCACTGCCTCTGCGAGATTCATTTCGGCGGCTACCTGCATCAGGTGGCGTGCCTGCACCGATGTGGTGAACAGGAGTACATCTACTTCACCGCCCGCCAGTTTGCGCACCGCGTCCCTCAGCGGCGCCACGTCTTCCGGCAGTTGCCAGTCGTAGACCGGGACGCGCAGCACGCTGGCGCCGCGCTCGGCCAATCCATCCAGTAATTCCTGATTAGATGCCCCGTACTCCTGCACCCCCACCGTGCGGCCTTTGAGCGGAATCTGCTCCGCTCTTGTATCCAGGGTTTGTAGCAGTTCGCGCCAGGTATTGGGCTCGGGCACGGCCAGTGTGGGACGCAATCCGGCCTGCGCCAGAGCGGCGACGGCTTTGGGGCCGCGCGCTACCGTGGCGACCGACTTCAGAGCCTTCAGAAATTCCGCAAGTTGTCCCGCGTCTTCCAGCACGCGCAACAGTACCCGCGTACCCACCCCGGTAAGCAGGATCAGCACCTGCACTCTTCCGGCGATCAACTCGGAGGCAAGGTGCAGGGCCTGGTGATTGTCCTTGAGCGGCACCTCGCGCATGGAGGGGGCGATGAGAGCCTCTCCGCCATAGTTGCGGATCAGGCGGGCAAGTTCTTCCGAGCGGCGGCTTTCCAGCGAGAGCACGCGCAGGCCGTTGAAGCCGGATTTGGCTGCCTGGGTTGGAGAAGCTTCGGTCATGCAACTCATCTTGCCATAGACCCCAGCAGTGGCGGCTGGCAACTTGGTTTGCTTCTGAGCCGTGCGACCAGCCTCTGCGAGTTCAGGGGAAAGTGTCCGAGTTCCGCAGCATCACTGCTGACTGACCACAGATGCAATGGAATTGAGCCCTGGAGGCAGCAATCCGGATTAGAATTACTGCCATCAAAACACAAGGCAGTGGTCCTAGTGAAGCAAAGAATCGCGCTATGGACGCTGGCTGGTCTTGTGGTTGCCTGCATTGTGGTCCTGGCATTGGCTGCCACGGGACCTTGGCCTACCTCCAACCATGCGCTCTGGGCAGTTGTTGACGTTGCAAGCCCTGCCTCGCTGCTAAGGCATTATCCGCTCAAGTACTACTGGTTTGTCCTGATCAATGCCGGCACATACAGTCTGGTGGGACTCGGAAATCGAGCTTCTGCGGCGAGCGAATCGCGATTCGAACTGAGCCGCTGGCGCCGGAGCCCCTATGCGATTCGTAACCGGTTCGGAGATAGTTTGGAGGGTGCAATGTCTCTACGTTCTCTACTCGGTTCTCTACTCGCAGGAGTTGTATTTCTGTTCGCCACAGTCGGAATCTGCCTGCCGCAGACTCAGTCTCCGCCGCCCTCAGGCAGGATGACGCTAAATGTCGCGAACCTTGATCTCATGGACTTTCTACATCTGGTGCAGCAGGCCAGCAGCCTGAATATCGTGGTTGCGCCCAACGTTCATGGCAGCGTCACCGCCGCGCTGCGCGATGTGCCCGCGCAACAGGCGCTGGACTCGGTGCTCCGGGCCAATGGCCTGGTGGGCGAGCACCAGGGCAACGTGGTCACTGTCATGACCCTTGAGGACGCAAAACGTCGCGCCGGGGAACGGCTTCACCTGGCCCGGGTGAGCCTGGCCGCCGCCCCGGTCACAACCTGCACCTACACTCTGAGCTATGCTCATGCCGGCGACGCCGTGGCCCTGCTGCGGCCTTTTCTTTCCTCTCGCGGCCGCATCGCCGTGAATCTGCGCGACAACATGCTGATCGTCACCGACGTGCCGCAGGCATTGCGGGCAATTGGGCTGCTGCCGGAAGCCACCGATCGTGGCGACTGCTTCTAACCGGGAAACAACTGCCTCCGCGCGGTTCGAGCCTGCGTCGGCTCTGCTCCTGGTGAAGTTGGTGGCGTTAGAATGGGACCAGTAGCCACCACCGCAAATGCGCACCGGTTCACAATCTGATCATGGCTGGCGCCCCTACCTCCTGGCGGTGCTGGCAAGCATGCTGGCAATCGCCATCCGCGCCGCCATGGACCGGCTGACCGGGGCTTACGCGCCCTTTGGAACGGCATTTCTAGCCGTCATGGCGATGGCCTGGTTTTTCAACTGGCGTCCGGCGCTGCTTTCCCTGTTTCTGGGCGCGGCTGGAACTACCTGGCTTTACTACCATCCTGCCAGTTCGGTGCACCTCACAGGATCCGCGCAAGTTGCCGGGTTGATCGCCTTTACCTGCGTCAGCATCGCCGTGATCGCCATGGGTGAGGCCTACCGTCACCGGCAGGAGGAAGTTCTGGAGGCGCTGGCGCGAAGCCGCGCCGAAGGGAAGCGTCTGGCATCGGAAATCGAGGCCAGAATGCGCCTGCAGGAAGCCAGCAACCGCCTGGTCGCCCTGGTCGAGTCTTCCGAGGACGCCATCATCGGCAAGGACCTGCGGGGAACCATTACCCACTGGAATCCTGCGGCCGAGCGGATGTACGGCTACAGCGCGGTGGAAGCGGTCGGCCGCTCCATCGACATTCTGTTCCCTGCGGAAAAGATGGAGGAGTTTCGCAGCATCATGGACTCTCTCCGCCACGGTCGCCCTGTCGAACACTTCGAAACCAGCCGCCTTAGGAAAGACGGAACCCGGCTGGATGTCTGGCTCTCCATGTCTCCCATCAAATCGCCGGAAGGGGAAGTGATCGGCGCCGCGGCCATCGAGCGTGATGTGACCGAAAAGAACCGGCAGGAAGCTCTTCTGCAGGAAACCGATAAGCAGTTCAAGCGCGCCGCCGCACTTGCCGGCATCGGAGCCTATGAGTGGGACCTCGCCACCGGCCGGATGCGCTGGTTCGCCAGAACTCCCTCCCTGCAAGCAATGGACTCGAAGGATGGAACCGCATCCTGGCTCGACTTCGTTCATCCGGAAGATCGCGAACTGCTGCTGGCTGCCCATTTTTCTCCCCCGGGCACCGGAACCCCCGAGGAAGAAACGGACTGCGAGTTCCGGGTGGTGCGTCCGGACGGGCAAATTCTGTGGCTGCTGTCCCGCGCGCACCGGGTGCCGGAGCGCAACCTCGGCGGCGCCAAGGCCGTTGGGGTCCTGCTCGACATCACCGACCGCAAGAAGGCACAGGATTCCCTGATGCGTGCTGAAAAAATGGCGGTTGCGGGACGCCTGGCGGCCAGCATTGCCCACGAGATCAACAACCCGCTGGAGGCCTTGGTCAACCTCATCTATCTGGCGCAGAACGATCCCGCCTCCAGCGCCAGTTATATGGTGGCCGCGCAGCGGGAACTGATGCGGGCCTCCGAATTGACTCGCCAGACCCTCGGCTTTTATCGCAGCAGCAGTGTCCGCGGCCGCTTTTCCATCAGCCGCCTGCTCGATGAGGTGCTCACGTTCGTTTCCCCCCGCATCGACCGGAACAGCGTTCGCGTGGTGCGGCAGTACCAGCCTGACCTGGAATGGGTGGGAGTGGAAAGTGAAATTCGCCAGGTCTTGCTCAACCTGGTGGTGAACGCCCTCGACGCCTTGCCCGTGGGCGGCGCCCTTACCGTTCGCACCCGCAGGAGCGGCGATGAGATCAGGATTTTGGTGGCGGACAATGGGCAGGGCATCCCCCCTTCGTCGCGCTCCATGATCTTCGAACCGTTTTTTACCACCAAGCCGGAGACCGGAACGGGCCTGGGCTTGTGGGTCACCAAGAGTATCGTTGAGAAGCATGGAGGCACCCTGCGCTTCTTCAGCCGTGCCAACGGGAGCCGTACCGAGGCAGAGCGCAGCGGCACGGTATTTATCATCACTTTACCGGCGAATACCGCTGTGGTTTCAGAGGCGGCCAGTGTTGGCTAGCGGAAGATTTCCTTTGGCGGGCGAAGACGAGGCTTCGGAGGAAGGGAAGAGCCGTAGGTCAAATCCACCGTGTTGCTCTCACCAATCCAACCACTAGGCAGTCAAACCAGTAGCCAGTTTTTGCGCTGAGCATCAAGCAAAGCTGTGGCTCCCCCAAGCCGGACCGAATCCTATGGCTGAACCTGCGTATCCCGCCGCCAAATCCGTCGCCACGCGCGTGCAGGACCATTTCCGCCGTCACATTGAAAGCCTTCCTCAGGCAGACGGCGTGCCGCTTGCCACTGCGCCCACGCAGGCCGACATCGCAGCGCTGGTCGATGTGGCCTTCTGGGCCAGCCTGCGCCGCGAGGAGGGATACACGCCGAAGATCTCTCTCGCCTTCCTACCTCCCGAGCGCGCCGATGGCGCCATGATATTTCGCAATCGCCTTCGCTTGACCCCGGAGCTGCTCTCCCGGCTGGCCCCGGCCGTCGAGCGCCCCGGTATTCACCTGGCCGTCTGGGCCCAGGATGGCGATCTTGCCCTCTGGGGCTCGACCCGCGCGCTGCCTCCTTATTGCTTCGTTCTCGAGGTTGCTGGTCCCGGCCTGCTGGTCATCAAGCACCGCCGTCGCGAGGAGTCCGGCAAGTTCCTGAACGTCGTGGTGCTCGAGGGCGATGCCGTCAAGTTCGTCAGCGAGCAGGGAGGCAAGCTGGGCGACTGCCATTCCATGTCCCGCGCGCTGCTCGGGTTGTATGGCCACGGTCCCGAGCCGGATTCGGTGGACTATCTCCTCGAGCTTGCCACTTCCATGCGCGCTCATGGCCGCGGCGGAATCCTCCTGGTGGTTCCGGAGGGAACCGATACCTGGCTGGAGTCGGTGGTCCAGCCCATCGCGTACTCCGTTTCGCCTCCGTTCGCGGGCTTACGTCAGCTGGCGCAGGGGCCATCGACCGACCGGAGCGACAGGCGCTGGCTGGGCTCCCTCCGCCGGGTGGTGGATGGTATTGCCGGCCTGACCGCCGTGGACGGAGCCACCGTCATCAGCAGCAATTACGAGTTGCTCGCGTTCGGCGTGAAGATTGCCCGGCGCCTGCGGCGCGAGCGTGTCGAGCAGCTCATCCTGACCGAGCCCATCGAAGGAGCCGCCCCCAGGGTGCTTCCCACTTCCTACATTGGCGGGACCCGGCACCTCTCCGCCGCCCAGTTCGCCCACGATCAACAGAACGCGGTCGCCCTCGTGGCCTCGCAGGATGGCCAATTCACCGTGTTTGCCTGGTCCGAGTGCGACCAGTCCGTGGTTGCCCACCGGGCCGAAAGCCTGCTGCTCTGAAACGGTGGGTACCAAGGTATTACCAGAGAGGTTACCCGAGTACCTGACCTCCGGTTAGGTGCGGGTTTGGCCGGGAATCCTTATCTTCAGAGATGCCGACCTCGTGCCTGGCAAATTTTGAAAAGGAGCAGTGGAAGTTACCAGAGCTGACCAGGGCCGCCTTCGGGCGGCCCTCCGTCATTTACGGCAAAATCCGAGATCGCGAACCTGCATCCAATCAGATATCTTGGAAAGCGCATCGTGACGGGAGGATCTATGAAAAAGGAAGACTTCGCCAGCAAGCCGCCGGAGCAGGACCCGGACGCTCACAAGGGAGCCACTGAATCCGACCAGTACCACGACGGCACGCCCGTCTCCATGACGGGACAGCTTTCTCATCGCACCTCCGACCCCATGGTCAAGGATGCCGACAGCGACTTTCCCGAGCCCGGAGCCCGCGCCGAACACAGCGGCGAGCCGGAAGCGGGCGGACCCGAAATGAAAAGAAAATAAGCCGCGGCGTTGTCTTCCTGCAATCGCGACGGCTCGTGAATCCGAATGCGGAAACCGTTCTTCACAGCAAGTGCTTCTGCACCTTTCCCATCGCATTGCGGGGAAGCGCCTCCACCTGCACGAACCTGCGCGGGATCTTGAACGAGGCCAGCATTCGCCGGCAGTGCGCTTCCATCTCTGCCGGGTCAATCGTATCTTCGGCCACCACATAGGCGATGGGAACTTCGCCGCGCCGGCCATCCGGCGCGCTTACGACTGCGGCTTCGCGAATTCCCGCGATTTCCAGCAGCACCTCTTCAACCTCTCGCGGATAGATATTGAATCCGCCGGAAATGATCAGGTCGGTCCGCCGTCCGCGCAGCGTGTAGTAGCCGTCAGGAGAGCGTTGGGCAAGATCGCCAGTCTTAAACCACCCCTCCACGAAGGCACTGGCCGTTGCCTCGGGATTACGCCAGTAGCCGGAGAATACGTTAGGACCCCGTACCAGCAACTCTCCCGTATCGCCTTCCGCCACGTCCTCGCCCGCGGCATTGACGATCCGCGCCGAAACGCCGGGCAGGGGAAAGCCCACCGACCCCGGACGCCGCTCGCCGCTGTAGGGATTGCTCAGGTTCATCAGGGTTTCACTCATCCCGTAGCGTTCCAGGATGGTGTGGCCAAAGCGGGCGCGAAAGTCTTCCAGAAGCTGCGCCGGAAGCGCCGCCGACCCGCTCACGAACAGACGCATGCGTTCCCCGATGGCGCTCGCGCTTTCCAGCGGCAGTTCGAGCAGGCGCACATATACCGTCGGGACCCCGAAAAACAGCGTGGGCCGAAACTCTCGGAACCATGCCTCCGCGCGCACCGCCTCAAAGCGCTCCACCAGGCGCATGCGGCAGCCCGAAGCGAGCCACGTCATCAGCCCATTGCACAGACCATGCACATGGAACAGCGGTAGCACCGCCAGATATCGGTCGGCGGAGGTGATTCGCCAGGCGGCGATCAGATTGCTTGTGTTGGCCAGGCAGTTGTTGTGGGAAAGCACCGCGCCCTTCGACCGCCCCGTGGTGCCGGAGGTATACACCAGCAGCGCCGGGGCCTCCCCCGCGAAGGTTTCGCGGAACGATTCCGAGGACTGGCTTTCTGCCGCGGCCGTGAGCTCGCCAACATCCCAAAGGGAAGTGCCCGGCGGAAACAGGGCGAACTGGTCGCGTGTGGTCACTACTGCGCGCGGTTCAGAGTCGCTGATAATGTGCCCGATCTCCCGCTCGCGGTAGAGCACGTTGATCGGCGCCAGCACCACGCCCAGCCGCATGCAGGCAAGCAGCACATCCACAAACTCGATGCAGTTGGGAAGATAGATTGCCAGACGGTCGCCTTGCTGGAGTCCGCGCTCGCGAAACAGCCGCGCCAGGCGCAGGCTGCGGGCCGCAACTTCGCCAAATGTTAGCGACTGCGGGGGTCCGTTGCCACTCTCAAACTCAATCGCAACGCGGTCGTCC
Organism: Terriglobia bacterium; assembly: GCA_963732925.1. Lineage (GTDB taxonomy): Bacteria > Acidobacteriota > Terriglobia > Terriglobales > Acidobacteriaceae > DASZRZ01. The sequence goes on from CAVTBJ010000014.1 coordinate 15,441, forward strand.
TGCCCGGCAAACGAAGACTCAAAGATGTCGGTGAGCTGCACGGAGAAAAATCATATCGCAGAGGTCGCAGAGAGGGCATAATACCCGCCCTATGTGGAAAGCCGCCTTGCTGTCTCTTTGCCTTGTTGCCTCTGCCTTCGCCGCAGAAAAGCTTTCAGCGCCGCAACTCATCGAACTCGCCAGGTCCCATAGCGCAGGTCTGCGCGGCGCCATCACTGCCACCTTCGATGCCAAAGACCTGAAAGAGGGAACTGCCTGGGCGGGCCACGGCGCCGACTTCTTCTTCGCCACGGAATCGCCATCCCAGCCGGTGCTCGTCATCGACGACGCCTCCCAGCAGAAGATGCAGCATCTTGCCGGCTCCGACCTCTGGTACGCCTCCGCGCGCGTCGAGCCGGTGGCGCGCCTGCACGCGTTTCATTACCTGGTCAAGGGCGCAATGTTCGGCGGACGCCTCGATCTACCCGTCTTTGGCCCTCTTTCCTATCTCCAGCCGGGAGTCCCGTCTGGCAAGCTGTCAGGACCCATCGCTCACGTCAGCAAAATCTATGACGGCATGAAGAGCGAATACTGGATCTACGTGCCGGCGCAATATGACCCCAGCGTTCCGGCCGCGCTCATGGTCTTCCAGGACGGCGGCTCCTACATCCATCGTGACGGCAACAATCCGGCGCTTAACGTCATCGACAACCTGATCGCGCAGAAGAAAATTCCCGTCATGATCGCCGTCTTGATCAACCCCGGCGACATCAGCGACTCGCCGGGAACGCCGACTTATAACTTCGTCAAGGCCTATTCGGAGAAGTGGCATCGCACCCTGAAAGATTCCATGCGCAGTACGCTCTACGACACGGTGAGCGAGCGTTATCCACGCTTCCTGCGCGACGAAGTGCTCGCCGAGGTGGAAGCGAAATACAACATCCGCAAGGATGCCTACAGCCGCGCCATCACCGGCCTCTCCTCCGGCGGGATTTGCAGTTTCAACGCCGCCTGGCAAATGCCGGATCAGTTCAGCCGCGTCCTTTCCTGGATTGGCAGCTTCGAAAGCATTCAGTGGAAGGAAGATCCCAGCGTCCCCGACGGCGGCCAGGACTACCCCACCAAAATTCTCCGCGAACCCAGGCGCAACATCCGCGTCTGGCTGCAGGACGGCTCCAACGATCAGGAACAGGACCGATATGGAAGCTGGCCGGAGGGAAATCTGCGCATGGCCAATGCTTTAAAGATGAAGGGATACGATTTTCACTTCAGCTTCGGCAAAGGCACGCACAATTCCGGCCACGGCGCTGCGCAGTTTCCTGAAGAGATGATCTGGCTGTGGCGCGACTACGATCCCTCGAAAACCGAACAGACCTACAACGTAGAAGCCTCGGAACAATCGAAGCCGGTATTTCGCGTAACCGTCACCAACCGCGACACTGAATGAAGACGGCCGTTGAAAGGTCCCGCCGGCCAGCAGAACCGCTCTCTGCAAAGGAATGGCGCTCACCAGAATCGCTTTCAGCGTGTCATTGTCCTTGAGAGTCTTGCTTCACCTATTGTCCCAAGCCCTGAGTCCGCGAGCATCTTGCTTTGGGAAGAAGCAGACAAGCAGGAGCGGGCGGGCTTCGCTTGGGATGCTTCGCCGAACCTTGTATGGAACCGGAAATCTTGTATGGAACCGAAAATATGGAACCGGGAAAAACAGGAGGCGGATTTCGCCGCCCTTGAGCTGGTGTGCTTCCTTGGGAAGCGATGGTGGGCCCTGGTTGACGATCTTAGAACCCTTCCGCCGGGTCAGATCGTAGCAGGGATTCCGCATATTGGGGAGCTCTCGCCGCCCCAATTATAGACGTCGTCGAAGCTCAGTCCATCTCAAGCGCGAAAATTAGAGGCACAACAAGACATAGAGACGCCACCCATGCGGAAATCAAAATCCTCCATCTTCCCTTTCCGAAGAAAGCTAGAGTGACACTCGCCACGAACATCCCGAAGGCAATGCGACCAGCAAACTTCCAGATTCCCGGAGCCGGTGACATTCCATGCGGGCTACCACCGTTGTGAAACCATGAGAAAAAGAAAATTAGCTCCAGCAAGGTTGCTAAGCTAGCCAGCAATAATGCGCTGGCTCCGGAATATGACCTCCATCGCGGCGTTTGTGCATCACCTGCCCCGTGAATAAATCGTCGCCACGCGGCTACAAGCAGGGCGCTCGGTATCAGAAAAAGTACAAACGCGACGATGGACATAGGCGAGATACCCGACTTGAGTATATCTATTGCCAGACTTTATGTTTGCGGAGATCGTCGATTTGAAAGCGAAGCCCACTCGTTCTCCGTCACGAAATATGCTACGAATACTAAGTCTCTCTTGGGACTGATTTGCACCGACCAATTTGACGTCTCTCTTGTGAAGTTCGTATCAGAGACCAGGTGCCGGAATGCGTCGAGGACCTCCGAGCAAGAGCGATGCACATAATTCAGCCAAGATTCGCTGGTCGCGCGCTCCCCACTATCGGCGTTGAGCCAATACATTTCGCACGTAGAGCCATCTTCCAACCTGAACTGAAACTGCCCTCCTAAACAGGCGTAGCCGTTAGCTTCAGCCCTCGCAACAGCTTGTGGAAACGAGGAAAGACTCCAGCCGTACTCATTACCTCGCAGTGTCGCGCCTTCCAACACATCCGGTGGAAGTGTGCCATCGACTGGCATAGGTTCTCCCTTGCGGCCCAATGCTACTTTACCTGCTCGTCCAGTGCGGCAGAACACCGAAGCACAGGCAGTGTTCTGGCGGAAGATAGTCATCGCGTTCTGCGCCGGGCCAAAACAGGGGAATGGTAGCCCTGGGGTGACTCGAACACCCGACCAACGGTTTAGGAAACCGCTGCTCTATCCATCTGAGCTACAGGGCCACAGAGTTTAGCCTCATTATCGCACGTCAATTTGCAGTGTCGGAGCCTTGAGCCGTGACAACGTTCCCGCCCGTTGAGCTGCCCTCACCGCCGGGGAAGTCCTCTTAGCGCACGCTCCCACGGAAGCGACGCGAATGTGCCCCGATCCACAAACCAACTCGGAATGGGTCATCGCAACAGAGGCGAACCGGGACCGCGGTGCGAAGCCCTAAGGCGGAGCGTCCACCGTCCACGCAGCCGCTGCAAGAAATGCCATGGAACTTCGTTGCAAAGGGCGATAGTCTGGGCCTGCCATTATGCGCCGATGCTCTTTCGTCCTGTACCTGTTACTGGTTTCGTCTGTCATCCTGCTGGCCGACGATAGCTACCGCGTCCTTCATACCTACCCGCACGATCCCAATGCCTACACCCAGGGACTGATCTACGAAGACGGTCATTTGTACGAGAGCACGGGCCTTTCCGGCCGTTCCTCGCTCCGGGAGGTCGATCTGCAGACGGGCAAGGTGATTCGGGAACATGATCTGCCCAGTCAATATTTCGGCGAAGGCCTCACCAACTGGGGCAATACGCTTGTCCAGCTCACCTGGCAATCCCACACAGGCTTCGTCTACGACCGCGCCACGTTTCACCTGATCCGCACGTTCCACTACTCCGGCGAAGGCTGGGGCCTTACACAGGATGGTCATAACCTTATCCTGAGCGACGGCACCTCCAGCCTGCGCTTTCTCGATCCGCAGACCTTCCAGCAGGTACGCAGCTTGCCGGTGACGGACCACGGAAAAGCGGTCCAGCAGATCAACGAACTGGAATACGTCCGTGGCGAGGTCTACGCAAATATCTGGTTCTCCAACAGGATTGCGCGCATATCACCGAAAACCGGCCACGTGCTCGGGTGGATCGATCTCACCGGCATCATTCCGGTTGTGGAGATTCGTAATGACAATTCGGTTCTCAACGGTATTGCCTGGGATGCCGGCGGGGATCGCCTCTTTGTCACGGGAAAGCTTTGGCCAAAGCTCTTTGAGATTCGCATAACGCCATCCGCTCACTAAAGCGCGGCGGACTCGGCAGTGCCGGTTTCTTCAGGCGGTACGAACTCCCCCGGCTCCGTGCCCCTAATCTCTGCTAACATTTCCGCTTTCATGGCGGGTCGCCCACTCACCTCCCAAGGAGAATGGACATGAGCAACGTCACATTGAAGGTGAACGGCACAGCGCACACGCTGGATGTCGAGCCTTCCACTCCACTCCTCTATATCCTGCGCAACGATCTCGGACTGCGGGGTCCGCGCTTCGGCTGCGGACTCGGCCAGTGCGGTGTGTGCACGGTCATCATCAACGGCCAGGCGACCCGCTCCTGCATTACGCCGGTCTCGGCGGTTCAGAGCGAGATCACGACGCTGGAAGGGCTCTCCGACGAACGGCGAAGCTCCATCCGCTGCAGCAGGCATGGATCGACGAGCAGGTGCCGCAGTGCGGCTACTGCCAGAACGGCCAGATCATGACCGCCAAGGCGCTGCTGGACAAGAACCCCAACCCCACCGACGCCGAGATCCGCGACGGCATGGCCACGGACGCCTGTGCCGCTGCATGACCTACTACCGCATCCAGGCGGCGATCAAGCGGGCGGCGCAAGCCATGCGCGGATGCCAGCCAGCCACCGGGCAGGAGGTGAAGCGCATGACCGCTCAGCCAACTTCCGCAACCGGTCGAGCAAATGCTGGAGCAGCGCGCCGCGCGCCCCGCAGGGACTTCCTGAAGGGCGCGGGCGTGCTCGTGGTGAGCTTCAGCGTCGCTGGCAGCGGCGCCGTTCTGCCCGCGGCGTGGCGCAGAGCTCGGCGGCGGCGCACGGCCGCGGGCCGTATCCCGATCCCGATTTTCGCCAGCTCGATTCCTGGATCGTCGATCCACCGGACAACACCGCCACCTTCTACGTCGGCAAGACCGACCTGGGCCAGGGCACGGGCACCGCGTTCCGGCAGATGATGTGCGACGAGCTGGACATCGCCTATCGACAAGACCAGCCTGGTCATGGGCAGCACCGACATCACCGTCGATCAGGGCGGCTCCGGCGGCTCGGACGCCATCGAGCGCGACGGCTGGCCCATGCGGCGCGTGGCCGCCGAGGCCCGGCGCGTGCTGCTGGAACTGGCGTCGGAGCACTCTGGGCGTGCCGGTCGATGAGCTCGCCGTCGCCAGGCGCGGTGATCAGCCTGACCAGTCCGATCCGCCGCGAAAGATGACCTACGGCGAGCTGGTTGGCGGCAGGGCGCTTCAACGTCACGCTCACCGGCAGCAACATCGATGCCACCACCGGCGTGGCCGAAGGTCAAGCCGGTGCAGGAGCTCAAGCTCGTCGGCCAGTCGCTTCCCCGCTACGACATTCCCGGCAAGGTGGACGGGTCGCTGCAAGTGGGCCGTGGACGTGAAGCTTCCCGGCATGGTGCATGCCCGTAACGTGAAGCCGCCGTTTGCCGGCGCCAAGCTCGTCCGCATGGACGAATCTTCCGTGCGCGACGTGCCCGGCTTCGTCAAGGTCGTGCAGCAAGGGCAACTATGTCGCCGTGGTTTGCGAGCGCGAGGAGCAGGCCATCCAGGCCGCGCGGACAGCTGAAGGTGGAGTGGCAGAAGCCCGCGACGGCGCCCTTCCCCAGCTCCGAACGACCTGTTCACCTTCATGCGGAGCGCCACGCCCGACGTCCGGCCGCCAGCCGCGAGAACGTGAGGGCGACCCGGACGGGGCGTTCGCCAGCGCCGCGAAGGTGGTCGAGCGCCGAATACGATGTGCCCTTCCAGGGCCACACCGCCATCGGCCCGGCGCATGCCACTGGCCGATCCGTCCAACGGCCAGATGACCATCTACTCCAATGACATGAAGTCCTACGGCATGCGCAACGGCGTGGCCAAGTTCCTCGACATGCCGCGCGAGAACGTGCGCGTGGTCTGGATGGATGGCCCGCAGGGCTACGGCCGCACCGCCGCCGATGACGCCGGCTTTGAAGCGGCGTTTCTGGCAAAGGAGCTTGGCCGCCCGGTGCGCGTGCAGTGGATGCGCGAGGAGGAGACCGCCTGGGATACCAAGGGCCCGCGCCTATGCTATCAAGCTGCGCGGCGGACTGGATGCCAGCGGGCACCTGACGGCGCTGGAATACGACGCTCGCGCCGCCGACCACAACCACCTGGGCTACAACGAGCCGGACACCGTGCTGATCGCCCAGCTCATGCGGGCATGCGGACAACCGCACGCCCGGTCGCGGCAGCGCCGCTACTCCCCCGATGACAAGTACGCCATCCCCAACCGGCGCGTCGCACGCAGGTCGTGGGCCTGCCGCTGGTGTTTGAAACGCCACTGCGCACCGGCAACCTGCGCGATCCCAACGGCCCGCAGGTGACCTTCGCATGCGAGTCGTTCATCGACGAGCTGGCGGCCGCGGCCAAAGCCGATCCCGTGGAGTTCCGCCTCCGGCTGCTTGCCGCCTCCACGGAAGACGACAGCGGCTTCCGCCGGGCGCGCTCCATCGCCGTACTGAAGGCGGCGGCCAAGGCTTTCGGCTGGGACTCTCGTCCTTCCCCCAAGCCTCTCTCGAGCGGCCCCGTCCTCACCGGTCGCGGCATCGCCTATTCCTTCCGCAGCCAGACAGTAGTAGCGGACATCGCCGAGGTCGAGGTTGAACGACAAACCGGTCGTGTCTGGGTGAAGCGGCTGCTCTGCGCCCATGATTGCGGGCTGGTCGTCAATCCACTTGGCCTCCGCCACACCGTGGAAGGGGCCATGCTTCACGGGCTCAGCCGTGCCCTTTGCGAGGAAGTCACGTTCAATACGGAAATGATCACCAGCGTCGACTGGAGGTCTTCGCCCACGCTCACTCATACCGATGTCCCCGCCCAAATCGACGTTGTGATGGTCAACGGGGACCCCAATCCCAACCGGCCGGATCTTCCACCCTACGGAGCCGGAGAGCCGGCGACCAAGCCCCTGATGGCGGCTGTAGCCAATGCCATCTTCGACGCCACCGGAGTTCGTATCCGCCGCGTTCCCTTCCGCAAGGAGTGCGTGCTCACAGCGCTTAGGGCTGCGGGTGTGTGAGAGTGCGGGCGGTCAAATTCCCCAGATCGACGGTCGCTTCTGCGACTCGAAATGGAGGCTAGCGCGCGGATGCCCAGCCGGAAGACTTGGGACGCCGTTTCGCGACTGAGAAGTTGGGTTGCTCAACAGGGTACTGTGCTGTCGTCCTGTTCCTGCAAGTCGCGCTCACAGACAAAAAACACGTGCCCCTCACGGCACAGGTAGGCAGCCAGACCACGGCTTTCGGCGGAATGCACGCCGCCCTGCGCAGTCCGGATTTCAAGGTTGGAAAGCAGCAGCTTCACATACCCGGCACAGCACAGAGGGCAAAACAGCGGCTCTCGCGCCAGCACCCGGCACGGGCTTTTCATCCGGCTCATGGATTTTCCTGTCCCACAAACGTCAGTCCCCAGAAGGTTGCGCCGGTTCTGCTGTCCATGAACTCCACGCCATACTGTTTGAGGGTGCTCCCTCGCTGCGTACCGCTCACCACCCGTGCCATCGCCTGTTCGCGCTTGGGATTGGTAAGCAGCACATGCGAGCCAATCTTTACTTCCCGGTCGCCTGAAACCAGCGCCCCGTAGCGGTTGAGGTTGGTTGCCGTTGCCCGAAACGGATTCGGGTCGGCGGAAGGGTCCGCAGGCGCCACCTGGATTTGTATCGGAATCTTCAGGCGCTGGCTGCGGCGCTTTCCCAGCACCTGCTCGCGGACGAAGGGCGTTTGGCTCATGCTCCTATAAGAAATTGCCCAGCCTGATTGCTCAATCTTACGGACGTTAGCTACGATGCCTTAAGTAACCCCTTTCCTTCCCATCGATAGGCAACATTCTTGCAACAGCGGAGTGCCACAATTTGGCAATGGAGCTCGTAACTCTCCGCTGGGGAATCAGTTCCGCTGTCCCATGTTTCTGGTAGCCATCTTGCATCCCGTAACCGGTGCCTGGCGACAGCCTCACTCGGGGATCTCACGCGGCCCGGTGCGTTGTTGCCAGCCCTCCCCCCAGCTTTCAAAACGGGGGGAATAGCGACCCGGATCCGGGGTCTCGGTGCTGCGTGCAACGTTTCGTCGCCGGAAACCGGTGAACAGATCGGCGCGAACTTCTTTCCAGCAGAGGAGGAGCTCCAGTGTTCGCAGAGTTCATCCAGGCGCTTTTCGGTTGCTCGCACACCCATTCCAGCTTTCCCATCACCATCAGAGGACGCCGGGAAGCGGGATCCGCAACTTACATCGTATGTCTGGATTGCGGCAGGGAATTTTCCTATGACTGGGAGGCAATGAAGATGGCGCCAGCGCGCGGCAATGGCGCGGCGCGTGGAGCGGCAAATTCCGAAGTGAAAATCTAAGAAAGTTATTTCCAAATCACGCAACTATGGACAAACTATTCATATCGGATTCAGTTTCAGAGCAGATGGCTTTTCTGCTGTACTCCGCCCGCAGGTTCGACATGCTTGCCGTTGAAGCTGAGAACTCGAAGACCGTGGAAAAACTGCTTTTGTTTTCCCGAATCCTCCGCAACGTAGTTCTTGCGGCCGATGAGTTGGTGAGGGAACAACCCTAGGCCCGTAGATTGGCCGCCCTCGACAATTTCCTTTCACTTGCGAGCGGGGAAGGAATGAAGAATCTCTACGTTCTACTGAACCAGAAAGAAGAAGACCTGCGGCAGTTGCAGGCCGAGATCGAAGCCCTTCGAACAACGCTGCGCCTCATAGGGGAACGGGCCCTGCCATGCGGCGACGCGGGGCCGTTGCTTTCGCCAAACTCTGAGTCCATTCCATCCTCCGCCTCGCAGGCTTTGCGGCTGGCGGGCTATATCTCCAAATCGATATCCCTGGGCTGAAACAACTCGGTTCAATGCATTTCACGGCCGGGGAAATCCGCAACATACCCAGGGGCTGCGGCGGGCTGGAGTTCTTTCCGTCGCCAGCCGGTTGGGGTTCCCGGCGGCTCACTCCCGCGACTGCTTTGCTTGTGATACAAGGCGCTCATGATGAGCGGAGTCGGCCTCTCCGGAGCAATCACCAGTGCGTGGATATTTCTGTTCCCGGGAATGGTCTTTCTGTACTTTCTCGTCGTTTGGGGAAAAGTCGGCCGCGACCCAAAGCCCGGCGCCGAGGTAACACAGTATGGCCCGCCGAACGGGCTCTCGCCGGCTACTGTGCGCTTCATTCTCACCGGCGGCAGCGACCACAAGTCTCTGGCCGCAGTTCTCGCCTCCCTGGCCAGCAAACAGGCCATTTCCATCGAGCTGCGGCAGGACTGCTATCGCATCACACGCGAGCAGGGCCCGCCACTTCTATCGCTTGCTCCGGAAGAAGCCACAATCCTCGACCTTTTATTTGTTCCTACCGGAAACTCCAGGGATTCGCAGGACCCGCAAACGCGGCCGGGGCCGGACCCGCGCCAGGATCCCGGCGTCGCTTATCTCAGGCCCGAGAACACAACTCGAAACTCGGCACTGGTAACGGCCATTCAAGGATCACTCAGCAAGCAATTGGGCGGGGTCTACTTCAGCTGGAACGCCGGCTGGACCATGGTTGGGGTTGCGATTTCCATAGCCGGAGCCCTGGCCGTGGCCGCTGTCACTCCTTCACGCGATTCGCTCGTGTTTCTCACGCTCTGGTTTCTTCTGTTCAGCCTGCTCGTCGGAATGATCTTCCTGACCAATGTAATGCCTGCCTTGCGGGATGCTGCGGCAGGACGGCTCGCCCTGCGCGGCATTCTCAGCACGTTGCTCGGATTAGCGGTTTTCACTGCCATGCCCGGATTCGTGCTCTACAAGATCGGGGAGGCATCGAATTGGACCTTTATCGCGATGCTCCTTGCGCTGCTTCTCACCAATCTCGGGTGGGGCAGTGTGATGCCCTCCATGACCTCTCGTGGCTGTCTCGTGCTGCAACAAATTCGCGGGTTCAAGAACTATCTGCAGGCCGTGGAACAGGACCGCATGGACGTCCTGAACCATCCCGGTTGCGCGCCTCAACTGCTCAATCAAGACCTGGCATACATGATTGCCCTGGACCTAAAAGAGGCCTGGGGCGACCACCTGTGCGGTACCTTTTTCGCAACCACCCGGTCCCGGTAAGGGCGCCTTTCCAGAAAAGCAAGGACGCTGTGCCCACGCTCACCGGCCTTATGCAGGGCAGTTCGCGCCGGGCCTTTGCGGACCGCTCTACAAAAAAGCACTAGAAACGGTACTTTCGGGTTTTCGATCTTCGCGCGAGCCAGAGCTCCGGCACCTGGCTCCGTGCAGCGGCGGCGGGGGCCTCCAGGTTTTCAACAAGGCTTGTACGCGAACGACAAAAACTACCCCAATTGCTGCATTGAACTGCGTATAATGTTCGGCAGCATGCCTCGTTACTCCATCGTCATTCCTCTGCATAATGAAGAGGAGAACGTCACGGAGCTCTATGATCGCGTCAAGGCGGTCATGGAAGCCCAGAATGAACCGTTTGAGTTGATTCTGGTTGACGATGGCTCGACCGACCGCACCTTCCTCCTGCTGCGGGAAATTGCCGCTGTCGACAGCCGCGTGGTAGTGGTCAAGTTGCGCCGCAATTTTGGCCAGACCGCCGCACTGGCTGCCGGCTTCGATAATGCCGAGGGCGAGTTCGTGATTGCCATGGATGGCGATCTGCAACATGACCCCGAGGAGATCCCGCTTTTCCTCGAGCAGCTCGCCGCCGGTTACGAAATTGTGAGCGGATGGCGCAAGCAGCGCATCGATAATTTCTGGCTGCGCCGCCTGCCTTCGCGTTGCGCCAACTGGCTCATGGCCCGCCTGAGCGGGGTCCAGATCCACGACTTCGGCACCACATTCAAGGCATATCGCCGCGACCTGCTCACTCGCGTTCCCCTCTATGGGGAACTGCATCGCTTTATTCCCGCCCTGGCCTCCTGGTATGGCGCGTCCATCTGCGAAATTCCCATTCGCAACGTCAACCGCCAGCGCGGAGAATCGCACTACGGCCTGGGCCGCACCTTGCGCGTCTTCTTTGACCTGATCACCATCCGCTTCCTGCTGCGCTATCTCTCGCGCCCGCTGCATTTCTTCGGCACGCTCGGGTTGGGAGGCATCTTCGGTGGAGGCCTCATCGGCGGCGTCCTGCTGTTCAACAAGCTGCTGTATCACGCCTCCATGATGTCCAGCCACGGTCCTCTGATGATCTTTGCCGCCGTGCTCATCCTGGGCGGTATCCAGCTTTTAGGGCTCGGCCTGCTGGGAGAAATGCAGGTACGGCACTATCACGAGCAGTCCCCCCAGGGACCCTACTCCGTGGACCGCGTGCTGCGCGCGCACAACCAGCAGACCATCCCCGAGTAGCTTCGCCGCTCTTCCCTCTTGTTGCTCCAATTGCCTGCTTGCTCCGCTTCCCAGCCCCCGCGTCCCTGGCAGCCACGGAAGAGCCGCGCCCACTGTGTCGAGGGTTCCCCGTCCCACTTGCCGGCTGGGCTGGTCGCAGACACGCCGTCCCCTGCGGTATAGTTCAATCCCATGTCCACCAAGCTGACCGAGCGGAGTTTTTCGCCGCGCCTGGCCTCCCGCATGGCGCGTCTGGGCACCGAGAGCGCATTTGAAACCCTGGCGCGCGCCCGCGCCCTGGAGCGCCAGGGGCGCGACATCATTCATCTGGAGATCGGAGAGCCCGACTTCGAAACCGCTCCCCACATCGCCGAGGCGGGAATCCGGGCCATCCGCGCCGGCCAGACCCACTACAGCCCTTCCGCGGGACTGCTGGAGCTTCGCCAGGCCGTCGCGCAGCACGTTCAGAGCACCCGGCATGTGCCAGTCTCCCCCGACGAAGTGGTGATTGTTCCCGGAGGGAAGCCAATTCTTTTCTTCGCGATATTGGCTTTGATTGAAGAAGGGGATGAGGTTATCTATCCCGATCCCGGGTTCCCCATTTATGAGTCCATGGTGAACTTTGTCGGCGGGCGCTGCGTGCCCATCCCTTTGCGCGAGGAAAATGATTTTCGCGCCAGTGCCGACGATCTGGGCAAGCTCATCAGCGAACGCACCCGCCTCGTTATCCTGAACTCACCCCAGAACCCTACCGGCGGAGTGCTCACTGCCGCGGACCTGCGCGAGATTGCCGCCGTCCTCGAGGGCCGCAACATCATGGTCCTCTCCGACGAGATTTATTCGCGCCTGGTCTTTCACGGCGAGCACCACTCCATGATTTCGCTGCCGGGATGGAAAGACCGCACCATTCTCCTCGACGGCTTTTCCAAATCGTATGCCATGACGGGATGGCGCCTGGGCTACGGCGTCATGCATCCTGAACTGGCCGCCCAGATGACACGCCTCATGATCAACTCCAACTCCTGCACCGCAACGTTTACGCAGCTTGCCGGAATCGAGGCGCTCGCCGGGGAGCAGACGTCAGTCGACGCCATGGCTCGCGAGTTCCAGCGCCGCTGTGCTTTGGTCGTCGAAAGGCTGAACCGGATTCCGGGGTTTTCCTGCCGCATGCCGCACGGCGCCTTCTATGCCTTTCCCAACATCACCGGCACCAGGCGCACTTCCCAGGATCTCGCAAATGCCCTGCTCGACCAAGCCGGTGTCGCCGTGCTTTCCGGAGCTGCCTTCGGAGCCCATGGCGAGGGTTTCCTGCGCTTTTCCGTTGCTAATTCCATCGAAAATCTCAATCGCGCGCTGGACAGAATTGAAGACTGGACAAAGAAGAACCCCTGAGTGCCGGCCAAAAGGCGCATGGGAGAACAGAACTGCGGAAAGTAGATTCCTAGCAAACTGCAAGAAGTTGCAGTGGGAAACTTCGCGGTTGCGCACAGGCTTCACACAACGCCGCTGTTGGCGCGTTTTTGCCCGCCATGCCAGGCTTCTCCGATGGGTCCCCAACGTGCTACCACCCTTAAGGCGGATGAATTGCAAATACTTGCGAACGTTCCCCAAATTCATCGTTTCGCCGTGTACAGCGAAACCATAAAAGGCCTCCCCAAATGAAGAGATTTTTGTTTCTGGTGTTGGCAGCGGCGCTCATGGTACCGGCCGCCAAGGCAGACACCTTTACCCTGGCAAGCTACTCGGTGTCCTTGCGAACCACCGACCCCGGACTGGTGCTGAACTGGTCTCCGGATCAATCGACGCCATTTTCCTTCGGTCTCAATCCCGGACAATCTACCTCCTGGTTCAGCCTCTTCGACCTCTGGACCAATGAGAGCACTGTGAATTCCGACGATGAGGTCGCATATCCCATCACGGTCACGCTGAATTTTTCGCAACCGTTTGCCTCCGCCACGGTTAGCGGCGAGACCCAGGGTAATAGCATTCTCTCGGGGATTATCCAGTCGGGCCAGGTCAGCTGGAATGGACCGGCGGTCGTGCCCTTTGGAGATGGCGGTCAGTTTTCCATCTATCTCCAGGATGCTTACTTCAACACCGGTCTCTTTGGGCTGTCGGACTGCGGTCCTACCGACATCTACGCCAAAGTCAAATACGACCAAGCCCCCAATTCCTCCGCCCCCGTGCCGGAACCAGCTACGCTGCTCTTGCTGGGCAGCGGGCTGGCAGGAATAGGAAGCAAACTGCGCCGAAAAAAGGCCTCCTAGATTCTTCTCCGGATTCACCTCAACAGCCGCAGCCATATACATTCGCAATGAAAAAAGCCGCCCTTCCAGGGCGGCTTCCTATTGCTGAATCGGATCAAAACCTACTTCGGTCGTGGTTACACGGTGCTACATCGAGCGCACCGGAATGGCGGTCACATCCTCGACCAGCCCAATTTCCTTCTGCACAAAGGGCTCGGCATATTTCACTCCGGCCATCAGCCCGTAGAAGCTGGCCATGGTGGCAATGCGCTCGCGAATCTCCTCGCGGGCAGGGAACAGCCCTTTGCCGGCCTCCTGATCGTTGTATTGCGACTTGTAAGCCAACAGCGCATCCAGCCGCCGCTCGAATTGCTCGCTGATGTCCACCACCAGTGAGGGCCGCACATCGAAGTACAGGCTGGCATAAAGGATCTTATAGGGACGGTAGGCCTCGCCGTCGATGGGAGCCTTCTTCAGTCCGGCGACAAAGCACGCTTCATAGCCCAACGTCGAAGCCGTGTAATGGTCGGGATGCCGTCCCTGCCAATAAGGCAAGATCACCACCCTGGGCCGTAGTTGACGCACGACATTCGCCACCTTCAGGCGGTTGTCCCAGGTGTTCTCCACACGGCCATCGGGAATATCCAGTGCCTGCCGCCACGCCACTTCGAGGATGCGCGCCGCTTCGCCGGCTTCCCGCTCGCGCTCTTCCGCTGTGCCCCGCGTTCCCATCTCGCCGCGCGTCAGGTCCAGGATGGCCGTGCGATGCCCGTTCTCCGCCATCTTCAGCAGCGTGCCTCCGCAAGTTTGCTCCACATCGTCGCGATGGGCCGCAATGGCAAGAACATCTGCTCCGGAGAGCACAGAGGAATTCATTGATCTTCCTATTTTCAACTTTCGCTATTTTCGACTCTGAGCCTTGGATGTCACTGGGAGCCTGTCGTAGGCTTAATTCTTTCGTTCCACCAGGAAGCGCGCCAGCGCCTTCAGCGTATTTGCGCGCGCGCCAAACTCGTTCAACGCGGCGCAGCCCGAGTCCACCAGTTCCCGCGCCCTGCGCACCGACTCCTCGATTCCGAACAGCGCCGGATAGGTCGCTTTCTCCGATTCCCGGTCCTTGCCCGCGGTCTTGCCCAGTTGCTGCGAAGACTGGGTTTCGTCCAGCACGTCGTCCGCAATCTGGAATGCCAGCCCGATCGCCCGCCCGAAACGCCGCACGCGCTCCACGTCTTCCTTCATGCCCCCGGCATAAATGCTTCCCGTGACCAGGCTGGCGGTGATCAGGGCTCCGGTCTTGGAACGGTGAATGTATTCCAGCATGTCGGCGTCGGGAGCCACACCCTCCGACTCCAGGTCCACCACCTGCCCTCCAATCATGCCTTCCACCGTGCCGGTGGCATGCGCGACTTCGAAAATGACCCTCACCCGCTGTTCCGCCGGGCACGCCAGTCGCGCCATGACATCGTAGGCATAGGTCTGCAAGGCATCACCCGCCAGAATGGCCGTTGCCTCCCCGAACGCCACGTGGCAGGTCGGACGTCCCCGGCGCAGGTCATCGTTGTCCAGCGCCGGAAGGTCATCATGAATCAGGGAATAAGTGTGGATCATCTCCAGCGCAGCTCCCAGTTCCTCCACGCCGCGCGGCAGTCCCGCCGTGGAACCCGAAGCAGCGGATGATAGCCCTGAGGCGATCAGCCGCGCCGCTTCCATGCATAGCGTGGGACGCAAGCGCTTTCCACCGGCAAACACACTGTGCCGCATGGCCTGGTGAATGGACGTAGGGTATTGGCTGGCTGGCGGCAGCAGGCGCTCCAGGGCGGCATCTGTCGCCGCGCGCCCTTGCTCCAGAATCTCATCGAGCATACGCCGCGAGTATAGCTGATGCGGCCATCTTCCTTCCCGCAACTGGTGGCGTAGACTTTAAGGTCCGCGATCAAGGTTCCTACCTTGAACCGCCGGGTAGTGAAAGTTGTCATTCCGAGCCGGGCGAGGAACCTGCTTTCCCGCTCCAGAGCATCCAAATTCTGTCATGCTGCGTTCCCGTAACCGAAAACCCCGTGCCGTCGCCGGTCCTGTAACAGCAGCCGTTCTTCCCGCTAAAGCTTTGTCTGCTGATTTTTCCAGTATCAACCTTCCCATTCGTCCTCCATTTCCTCCCATGGAGTCCCGCGTCGCCAAAGAAATTCCCGCCGGCGAGAACTGGCTCTACGAACCTAAGTGGGACGGCTTTCGCTGCCTCGTGTTTCGGCAAGGCGATCAGGTCCTGCTTCAGTCCAAGGCGGGACAGCCGTTAGGGCGCTATTTCCCCGAACTGGTCGAAGCGTTGCTTCGTCTTCCCGAAAAGCAGTTCGTGCTCGACGGGGAGATCGTCATATTCCTCGACGGCCAGCCTTCATTCGAGGACCTCCTGCTGCGCATCCATCCCGCTGGCAGCCGCATTCGCAAGCTTTCCGCCGCCACTCCCGCCAGCTTCATCGCATTCGACTTGTTAGTGGACGGCAAGGGCCGCACCCTGGCGAATCAGCCCTTATCGCAACGCCGCTTCGGGCTTGAGGAGTTGGCACGCGGGCCGAAGATCCGCGTGGCGGAGCCGCAGCACATTCCGGCTCGCCGCGCCTCCATCCTGCTCTCGCCCTCGACTCACGATCTCTCATTGGCCCGCCGCTGGATTGCGCAACTCACCGGAGCCGGTTTCGACGGCGTCGTCGCTAAGCAGACCGACGCGGCGTATGCCTCCGGGGAACGTAAGGCCATGGTGAAGATCAAGCGCATCCGCACGGCCGACTGCGTAGTCGGAGGCTTTCGCTATTCCAGCAAGGGCCACGGCATCGGATCGCTGCTGCTGGGCCTTTACAACGACGAGGGGAGGCTTGACCATGTCGGCTTCACTTCCAGCTTCAATCGCGAAGAACGCAGGAAGCTGAAGCCGGTGCTTGAATCCCACAAGGGACGGGAGGGTTTCAGCGGACGTGCTCCCGGTGGTCCCAGCCGCTGGGCCACGGAGCGCAGCACCCAGTGGGAGCCACTTCATCCTGAACTGGTTTGCGAGGTCTCCTACGATCACTTTTCCCAGGGACGCTTTCGTCATGGCACCAAATTTCTTCGCTGGCGTCCCGATAAGAGCCCGCGCCAATGCACCTTCGATCAGCTTGGCAAACAACCACTTCCAACGCGCTTGGCGGGATAGCTCTCCGCAAGCACTTCAAATTTCAACTTCCCCGTGTCTTACTGGGCGGGACGTCTCCCAGTGACTGCTTTGCATTCTTAGATACTTCTAATCTCAATTGCCCTGTCCACATCGTAGAATCCGAAAAGGGGGCTGTGGATGCTGGTGTTTGTCACTGGCGCGACCGGCTTCGTAGGAAGCCATGTAGCTCGGGTTCTGGCCGGGCAAGGCGCCGACCTGCGCCTGCTGGTGCGCTCCACCAGCCTGCGGCGGAACATTGAGACTCTTCGCGCCGACTGCGTGGTCGGTGATCTGCTTCAGCCGGAATTCCTGAAGACGGCTCTCAGCGGATGCGAGGCCGTTATTCACGTGGCCGCCGACTATCGCCTGTGGACCCGCAATGCGCAGGAAGTGCGCGCCATGTACAACTGCAACGTGGAAGGAACGCGCGCTCTGCTGGAAGCTGCTTTGCAAGCCGGCGTGCGCCGGGCTGTGGTTTGCTCCAGCGTTGCCACCATGGGATTTGCCTCCAACGGCCATCCTGTCGATGAAACCGAGCCCGTTTCCATGGCCAATATGATCGGTCACTACAAGCGCTCCAAGTTTCTTGGCGAGCAGGTCGCCTTGCAGGCCGGCACGGCCGGCGCCTCGATGGAGGTCGTGGTCGTGAATCCCACCACGCCGGTCGGCGAACAGGATATAAAGCCCACGCCCACCGGCCGCATCATCGTTGATTTTCTCCGCCGCAAATTTCCCGCCTACGTCGATACCGGGCTGAACCTCGTGGATGTTCATCAGGTCGCGCAAGGACACGTCGCCGCCCTGGAAAAGGGACGCACCGGCCAGCGCTACATTCTGGGCGGACAGAATCTCACGCTCAAGCAGATTCTCGACCAGCTTGCCGCCATCACCGGCTTGCCCTCTCCCCGAATCCGTTTGCCCTATTCGGTGGCCCTTGGCTTTGGAGCGCTCGACACTCTGCTGGAAGGAACACTGCTCCGGCGGGAACCTCGCGCCAGCCTGGATTCGGTCCGCATGGGACGCAAAAAGATGTTCGTCTCCTCGGCCAAGGCGGAGCGCGAGCTGGGATGGCAAACCGTTCCGGTGGAACCGGCCCTGCGCCGCGCCGTGGCCTGGTTTCAGGAGAACGGCTATGCCTGAGCGCGTCGCCGTGATCGCCGCCATGGAGCGTGAAGTGCGTCCCTTCACGCGTACCCGCCTCCAGGGCTGGCAGCGCGTCCGGGTGGGGGGGATGCGCGCCTGGCGCTCCGAGAACCTGCTGGTGATTTGCGGCGGCATCGGCCTCGCTCCGGCGCTCAAGGCTGCCGAGGCGGCGGTCGCCGACTTTCAACCGCGGCTCCTGGTCTCGGCGGGTTTTGCCGGTTCGCTCCATCCGGCGCGCAAGGTGCCGCAGATCTTCTTGCCTGCCAAAGTCATCGATGCCCGTTCCGGCAGAGAGTATCGAACCGTGGATTCCGCGGCGGAATCCACTTTGCTCACCGTCGATAGCATCGCCGATCCGGCAGCCAAGAAGGAACTCGCGCGGATGTTCGGTGCTGAGGCCGTGGACATGGAAGCCGCAGCTGTGGCCGAGGTCGCATGCAGCCATGGGCTGGAGTTTCGCGCGGTGAAGGCCATCTCTGAGGATATGGAATTCCCGCTGCCCTGGTTCGCGCCCTTTATCACCCATGATGGAGCACTGCGCACCGCGCCCTTGATGGCTCATCTGGCGGCGCGGCCGGGGCTCTGGGGCTCGGTGTGGGCGCTTCGTCACAATGCAGCACGCGCGGCCGACGCTCTCGCCCTGGCCTTGCGTTCGCTCCAAAGTGGGGGTGCCGCCGCATATGACCTGACGCAGCCTTCCAGAGGCGCAGGCTGATACACTAGTTTGTTTAGCTGGTGAATGGGATACCTTGGGGTCTTCGCCAGCCAGAGAGGTTTTTGCTGACGCCCGTGGGCTTCCGGGCACAGTGCAACCTGGGCGCGCGCAGAAGGCAACTTAAGGAGTAATACAGCGTTAATATACGAAAGGCGCTGAAAGCAGAAGATGTCGCTAGCAACGCAATCAGCATCGCTTCCCCTGTCGGAGAAGCTTCCGCATACCATGCAGGCCGCCGTGTATTACGGCAAGAATGATGTTCGCCTGCGGGAAGTTCCGGTTCCGGAGATCGCGGCAGGCGAGGTCCTCATTCGCGTCTGCGCCTGCGGCGTCTGTGGTACCGACGTGAAGAAGATCACCAGCGGCTCGCACTCTGCTCCCCGCATCTTCGGGCATGAGACTGCCGGCGTTATCGCCGCCGTTGGCCCGAATGTGCGTGGCTTCCAGCCCGGGGACCGCGTTCTGGCCTTCCACCACGTCCCCTGCGGAGAATGCTTTTACTGCCGCCGCAAGGTTTTCGCGCAGTGCCCGGTGTACAAGCAGGTAGGTTGCACCGCCGGCTTTGAGCCCAGTGGCGGAGGCTTCGCCGAGTACGTGCGGGTGATGGATTGGATCGTTCGCCGGGGGCTGGTAAAAATTCCCGCCGAGGTTAGCTATGAGCAGGCCGCGTTCGTGGAGCCGGTCAACACCTGCATGAAGGGAATTGAGGTCCTTCGCCTCCAGCCCGGAGAGACCGTGCTGGTTATCGGTCAGGGGCCGATTGGTATCATTTTGGGAGTGCTGGCGCAGCGCGCCGGTGCGCAGGTGATAACTTCCGATTTGTTCTCCTCAAGGCTTACAATTGCTGCGGATCTTGGCCTCAAGGTCTCGATTGATGCCTCCTCCGCCGACACGGTCACGGAAGCCCGCGGGCGTACCGAAGGCCGGGGGGCTGACGCGGTGATTCTGGCGGCAGCCGGTAATGCCTTGATTCCCACCGCCATACAAGCCCTGCGTCCTGGAGGACGGGCCCTGCTGTTCGCGCAGACGGTAAAAGGAGAAGCCGTCATCGATCCCTCTCAAATTTGTGTGGAAGAGAAGGCTCTGCTGGGTTCTTACAGTGCGTCCGTCGATTTGCAGGAGGACGCGATGTCATTTGTGTTTCGCAAGGAAATGGATTTGGAACGGCTCATCAGCCACAGATTTCCTCTTTCCGAGGTAGTCCAGGCTCTGGACTTGGCTGCTCGTCCGCAGCCCGATTCCATGAAACTTATGATTCAGTCGGCACGCAATGGCTAGAGGACGACGATGACAACAGGTTGGGCTGTGTTATTTGGGGCCATCGGTGATGGAACGGCTTCATTCCGGCTTTTGAACTGTGCTGATCCTGCTCGCCCCTTTGTTAGGGCAGGGACGGAAGGATAATCGAACGTGAATGGACACATGACAGCGGCAGTCCTCTATGGCAAAGAGGACGTGAAAATTGAGCAGGTGCCGATTCCCCGGGTCCATGCCGGTGATGTATTGATTAAGGTACAGGTGGCGCTTACCTGCGGCACCGATCTCAAGGTCTACCAGCGCGGTTATCACGCCCGCATGATCGTTCCTCCGGCGCTGTTCGGCCACGAACTAGCCGGCGTCGTCCAGGAAGTTGGCGAGGGCGTCAAGAATTTCAAGAAGGGCATGCGGGTGGTCGCACTCAATTCCGCGCCCTGCCAGATGTGTTTCTATTGCTCCCGCCACCAGGAAAACCTCTGCGAAGATCTCTTGTTCAACAACGGGGCCTACGCCGAGTACATCAAGGTTCCGCGGCGCATTGTCGAATTGAACATGCTGGCGATCCCGAACGGCGTCTCCTTCGAAGAGGCGGCCATGGTGGAACCTCTGGCCTGCGTGCTGCGCGGTTTGCACGAGACCGGCGTGGAGATCGGGGATACCGTGGTGGTGATCGGCGGTGGACCAATCGGTCTGATGTTCGTGCAGGTCGCCAAGCTCACCGGCTGCAACGTTATCGCCGTGGTCAAACGCGACTCGCAGGTCGCCGCCGCCAAGCCATTTGGGCGCCGACGAGGTGGTGCAGATCACCAAGGTGTCAGGATCCGGTCGAGGCCGTGCGCTCGCTATGCGCCGGATCGCCGCGGTGCCGATGTGGTGATCGAGGCGGTCGGGTCGTCCCGAGGCCTGGGAGTGGTCGATCGACATGGTCCGCAAAGGCGGAACAGTAAACTTCTTTGGCGGTTGCGCTGCGGGAACCAAGGTCAACCTGGATACCGATCGCCTGCACTATTCGGAAGTGACCTGAAAGCCACCTTCCATCACACTCCGGAGTCAGTGCAGAAGGCGTTTGCGCTCATCGCGGAAAAGAAGATTCGCGGCACTGATTACATCACAGGCGAAGCTCCGCTTTCGAGTCTGCAGAGCGTGCTGCGCCACATGATGAACCGTAACGGTGACATCAAGACTGCGATCATTCCCGGCAGCTAGGCTTTGCCATCGCCCATGACCGCACAGCCCAATTCGGTTCCCTTCGCGGGCCTGCCGCCCGAATATGCCGTGCCGCCGGGAGCGGTCTCGCTGCCCGATGCGCGGGCCTATTGTTCCCGCCTGGCCCGCAGCCACTACGAGAACTTCTCCGTGGCCACATGGTTCCTGCCGAAGCGCCTGCGGCAGCACTTTTGCAACGTATACGCCTATTGCCGCATTTCCGACGATCTGGCCGATGAAGTGGGAGATCCCGCCCAATCCCTGCGACTGCTGGACGAGTGGGAACGCGAGCTGGACGCCTGCTATGCCGGTGCCCCACGCCATCCCGTGTTCGTCGCGTTGGCCGAGACCGTTGCTCACTTCGATATTCCCCGGCAGCCGTTTGCCGATCTGCTCACTGCCTTTCGCCAGGACCAGCGCCTCACCCGTTATCGCACCTTCGACGATCTGCTCGGCTACTGTCTTTGTTCCGCCAATCCCGTGGGACGCCTCGTGCTCTACGTTTGCGGATACCGCGATTCTGAGCGCCAGATGCTCTCCGACTTCACCTGCACCGCGCTGCAGTTGGCGAACTTCTGGCAGGACGTCGTCCCCGACTTCGGCAAGGGACGCATCTATCTTCCTCTCGAAGATTTGGAGCGCTTCGGGGCCCGCGAGAATGACATTGCCGCCCGTCATATGACGGAGCCGTTTCGTGAGCTCATGAAGTTTGAAGTCGAGCGGGCGCACCACTGGTTCGAGCGTGGACTGCCCCTCGCCGCCAGCGTGGATTCCGAGCTCGCCCTCGATATCGAACTGTTTACCCGCGGCGGACAGGAAATCCTTCGCGCCATCCAGCGCCAGAACTATGACGTGCTTGCCCGCCGTCCCGCGCTCTCGCGACCCCGCAAATTTTTGCTGCTGGCGCGGGCGCTGGCCCGCAAGGCCACGGCTTCTTGAACAGTTCGGCTCATGTGAGACAACTGTCTGGGACTAGGTTAGACCGCCAAGTGCGGCTGCGATCGTTTCTCCTTGCGATCTTCTTCTTGACAGCTGGGTTGGTCGGTTGGCCCGCCATTGTCGTAATCTCAGACCGCATCGCGCCCGAGCTGTTCGCGGAAATTCCAACGAAGCCGGATGGTGAGACGCCAGGGAACTGAGGCTCGATTCGGGCTTGTCCCCTTCAGACCGGCGCCGCCGTAGACTACAATCGGAATCGTTCATGAAGATCTCCGCGCAGCCCGGGCACAAGCATGCCGTTGCCCCTACGAAACTCAGCGCCGCTTACAGCGTTTGCCGGCACATCGCGCGGTCTTCGGCTCGCAATTTTTACTATGGATTCATGGTTCTGCCCCGCCGCAAGCGGGACGCCATCTGCGCCGTCTATGCCTTCATGCGCCATGCCGACGATATCAGCGACCATCCTGTGCTCAGCCCCGCTGAAAAGCAGAAGCGCCTCACCGCCTGGCTGGAGTCCATGCATCGCGTCCTCTCCGGCCAGGTGACTGACGATCCCGTATTGGTGGCACTGGCGGATGCCAGCAGGCAGTTCGGCATCGCCGTCGATCTTCTGGATAAGCTGGTCGAGGGAACAGCCATGGATATCTTCCAACCTTCCGCAGTTGCGATCCCTGCAGATGAGCAAGCGGCTCCTCGCGTTCTCTACCATAGTTTCGAGGAACTGTACGGATACTGCTATCACGTCGCTTCGGTGGTGGGTCTGGTGGTGATCCGCATCTTCGGATATCGCGATCCCGCAGCGGAGGTGCTCGCCGAGCGCACCGGAATCGCCTTTCAGCTCACCAATATCATTCGCGACATCAAGGAGGACGCTTCCTTCGGGCGCATCTACCTGCCGCGGGAAGATCTGGAGCGCTTCGGCCTGGAACCCGCGGCCTTCCAGAACGGCAGATCAAGTTCTGCTCTCCGTCCTCTGCTGGCCATGGAGGCCGAGCGCGCCCGCGAGTTCTATCGTTCAGCGGCCGAGCTGCTCCCCCTCATCAGCGACGATTCCCAGCCCGCCCTGTGGACCATGGTCGAGATCTATCGCCGCCTACTGGAGAAGATTGCCCGCCGCAACTTCGAGGTCTTCGGCGCGAAGGTTCGCCTCTCGACGGCGGAAAAGCTCTCGGTCCTTTTCCAGGGCTTGTGGTCGCGGTTGGCCACATGAAGCCTGCGCCTGCCTTGCCTGCGGTTGTAATTGCCGGTGGCGGCCTGGCCGGCCTGGCTGCCGGTTGCGCGCTGGCTGGCGCGGGATTCCGCGTCTCCGTCTTCGAGCGCCGTCCTTACCTTGGCGGCCGCGCTTCCTCCTATGAGCATCCCGGCACCGGAGAAGTCGTCGACAACTGCCAGCACGTGCTCCTTGGCTGCTGCACCAACCTTATCGACTTGTATTGCCGCACCGGGGTGGAGAATCGCATTCGCTGGTATGACCGTCTGGTCTTTCTCGAGCCCGGAGGCCGCTCCTCCAGCCTGCAGCCGTCCGCCTTGCCCGCGCCCTTTCACCTGACTCCGGCCTTCCTGGGCTTTCGCGCGCTCAGCCTGCGCGACAAGGTTGCGATCGGCCGCGCCATGCTGCAGCTGATGGAGAAAGTGCCGCCCGATAACGGCCAGGATTTTCTCGCCTGGTTGCGCGCCACCGGCCAGACAGAACGGGGAATTGATCGCTTCTGGAAGACCGTCCTGGTCAGCGCTCTCAATGAGGATCTGGACCGCGTCTCGCTGCACTACGCCGCTCAGGTGTTCCGAGAATCGTTCCTCAAGTCGCCCGCCGCCGGACGTATGGGCGTGCCCGTCATCCCGCTCACCGACCTCTACAGCGCCGCGGGAGACTACATTCGCGCCCGTGCAGGCGAAGTCTGCCTGCGCACCCCGCTCAGCAGCTTTCAGCCCGGCAACACCGCGGTCAAGCTCTGCTTTGCCAACCAGGAAGTGCTCGCCGACTTTGCCGTGCTTGCCTTGCCGTTTCAGGGCCTGGCCACGGTCCTTCCTGCGGATGCCTCGGCTCAACCCTTGCGTGACCTGTTGCAGCATTTCGAATCCTCGCCGATCACCGGCATTCATCTCTGGCTAGATCGTGAGATTACGGACCTCGAACACGCCGTGCTTCTCGACCGCACCATCCAGTGGATGTTTCACAAATCGCGGATTCATCAGGATCGGAACGGGCCAAAGGCGAGCCAGGGAGGGGAAGTGAAGTCCTATGTGGAGCTGGTGGTGAGCGCCTCGAAGTCGCTGCTGGAAAAATCGCGCAGCGAAATTCTCGATCTTGCGCTGTCCGAACTGAGGGAATTTTTTCCTGAAGCCCGCAATGCGCGCGTGGTGAAGGCCACGGTCATCAAGGAAGTGCACGCCACCTACGCGCCGCTGCCCGGCGTGGACGCCTATCGTCCGAGCCGCGACCTCGCCCTGGCCACGGGTGTTTCTGGCGGGAGACTGGACCGCGACCGGCTGGCCCGCGACTATGGAGGGCGCCGTCCGCAGCGGCTATCTCGCGGCTGAAGCCGTCGCCCGCGCCGCTGGGGTTCGGCTGAAGAATCGTTTTCTCCAGCCCGACCTTCCCGCCAGCGGATTCATGCGCGTGCTCGACCGCTAGAAGCCAAACTCACGGCCCCGCGCCGCCAGCCATCGCCCCGATCCATTGTCCTGTGATGCGATACACTCTTGTTGCTTGAAAGAACGTTCCCTTGCAAACAAAGTCGCAGTTATCACCGGAGCCGGTGGAGCGATTGGCTCTGCCCTGGCGAAGGCACTGGCCGCGGAAGGATGCGCTCTGGCGCTGGGCGGTCGCAGAACGTCCGCCATTCGCGCGGCCCTGCGCGATTCCAAGCCCTCCATCCCAGTGCTCCTAGAGCGCTGCGATGTGCGCGAGGGAGGTTCTGTCGACCAATTCTTTCACAGCGTGAAGCAGAAGTTCGGGCGGGTGGATATCCTGATCAACAACGCTGGAATCTCCCATGCCGTGCATGCGGTTTCCAAGCTGACGGAAAAGCTCTGGCGCGAGGTGCTGGATACGAACCTTACGGGAATGTTCCTGTGCACGCGCGCTGCGCTGATGCTGATGCCGCGTGGAGGCGCCATCGTCAACAACCTCTCGGTAGCCTCGCAGCGGGTATTTGCCGGACAGGCGGCTTACATCGCTTCCAAGCACGGAGCGCTCGGTCTGACCAACACCCTGCGTGAGGAATTGCGGCCGAAAGGCATTCGCGTGATTGCGCTGCTTCCGGGTCCGACGGCCACCAGCATCTGGAACCAATTTATGCCGGACGCAAATCGCGCGGCCATGATGTCTGCCGAAACCGTGGCAGCTGAAGTGGTCAAGGCGCTCAAGACCCCGGGCAACGCCGTGGTCGAGGAGATCCGCCTCATGCCGCTGTCCGGGACGCTGTGAGCTCCGGGGTTTTCCGGCTGCCGGCGGAAATCAGAAATTCTAACTGTCGTAGCGGAAGCGGCGCCGGGTGGACGGGAACAGCTTGATCAGGACGATGCCGGCGGCGAATCCTCCCACGTGGGCCCAGAAGGCGATGCCCCCCGTGGTCTCGGCGCTGGCAGCAATCGCGGTGGCAGCCCCGCTCATAAACTGGGCGATAAACCAGTAGCCGAGTACGATCCAGGCCGGCAGCCAGAGAAAGAAGATAAAAAAGAATGGCAGGATGGTGAGGACCCGCGACGAGGGATACAGAACGAAGTAGGCGCCCATCACCCCGGCAATGGCGCCGCTGGCTCCCACGCTGGGCACGCTGGATTGCAGATTGAAGAACACGTGCACCACGGTGGCGGCGATGCCCGCCATCAGGTAGAAGACCAGATAGCGGAAGTGCCCCAGGTAGCTCTCGATGTTGTCTCCGAAGATGAACAGCACCCACATGTTGGAAATCAGGTGCAGGAAACCGGCGTGCAGAAACATGGAAGTCAGCACGGGAACGAACGCGCTCTCTGGGGTGGCGCTCGCAGAGCCCTGCAGCAGGCCCGTGATCTTGGACGGTACCAGGCCAAACTGAAAAATGAGCAGCGGAAGGGCTTTCTTGGGCAGCGCCAGCTCATATAGAAAAACCGCGGTATTCAGAGCCAGCAGGAAATAATTAATGAAAGGCGTTCCGTAGCGCGGGGCGTCGTCGCGAATGGGAATCATTGCGGATTGAAATTCGGGACCGCTTGAACGACGGGCGGAACTCAGAATCCTACTGTGCGGCCTCCACAGGTCCGCCAGCAAGCACCACCATAACAGAGAAGACAAATTGCAGAAATCAACCAACGGTGTACTCGTAATCGACAAAGCAGCGGGCATGACTTCGCATGACGTAGTCAATCGTGCACGTCGCATTCTGGGGGAGCGCTCGATCGGGCACCTGGGCACGCTCGATCCCATGGCGACCGGGGTGTTGCCGCTGGTGGTGGGACGCATGACCCGCCTGGCCCAGTTCTACACGGCTTCGGAAAAGAGTTATGAAGGGGAGATTCGTCTCGGCTTTGCTACCGATACCTACGACGCCGCAGGTGAGCCTACAACTCCGGTCCAACCGGTGGAGGTCTCCCTGGATCAGCTACGGCAGGCTGCCACCAACTTTCAAGGAATACTTGAGCAAATGCCTCCACCATTCTCGGCCAAAAAGATCCAGGGAGTGCCGGCTTACAAACTGGCTCGAAGCAAAAAGGCTGTTCCGCTTACGCCCGTCGAGGTGGAGGTGCGGGAATTCGAAATTCTAGGGCTTGACGCGGACCGGGTGCGGTTCCGGGCGCGGGTTTCCTCGGGAACCTACGTGCGTTCGATTGCACATGAAATGGGGCAACTGCTCCAGGTGGGCGGGCACCTGGCCAGTTTGCGCCGGACCTTCGTGGGAGAATTCGGGCTGGAGGATGCCCATACCCTCGAATCACTGGAGCAGGCCGTGGCGGAAGGCCGCGCCGAGGAATTCCTGGTGCACCCGCGCCGCCTGCTGCCCGGTCTGCCATGCGTGACGGCCCCCCCGGACTCCGCCGCCAAAATCCGCCATGGCCGGGCCGTGAACCTGCCGGAGATGTCCCAGGCGCGCCAGGTAAAGGTCTTTGCCGACCAGTCCGAGCTTATTGCCATCGCCACCCGCGTGGCAGGGACGCTATTCCATCCCAAGGTGGTGTTGAGCAGTTGAGGGATGTTGCCGGAGATTCTGGCCGAAGCACGCAGAGCACCTCCAAATACTGATGAGCAAGGAACCTGCTATTCCTGTTGTGATCAGACCGGCATCACTTGAGGACGCCGCTGCCATAGCAGAGGTCCATGTGACGAGTTGGAAGGCTACCTATCCGGGTATCGTCCCGCAGAGTTACCTCGACTCCATTGAGGTGAATGACTTTAAAGAACGATGGCGGAGCCGCCTTGCTTCTCCAGCCGACACGGCCAACTACGTGGCTACCTGTGCGGGCACGGTGTGCGGCTTCGCTTCCGGAGGACCCGCGCGCCATGAGATCCCCGGATTTAGCGCAGAGCTATACGCGATATTTGTTGCCGAAGGAGTGCGCGAAGGGTATTGGCTCACGCCTGTTCTGGACCTTAGCCGCCCGCCTGACGTCCACAGGACACAACAGCATGTACGTGTGGGTACTCGAAGAGAATCCGTCACGGGCGTTTTACGAACATCTGGGCGGAAAGTTACTGACGAGTGCGCAAATCGAGATCGGAGGAGAGATCATGACGGAGATCTCTTACGGATGGCAAAAGCTCCAGAATCGCCGAGGCGGGCCATAGTTTTACAGAATATCTGTTATCAGACATTGGCTATACGGGCCGGGACTCCTCACCGCTTCGTCGCCGCCGGGGCCGCTGGCTTGGATGTGCCCACCGTGGCGGCTTCCGACGTCGGCGTTTTGGCCTCCCCTGGCGCAACGTGAATGTCTTTGGGGATGCCGAAGTTCCCGCCGAGCGCGCCAATGTCCTTGGGATCGATCGGACCGTCGAGGTGCACAAACGTCAATTCCTTGGGCTCTTGCGCCAGGATCACCATGCCCATGAAGTTGTTGTTTACTTCCTTCAGGAGGATCTGGACATGCTCCTGATCCGGTTTGTTCACGACGTCCACAATGTGTACCCACTCCGGACCTCGTAGCTGGGCGCGAATCGGTTCCACGTCGGCATCCGTAAATGCGCCCGCCTGCTTAAACCGCAGGCTCTGCACGTAAATGCCATTCAATTTCGAGACGATCTGCCGGCCCTTGGTGTCGTTTTTATCCATGGAGTTTGAGGCAAACCCCAGCATGTTGCGGTTCAGGTCGACGTGGACAACCTCATCCGCCTTGGCGGCCAGCTTGTTCCAGCTTTCGGGGACCTTAATGGTCTGCCCAGTGCCCCAAACGACACTTGCCACGATGAAGACCGCGCACCACGTAACTCGTTTCATTGCTTTCCTTTCCACTACTGTTCTGAAAGTCCCTGCACCGCGTCTTGCGCCAGGCGTATCTTGTCGCCTGCGATACGGAGCGCAATCGTTACCTGCCGCCGTACGGCTTCGCCTCGCGTTTGTTGCCGCTGCTGCTCATAGCGATATCCCATGCCGCCGAGCACAGCCAGACACAGCACGGCGGCCGGGGCCCAGCGGAGCGGCGGGATCCTCAGCCACCCCTGCTTTCGCCGGTGCTCCCGCTCAATGCGTTCCCGGACGCTGGCGCTGAAATCGGTTCCCGGGTCCTGCCGCCGCAACGCCTTGCGGAGTTCCTGTTCAAGATGGTCCATGGGTCCCTTCTCCACTTTACTTTTCCACTTCACTTCTGCAGTGGGCTGGCTCCCACTTTTTCCCGTAGGACAGCCAGAGCGCGCTGCAACCTGCTCTTCACCGTGTTCACCGGAATGCCCATCACCTGGGCAATATCCTTGGGATCCAGGTCTTCCTGATAGCGCAGGATGACGATCATGCGCGTCTTGGCCGGCAAGGACGCCACCAGCCTCCGCAGATCCTCGCGCAGTAGAGGGTTGTCTGCGGGCGCTGGCGATTCCCAGGTTTCCTCAAGTGGAACCTCCGGACGCCGCTGCCGCCGTCGCGCCTCTCCGATGCAGCGATTGACGGTGACCCGACGCAGCCAGAAGACCACATGTTCCCGGGACTGGAGCTTGTCCAGGGAACGGTAGAGCTGGAGAAACACTTCCTGCGCCAGTTCCTCGGCGGCGGCGCGGTCGCGCAGGAAATAGCACGCCAGGCTGAACACCATGGCCCGGTGCTCCCGCATCAGGACGCTGAAATCCGGCACTCCCGTCTCGCTCGCCGCCGGGTTCGGTAAGCTCATCGCCCAGTGCCCTCACTGATCTATACGCAGAAAAGGACCGGCCAGAATGCAAAAGATTTATGCAAAGTTAGTGCAGAGGCAGAAACTGCCGCGCAGGTGCCGGCTACTGAGAAGAGGCGAGTAGCCAGGTGAAAGAAGAAATAGCTCTAACCCTCAAAGATAGTGGAGAGATCCGTAGTTGGCTTTCCTCCGCGCCTCTGCCTCTCCACGCCTGGTTTTCCGCTCTACTGTTCCCCCGCCAGCAGATCTTCCAGTTCCCGGCGGAAACGTCGCAGGGCTTCCAGGCGTTCCGCCGTTGCCTCTACTACCTCGGACTTCCATTGAAAGACCTGCTGGCCTTCCTTCTCGACGAGTACTCCCATCAGTTCGCCCATGCGCCAGCCGGGCGCCCCGATCATGCGCAGCCCATCGGGTGTGGGCTGTAGCAGTGTGATGATTCCGTCCCGTATCACACCCAC
Source organism: Terriglobia bacterium (assembly GCA_963732925.1). Taxonomy (GTDB): domain Bacteria; phylum Acidobacteriota; class Terriglobia; order Terriglobales; family Acidobacteriaceae; genus DASZRZ01. The sequence continues at coordinate 45,141 of CAVTBJ010000014.1, forward strand.
GGCGCTCGGGTACATATCGAAGGTTTCAACCTCAAACCCCGCCAGGTAAATGCGTTGCAGTTGCGCGGCTGAATCAGGCATGGCGTTTCCGCGTTTATTGTGACACAGCTCCGAAGGCGCCCACGAACCGCCTTCAGACGGTGGCAAAGACGAGCTGGATCAGTGCCATCGTCGAATCCGTCCCCCCCCGCCGGACATCCGTTGAACCAAGGGTTTCAGGTCTCTGCGGCAGTCGGTTCGCGGACCGAGTACCGCTGCTATGATGGATGAAACTGAAACTATGAACAGTCCTTCGACATCCCAGGCATTCGCTCCCGAGCAGGCGGACCAGTTCCTGCTGGAAGTTGCCGACACCATCACCAACACGCTGGACCTCGATACCCTCATGGCCCGCGTCGCGGAACTGGTGCGCAAGATCATCCCCTACGAAGTCTTTGCCATCCTGTTGCTGAATGAAAAGACCCAGGAGCTGAAAATTCGCTTCCAGATCGGCCACCCCAAAGAAGTGGAGAAGCTGCGTATTCCCATCGGCCAAGGCGTGACCGGCGTGGCCGCGCAGCGCCGCGAGCCCGTGCTGGTGAACGACGTCCAGCAGGACGGCCGCTACATCGGAGTGCCCGGCATCGCCTCCGAGCTGGCCATTCCCCTGATTACCAAGAACAAGGTGATTGGGGTGATTGACATCGAAGCCGCGGAGCCCGGATTTTTTAGCGATGAGCACCAGAGGCTGCTGGCTCTGGTGGCTTCGCGCATCGCGGTCGGCATTGAAAATGCCCGCCTCTACACTCGCGTTGCGCGCCAGGCCAAGACCCTCACGGTGCTTAACGAAATCAGCCGTGAGCTCACCTCCATTCTCCACGTCGACGAACTGCTCAAGCGCATCGGCGAGCTGTTAAGCCGGCTGATTGACTACCAGATGTTCAGCATCCTGGAGCTGACCGACGACAACCTGGTGCATCGTTTCTCCTTGCGCTTCAACCAGGCCATCCAGGTCAAGCACGACATCAAAATGGGCGAAGGCTTTGTGGGCTACGCAGCCTTGCATCGCGAGGCGGTGTTGGTGCGGGACGTGACCAGGGACCCGCGTTACATCCAGATCAATCCCGAAACCCGTTCGGAGCTGGCGGTACCCCTCATCTATAAAGATCGCCTGCTGGGAGTCCTGGACCTGGAGCACACGCGCCGCGGATATTTCACCGAAGAGCACGTCCGCACCATGACCACGCTGGCCGGCCAGATCGCCATTGCGCTGGAGAATGCGCGTCTCTACGAACGTATTGAGCGCCAGGAGCGCCGCCTGCAAAAAGATCTGCAGCTTGCCCGCGAGCTGCAATTCCGGCTTTTGCCGTCCAGTTTCCCCAAGCTGCGCAATGCGGAGGTCTTTGCCCGCTTTCTTCCCGCGCGCGCTATCGGCGGCGACCTCTATGACTTTGTCCGCTACGGCGCGGGCGACTGCGAGCCCTGTACCGGTTTGGTCATCGGTGACGTTTCCGGCAAGGGGTCGCCGGCTGCCCTCTATGCCGCCATGGTGAGCGGAATCCTGCGCTCGCACGCGGCAGACCAGCCGGGAGCAGCGCAAATTCTGGGACTCATCAACCACTCCCTGGCCGAGCACCGCATCGATGGACAATTTGTTTCCATCATTTACGCCCTGTGGAACGACGACCTTCGGCAACTCAAGATCGCTAACTCCGGGTTGCCGCGGCCTGTCTTCTGGCGCGATGGCGAACTGCAGCGGGTGGAAATCAAAGGGCTGCCGCTGGGGCTGTTTGATACCGTGGAGCACGACGAAATTACTTTCGATTGCCGCCCCGGCGACCTGATGGTGTTCTTCAGCGATGGCCTGGTGGACGCCGCCAACCGCGAAGGCACACTCTTCGGACGCGAAGGCATCGAGCGGGTCATCGCCCGCAATGCCCACCGCTCGGCAGAGGAGATTGTGAACGCGCTGTTTCACGCTGCTACAAAATTCGCCGATTTCAGCACTCCCTATGACGATCAGACCGCGGTAGCGCTGAAGATCAAATCATAGCAATGAGCAGTCCTCGTCAGCATTCAGAGCCGCATGGCCGCTCAATGCTATTCTGTGACCCAAAGCTTCCATGGCGAAATTAACTCCCAACCAGCGTCCTCCGGCATTCATCTATTCCGGCAATGCCCTGCACTGCGAGCGCATTCCGTTGGCGCGACTCGCCGCGAAATACGGCACACCGCTGTATGTGTATTCCGGTAGCACGATTCGCCAGCGCTTCCAGGCATTCGACAAGGCGTTCCACGGATTTGCCCACACCGTCTGCTATTCCGTGAAGGCCAACCCGAATCTTTCCATCCTGAAGCTGCTGGCCCGCCTGGGCAGCGGCTTTGACGTGGTTTCCGGGGGCGAACTGGAGCGCGTGCTGCTGGCCAGCCGCAAGGCCGCCGCCCAGGTGGTGTTCTCCGGGGTGGGCAAGACCGCCGCGGAGATGGACGCCGCCTTGCGCGCGGGCATTTTGATGTTCAACGTGGAAAGCGAAGGCGAGCTGGCGCTGTTGGCCGAACGGGCCGCGCGCCTCCGCCGCAAAGCGCGCATGGCGCTGCGCGTCAATCCGGATGTTCCCGCCGACACGCATCCCTACATTGCTACCGGCCTGCATAAGCACAAGTTCGGCGTGCCCATGGCGGCCGCGCGCCGGCTTTATCAGACTGCCGGGCGCGAGCGCTGGCTGGAGGTGGCCGGAGTGAGCGTGCACATTGGGTCGCAGATCACGACGGTCGAGCCGTTTTCTGAGGCCATGCAGCGCGTCGCCGAACTCGTCCGCGAATTGCAGGCGGCCGGCCACAAGCTCCGCTACGTCGATGCCGGTGGAGGCCTCGGGATCGACTACGAGCACCAGCCCGCACCCAACGGCCGCCGCGCCGCGCAATCTCCCGACGACTTCCCTGCTCACGCCGCCGCCTACGCGCGGGCTGTCACCGCGCCCCTGCGCGGTCTGGGAATTCATCTATTGCTTGAGCCCGGACGCTCTATCGTGGCGAGAGCAGGAGCATTATTGGTTCAGATTCTCTATACCAAGCAGAACGATCACAAACGTTTTTTGGTGGTAGACGGCGCCATGAACGACCTGATCCGTCCCGCGCTCTATGGGGCACACCATGACATCATCCCCGTCGTACTGCCCAGGCGCGGCTCGAAGCCCGGGACGGTGGATGTGGTCGGTCCCATCTGCGAGAGCGGAGACTTCTTCGCCCGCGACCGCGAACTCCCGCAGGTCAGCGACGGCGAACTGCTCGCCATCCTCGACGCGGGAGCCTACGGAGCGTCCATTTCCTCCAACTACAATACCCGTCCCCGGGCGGCGGAGGTGATGGTGGAAGGGGCAAAGGCGCGCGTAGTGCGGAAGCGGGAAAGCGTGAAGGATCTGGTGAGGAATGAGCTGTAGGTAAAAGACTAAAGTCAATCACTCAAGGAGCGCACATGTCAGTTAGCGATCTTCTGCTGCCAGAGTTCGAAGAAGAGATCAAGAAGGCCCGGACCACTTTGCAGCGAGTTCCCAACCAGCCGGATTTCGCGCCCCACCCCAAGTCCATGCCTCTGGGTAGGCTAGCGCCCCACATCGCGCAGCTCGCCGGATTCGGAGTAACCGTCTTGACCACTCCGCAACTGGATTTCGCCAGCGGTGACTACAAACCGCTGCCGTTCGAGTCAGCCGAGCAACTGGTTCGCGCTCTCGATGAAAACGCAGCCAAGGTTCGCGGCGCGCTGCGGCAAACGCCGGATGAAGCCTGGAGCCAGCCCTGGCAGCTTTTGTTTGGTGGGAAGCAGCTTTTTGAGGGCTCGCGTTTCCTGGCCTACCGTCAAATGTTCCTCAATCACCTGGTCCATCATCGCGCGCAGCTCGGCGTGTACCTCCGGCTATGCGGCGTGCCGGTACCGTCCACCTATGGTCCCTCGGCAGATGACACCATGGGTTTTTGAGCAACAGCTTCAGTGTCCAGTTTCAGGTTTGGAGTCGTGCAGCTTCGCGTCTCCGCAAGCACGCGAACTCTGAAGCCGGTCTCCAGCAGATTTGGAACTCGACCAGACTTGAACTGAAATTGCTGCCCTACCGGGCTCCCCACTTCAGCTTGGCCTGCAACACTTCGAAGAACGCCGGACGAATGCGCAGCAGCTTGGCATAGTGTTGAGCCTTGCGGCAATGCAGGCGGTCATCGTCCAGCACCGGCACGCCCTCCTGCCCGTCGATACTGAGAAAGGCCTGCTCGCCGCTTTTGATGACCAGTTCCATCGAGAGCGTATCGTGAACCACCAGCGGACGATGCGTGAGCGAGTGCGGGCACACAGGCGAGATCACCAGCGCTTCAACCGAAGGCATGAGGATGGGACCGCCCGCCGCCAGAGAATATGCGGTGGAGCCTGTCGGCGTTGAAATAATGATGCCGTCGGCTCGGTAGTTCGATACGAACTGGCTGTCCAGGTAAAGGTCGATGCTGGCCAGGCGGGAGAGCGCGCTCTTGGTCACCACGGCATCGTTAAGGGCGCTGTAATGCGCTACGCAATTGCCGTCGCGCTGGAGCTCGCAGCTCAGCATGGAGCGCTGCTCGATGGTGCAGCGATGATGATGGACGGCATTGAGCGCATCATAGATATCCGCCAGTGGCACCTCGGTCAGGAAGCCCAGCGAACCGAGGTTGACTCCCAGGATGGGAATGCCGGCGTGCGAAACGGCGCGAGCGCTGGCCAGCAGCGTGCCATCGCCTCCCAAAACGAGCGCAAACTCAGCTCCCGAGCTGCCGATGGTGGAACGCGGAACCGTCTTCAGGTCGGGGAGGTACTCCCCGGTCTCGTCGTCAAGGACGATGCCGTACCCGCGACGTCCCAGCCAATCCAGCACCGGCGGAAGCAGATCCTTAAGCTCCGGCTTTCCGGGTTTGCAGATGACGGCAACTAACTTGTTGTCCAAGCCTCCTGGCCTCCTTGGTACTCGGAATCGAGAGTGTACACGAGTGGGACAGTTTCAGTTTCAGTTGCAATATGAGGTTTCGAGTTGCCAGTTTCAAGTTTCGGAAGTGCCAGCTACAACCTGCCGCCAAACCTGGCCTCCAAAATTGAAACTCGAAAATGCTTGCTAAAAATCCGACTTCGCCGCGATAGGAAACCTGCGGCCCATCCCGAATGCCTTTTCTGTGATCTTCAATCCCGGCGCCGCCTGCTGGCGCTTGTACTCGGCGCGTTCCACCATTTTGATCACTCTGCGCACCAGCTCCAGATCGAAGTTGCGGGAAGCGGCGATCTCCTGCGCGCTCTTGGAGTCCTCAATGGAGTCCTCCAGAATCGGATCCAGAACGTCATATGGCGGAAGCGAATCGGTGTCCATCTGTCCCGGTCGCAACTCCGCCGACGGTGGCTTGGCGATGATAGCCGCGGGGATCACGGTACGCCGCGAATTCACGTATGCCGCCAGCCGATAGACCATGGTCTTAGGCACGTCGGAAATTACCGCCAGCCCTCCGACCATGTCGCCATAGAGCGTACAGTAGCCCACAGCCAGTTCCGATTTGTTTCCCGTCGTGAGCACCAGCGAGCCAAACTTGTTGCTCAAGGCCATCAGGATGGCGCCGCGAATACGCGGCTGCAGGTTTTCTTCGGTCACGTCTTCCGGGCAGCCCGCAAACAAAGGCTCCAGAGTCTTGCGATAGGCCGCGAAAATGTCGGAGATCGGCACCAGTTCGAAGCGGATTCCCAGGTTGGCGGCCAGGCTGCGGGAGTCCTCCACGCTTCCGCTCGAGGAATACCCGGTCGGCATGCCCACGCCCAGGACGTTCTCGCGCCCCAGGGCATCCACCGCCAGGCAGGCAGTCAGGGCGGAATCGATTCCGCCGCTCAGGCCCACAATCACCTTTTGGAAGCCGCATTTGTGCACGTAATCTCGCGTCCCCAGTACCAGCGCGGCGTAGGCGCTGGCCTCCTCGCCGGTGTCGCTGGCGCGCATGTCGCCGTGCAACGTTTCGAGCTCGCAAAAAACCAGGTCTTCTTCAAACGACCTGCCCTGCGCCACCACGGCTCCATTGGGAGCGAGCACCATGCTCGAACCGTCGAAGACTAGACTGTCGTTTCCGCCAACCAGATTGCACATCACCACCGGCGCCTGGTATCGGCCCGCAATGGCCGCCAGCATGTCGCGGCGCAACTCGCGCTTGCCCACGTAAAACGGCGAGGCGGAGATGTTCAGCACGAAGCTTCCGCCGGCCTGCATCAGGTTCTCGACCGGATCCACTCCGTACAGCCGGCGGTTCCAGAAGCTTTTGTCGTTCCAGGCGTCTTCGCAAATCGTAAGAGCGATCTGCTTCCCGCAAAACGGCGCCAGCTTCTGCTCCATTGCCGGTGCAAAGTTGCGGGACTCGTCGAAAACGTCGTAGGTGGGCAACAGCATCTTGTGCTGCAGAAACTCCTGACGCCCGTTGTTCAGCAGGACGGCAGAGTTCATCACTGACTTGCCGGTCTGAGCCTGGGCCGCCGTCACCAGCCCACAAATCACGGCTATACCCCGGGTCTGGGCCGCAATTCGTTCCGCCATCTCCTGATTGCGGCGAACGAAGGCGGGGTTTTCCACCAGATCGCGCGGAGGATATCCGCAGATGGCAAGCTCCGGGAAGACAATCAGCACAGCGCCCGCCGCTTGGGCGCGCTGTGCAAAGTCCACAATCCGCGCAGCGTTGCCGCTGAAGTCTCCGACTGTAGTATTGATCTGGCCGAGGGCGAGCTTCACACCTAAAGGATAACAAGGCGGGAGAACTTTCCCGTTCAAGTTTCAGCTTCCCTGCCCGAAACTGAAACCTGGATCGGAAACTATTGTGCCGGCTGCGGGGCGGGCTGCTGGCCTGGGGCATTACTCGGTTTGGGATCGCTGGAACCCGGAACTCCCCACTGGGTCGGCTCACGAGGAGTGGAATCGGGCGTGGTCATCGGCGGCAGCGTGTCAGAGGGCGCTTCGCCGGGACGCTTCAACGTGGGCGGCTTGCTGCGCGTGAGGGTTGGCTTGTCGGCCGGGGTAGCTTCATCCCCCGTCGTTTGCGCCGCCGGCGGCAACTGTTGCTTTTTGGCGTACTCAGGAGAATCGAAAGCCGCCGCTCTTTCCGTCTGCACGGTTTTTTTGCCGTCCACCGACATGCTTTCCAGCCGCACCACCTGATCGTTTTCAAAGCGCACGAATTCCACATCCTGCGGGGGAGCGCCGTAGATCCACTCCTCGTAGGGCACGCCGTTGGCGTTTTCGCGGATCTTGCGCGGCGGACGGCCCTTGGCGTAGGTCACCATGTCCCGGTTCATGCCCACCAGAACTTCATGATCTTTGATCGCGTTCTTAACCTCGACCGGCAGGGTGTCCAGGTACGCTTCCACAGCGGATTTGGCATGGAAGTCGAGCACCGGGCTGAGCAATTGCTTCACTTGCTCCGCGTTCAGTTCAGGGACGTACTTGTCAAACTCCAGAATCGCGTAGGTCCCGCGCGGGTTGGCCGTGGAACTGCCGGGATCGATAGGCGCCGTATCCCCACCCATCCCCACTTCGATGTGCTGATACCACTTCTTCTTCTTTTTGGGGCCGCCGTTAATTTCAAATACGATGCGATCGTCCTTGATGTCGATATTGGTGATCTGCGCGCGGTCCCCGGGCTTGACCGAGGGGCCAAAGGTGGCGATCGCCCGCTGCATTTCATCATCGCCGGGATAAATTTCACCGTCTTTCAGCGTGAGGCCGCTGGGACCCATGGGAAAGGGACGACGAATGAACACCGTCTCCGCCTGGAAGACGCGGATGAGTTCCAGCTTGGTCTCCTTGGTCAGTTTCTGAGGCTTGGTTTTTGCCCGCCCAGAATCTGCGAACGCGGAAGCGCCCAGAAAGAAAACCAGCAGGACGGGAACGAAGCTACGCTGAAGTCTCACAAAAACTGCCCCGGGCAATGCATGGATTATACGTCCGTTTTGAGCCTCTGGGCGACGTGTTTTGGGGTTAGCGAAACGCGCCGTCTATGCTTCAACCTCGCTCGGTATGCTCTCCCTCGTCTCGGGCGGAGCCTCCAAGAATTGGATGCCCCACGTCCGGGGAGGTGCTGTCTCCGCCTTCCATTTGTCGCGTGGCCTGTCCCCCTGTGGTTGGTTGTCCCGAAGTTCGTTCTAAATCCCTCGCCGGAACCTGGAACCATGCCACCACCGGCACAAACCCAAGCGCAATCACCACCGTGGCCAGCAGGCTGCCCTCCAGGCCGTAGGCTCCTCCGGTGAGCCAGGCCGGCCCCAGAGCGGTTCCCTTCACCACCACGGCGAACTCCCGCAGGCCGCTGACCGGCAGGCCGAAAGCAACTCCCAAGGTGGCGTTCCAGGCCAGGTGAATTCCCCAGGGAAGCCAGAGGGCGCGGCTGCGCAGGTAGGCGACAGCCAGCAGAACTCCCACCAGCAGCGTATTCAGGATCGCCAGTCGGGAAACGTGCGGATTGCGCGCGTGAGCAAAGCCGAACAGCAAGGAGAGCAGGAGAATCGCCGGAGCCGCTCCCACCGCTTCCACCAGCCGCTGGAAGGGATATCCGCGGAACATGAGCTCCTCGGTCAGGGCTGCGGTGGCCAGAACCACGAGTACAGCCAGAAGGTCCGCCAAGGCCCGGCCGCTCCACACCAGCCGGAAGGAAACGCGGCCCAGAGCTGCCATGACCGCTATGCTGATGGCAATCAAGCCAGCGCCGATGGCCAGGCCGAGGGCAAAATCCCGGCCCCAGTGCCGCCCTCCAAGTCCCTGGGCGGCCAGAGGACTCTCCTCGACCTGGTCGGCAAATATTTCCAGCAGGCTGAATCCGCCGATGAGTAAAAGCATTGCCAGGGGACGGTAGACGAGGTCGAATCTGACGGCGCCGGCTCCTGGCCCCGGGGCGGCCAGCGAGGCCGCCACCATGTTGGCCGCAATGGCGACCAGAATGCCCAGCAGCACGCGCCAGCCGACGCGTACACGCCCGTCCGCCCGCAGGAACGGGTTCACGCCGCCATCCCCGGCAAGCTCACGGCCGGGCTTCGAGCACCAGGTTGAACGGCGTCTCCGTTGCCCTGCGGAAGCGGGTGAAACCCGCGCGGGTCACAATCTCGCGCAGACGCTTCTCGCCCGCCTGGGCGCCCAGGGCGAGTCCCACTTCCTGCGAGCGCGATGCCGGGGTACAGATCATGGTGGAGGCGGCGTAAAAAATTCGGCCCACCGGATTCAGATTGTCCTTCACATCATCGTTGGCGAAAGGTTCCACGATCATCCAGGTGCCGTCGGCAGCCAGGCTCTCGCGGATGTGGCGGGCCGCCCCTTCGGGATCTCCCATGTCGTGCAGGCAGTCGAAACAGGTCACCAGGTCGTAGTTCCGGCCCGGAAAGGTCTTGGCGGTAGCCACTTCGAATTTCGCGTTGCCCTCAACCTTGGCCATACGTGCGCGGTGCCGCGCCTTCTCGATGGATCCCTGATGGTAATCGAAGCCAGTGAACTTCGACTTGGGAAACGCTTCGGCCATGAGAATCGTCGACGCCCCGTGACCGCAACCAACATCGGCGGCCGTAGCTCCGCGCTCCAGCTTCCCCTGCACCCCTTCCAGCGCGGGAATCCAACTGGCGATCAGATTGGCCATGTAATTGGGCCGGAAGAAGCGCTCCGTTCCCATAAACAAGGAAGAGTGGTGTTCGTGCCAGCCCACGCCGGTGCCGGAGCGGAAGGCTTCGGCAATTTTATGGGCGTCTTTCACCATGGAAGAAGCCACTTCAAAGGCGCCGGGGATAAACGCTGGACTGTCCTCATCGGCCAGCGCAAATGCCTGCTCGGGAGTAAGGCTGTACATCTTGGAGCCGGGATCGTAGGTCACGTATCCACCCGCAGCCTGTGCCGCCAGCCACTCGCGAATGTATCGCTCGTCGGTGGAAGTACGTTCCGCCAGTTGTGCAGAAGTCAGGCCTTCCCCGGCGCTGGCCAGGGATTTGTAAAGGCCAAGTTCATCTCCAAGCAATACCAGGGGAAAACTCATGGCGGCTCCGAAGTCGCTCACGAACTTGCCCATGAACTCGTCCAGTTTGTGTTGATCGATTGCTCTTTGCGCCACTGCCGGCATTGGAACCTCCTGTCCCTGAAAGGGAGAAAGATTGGCTGGGGGCCCGGAGTGGCAGTGAATGCCACTGCGACGAATGCGGAAGCCACGTCCATGGTGGCCGCAGGAAAGATTGCAGGGCCAGCCGGGATATGTCAAGCCAAGCCCTAAACCAGGGCCAAGAGGGCTAAGGAATAGCGGAAGCTGTCGTCGATTGTCCCCGCGGGACCAGTTGCAGCAGCAGCAGCTTTGCCCCGCCGTCGCTGCCGCCGGGCAGCAGAATCAGATTCCGTTGTGCGTCGTAGGCGATGGCATGGCCGTGGACGCCGGTGGCCACCTCGTGTTCGGCCACCAGTCCCCGGCTGCCGGGCTGGTAGATCAGAACCGTTCCTCCCGAGGCCGCCGCAAACAGGCGATCGCCCGCCAGTTGCAGGGTGTCTACTCCGGTGGGAGCAGCCGAGCGTCCCACTTCTTCTCCCGACTGGGGATTCAGCGAGACGATGGCGTTGCGCACCGCAACGTAAATCCGCTGCCGCGCGGAGTCATAGGCGATTCCCGTGGGCAGATATCCCTGGATCGGAAACAGCTTGCGCTGACGCAGGTCGGGCCCCAGCACCGCCACGGCATGGCAGTCTTCCAGGGTGACGTAGAGCTGCCCGCGTTCGGCGTCCCAGGCCATGCGCTCGGGCGAGCCGTCGATGGCCACGGTGCGGGCCGTTCCCTGCTTCAGATCCACCACGGAAAGCGACCGTTGGTGCCAGTTCGCTGAATAGAGCGTTTCCGTCTCCGGAACCAGCAGGAGAGAGCGCGGCGAGGCCTTCAGCGGAATGCGCTTCTCCACCTTCCAGTCGGGGATAGAAAGCACCACGATCTCATTTGCCCCGCGGCTGGCCACGTAGGCCTTCCCTGCGGCTTCATCGACGGCAATGCCAGCCGGGTCATTCATGCCGTCCACCTGCGCCACCACCTGCCTCTTGGCTACATCGAATACATCCACGCTGTTGGAAGCGTTGTTGGTCATCGCCAGTTGATCGCCCGCCAGCGCCAGCGACTCAAAGCCCGGCTGGCCGCGCAGATGAATCATGCCCACACGCCGCACGACGGTCGAAGGCTGTTCCGCAGGAGCAGAAATAGCAGACGCAGCGCCGGACGGGGCGGCGGAAGCGGCTTGAGGGAGGGTCTGCGCCGCCATCAGTCCGGCGGACAGCACGCCCAGGCAAAGCACTGGTAGGTGCAAGCTGCGCATGCCGGGTAAGATGCCAAAACCTTCCATGCTGCTGCCTGAAAGCCCCGCGTCTGCTGGCCAGGAAAACACCCGCCGCTGCTATCTGTCCCGCATTGTCATTCCGGGGGCCCGAGGGCAGCGACGAATCTGCTGTTTCTAAGCAGGACGGCCCACTCCAGCGATGTTCGCTGGAGCGGGTAGTTCCGGTTGGAGATGCAGGTGAAAGCGTTGCTATGCCAGGTTCAGCACTTGCTTGAAGGTCCCGCGCGAGTTGGTAATCTTCTCCTGCAGCACGGTGATGGCATAGATCAACTGCTCCGGACGGGGCGGGCAGCCGGGAACGTACACATCCACAGGGATGACCTGATTCACGCCTTGCACCAAGGCGTAATTGTTGAATACGCCGCCGGAGGTTGCGCAGGCGCCCATGGAAATGACCCACTTGGGCTCGGGCATCTGCTCCCAAAGCTGGCGGATCACCGGCGCCATCTTTTGCGACACGCGCCCCGCAATGATCATCAGGTCCGACTGCCGCGGCGAGGGGCGGAAGACTTCCGCGCCGAAGCGGGCAATATCGAACCGCGCCGCGCCCATGGACATCATTTCAATGGCGCAGCAGGCCAGGCCGAAGGTCATTGGCCACAGTGAGTTCTTGCGCGCCCAGTTTACCGCTTTGTCCAGGCTGGTCAGAACCAGCCCTTCCGGATGGATGTCGCCAAAGGAGACTTCCCTCACCTTGGCCGGGTCGGGCTGGCTGCCTGCGAGATTGTTGATACGTTGGTTGCCGTTCATCTTCCTTTTATTGTAAATGGTGAGACTTGGGAAGGACAGGGGTTGCTGGCTTCTGCCGTCGGGCCGGGTGCCCCATTCAAGCCCGGCTTTGGCTTGAGTGGGGGTGTTCTCCGTTACACCACAAAATACTTCGCCGCCGGATGATGCACGATAATCGCCGAGGTGGACTGCTCGGGATCGAGCATGAAGCCCGCCGTGAGGCGCACTCCCACGCTCTCCTCGGGACGCAGCAGCTCGAACAGTTTCGTTTGATCCGATAGATCCGGACACGCGGGATAACCGAACGAGTAGCGCGATCCACGGTATTTCTGGTGGAACAGGTCGCCGATGCGCGGCGAGTCGTCGCCCGCCATGCCCAGTTCCGCCCGCATCTGCTTGTGGAAGATTTCCGCCAGGGCTTCCGCGGTCTCCACGCTCAGGCCGTGCAGGTAGAGATAGCGCGTGTACTCGCCCGACTGGAACAGTTCCTGCGTAATTTGCGAAGCGCGGTCGCCAATGGTGACCAGCGACAGGCCGAGGACATCCATCTGGCCGGCGGAAACCGGCGTGAAGAAGTCGGAGATGCACAGCTTGCGCCCTTCCCTCTGCCGCGGAAAGGTGAAGCGCAACAGCTCGCGGGAGCCGTCCGCATGGGCTGGCGAGGGTCGCGGTGCGGTCGCCACCGCCCCTTCTCGCGGACTTCCCTCAGCGGCCAAAGCCTCCAAAGCATTGCCCGGGCTTGCGGTGCCGAAGTCCGGCCCGGCCGGCTTCCCTTCCCGGCTTGGAGCGTAAGAAATCGGAATTCTTCCGCCGGCAATCGAATCCGGATCGTACACAATCAGGTCGTTGCCCTCCGACTGGCAGGGGAAGTATCCCCAGACCACGCGCGGCTCGAACCAACCGGCGGCAATCACTTCTTCCTGCAAATTATGCAGGATGGGGCGGTACTTCTCTTCCACCAGCCGTCCGTAATCCTGCTGCGAAGCCGTCTTGAGCTGCCACTGGTTTTTGAACAGCGCGGTCTCGTTGATGTAGGAGAACACCTCGCGCAGGTCGAAGTCTTTCTTCACCCTCACACCGTAAAACGGAGGCACCGGGATATTCGGCGGCGGGCCGACCACGGGGCTGCGCTCGGTGGAGACTTCCGCTGCGCTCGCACCAACGGAAGCTGCCGCGGCAGCCTTGGCAAACGTCTTCACTTGGCGCCCTTCGGTCAGGCGCGCTTCGCGGCGACCGTTGGGAGAGACCAGGTCCTCCATCACGTGCAGGCCGTCGAAGGCGTCCCCGGCGTAGAAGACGGCGGAGGAGTACTCGCGCCGCAGGTCGTCTTCCACGTACTTGCGCGTCAGCGCTGCCCCGCCGCAGATCACGGGAAACTTGTGTCCCTGCCGCTCCAGGTCCTGAAGGACATACTTCATCTCCAGGGTGGATTTCACCAGCAGACCGCTGAGCCCGATGGCATCCACCCGATGCTGCTGGGCGGCGTTGATGATGGTGTCGGCGGCCTGTTTAATGCCCAGGTTGATTACCTTGTAGCCGTTGTTCGAAAGGATGATATCCACCAGGTTCTTACCAATATCGTGAACATCACCCTTTACCGTGGCCAGCACCAGCGTTCCCTTCTGCGAGCCTTCCACCTTCTCCATCTTGGGCTCAAGATAGGCCACCGCCTGCTTCATCACTCCGGCCGAATCCAGCACGGACGGAAGCTGCATCTTGCGCGCCCCGAACAGCTCGCCCACGGTCTTCATGCCGTCAAGCAACACGGTATTGATCAGGTCGAGCGGCGTGTAGGTTTCGAGGGCTTCTTCCAACAGCTGCTCCAGCGACTGCTTCTGTGCGCCGTCGCCTACGGCTTTCTCGCCTCGAATGATGCAATACTTGAGCTTTTCTTCAATGGAAAGCTCTTCCACGTGGACGGGGGCGGCGTCCTCGGTCTTTTCCCGCCCCGCAAAAAACGCCATGTACTTCTGCAACGGATCGCCGGCCGAGGTGTCGTGGAAGATGAGCTTGCGCGCCATCTCCACTTCAGCATCGGGAATTTTGTATAGCGGATAGATCTTGCTGTAGTTCACGATGGCCATATCGAGGCCGTTATTCACCGCCTCGTTCAGGAACACCGAGTTCAGCACCCGCCGGGGATACACGGCCAGCCCGAAACTGATGTTGCTTACCCCCAGGATGGTGTGGCACTCGGGCAGCTCCTGCTTGATGCGGCGGACCGCTTCCAGGGTCTCGATGCCGGCGGAGCGGTAATCGTCCTGGCCGGTGGAAATGGGCAGAGTGAGCGCGTCGAAGATCAGATCGCACGGCCGGATGCCGTAGCGGTTCACCGCCATATCGTAAATCCGTTTGGCGATGGCAACTTTCTTGTCCGCGGTCAGCGCCATTCCCTGCTCGTCAATGGTCAAGGCAATCACCGCTGCGCCATACTTCTTGGCCATCGGCAGTACCTTCGCGGTGCGCTTCTCGCCATCCTCCAGGTTGATGGAGTTGATGATCGGCTTTCCCGGAATGCGCTTCAGGGCTTCCTCGATTACGTCCGCTTCCGTCGAGTCCACGGAGATGGGCGCAGGGACGCGGGTGGCGATCTTTTCGAGGATGGCATTCATGTAGCCCTTCTCGTCCTCGCCCACAATGGCGCAGCACAGGTCGAGCACATGGGAGCCTTCCGCCACCAGTTTCTTGGCCAGCGCGAGAATGTCATCGTACTTCCCGTCCCGCACCAGCTCGCGGAAGTGCGCCTTCTGCGTGGTGGTGTTCATCTCCTCGGCGACCACCAGCGGCTTGGGGTCGAGGTCGAGGGGAAGGCTGCTGTAGGCGCTGGCAGCGGAACCTTCGTCCCTGACGTTCCGCTTCTTGGGCTGCAGGTTGGCGCACGCTTCGACTACGGCCTTGATGTGCTCGGGCCCGGTGCCGCAGCATCCGCCCACAATGTTCACTCCGTACTCCAGAATGAAGCGTCGGTGGAACTCCGCCAGCTCTGCCGGGGTGAGCTTGTAGACGGCGTGCCCACCCTCGTTTTGCGGCAGTCCCGCATTCGGCAGTACGGAGATGTGCTTGGGCGAGTTATCGCCCAGGTAGCGGACAGCGTCGTTCATTTCGCGCGGACCGGTGGCGCAGTTCAACCCGATGGCGTCAACGTCGAAGGGCTCCAGCGTGGTCAGGGCCGCCCCAATTTCCGACCCCAGCAGCATAGTGCCTGTAGCCTCTAGTGTTACTTGAACTTGTACTGGTAACTGCTTGCCTGCTTGCTTAATACCATCGAAGACGGCGGCAAGCGCGCATTTGGCCTGCAGCAGGTCCTGGCAGGTTTCCACCAGCAGGACGTCCACCCCGCCTTCGATCATCGCCAGCACCTGCTCCAGGTACGAGGCGTACATCTTGTCGAAGCTGATGTGGCCCAGGGAGGGCAGCTTGGTCGTCGGGCCGATCGATCCGGCAACATACCGCGGACGGGATACCGTGGAGTACTGCTGTGCCACCTCCCGTGCCAGGCCCACGGCGGCCAGGTTGATCTCGCGAGTACGATCCTGCAAGTCATACTCACCCAGTACGATGCTTGTAGCCCCGAAAGTATTGGTTTCAATAATATCTGCGCCCGCTTCGAGGTAGCTGGCGTGGATTTCACGAATCCACTGCGGCCGGCTGACTGCGAGAATCTCGCTGCAGCCCTCGTTTCCCTGGTAGTCGTCCACCGTGGGGCTGTACCGCTGGATGGAGGTCCCCATGGCGCCGTCGTAAATCACCACGCGCTGGCGAACCGCTTCAAGAAAGCTGGTCATTCGTTCCTTAGGTCAGGTTTGGATGCGCCGGCCCCCGCCTGGCGCTCGCTACAAGATTATCAGCCCCAGAGCATTTCCGGCAGCGGTTCGGGTGGTGCGGGAGTTACCTTGGAACACGCAGGTCACGAAGGGACCGGAAACAATTCGTCTGGTCTCAGCTTGTCGCTGAAAGCTCCCTCGTCACTCCTCGGAATGACAACTGGAGAGAGGGGAGGCAATAGAGCTAATTTCCTGCACTCTTTCGCATTCTTTGAGGCTCGGGTAGTGCAAGCCTTTAGCTTTTTCCCTGCGCTCCATCCCGCAGCCGTGGATTCTTCTCCACTTCGGCGCGGTTGAAGACGGAGTTCGCGCCCAAGTGCGCCGGAACGGCGGCTAGCATCTGCTCCTTGCGGTATACAAGGTTGCTGGCGTTCAGGGTCGCGACTTCAAAGCCGTGGCCGTGCGTAATGGCGTCCGTGGGGCAGGCCTCCACGCAGAAGCCGCAGAAGATGCAGCGGTTGTAATCGATGTTGTAGACCTTGGCATAGCGCTCAGCGGCACTGATGCGGTTTTCTGCCGTGTTCTCCGCCGCCTCGATGTAAATGCAATTGGAGGGGCAGGCAGCCGCGCACAGAAAGCAGGCTACGCACTTTTCCAGGCCGTTCTCGTCGCGCTGCAGCACATGCACACCGCGGTACCGCTCCTGGAACTTGGCGCCGCGCAGCGGCCCGGGGCCGTCAGGGTAATTCTCGACAACGGTTTCCGAGAACAGCTCGCGCAGGGTAATGCTCATGCCCTTGGCGATGGCAGACATACCTTTAACGATAGACATAACAGATCAGTATAAATGGTGCGGAGTGGAAGACGCTGCGCAGTTCCGTTATCTCAGGAAGCTGAAGTCCACTGTGATAATGGTTTCCACCTCCAGAGGTTTACCGCAGGGACTATAAGGCGCGTACGTCCACTGCTTAACGGCCCCCAGCGCAGCCCTGTCGAATTCAGGTCCAGCGGACTGAAGCACTTGCAGCTGCCGAATTGTTCCATTTTTGCTGATAGTCGCATAAAGCGTTACCAAACCTTCGTTTCCATCCAAGCGTGCATTGGAGGGGAATTTCGGACGCACAAGCTTGACCAACTTGCCCCCTGAGTTGGCGGGATCGCTTTGGCAATTGGGCACTTCAGATGCTGTCACGCCCGCCGGCGCCACAAGCAGGGAAGCATCGGTCGGACTCCAAGACTCCAGACTTAGCTGGGCCGCGATGGCAGGCTGCTCGCCATAGCCCAGCACCTCGATATGCTCGGGCACATGGGCGCCGCGAAACTCGCCGTAGTCGCCGAACAAATATGTTCCAAATTGGCCGGAGTCACGAAGCGGAAGTCCGGATTCCGCATCGAAGCATTTTGGAACGAGCTTTGTGTGCTTTGGCTGCAGGCAGCGGACCTTCCTCTGCCCCAGTTCGCGGCTCACAACTTTGTACTCCGTAACTCCATCGGATGTATCCGGCAGCAAGGGAGTCATATAGCGCCTCCCTTCCCATACAGTTTGCAATGCGGCCTCCAATTGTAAGAACCGGAAAGCGCGTGCCGGAATGTTAGTTTGCATCCACTGCTTGCCATCTGCTACTACGTTGATCTGAAAGAGGCTTTTCAGGTGCCACTCGCTGCGCCAGTTTTCCGGGCCGGCCCAATACAACGTGTACTCCGCATCTTGTGGCCCGGCCGCCATACCCAGCAATTTCACCTTGGCCGTCAGCTTAAGCGGCCCGGCGGCAGAAAGGTCTGTGAGTCGTTTCGCTCTTTCGACAAGCTGTTGCGGGGTGATGTCGTCCGGCTTGGGCGTGGTTTCGGAGTTCTTTTGACCGAAGGCGAAAGACCAGGAAAAAACCGTGAGGATGAGAATAGCGCTTTTGTTGACGAGCAAGAGCCGGTCTCCTCGATTCGTCGGGCATTATAAACTGCAATTCGCGCGCTACAGCTCTTTGAGTGAAAAGGAAATCCAAGATTCCTCGTCGCGCGGTCGGGTTCGCTCCCTCGCCACTCCTCGGAATGACAGCGTCAATGATCTCCCTGAAGAACGCAGATCCGAAGGTCTGCGCTACCGGGTTTTGCCGCCCGGAGAGTCAGGAGGATCAACTTCTTCTGTTTCGTTCAGATCTCCCCGCGACAACGGGATGCGCAGCAAGGTAATCCTGGGCGTGGGTCATCTGGATGAGAGTGGGGTCGGAATTCTTCCAGGCCGCGAGAAAGTCGGCATACGCTTTCGCGGCAGCCTTGGAGTCTCCAGCTTTTTCGCTGCTGATGGCAATACCGTAGAGCGCAAAACCGGATCGAGGACGCTCTTTCAACGCTCTTTCGTAAGCTGCCTTGGCATTCTCCCAGGCCGCTACGGCCAAATCTCGGGTCTGCAGCGCAGGCGGCGTCGCGCTTCCCTGCGCCCCTGCCCTCGTGGGCTGGAACACGAGAAAAGACGCCAAAGATAACCCCATCAAGTTCCAGACGAGCAATGCATGCTCGGTCGAGCAATAAATGGAACCTCTCCAGCACTGAGCGGAACAGAAATTCAGTGCGTCATCGCGTAAATGATGTAGTTGATCCCCACGCGATACCCGAGCGAGGTGAATTTCTCGGGATACTGCGGCAAGTCGGCCCATTCCCAAGAGTCGCCCAGGTCCATGTTGTGGCAAATGGCCACCATCACGCGATGGTGATCGTCGTAAATTCCTTTCCACTCGGGATCGTAGCCGTCTTTCTCGTAGGTGCGTCCGCTGCGCAGATACTGCAGTCCCGGGACTTGGAAGCGGTGTCCCACATCGTAGATCACGTGAAAAATCGGATCATTGTCGGGAAGATCCACAATCGGCCGGTCGGGAAAGATGCGGCTCATACTGGCCATGAAGACTTCCCACTCCTGGGTGCCGTGGAAGTCGTCCACCATCAGGAAGCCGCCGCGCAGCAGGTACTGGCGAATCTTTTTCGTCTGGGCATCGGTCAGGTCCCAGTGTCCCACTTCCACGGCATAGACCCAGGGCCAGTTGAAGATTTCGTCATTGTCCAGGTCCAGGTTGATGACTTCTTCGTTCGACCGGGTGCTCAGACGGGTGAGCCGGCGAACGCCCTGCACGAACTGGCGGTCGGCCTTGGGGTAGTCGGTGCCCCAGGTGCGCCGGCGGCGCCAACCGTAGCTGACCGAGGGATAACGAAGGCGTGCGAACGCCCATTCCGTCTTCTCATTGGCATCGGGAGGCATGGGCGCGGGATCGTCCTGTTCGTCCGCGTACTGCTCCTCCCCGGATACGGCATGGCGCCACGAACGATAGCCCTGCAAGGCTAACGCACTGGCCAGCAGCGGGAGCAGCAGAAACAAAACGGCAAAACGGCGGAGGCGCATGAGAGTAGCCTCGCTGAGGTTCTCAGCATAGCACAGGTTTTCGCGGCGGAAGGACGCCTTGCGGAACCAGCAAATTTCAAAATTTCAAATTTGAAGCTTCTCTTTTTCAGCCAGGGACTCACCTGGTTCTTCTCCCGTTGCCATGCGGTTTTTCCAGTGCGTCCACACGAACCACACCACGCCCGCGATCAGCAGGAGCGCCACCACTTCCTTGAAGTGTTCGAAGTAGGGCTTAATGTTCATCCAGTGCTGGCCCAGCTTCATCCCGATATAGGCCAGCCCGAAGCACCAGGGCCAGGAGCCTAGAAATGTATAAACATGGAATCGCAGGCGCGGCATGCGGGCGATGCCCGCGGGCAAGGCGATAAATGTGCGGATGATGGGCAGCATGCGGCCAATCAGAATGGCGGCACTGCCGAACTTCAGAAAGAAATGGTCGGCGTGCTCCAGGTCGCGCCGGCTGAACAGAATGTAGCGGCCGTAGTGCTCCACCAGCGGACGGCCTCCGAAGCAGCCAATCTCGTAGGCCACCGCCGAACCGAGATTGCATCCCAGGGCCCCCGCCGTCGCCACCCAGAACAGGCTGAAACGTCCTTGCGAGACCAGGTATCCGGCGAAGGGCATCACCAGCTCAGAGGGCAGAGGGATACACGCCGACTCGATCGCCATGAGCAGAGCCACGCCCGGATAACCGGAGCCGTTGATAGCCCAGTAGACGAACTGGAAGGCGAGCGCTAAAAGTCGGTTGATCATGCAAGGCTTCGGGGTCAGGTTTCAGGCGTCAGGAGAACATAAGCCAGCAACCACCGGACTGCAAGCGTTTGAGGTCAGCCGGAAACCAGGAATTGAACTCATCATGGGCATTCGTTCCCGGATGTTCTATGCGGAACGCGAGTCAGTTTGCCGGAGAATCAGGCCCTGCCTCCCTGCGAATCCCGGAGTGGGCCGACTACTCAGAAATCCTGCGACTCCTGGGTAAACGTATAGCCAGGCAGGCTTGCCCCCTCGGCGCCTTTTTGCACTTTCACCCGGATACTCTCGGTTTGGGCCGCCGTCGAGTCGGCGGGGCGCAGCATGGCATATTGCGTGAATACTTCGTTGTAGATCTTGGTGACAAGAAAATTGCGGGCGCTCTGGTCATGGCGCCATACCTGACCGAGTTGAATGCTTTTCACCGCCATGGCAATGAGCCTAACCGGGGCGGCTCGGGCCGTCAATAAACAGGCAGATAAGCCCTTCTCCTGAGGACCATGAACGGAAGAAGGCAAATTCCGAAAATTTCAAGTTTGAAATGGAAACGGGGAAACTCACCCCGGGCGCAATCCGAGAAATTCACTCGCTTAGGGGCGCCTCAGGAATCTAAAGTAAAAAGCTGCGAACACCAGAACGATGCCGATGTTCACTGTCAGCCGTTCCCAGAATCGGTTTTTGAAGAACACGAAATCTACGCCAACTATGATGGCTGCCATCGCCACCACGTAAAATACGACAGCTACCTCTCTGCGCATTTCAGCTAAATTCTCCTCGCCTTGCCTCTCTGCGGTCCGCTAATCCTGCGCCGGCAGCTTGCCATCCAGCAGCTCTCCCAGACGCCCCGCCGGGCAGCGCAGGCCGACGTAGAAGGTCCCGAACAGGGCGTACATGGCGCTGACTTCGTCGAAGCGCATCTCGTAGATCAGCTTTTTGAAGATCAACGGGTCGTCGGAGAACAGGTCCACGCCCCATTCCCAGTCGTCGAATCCAATGGAGCCAGTGATGATCTGTCGCACCTTGCCCGCATAGCGCCGGCCCACCAGCCCGTGCTCCTCCATCTGCCGCTGGCGTTCGGCGATGGGCAAGGTGTACCAGTTCTTCTCTTCGCCGCGGCGGCGGTCCATGGGATAAAAACACAGATAACGGGAGGGCGGAATCTCCGGGTAAAGCCGCGGCCGCATGGCCTCTTTCTGCCGTTCGAGTGTTTCTTCCACCTCGCGGTTCCATTCCGCCGTATGCGCTTCAATGCCGCGCTCGGCCAGCGACCGGTACAGCTTCACCGTGGAGTCGTAGAGTCCCAGTTCGATCACCGAAAGATACGAGGTCGCTGGCTCCAGGAATTCGGAAAGCGCCGTCCGCTGCAGGTCCAGTTCCGCCTGCTTCAGCTCGTCGAAGGAGCCGCGGAAGTGCACCAGCATCAGATCAGCCTTATGTCCCACTACGGAATAAAGGGCGCTGCGGCGCTGCTCCGCACTTTCCAGTACCGGCACGGCTTCGGCCAGGATCTCGGCCCGCCGCGCCTTCGCCAGCGCCCGCCACGCCGGGCCGCGGAAGCGCAGCATCTGGTGCAGCACGCTCCACCCTTCCGTGGTCAGGGGAAGGGCGGGCAGTTCAGTCGGTCGAACTTCAGTCTGTGGAGTCATCATAGGTCGCCTGTTTGCAGCCCACCATTGTAATTGCTGGCGAGTTCCTTCGTGATCTTTGTGGCCTTTGTGGTAAAAGCATTTACCAGAAGCTATGCCGCGCGGAACCATAACCCGGCAGCCATCGCGAAGCGGACGCCACGAGGGCGCAAAGCGTTCCAATCCTGCACTCTCCAAGTCTTCTTCCGCCACAGCCGGCAAGCGCGCATCTGCCACCGACCGGCAGATGCCGTCCCGCAAATCCTCCAAGGCGAAGGCCAAACCTGCCAAGGCAAAGTCAGGGGCCAAACTGCCGGGAAATTACGACCCTCTTGCCCGGGAGCGCGTTGCCGGGATCCTCAAGCGCCTCGACCAGACCTATCCCGGCGTCACCTGCGCCCTGCAGCATCGCAACGCATGGGAGTTGCTGGTTGCAACCATCCTCTCCGCCCAGTGCACGGATGTGCGGGTGAACATGACCACTCCCGCGTTGTTCCGCAAATATCCTACGATCGAGGACTTTGCCAGGTTGCAGCCGCAGGAGCTCGAACCCGACATCCGCTCCACCGGCTTCTTTCGCAACAAGTCGAAGTCGCTGGTGGGCGCAGCCAAAAAGATCCTGGGCGATTATGGCGGCCAGGTGCCGGACCAGATGGATCAACTCCTGACCATCCCGGGCGTGGCCCGCAAGACCGCCAACGTTGTCCTTGGAACATGGTTCAAGAAAAACCAAGGCGTGGTGGTCGACACCCACGTCCAGCGCATTGCGCGCCGCCTGGAACTCACCTCCAATATCGATCCCGGCAAAATCGAGCAGGACCTGATGCGGATCATCCCCCGTCCCAAGTGGACCGATTTTTCCCACCAGATCATCTGGCACGGCCGCAAGCTGTGCATGGCGCGCTCGCCCAAGTGCGTGGAGTGCCCGCTGGAAAACCTATGCCATGCGGCGGATAAAACCTGGTCCACCGTGGATGTTTACCCACAGGCCAAGCTGTAAAGCCAAAGTCTGCAGTCTGAATCTTCGTTCCGATTCAGCATCGTTGATGTTCACTCCCAGCCAGCCCCCGGGTCCACGTTCGTCCCTGTAAGTCCCGGGCTAAGCCGTCTTGCCTTTTCCGGCTTTGGCTGTGTCGTTCGTCACATCCTTCCGGCTTCCCCGGGCTATAATGGCTCCCAGTATTTCCAAGCTACAGCGGGTAGAGCCGCAGGAGAGCCCGCAACCTAACTTCATGCCACTGTTGTGGTTAAAAGTCGCGGTCGGATTTTACGCCTTCGGCCTCATCTACTCTCTCGTCGGCTTTCGCTGGCCTTCGGCATTCATGAGCCGCATGGTGGTTCCGGTGATGGGCGCCGGGGCTATCTTCCACCTGGTTTCGCTGGTGGAAGGCTTCGCCCTGGGTTCGGGCGGGGTCACGGTGGTTTCCATCGAGGACTCGGAGTCCATCCTGGCTTTCCTGATGCTGATGGCGTTCCTGATCGCCTACGCCAAGTACCGCACCCCGTCGCCGGGAATTTTCATCTTTCCCCCCGTATTCCTCCTGACCCTGGCCACCACGCTCGGCCGCCAGCCGGTGATGTTCGCCTCGCCCGTCGTGCGCAACGGCTGGCTGGCCGTGCATATCGCCCTTATTTTTGCAGGATATGCCGCGCTCTTCCTGAGCTTTGCCGCCAGCTTGCTTTATCTGTTCCAGGAGCGCGCGCTGAAGTCCAAACATCCCGGTGGCCTTACCGCGCGTTTGCCTTCTCTGCAGATGGTGGATGAGATCGGCTATCGCGCCCTGCTGTTTGGCTTCCCCTTCATGACCCTCGGACTGGTAGCGGGGGCGGTCATCGCGCAGTCCAGCTACGGGCCGAGTTACTTTACCGATCCCAAGGTTCTGCTGTCGTTGGCCATGTGGGCGGTATACATGGTTCTGCTCTACACTCGCTGGAACTCGGGATGGCGCGGGCGGCGGGCGGCTTACCTGGCCAGCTTTGTAGTGATCGTCGCCCTCAGCGCATGGATTGCCAACTACTTCAGCGGTATCCACAGGCTGGTCGCCCCATGAAATTTCAGCTCCTCGGACTGAACCACCGCAGCGCGCCCTTGGAAGTCCGGGAACGCCTCGCCATTTCCGAGGCCCGCTTGGGAGAAGCCTTGGGGCGCCTGGTGCGGCATCCCGGGGTGCGGGAAGGCTTGATCCTTTCCACCTGCAACCGCATGGAAGTGGTGGCGCACACCAGCGACGGCCACGCCGACCTGCGCGGCTTTCTGCGGGAATACCTGCAAGTCGACCCCGCGATCTACGAGCCCTCGCTCTATGAATATCGTGCCCAGGATGCCGTGCGCCACGTGTTCCGCGTGGCCTCCAGCCTGGACTCCATGGTCGTGGGCGAGCCCCAGATCCTGGGACAGGTGAAGGAAGCCTACGTGGCCGCGCGCGCTCTTGGCGCGGTGAATTCCAATCTCGACGTGTTGTTGACGCGGGCTTTTACCGTCGCCAAGCGGGTGCGCAATGAAACTGCGGTGGCGACCTCCTCGGTCTCGGTGGCGTCGGTTGCCGTGGACCTGGCCAAGAAAATCTTCGGCAACTTGAGCGGCAAAGTCATCTACCTGGTGGGCGCGGGCAAGATGACCGAGCTGGCAGCGCGCCATCTGGTGGCCCACGGCGCGGGAACCATGTTCGTGTCCAACCGGACGTTCGAACGCGCTGAGAAGCTGGCGGCCCGCTTCCAGGGCAAGGCGCTGCTGTTTGAGCAGCTCTACGACACCGTCGATCAGGCCGACATCGTCATCACCTCCACGGGCGCGCCCCACACGGTCTTCCGCCGCAGCCACTGCGAGCTGTTCCTGGCCCGCCGCAAAAACCGGCCCATGTTCTTTATCGACATTGCCGTCCCCCGGGACGTCGATCCCGAAGTCAACAAGCTGGACGGCATCTTCCTCTACGATATTGATGATCTGCAGACCATGGTTACCTCGCATGTCTCGGACCGCAGCCGCGAGGCCGCCCGGGCCGAAGAGATCGTTGCCGAAGAGGTCGAGCGCTTTACCGTCCGCGTGCACACCCAGCAGGTGGTGCCAGCCATCGTTTCTCTTCAGAGTCACCTGGAGACAATCCGCCAGGCCGAGATCGACCGCGTCCGCGGGCGCCTGGGGACGCTCAGTCCAGAACAGGAAATCGCCATCGACGCGCTCACCCGCGGCATCGTGAACAAGATCATGCACACGCCCATCCGAGCCCTCAAGACGGCCGCCCGGGAACAGCAGGCGACGACCGTGCTCGACGTCTTTCGCCGCATCTTTAATCTCGACAACCTCAACGAGCCTCAGGCGGGCACCCTTTCCGCGGCGGCCTCCGCACCGGGGTGCGCCGGTGCTTCGCCGCGCCGCAAGGACACGGATTTCTCCCTCCGGCAGAAAATCAGTGTCCAGGAACAGGCCCCGCCCAAGACAAAGCCGCAGGCCGAAGCGCCAGCGTCTACGGAAACACCGGAAACGGCGGAAACAGACGCCGCCGGCAAGCAGGTCCGGAGCTGATGGCGAAACTGCGTATCGGTTCCCGGGGATCGCAGCTCGCGCTCTGGCAGGCCAACCACATTGCCGGCGAACTCCAGCAGCGCGGGCACGAAGTTGAAGTCGAGGTCATCAAGACCACCGGGGACAAAATCACCGATGTGGCCCTGGCCAAGGTCGGCACCAAGGGCATGTTTACCAAGGAGATTGAAGAGGCCTTGGTAGAGCGCCGTGTCGACCTTGCAGTGCATAGTCTCAAAGACCTGCCCACCGAACTGGCTCCCGAGTTCGAGATTGCCGCCATTACGCGCCGCGAAGACCCCCGTGATGCCCTGGTCTCCCGTCATTTTGGTTCCATTGACGATCTTCCCCAGCGCGCACGGGTGGGCACCAGCAGCCTGCGGCGGCAGGCGCAACTGCTGGCGCTGCGTCCCGACCTGAATGTTTTCCCCTTGCGGGGCAACGTGGATACCCGCCTGCGCAAGCTGGAAGACGGTGAATTCGATGCCATCCTGCTTGCCTATGCCGGACTGGCGCGGTTGGAGCGAACCCAACTGGTGCGCGCGGTCCTGCGCCCCAACATCATCTGCCCGGCGGCGGGACAGGGAGCCCTGGGGATCGAGATTCGCGCCGGGGACAGCGACGTCCGCTCCGCCATCGGATTTCTGAATGATCCGGAGACCCAGGCAGCCACAGTGTGCGAACGCGAACTGCTGAACGCGCTGGGTGGCGGCTGCCAGGTTCCCATTGGCGCCTACGCCGAGCGCTATCGCGGCGGATTGCGATTGACCGCGGTGGTGGCCCGTCCGGATGGGTCGGAAGTGATTCGCGAATTCCAGAAAGGCAGTGACCCTCGTGAGCTGGGAAAGCGTACCGGCGAGGCCCTGCTCCAACGCGGTGGCACGGAGATCCTGCGCGATGTGTACGCGCCTCAGAACCTGACTCCGGCTCCGCAGCAGCCATAACTCGCGTCATTCTGAGCGAAGCGCCGTCAGGCGCGGAGTCGAAGCTTCTTGCCTCTTCTGCGTTTCGCTGGATCCTCGACCGTGCGTGCTGCATCGCCTGATAAGATTCTGAAGACGCCTTTGCGCGCCTGTAGCAATCCTCTTTCGGATCGACGACCGACTTGACCCAACACTCTTCCCTTCCGCTCTCGAATCTCCGTCTCCTTGTCGGCCGCGCCCGTCATCAGGCGGGACGCCTGTCAGATGCTCTGCGCAATCTGGGCGCTGAAGTCGTCGAGATTCCCTTCATCGAAATCCGTCCTCCCGCTACTTTCGAACCCTTGGATACGGCACTCTACAATCTGGGACTCTACGACTGGCTCGTCCTCACCAGCGCTAACGGCGTGGAGGCGCTGTTTGGCCGCCTGGAAGACCTCGAGCTTCCTCTTTCTTCCCTGCTCCGCTTGAAGATTGCCGCCATCGGTCCGGCCACGCGGAGGGCCGTCGAAGCTCGTGGCGTCTCCGTCACCGTGATGCCTGACGAGTACGTGGCGGAGGCCGTCGTTTCCGCCTTGCGCGAGGATGTACGCCGTGCCCGCGTGCTGCTGGTGCGGGCCGCGGTGGCTCGCGATGTAATTCCGCGGGAGCTGGCAGCGGCGGGAGCGCGGGTGGACGTAACCGAGGCCTACGAAACGGTTGTGCCGGAAGCCTCGCGCCAGGCCATCGCGGAAGTACTGCAGGACCCCGCGCGGCGACCACAGGTTATTCCCTTTACCAGCTCCTCCACGGTGCGGAATTTCGTGGAACTGGCGGGAGCCAATCGCGTCAGGGACGCCTTACTAGCGGGAATGCGGCTGGCGTCCATCGGTCCCGTGACCTCGGCTACCCTGCGCGAACAGGGCCTGCCTGTGCAGATTGAAGCGCGCGAGTACACCATCCCCGGGCTGGTGGAAGCCATCATCGAGGCGTGCGCCGGAAGTTGAGTCTTCCGCCGCGGATCAGCGCCAAGCAACACCATCGACCGTTCAAGACTCGCATTGCAAGAAAACACCCGCGTCTGCCAGGACCGGGCAGACATGGGTCTCCGGCTGCCGGAAAGCTCGCCTATTCCAGCAGCGGTGCGAGCAGGTCTTGCAGGTCCGGCGCCTCCACGGAAATCCTCCGGCTGCCGGAAAGCATGTTTTCCGTCTGATCGAAAGCGCGCAGCAACGCCAGCTTGGCGGCGGCGTACTGTTCTGCGTCGTTCAGAGGGCGGGCGTGCGCATCAGACCACCGCTCCACGGCCGAGCGGCGCACAAAAACACTGACCGCGAACGTTGTCTTGCGGTCCGAGGTCACGTCAAAGACGTACTCCGTGGCGGGAGCCTCCGCAGCGGAGTCCAGCGCCGGCCTGCTGCCCACAAAGTAATACTGATAGACGTATCCCGTTTCGGCCGTGTACGTCTTCATGCGGCGCAGGGTCATGTTTCTCGTTTGCAATTTCTGGTTCCCAGTTCTCATTTCCGATTTTTGATTTCTGATTTCCCTCCGCTGGAATCGGTGCTCGCTGCCGGCACACCCACCAGCAGACCAGAAACGAGAAGTCAAAATGGGAAACCTGCTACTCCGCCGCAATCTCACGCAGGCGGGCGGCCGCGGTTTCCGAGCTGACGGGCGAAAAATAGACCTCCTTAAAGGTGTAGGAGCGGGCCTTGTCGCGCAGAATCGGCAGGATCTCGATGTGCCAGTGATAGTCCTCATTAATCGTCGCCCAGTACCCCAGCACTTCCGAGCGGTGCAACGTATTGGGAGCAGTGTGCAGCACCAGATGAAAGTCCTGCGCGATGGAGTGGATGCGCTTTAGCGTGCGCCGCAGCAGGGCGCTCAAGTCGCGCAGCGCGTTGGCACGCTGCGCGCCGCGCTCGAACGCCGCCTCGTGGCTGCGCGGCAGAATCCAGGTTTCGTACGGCACCCGCGGAGCATAAGGACAGAGCGCCACGTAGTCGCCCCGCCGCTCCACCACTCGCGTCCCCTCCCGCTCTTCCTGCTCGATGATGTCGCAGAACACGCAGCGCTCTTTGCGTTTGTAGTAGTCCAGTCCGGCGCGCAATTCGTACAGCACCCGGCGGGGCACAAATGCCGCCGCAATCAGGTGCGATGTGGGGTGTGCAAACTCCTGCCCCGCCAGCGCCCCCTGGTCCTTGTACACGGTGACATATTTAAAGCGGGCGTCGCCCTTTAGGTCGAGGATGCGCGAGGCGGCAAGCAGCAGGAACTGTTCAATCTCGGCGTCGGAAGAAGTCCACAGCGAGGCATCATGCCGGAAGGTCTCCACCAGAACTTCATGGGCTCCCACCGGACGCATGCGATCGTAAATGCCTTCTCCCCGGCGGTAGGGCTCGCCTTCGATCTGGTAAAGCGCTGAAGGATGCACCACGGCCCGCGCCGACCAGGCATTCCCGTCCAACCCGGACCGGGTAGAGATCACCTGCAGCGGCTCGGGCGAATCCGGGCAGAATCGGCAGACCGTTTCCCGGCCGGCGGTGGGCAGATCGTCGCCCGTTACCACCCAGGAACGAGTGATCGGATCTTTGCGCAGCTCCATAGAAGTACCGCTTCGGCTGAGATTTAACTTCCCCGACGGCAATTTTGCAAGCGCTTCGCAAAGCGGCACACGAAGAACAGAAGGCGGATTTCTTGTAGACCCTGCGTGACTGTGTGCCGCTTTTTTGCCTGGGTTGCCCGAATCGCCGCAACTCCCCGGTTGTTATAATCCGTCATCCGGATCTTCTCTGCCCTGATGATGGACCACTCTCCCACCCAGCGCGGCCCGCTCCCGTCCTCGCCGGAACCGGCATCGGCGGCTTCTCCCGACCACGCCGCTGATGCGGCAGTACTCGGCCATCAAGAAAGAGCATCCCAATGCACTGCTTTTCTTTCGCCTTGGCGATTTCTACGAGCTCTTCTTTGAGGACGCCACGCTTGCTGCCCGCGAGCTGCAAATCACGCTGACCTCGCGGAACAAGGAAAAGGGCATCCCGGTCCCTATGTGCGGCGTGCCCTATCACGCCGCCGAAGGCTACATCCACAAGCTGATCCGCAAGGGATACAAGGTCGCCATCTGCGAGCAGATGGAAGATCCCAGGCTGGCCAAGGCCAAGCTGGTGCGCCGCGAAGTCACGCGCGTGGTCACGCCCGGAACGGCCTCGGATGCCATGCTGGGCGCGGAAGAAAATAATTTCCTGGCCGCGGTGGCTCGCCTCGAGCACAGCCAGTCCCGGCGCACGATGGAGGATGTGGTGGGATTCGCGGCTCTCGACCTCTCCACCGGAGAGTTCCGCGCTACCGAATTCAGCGGTCCGGATGCCGAGCGCCGCGTCCTTGAGGAGCTGCAGCAACTGCGCCCCCGCGAAGTGTTGTTTGCTTCGTCGGCTCCATTGTTCGATCTCGCGGCGCGCCCGCCTCTGGCCCAGGCAGGCCCGGCGCAGGCAACCCCGGCGGACGATCCGGGCCTCCTTCGCGAGCCCAGACCTCAGGGTCAATTGTGGGCCAGCACTCCGCTGGAGGATTGGGTCTTTGCTCCCGATTACGCCCTTCCGTTGCTGGAAAACCAGTTCGGAGTGCTCTCGCTCGAAGGTTTTGGACTCGCCGGGCGTGCCGCCGCGGGCAGTGCCGCCGGAGCAATTCTGCATTACGTCCGCGGCACGCAGCGCGGCTCGCTCGATCACGTGGACCGCATCGGCTTCTACGAGCGCCAGAACTGCCTGGTGCTGGATGCCGTCACCGTGCGCAACCTGGAGCTGCTGGAGCCACTGTTTACCGCTTCGGCCGGCAACGTCACTCTCTTTCGTGCGCTCGACGCCGGCAACACTCCCATGGGCAAGCGCCTGCTGCGCGCCTGGATGCTGCGGCCCGCGGTGGAGATCGAAGAGATCAACCAGCGCCTCGACGCTGTCGAACAACTGGCCCGGGACACGGTGGGTTGCGAGGAACTTCGGCGTCAACTGGAGGGCGTGCTCGACGTGGAACGCCTGCTCAGCCGCATTGCGCTGGAAACCGCCAATCCCCGCGACCTGCTGGCCATGGCCGCCTCTCTGGGACGGCTGCCGGCAGTTCGAAGCGCGCTGCAAGAAGCAAAAGCCTCCCGCCTTTGCGAGCTGCGCGATGGATTGGATGACCTCCCCGAGCTGCGCCAGCGCATGCAGCAGACCCTGGCGGATGAGCCTCCCTTGACGCTGGCCGACGGAGGCGTGATCCGCGCCGGAGCCAGTGCGGAGCTGGACGAGCTGCGCGCTCTCAGCCGCAACAGTAAGCAATACCTGGCGCGAGTGGAAGAGCGCGAGCGCCAGCGCACCGGCATCAGCTCGCTGAAGGTGAAGTTCAACAGCGTCTTCGGTTACTACATCGAAATTTCCAGGGCCAATCAGCACCTGGCGCCCGCCGAGTACGAACGCAAGCAGACGCTGGTGAATGCCGAACGCTTCACCACCCCCGAGCTGAAAGAGTACGAAGCCAGGATTCTCGACGCCCAGGACAAGATGATCGAAATCGAGCGCCGCCTGTTTGCCGAATTGCGCTCGGCGGTGGCGGCCGAAGCCCGCCGCATTCGGCAATCGGCGCTGGCGCTCGCCCAGATTGATGTGCTGGCGGGACTGGCCCATGTGGCAGCCCTGCACAACTATTGCCGCCCAGTTTTTTCCCGCTCTGCCGAGGATGGCGGCGAAATCGAGATCCAGCAAGGACGCCATCCCGTCATCGAACGCCAGGACCTGACGGACAGCACGGAACGCTTCGTCCCCAACGATCTGTATCTAAACGCCAGCACGCACAACATTCTGCTGCTCACCGGGCCGAACATGGGAGGCAAGTCGACCTACCTGCGGCAGGCGGCGCTCATCGCCATCATGGCGCAGATGGGTTCGTTCGTTCCCGCCCGTGCCGCCCGCCTGAGTCTGGTGGACCGCATCTTCACGCGCATCGGAGCCGCCGATAACCTGGCGCGTGGGCGCTCAACCTTCATGGTCGAAATGACCGAGACTGCCGCCATCCTCAATACAGCCACGCCGCGCTCGCTGGTGCTGCTCGACGAGGTGGGACGCGGCACCTCCACCTACGACGGCCTGGCCATCGCCTGGGCGGCTATCGAGTACCTGCACGCCCGCACCCGCGCCCGCACGCTGTTCGCAACCCATTACCACGAGCTGACGGAACTGGCAGGACTGCTCAGTGGGGTGAAGAATTACCACGTGGCGGTCAAGGAAAGTGGATCGGGCGTGGTCTTCCTGCGCAAGGTGGAGCCGGGAGCGGCCGACAAGAGCTACGGCATCGAGGTCGCCAAGCTCGCCGGCCTCCCGCCGGAGCTGATCGCCCGCGCCCGCGAGGTGCTGGCCGAGCACGAACAATCCGAGCACCGCGTCAGCGGAGATCTGGCCATCGGGAGCGACCGTGCCTCCACTGTGCAACTCACCATGTTCACTCCGCTTTCCCAGACCATCGTGGACCGCTTGCGGGGCACGGATCTCGACCGCCTCACGCCCCTCGAAGCCCTCAATCTGCTGCACCAGCTGAAGAAAGCCATCAAGGAGAGCTGACGATTGCTGGGAAAACGCGCTGCCTCTCTCGATCTCCGCCAGCAGGTTGGACAACTACTCATCATGGGCTTTGACGGCACCGAACTCTCCGCCAGGCTGCGCGCCATGCTCTCCGCCCTGCAGCCTGCCGGAATCGTCCTCTTCGCGCGCAATATTACTTCGCCGCGGCAGACCTACGAGCTCCTGCGGGAGTGCCGCGCCTGCCTCGACGTTCCTCCCTTCCTGTGCGTGGATATGGAAGGTGGCACGGTGGACCGCTTTCGCGAGGTGATTGCGCCCGCGCCGTCGGCGGAAGAAGTCGCGGCCTCCGGCAATCGCAAGCTGTTTCGCAGGCATGGCCAAATCATCGGCGACGAGTGCCGCTCTCTGGGCTTCAACGTGGACTTTGCTCCCGTCTGGGATTTAAAGCGCGACGCCTCCAGCAGCGTGATGGGTACGCGCACGGTTTCCGCCGATCCCAAGCACGTCGTGGAGTATGTGCGCAACTTCCTGCGCGGTCTGAAAGACTATGGCGTGCTGGGATGCGCCAAGCACTTCCCCGGGCTGGGCCAGGGCAACCTGGACACGCATCGTGAGCTGCCGCGAATCGGGACCCCCATGCGCAAGCTGTGGGACGAGGACCTCTATCCCTATCGCGTGCTCCAGCGCTCCGTTCCCTTTGTGATGGTCGCGCACGCTGCCTATCCCGGCGCTACCAGCGAGAACCTTCCCGCCACGCTCTCCCGCAAGCTCATTGCCGGCGTCTTGCGAAAGCGCATCGGTTATCGCGGCCTGGTGGTCACCGATGACATGGATATGGGCGCGCTGCTGGCGGCGGCTCCCATCGAAGAAGCTGCAGTCCAGACGCTGCGCGCCGGTTCCGACTTGTTCCTGATCTGCCGCGACCCCGAACGCATCTGGGCCGCCTTTCAATCGGTGATACAAGAAGCGGAGCGCGACGGGCGTTTTGCTCGGCTCGTCAGAGAAAAATCCCGCCGTGCGCTGGGCCGCAAGAGGCGCGCGCCCGAACTGCGCCGCCATGCCCCGCCTCCCACGCAGGCCACGGTAGATCGCCTGCGCCGCGAACTATGGGAACTGGGTGAACAGGTAAGAATGGCCGCGCTGGCAACGTGAGCGGCTCGCCGCTGCCGGATGGTTTGGAAGGACTCTCACGCTGACACTGAGCGCAGCGAAGCGGCGATCAACCTCCACGCCGCCTCCACATCCGCCCACGTTGTCCCCAGGTTACCAATCGCCAGCCGCAGCGTGTAACGGCCCTCAATCACCGTAGGTGAGATATAGGCTTGTCCGGAAGCATTGACCCGCTCCAGAATCCGGCGATTCTCCTCATCGCTTCCCTTGCAGCGGAAGCACACCACCGAGAACGGCGTGGGAGCTACCACTTCAAACCGGGAATGCACGCGCACCAGCTCTGCGAAACGCTGTGCCCAGGCGATGTGCGATCGCAAGATCTGCTCAATTCGCTCCCGCCCGAAGTAGCGCATCACAAACCATAACTTGAGCGCCCGAAAGCGCCGCCCCAGCGGAATGGCATAGTCCATCAGGTTCACGGCGCGGGAGTTTTCCTCCGTGCGCAGATATTCCGGAACCAGGGAAAAGGCCCGCCGCAGGATTTCCCGATGCCGCGTGTAGAGAACGCTGAGATCGACGGGAACGAACATCCACTTGTGGGGATTCACCACCAGCGAGTGCGCACGCTCCACGCCGCTCAGAATGTCGCGGCGCTCGGGAAGCAGAGCGGCAATGCCGGCATAGGCGGCATCCACATGCAGCCAGATTCCTTGGGCTTCGGCAATGGAGGCGATCGGCTCCACCGGATCCACGCTCGTGGTCGATGTGGTCCCCACGGTGGCGACCACGCAGAACGGCTTGCGGCCAGCGCCCCGGTCTTCGCGAATGGCAGCCTCAAGCGCCTCGGGACGCATACGAAACTCGCTATCGACGGCAATCTTGCGGACATTGCGCTGCCCGATGCCGAGCGCAATCGCCCCCTTCTCAACCGACGAGTGCGACTGTTCGGACGTGTACAGCACCAGACCCCCACCAGAACCCTGCTCGCGCGCCTCGGGAGCCACCATCTCGCGCGCGGCGGCAATGGCGTGCAGCGTGCTCATGGACGCTGTGTCGTAGATGATTCCGAACCACTCCTGCGGCACGCCCAGCCACTCGCCCAGCCAGCCCAGCGTAACCTGCTCCAGCTCAACCAGTGCAGGAGACGACTGCCAGTGCAGGCCGTTCGTGTTCAGCGCCGCCGCTAGCAACTCGCCAACAATAGCGGGAGTGGAACTGCTGGTGGCAAAGTAAGCGAAGAAGCGAGGATGGTTCCAGTGCGTTACCGCGGGCAGAATGTGGCGCTCAAAATCGGCTAGGATCGCGTCCAGCGATTCCCCTCCCTCGGGAGCCATCCGGGGAAGCCGGTCCGCCAGTTCTCCCGGCGCCATTCGCGGAAGCACGGGATAGTTGCGTGAGTCTGCCAGGTAATGGGCGATCCAGTCCACCGCCTGGTGTGCCGTGCGGCGGAACTCCTCGATGTAGGCCGCATCAACCGGCGATGCCGCCGTATCCGGCCCGGCGCCGCCCGCCGCCTCCAAGTCGAACCGACTCTCGGCGCGCGCCTTCTTCGCCGGCTCCCCGGTCGCGCCCTTACTCGGTCTGCGAGCGGTTGGTTTCTGCGCCATAGATAGCCACGGTCTTGACGTTCACAAACTCGAGAATGCTGTGGCTGCCCAGTTCGCGCCCATAGCCGGACTGCTTCACACCTCCGAAGGGCAGCCGCGGATCGGAGGCCACCATGCCGTTGATAAAGGCCGCGCCCGATTCGATCTGCTCGATGAAGAGCTCCTGTTCGCGCGCATCGTTGCTCCACAGGCTGGCGCCCAGCCCGAAGTCGCTATCGTTCGCCAGGCGCAGCGCCTCTTCCATGCTGCGCACGCGAAAGATGCTGGCTGCCGGTCCAAACAGTTCTTCGCGGTAGGCGGGCGAGTCGGACGGAATTTCCGCCAGCACTGTCGGCTGGTAGAAAAATCCCTTTCCCCCGATGCGCTGCCCTCCGGCGAGCACGCGCGCTCCCATGTGCACGCTGCGATCCACCTGGCGCTCCAGGTTCTCCCGCAGATCGGCGCGAGCCAACGGACCAACGTCGGTAGCGTCGTCCATGGGATCGCCCACTTTGAGCGCCCGCACTCTTTCGACGAAGCGGGCCAGGAACGTGTCCGCCATCTCTTCGTGCACAATGAAACGCTTGGCCGCGATGCAGCTTTGCCCATTGTTGATCATGCGCGCCAGCACCGCGGTGGAGAGCGTCTTCTCCATGTCGGCGCTGGGCATCACGATGAAGGGATCGCTGCCTCCAAGCTCCAGCACCGTCTTCTTGATGCGCTTACCGGCGCGCTCCGCCACGGCGCTGCCGGCGCGCACGCTTCCCGTGAGGGTTGCGCCCTTAATGCGGGGATCGTCGAGAATCCGCGCCACGCGCTCGGTTTCCACGAACAGGTTCTGGAACACGCCCTGTGGAAATCCGGCGCGGCGGAAAATATCTTCCATGGCCAGCGCGCACTGCGGAACGTTGGGAGCATGCTTCAGCAGCATGACATCTCCTGCCATGAGTGGCCCGGCAGCGGCGCGGAACACCTGCCAGAAAGGAAAATTCCACGGCATGATGGCCAGCACCGCGCCCAGCGGCTGATAGCGGACGAAACTTCGGGTGGCATTGCTGGCTACGATCTCGTCGGCCAGGAAGCGCTCCCCGTTTTCCGCGTAATAGCGGCAGCCCCAGGCGCACTTTTCCGCTTCCTGGATGGCCGAGCGCAGGGTCTTGCCCATCTCCAGGGTCATCAGGCGTCCGAACTCGGCTTTTTCGGCTTCGAGGATGCGCGCCGCCTCCAGCATCCATTGTGCGCGTCGCCCGATCGGCAGGCGGCGGTAGGAGGAGAAGGCCGTGGCCGCCAACTCCAGCCGGCGTTCCAGCTCGTTATCGGAGGTGGGGTCAAAGCTCTGCACCAGCTCGCCAGTGGTGGGATTGACCGTGGCGAAAGACTGCAAGGAAACAGTTCCGCTCAAAGGGATGCCTCCAGTCGTTCCGATTCCGGGAGTTCCGCCTGCCGCTTTTCCCGTGCTCCGGCACAACCCCTCACTATATATCTTAGTAGCGCAGCGGATGATTCGCTTTGCGGGCCGCGCGTGTTAGCTACTCAGTAAATTTTCTCCCCACTTTCGCGTACACAAACAATAATTAGAAGCCGGGCCCTTAAATGCTGCTACAATTCTGCATCTCGCGGGCATTGTGAGGGTGGCCCGGGCTCGACAAGCGGGCGGCGAATTGGGACGCATCGCAATGCATCCCCACGAGGGAGGTGTTTCATGCGGCCCACCCCGAAGATTCTGCTTGCCGGACTGATTTTCCTGCTTTCCATTCCCTTCAGCATCGCCCAGCGCCAGGGCAGTAGCGGCGGCGGCGGCAATACCGGTAGTCGAACCACCACTCCTACGCCCACGCCCACTCCCACCCAGCCCCGAGGCAACATTCCCAGC
Source organism: Terriglobia bacterium (assembly GCA_963732925.1). GTDB lineage: Bacteria > Acidobacteriota > Terriglobia > Terriglobales > Acidobacteriaceae > DASZRZ01. The sequence continues at coordinate 81,287 of CAVTBJ010000014.1, forward strand.
GGCCAAACCGAGCGCGGATTGGTGATCGTGACCGGTCGCGTGGTGACCGAGGAAGGAACCCCACCCCCGGAGATTGTCAGCATCGAACGGGTTTGCGGGGGCTCGGAGCGCCGCGAAGGATACACCGACTCGAAAGGCTATTTCTCCCTGCAACTGGGGTCGAGCAACAATGGAATCATGCAGGATGCCAGCGTGGGCAGTTCTGCGCTGGATTTTCCGGGCACCCCGCAAGGTTCGCCGTCGATGGCAAGCATGGGTCAGGATGCGGGCTTGACTCAGAACGAGCTGATGAGCTGTGAACTGCGCGCCTCGCTCTCCGGATACCAGTCCACCCGCATTCCCCTGTTTTCCGCTCGCCTGCGCGACACCAACGAAATGGGCACCCTGGTGATCTACAAGCTGGACCACTCCCAGGCCACTACCGTAAGCGTAACTTCGATGCGGGCGCCCAAAGACGCCAAGAAGGCCTACGAAAAAGGACAAAAGCTACTCCAGAAGAACAAATACGACGACGCTGCCAAGGAATTTCAGAAGGGCATCGACATCGATCCCGGTTATGCCGAGGCTTGGTACGGACTGGGAGTCACCCACCAGGATTCCCACCGCATTGCCGAGGCCCGCAGTTGCTACCACAAGGCTCTCGATCTGGATTCGCGGTTTATCCTGCCGTATATCCAGCTCGCCTATCTCTCGCTGCAGGAAAACGACTGGAAGACGGTCCTGGACCTCACCAATCGCGCTCTCGCCCTGAATCCATTCGAGTATCCGGCGATTCACTTCTTCAACGCGGTGGCTAATTTCAACCTGCACAATTTCGACGCCGCGGAACGTAGCTCCAAGAAGGCCGACCTGCTGGATTCGCGCGAGAGCTTTCCGCAGAATCATCTCTTGCTGAGCCAGCTTCTCACCCAAAAAGGCGACTACCAGGGAGCGGCAACCGAACTGAAGACGTACCTGCAGGTTCAGCCCAACGCCAACAACCTGCCGCAGGTCAAGGCGGAACTGGACAAACTCGAGACCCTGATGAAGAACTCGCCAGCGTCACAGCAGGCACAGCAGGTGCAGTCGCCACCGCATTCGCAGCAGCAGTGAAGCTGGGGCATCGCGCGTTGCAGCTTTGGGTGCCAGGCTTGAGGGAAGACGTTTCCCTTCGGCTCGATTCTTCCCGCAAGCGGTTACAGCTTCTTGAATAGATTTTCGAACGCCTGCCGGGCATCGTCGGCGCGTGCTCCCCCGCTCGAGGTCTCGCGCTCCACTGTCATTTTGCCGGCGAACCATTGGCAATCGTTGGAGGCGTCTTTACGGGCGATGGGCGCGGGTATATTCTGCCGGCACTCGAAGCGTGCTGAGGGATCAAAATGAGAGCACTGCTTGCAGGAGTGCAGCGCCGTCCCGCATTTCGGGCAGTTTCCTGAAAAATCCACCGTCGCCGGCAGGACGGTGCCACACTGCGAGCACCGCGAGACGCTGCGGGTCCCGGGCATGTTCAGCGCGCGCGGACCAAACGACTCCGTCTTGGGACGCGGTGCTTGGCTCCGACTGTCCTCTTTTTTGCCACCGTCCTGATAGCCGTGCTGCCGGTATTTGCGATCCCCTGCCATCACTCCTCCTTGTGCCCGCCAACCCGGATTCCGCTGCGGCTCACCGGTTGCGCACTGCGGGGTGGAGCCCCGTTGACGCATAGACTAATCTGGAAGGCGTGACCGGCGCTGCTTTGGATACCTTACATCTTCTCATTCTTCTTCCCCACCCGTTCAAGCTATGGAATGCTCCGCCCTGGTTTGCCGAACGCCTGCGGGATGAATTCCCCCAGCTCCAGGTGACCCAGCGTAACACTTATGACAGCGCCGAACAGTATCTCCGGAACGCAGATATCCTGATGGCGTGGAATCTTCACCCGGAGCAGTTCGCGGCAGCCGGCAAACTGCGCTGGATTCATTCCCCCGCAGCGGCTGTCCACGGCTTGCTGATTCCGGAAGTGATCGCCAGCGATGTTGTGATTACCAATGGCGCGGCGGTGAACGGGCCCGTGACTTCGGAACACGCCCTGGCCCTGTTGCTGGCTCTCGCCAAGCGCCTGGATTCCGTGATACGGGCGCAGGTACAGCACCGGTGGACGCAGCAGCAACTGTGGGAGCGAACGCCCCGTCCACGGCAAATTCGCGGGGCCACCATTACCGTGATCGGGCTCGGTCAGATTGGAGGCGCGGTCGCCCGCATGGCGGCGGCGCTGGGAATGCGCGTGCTCGGAGTGCGCGCCCATCCCCAGCGCGGACTCGATTGGCTGCCGCCGGGCGCTCCTGCCGCGAACCATGCCACACTCGGTCCCCAAGACCTTGACCGGGCATTGGCCGAAGGAGATTACGTGGTGCTGGCCGCTCCCCTCACCTCTTCCACGCAACATCTGATTGACGCCCGCCGCCTGGGCCTCATGAAGCCGGAGGCCTGCTTCGTCAACGTGAGCCGTGGAGCCCTGGTCGATGAGCCCGCACTGATCGACGCTCTGCGATCCAGGCGGATCGGCGGCTCCGCCCTGGATGTCTTCGCCACCGAACCTTTGCCACCGGAATCGCCTCTGTGGGATCTGGACAACGTGATTCTCACCCCCCACAGCGGCGGCATTTCCGAGCATGCCTGGGAACGGCAGTACGAATTATTTAGCGAAAATCTACGACGCTTTCTCGCCGGGAAATCATTGCTCTCGGAGGTCGATAAGAAGAGAGGTTACTGAACCAACCTGCGCGAAAACCTCGTCCCTGCCGGCGAAGGCGGCATCGATTTAAGTTGTACAATTGCTCGATCTCGAGCGCGGATTCGAACGGATTTGAAAAAGCAGAAGCTACATTCTTGTCTTTAATTCGTGGAGGTATTCTCATCATGAAGAATGCAATCCCTTGTCGGAGCGCTTTGCTGAACAAGGCGTTCTTTTTGCTCGCTGCGGCTCTGCTGGTTGGCTTCAACCTGTCCGCCCAGAGCAATGCCGTACCACAGACCGCTCACCCCATGAAAATCGGCATTATCGGATCGGGCCATCAGGGCGGCAGTATCGGTCTCAACTGGGCAAAAGCCGGTCACAAGGTGTTTTTCTCCTCCCGCCATCCCGAAGAGCTCAAACAACTGGTGACCGAAGCCGGTCCCAACGCGCAGGCGGGCACGCCCGAGCAGGCCGCGGCTTTTGGCAACGTAATCCTGATCGCCGTGCCCTACAAGGCCCTGCCCCAGGTCGGCAAAGACTACGCCTCCCAGCTGAAAGGCAAAGTCGTCATCGATTGCGGCAATCCTTACCCGCAGCGCGACGGCTCGATGGCCGAAGAAGCCCTCGCCAAGGGCACCGGTGTGACTTCAGCCCAGTACCTTCCAGGCGTGAAACTGGTCCGTGCTTTTAACGAGATTGGTTGGCAGCAGGTCCGGGATCGAGCCCAGCGCAACGGAGAAAAGCTGGGAGTGCCCATCGCCGGCGATGATCCTCACGCCATTGCTGTAGCCGTCCAACTGGTAAAGGACGCCGGCTTTGATCCCGTCGTGGTCGGAGGTCTGAACACGGCCAAGGAGTTCGATCATGGCTCTTCCGTTTACGGACATCCCATGACCGCCCGCGAACTTCGCCAGGCGCTCAATCTTTCGCAGAACTAGCGAGCCCGGAAGGTCAGCCCTGGGAATGGAACTGCGGTAAGGACCCTTCGCCAAAACGGTGGCCGAAAAGCTTTCCTCCCTGTGGTAGTATCCCTGCCGCTGCCGGAGTACGAGGCCTCCATGACCACCATCTTGCGTCCTATGAGCACGGGGGAACTGCTCGACCGCACCTTCTCCCTCTATCGCCAGCATTTCAAGTTGTTCGTAGGCATCGCCGTCGTGGCCCAGATACCGTATTTTGCGATTCAGTTGGGAGAAATTCCTCTGCAGGGCATGCGGGCGCGCAGCGTGATCGCGGGCGCTGGGTTGGTGTTGCTGGCCGCGGTGGTTTATCTTGCCACTCTGGCCGCCTCGCAAGGGGCGGCTGTGATCGCGGTTTCGGCGGTCTACCTCGACCAGCCCACAGGCATCGCCGCCGCCTACGCCAAAATCCGCTCCCGCATCGCGGAACTGGTGCTCATCATGGTGGGGACTTGGATTGGCGTTCTCTTTGGGTTCATGCTCCTGCTGGTTCCTGGTGTCATCTTTACCTTGATGTGGGCGTTGATTATTCCCGTCGCTGTCCTGGAGAACTCCGGGCTGGCGAAGTCTGCCCAACGCAGCCGGCAGCTGACCAAGGGCAATCGTGGCCGGATTTCCGTGATTCTGGGTCTATTTCTGGTTCTCAGCTACATCGTGATGCTGCTGTTCAACCTGCCCATGTTCGCGGCCCTGGGAATTGCGCACGGCTCGCTCCTGCTGCCGGTCTGGGTGCAGGTCTTTAATATCGGCACGAACTCGATCGGACAGGCGCTGGTGGCGCCGTTGCTCACCATCGCTCTCTCTCTGGAATATTATGACGCGCGCGTGCGCAAGGAAGGATACGACATCCAGCTCATGATGGATTCCCTCCAGCCGCAGCCAGCCCAGACCGCCGGGGCAACTTCCTGAGGCCTATTTCCCGACTCATGCGTTACTGGCGCGCGCTGCCAATTGCATTTTTTATCTGTCTTACCTGTGCGACCGCTCTGGCCGCTGACTTCCAGCCCGCGCCGCTGCCGCTCAAGGACTACATCGCCCGCCTGGACCAATTGTCTGCGGCTCTCCAAGGCTCGCCGGATCCCAAAGCTCTCGCCGCTCTTGCCGGCCAGGTGCCTCTCACATGGAAGGTGGAGGCACAAGGCCGCAGGTTCGAGGTCGATAACTCCTGGCTGCTGGAGAGTCTGCACCAGCTTTCCAGGCGAGCAGACCCCGATTTGCTGCGGGACCTGCAGGATTTCGTCATTGCCCGCCAGACCGGCGCCGCGTCCTTCCTGCAAGCGCCGCGCGACCTTACCCGCTCTCGCCGGGTGCTGCAGTCGGTTCTTGCCTCCCGGGAATTTCGGGGCGACGCTGGCCCCGGCTGGTACGATCGGCTCAGGCAGAAAATCTGGCGGCTGATTTTTTCCGCGCTGCAAAGGTTTTTCGGGTCTGCCCTTGCGCCCATTGCCGGCAGGATTCTCGCCTGGGGAATCGTGGCCCTTGTTTTCCTGATGGTTGGCCTTTGGGTTTACCGGACCATCCGGCGCGGAGTGCGCGTTGAAAGTTTCTTCACTGGCGTGGCTCCGGTGTCGGCCCGGGGCTGGACGGCATGGCTGGCCGACGCGCGCGCCCAGGCCGAGCAAGGCCACTGGCGGGAGGCCATTCATTTCGCCTACTGGGCAGGTGTTTCGCGCCTGGAGGAAGAAGGACTCTGGCGTCCCGACCGCGCCCGTACGCCTCGCGAATACCTGACGCTGCTGCCCGCTGCCAGTGCGCATCGGCCGGCCCTGAACGCGCTGACCTCGCAATTCGAGCTGGTCTGGTACGCCGGCCGGCCCGCCGGCGCCATGGAATTTTCCAGCGTGGTGAGTCTCCTGGAGCAACTGGGATGCCGCTGAACCTCACGGCTACAGACCGCAAGCTGCTTCTGGCAACCGGCATGGCGCTCGCCCTGCTGGTCGGGATTGCGCTGCTGTTCGGAGACGCAAGCTCCCGCCCTGGACTCTCCAGCACCTATTCCAGCGGGCCGGATGGCTGCAAGGCTGTATACCTGGTGCTGCGCCAACTCGGCTACAGCGTCACCCGTTGGGAGCGTTCGCCGCTGGAGTTGAAGGATGCCGGAGGCAGTACCCTCATGCTGGTGAATCCCTCGGCCTTTCCCAATTCCGAAGAGCGCGCCGCCTTGCGGCGCTTCATCGCCGATGGTGGGCGCTTGATTGCCACGGGAAGCTTCTCAGCCTACCTGCTGCCGCATGAGCAATTAATTTCCAGTGCTCTGCGACCGGATCTCTGGCACCGCTATCCGGCTCTGGAACCGTCGGCGGCGAGCCGGACCGCGCCGGCCATCACCATGAACGCAGAGTCTCGCTGGAGCAAGAATTCGCAGGTCGTCGCGCTCTACGGAGACGCCCTGGGCGCGGTTGCGGTTCGCTATCGCTATGGCAAGGGAGAGGTCTTCTGGCTGGCCGGACCCACGCCAATGACCAATGCGGGTTTGCGCGAGCCCGGAAATTTCGAGTTTTTGCTCTCCATGCTGGATGAGAAGCCCAACTCGCGCATCCTGTTTGACGAGTATTTTCACGGTTATCGCCAGTCTCTGGCGGCCAGCGTGGCCCACTCCCAGATCAAGTGGTTGTTTGCCCAACTGGCCCTGCTGGCAGCAGCGGTCCTATTCACGTTTTCCAGGCGCAGCGGCCCGGTTCGGCCTCGGCCGCTTGAGTCAAGGCTCTCCCCACTTGAGTTCGTTACCACGCTCGCGGGACTCTATCGCCGCGTCCACGCCAGCGCCGTTGCCGTGGACGTCGCCTATCAGCGCTTCCGCTTCTGGGCCCTTCGCCGCCTGGCGCTGCCCCCATCGGCCTCCGTCGAGCTACTGGAGCAGACGCTGGCGGAGCGTTACAACTTCCGTGATCCCGCCCTTGGAGCCGTGCTCCGCGAATGCGAGTCGGCCCGCTTCTTCCATGACCTGAACCCGAAAGACGCTCTGCGCCTAGTGCGGGCCTTACACCGCTTCAGTCGCGAACTGAAACTATTTCCCCTTACTCAGGAGCCTTAAATTGAGCCAGCCCGCCGCCCAGCCGGAGTCGGTATCAAAAATTGCCCAGCACGTACGCGACGAAATGGGCAAAGTCATCCTCGGCCAGGCAGAGCTCATCGATGATTGCCTGCTTACGCTGCTTTGCCGCGGCCACGCTCTTCTCGAAGGCGTTCCCGGCATCGCCAAGACCCTGACTGTGAAGGCGCTGTCGCGCCTGCTGCAGCTCGACTTCCAGCGGGTGCAGTGCACCTCTGACCTGATGCCCTCCGACATTACCGGAACCAACGTTCTGCACACGGCGACCGGCGATTTCCGCCTGCACCGCGGCCCCGTCTTTGCCGACCTGCTGCTGGTGGATGAGGTGAACCGCATGCCCCCGCGCACTCAGGCCGCGCTCCTGGAGTGCATGGAGGAGCGCCAGGTGACGATTGACGGCACGCGCTATGGACTTTCTAAGTGGTTCAGTGTTTTCGCCACGCAGAATCCGGTCGAGTTTGAAGGCACTTATCCCCTCCCCGAGGCCCAGCTCGATCGCTTCCTGCTGAAGATCCGCGTGCCTTATCCGGAAATGAAAGAAGAAGTTCAGCTGCTGGCCGCGGTGCAGCAGGGGTTCGACGCGCAGGAACTGGAGAAGGCTGCCATCGTGCCGCTCGATCCTGCGATCATCCTGGGAGCCCGCGTCCAGGTCAGCAATGTCACTGTGGAGCCCGGCCTGTTGCCCTACATCGCCCAGTTGGCTCGCCGTACCCGCGACTGGCCGGCTCTTTCTCTGGGAGCCAGTCCCCGCGCCGCAGTCAGCCTGCTCAAGGTGGCGAAGGCGCAAGCCGCCCTGGCGGGCCGTGACTACCTCATTCCCGACGATATTAAGTCCGCCGTGCCTCCCGTCTTCCGCCATCGCATCATGCTGCGCCCGGAGGCCGATCTCGAAGGCTTGACCGCCGACCAGGTCATAGCGGATGTCATCGCAGCCGTCGAGGTTCCCAAGTGACCCAGCCCGTCCCCCTGGCGCCGCCGCCGATGGAAGCGCGATTTGCTCCTCGACCCGGCGGCATTGCGTTCGGACGGCGCTTCTTCATCCTTCTTGTGGTTGGCCTGGTATTTCTCGGACCGGCATTTCTGGAGCCGCGCTTTGGTTACGCGATTCTCGCCTGGGACGTTGCTCTTCTCGTCCTCTGGTTCGTTGACTGGCTGCGCCTGCCGCCGCCGGACAAGCTCAGCGTGCGCAGAAGTTGGAACCGTCCGGCAGCGCTTGCCAGCCCGGCGGACCTCGAACTCCTGCTGCACAACGACTCCGCCAGGGCTCTGGCAATCACGGCCACCGACGACCTGCCGCCGGAATTGAATCCCACTCCCGTAGAGATGCATGCCAGGCTTGTGCCCCACGGCGAGCGTGCCCTGCAGTACTCCATCGTTCCTGCCTGCCGTGGCGACGCGCTCCTGGGCAAGATCTACCTGCGCTACCAGAGCGCCCTGCAGCTCGCAGAGCGCTGGGCGGTCGCCGATCTGCCGCAGACGGTGCGCGTTTATCCCAACCTGCCCGAAGCGGGACGTCACCACATCTACCTTCTGCGCAGCCGCCAGATTGAGATGGAGAAACGGCTGCAGCGCGTTCGCGGCCTGGGGCGCGAGTTTGAGAGCTTGCGCGAATATCGCGAAGGCGACGAGATGCGAGACATCTGCTGGTCCGCCAGTGGACGCCGCGGCAAGCTGGTCACCAAAATCTACCAGGTGGAACGCAGCCAGGTAGTGTGGACCGTTCTGGATTGCGGCCGCCTCATGCGTGCGCGTGTCGGCCAGATCAGCAAGCTGGACTGGGCCACCACAGCTGCCTTGAGCCTGCATCAGGTTGCGCTCTACTCCGGCGACCGAGTCGGCCTCCTCAGCTATGGCAGGCGCACGCAACAGCGCATTTTGCCCGGACGCGGCTCCGCCCACTTGCGCCACATCGTGGAGGCTTTGGCTCGTACTCGCGAAGAAGTTTCGGAAGCCGACCATCTGCTCGCCGCAGCAGCTCTGCTGAGCGCGCAGCGCCGCCGCAGTCTGGTGGTTTGGATCACCGACCTGGCGGAGACGGCCATGACTCCCGAAGTGATCGAAGCGGCCTCGGCGTTGCTCCCCCAGCACGTTCTTCTTTTTGTGGTAATCGGCGAGCCCGATCTGGCCAGGGCGGCGAACACTTCTCCCGGCAACGTCGACCAGATGTTTCAGGTCACCGCCGCCCAGGAAGTTCTGCACCGCCGCGAGGTTCTGCTGGCGCGCTTGCGCGAGCGCGGCGCATTGGCCATTGAGGTGAGTTCCGCCCGCTTGCCGGCTGTGCTGGTAAATTCCTATCTGGAAGTGAAGGCCAGGAACCGGCTCTAGCTTCTCCCGCGTCCGGCATGGCGAGATACGCAATCAGCGTCACCGCCAGCAGGAAAGCAATCGCAAACTTGAACGGCGCAGCCATTTCCGTGGGAGAGATGAAGGCTTCCACCAGCCCGGCAATTACCAGCATGGGGATACTGCCCACCAGCAGGCGGGCCGCTTCCGTCCCCGCCTCCGCCAGGCTGTCCCGGCGGGGCAGCGTTCCCGGGAACAGCAGGCCGCGCGCCAGCAGCAGTCCGGCGCCGCCGGCAATGAAGATGGACGGAAGTTCCAGCACCCCGTGCGGGGCCACAAAACTCCACAGCGACAGGCTCATGCCGGCCAGCCAGCAGGACATCGCAATCACCCCCAGCAGCACGCCATTCATCGCCATCATGTACAGCGTTCCCAGTCCGGCCGTGATTCCCAGCGCAAAGGTGGTGAAGGCGACGCTCAGGTTGTTGGTCATGATCTTGCTCGACGCCAGGGGCTTGACGGTCACAATGGAATGGGTCCACATCTGGTGGCGTTCGATGGTCTGCACCATGGCCGGTCCCAGCACTTTCATCTGGAAATCGGGGTCCTGCAGCACTACGATGGCCGCCACAACCGCGGCTACGAGGAACACCATCAGCGCCAGCAGGCAATATTTCGCGTTTCGGCGCACCACGCTGGGGTACTCGCTCAGAAAAAACTTCAGGACCGGCCTGGCGCTTGCCCTTTGGCCTGAATAAATCACGTTGTGGGCGCGCGCCAGCAACTGATTGAGGTAACGCGCAAAATGAAGAGAACTGGGATCCTCGCGCAAGGCCGCCAGATCGCCCGCCACCTGCCGGTAGAGCAGTCCGAGCTCGCGCATCTGGTCGCGCGACAGCGCGGAGACGCCCTTCGAGCCGCTCGTTTCCAGCAGACGCTCCAGCCGCTCCCAGTACGGCTGCCGCTTGTGAATCCACGAACTGGAGATCATGGGTGCATTCCGAAGATAAGCTGATCGTCGACACGCCGGAACAGATTGCGCTGGAGTTTCCCCTGGCGGGGATCGGCAGCCGCTTTCTCGCCATCGCCTTCGACACTTTACTGCAGGTGGTTGTAACGGTCCTAGCCTTTTTGGCGCTTCTGGCCCTGATCGTTGTTGTCCCTCGGACAGTCGAGCACGTCAGCGGCTCGGCCATTCCCGCTCTCATGGTGCTGTTCTGGTTCCTGATCTACTGGGGGTATTTCGCCATCTTTGAGATCGTCTGGAAGGGGCAAACTCCCGGCAAGCGGCGGGCCGGCATTCGTGTGATTCATCGATCCGGACGCCCGTTGAATGCCTTTGAGGCCATTGCGCGGAACTTCATGCGAGTGGTGGACGGCCTGCCCGCATTGTATGGCGTAGGCATCGTCACCATGATGCTCAACCGCTATCAACGCCGGCTCGGCGACTACGTGGCTGGTACCGTCGTCGTCCATGACCGGGTCTCGACCGGGACGCCGCATGTTCTTAACGAAGTGCGCAGCATGGGAGCGTTGGCGGGCGCAACCCGCAAGATCACGCCCGATGAGCTAGTGGTGATTGAATCCTATCTGCAGCGCCGCTTTGAGTTGCCGCCCGAGGTGCGCCTGGCGGCCAGCCAGCGCCTGGTCGCCATGGTCGGGGAAAAAACCGCCTTGCAGCCCGAAGCCGGCCACTCCAATGACGACTTTCTGGAAGACATCGCGCGCCAGGTTCGAGATATCGCCCGCTTGCGCTGATGGCGTTCAAGAAACTCACTTCGCGCAGCCAACGCGCAGCCTCTCCACACTGCCTTCATAATTTCTTCACTCAGGGGTTGCCACACTTGTTGCAGACAAGCCCTTGAGGAGGTGCTATGAACAAGCGATCTGCATCTCGGGGCTGGGCCTGGCCATCGCCCGCAATCTCGTCGTGGCTCACGGCGGGGAAATGCGCGCCGTCAGCCAGCCCGGCCGGGGAACAATCCTCAGGTTCACGCTTCTCCGCGGAGCGAGCGGGTGAGTGCTTTTCGGGACCACCCGCTGCTTTTGCTATCATGCACGAGAGCATGACTTGGAACATCGTATCGGGCGCGCCGCCGGGCGTGTTCGCTACTGGCTTGTCTTTTCGCCGGGACTTATCTTTAGGGCGGTTCCTGTCTTGAAACGTAACCACCTGCTGGCATTGTTCGCTGTGTTTGTAGCGCTGGTTGCCGCTGCTGGCGGCCTCAAGTTGTATCGCAACAAGACCAAGGCAACACCCTCTGCGCGGCAGGCTTCGGCATCGGACCCGCAGGCCAGCACCGATTATGTCGATTCCTCTATCTGCGAAACCTGTCATGCGGATATCGCCCAGAGCTTCCACAAGACCGGCATGGGACGCTCCTTTTCCCGCCCCGGTCCCGCCAACATGCTCGGCGACTTCAAAGTTCATAACACGCTTTACAACAAGGCTTCCGACCAGTACTTCACCATGGTCGAGCGTGATGGCAAGTATTATGAGCGCCGCCATCAGATCGGGTTCAATGGTAAGGAAAGCAACGTGGTCGAAAGCTCCATTGACTTCATCGTCGGCTCGGCCAACCATGCCCGCACGTATCTCCACCGCACTCCCGACGGAAAGCTCATGGAGCTGCCCGTAAGCTGGTACAGCGAAAAGGGCGGTTACTGGGCGATGAGCCCCGGCTACGACCGCAAAGATCACCTGGGATTCCGCCGCGAAGTTCCCGCTGATTGCCTCTCCTGCCACGATGGCTATCCAGAAAAGGCAGCCAGCCCGGACCAGGGCGAGAGCACCATGTTCGGTTTCCTGCCTGGCGGAATCGACTGCCAGCGCTGCCACGGCCCGGGAAAAGCCCACGTGAACGCCGCGGTCAATGGAGGAACACTGGAGCAAATTCAGCACGCGATTGTGAACCCCGCCAAGCTTCCCCACGACCGCCAGCTTGAAACGTGCCTGCAATGCCATCTGGAGACCACCAGCAGTCCCCTGCCCCACAATATCCGGCGCTACCAGCACGAACCGTTCACCTATCGCCCCGGCCAACCACTCGGCGATTACTACATTGCCTTCGATAAGCTGCCGGAGAAGCGCGACGACCGCTTCGAAATCGCCCATCAGGGTTACCGGCTGATGCAGTCCGCCTGCTTCCGCAACAGCCAGATGACGTGCATTACCTGCCACGATCCTCATAACATCCCGCGTGGAGCCGCAGCTGTGAAGTATTACGTCGCCAAGTGCGAAGGCTGCCACCAGGCGCCGCATCCCTCCGGCATACCCAAGGTACAGGGAATGGCGGTTAATGCCACCTGCCTGGACTGCCACATGCCCAAGCGCCGCGCCGAGGACGCCGTGCACGTCGTGGTTACCGATCACTTCATCCGCAGCCGCCAACCCGCGCGCGATCTGCTGGCGCCGCTCCAGGAAGCCACCAGCGTTCCCAAGGGCGAGTACAAGGGTGAAGTGGTTCTCTACTATCCGGAGAAGCTGTCTGATCCTGCCAAATCGGAGTTGTACGTCGCGCAGGCGCAGGTGGAAGATGCTGCCAACCTCAAGGCCGGCATTTCCCTCCTCCAGCAGGCCATCGAAAAGTACAAGCCTAAGGAGCCGGGATTTTACTTCCAGCTCGCGCACGCCTACTCCAAAGACGGAAAGATGGACGTGGCCATTCACTGGAACGAACAGGCTTTGCAGCACGATCCCAACTACCAGCCGGCGCTCAAAGATCTGGCCGCTTTCTTGGTCTCAACGGGAAACTATCAGCGCGCCGTCCAGGTCTTGGAGAAAGTTGCGTCGCTATCGCAGCCGGATTCCTTCATCTTTACGGATCTGGGTAACGCTTTTCTCCGCCAGGGATTGCTGGACAAAGCCCAGCCAGCTCTCGAAAGAGCATTAACTCTCGATCCCGAAATGCCGCAGGCCAACAACCTCATGGGGCTGCTCAAAGTCCGCAGGGGCGACGGCGAGTCAGCCGAAAAATATTTCCGCAACGCCATTCGCATTCAGCCCAATCTCGCCGAAGCGCAGAACAACCTGGGAAATCTGCTGGCCGGACGCCGCGACTATGCCGAAGCGGAATACCACTTCGAAAAGGCTGTCGACAGCGATCCCGCGTACGTGGAAGCTCTCCACAGCCTGGGCATGGTGCTGGTTCTGCGAGGTTCGTACGACAAGGCGATCACCGCCCTCGAGGAAACCGTACGTCTCGATCCCAGCCAGGCGCAGGCGCACACTGACTTGGCGGACTTGCTGGCAGGACGCGGAAACACCGCGCAGGCAATGGAAGAATACCGGCGCGCTATCCAGGTGAATGTATCGCAATATGATGCATATTTGGGGCTGGGAAAACTTTTGCTACAGCAGGGGCGCGTGGCGGAAGCGCGGCAGTATCTGGAAAAAGCGTCCCAGAGTCCCGATCCCGCCATCCGGCAGGAAGCATTTGCCAGCATGCGCTAAATAGCGATTTTAAGGTCCGTGGTGGGGATTGCCTTCCTGCGATAAAGCTGTAAGTCTATGAATTTATTGTATATCCACTGATGGGCCCCCACCTGAGAGGGGGTCACAAAAGCTTGACTAGCGGGTGGAGATATGTTCTTGTACCACACCGTGGCTCAGCTCAGGTAAGCGTTATCTCGCTTGCTTGGAGTGGCGCCAGCGAAGTGCCGCTTATCCGCAGGGCTAGTTTGTACGGTGCGCGAACTATAGGAGAGAAGCACATGCCGAAAAGTTGTTCTCGTTTGCTTATGGCAGCGGCTTTGTTATGCGCTGTCTTGCTGTTCACGTCGGCGGCGATAGCCCAGACTTTTTACGGTTCCATGGTGGGGACGGTTACGGACCCCAAGGGGGCGTAGTTCCGGGCGCTACCGTTACACTCACCAATACCGCTCCACTGGCGAACACCGGACACAACCGACGGCAGCGGATGGAGGCTATCGCTTTGTGAACCTGGTTCCCGGTACCTATCAGGTCGAAGTGGAGGCCCCCGGGTTCCAGGCCTACACCGCCAATCAGGTGCAGGTGGACGTCAGCAGACGGCGCGCGTCGATGTCGCCATGCAACTTGGCAGCGTGGAACAGACGGTAGAGGTCACGAGCTCCGCTCCTGTTTTGCAGACGGAAACGGCCACCGTCGGACAAAACGTAACTACGCGCGCGGTCGAGGGGCTTCCTCTCAATGGCCGCAATGTTCTCAACCTGGTTGCGCTGACGCCCGGAGTGGTTCCGCAGGGAAGCACCGACAGGCAGCCTGACCGGCAAGAACGTGTTTGCCGGTGGCAACTATCAGATCGGCGGCGGCACCTCCAACCAGAGCGCCACCTACTTTGATGGTGTTCCTACCAACGATGGCTACGGCAACATCGTGGCCCTGATTCCCAGTCCCGGAATCGGTTTCTGAGTTCCGCGTGCAGACCAACAGCAACAGCGCGGAGTTCGGACGCTTTACCGGCGGCGTGGTCAACATCGCCTCCAAGAGCGGGACCAATAACTTTCACGGCAGCCTCTACGAGTACTTTCGCAACAAGGTGCTGAATGCCAACACCTTCTTCGGCAACCGCGCGGGAGTGGATCGCCCGCCGTTCGTGCAGAACCAGTTCGGCGGCAGCGATTGGCGGCCCGATCATCAAGGACAAGCTGTTCTTCTTCGTGAACTACGAAGGCGTACCGCAATCGGGAAGGTGCGCTGTTCACCCGAACCGTGCCGACTCCGGAGATGTACACCGGCGACTTCTCGAATCTCAAGGACAAGAACGGCAACGTGATTCCCATTTACGATCCGCTGACCCAGTGCGGCGCCTACGGGAATCCCGCCTGCAGCGCAGCGCAACTCGCCGGCACGGCGCCGCAGCGTACGCAGTTCCCGGGGAACATCATTCCGGCGGACCGGATCAACCAGGTTGCGAAGAACTATCTGAACTTCCCTTATTTCGCGCAGCCGACCACGCCGGGCCGTTCGTAGCAGCAGAACTTCAACAGCAATGCTTCCACGGGCGGCGACAACGACCAGATCAACATTCGCGGCGACTACAACATGACCGAAAACAATCGGTTGATGGTGCGTTACACCCGTTGGAAGTCGAAGAACCTTTCGGTGGATGTTTATGGCAACGGCTCCAGCAACGGCGACCCATACTCGCCGGAGCGCTTCGTCACCAACCAGGACATGATCGCGGACACTTACACGATCAACCCGACGACGGTGTTCGACATTCGCCTTGGTTTCATGCGCTGGGATTATGACCGCACCCCGGGACACACCGGAATCGATATTCCGGCTACCTTCGGGCTGCCGCAGAACCCCTATGGCCAGATCGCAGCACGCAACCAGGTGCCCAACAGCACCCGGGATCCACGCCTGCAGTTCAGCAACCCCACTTACAATGGCATCAGCACCGGTCTGATCTACGCGGTGGACAACACCTACGTCCTGACCCCCACGCTGACCAAGATCATGGGCGCCCACACGCTGAAGTTCGGCGGCGAGATTCGCCGCGCGGACATCAACTACTACCAGAACAACAACCCCGGCGGAACGTTCACCTTCAACAACGCTCCCACGGCGGCGATTGGTTCCAGCCCTTCGGGCAGCGGGGATTCGTTCGCATCGTTTCTGTTGGGAATTCCCACCGGCGGCGTGCTGCAGATTTCGCCGTTTACCGCTGGTGGAGCCCGCTACCAGGGATACTTCATCAACGATTCCTGGCAAGCCACGTCCAGGCTGACCCTGAATCTCGGCGTACGCTGGGAGATTCCCGGTGTTTATACCGAGCGCTTTGACCGTATAGCCAGCTTCAACCCGGACATCGTGAACCCGGTTCTGGCTGGGCAGCTCAATCCGGTAACGGGGCAGCCTTACATGGGCGCCTACGTACTGGTGAACAGTCCGCTGCAGCCGGAGCGTGGCTTGCGGCCGGAGAAGTATCATCTGTTCGCTCCCCGCGTGGGCCTCGCCTATCGGCTTGACCGATAACACCGTTCTGCGTGCCGGCGGCGGCATCTACTTCGTGCCTTCGACGGTGAACTTCCCGGAAGGACCGACGCAGGCGGGCGTGAACTACTCGTGAACACCATTCAAAACAGCGCCGACAACAATGCCACCTTCGATCGGCTACAGCGCCGATCCCAACACTGCTCCCTTCAGCAATCCTTTCCCGAACGGGATCAACAATCCGGCAGGACGGGATCCCAGCTTCCAGCAAACGTTGCTGGGAGGCACAGCTCGGCGCTAACCTGCGGAATGAGAAATTTCCCGGTTATACCGAACAGTGGAACCTGGCAGTGCAGCATGAGTTCAACAACGGATTTTCGGTGCAGGCGGGTTACGTAGGCCTGGCTGGCAAGCACCTGCCGGCGGGAATCGGCCTCAACATGAACCTGCTTCCGTTGCAGTATGTTACCCAGGCGGCGGCCGACCCGAACGGGTTTGGCGGGATCTGGTGCGCGGCGGCTTGCGGCGAGCAGGTTGCGCGAATCCCGTTTTTCGGGCTGATCCAGGCTGGTCCGCTGTCCACGGCCACGATTCAGCGTGGATTGCTGCTGCAGCCCTTCCCGGAGTATGGCAATATCAGACCGCACTTCCGCCTACATTGGAGCGAGCCAGTATCATTCACTCCAGTTGCGGGCGGAGAAGCGCTTTAGCGGAGGCGGAGTTCTGAGTGCGAACTACACCTTCTCCAAGAACACCTCCAACGCGGAAACCTTAACCACCTGGCTGGAATCGGGTCAGGGAGTCTCTGGATATCAGACTCCCAACGACCTGCAGCCAATGAGTGGTGCGCTCTCCAGCTTTGATGCCCGCCATCGCGTGGTCGATCAGCTACGTCTATGATCTGCCGTTTGGCCAGGGCAAGATGCTGTCTGAACGGCGCGTCGGGAGCGGTCAACAAAGTCGTCAGCGGATGGACTCTGGAAGGGGCCACTACCTTCCAGCGTCGGCTTCCCCCTGGGTCTCACCGCGACTGGCGTTGCCCAGGGCTGGCCGTCATTTGACTACGGTCTCCGGCCGAATGTGGTTGCGAATTGCGACCGCACAGTCAGCGGAACGGCCGAGAGCCGGCTGAATGGGTGGTTCAATACCAGTTGCTTCACCTTGCCTGACGCCGTATACCTTCGGCAACGAGACTCGCAACGATCCTGTCTTGCGAGGCGACGGCATCAACAATTGGGACATGTCGCTTGCCAAGAAGACCAGCATCACCGAGCAAGTGGGGCTGACCTTCCGGCTGGAGGCGTTCAATCTGTTCAACAATCCACGCTTCTCCGCTCCCAACACGCAGTTGAACACCTCGGCTACAAGCCAGTTCGGAAAGGTGACAAGCCCAGTTCAACCAACCTCGCCTGGTACAGGTTGCTCTGCGATTGACCTTCTAACCTGATTTCACCCTAAACCTGACGGGCGGACCGCAACATGGTCCGCCCTTTTTTGCCTTCATAATTTCTTCATCAGTGGTTGCGATACTTGTTGCTGGCGAGACCCGCCGGAGGGTCCGTAGAAGTCAGCGCCGGGGAAACGAAGAGTACGGCGATATGGATCGAAGTGCGGGATACCGGCAGCGGCACAACCCAGGCGGAGATCGAACAGCCTTTCGAACGGTTTCAGAAGGGACCGGAGTCGCACGGCGCCGGGCTTGGTTTGAGCATTGCCCGCAACCTCGTCACGGCACACGGCGGTGAAATGCAGGGCTTCAGCCAGCCGGGCCTGGGGACCACCATCCGGTTCACACTTCCACAGGAAACCAACGGGTGAGAGCGCCAGCTCCGATCGGACTCAATTGCTCGAACCTGTGCCCATCGGCTTGGAGGAGTAATAGCCTTCCCTCGCCTGCACCTTGAGGTCCTTATTCTTCGTGCTCACTTCGATCTTGTGATAGTCCGAGCTCTTCCCGTCGCTGTGATCAGGCGTGTACCCCAGGTCGTACTGGCTGCGTAGTTCGTCCTCGATCTGGGCATAGATCTTTTCGATCGGCTGGTTTTTCGAGACTACGAACATGCGTCCGCCGGTTTCCCGCGACAAGCGTTCCAGGATCTTTTTGCCGTCCACCGGCGAATAGGAGCCCGGATAGCGCCGGCCACCGCCGCCAGGATAGCCGCCCCCAGGATAGCCAATCTGTGGATAGATGGGGGGATAGCCTCCACCCGGGGGATAGCCTCCACCCGGGGGATAACCTCCACCCGGGGGATAGCCTCCACCCGGCCAGCGCCGCCCGCCGGGCCGTCTCCACGTACCTCCGCCTCCGCCGCCTTCTTGCCCGGCAAAATAGATGGAGTACACGATAGTGTTGGCGC
>CAVTBJ010000015.1:0-111842 GCA_963732925.1 Terriglobia bacterium
GAGAAACCGAGCACGAGCATGAGCGCGGCCTGGCCGGCCAGCCAGCGGCGCAGGCGGCGCTCGGCTCGAAGCAGAGTGGCTTCCAGGCGGATGCGCTGCGGCTCCGCGATCATGGAAAGACCCCAGTGGAATGCGGCATCGCCATCCATAGCGAAATAGGCGGTCAGGATCAGGGCGCTAAAGAAGGCAAAGATTCCGCTAAAGAAACCACGGAAGAATCCGAAGGCGCCCCCGAGGGCGGCCGTGGCGTGGCGCTCCAGATTATTCACATCGATTTCGTCGAAGAGCGGCGAATCGCCGAAGCGGCTCTGCAGGCGTTGCTGGACATCAGAGATTTTGCCGGGGAGATCGTGAGCAAAGCCACGCAAGTCGCGGAAAACCGGGGGAAGAAACACAGTGAAGAAAAGAACAATGAGGCCGAAGGCCACCGCCAGCACGCACAGGATCGCCAAACCGCGCCCGGGATGCCAGGAGCCGATTCGAATGCGGCGCACGGCATCCATGGCGGGACCAAGGACAACGGCAAACAACGCGCTCACATAAATCAGGAGAAGAACATCGCGGGCAAAGTAGATGAACGCCAGCAGGAGGAGAATCCCGATGGTGAACAGAACCTCGGAGTGGGGCTTGCGCTGTGCTTCCACTGGCATAAAGCAGACTTCGTCCGGCTTCCAGTTTGCGGGGATGTGGCCTGTTCTGTAAAGGCGCAGGAAAAACCAGCAGGCTTCAGGAGCCAGATTTCAGGAAACCACCCACGTCTGCCAATGGCGGGCAGAGGTGGCGCTCCAGATTCCCGGTCGCCAGTTTGTTGGTATGTCAATTCTGACGAACCGGGACTGACGCACCTAGTCGCGGAGGACTTCCGTGTTCTGCGCGCTGACGAGAATGCGGACGAGGTGGTGGGAATCGTCCAGCCAGAGGTACCAGGAGCCGTCTTCCAGATCAAGACGGAAGCGGTGCAGGTCGACCTTTTTGCCCTTGTAGTTCACCTCATCCCGACCGAGGTACTCCAGATAAACCAGGGTGGAAGTATGCTGGCGGGGAATGAGCACGGGGAACTGGGTTTTGCCTAAACGGCAGTCCATTTTGCCGCTGTCAATGTGGCAGCCGGCTCCCAGGTATCGCCAGACCAGCAGCTCGCGGTGGATGAAGAAATAATCGTCCAGAATCACGGTCGATGGGGAGAGGAGAAATGGCTGGTCGATGGGCTTGTCTGCCGGGTCCTTATAGATATGCTGAACCAGGAGCTTATTATCGGGCTCGACGACGGCATAGGACTTGCCGGGGCTGGTTTCGCTCCACTTATAACGCAGCAGATTGCCAACAGGATCCAGATACAGGTCGGCGACCTGCCCGATTTTGGTGGAGCCATCCTCAACCTTCAGTTCGGAATGGGTCCAACTGCCATCCTGGTTCTGGTGAATCTGGAAAGTCTCGGTGGCAACCCGGCGGCCTTTCACAAAAATGCCGAAGGAACCCGAGTCCACCAGAGCGCCTTCGCTGCTGGCGGGCTTGGCTCCGGCGGCGGGGGCGATTGAAACCGCGGCGAGAAGCACCAGCAATGAACAAAATCGGAAGCAGTTGCGAGAAATCATTTCCGGCTATCCCATCCCAATAACGCGCCCACTTCGGCGGCAACCTGGGCCACGGTTTTGCCGGAGGTGTCCACGCGGAAGTCTGCTTTCATGTAAGCTTCGCGGCGTTGTTCGTACAATTGCCGAAATTGGTTCTCGTCCTGAAACAGCGGGCGGGCGGAGCCCTCGGCGGCACAGCGGCGGCGGAGTTCCGGAAGCGGCGCGTCGAGGAAAACGCTGGGATAACGGGCCTCGCGCACCAGCCGGGTGTTTTCTTCCTGCGCGAACGCTCCCCCGCCCAGGGCGGCAACCAGGCCGGGCGATTCGGCGGCATGACCCAACAATTCTCGCAGGGTGTCGCTTTCCAGGCGGCGGAAGGCGTGCTCTCCGGAGTCGCGAAAGATCTCCGGAATGGTGCGTCCGGCAGCGCGCTGAATCTGCACGTCGAGATCGACGAAGCGCCAGCCCAGGCGCTGAGCCAGTTCCTGCCCCACGGTGGTCTTGCCCGCGCCCATGAAACCGACCAGGACGACTGCTCCGCGATCAGAAAAAGAATGCATGCACTCTAGCGATGGTGGGGCAAAAGGAGAGGAATCGGGCAAGTGCTATTCGAGAAGCCCCATACAGGCGAGGTTCTATCGGCTGCTAATGCGGGCGGTTCCCGAAAGGGTTCCATGGCTGCGTAGAGAACCGGCACGGCAGAGTACACGGATTCGACGGCAGAACGCAGGAGGTCGCCGGACTCAAGCGAGCCGCAGCGGATCGAAGACGGGAGCAATAGCCGCCGCCGTCGAAACCACGACCGCCCGCATGGAAGAGTCTGAGGCCCGGTGGTGCGTGAAGCGCCAGGTGCCGGCCAGGAGAAGCACGGCAAACGTAAGAACCCAGGGAATAAAGTCCTTGCGCTGAAAACGACCCCTTCTCTCGCTGCGTCCGGGACGGACCAAATCCTCCGCGCTCCAAGGTTCCGCGGATGCCCTCCCAAACCTTGGGGCTGGGGTCTTCCATGGGTACCAGCAACTTAGCTTGGTCGGCGATATAGCGGAGATCCCTCACCAGATCGGAACACACCTGGCAGGTGCGCAGGTGTTCCTCTTCTTCTGCATTGCCCCCGCTCTCGATGATGTAGGGCAGAACCTTCTGAAATTCTGCACAGTTCATGTCACTTCTCCCCGAACCCCCTGAATTCCGCCCTCCCGGCGGCGGGCACAAGCTCGCCGGGCAAACGGTTACCCTACCTCAGCGCTTACCCGCCCCTTCGACTCTGCCGGCTTTCAGAAGGTCCCGTAATTTCATACGGGCCTTATGCAACTGCGACTTGCTGTTTCCAATGGAGCAACCCATCATTTCGGCGATCTCATTGTGCTCGTAGCCCTCGATGTCGTGCAGCACAAAAATAATGCGATACCCCGGAGGGAGGGTCTCTATGGCCCGCTCCAGGTTCACGCGGTCGATGGAGCCCGCCAGTTGAATATCGCGAGCGCCAATGTCCCTGCGCGGCCCGTCTTCCTGCTGGGGCTCCAGGCTCTCTTCCAGGGAAACCTCCGGCAGGCCTTTCTTGCGCAGGTGCATCAATACCACATTTACGGACAACCGGTGCAACCAGGTGGAAAAGGCGGATTCGCCGCGGAAGGTTCCGATTTTACGATAGAGCTGGAGGAAGGCTTCCTGGGTAAGATCCTCGGCTTCGGCAGTATTGCCGGTCATACGCAGGCACAGGGAATACACGCGACGCTTATGCAGGCCATACAAGCCTTCAAAACATTCCGCGTCGCCCTGTTTGGCTCGGGCGATAGCTTCCGCTTCGGGAAGCCCGGACGCAATGGTATTTTTCTTGGTCTGTGTCAATCCCGTCACGGGGCCACGTTCAGGTCGGCGAGTCTGAGTAGCCGGCTGTTGCATCATTTACCCTTAGATGCGGGCTTTGGCGTCGCGCCCAACTTAAGGGCGCGGAAAAAGTTCCTCAGCGATTTCAAGGGACTCGGTGGTCGGATTCACTTTACCCCACAATGGTTGCCTGCCGCTTCCATTCCTTTCTTCATCCTGCCTTGATGGTCTCCAGCCCGTGGGCATGGGGGCCGCTCTCGCGCTGGCGCAGTCTCCAGGCGAAGAACACAGCGAAAAATCCAAGAACGGAAAAGATCCACATGCCGGCATTGTAGCCGCCAGGATTCGCGGCGCTGGCGTGGGCATGGTCGTTGGCCCATCCGATCAGCAGGTTGAAGCCGGCAAGGCCGATATTCTGGATCATGGTCATGAGCCCGTACGCAGTCCCCAGCTTCGGCTGCTCTACCAGATAGGCCACCGCCGGCCAGAGCACCGCCGGTACGAGCGAAAAACCCACTCCCATAATCGCCATCGGCACATACAAGCTTACGTTGGTGTAGGCCATCATCAGGTACACCGGAATGAGCAGGAACGAGCCCAGGGTCATCAGCAGGGCCCGCTTCCCGATTCTGTCCACCAGCAAGCCGAACAGGGGCGTGGCAATCATGGAGAACAGCGTAAGGATGCTGGACAAAAAACCACCCAGTTCGCGGCTGGTACCCTTGGCGTCCATAAAGAACTTCACCGCAAAGGTCTGGAAGGGAAAGATTGCGGAATAAAACACCACGCACAAGGCCACGATGTACCAGTAGGAGCGCCCAAAGCGGAACAGATCGGAAAGGATCACCTTTTCGGTCGCGCCCGCGGGGACCAGTTGATTCCTGCGCTCTGCGCGGCGCTCCAGGACCCCGTAGATCACCGCGCCCGTGACGCAGAACGTCCCCATG
Source organism: Terriglobia bacterium (assembly GCA_963732925.1). Lineage (GTDB taxonomy): Bacteria > Acidobacteriota > Terriglobia > Terriglobales > Acidobacteriaceae > DASZRZ01. Next base: position 4,349 of record CAVTBJ010000015.1, read on the forward strand.
GCCACCGAAAGCAGCAGCGGAAGCTGCCAGAAGCGATACAGAGGGCGCGCCCATGTAGGCGAATTCAAGGCCGCAAAAGTGCCCAGGCGCGCAATGGTGAGATTAATGCCGAAGGCAAAGCTCAGCTCTTTGCCCCGGAACCACTTGGCAAGCGCCGTGGTGACGGCCACGATCAGCGACTCCGCCCCAACTCCGAAGACAAGACGCCCGCTGGCCATGACTGCCAGATGCGGGGTTGAGGCAGTGATGGCTGCCCCAGTGAGGCAGAGCAGGCCAAAAATAAGGATGGCGCGGCGCGCTCCGATTCGGTCAACGATCATTCCCCCCACCAGCACCATGAACACGTTGGGGATGCTGTAGATCGCGTTCAGCAGGCCAATGTTGGAGTCCGTGAACCCGAGTTGCTTGGTCAGCAGGTCGGCCAGGGGGCTGATGCAGTCATAAACGTAGTAGTTCCCGAACATCGCCAGGCTGACGAAGATCAGGACAATCCAACGGTAAGCTCGGGAAGGCTCCCGCAGCGGCTCCGTGCCGGTTACATTCAAGATTTGCGGAGGAGAATCCGCCATGCCTGCCTCACGAAACACGCATGCCGCGCGCCCGCGGTGCATCCTGCGCTTTCCATTCCAACGCGCACAGACCGACAGAGGCTGGAGCATACCAGATCAGCGGCGGGTTTTGATTTCAGGAAAGAGGACAAGGATTGAAGATAAAAGTGAAAGTGAAGAAGACGAGAAAATACAGAAGGCGAAAAAATTAAGACAAAGCAATCGAGAGAGTTATCGCAGGCAGCACCGTTGACATCTTGGCGCGGGCACAGACGGAAGCGTTTGTGCCCACGCGATTCTGCTCGCGCAATCTGAAAGAGCAGCGCAGTTCCCTGCCCTGGAAGTCGCTCCCTGGCGCAGGAATCACCCTATTGCGCGGGAGTTGCAGGACTCTGCGCGGGCAAGCCGAGGGTGCCAGACTTGGTCTGCTCGTTCAGGCGCTGCACATCCTGATTGGTGAGGGTGCGAACCACCGGCTTCTGCGAACTGCCGCGCTCCGCCGCCGCCTGCTGGGCAAGACTGCGATTGCCGGCATAGGAGCCCGCTGCCTCCGACGGGAGCAATCCCCAAATTGACCGGGGAAGCCATGGTCTGTGTGCCGGAGGCGGAAGCAGGAGTCTGCGCTGCGTCCTCGGGCTGAGGAGCGATAGCGTAGACCAGCGGGGGCGCATTGATCACCCTGGGAACGATGCTCGGAGCGGTGGGGGTGAGCACGCGGCTGGCAGGGGAACTGGTCGCGCCTAACTGCTGGCCGGGGGAGGCTGCCGTGGCTCCGATGGCCTGCTGAGGTGTATCCAGGTGAGCTTCGGGAGTGACCAGAACGGGAGCGTAGACGCCAATTGCGGGTCCGGAAGTGGTCGCCCAACCTTCTGGGGTCACCATGACTTGGGCGCTGGCGCTGGCCAGCAGCGAACCGGCAAGAATCAAGAGAGAAGGAATGGACCGCCGCATAATTGCCCTCCAGGGAAGGGCCCGCAGCCAGGGCCTCAGGGGCCTTCCAGTTATGGTTGGATTATAGTGCGCAAGCTTCAGATGCCAGAGGAATTTCCATGCCACCGTTTGGGCTAGCCGGAAGGATGAAAGGCTTCGGGATTTCGGCTTCAGGCTTCGGGCTTCAAGTTTGGGCCGACGGCTGGTAGCTGGCGATGTTAGCTGCCGACGAAGCGGGCGTAGAGGCTGCGGGCGACGGCGGTGTCCGTGGTGCCCTTAATGATGGCGCGGCCGTCGGGAAACAGGGTCATCTCGTAAGGCTCGCGCCAGAACTTGAGCACAAAGTCGTTGTAGCGAACCTGTCCGTGCGGTCCCAGCCTCTGCTGCATCTGGGCAAAGTCGACGGGGCGCCGGCGTTCGTGGATCTGCACGGAATTGCGGCCGCAGAGGGTGATGTGGGGACGTCCCTCGCCCGCCAGGTGAATGAATTCGCGCCGCCCGCAGGCGCGGCACTCGGGATCCGCCGCGCTGGTGGCGACTTCAGCGAAATCATTGCGCCAGAGATCACAAGAAAGCAGCGACCGGCGCAGGGATGCTCGCGCTCCCAGCAGCAGTTTGAGGGCTTCGGTGGCTTGCACGGATGCGACCCAGTTGGCGGCGGAATTCAAAATTCCGGCGGTATCGCAGGTCTCCACCGTCCCTCGCGGGGGATCGGGGAAGATACAGGCCAGGCATGGGCCTTCGCCAGGCACGACGTTCATAGTGACCGCATAGCTCCCAACGGCGGCGGCGTAGATCCAGGGAACGGAGTTGCTGACGGCGAAATCGTTGAGCAGGTACCTGGTTTCGAAATTGTCGGTACCGTCCAGAATGAGGTCTGCTGGGGAGAGTAGCGCAGCGGCGTTTTCGGGAGCGAGGTCGGCGACCTGCGCTTCCACCCGAACATCGCCGTTCAAGGAGTGAATTTTTCGCGCGGCGGCGATGGCCTTGGGCAGTGATTCGGCGGCGTCGGCTTCGTCAAACAAGACCTGGCGCTGCAGGTTGCTGGGTTCAACGTAGTCACGATCGATGAGCCTGAGGAATCCCACACCGGCACGCGCCAGCATTCCGGCGGTGGCCGAGCCGGTCGCTCCACAGCCGACGAGGGCCACGCGGGAACGGGCGAGACGCTGCTGGCCCTGGGCTCCGATGCCGGGGAATAGCACTTGGCGGGAATAGCGCTCTGAACTGGAGATTGGCATGCGATTGGAGCTGTTGAAACCTTTATTATAGGAGGTACGTTGACCTGGAACCCAGGAAGTCCCCATGTGGCCGGGCCGAGGTGGTTTTGCGGCGAAACTGGCGCTCTGGAACCGCGTTGAAGCTGGTGTTGAACGGAACCAGACGCGTTGTCCCCACCCCTGTGGGAGGCTGGCGGGAGCGCGACATTTGCCCGGAAGCGGCGGCCAACACGAAACAGCGTGCACGAGCGGAGTGCAGCAATCGAGGCAGGGTGTCGAGCAGAGCGGTAGCGCTCCTTATGATTCGAAGTTTTCTGCTGTGCCTGGGGTGTGCGGGTGGGGCGCTGCTGCTTGTTCCCAACTGCTCTGCAGCGGGCCTGCAGGAGCCGGGGGCGCCTTCCAAGTGGACCGAAGGCAGTTCCACCACGGTGAGCCCGGCGCCCCAGGCGGCAGTTGACGGGCCGAAAGCGAACACAGGAGGCGCGCCAGCGCCACTTACCGAGCCAGCCCTGGCAAGGGCGAGCAGCGCTTCCTACCAGGGCCGGATTGTCTCCTCTGTTGAATTTCAAGGTGTTTCCCTGACGGATGAAGCCGGGACATACCTGCAGCAGCTGGCGGTGAAAACCGGGGAGCCGCTCAACCGCACCAAGCTCGCGGACAGCGTGCGCGCGCTGTATGCCACCGGCCGCTTCGCCGATCTGGCGGTGGAAGCCGAGCCCCACGGCAGCGAGGGGGTGGATCTGATCTACCGGGCCACACCCAACTATTTCGTGGGAGTCGTGAGCGCCAGCGGCGCACCGGGGGCGCCCAGCGACGCCCAGCTTGCCGACGCCTCGCGGCTCCGGCTGGGGGAGTTGTATTCCCAAAGCGCCGTGGACCACGCCGTGCAATTGATGAAGAGCCTGCTGCTCGAGAACGGCTATTACCAGTCGAGCGTCAGCGTGCAGGACTTCCCCGATGCCGCCACCCAGCAGGTGGAGCTGCGTTTCCAGGTGGAAGCGGGTGCGCCCGCCAAGGTCGGAGATGTGACCGTGCAGGGAGATTCCGGCTACACTCCCGAGGAGATTCGAAACATTGCGCACCTCCATCAGGGGGATACGGTTACGGCCGACCGGACCAGTCGTGCCCTCGAGCGGCTGCGCGACCGCTACTCGCACGAGAACCGGCTGGAGGCGCAGATTGCTCTCACCGACCGTAAGTTTCACCCCGACAGCAATACTCTGGACTATCTGTTTCACATCGAACGCGGCCCTACGGTGGCGATTGACGTTTTGGGCGCCAACGTCAGCCATGGCAAGCTTCGGCAATTGCTGCCTGTCTATACCGAGCACGCCTTGGATGACGATCTGCTGAACGAAGGCCGCAAAAACCTGCGCGACTATTTCCAGACGCGGGGCTATTTCGACGCGGACGTGCAATTCCGCCGGGATTACGCCGGAAACCATCTGCGGGTGGTTTACATGGTGGAGCGCGGCGAGCGCCACCAACTGGTGAACGTGGCCATTCACGGGAACCGGTACTTCAGCTCGGAACTGATCCGGGAGCGCATGCAGATCAAACAGGCGGGCTGGCTGGCATCGTACGGTCATTTCAGCCAGGAGCTGCTGGACCAAGATGTGCAGAGCATTCTGGATCTGTACCACTCCAACGGCTTCCAGCAGGCGCAGGTGCACTCCGATATCAAAGACGATCTCAACGGGGTCAGCGGGCGCATGGAAGTCGATATGAATATCGACGAGGGAGCGCAGACGCGCGTCGCAAGCCTGAAGATTGAAGGCGCGGAAAAGGTGAAGCCGGAGGATCTTCTTCCCCTGCTGACTACGGCGGAGGGACAGCCTTATTCCAGCAGCAACATTGCCACCGACCGCGACCTGATCATGAACTACTACTTCAATCGCGGCTTTTCGCAGGTTTCCTTCGAGGCCTCGGCCACGCCGCAGCCGGGCGATCCGCAGCGCATGAACGTGGTCTACCACGTGAAGGAAGGCGAGCAGGTTTTTGTGGACCGCATCCTGATGTCGGGTCTGGACAATACCAAGCCGGGAGTGGCGGAGCGGCAATTCCAGTTTCAGAGCGGCGAGCCGCTCAGCCAGACGGCCATGCTGGAAACCCAGCGGCGGCTCTACGATCTGGGGGTTTTCAATGAGGTGAAGCTGGCGGTGCAGAACAGCGAAGGGGACGCCAAGTACAAGAACATTCTGCTGCAATTCACCGAGGCGCGGCGCTGGACCTTCAATTACGGCGTGGGCATAGAAATCGAAAGCGCCTCTTTTGGAGCGCGCACCAGTCCCAATGGGCAAACCGGAATCAGTCCTACCGTAAGCTTTGATGTGAGCCGCCTCAACGTGGGCGGGAGAGCACATACCCTCAGCTTCAAATCGCACGTGGGGCGGCTGCAGCAGCAGGGGCTGGCCACCTATGAGGCTCCCCGGCTGCTCAATCACCAGAACCTGCGGCTTGCCTTCAACCTGTTCTACGACAATAGCCTGAACGTGCAGACCTTCACCTCGCGGCGTCTGGAAGGTTCCATTCAACTGGAACAGTCGCTGAGCCGCATCACCACCCTGCTGTACCGCTTTACCTACCGCCGGGTGCAGGCGTCGGAGCTGCAGATTGATCCCGCCTCCGATTCCTCTGCTATCCAGTCCGGTGCGCGTGGGGCTGCCCAGCATCACTTACATCCGCGACAAGCGCGACGATCCCATCGAGACCCACAACGGAAACTACACCACCATCGATGCCGGCGTGGCCTCCGGCGTGTTTGGATCGGAGGCAAATTTTGGCCGCCTGTTGGTCCAGAATTCTACCTATCAGCCGTTTCACCGACGGCGCTGGGTTTTCGCCCGCTATACCGAGATTGGAATTGCCAAGCCCTTCGGCGCTCCCACCGGAGACGACCCCACGGCGGAGCCGGTGATTCCGCTGCCGGAACGGTTCTTTGCCGGGGGCGCCAACGGATTGCGGGGCTTTGGCCTCAATCAGGCCGGACCTCGCGACCTGCTGACAGGACAGGTGCTGGGCGGCGAGGCCGTGTTTGTCAACAGCCTGGAGCTGCGAACGCCTCCGCTGGGATTGCCCTACGTGGGGGATAATCTGGGTTTCGCGTTCTTTCATGACGCGGGAAATGTGTTTTCCAGCGTCGGCGACATGGGCCGCGCTGTGGTGCAATGGGAGCAGAAAGACCGCGACCTGTGCACGGTGGAGGCAACATCCTCGCAGTGCGACTTTGCGTACATGTCGCATGCCTTGGGAGTGGGAATCCGTTATCGCACGCCCATCGGCCCGGTGCGTCTGGATGTGGGCTACAACCTGAATCCTCCGACGTATCCGTACTACGATGACCCGACGGACAAGACCGGATTTCACTCGGCACGAACTGGAAGGCTGCAGTTCTCCTTCAGCGTGGGACAAACGTTTTGAGCGACGGGGCGGAAAAGCATCGCATGAAGCGCTGGTTGCAATTCGGACTGCTGCTGGTGATGACCGCGGCGTCGCTGCGAGCGCCCGCGCCGGCGAGGTCATCGACCGCATTGTCGCCCTGGTGAACGGCCAGCCCATCCTGCTGAGTGACTGGCAGGACCGCGTACGCTACCAGGCCATGATCGAGCAGCGGCCACTGGATGAAGATGACCCCTCAGCAGGAACAGGACGCGCTGCAACAGGTGATCGACCAGAAGCTGGTGGAGGAACAGATCGAGGGCCGCAATTTTCCCCCTCCAGACAATGACGAAATCCAAAAGCGCCTGGCCGAACTGCGGCAGCAGATTCCCGCCGCAAGGTCCGATGATGGCTGGCATGCGGTGCTCGAGCGGTATGGCCTGAACGAGAACCAGGCACGGGCGGTACTGGAAGCGCAGGTTCGGATGGGGCACTTTGCCAGTGCGGAAATTCTTCCCGGAGTGCACGTCGACAATCGCAGCATATTCACCTACTACCGGGACAAGCTGCTTCCCGGCTTGCGGCAAAGCGGACAGGCGATTCCCCCTCTGGATGAGGTTACGGGGGAAATTCGCGAAATCCTGCTGCAGCAGAAAGCGGGGGAGCTGGTACAGGAATGGCTGCAATCCCTGCGCAGCCAGAGCCAGGTCCAGATGCTGGTTGCGCAGCCGCAGCCCGCAACCGGGGAAGCGGTGAAGACGCCCGCCACAGCGAAAACACAATGAGTCGCAAGCTGCAAGTCGCCGCAGGAATCACCGCTATCGCACTGGCGGCGTCGCTGGCGGTGGCCTTGATCGTGCTCAATGGCGCTCCCGGCCAGCGCTGGGCTCGGGCGCAGGTGATCGACCGCCTGCAGCAGATGACGGGCGGCAGAGCGGAATTGGACAGCTTCCATTGGCGGCTTTTCCACTTCGATGTGGAAGCCGGGGGATTGACGATTTATGGCCGCGCGCGGCCGGCCGCAGCAGCGTCTGAAGTTCCCTGGTTGCATGCCGATCGCCTGCAGGCCAGGTTGGACTTATTTTCCCTGCTGCGCCGCGAACTCGGGTTGCGCTCGCTGGTGATCGAAAACCCGGTCCTTCACCTCATTATTTATCCCGACGGAAGCAGCAATCAGCCAAAGCCCGTGGGCGCGGCCAGTGTAGGGGAATTGTTTCAGTTATCCATCGGACATCTGGAAGTGCGCAATGGAACCGTGATCGTCAATGAGCGCAGCCTTCCCCTGGACGTGCGCGCCGATACGGTGCAGGCGCAGTTGGCCTCGGCCGCTGGCCAGGAGTACCGTGGCAGGGTGCAGGCCGGCAACGTGACCGCGCGTTACGACGACCTGGTGCAGACAGGAAAAGGAACCGTGCGCTTCAGCGTCCGGCCCGATGGAGCGGTGGTCGACGCGGCTACTTGGATTTCCGGAGACTCGCATTTTGAAGCCAGCGGCAAGCTGACGAATTACTCCGACCCGGATGTGCAGCTCGAATACAAAGCCCAGGTAAGAGCCGGGCAACTGATGAAGCTCTATGAGATGCGGCACGTCCGCGGGGGAACGGTCGAGGTCTCGGGAAGCGCACACTACGCTAGACACCGTCTCGATACCAGAGGAACCTTTGCCCTGCGGAACGCGGAATGGGTTTCCGGCGGGGTGCGCGTGCCCCGGCTCAACCTGGGCACGGAGTACGTGATCGGACCGGAAAATGCCTCCTTCCCTCACCTGTTCGCGAGCGTGCTGGGGGGAACCATCAGCGGGGCCCTGGAAGTGAGGAACTGGCGCTCGACGAAGGGCTCGGCTCCGCGCCAGCAGGGCACGGCGCGGCTGCACGTGGAAGGCGTAAGTCTGCAAAGCGCGGTGGCTGCCGCCTCCAGCCACCAGCTACCCCTGGACAAGCTGAAGCTGCGCGGGCGCACCTCGGGAACGGTGGACGTGGGCTGGTCGGGGCGTCCGGAGTCCGCGGTTGCGCACTTCGATTTGGCCGTGAATTCGCCCCCGCAGAGCGGAACCCCTGCTTGGGGCCAGGCTCCCGACCTGCCGGTCGAGGGATCGGTAACCGGGGCGTACCTGTTTGCTCCGGCGCGCCTCGAGTTCGAGCACCTCGCCCTGGCCGGGCGCGGGTTGCAGTTGAGCCTGGCGGGAGAACTAGGCACAGCCGCTGCCAACGCGCACTTTACATTAACTTCCGGGCAACTGAGCGAACTGACTCCGCTGTTGAGCCTGGCGCTGCCCCGGCTTTCGCGCTTCGAAGGGATTCGCGGCCAGGGCTCGTTTTCCGGGCTCCTGACGGGAACCCTGCAGGCGCCGCGCCTCGACGGCCAGATGACGCTTTCCCATCTGGCCGTGCCGCTCAAAGGCCCGGCAGAGGCAACCCCGGCGGCGGCAGCGGGCGTCGATTCGGTGGCTTTCGATTCAGTAAGCGCGAACGTGCTGTTCACCCCGGACGAGCTGGCGCTGGGCAATGCGCAGCTCCAGGCCGGAGGATGGGGAATCTCCGGGAATTTGCGCGCCACCCTGAGCCGGGGCGTGCTGAGCGATGCCAGCGATATCTTTGGGCGCGTGACGCTCCACGATACCCAGGTCGCAGAACTCGAGCGGGTGGCCCACCTGCACTATCCATTGTCTGGCTCCGCCAATGGAGTCCTGCAGATTGCGGGAACCTGGGGCGAACCGCGGGCGGCGGGCCAAGTGCGCCTGAGCCATGCCATGTTCTACGGCGAACCGCTGGACTCGCTGAACGCGGTTGTGATGCTGGCTGGAGGAGAGCTGGCGCTGGATCGTGTCTCCATGACCTTCAACGGCGCTCACGCCGAGGGTCGCGCGGCCTATAACTGGCGGACCGAGGCATTTCGTCTGGAGCTGCAAGGCAGCGGGCTGGAACTGGCTCGCCTGCGGCAGATCCAGAACAGACGCCTCTTTGTTTCCGGGCGGGTAAACTTTGAGGTGTCCGGCAATGGCACCCCGAGCCAGCCCTCGCTGGGCGGGGAAATCGATGTGCAGTCCATTGCGCTGAACGGAGAGCAGATGGGAACCCTCCGGCTGGAGGGCGCCACCCGCGATCGCACCCTGCACATCAATGGCACATCCCAGTTCAACAAGGGTGAACTCACACTGCAAGGAGACATTGGTCTGCACGGCGACCTGCCCACAAAAGCAGAGCTGCATATTTCCCAGGTTGATGTGGATACACTGCTCACCCAGGTACTCAAGGACAATCTCACGGGCCACTCTTCGGCGGCCGGAGTGCTTCAACTGCAAGGACCGCTGCGCCATCCGGCCCTGCTGGAGATGCAGGGCAGCCTGCAGCAGCTTTCCGCCCAGGTTCGGGGCATTGCGCTCGAGAACCGGGGTCCTATCGAATTTGGCGTGGAGCAGAAGGTGCTCACGCTGCGGCAGTTGCGCATGGCGGGAACGGGAACCGATCTGACCGCCACGGGAACGGTGGAACTGGGCGGACGGCATCGCCTGCGGCTGCGGGCATACGGCGATGCCGACCTGGCATTGCTCAAAGTATTCAACCCCGGGCTCGACTCCTCGGGGGCAACTACCTTCCAGGTCGATGTGGGGGGAACGGCATCGAACCCCGACTTGCGTGGAACCGCGCAGATAAGAAACGGCTCGGTTGCCTATCAGGATTTCCCCAATGGCCTGAGCGAACTGAACGGAACGCTGGTGTTCAATCAGGACCGTCTGGAGGTGCAGTCGCTCACCGGGAAGAGCGGCGGAGGCGACGTAGCACTGGGTGGGTTTCTGAACATCGGGCCGCGGCTGGCGCTCACTTTGACCGTGAAGGGAACCGGCGTGCGCCTGCGCGAGCCTCCCGGTGTGAGCAGCCTGATGAACCTGAACCTGCAACTCACGGCGAGTAGTGACCACTACAACCTGAGCGGCAACGTGCTGGTCACGCGCTTCGCCATCACTCCGCAGTTCGACCTGGGCTACTACATCGCAGGACTGAAGCGGGCAGCGCCGCCCAATCCGCTCTCCTCGTTGAACCGTTTGCAGCTCAGCCTGCAGGTAACATCTGCGCCGGAACTGCAGGTGGAGACCACAGCCGCCAGGCTGACCGGCGATATCGACCTGAACATCCGCGGAACCGCGGCGCATCCGGTCCTGATTGGCGGCGTAAACGCCACCGAAGGCGAAGTGGTGTTTGCAGGCGCGCGCTACCAGGTGAACCACGCCGAGATCAGCTTCAACAACCCGGTGCGGCTGGAGCCCGTGTTCGACGCCGAACTGGTAACCCGAATCCGTGAGTACGAGGTGACGCTGAACTTCTACGGTCCGCTGGATCGGCTGAATATCACATACCGCTCCGAGCCTCCGCTGCCCACCTCGGAGATTGTGGGACTGCTGGCCTTTGGGCAGACGCGGCCCGAAACCGTACAGGTAACGCGGCCCTCGGCCTCGTTCACTCAGAGCGAGTCGCAGGCCATTCTGGACCAGGCGATGAACTCGGCGCTGAATGACCGGGTGCAGAAGCTGTTCGGCGTGAGCCGGCTGCGCATCTCACCGGCCGATACCGTGGGCACGCAGATCAACCCCAGCGCGCGCCTGACGCTGGAGCGGCAGGTTTCGCGCAACATGACCGTGATCTACGTGACCAACGTCTCGCAGTCCAGCCAGCAGGTCATCCAGATGGAGTACAACGTGAGTCCCAGCGTAGCCCTGGTGGCCACGCGCGATCAGAATGGGATTGTGTCGTTTGACGTGAGAATACGGCAGCGGAAGAGATAGTTCACTTTGGCAGGCATGACCCCAGTAGTTCCCGAAGAGGCTGCCGCTCTACATCGGATAATTCGCCAATCGGCAAGATCACAAATCGCTTGCCCGGTGATTGTTCCAAAACTAGAACTCGTCCATGTTCACGCCATCTTTTGAAATTTGTCCACGGCTGGAATCCGGTAGCTCCGCTCGGTCCGTCGAACTTCAGGCCCTCGTTCGGTATCGTAATCCAATCTGGTTGCGTGGCCTTGAAATGCGTGAACTCCCGCGCCATCGTTCTCCTCGTCCTGTAGAACACCCACCCGGCGACAGCGGCAACTACCGCCCATAAGATTCCCAGACCCTTCGAGTTCGCGTGGGCTGCCCCAAGCAACCCCGCAATCGTAGCCCACACCAGAATGCAGGTCAGAGCCAAGCCGTACCAGTTGGCGAGGAGAATTCTTGGCCAGTACCACCTGAACGCGGCGCTTTGCGTGCATCCTTCAAATCTGCTTCTGTCAGCTTGCCATTAAGCTGTATTCCAGCGCTTGTGCCTGGCATAAGGGTCTCCTCGGCGCATCATCATACAAATGCGATAGTGAAATAAACAGTTCTCTCGTCACACCTCGTCGAAACGACTAAGGCACACCCAAGATTCTTCGACTACGTGCCTCGCGGTGCTCCGCTCAGGATGACATCCGGCTATGAATTCGCAATGTGGCGGTTGATCCCCGCTGGTCGGGGCTTTCTATAGTGATTCTTGTCACAGATTGGTCTAGACGAGGTCGATATCTTGGAGGGTGGAGGGACAAGATGGCGCGACATTCCAAACTTCTCTGTGGGGTTGCCGCCGCCTCGGCGGGCTGTGCCTTCGGGGCCTATGTAGCGGTGTTGCGTCCACGGATACTGCGCTGGGGGGCCACGCAGGAAGAGATCAACCGACGTTGGCCGGGTGATGAACTGACTCCGGGCTCGCGGGCCGGGTGCACCAGAGCTATCACGATCAACGCGCCAACCAGCAAGGTCTGGCCGTGGATCATGCAGATCGGACAAGACCGGGCGGGATACTACAGCTACACGGCGCTGGAAAATCTGTTCCGCGCGGAGATGCATAACACCTACCGCATTGTTCCAGAATGGCAGGAACGCCACGTGGGAGACACGTTCTGGATGGCTCCACGGTATCGCTATGGCGGAGAAGCGCGGATGGTGGTAGCTCGCCTGGAGCCGGAACGTGCGCTGGTGCTGGTGAATCCGCAGGATGCTGAGTCAGCGATTGAGCACGGCTATGCTCCGCATGGAAGCTGGACTTTTCTGCTGGAACCGATCGACTGCAACACTACCCGTTTGGTGATGCGCGGCGTGGATGGTGAACAGGGGCCTCCGTGGGGCGCGGTCGCGGGCTTTCTGTTCTGGCAGCCCGCCCACTTCATCATGGAACGCAAGATGATGCGGACCATCAAGGCGCTGGCGGAAGGAAAGTTTCAGGCGGGATCCCGGCGAGGAAGAATCCGGCGGATCCCGATTGGCGCGTAGCAGCAGGGGCGTCAGCGTTTTGATCCCGTTGCCTGCTGCTCTTCGAGCCGCAACTGCGCCGCCCGCGCGCAGTCTTCCATGACAAGAAAGTAGCGCTGCACCCACTCGGTCCCAAGCTCGTAACGATGCGGACCATTGCCGCGTACGGCAAGCATGCGGTTGCGGTTGTAGGCATTGTCGAACTCGGAGTGGTTGGAGAGGATAACCGTCGCGCCGGTTTCCGCGGCTTCTTCTGCCATGTGCTTTTGCGAGTCAATATACGTCTGGAAGTTGCGAATGCCCGGATCGGCCGTGTTGTTCACGAAGTTGAAGGCCGTACCGCCGGAGTAGGCCACGTGCATCGGCCTGCCGTGGTCAAAGACGGTGAAGGTGTAGGACAGGGTGCCGGGCGTATGGCCTGGCGTGAGCCAGACGGTGACCGTGGTGTCTCCGAGCGTGATCTTCATGCCGTCGGTGGCGACAATGTCCCGCTTGGGCGCCATGGTCTTGTAACGGTTGGGATACTTTTCGACCAGGTCCCAGTCGGGGCCTCCCATGACCACACGGGCGCCGTAGCGCTTCTGTAGCATCTCGGCGCCGCCAATGTGATCGGCATGGGCGTGCGAGATGAGGACGTACTTGATGTCCTTGGGGTCAAGGCCGAGTTTGCGCAGTCCGCCGACGATTAGTTCCTCGGAGTTGTAGGGATAGAGGGTGTCGATCAGGATGATTCCCCGCGAGGTCGTCAGCGCCCAGGAAGAGTGAATCTTGCCACCTACGAAGTAGAGATTGTCGAAGACGCGGGCGGGATCGGCATACCAGGTATCGCGTGGGGGAATGGCGCCCGGATCGCTCACGAAGCGGGGAACGTTGTCGCTGGTGTTCTCACCCCCACTCTCCGGCAGCAGGCAGACGCGAGTCAGGGTACCGAGGAACTCGAATCCGGCGGCGTCTTTCGCGGACTGAATGGCCCTGCGAATCTCGGCGTCATAATCTCTTGCCTGCCTGGGCTGCTGGGCGACCAGCATGGCTGAAGTCATTGCGACAAGCAGGGCGATGGGGACGCTGCGTCTCAAGGCAAGAGATTTCATGGGCGGTAATCATACAGGCTGGGGAACTTTCTTTTCCTTGAAAAGTTGATTTCGGGGTTTCTCCTCAGGAAAACCCAAAGCGTGGGAACTGCACTGTGGAAGAATGAGGCACTGCCTCTCCGCCGGATGGTATGGGACTGGATTCGTTCGATTTCGCGATCATCGCGCTGTACCTGACCGGCATCACGCTGTTCGGGGTTCATTTCCGCAAGCAGCAGAAGTCGACTCGCGACTACTTTCTGGCGGACCGCGACATTCCGTGGTGGGCAATTTCGCTGTCCATCGTGGGGTCGGAGACAAGCACGCTCACCATCATCAGCGTTCCCGGGCTCGCCTACCGCGGCGACCTGACCTTCCTGCAAGTCGTAATGGGTTACATGGTGGGGAGGGTCATCATCAGCCTGCTGCTGATTCCTCACTACTTTCGCGGGGAACTATATACCGCTTACGAACTGATGGAGCGCCGCTTTGGCGGGCGTCTGCGTTCGCTGACGGCATCGCTGTTCCTGGTGACGCGGGCGGCGGCCGAAGGAGTGCGGGTATTCGCGGTAGCCATTGTGGTGCGCATCACACTGGGCGCGGTGCTGAGGGGATTTCCCGGCCTCGAACGCGACATCATTGCCATCGCCATCGTCACCGTGCTGACGCTGGTGTACACGTTCGAGGGTGGGATGAAGGCGGTGATCTGGACCGATGTGGTGCAGATGTTTCTCTACGTGGGCGGAACCGTGGTGGGATTCTTCACGCTGCTGAAGCTGGTGCCGGGAGGCTGGGCTACGGTGAGCAGCATGGCCGAGGCGGGGAATAAGTTCCGGGTATTCGATTTCACGCCTGACTTTTTTCGCGTCTACACCTTCTGGGCGGGGCTGATCGGGGGAACGTTTCTCACTACGGCTAGCCACGGCACCGATCAGTTGATTGTGCAGAGACTACTGGTGGCGCGCAGCGAGCGCGATTCCAAGCTGGCGCTGATCAGCAGCGGAGTGGCGGTATTCCTGCAGTTCACGTTTTTCCTGCTGGTGGGAATTCTGCTGTACGCCTTCTACCATTCCGGGGGGAGCGGGCGCACGTTCGCCTCCTTCGACGAAATTTTTCCCACGTTTATCGTGGAGGACATGCCACATGGCGTCTCGGGGCTGCTGATTGCGGCCATCCTGGCGGCGGCCATGTCCAATCTGAGTTCGTCTCTGAACTCCCTTTCATCGAGTTCCATCATGGATTTCTATGCGCGGCTTCGCCCCCGTGCCGGGGAACGCGAACGCATGCGGCTCTCGCGGGTTTCCACCGTGGCCTGGGCGGCGGTGCTGTTTACCCTCGCGATCCTGTCGCGCGACATTCGCGTGGTGGTGGAGGTGGGGCTCTCGATCGCCTCGGTGGCCTACGGAGCGCTGCTGGGCGTATTCCTGCTGGGCGTGCTGACCCGGACTGCCAACGAGCGCGGCACCATGCTGGGCATGTTCTGCGGTTTTGTGTTCAACCTTTACTTGTGGCAGGAGCAGAACCTCTGGCACGCGCTGGCACCCTATACGGGGTTCTCACTGGCGCTGCCGCGTCCCGTGCCCTGGACGTGGTATGTGACGCTGGGGGTGGGGGTGACGTTCAGCGTCGGTTATGCAGCCAGCAGGGTTATGGTGCGACCGGACAGACACAGGGCGGCGGCGATGATGAGCTGATTCCTGGTTGGAGCGGGTGTCCTTTGCTTCTCGTTTGTGCACGGATTTCCGGGACAACTACCGGCTAAAGCTTGCGCCGGGCAGCTATCTCCTGTAATGTCTGGCGACCTCTCGGAAGCGTCAGCCAGTGGGGCGTGGAGGATCGCGTGACCAAAGCGAAGACAGAGAAGCGGGGTTCGACCCGTATACGACACCTGGCCAAAATTCCGGTGCGAGTGGCAGCCAACGCCGCTTCGCAGGAGGGAGTCACGCGGGACATCAGCCTAACGGGAGTTTTCCTCTACATTGATTCGAAGCTGACGCAGGGATCGCAACTGGAGGCCGTCCTGCCCATTCCGTCCGCCCCCGATCAGGAACCCAATCTGTGGGTACGGTGCAAGTGCCGCATAGTTCGGGTTGAGGAAGTCCCCAACGCGCGCGAATTCGGGGTCGCGGCCACCATTGAGGAATACGAGGCTGTGCCGCAGGCGGTGACGGAACTCTGAGGCTCCTCAGGAAAACACCCGCAGGCGTTAATGACAATCCGCCTGCAATGGCTTGGCTCAGGATGACAGGAGTTCGGGTCCGCTCCGCTGAATTGACCCCTGCGCGCCAGCCGCTTATAGTCAAAAGGTCGCTTCTCAAGACGCAGCTCAACTGGACGACCGATTGAAATCCTGTGACAACCACTGAAACCAACACGAGCACCCGACGCGAAGTTCAAATCGAAGTTCCCACCGACATTGTGAGCCGCGAAACCGATGCGGTTGTGCAGAAGCTGCAGAAGTTTGCGCGCCTGCCGGGTTTCCGCAGCGGAAAAGTCCCGCCTTCCATTATCCGGCAGCGGTTTCCGGAGCAGATCCGCAGCGAGGTGCTGGAGGCGCTGATTCCGCGCTATTTCCGGCGGGAAGCCGAGAAGCAGGGATTGGTGCCGGTGTCGCAGCCCCAGGTAACGGATTTGCACCTGCACGAGGGAGAACCGCTGCGCTTCAAAGCCAGTTTTGAAGTGCTGCCTCCGATTGAGATTTCCGGCTACGAAAACCTGCAGGTCGAGAAACCGGCTATCAGCGTCGAGGAGCAGGAAGTCGAGGACGCCGTCGGCCAACTGCGCGAGCAGCAGGCAAGCTACTCTCCGGTGGAAGGACGTGCCCTGGAAGATGGCGATTTTGCCCAGGTTTCCGTGGTGGGCAAGCCTGCAACCGCGGAAGCCACTGAGCCGACTGCCAAGACGGAAGGAAAGCCAGGCGAACCCAAGCCGGTTGAGCTCGAGGACGTGCTGGTGGAGATTGGCGGGCAGGCGACCGTAAGCGAATTCACCGAGAACCTGCGGGGGGCCTCGGAGGGCGAGGAGCGCGTCTTCGAGGTGAACTATCCGGAGGATTTTTCCGACCAGCGCCTGGCGGGGAAGAAATTCGTCTATACCATTCAGGTGAAGGGCATCAAGAAGAAAGAGCTGCCGGAGCTCAATGACGAGTTTGCCAAAACGGTAGGCATTGGAACGCTGGACGAGTTGCGCAGCCAGCTCCGCACCAACCTGCAGCGGCGGAAGGAGAGCGAGGCCGAGCGCGAGGGCAAGGAAAAGATCGTGGATGAGCTGCTGAAGCAGCACTCCTTCGAGGTTCCCGAGGCCCTCGTCGAACACCAGATCGATATCCGGCTGGAGCGGGGCTTGCGCGCCCTGGCGGCCCAGGGCATGAAGCCCGAGGACATGAAGCGCATGGACTTTGGGCGGCTGCGCAGTGGCCAGCGCGAGGCCGCTGTCCGTGACGTCAAGTCGGCCCTGCTGCTGGAGCGGATCGCGGAAAAGGAAAACATTGAAGTCAGCGAGGCAGAGCTCGATCAGGAGATTGAGGCCATTGCCCAGCAGTCGCGGCAAGACATAGGGGCGGTGCGCTCCAAGCTGGCCAGTGAAGGTGCTTTGGAGAGGATGCGTTCCCGAATGAGGAACGATAAGGCGCTCGATTTCCTGTATCAGCAATCCGCCTAGGCTTGGCGTTGCCGTTGGTTGCTTGCCGGATAGTCCGGCATACCCGAGGCGGGCGCGGAAGCGTGGTAGAATTTTTCCATTGATCGCACTGCGCGACGCCAGCATTGGCTTCGAGCCTGTTGGCCGGTTCCCTCCTGATGCTGTTCAGGCTGCCATATCGAGCAGACCGCAGCACGGAGGAAAGTTTGCTGCAACTCTTCCCTCCCCTCCAGCTTGAATTGGACTCGGGCGCCCCGGCGGGGAGCGGGAGTCCAGGCAACAGAAAGGGCAGAGAAATACGAGAGGACCTCAAAATATGCTGGTACCGATGGTCATCGAGCAAACGGGCCGCGGCGAGCGGGCCTACGACATTTACAGCAGGTTGCTGCGGGACCACATCATCTTTTTAGGTACGCCGATTGACGATACGGTGGCGAACCTGATTATCGCGCAGATGCTGTTTCTGGCCGCCGAGGATCCAGAGAAGGACATCCAACTGTATATCAATTCGCCCGGGGGATCGATCACCGCGGGCATGGCCGTTTACGACACCATGCAGTTCATCAAGCCGGACGTGATGACGATCTGCATCGGGCAGGCGGCCAGCATGGGAGCGGTTCTGCTGGCGGCGGGGGCGGCCAAGAAGCGGTTTGCGCTGCCCAACTCCCGAATCCTGATCCATCAGCCGCACATGATGGGCGGGCTGGCTGGGCAGGCGACCGATATTGACATCCACGCCCGGGAAATTCTTCGCATGCGGGAAATTCTTAACCAGATCCTGGCTCACCACACGGGCCAGCAACTGGATAAGGTGGAAAAGGACGTAGAACGCGACTTTATTATGAATTCCGAGCAGAGCAAGGAGTACGGAATCATCGACGACATCATCTATCAGCCCCGCTAGGGCTTGTAATCGGGGGTAAGATGATGGGGAACTTGGCGGCCGGGGAGTCCCCGGAAACCGGGTTTCCAGCACGGCACTGAGAGAGGGCGTACAGGAGTCAACCGTGAAACCAAGGTCAGGGACGGAGGAGATCCTTCGTTGTTCGTTTTGCCATAAATCCCAGGACGCCGTGGCCAAGCTGATTTCGTCGCCAAGCGATTATCCGCGGGCCTACATTTGCGACGAGTGCGTTGCCGTGTGCAATTCCATTCTGGAGGATGACCGGGCCGACAGCCATGCGGCGGTGGCACCCGATCATTTGCCCAAGCCCCACGAGGTGAAAGCCTTTCTGGACCAGTACGTGATTGGCCAGGACCAGACCAAGAAGAAGCTGGCGGTAGCGGTTTACAACCATTACAAGCGCATCCACATGAACCGCCAGCGCAACAGCGAGGTGGAGCTGACCAAGTCCAACATTCTGCTGATCGGGCCCACGGGTACCGGCAAGACGCTGCTGGCGCAGACGCTGGCGCGGATGCTGGACGTTCCGTTCGCCATCGTGGATGCCACCACCCTGACCGAAGCCGGCTATGTCGGCGAGGACGTCGAGAATATCATCCTGAAACTGCTGCAGGCGGCCGACGGCGATGTGGCGCGGGCGCAGACCGGGCATCATCTACATCGACGAGGTGGACAAGATCGGGCGCAAGGACGAAAACCCGTCGATTACCCGCGATGTCTCCGGCGAAGGCGTGCAGCAGGCGCTGCTGAAGATTCTGGAAGGAACCGTAGCCAACGTGCCGCCGCAGGGCGGACGCAAGCATCCGCACCAGGAGTTCACCCCGGTGGATACCACCAACATCCTGTTCATCTGCGGCGGGGCGTTTGTCGGCCTGGAGAAGGTGATTGGCCGGCGTGCCGGCAAGAAGATCCATGGGCTTCCGCGCGGAAGAGGAAAAGCCGGCGGAGCAGGCGCAGCAGCCCAGCCGTCGCGACACCACCATGCTGCAGAAGGTGGAGCCGCAGGATCTGATCAAATTTGGCCTGATCCCGGAGTTCGTCGGACGGCTGCCGGTGGTGGGCGTGCTCGATGACCTGGACGAAGCGGCGCTGGTGGAGATCCTGACGCGTCCGCGCAACGCGGTCACCAAGCAGTATCAGCGGCTGTTCGAGTTTGAGAATGTGCGGCTCAAGTTCAGCGATGATGCGCTGCACGCCATTGCGCGCGAAGCCATGAACCGCAAGGTAGGGGCACGCGGACTGCGCATGATCCTGGAAGAGCTGATGCTGGAACTCATGTATCACCTTCCCACCCAGAAGAAGGTCCGCGAGTTCGAGGTCACCAAGGAAATGGTGGAGAAACGCGATCTTGCACTGGCCTTCATGGACAAGGCGGGATAGCCAGTTCGACAATTTGCAGTAAAAAGCCCGGCTGAAAGGCCGGGCTTTTTGTTTGGGGTCTGGCCCGAGCTTACGACAAACTGGGGCTCAATGCGAAGCCATGGCTTCCGAATTGTTTGGCTCGGATCCTCGGCTGCTTGGGTGTGCGGCGAGGCCGGCGAGCATGGCAGTAGGGTCTCCGATCTTGATAGCTGCTGTTTTTGAAGATTCGACTGGGAGGCGTACTATAGAAACTTGTGTGAAGTGATTCTTTAGCGACAGGAGTAATTCATGGCTGCAACTCCCTCGACAATGCTGCCCCTGGGAACCAAACTTCCTGCATTCCGGCTGCCGGATGCGTCGGGCAAAACTGTATCCTCGGACGATTTTCAATCTTCGCCAGTCCTTGTAGTTGCTTTTATCTGCAACCATTGTCCCTTTGTAAAACATATTCGTGAGCAGTTCACCGACCTGGCGCGCTCCTACCAGCAGCGCGGAGTGGCCGTAGTGGCCATCAATTCTAACGACGCGGAAAAGTATCCCGACGACAAACCGCAGGCGATGGCGGAAATCGCCAAGCAGTTTGGCTTTACGTTTCCCTACACTTACGACGAGACCCAGGAGGTCGCCAAGAAATTCCACGCCGCCTGCACTCCCGACCTGTACGTGTTCGACAAGGAACGTAAGCTGGCCTACCGGGGACAGTTCGACGACAGCCGTCCGGGCAATGACAAGCCGGTAACCGGCAACGACCTGCGGCAGGCGCTGGATGCCCTGCTGCAAGGCAAGCCGGCTCCGCAGGACCAGAAGCCCAGCATCGGCTGCAACATCAAATGGAAAGCGGGCAGCGAGCCGGAGTATGCGGCCCAGTTGGCGGCGAAAAGCTAAAACATCCATTCCACGGAAACGCTGAGGCGCGGAGCGGGTTCCGCACAGGAGCGGCAGGGGCGGACGAGCTGTCCGCCCCTGGCGTTTT
Source organism: Terriglobia bacterium (assembly GCA_963732925.1). Taxonomy (GTDB): domain Bacteria; phylum Acidobacteriota; class Terriglobia; order Terriglobales; family Acidobacteriaceae; genus DASZRZ01. Next base: position 24,635 of record CAVTBJ010000015.1, read on the forward strand.
TTTTGCCGAGTCTGGCTCCTCCCTCCCCGAGTTCAAATCAGGAGCAGCAGGACAAGCAGCAGCCCGGGCCGCTCCGTCATTCCTGCGGGGCGGGCAGCGATGCCCCCGGCAGGGGAACGTCGATGGAGCGGATGTGGATGTCGCGCTGAGGGAATGGAATTTCGATGTTGCGCTCGCCCAAAGCGCGGAAGGCAGCAAAGTAGAGCTCGCTCTTGAGAATCTGGGGAGTTCGCACCTGCGTGCTGGTCCAGACCCGCAGCTCGAAATTCAGTGAACTGTCGCCGAATTCGGTGAAGATGACGTCCGGCTTGGGATCGCGCAGCACGTTGGAATTGCGTCCGGCGACTTCCAGCAGGGTGTCGCGCACCACCTCGGGCTGCGCCGAATAGGAAACGCCGATGGGAAGACGCAACCGGACCCGCTGGTCATTCAGCGTCCAGTTGGTAATGCGCTGGGTGATGAATTCCAGATTGGGGACGATGATCACCACGTTGTCGTTGGTGCGCACCCAGGTGCTGCGGCCGGCAATGCGCACGATGTCGCCATAGAGATTTTCGATTTCGACGCGGTCTCCCACGCGAATGGGACGCTCCAGCAGCAGAATGATTCCGGAAACAAAGTTATTCACGACGGGCTGCAAGCCCACGCCGACGCCGACGCCGACGGCGCCGCCGAGGAGCACCAGGGAACTTCAGATTCACCCCCAGCGACTGAATGGCAATGGCAAAGCCGAGCGCCAGCACGACATAACCGATCCCCACCTCCACCGCATACTGCACCCCGGGCTCCAGTCCGGTGTGCTTCAAAATGCGGTTGCGCAGCAGCCATTGCACAGAACGGGAGACCAGAACCCATACGACCATGAAGACCAGGGCTTTGACAACGAAGACCAGCGTGATCTGAACTCCGCCTACCTGGAAGAAGCTGCGATAGAGCAGATCGCGCAAGCCGTCCCCAAGGAAACTGACCGAAGGAAATACATTCGACGCCAACAGCAGCGCGGCGAGGATGGCCAGCGACGCAAGTGCGATTCCCAGGAAGCTCCGCCCGATCTTCATGTCCTTATTGTGCCTTGAACGCGGGAACCAGCGCCACTGGAGAGCATTTCAGGACAGAAGAGGGGGGCATCCGGAGATCACCCACGTGCCTCATCCGTGTTACGACACATTCACGCAAAAGCAGTTTTTATGCGGGTCATAAGCCATAGCGGAGATAAAAAGGTTCGATGCGAATCGCCGCCAAATCGCGCTACAGTGAACTTGAGATCGCAGGGAGCGGCGATCTCGGGGGCTAGACTGGAGTACGGTTGTGAGACCTGGTTTGATTCTTTCCGCTCTTTTCCTATCTTCAATTCTGAGCTTGACTGCCTCGGGCTGTGCCAGTGCGAACCGGCTCCAGGCTCCTCTGGTAACGATTCCGGGAAATTGCATTCTGGGAGGCAACATGCAAAAGGCCAACTGCGTTCAACTCACTCCCGATCAGGCCGAATGCAGTGGGGTGATCGTCAAATTTGCCTGCGTGAAGGTGCACACGCGGTAAGGTCGCGGCAGCTGCCAAATGACTGCCATCCACCGGATCCCAGGGTACATGCGCGGGCAGCTTCTCTCGATACACGCAGGCGCTACCTTCGGCCCGGGCCGCAAAGCGGAAAGAAGGTGTACCATTTGGGGTCATGGGGGCGACGCACCCGCTTCGGTCGGCGGCAGGAATCCTCGAGCAGGGATGGATCCCCGCCGTGCTGGCTTCCTGCCGCGACGGCGTGGCCGGATTCGACCGCGAGTTGCGCTGCATTCTGTGGAACCCCGCCATGGAGCGCGTCTCCGGAATGCCATCCAGCGAGGCCATGGGACAGCATGCGCTGAACATCTTTCCTTTTTTGAAAAACAGTGACGCCGGGAATTGCCTGCGCAAAGCTTTGGAAGGCGAATCGAGCGTTTCCGGCAACCAGGCATGCTGGGCACGGGAAGCCTCCGACTCCAAGCCCTGCGACATTCAGTGCTCCCCGGTTCGCGGCCCCGGGGGAGAGGTCGTGGGCGCCATTACCGTGTTCCAGGAGATCCGGGAACAACACGAAACCGCAATTGCCCGCCGCAACCGGCAGGAGCTGCTGGACCACATAACCGGGGCAGCGCCCCTGGGATTCCTGCTGATCGACGACCGCAGCGACGAAGTCATCTTTGCCAATCACAAGTTTTGCGAGATCTGGGGTCTGGAAGGGATGGCCGAGCCGGTCTGCTCGGGAAGAGTCACCAACAGTTTCCTGATCCCGCTTTGCTCTCCCCTGGTGCGAGACCCGGAGTCTTTTGCGGAATCGTGCAAGCCGCTGCAGTTCCCCGAGTACCGGGCCACCATCGAAGACGAGATTGAATTTCGCGACGGGCGCGTCATCAAGAGATTTTCCACCCAGATTCGCGAGAGAGGCGACGTCTATGCCGGCCGCCTGTTCGTGTTTGAAGATATCACCGACCGCCGGCGCATTGCGGAAGCCTTGCGCCAGAAGCAGGCGGAGTTGCGGCTCATCATCGACTCGCTCCCGATTCTGGTGGCCTACATCGACCGCAATGACCATTACCGCTACGCCAACAAGACTTACAGGGACTGGTTCGGGGTGGACCCAGCGGGCAAGCACGTGCTCGAAGTTCTGAGCGAAGATGCCTATGCCATGTCGCGTCCCTACCGGGAAGCCGCGCTGCGAGGCGAGTCCGCCAAGTTCGAGACTAATTTCCAATTTCGCACCGGGCCCAAACGCTATGTGCACTGCTCCTACATTCCGGACATCCGCGCGGATGGCTCGGTGCCGGGCTGCATTGTGTTTCTCTACGATCTGACGGACCGCAAGCGCGAGGAAGAAGCCCTGCTGGAGGCCGAAAAGCTGGCCACCATGGGACGGATCGCAGCCACCATTGCGCATGAAATCAACAACCCCCTGGCCTCGATCACCAACCTGGTGTACCTGCTGGAGAGTTCCACCGCGGTCGGAGAGCAGGAACAGCAGTGGATCTCGCTGCTGACCGACGAGGTCGGACGCGTCTCCCAGATCACCCGGCAGACCCTGGGCTTCTACCGCCAGACAACCCATCCGGCGCGGGTGGACGTCTCCGCCATGCTGGAGGAAGTGCTCACTCTGCTGGCGCAGGACATCGGCAGCCGCCAGGCGGAGGTAATGCGCGATCTGGCGCCTGGCGTCGAGGTGGAAGGCTACGCCATCGAGTTGCGGCAGGTCGCCATCAATCTGATTGCCAACGCGCTAGACGCGGTCGGCAACCACGGCACCATCGGCGTGCGGACCGCGGACTTGGGCGACAAAGTCGAACTGGTGATTTATGACCGCGGCCCGGGTATTCCGCAGCAGGTCGTAAACCGCATCTTTGAACCCTTCTTCACTACCAAAGGGCAGAAAGGCACGGGACTGGGCCTGTGGGTGACACGAGGAATCGTCGAGAAACACGGCGGCAGCATCAGCGTAGAGACAGACACCACCCCAGGCCGTAGCGGAACCCGTTTTGCGATTACCCTTCCGCGACGCTTCTGGCACGTGTAGGTTCCCACCCGGCTCCAATATTCAGCGCAATTCTCCCGCAAGGTCCGGGGCTGCGCTGTTCTTCTCTCCTGCATCACACATGGTGTTCTTAGCTCCAAACGAGCGCGGAGGCTCCCGGCGGCGCTGGGGCAGGCGCGATGAGGAGAATGCCATGAAACTTTTTAGAATTGCGGGAGCATTGGTGCTGCTGGCGGGAGTCGTGGTCGGGCAGCAGCAACCGGCTGCGGCAGGCGCCCAGATGGGACAACAATCGGGCGTCAGTCAGCCGGCGGGGCAGTCAAATGCTCCAGCCACACCCGCGGGCACTCAAACTCAGGGACAGCAGCCGGCGACTTCGCAGGCTCCGTCCGGCGGCCAGTCGGGGTCCCAGCCAGCGTCGTCCACACGCGCGGAAGCGGGCCAGCATCCGGGATTTCCCGCCGGGCCGGGAATGATTGAAGGCTGCCTGAGCCAGGCGGGGAACGACTATAAAATTAAGCCGTCGGAAGGCGGCGGACCGGCATTCACGCTGAGTTTGAATTCGCAAACGGCAGAAAACCCCAACCTGAAGCAAGATATGGCGAACAGCGCCGGAGAACTGGTGAAAGTCTGCGGCTATCCGGCCGTTTTGGGCGGCGGCAGCGCAGCGGCAGGCGGAGAGCAGACAGGCCCCGGAGGGGGATCCGCTGGGGCAGGGGCCCAGACCGCCCTGGCAAGCGCCAGCGGCGCCTCGCACACCCTGGACCTCACGCGCTTCATCCCGCTGAATAAACCTTGCAGGACAGGCAGTTCGCAGGCTCCCACCAGCGGCGGCAGCACGCAGACCGCGACGCGATAGGGCTGGGGGCGCATTCCAAAAGTACCCAGGCGGCGGTGTGGAAGTGGTTGGCGGGCGAAGGGGAATCGGAATTACAATCAGCGCTGGTGACGTTCTCTACTGCGCTTCGATGGCTGCTGACGGCTTCGCTGGTGCTGCCCTGGGTTCCAGCGTGGGCGCAGCAGTCCGGCTTGCCGCGGGAGATTGGCTGCGCGGAGACCACCTCCCCCCGGGAGTGCGGAGTTCCGGAAGGCCTGCTGAAGGCTGCTAAAGACCGCTTCCAGGACGGCGTCAAGCTAAGTAAAGAAGGCAAAAAGCGGGAGGCGCTGGCCGCCTTCCGGCAAGCATCGGAGCTGGTGCCCAAAGACATCGAGTACGCCAGCGCGCGGGAAATCACCCTGCAGCAACTGGTGACCCAGTACGTCGAGCAGGGCAACGCGCAGTCCATCGCAAACAAGCCCATCGCGGCGGCCGCCTCGTTTCGCGAGGCGCTGCAACTGGACCCCAGCAACCCTTTCGCCCAGGAACGCCTGCAGCAGGTGCTGGCGAGTCATCCGGTGCCGGTACACAGCTTCCGCATCGAGGACGGCGCGGCGGGAGTTGAGGTGATCCCCAGCCGGCAGAAGCAGAGCTTCCACTTTGAGGGCGACTCCCACGACCTTCTGCAGCGAGTGTCTGCGGCTTTTGGAGTGCATGCCACGCTGGAAGAGAGCGTGCGCTCGCGGCCGGTGCGCTTCGATATTGAGCAAGTCGATTTTGCGACCGCCATGGAGGCGGCGAGCGCGGTGACCCATACCTTCTGGGTTGCGCTTGCCCCTCAGGAAATTCTGATTGCCGACGACACCCGCGCACAGCGCGAGGAATACCAGCGCATGATGCTGCGGACCTTCTATCTTCCGCAGACTACAACCGCGGCACAAATGACCGAGGTGGTCAACGCCATGCGGACAATTTTCGAGATCCGCTACGTTGTTCCGCAGGTGGGAAACAAGTCCATTGCCGTGCGCGCGCCGCGGGCCACGCTGGAGGCAGCCACACGCTTTCTGGAAGACCTGGACGCGGGACGGCCGCAGGTGATGCTCGACATGCAGGTACTGCAGGTGAGCCAAACCGCGGCCCGCATCCTGGGCCTGAACCTGCCGCTGGAATGGCAGGCATTCAACGTGAGCCAGCAGGCGCTGAGCCTGCTGCAGCAACCGAACGCGCAGGACTTGATCAATCAACTCATTGCTTCGGGCGGAATCAACCAGGCAAACTCCACCGCCATCTCGGCGCTGCTGTCGCAACTGCAATCGCAGCAGAATTCCCTGCTCAGCCAGCCATTCGCGACCGTCGGCGGGGGAAGCACCTTGTCGGCGATTCCGGTTCCGCCGCTGACGGCCAACTTCTCGCACAGCGAGTCTTATGTGAGAAGCTTGCAGCGGCTGCAGCTCAGGACGGCGCAGGGCGATCCGGCCACGCTCACCATCGGATCGCGCTATCCCATCCTGAACACCACGTTTTCACCTATCTATAACAGCGCGGCCCTCAGCCAGGTAATTCAGGGAGGAAGCTTCGTCGCTCCCTTCCCTTCCTTCAGCTATCAGGACCTGGGGATCAAGGTAAAAGCCACGCCGGAAGTTCACCAGGACAGCGTCACCTTGTCCCTGGATATTGACATCAAGGCGCTTGGCACGCAGTCGTTCAACGGTGTGCCGGTGATTTCCAACCGCTCCTACAGCGGGTCGCTGCGCCTGGAGGACGGGGAATCGGGCGTGGTGGCCGGCACGCTGGACCACCAGGAGCAAACTTCGCTTTCCGGCCCTCCTGGAATCGGGCTGATTCCGGGCCTCGGGCAGTTGCTCTCCACGGAGAGCAAGAACCATACGGTATCCGAACTGCTGATCGTCGTTACCCCGCACATCATAGCCTTGCCTCCCGAAGCCACGCAGGCCCTGGTGCTCCCCAACTCGCAGTAAATTTCTGGTTTCTGACCACACGGGACCCTTGGCCATCCGGCCCTCCCCCGGGGGGATCCCCAAAAACAGAAGTGCACGAAAATAGCCGCTCTGCGGGTAAGATGTCCTACCGGCAGAGGGTCGCGTCATGGTGCGCGATGGTTCGCGTAAGGACATTGGTCACGAGGAGCTGGCAATGGAAAAGCTGGGGGCGCTGGGGTTGGCGTGTGTGCTGATGTGTGGAATCTGCTTCGCCCAGGACGTCGATGCTGGGCGCAGGTCATTCGAGAGCCGTTGCGCAATCTGCCACGGCGGCGATGCTGCAGGTGGAGAACACGGTCCAGATATTCGCGAACGCATCGGATTACACGGCGAAGACGCCGAACTCGCGACCTTTATCCGCCAGGGGCTGCCCTCGCGGGGGATGCCGGGGTCGGATGTTCCCACCCCGGAGATAAATGACCTGATCGCGTTTCTTCGCACGGTGCGGGCGAGGCGGGGAGAGTCGCCGCGACCGGTGGTCCGCAGGTCGGTGAAGACCAGCGATGGCGGCACCCTGGAGGGCGTAGTGGTGGCGGAAGACACCGGCCAATTACAGCTCAGGACCGACGATGGACAAATTCACCTGCTGCGGAGCGAGGGCGAGAGCTACCGTTCGGTAACTTCGCAGGTGGACTGGCCGACCTACCACGGCAACATGCAAGCCAACCGCTACAGCAGCATGAACCAGATCAACCGCAGCAACATCAGCCAGCTGGCGCCGGCATGGGTCTTTAACTTTGCCGATACCTCGAGCCTGCAGACGACCCCGATTGTGGTGGGCGGGATCATGTACGTGACCAGCGCCAACGAATGCTACGCGCTGGATGCAGGAAGCGGGCGCCAACTTTGGCACTTTCAACGGTCGCGCACCCAGGGGTTGGTTGGCAACGCCGCCGGAGGATTGAACCGCGGCGTGGCCATTGCGGGTGACCGCCTGTTCATGGTGACCGACAACGCGCATCTGCTTTCTCTGGACCGCTTTACCGGCAAGGTGCTGTGGGAGACGGTGATGGCGGACTGGCATCTGAACTACAACGCAACCGGAGCTCCGCTCATCGTGCACGACATGGTGATCTCCGGCACCGCGGGCGGCGAACAAGGTGTGCGCGGGTTTCTGGCTGCTTACGATCAAAAGACGGGAAAGGAGCTGTGGCGATTCTGGACCGTTCCCCAGCCGGGCGATCCCAAGGCGGATACCTGGATGGGACCGGATATTATGCATGGTGGCGCGCCGACTTGGCTCACGGGAAGTTATGACCCGGAACTGGATCTGGTCTACTGGCCCACGGGGAATGCAGGACCCGACCTCAATGGAAGCGAGCGCAAGGGAGACAATCTGTATTCCTGCTCGATGCTGGCCCTGGACGCGAAAACCGGCAAATTGCGCTGGTATTATCAGTTCACGCCCCACGACGAATGGGACTGGGATTCGACCGAGCCTCTGCTGCTCGTGGACGCCAACTGGCACGGGCAAGCCCGCAAGCTGCTGTTGCAGGGCAATCGCAACGGCTTCTTCTACGTGCTGGACCGGATTAATGGGAAGTTCCTGCAGGCGACTCCTCTGGTGACCAAGCTGACGTGGGCGAAGGAAATTGCGCCCGACGGCCACCCCGTGCAGAATCCCAACAACAGGCCCACTCCCGACGGCAACGTGGTTTGCCCGTCGCAGGTCGGCGCGACCAACTGGATGTCCAGTTCGTACAGTCCAGCGACCGGCCTGTTCTATGTACAGACGCTGGATGATTGCATGGTGTTTACCAAGCATCCTGTGGAGTGGCAAGCCGGCAGGAGTTTCTGGGGTGGAAGCGTGCGCCAGGCTCCTGGAGTGACTCCGCGTAAGGTGGTGCGGGCTATCGATATCCAGACCGGGAAGTTTGCCTGGGAAGTGCCGCAGACGGGTGACGGCACAACCTGGGGAGGAGTTCTGTCCACCGCTGGCGGGATCGTCTTCTTTGGTGATGATGGCGGCGATTTTGCCGCAGTGGATGCCAGCACCGGAAAGCGACTATGGAAATTTCCGGCTAACCAGCACTGGAGAGCGTCCCCCATGACCTACATGTTCGACCGAAAACAATACGTTGCGGTGGCGGCCGGGCCGAGCATCCTCGCGTTTGCGTTGAAGTAATGATGTTGTGCGGGTAGATCTCTTGCCAGCTAATCGCGAAACAGGGGAACGGACATTACCGCTTGATTGCGGGGGATGACCTGGGATCGACAATGATCCCAGGGTTTCCCGAGCTTTCCAGCCTGCTCTCTTCCAACTCCAAGGGGCGGTTTCTTCATCCAACAGCATACGAACTTTTCGGCGATGACGGCGGCGGTCTGCCGGATGCTGCCCGACAGAGTCCGAGCCTGACTTCAAAACCCTGGAGAGTCGAGTGGTTACAGCCGCACCCGTTTCCGTTACCTCCCTGGATCAACGATGCGTGGATCTGCTTTCGCGCCTGGTATTTTGCCCCGCGCTGGAGCCGGGGGCGTCTCCGCTGGAGGTAATGGAGTTTCTGCGCTTCACGGCCGAGCAGCGCCAGGAGTTTCTCGCGATCGCCAACTCCCATCACGTCCTGGTACGGGGGCTCACATCCCTGGTGCAGCAAGCTGCCGTGTGCGGGGAGAGCGAACTGGCCCTTTGGGCTGAAGGAGCTCTCTGCGCGGAATACCAGCGAATCGAGCATGCCCTGCCCTATGTGCAGGAGACCATTGCGGCCCTCACCGAAGCAGGTGCTCAGGTCACTACCATCAAAACTCTCGACCACTGGCCCGATTTTGGCAGTGACGTCGATATGTACACCACGGCCGATGCCCCGCTGCTGAGGCGAGTTTTCGTGAGCAAACTCAAGGCCCGGCAGGAGCCGCGAAGCTGGGGTGATCGTCTGGCCCGGAAATGGAATTTCTCCCTCCCCGGGCTGCCCGAACTGGTGGAGGTCCACTCCCGGCGGCTGGGGCAGACGGGCGAGCAGACCTTACTGGCGCATCGCTTTCTGGCCCGCCGCAGGTTCCGCGACGTGGGAGGCTATTCGCTTCCGGTACCGGCTCCGGAGGAGCGCATCCTGGTGGCCACCCTGCAGCGTATGTACCGGCACTTTTACTTCCGGCTTTCCGACATCCTGAATACCACGGCGTTGGTGGACAGCGCAGCTCTTGACTATGACGAACTACGGAAGGCCGCCAGCCTCGGTGGGATTTGGCCGGGAGCCGCAACTTATCTGAAGATCTGCTCCGATTATGTGAAGCGCTACTGCGGAACCCCGCTGCCCCTGCCCAACGCGGTTCTCGAAGCGGCCGCATTTGGCGGAGAGCGCCTTGAGGTACGGAAATGCTTTCTGCGCGTTCCCGTGATGCCCGACGGCGCTGCCTTGTACGCCCGCCAGGTGGGGCACACCGCGTCCAGCGGCAATCTGCCCGCGGCTCTGCGGCTAACCCTTCTCCCTCCACTAGCTTCCATCGCAGCTCTCAGCTACCGCTTTACCGGAACCGACAAAGGGATCTGGTAAGCGCGAGGACGGCTCAGGAGTCGGCTACAACATCGTAGGACTGAATCTCCACGGCCACCCCGGTCTTGTTCTCTGCAGGGTCGGGTTCCACGCGCACCACCGTACCCCGGCAGAGCACGCAAACGCTTTCTCCACGAGTCACTTCCGGGGGAAAGGTGAGGACCAGCTCAATGCTGCTGCCATTCGCCGGTTCGAAATCAGCATAAAAGTAGATTCCAGCGGAACTGACGTCGCGGGTCTGACCGACTGCTTCGTGCGTTCCCCCATTGGACCAGCTCGCGGTGACCGGCTCTTGGACAGGAAATCGGGGCACCTTCCTCTTGGGCATGGCGTTGATAGTAGGGCAATCTGAAGGAACGAACAAGCGCCCTCTTGTGGACCGTCCGGGGAGTCTGCGGCAAAACGGGAAAGACACCAAAGGCAAAGAGGACAGGTGGACGGAAGCCGGTAAAAATGTGGATTACGTGAGGTACTACGGCAGAATACTGTCGTAACTACTGGGAAATACTAGTCTAAGGTATGATTATGCGAAATTTTTCACTTGCACCAAAATGGTGGCAGACGTATTCTGGCGTGCTTACTGGCGAGCACCGCAAAAACTAGACGAGAACGGATGGACTCATGGTGTTGGCAAGACTCCGTCGCGGAATTCTATGTGTGGAGACTAATGGTCTTCAGCGCTTCTTTGCACCAACGCTGTGGCAGCGCCTGTACCTGTTGTGGGTGTTCCGGAACTTCCGGCGCCTGCCGCTGGGCGTGCTCAGCGAGAGTAACCGGGCTTGTGTGGAGCGCGTTTGCACACAGCCTGCGATTGCCGGAGAGCCGGACCTGGTGATGGGCGTGGTGGAGTGCGAGCTCACCCCGCAGAAAAAAGCTTCCCAGGCGGTTCCGCTGTTCCACCCACAGACCTCGGAGCCCAAGCGGGCGGCGCAGTAAAGGCAAATTTCCCGCGGGCGAGGAGTCAGGACTCCTGCCGCGCCTGTACCCGCTCGATCAGCAAGCCCAGATCGGTAACGATCTGCGATGCCGTCCGTTGTGCTTCTCTCAGTGCTTCCAGCGAATCTTGCGCCGTTTCGGTTGAATCCAGGTGGTAGGACACCTGCTCCACCTTCTTACGGATTCTGCCCAGGGCGACGCGAATTGCGCCTCGATCTGCATCAGCCAGAGACAAGATTTTTCCCCCGCATGAACCTAGCAGAGCGATGACGGATTGCGCCAGCACGTTCCGTGAACAGGGCTCGAATTGCGGGTGCAAGTTGGCAATGGTACTCTTGGGGAGCGAGCGGGAGTAGTTCAGCGGTAGAACGCCAGCTTCCCAAGCTGGATGTCGCGGGTTCGATCCCCGTCTCCCGCTCCATACTTTCAGCACTTATCAGTCGGTCCTTGCAGCTTGTGTTCAAAGATGCAAGGGTCCATAGCCAGCCGACTTCCTGCTTCCCGCAGCTCACTGCAACGTCACCAAAGCCCTTTGGCTCACACACTGGTAAAGAGTAAGCAAGGCGCCGAACTTGCGCGCAGCGAAATTTCGCGGCAGAGTTCGGCCCCTGATGATCGAAGCGAGCCGACTAGTCCTGGTGCATCGGGCCAAATTGTCGTCATGGAACAACCGGAGAATTGAATTACACTCCCCCTGGATGCGGATAGAGTTAGATCATGTTTTTATTTGGGCGGCTCGTGGCGCTCCCGAGGCGGAGAAGCTGATTGAATTCGGCTTGCGAGAGGGCTCCCCAAACCAGCACCTCGGACAAGGCACTGCGAACCGACGCTTTAATTTTGCCAACAGCATGCTTGAGTTGCTTTGGGTAAGCAATGAGGGAGACGCCCAAAGTAACAGGACTCGGCCTACGTTGCTTTGGGAAAGATGGTGTGGCCGCGAGGGTGGCGCCTCACCTTTTGGCATCTGCCTCAGACCCGCCGATTCCCATAACACGCAGCCGCCGTTTGCGGCTTGGAAATATCGGCCGGAATATTTGCCCGATCCACTTTGCCTGCACATCGGCGGGGCTGGGATTGAAGAGCCCATGTGGGTATTCCTAAGCTTTATGAGGCGAATCCATCGCGAACAAGGATTCCTTGAGCATCCCATTGGCATTCGTGAGATTACTGGGTTGACACTTACCAGCCCTGCGCCCCTTCGCTCCGACCCGTCTAAGATAATCCTGGAAACCGGGATCCTCGCAACCCGAGTGGGAGCGTTTTCTCTGCTTGAGATTGAGTTCGATCACAACCGCAGGAAGACCCGCGCGGATTTCAGGCCGCATCTGCCCCTGGTTTTTCGCTTCTAACGGAGCCCCTGTTCCGCTCACCCAAGTGTTGCAAGGGCACTCGGCTCCGTGCACTGCGCGCCGGAGCCTTTTCGGCAATCCGTGCCCACTCCTCCTGCACCGTGCTGGCATCCTGGTGCTTAATCTTGCTGCCGTCAGACTGAAGTGATGAACGCTCTCATGCGCTCCCGCTCGGCAGGATTAGGATAGCGTCCAAATGCGGCCCCGAAGTTGTCTTCCAGGTGCTGCGGGTTGGTGGTTTCAGTCAATACGCAGGTAACGGCGGGGTTAGCCAGAATGTATTTCAGCGAGAACTGCGCCCAACTTTCGCATCCGAAGTCCGCGGCCCACTTGGGCAACGGCTTTCCCGCGAGCTTCCCGAAATAATCTCCATTCATGAAGGGGCGGTTGATGATGACGCCGACGCCGCGTTCCCGCAGCATCGGCAACATACGTTCCTCGGCCTGCCGCTCGGTGATGGAGTAGTTGACCTGGGCGAAATCAGGCTTCTCCCATTGCAGAAACGCTTCCAACTTATCGTACAGACGGTACTCGGCCACGGTCACACCGATGTAGCGCGTCGCGCCGGCGGCTTTGAAGTCCTGGAGGACGGGCCAATGGGTATCGAGATCAACCAGGCTAAAAACCTGCGCGAGATCGAAGGTCTTGAGCCCATAAAGCTTTTGCACCTCATGGAACTGGTCGATCCCCGCCTGCTTGCCCGGCTTGGTGAGCTTCATGGTGACGAACAGGCGGTTGTTGAGATCCGGCTGGTGGATCACGCGGCCAAAGGCGGCGTCGTTCTCCGCGTTGCGCGGCCAGGTGTCCACCACCCGCCCGCCGTGCGCCACCAAGGTACGCAGCACTTGCGTCAACGATTCGGTGCCCTTGGTCGCGATCTCCTCCACGCCCTTGCTGGAGCCCAGCCCGATCACCGGTAGCTTCTCACCGCTTGCAGGAATGGCGCGCAGCGGCAGCATTTGTGGGGCGGCGGCGGCGAAGCGCGAACCCAAGCTCACGATTCCCGCCGCCGCGGACATGGCCAGAAACTCGCGGCGGTCGATATTCGTTCCTCGCTTCATACCGGTGATCCTCCCGTCTTCCACTGAATGCTTTGGGGACTGATGCTTCGGAGACTGATTTTTCAGGAGCCCGATTCTACTCCAAGACCGGGCGGCAGAGGTGGAGGTAAATCGTGTGCTTCGCTAAGGACGGGAAAAGACAAAACGATCGTCACTGATCGAGAATATGGATCGAGAAAGCAAGAAGCGAAAACGAGAAAGAAAGTAATGCGGGAAAACCCTAATAGGGACTCTCAGGAATCATTTGCCGACTCCAGGCCCACAAGCAGGAAGCCTGCTGCGAATTGCAGGCTCGGGGAAAAAACCCACCCGCGGGCCGCTGGACAAACTTCTCCGCCTCAGTAAAAAATTCGATTGTACATGGGCGGGATTTTGCCTCATGGTTTGTATGGAGGGGAGTGTTCGCCGCTCGCGGCGCTGCCTGCTCTGCCGTCCAGCCGCTAAGGCACTAGAGTGGGAAGACCAGAGTGGACCGACCCGCGTTTACGGGCACAGAGCAGAAATTCGCGATTGCCTTCCCTTCCCAGGATCGGAGATTCCGTACAATCGATATCAGCAAAGCCAAGTTGAATCAGCGCGCGCCGTATCTTCTCGACGGCAGCGCTCTGTGCTTCGGGATCGCGCACGATACCGCCTTTTCCGACGTGCTCGCGGCCAGCCTCGAACTGGGGCTTGACCAGGACCACGATTTCGCCACGAGGGTTGTCGCGAAAGGCGGCGGCTGCAACCGTAGGCAGAACCAGCGCCGCCGATATGAAGGAAACGTCCATGGCGACGAAGCTGACAGCTTCGCCAATTTGTTCGGCGGTGAGAAAGCGAGCGTTGGTGCGCTCCAGCAGGCGCACCCGGGGATCGGCGCGCAGGCGGAAGTCCAGTTGCCCGTAGCCGGTATCCACGGCAATCACTCGCGCGGCCCCGTGCTGCAGCAGACAATCGGTGAAGCCGCCGGTGGAAGCCCCTACGTCCATGCAGATGCGGTCGGTGACTTCGATATGCCAATGGGAGAGAGCCTTTTCCAGCTTCAGGCCAGCACGTCCGACATAGCGAAGGTCCTCCCCCAAGAGGCGAAGGGTGGCCGAGTCCATCACTTGCGTGCCAGCCTTGGTAATCTTCTGCTCATCAACCAGTACCTTGCCTGCGAGAATCAGAGCCTGGGCGCGCTCACGCGAAGGAGCCAGGCCGCGGTCGACGAGGAGTTTGTCCAGACGCGCTTTGCGGGGACCGGCGATCACGCCAGTGAGGCTAGCACGGAAGCGCGGGAAAGACTTCTACTTACATTGACTTGCGGCAGCAGCACTCGTCTCTGTGCAAGATGCAGAAGTCAGCCCGTGTTAAAGGCTTACGAACGGGATTGCCACGTTTTGCACAACGTTATCCACAAGCGTGTTGAAATCGATTGCGGAGCGGGGGTCGGGCGCGCATCCAACCAGGTCTGGAAGCGGGCCGGAACAATTGCGAAAGCTAAACTGACAGGGTTCGAGCACGAATGCTAAAGTCCACCAGCCGGCCTGACGGCAGAACGGAATTCACCGCGGAAGCACACGAAGTTTCTCGACGAACACCGCCAGTACCGAAGCCTGTGTTACGCGGGCTTTACCGGGCCCTTTTGTGCGCGCGCGAGGTTCGGGGGCGATCCCCGTCGGGGCAGCGGAACGTAGCGGACGGGATGGTTGCGGCGTGTACGCTGCCGCTGCGTCCGCAAGACCTGTTCATTCCTCCGGCGGATCCGGTGGTGTTCCGGCAGTGCGAGGTTCTCAGCAACAATGGCGGCGCAAAAAGGCGCTTTCCCCAGGTGTTGCGCATCTCTCCCATGGCCCACTGGCAGGTCGCCATGGCCATGCATTTGGCACAAGGATGGAAGCAGCGGCGGCGGACGACGGCGGTGCTGGCAATGGTGCCGGAGGACTTCCTGTCGGGAATGCAGGGCCAGGCAACGCTCGAACTGCTGAGCGAAGTCCACGGGCAAAAGCTTCCGGTGGTCTATGTGACCCGCACGCTGGGAAGCCGCGGGGCCAAACGGGCCTCCGACCTGCATGCCCGCGGGATTCCGCGCATCGCCGTGGACGGAGGCGACGTGGTCGCGATCTATCGCGTGTGCCAGGAGGCGCTGCGCCGGGCACGGGAAGGAACCGGAGCCACGGTGGTCGATTGCCACTTCATGGGCCCGGCGGATGATGTCGCCTTTCTGGAATCCTTTCTGGAACGCTATGGCCTGTGGTCGCCGGGGTGGAAGCAACAGCTCCTGCGGGAAATTCGGCAGGCGCATGAAGACTCCCGTGCTGCAGCGAGCGCGAGTAACTCCTTGACCAAAGCTTAAACAACCTCATGTTGCGGCGCAGGGAGCAGGATGCGCCACGCCGGCTAAGTCGGTTCTATTTCCCCGGCAAGCTTGCCAAGCGAGCGCAAGGCGCGGTCTAATGGGTGCCCACCTTTGCAGGGGAGGCACATGGAACCACTCGGGTCAGAGGCAGTAACTGCGCGCAGGCAAGCCGCTATCGCGCCCGGAGTCCCCGCCAGCCACGCCCGCTACTGGGTGGTGGTGTTCGCCGTCACCCTGGCGATTCTTTCCTACATCGATCGCGTGGCGATTTCGCAGGCAGCGATCCCTATTTCCAGTGAGCTTGGCTTTGACCACGCGGAGATGGGATTGATTTTCGGCGCATTCGCGCTGGCCTATGCCCTGTTTGAGATTCCCAGCGGATGGCTGGGCGATTGGATGGGCGCCAAGAAGGTTCTGATCCGCATTGTTCTGGCGTGGTCCAGCTTTACGGCGCTGACGGGTGCGGCCTGGAGTTTCCGCTCGCTGTGGATCATTCGCTTTCTGTTCGGCACCGGCGAGGCGGGCTGCTTTCCCAATCTGACGAAGGCATTCAGCGTATGGCTGCCGACGACCGAGCGCATCCGTGCCCAGGGAATCATGTGGTCGTTCGCACGCTGGGGCGGAGCGTTCACTCCGCCGCTGGTCATCCTGGCCTTCCACTATATGAGCTGGCGGTGGTCCTTTGCCTCATTCGGGCTGCTGGGCCTGATCTGGTGCTTCTTCTTTGCCCGCTGGTTTAAGGACCGTCCCACCGAACATCCGTCGGTGAACGCGGGGGAACGAGAACTGCTGAAGGATGTCTCCGACTACGGGCAGAGTCATGGCGACGTGCCCTGGAAGCGGCTGGTTTCCAATGGATCGGTGCTGCTGCTGTGGGCGCAGTACTGGTGCTTTTCCTTCACCTGGTATTTTTACATCACCTGGCTTCCCACGTATTTACAGGATTACTACAAGCTCAACGCTCAAAGCGCCTCCTTCTTCGCAGTTCTTCCCCTGCTATTTGGCGGCTTCGGTTCGCTGGTTTGCGGCTTCGGGGCTGCCCGTGTCGGTCGCTGGTTCGGCAGCGCCAAGAACACGCAGAAGGGAATCTCCGTCGTGGGATTCATGATGTCGGCGAGCTTCCTGGCGATTGTGACCGTCATGCCCAATCCCATGCTGGCGATGCTCGCCATGGGAATGGCCAGCTTCTCCAACGATCTTGTAATGCCCATCGCATGGAATGCCTGCATGGATATTGGCGGGAAGTACGCGGGAACGGTTTCCGGATCGATGAATATGATGGGAAATTTGGCCGGCTTTGTGGCCCCTGTGGTTGGCGGATTCCTGCTGGACGCCACTCATAACAATTGGAATCTCTTCATTTACGTGAATGCCGCCGTGGGAATTCTGGGCGCCATTTGCTGGCTATTTATCGATCCCACCACCCGGTTGGAGGAAGCGTAGGACTTCGGGGGAGAACGCGCTTCGCATAGGAGGCCGGGTTGGCGCCACTCCGCTCTTCGCCCCCCTCGGACAGAGCGCCCTCGCAAAGACTGAACGCCTGCTCCTGACAATCTGAATTCCAGGGATCCCTTCACCACAAAAGACACGAAGGTTACACAAGGATCCACAGAGATTTCCTGGAAGTGCCTTCGTGCTACCTTGGCGTTCTTTGTAGTTGGCTTTTGTTTTTAGATTCCTACGCCCGTCGCTCCGGCGGCAGGGCGCTGGAGATGCTCTCGCGCACCGCCTGCATGAGAGCGTCGCGGCTAGGGTAGTCCGCGGGATTCAGCGGGGCATGAAAGACGATCGATGCGGGTCCGGAGCGCATCCAGATGCTGCCTTTGGGCCACAGAACATCCGTGTTCAGGATGGTGATGGGCACGACTGGAGCCTCCGTCTCCTTGGCGAGAAAGAATGGTCCCTTCTTGAACGGCAGCAAGCGGCCGTCGGGGGAGCGCGTCCCTTCGGGGAAGATGGTGAGGTTAATCCCCTCGCCCAGAACCTTGGCGGCGATGCGCAGGCTGGCCTTGGCGGCTTCGCGATTGTTGCGGTCCACGGGCACAAAGGAACCCATGAGGAAGCCGCGTCCCAGAATGGGGATGCGAAACAGCTCCTTTTTGGCCAGAACAGAAGTGCGCCGCGGGATCAGCGGGATGAGCATGGGCGGGTCAAGATTGGACACGTGGTTGGACATGAATATGAACGTTCCCTGCGGGTCGAGCCGGTCCCGGCCGATCACCTCCGGACGGGCGCCGGCGATGCGGACTCCGGCGAGCGCGACCCAGCAACCGAATTTATAGAGGAAGTCGATTTTGCCGCTAAGGAAGGTCCAGGGAAATCCGACGAGAGCGCAAATGGGAACCATGACCACCCAGAAGACATAGGTGAGAAGCGAACGCGCGACCGAGAGGATGGACGGCCTACTGCCGGCTGGCATTGGCGGAATCCCCGCTGAGCCAGGCAGCGCGGCGGGCGCGCTGCTCGGGCGTGAGATGGTCGGCGGAGACAAGTTCAAACGACCTTTCTTTCTTTTCGCCCACCGCAAAGGTCACTTCGCGGGTTCCGGAGGGACCGCTGAGGCGCAGGTGAACGCTCTGGCCGGGGCGAACATCGGCGGTCAGGCGATCCCAACTGTTCACCGTGGTCATGCCATTCCATTGCAGGACAGAGTCGCCCACGCGAACACCCGCGTTCTCGGCGGGACTGCCGGCTTCCACACTCGTCGCCAGGGGGAAGCCTGCGGAATCCACCGAGACGCCAATGCCCAGGTCGGTCGTGTTGTAGGACCGCTGCTTTAACTCCAGGCCCACGGTGCGAAACAGACGATCATAGGGCAGCGCTTCGGTTCCGGCAACAAAGGAGCCGAAGAACGAGCGGAAGTCGCTGCCGGTAACGGCTTCCACCGCCTGGCGGATGCCCTCCGAGCCGGCATAAAAGCGCCCCTTGCGGGCATAGTTCTGGTTCATCCACTGGAATACGTCGCGCAGGGACTTACTTCCGGCGGTGGCCTCGCGTATGGCCAGATCGAGCAGGACGCTGACGATCTCGCCCTTGTTGTAGTAGGAGATGCTGCGCTCGGGCAGATTGTAGAACGAGTACTTGTCGAGCCAGGTATCGAGACTGGATTGTTCGGCTGACTGATAGAGATGCGCAGGACGATTCTCCAGCGTAGTGATGGCCTCGCCGAGATGCGCCAGATAATCCTCGTCATCGATGAGTCCGGCGCGCAGCAGGATGTATTCGCCAACGGTGTTGGTGGCTCCTTCGCAGAACCACAGCGAATCGGTGAAGTTCTCGCGGGTATAGTCTACCGGCTCGAGGGATGCGGGACGGATGCGCTTCACATTCCACAGGTGAAAGAACTCGTGAGCGGTAATGCTGGCGATGGACTCAGGATTGGCACGTACGGTGCCGGCCGAGAGATCGATGGCGGTGGAATAGGAGTGCTCCATGCCTCCGCCGGGCGGGCCGCGGCGAAAGCGGTAAAGGAAGAGATACTGCTGAAAGGGACGGTCCTGCATCCAGTCGACGGCAGCGGAGACGATCCGGCGCACTACCGACTCGATCGCTTCGGCATTATAGTTGGCGGCATCGGCATCGATCGCGATGCGGTACTTCGCCCCGTTCTCCACGAAGGACAACTCGCGGAAGGAACCGATTTCCACCGGAGAGTCCACCATCTGGTCATAGCTGGCGGCGGAAAAGTCATGATCCGAGCCCGCCATGGCGGTGGCGATATGCCATCCATGGGGAAGGCGGGTAAAGCGGACCGTGATAGGAAGTTTGCGTCCGCCAACGGGATACATGAGAAACCATGCGAGATTGAAGAACGCATGCTCCTGGTCCAGTTGTGCTCCGAAGGGGCCGGACTCATTGGCGTAAAAATCGTAATGCAGCTGAAAACCGGCGCCGGCGTCCGCCACCTCCCAGGTGGTCTTGTCGGTTTTGCGGATGGGAAGAGGATGGTCCTGGGGATCAGCCGCAGTGACTGCCCCGGTGACGTACTGGGCAAAATCCCTGACCTGGTAGAGAGCATTCCACACCGGTAACTGCAGCTCGCGGGTAGGGGCGCCCGGCGGCACTTGCATAGTGACGTGAACCAGATGGCGGCCGGGGTCATGCAAGTCGACGCTGTAGGCAACGACAGAATTCGATACTGCCGCGGAGGCTGAAGGCGCGGCTTCCGTGGCGGCCTGCGGCACAGCTTCAGCGTTGGCGGATGCCAGCAGCAACGGCAGCAGCCAGAGCAGAGCAGCGGTGAACCTGCGGCGACTCAGACGGGAACCTCGCGCGCAAGGGATTGCAGGCGGGCAGGCAGCTTGTCATAGATGCCGCCAAAACCGCCGTTGGAGAGGATCGCCACCACGTCTCCGGGAACGAGTTCCGGCGCAATGCCGGCGACGATCGCGTCCGCGTCGGCGAACTGGCGTGCACGAGTGCCGCGCCGGTTCAGTTCGGTTACCACGGCATTGAGGTCCAGCCGCTCGCATTCGGGAATAGCCTCCGACTTGAACACGCCGGCAAGAATGACCTGGTCCGCAAGAGCGAGGCTGGACACCAGCTCCTCCTGAAAAATATTGCGTCGCAGAGTATTGGAGCGAGGCTCCAGCAGGGTCCACAGGCGGCGTCCGGGATAGCGGGTACGCAGGGCTTTGAGGGTCCCGGCTATGGCAGTGGGGTGGTGCGCGAAGTCGTCGATGATGGTGATGCCACGAATTTCGGCTTTGACCTCCAGGCGGCGCTTCACGCTCTTGAAGCCCCGCAGCGCCTCGGCGATTGCCTCCGGCGCGATGCCATAACCGGCGGCCAGAGCGGCGGCGGCCGTGGCATTGAGCACGTTGTATTCGCCGGCCAGGTCGAACTCGAACCTGCCCCACGGCTTCCCCTCCCGCAGAACCGACCAGCGGGTGCGTTGCGGCTCAAACACCAGCTCAGCGATGCGCCAGTACGAGGATTCCGCAAATCCGTAGCGCTCCACCGGACATAGGGCTTTGGCGAGGCATTGGTCGACATTGCCCTCGGCGTCATAAGCCACGATGCGTCCGCGGCGCGGGACGAGGTTCACCAGGCGCCTGAAGGCGGTCTTGACCGCATCGAGGTCACGGTAGATGTCGGCATGGTCAAACTCGACCGAGGTAAGGATGACGGAGTCGGGGAAGTAGTGGAGGAACTTGGGACCTTTGTCGAAGAACGCTGTGTCGTATTCGTCGCCTTCGAGAATGAATTCGGAACCGCTGCCCACCTGGATGCTGGCGCCGAAGTTTTCCGCGATGCCTCCGATGAGAAACGACGGCGAACGTCCAGCAGACTGGAAGATCCAGGCGAGCATGGAAGTGGTAGTGGTCTTGCCGTGGGTGCCGGTCACCACTAGCCGCTCGCGTTCGCGGAGGAATTCGTCAAACAGCACCTGGGGCAGCGAGGCGAAGGGAATGCGCCGGTCGAGCACGCACTCCAGTTCGGGATTGCCCCGCGAGATGGCGTTCCCGATGATGACCAGATCGGGAGCAGGATTGAGATTGGCTTCGGCGTAGGGCTGCGAGACGGGAATACGCAATGCGTCCAGAAAATCCGACATGGGCGGATATACCGCGGCATCCGATCCCGTGATGCGGAAGCCACGCCGCTGCAGCAGCGCCGCCAGCGACGCCATGGCGGTGCCGCAGATACCGATGAGGTGAATGTGTTTCAAGGCGGTTGCTGAGTTCCCTCGGCGGCTAAAGCCGCCAGTCATTTGATCACGTTGCAGCGCGGTTGAAGCCGCGCCCGTTCAAAGCAGTTGGTCCATCTGGATCAAGGCAGCAGGCACCGCGCTCGCTGTTCAGGATATACGAACTGCCGAGGATCCGGTAAGAACGGTCGCGGGTTCGAGTATCTGAAGGCGCACGTCCCGCTGGCCAACGACAAGCTGGGCGCGGACCCCCAGGGGCAGAGTCACATTCTCCCGGGTTACGTGTCCGGAGCGCAGGCCATAGGCGACAGGAATCCCCAAGTCGCCGACAACCCGGCGGATGACCTCCTGCAGGGTGTAGCCCTGATCGGCGGTCTGGATGCAGTCCAGCATCTCACCGAAGATGATGCCGCGCACGCCGTCGAGTTTGCCGCTGAACTTCAGTTGCATCAGCATGCGGTCAATCTGGTAAGGCTTGGCGTTGACGTCCTCGAGAAAGAGGATTTTGTCCCGGGTGTGGATTTCATAGGGCGTGCCAAGCGAGGCCACGAGGATGGACAGGCATCCGCCATAGAGAGAACCTTCGGCGCGGCCGGGCAGAAGCGGGAGGAAATCCTGAAAAGCCGCATCGTCTGAGCCGAGCTGCCACTCGGAGGTACCGCACAGGGCGGCGTTCCATGAGGGCAGATGGACACCATTTTCGGAACCGAAGTCCTTGATTGCCATGGGACCGTGAAATGTCACCAGGCCGACGGCATCGTGAAGATACGTGAGCAGGCAGGTGAGGTCGCTGTATCCGACAAGAATTTTGGGATGGCGGCGGATCAGGTCGAGGTCGAGCAGCGGCAGCAGGTAGTTCGAGCCGTAGCCTCCGCGGGCGCACAGGATGGCGCGAATCCCGGAGTCGGCAAAGGCGCGATGCAGTTCGTCGGCGCGGCGCGCCGCCGAGCCCGCAAAATAGAGATCCTGCTTGAAGATTCCGGGGTCGTACTGCGGCTGATAACCCAAGGCGCGAAGACGCTCGGCGCCCCGCTCCAGTGCCTCCCGGCGAATGTTGGACGCGGGCGCCAGCAGAGCAATCTTGTCGCCCGGACGGAGCGGAGGTGGCTTGAGCAGCGAGTTGCCGAGGTCAGGTTTCAAGGCGGCTGTCGTTGGTTCAGGATGACAGAGCGCGCGCCGCGATGCAATTACGAGGGGTTAACCATAAAGGACACGAAGGCAAACACTTCCGGTGGTCACCCGGCTTCGCTCGTCCTGCTTCACCAGGGATGAAATCCGTACCGGTCAACCCAGGTATTCCCCGCGGCAGATGAGTTGGGCGGGACCGGCGAGAAAGACATGGCGGTCCCAGCGAACGGTTTGTGCGCCACCGGGAGCGCGAACGATGACCGGGGACTGCACGCGCCTGGCGAAGATGGAAGCCACCGCCGCGGCCGAAGATCCGGTGCCGGAGGACTGGGTTTCCCCCACACCGCGTTCGTAAAAGCGAACCTCAATCGTGCTTGGATCAACAATCTTTACCAGCTCAACATTAATGCTGTACTTGAAGTCATGGTGCTTCCCGATTTCGGCGGCTTCCGCCTGCCAGCCCGGACTGAATTCATCCACGAAGACGACAAAGTGGGGATTGCCCATGGAGACAGGAATGCCTGCGATGTCTCCGAAGGCCAGCTTGATGGAAAATTCATCTCCCACTTGGGGCTCGCCCATATCGGTCTCGAACTGGAAATGGGTGCCCTCGCGCTGCTGCAGCACACAGCTTTTGACCCCGGCCCCGGTACGCACGGTCACCTTTTCCCCGCCCCGCTGGGAGATGAGATAGGCGGCGACACAGCGGGTACCGTTACCGGAGATTTCAGCTTCGCTGCCGTCGGCGTTGAACAGGCGTGCGTGGGCGTCGGAATGCGTGTCAGGAAAGATCCATTCGACACCATCGGCGCCGATGCCATTGTGGCGGTCGCAGACGGCGCGGGCGAAGGCGATGAGATCCGCCGGAGCGTGTTCTCCGTCGATGAGAAGGAAGTCGTTGCCGCAGGCGCTGGCTTTGACAAACGGGATCGGCATTCAGCCGGATTGTAACAAGAGTCCAGCGGGTGGAGCGATGGAAACGGCGGCTGCTAGAATCCGGATGTCATGATCTATCGCAGCGACAATCGCACTCCGGACCGGATGCGTCCGGTGAACATCGTTCCCGATTTTATCTCCACGGCCGAGGGCTCGGCTCTGATTGAAGTGGGCAACACGCGGGTCATCTGTACCGCATCGGTCGAGGAATCGCTGCCTGGTTGGCTGCGCGGCAGGGGGCGGGGCTGGGTGACCAGCGAATATGGAATGCTTCCCCGGGCCACGCTGACGCGTTCACCGCGCGAGGCCGCGCGAGGAAAAGTGAGCGGGCGTGGGCACGAAATCCAACGGCTCATCGGGCGCTCGCTGCGGGCCGTAGTGGACCTGGAGCAACTGGGAGAACGCTCGGTCTGGATCGACTGCGACGTCATCCAGGCGGACGGCGGGACGCGCACGGCGTCCATTACGGGCGCCTTTGTGGCGCTGGGGCTGGCGCTGAATCGGCTGGTGGAAGCCGGGACACTGACTGCGGTTCCGCTGCGCGACTTTGTGGCCGCGACCAGCGTGGGGATTGTGGACGGAGAGGTTCTGCTGGATTTGACGTACGAGGAAGACTCGCGGGCAGAAGTCGATATGAACCTGGTGGTAACCGGCGGCAGAAAGATCGTGGAGATCCAGGGGACGGCAGAGCAGAAGCCGTTCGACGACGAACAACTGGCCCGCATGGTCGAGTTGGGCAAGCGCGGCGTGGAACAGCTCATCGTGCGGCAGCAGCGAGTGCTTTCAAACCTGCTGCTGCGGCAGTAGGCAGCTTGCAGCGCGGAGCGGCGCACAAGGCTTCCGCCCACCCAATTTTGCGAGATCGGGGATGTGCGCCCTTCGACCTGTTCCGCAATCGCCTCCGGGCGGAATGTACAATAGCTGGTTTGGGCGGTGGCAGTGTGTATGCCAAGCCGGACTCAAGCCGAACCAATGCAGGAGGATTGACCGTGAAGTTGACAGCAGGAAAGCTGGCAGGCCTGAAACGGGTTTCCAACTCGCGCGGGGTGATTGCCGCCGCGGCTATGGACCAGAGAGGATCTCTGCGCAAAGCCCTGGCCGCGGAAAAAGGCGGCGAAGTCAATGACGGCATGCTGGAGGAGTTCAAGAGCCTGGTTACCGAGGTGCTCACCCGCCATGCCAGCGCAATTCTGCTGGACCCGGAATTCGGACTGCCGGCCTCCAAGCGCCGCGCCAAGGATTCCGGCCTGCTGCTGGCCTACGAGAAAACCGGATACGACAAGACGGGATCAGGGCGCCTGCCGGACCTGCTGGACGAATGGTCGGTGCGGCGGCTGAAGGAAGCGGGCGCCGACTGCATTAAAATCCTGCTTTACTACACGCCGTTCGATCCCCCGGACATCAACGACAAAAAGCATGCCTGGGCGGAACGCATCGGCGACGAGTGCCGCGCAAATGATATCCCCTACTTCCTGGAACTGGTGGGCTACGAAGAGGGCGCGGACGAAAAAGGGCTGGAGTACGCGAAAAAAAAGCCCGCAGTGGTGACCGGCAGCATGGCCGAATTCACCAAGGAACGTTACGGCGTGGACGTGCTCAAGGTGGAGTTGCCGATCAACATGAAATACGTGGAAGGCACAAAAGCCTACGCCGGGAAGACGGCGTACACCCGCGACCAGGCCAAGCGCCTGCTGCTGGAGTCGGCCAAAGTGACCAGCAAGCCCTTTATTTACCTTTCGGCGGGGGTGAGCAACGAGGAGTTCACCGAATCGCTGGACCTGGTGGCACAATCGGGAGTGAAGTACAACGGGGTGCTCTGCGGACGGGCGACGTGGAAAAATGGGATTGCCGTCTATGCCAAGCAGGGCGCCGCGGCCTTCCGCGCCTGGCTGGACGATCAGGGGGTTAAGAACATCAGCAACGTGAATGAAAAGCTGAAAGCGGCGAGCTCCTGGCACTCGATTTACGACGTGAACGAACCGGCGATGGCGAGCGCCGACTAGCCGCGGTTTCGAGCAGAAGCTTCACCCGGGCGTGCACAAGCACGCCCTTTGTTTTCCGGGCTGAAGCATCCGATGGTTTGGAAATTAAGAATTCGTGGCTTCGGTAGAAAAGACTTCCTGCAGTTGTTCGGGGTCGAAGCCGATGAAGACCTGCTCGCCAATTACCAGGGTGGGAGTCGAGCGGCTTTCATACTTGTGGACCAGATCCTGAACAGCCTGCGGATCGAGGGAAATATCGCGTTCCTCGAATTCCACACCTTTGTCGCGGAGGAACGATTTCACCCATCGGCACGGAGGACAGTCCGGTTGCGTAAAGATAACGACTTTGTGTTGCGCCATGATTCCAACTCTCTCCAGTTTCGCGGCTCCCGGCGGCACGGCCGGGGCTGCACAGCTTCTCATATTTTCGGCAGGCTCTTAGGCTCTTGGGCCAGCATGGGTAAGGGACTTCCCACCCCTTCAGTGTACCAATAATTGGCACTTTGCACTCTCGTCCTGCCCCGAACCGGCCGAATCGCCGGAATCAGAAGATCCGCAGTCTGCCAGGAACTTGCCTCGGGCCCCGCCATCTGCACAACCCGCCGACAAGACTCACGATACAGGCGGAGCAATCAGCGGCGATTGTCCGTCGCCGGCTCCGGGTGAATGAGAACGCGGAACAGCTCGGGCACGGACTGTTTGATGCGAATCTCCAGTTCGGTCTGGATATCGTGCACACGGGAGAGTGGCAGGGAGTCCGGCATGGTGGCATGCAGGGCGAGATAGAGCTTGCCGCGCACGTGCTTCGACCTGCAGCTCGTGGACATCCAGCACGTCGGGGAATTCCCGGAGGACGCGGCGGACCCGCCGTTCCAGGTCGAGGTCGGCGGGAGGGCTCCTCGCCGGGTTCGATAGTGGAAGGCTCGCTCTCGATGTGGGTGAGGATGGAGGCAATTTCCGGGACCTCATCGCTCATCTCCGCTTCCAGTTGCGTGACCTGGTCATGGGCCTGCTTGAGGCTAAGGCGCTCGTCGAGTTCCAGGTGCTGCTCGACGTGCAAGCGGCCGGCGAGGTCCTGCACGCTGATGTCGTGGACGTTGACGTTGTTGCGCGTGGCCACGGCGCGAATGCGATCGAAAAGGTTTTCCTCGACGGGAGCGCAGGGAACTGAGTTGACGGTGACATCGGCAGAGGGGAGCACGCGCTGGACGGCTTCGGTGACCGACGCTTCGACCTGTCCGGCGCGCTGGAAGGTAACAGTACGGTTCAGGCCGATGGTGACGTCCACGAAGTAGCGATTGCCGGCGCGGCGGATGCGAACCCGGTCGACTTCCAGCACTCCACCGACCCCGCCAATGGCGGCGATGGCCTGATTGCGGATGCCGGGAGGGGCAGCATCGAGCAAAGCGTCGATGGTCTGGCGGGCGAGGCGCCAGCTGACGTAGACGACGATGGCGGCGACGACCAGGGCGGCCAGAGGATCGGCAAGCTGCAGGCTGGCAATGTTCCACATCCTGCCCGCGCCCACCAGGGCCAGTCCCAGAATGACGACTCCGCTGGACCAGATATCGGTGCGGAAGTGCAGGGCGTCGGCGTGCAGAGCCTGGCTGTCATAGCGGTCGGCGATGACTTTGAGGCGGCGGGAGCGCCACCAGTCGATCACGATGGAGGCGAACATGACGCCGAAGGCGGCGAGGCTGGGCTCGATATGGACGTGCTCGTAGTAGAGCCGGCGGATGGCCTCCGAAATAATCCAAACGCAGGTCAGCAGGAGCAGGCCGGTTTCCAGGAAGGCGGAAAAATTCTCCACCTTTCCGTGGCCGTACTGGTGGTCGGCGTCGGCGGGTTTGTCGGAAATGCGGACCGAGTACAGCGTGAGCAGGGCCGCCACCAGGTCCAGGGCGGAATGCGCCGCCTCCGACAGGATGCCCAGCGAGCCAGTGGAAAATCCGACCGCGACCTTGAGCGCCGTAATAACCAGCGCTGCCAGGACCGAGTTTCTCGCCACATCGCGCTTTTCCGCGCGCATGGCTTCCGTGCTGTAGAGTGCGGGGAGGTCCGCCATAGTCGTGGGCGCTGATCTGGTCTGGGAGAATTATCGCCGCTGGACAGCGAAGTGCCAACGGGGGAATCCGGCGGGCGCCCTGGACAGGAGGGAGCACGGCAGGGCCAAGGAACCTAGCCGGGAGCCCTATGGTACCCTTGCAGCAGACTGGAAAAACGCACGGCAGTTTTGCACGCCAGGCCGCGCCATGCGGCCAGACGGAGTTCCAGCAGAGGCGGGGCATGAGCAGTTCTTCAAAGATTTCCCTTGTTCTTTTCCTGGCGCTGGTGAGCGGCATGGGCGCGCAGGCGCAGACCTCCAAACCAGCGGCTCCCAAGAAGGCGCCGGCCCAGTCAGCGAAGCCAGCGGCTCCGGAGAAGGCACCGGCGGCGGAATCCAAGTCCGCGGAACCGGCACAGGCGGCCAAGGAGCTGCCTCCCAGCACTCCGGTGATCACGCTGGAGGGAGTTTGCCCCAAAGGCTCAATTTCCCCGGCTACGGCGTGCAAGACCGTGATCACCAAAGCCGAATTTGAGCGGCTGGCGAATGCGCTGAATCCCAACATGACAGACCAGGTGCGGCGGCAACTGGGGACCAGCTATGGCCAGGTATTGGTTCTGGCCAACGCCGCCGAGAAGCAGGGGCTGGCGGACACTCCGGACGCAAAACAAGTCCTGGAGTTTGCGCGCCTGCAGGGCCTGGCTCAGGTGCTGGTACGCAAGACCCAAGAAGAAGCGGAAAAGATTCCCCCCGAGGAAATTCAGAAGTATTACCAGGACCATTTGTCGAATTACGAAGAAGCTACCATGCGGCGCCTCTTCATTCCCAAATTCAAAGTGGAGAAGCAGGGTGAAAAGCCCGTACCGCTGGACAAGGCGACGGTCGACGCCACGGCACAAAAGATCAAGGCGGCGGCGGCCGCGGGACAGCCCTTCGACAAACTGCAAAAGGACGCTTACGATCAACTGGGCGTGACCACCGAACCTCCTCCGACCGATCCCGTGACCATCACGCGCGAACAGATGCCGGACATGCACGAAGCGGCATTCGATCTGAAACCGGGAGAGGTCTCGCAACTGTTCGAGCAGCCGGGGGGCATCTACATCTACAAAGTGGAAGCCAAGAAGACCCAGCCCTTGGAGCAGGTGAGGTCGCAGATTGAACAGACCATGGCGGAATCCCGAATGCAGACCAAAATGCTCGAAGAGACCGGTGGAGCGTCTCCCCAACTGAACGACGACTATTTTGGCAAGGAACCGCCCGAGCAGCCGCAGATGCCCCCGGGGCACCCGCAGCAGTAGCATCCGGTTTGCCCGGTTTGAGGAAACCCGGCCAGAAATGGCCGGGTTTTTCTTTGCGCGCGGCAGGCTCTGCCAGTTGGAAAAGCCCCGGACGCCGCGCTTTCTGTGGGCTTTATTACTTCAGGAGTTCCGCAGAGAGTTGCGTCACCCGCTGCAGTTCGGTTTCGAGCATCGACATCATTTGGAGCGACAGCGGGCTAAGACTAGCTTGGCTCTTGAGAGCGTGCAACGCGAATACGGCTCCTTGCCTATCAGGCAGGTCAGGGAAGTGTTGGACCGTGCCTCCCCCGCCTCCATCGACTCTCCCCTGCGCTCAGAATCACATCTCCCTTTAGGGGTGAACTTCCGCGACCGCGCATTAGGTAAGGGGTTTTTTCCCGCGATACAGGCCCGCGATCCCGAAGGTGTAAGGAGTCCAGGAGACGGGGATGAAGCCGGCGGCGCGCATGCGGGCCAGCATGGCTTCAGGCGCGGGAAAGCGCTCGACCGAGGTGGGAAGGTACGCATCGTAGGCTCCGCTGATGCCGGAGATGAGCCGTCCCACGCGCGGCAGCACATGGTGGAAGTACACGCGGTAGAGACGACCGAGAACTCCGCGAGGAACCGAGAAGTCGAGAATGCCGAGCTCGCCGCCGGGGCGGAGGACGCGGTGGATTTCACGCAGTCCGGCATCGTAGTCGGCAAGATTGCGGAAGCCGAAGGCTGAGGTCACGAGGTCCAGATGGGCACCGGGAAGCGGAAGCTGGAGCGCGTCGGCTTCGATCCACCCGGCAGGAGAAAATTTGTGCCGCGCCGCCTTGGCCTGGGCGCGAACCAGCATGGCGGAGGAAAAGTCGGCGCCCCAGATGCGGGCGCGCGAGTTCCCTGCCCGACGGCGCAGGGCAAAGGCCATGTCTCCGGTTCCGCAGCATATGTCGAGAACCCGGGCTTCGTCGCGCCGCAGAATATGCCGGAAGCTGCGCGAGGCGCGCCACCACCAGGTGCGGTCAACGTTCAGCGACAGCAGGTGGTTGAGCAGATCGTAACGCGGCGCGATGGAGGTAAACATCTGGCGCACGGCGCGGGAGGCGGATTCCGGGTCCCGCGCCCCCGCGGGACTGGCTCCCACCACCAGCGGCTTGGAGGATTGCGGCATACCAGGTGATTGTAACGTGCCGCGCAGGTCAGCCAGCGTGCGGTTTTCTGGCGCTGATGTTCAACCGCCAGTAGTCCAGTTCCAGATTCAGCTTTTCTCTGGCGATTGCCGTGCATTCGTCGAGGAACTGCTCGCGGAGGGCGGGGCCGGAAATACAGGCCAGGTGATTCTTCAGCACAACCGTGGAGGTGAACTGGCGGAACTCCTGCGGGGTGGCGAAGCGACAGGGGGCGGCTTCCAGGCCGGTGCAAATTTCGACAAATTCGGCGGCTTGCAGGCGTCGCGCCGTGGTCTGGGGATCGGCAAACAGCCAGGTGTCGTGCCAATCGGCAAAGTAACGAGCGTACGGTTCCTGAGACATGATTTTTCGAACCTCGGCAAGCAGGCCGGCGAGGTTGGGGCCTCCTCCACATTGCGCTTCGAGCCAGCCGCCGGGCTTGAGAACGGAAAACAACTCGCGGAAGAGACGGTCCGGGTCGAGGACCCAATGAAAGACCGCATTGCTGAAGATGCCGTCGAAGACCGAGGCGAACGGCAGGGCGGTAAGGCTGGCGCAGACCGTGGAAACATTCGGAACGCCCTCGTCCGCATAGGTCTGGCGTGCGGTGCGCAGCATGTTCCGGGAAAGATCGACGCCGATGACGCAGCCTTGGGGCAGGCGGCGGGCGAGCACCGCGGAAACGCGTCCGCTGCCGCATCCGGCGTCGAGCACGGTTTCGTTGCCGCGCAGGGTGAGCCGGTCGACAAGCCGGGTCCCCCAGCCGAACTGGATGTCGGAAACGCGATGGTAGGACTCGGAATTCCACTCGCGAGTCTTCCACTCTGGACCTGAGGACATACCACTCCCACCTGCCAAGTTCAGATCGCCTTCAACGCCACTTCCAGATCGGAAATGATGTCGCGGACGTCTTCGATTCCAACCGAAAGCCTCACCATGCCGTCGCTGATGCCGATGGCGCGTCTTCCCTTCCCGCCGATTGCAGCGTGCGTCATGGTGGCGGGATGGGAGATAAGCGTCTCCACGCCGCCAAGCGATTCTCCCAGAGTCAGCGTGCCTTTGACGTGGCGCAGCATGCGCCTGGCGTTCCTGAGGGAGCCGGTCTCGATGGTAATCATGGAGCCAAACCCGCTCATCTGGCGGCGGGCAAGCTGATACTGAGGATGCGATGGCAGTCCGGGATAGAACACCTGCTTCACCTTGCGATGGGCGGCCAGGAACTGAGCCACTTGGCGTCCATTGGCGTCGTGCTGGCGCATGCGGACGGCGAGCGTCTTCACTCCGCGCAGAACCAGCCAGCATTCGAAAGGTGAAAGAATGGCTCCTGCCGATTTCTGGATGAAGGCCAGCCGCTCGGCCTGTTCCTTGCGGGTGCACACGATCACACCGCCCAGTCCATCGGAGTGGCCGTTCAGGAATTTCGTGGTGGAATGGATCACCATGTCTGCGCCCAGTTCGATGGGGCGCTGGAAAAAGGGTGACATAAACGTGTTGTCCACCACGAGTTCGACCTTCTTCTGGCGGCACAGGCGCGAGATGGAGCGGAGATCGCTGAGCGCCATGAGTGGATTGGTCGGGGTTTCGACATAGACATAGCGCGTGGCGGGACGGATGGCCTTGCTCACAGCGTTCAGGTCGGCGGTGTCGACATAGGTGAATTCGAGACCGCAGTTGGCCAGGATCTGGTTGAACAGCCGCGGCACGCCTCCGTAAACATTGTGCGAGCAGACGAGGTGGTCGCCGGCCTTCATCATGGTACAGAGGGCGTTAATGGCGGCCATGCCGCTGGAGAAGACACGGCTGGCCACACCTCCCTCCAGCGCGGCCAGGTTCTCTTCCAGGCGATCGCGCGTGGGATTGGTGACGCGGGCGTATTCATATCCGGCTCGTGGTTTGCCGAGTTCGTCCTGCACGTAGGTTGAAGTTGCGTAGATGGGAACGGAAACCGCGCCGGTAAGCGCCTCCGGCTCCTGCCCGGCGTGGATGGCGATGGTGGAGAGTCCGCGGGATGGCTTGGGTTTGGGCATGGGTATCAATGCTCAGGACCGCAAAAGTAAAAGCTGAACCACAAAAGACACAAAGGTAGCACGAAGCACTTCCTGGAACTCTTTGTGGATCTCTATGTAACCTTCGCGTCTTTGTAGTAAAGGTTTTTCGGGTTACCCGCCTTCGAAGATTCCCTTGGACAAATAGCGTTCGGCGGAGTCTGGAATAACGGTCACCACGCGCTTGCCCGGCCCCAGGCGTTTGGCGATCTCGACGGCGGCGCAGACGTTGGCTCCCCCGCTGGACCCGGAGAAGACGCCTTCGGATGCGGCCAGTTGCTTCACCATGTCGAAGGCGGGAGCGTCGTGGATCATTAGAACTTCATCGGCCAGCGAGGCATCATATGTGCCGGGGATAAAGCTGGCGCCAATACCTTCGACCTTATGGTCGCCAGGCGGGCCGCCGCCCAGCACCGAGCCCTGGGTTTCCACGGCCACGGTGAGGACCCGCGGCAAGTGTTCTTTCATGAAGCGGGCGACGCCGGTGAACGTGCCTCCGGTGCCTACCCCGATGGCGATGGCGTCCACCCGGCCTTCGAGCTGCTCGAAGATTTCACGCGCGGTGGTTTCGTAGTGGTAGTCCGGGTTGGCGCGATTCTCGAACTGGCGGGGAAAGAACGCACCCGGCATCTTGTCGGTGAGTTCCTGGGCGCGACGAATGGCGCCTGCCATGCCTTCGTCGTCGGGAGTGCGGATGACTTCCGCGCCCAGCGCCTGCATGAGCATGACCTTTTCCCGCGAGAACCTCTGGGGAACGCAGAAGATCACGCGGTACCCGCGATTGACTCCGATGAGCGCGAGACCGATGCCGGTGTTGCCAGCGGTGGCCTCAATGATGGTGGCGCCGGGGGAGAGCTTCCCTTCCTCTTCGGCGCGGCGGATCATGCCGATGGCAGCGCGGTCTTTGATGCTGCCTCCGGGATTCAGGTATTCCAACTTGGCGTAGACGTCTCCCAACGAGGAAGGTAACAGACGGCAGAGGTGAAGCAGAGGGGTATTGCCGACCAGCTCGGTAATGCTTTCGGCCACTCGCAGCGAAAGACTCTGTTGGATGCGCATCCCCAGAAGACAGAGTAAGAGACCGCCGGGGTGCAGTCAATTTAGTTGTGGGCGGGAATACGGTGCCCCTGCGAACCGTACCAATGAAGCCAAACTGCCACGCAGCAAGACGGCAATCAGCGCGAGGCGCTTTCCTCGCCGGGATAGTAGCCGCTGCGAGTTCGCACGTCCAGATGCTTGTGGCCGGGCGCCTTGGCTTCCACCTTGATACTGCGATATCCGCCGACGCTCCTGGGGGTGGTGGGGCGATATCCGATCACGTACTGGTTGCGGATGTCGCGTGCGACCTCCTGGGTGATGCTGTTCACTTCGGCCACGTCCTTAGGGAAGAAGGCCATGCCGCCGGTATCTTCCGCCATCTCGGAAAGGGCACGGCGGGCACGGTGAGCCCGCTCGTCACCCAGGATGCCGATGGTATAGACGGTGGGTCCGTTCTCTTGCTGAAGCTGGTGGACGGCACGCTCCAGGGTCTCGCGGCTGGCGTTGTCTTCCCCGTCGGTGATGACCAGCAGAATTCTCTTCTCCAGGCGGGCGCTCTTGCTCAAGTGGGCGGCAGAGGCGACCACCGCGTCGTACATGGCGGTGCCGCCGCGAGCCTCAATGCGCTCCAGCGCAGCCTGCAGCAGCGGGATCTTGCTGGTGAAATCCTGATCGAGGTAGAACTCGTCGTTGAAGTTGACGATAAAGACCTGATCGTCCGGGTTACTGGCCTTCACAAAATTGAGCGCCGCCTGGTTAACGGCAGTGCGCTTGTCGCGCATCGACCCGCTGTTGTCGATCAGAATGCCAACCGCGACCGGAACGTCCTCCTGGCGAAAGGAGCGAATCTGCTGCTCCTGGCCGTTTTCGAAGACCTTGAAGGCGTCCTTGGAAAGATCGTTGACGAAGTGGTGCTTGTCATCGACCACGGTGGCGTGGAGCAGCACTTCGTCGACTTCCTTGTGGAAGATGAAAACCCCATTATCATTGCGGTCCGGGTCCTCCGCCTGCGCCGGGGTTTGGGCGGGGGCCTGCTGGCTGGCGGCGGGTGGCTGCTGGTTCGGAGGCGGTGCGACAACCTGGGAAGAGGCAACCACACTGAAGACGAGCAACAGAAGGCCGATTCCCAAACTCTTATTGCGAGGGAGCATAGTAACCTGACTTAGCGTATACACGAAGCGGCGGCAATCCCTTGGGCGGGTTCAGCTTCACCTTGACTTTCCGCCATTTGCCATCGTGTGGTTCATTGGTTGGACGATATCCGAGCACATATTGGTTGCGCAACTCGATGCCAATCTTTGTAGCTACATCGGCGAGCTCGTTGGGATTTTCGATCGTAAAGGTGCGCCCACCCGTAAGGTCCGTAATCTCGGAAAGGGTTTGCGGCCCCATCCGCTCCTCCATGGTGGAAGGGCTCTGGGAAAAAATACCAATCGCATAGACCTGAACATCCGCTTCGCGGACAATCGACTTGATTTCCCCGAGGGTGTAGCGGCTGTGGTTATCGCCACCGTCAGAGATGATCAGCAGCGCCTTCTTCTGGTGACGCGCATGGCGCATCTTGTCCAGGCCCAGGTAAATGGCATCCAGGAGCGACGTGCGCCCCTTGGGGATCGTGTAGAGCAGCTTTCCCTGAATATCCTCGATGGACTGGGTGAAGTCGGAGAGCACCTGCGGCCGGTCGGCGAAGGAGATCATGAAAAACTCGTCATCGGGGTTGGCGGTGCGGAAAACTCCACCACAGCCTCACGCGCCTTCTCCATCTTGTCGCTCATGCTGCCGCTCACATCGAAGATAACGCCCATGGAGATGGGCGAATCTTCGCTGGAAAAATGCTGGATCACCTGCTTCTTATCGTCGTCAAAAACTTCAAAATTGTCCTTTTCCAGGCCGGTAACCAGACGATTCATGGGATCGGTGATGGTCACCGGAATCAGCACCAGATCGACATCGACTTTATAGGGTCGGGTATGGGTCCGGAGGGCGGGATCGACACCATCCTCCGCGTCCGGCTTATCTTTCTCGACGCGTGGCTGGATGTGAACCTGGGTGTCCTGATTTTGCGCCCAGGCCGGCATTCCATTCCCCACGAGGAACCCAAGTCCCATCAGGAACAAAAGCGCGAAACGGCCATAACTGTAAGCAGAATAAATGGCAATGCGCTGCGGAGGGGTGCCGCAGTGTTGCAAAATCGACACAGTCCGGAGTGGAACGCCCGCCCTAAAATGGCGAGACCCGCGCCCGGTTGTGGCTAGGCGGGCCATACAGAAAGCCTCTCGTAATTAAGATGCTAGCACACTCATATAGTGCTGTGGCATGCGGTTACAAAGTTTTGAGAATTGCGCGCGGCAGAATCTACGCTTTTTCAGATGTGCTCTGGCGCCAACGGGGTTTCGCACAGCGTTCAGGCTGCTAGAATCGGGTCCTGGGATGTTCGCTTCCCTCCACTCCATTTCTTAAAGGACGCTTCGTACAGCATGGCCAGAATTGATCCCTTCCGCGCTTGGCGCTACAACAGTGCGCGGGTCTCGCCGCAAACGGCGGTGACCCAGCCCTACGACAAGATTTCGCCGGAACTGCAGGAGAAATATTACGCTTCCAGTCCCTACAACCTTGTCCGCATCATCCTGGGTAAGCGGGAAAGCGGCGACGGCGAGCAGGAGAACGTCTACACCCGGGCAGCGGCGCACCTCAATCAATGGCGCGCCGAAGGCGCTCTGGCGCAGGATGCGGAGCCTTCAATTTACGTGTATTCCCAGACGTTTACCGAGCCGGGAACGGCGAACACGCGTGAACGCCGGGGCTTCATTGCGCTGGGAAAAGTCTACGACTACGGCGATAACGTGGTCTTCCGCCACGAGCAGACCCTCGCCAAGCCGAAAGCGGACCGCTTGGACCTGCTGCGCGCCACGCGGGCGCACTTTGGCCAGATATTCATGCTGTACAGCGATCCCGAGAAGAAGGTGGAACGGGTGTTGAACCCGGCGGGAAAGCCGGAAATAGATGTGCGCGATGAATACGGCGTGCAGCACCGGGTGTGGAAGATTTCCGACCCCAAGGCCATTCAGGCGGCGCAACAGGCAATGGCGGACAGGAAATTGATTATCGCCGATGGGCACCATCGCTACGAAACCTCGCTGAACTACCGCAACCAGCGCCGCAAAGAGGAGCAGGGCCAGGAGGCGCGTGCAGAAGCTACGGGAGGCGGAGTGGCGACCGCGGCGGAAGTGGGTGAGGCCGCGTACGAGCGCGTGATGATGACTTTCGTGAACATGGATTCCGAGGGGCTGGTGATTTTGCCGACCCACCGAGTCATCCACGGGCTGGAGGGCTTCGATGCGCAGCAGATGCTGGAGCGGGCCAAGCAGTACTTCGATGTGGAAGCCGCGCCGCGGGACCCGGCCCAGTTGGTCGCAAGGCTGGCGGAAGCGGGACGCGACCGCACCACCATTGCGGCGGTGACGGCGAGCGGCGCGTTTCTGCTGCGTTTGCGTCCCGGAGCTACTGAATCGGTGCCGCAACTCAAGGGCTTGTCTCCACGGCAGCGGAAGCTGGACGTGGTGCAACTGCACAAGGTCCTCCTGGAAGGCGTGCTGGGGATCTCCGAAGAAGACATTCGCAACCAGAAGAATGTTTCCTATCATCGAGAAGCCAAAGAGGCTATGGAACGCGTGCAGAACGGCGCCGATGTGGCCTTCCTGATGAATCCGGTAAAGATCGAACAGATGAAGGAGATTGCCTTCGCCGGCGAAGTGCTGCCGCAGAAGTCGACGGATTTTTTTCCCAAGATGCTAAGCGGGCTGACGATTTACGCGTTAGAACAGTGAACAGCGCGGAAGTGCGCGGCGGGTTGGCGTCCTGGTCCGCGTCCGCCTGCTTTGTGCACTTGGTTTTTCGCTCGTCGGCTGAAGGCGGATTTTCCTTTTGGCTTGGCTCGGGGTAGGAACGACGCACGAGCACGAACAGAGTGACGCGCCACCGGAACCTCGGCTGCGCTTGCGAAGTGAATTCCAGGCAAATCCAAATCGCGCTGGCGGCCCTGCTGGTCGCCGTCCTTGGAATGGGGCTGTACGCCTATCGACTGCTCAACCGCAATGCTCCCGGTCCCGCCGCGGAAACGCCCATTCTGTCGCCGCCGGCCAGCGGACCCCAGCGCCGGGCCGTGCTGATGGTGGCGTCCGATCAACGAGGCGGACTGGAACGCCGCGAGGTGACGGCGGCCCTTCCGCAGGACCCCAGCCTGCGGGCGCGGGAACTCATCCGACTGCTGCTGGCGACCTACGCGTCGGAAAATTCGCCGCATCCTCTTCCCAGGAGCGCTGATGTGAGGCAGGTGTTCTTTGTGCAGGGAGACATGGCTGTCCTCGACATGAATGCAGCCTTCGCCGACCAGCATCCTTCGGGGGCGCAGACCGAGCAGCTTACGCTCGATTCCATTCTGCAGACGCTGGCTGCGAATTTTCCGAAAGTCAAGCGGGTGAAGATTCTGGTGGAAGGGCGGGAGCGGAAAAACCTTGCCGGGAACGCCGACCTGAGCACGGTGCTGACGGTGAAGGAGAGCACGGCGCACTAGAGACTTCCAACGTGTACGCTCCGGCCACGCAAGGGACCCAACCCCTGCGATACCCGCAGGGACAAGGGCAAATCACTTTTCCCAGCGATAGCAAATGGTATCCACATAGAGAGTCATTGATGATCCGCCGAGCGAGCATATTCGCCAGTGCCGGCAACCGAGCACTGCCCCGCCACGCTCCCTCAACAGACGACAGTTTCACGGCTTAATTTTGGGGCAGACCCGCGGAAAGTGGTACATTTCTGTGCCTGCTTCCTCCGATTCGCCGGAGATCTGAAAACCTTGGGAGACCGAACCATGATCACGCGATGGAGAACCGCCTCCTGGCTGCTGCCCGCTATCCTTCTTGCCGCATTTACCGCATGCAACTCTCGAGCGCAATCCAGCGCCACGTCCAAAGCGGGCAAGGAAGGTGAACCGACGGCCCAGAAGGCGCCGCCCAGTGAGGTCGCGGGCATCCCCGTCAACTACGACGAGGCCAAGGTCGGCACCTATACCCTGCCGGATCCTCTCAAGTTTCCCGACGGCAAGCTCGTGCGTACGGTAAAGGACTGGGAGAAACGTCGTCCGCAAATCGTTCGCCTGTTTGAAGAAAATCAGTATGGCCGCGCGCCCGGCCGCCCCGCGGACATGAGTTTTGATGTCTTCGACAAGGACACGCCCGCGCTCAACGGCAAGGCGATTCGGCGGCAGGTGACCATCTATTTCTCCAAGGACAAGAGTGGCCCCAAGATGGACCTGCTCGTCTATGTGCCCGCCGGGGCCAAAAAGCCCGTGCCCCTGCTGCTGAACGCCAGCTTTTTCGCCAACGCCACCACAGTGGACGACCCCGGCGTTAAGGTCGGCGAAGTGTGGAACCGGGATCATAAGAAAATTCCGGCAAACCAGGACCAGAACTTCGCCAACATCACCCGAAGAATTGATGTTGGGCGCATTCTC
The DNA here is from genome assembly GCA_963732925.1 of Terriglobia bacterium. Lineage (GTDB taxonomy): Bacteria > Acidobacteriota > Terriglobia > Terriglobales > Acidobacteriaceae > DASZRZ01. The sequence continues at coordinate 62,877 of CAVTBJ010000015.1, forward strand.
GATGCCGGGTTCGGTTTCGCTACCTTTTATTACGGCGACGTTGATCCCGATTTCCTTGGCGGACTTCCGTACGGCGTTCGCGCGCTCTACCTGAAGCCCGGCCAGACCCAGCCCGCGCCCGATCGAGTGGGGAGCCATTGCAGCCTGGGGCTGGGGAATCAGCCGCGCGGTCGACTATCTGGAAACCGACAAGGCCGTCGACGCTAAACGCGTAGCAATTCTTGGCGTGTCACGGCTGGGCAAAACAGTGATGTGGGCGGGCGCGCACGATACGCGCATTGCTCTGGTCATTGCCAGTTGCTCCGGGCGAAGGTGGGGCGGCTCTCAGCCGCCGGAACTATGGAGAGACCATCGCTCACCTCACGGCTCCACGCGTTACCCTACCAGTTTGCTGCCAACTACGGAAAGTATGCGGAGCATGTTGACCAGATGCCGGAGGACGCGAATATGCTGGTGGCTTTGATGGCGCCGCGCCCGCTACTGCTGCAAACCGGCAGCACGGATTACTGGTCCGATCCCAAGGGCGAATTTCTCTCCGCCGTCGCCGCCGAGCCCGTCTTCCATCTGTTCGGCAAGAAAGGCCTGGAAACCGACACCATGCCGCCCGTGGGCCAGCCGATTCTGCATGACATCGGATACGTCGAGCATGATGGCGGGCACGGAATTCGCCCTCCCGATTGGGACACATACCTGAAATTCCTGGAGATGCATCTGCATCCGGACGGAGATTAGCGCGGCGCGACCTGGGGTTCAGCGATGACGTCGGGCTTGAGTTCGACCTGGCTGCGGATCAGATTGTCGGCCACCATGCGTCCAAAGACCTTTTTTCCGTAATCGTTCAGGTGGGTCCTGTCGTGGGGACCCTGCTGGTTTTCCGCTTTGGCGTCGGGATGGAGTCCGCGTCGAACTGGTCGGCCTGTTCCTGCGTCATGGTATTGAGCAGCGCGGTGGACATGCGATTCAAATCCACCACGCTAGCGTGCTCTTCCCCGGCAACCCGTCTGGCCGCGGCCGCATAATCGCCGAGATCCTCGATCACCTTGCCGTCTTTGAAGGTACGGCGCGACAGTGAGGTGACGATCACCGGAACGGCTCCGATGTCCCGCGCCTGCTGGATGTAGCGCCTTAGATTCGCGGCGTAGGTGGTGTTGGGATCGGTCTCGCGCGCCGGTCCCTTGCCCGGCATGTCATTGTGGCCGAACTGAATCAGGTAGTAATCTCCGTGGTCGTTCAGCGCTTTCTTCCACAGCCCTTCGTCGTAGTAGCTCTTCGAACTTCTGCCGTTGCGAGCCTCATTAATGCAGTTCACGCTGGACTTCATAAGTGCGCAGAAGCCAGGGCCCCATCCGCCGCCTACAGCAACCGTGGAATCCCCTACAAGGACGATCTTCACCGGGCGTTGCGTAAGGCCAGCCCGCCCTCGCGCCCCCAGCGCTTTCGGCCGGACTAAAACAAAACTCAGCAATGCTATGGCCGCGATCAGGATGCTTCGCATGTCATTCTCTCTCGCATGCTCTCTCGCATGCAGGCCGAGGAACTGTGCCTGCGGATTTACTGCTTTTCGGACCTTTTTTCTGGCTGGTTTTCGGAGCGGCTTCCCGATGCCGCCTTCTCCGGCCGAAGCAACAGCAGCCAAGCTTTCGCGTCCGGTTTATGAAAAACTTCTTTCCCGGAAGCGGATTCCATCTCTGCCGGCTCTGCCTTGCCCGTGCGCGGGTCCAGCCACAGCCCCATGTAGCTCTGCGCGGGCAGAGCCCGGGCCAGCCCAATCTCATCGCCGGAAAGCGAATAGATCAACACCGGTTCGGCCGCCCCTCCGGCCAGAGTCCAGGTAGTTTGCAGCGCCTCCGTCCAGCCATCCCGTGGAGACATCTTCATCAGGTCTGCTGCCAGGTACGTGCGCACAAAATCTCCGAAGATCCTATCCGGTTCCAGGCCTCCTAAGGGTGGGTGCTGGGTTTCCTTCAGACCCGATGGTAGAGCGGCGCCTCCCATCAGCATGGGAATATGTCCGGTGCCGTGGTCTCCCGGCATAAAAGCGATCTGCGGAAATCGATCGCGATATTCCCTCACCTGCCGGTAGACCATCTCCGGCGTGGTCGGCGGAGGAGTGTCGCTGAATCCCGGAAACGTCTCCCCAATCTGCTGGCGGAAGGCTTTGTTGATCCCGGCCTGCGGCGCAAACAGCGAGCCGTTGGGCCGGTACTCCCAGTAGCGCATATCCACTACCGCAACCTGTTTGGAGCGCACCGGATCGGCCAGAATCGCGTCCGTCGTCTGCTTGCTGGTGGTGAGCGCGATTCGGATGGGGTGATGATGTTTCTCCTCCCACTCGCGCGCCACATCCTGAAAAAACTGTTCGAACGAAAGTGGTCCAGCATATTGATAGGCAATGCCGAAAATAACGTTCGGCTCGTCCCCGAGTTCATCCAGGGTATGCAAAATGTAGGCGCGGTGGAGCTCCCGCAGGGGAGCATAATTCGTACTGAAGAACTGATTCCCGACGTTCAGTCTTTCCCCCGGCTCGAGCGGCGGAGGCTCTGGCAAGCTGGTGTGGTTGATATTGTTCGCTGGCCGCCACGCATAGTCGATCCAGTGGGGACCAATTTCCAGCACGTTATGCGTGTTGTAAAGATTGTAAAAAACCAGAAAGCCCTTTTTCGCGGCCTGTTCGGCGAACTCGCGCTGGCGCGCGAAATACCACGAATTGTAACGGCTGAGGTCGAACTTGCTCAGCCCATCCCAGGCAGTGCCCTGCCCGCTGCGCGCCCATGGAACCTCGTAAAACGGAGCCCAGACATTTTCATCTTTCCGCCGTTCCACGGTGTGCGAGTCGCGGCGATGGTCGTACCACAAACCGGGGTTCACCTGGATGCTGGCCACGTCGTGGCTCTTCAGCCGCTCGGCCATTGCAGCAAGATCTTCCGTTTCGCCGGGAGCCACCACGCCGGGCATGAAGCGCGTCACACTGGTACCGGTGGATGCCAGGGCCGTGTAGATTGAGGTGTCTCCTCGCCACCACGCCTCCGTGATGGAATCCCCCCACAACACCCGCCCGTCGATCACGAACCGCCCGTTGACGATTTGAACCTTGTGCAGCCTGGGCGGCGCAGCCGTCGCCGTCCGCACGTCCTCCGGACGGAACTCCGGCAGGTTGCCGCGGTCAGCAGGTTGCGCCGGGACTTTGTCCTCCAGGTGTCTGCCGGTGCGGGCCAGTAACTCGCTGGCGTAAAGAGGGGACGAGGATTTAACGGCGAAGTTGAGCGCCTCGGGAGGACCCACGGCATCCACGCTCTGCGCCGTTGAATTCCAAAGGAGAGAATTGGCCGCTGTCCAGCCGCCTCCCTGGGCCCGGGAAAAATCCAGCAGAAGCTCGAGCCGTGCCGCCGGCACATGGACATTCTCGTACAGCACTCCCGAGGACCAGCCTTCGAATGCTCCGCTCGCCCCAAGCGAGTCCCTGGCATCGCAATCCAGAAAGACGTTCGGTCCGCCTGCAAGCATTCCGCTGGCAAAATCGTTCATGCCGTCTTCGCTGTAGCAGCGATGCACCAGAACCTGCTGGCCGGCAATGTAAAACCCCTGACGCCGGTATCCCGCTTTCTCCCCCACCGGAGCCTCACTGCGGCAGTCTTCGATTGTGATGCGCCGTCCCCGCAGGTTCACCCGTACCGCCGAGCTGACAAAGTGCTGTGCCGTAACCCGCCGCACCCAGGCGTCCTGCACACGGTCCATCAGAATGGCAATCCAGGAATGCGCCTCATCCACCTCGTCCATGGGATTTGTGCCGTCGTAGGCGCTCTCGAGCGTAAGGTCCTCAATGCCGATGTGGCTGGGCGATGCATCACTGGCAACCACGGCCACTGTTCCTCCGCCGTAGGATGGCTCCAGTGCGGTCGTGATGGGTGCATCGATCTCCACCTCGCGTCGCTCCGCATCGATGCCCGTGATCGTCCGGTCCCAGACAAGATCATGCGAGCCTGGCGCCCAGTCCAGCCGCAAGCTGGCAAACTTCCCTGGCAACCCGGTCATGCCGGTGGACTGGATCCACTCCTTCGTGCTGGGACGCCGGACCACCACAGCACTACCCACTTCAAGTCCTGCCAGCGAAGCCAAGCGCAGCTTTCTGCCACCCACGGGAACTTCTCCCTCGACTGGGACAGGCTCAGCGAGGCTCGGATCTTTTCCCGCGCCCACTTCAATCAGAGTTCGCCGTCCGCTCCCCTCCGCAACCAGGACAGTTCCATCCGGCCCTCGGCCCGAGCCGCGCAATACCACTCCGCTGGTGCGCAGGTGGAGCTGTCCTTTTACATGAAAGCGTCCTTTCGCGAGCAGAACCGCACCCCGGAATCCACCTTCGCGCGAAGGCATGGCGGCGACCCGGTCGATTGCTCCCTGGATCAGCGCGGTATCGTCAGCGCCCGAGGGCCGGACCAGCAGAACCGCGGCAACTTGCGGGATCGCCGCTCCGGCCTCGTACCCTGCAAAGGAAAAGTCAATCGGAACAGGCGAGGCGGGCACGCTCTGTGCCATCGCGCAGGGCGCGAAAGCCAGTGCCAGTGCGACCGTCAAGCAAAAGTCGCAGAACCGCATGCGGCATCGCCATCGCGTCATCTCCAAGGATTCAATCAGAATGCTGTTTCGTCCTCGCGTCATCTCGAAAAGTCGCAAAACCGTCTGGAGGCCGTACTTTGAGCGAATCCGTACCCCTGCAAGCCGTCTTCAATGTGGAGCTCTCTATCCGCGGACAGCCGATCCCACCTCCGGCAGCTCTCCCCGGCTAAGCAGCAGCAATCGCAGCGGAGCGGCATTCTTTTTGATCTCGCGGCACTCCACTAGGCGCGTCGAATACTCCCGCAGCCGGGGAAAAGCGCGGAAGCGCTTGTTGAGCGTGCAGACCAGGAGACTTCGCTCCCCCAGCAGCGGCGCCAGCTCGTCGAGGTAAAACTCCAGCGACCAGTGGAAACCGATGCTGTAGAACCCGTAGACGAGGTCATACGGGCCGGGCAGTGAACGCAACGGCGCTTCCGCGGCATCGAAGATCCTGGTATTGCGGACGCCATTGTATTCCAGGATTTCACGCAGCAACGCCAGGTTCCCGCAGAAGGACGAAGTGTCCGGCCATTGCGGCGGCCGGTCATAATATTTCTGCTGATATTTGGTCTCGCCCCCATTTGCATCGTAGAGATGCATCTCGCAGCGCTCATCCCATACGCCTTTCTTGCGGAAATACACTACGCTGCGCCCGAATCCGGGTCCGATCTCCAGAACCCGCCGGGGCCTCTCCATCTTCTCGAACACTGGCAGCAGCGCTTCGTATTCCGCCCGGCACCCGGCGTTGTTCTCCCTCTGCCAAAGCTGGCGGGAGGCTTCATCGGCCTGCAGGGGAAGGCGCGTCGAGATCAGCCGGATGGCGCGCACCACCTCCGGCGTAAACGGCGGCGCCAAGAATACCGGCTCCACCTCATCGAAGCGCTCGTCCAGGATGGCGGCGCCACGTAATCGGTTGAGAGACGTCCTGAAATAATTCCGTATCACTTGTGCAGGGCTCAGGTTTCCGCGTTTCTGCGATTTTGGATGGCTATCCCGGTTATATAACACTGGGATCGGTGCCTGTTTGGCTGCATCTCTGAAAGAGCGCGGCTTCTGTCCGTCCCCCATTCCGGCCAGGCTATAGTTCCGCTTCGGACGATCCTTCCGCCCCCTCTTGCCTGTTCGCGCTTTCCATTTCCTCGCTGGCAATCCCGAACGCCGTATTCGCCGCCGGCATCCCGGCATAGATGGCGAGTTGCATCAGCGTTTCCTTCACATCGCAGGGTTCCAGTTCCCGGCTCAGGCCGGCCCGAAGGTGGACGCGGAATTCCTGCCAGCGCCCCAGCGCCCCCAGCACGCTCAACACCAGCAACCGCCGGGTTCGACGATCAAGTCCCGGACGCGCCCAGATGCTGCCCCAGGAGTGGCGGGTCAGCATTTCCTGAAACTCGCGATCAAAAGCCGAGGCGCCGTCCAACACACGATCCACGTGGGCATCGCCCATAGCCGCGCGGCGAACTCCCAGTCCAGCCTGCAGCCGGTCAGCCTTTGCCGGAAGCAGAAAATCCAGCAGGGCCGCGGTGAACGACCGCGGCCGCTCTTGCGCCGAGAGGTGGCCTGCGGGCAGGCGGATGACCTTAATTCCCGCAATCCCGCTTGCCAGATGTTCGCCGTGTCCGCTCCACGGCGTCGGCATGTCATACTCGCCGACAATCAGCAAGCTGGGCATGAGAATGCCGGCCAGCAGGTCGATAAAATCCATGTCGCGAATGGCGGCGCAGGCTCCGGCATAGCCCACTGGATCGGTGCCCAGAAAAACCGAGCGCATGGAAGCGATAGCCGGACCACGGGTGGACAGCGTCCCGGCTCTGAAGTTGCGCTGCACAAAGGCTTGCGCCAGCGCGCTCATGCCGCCCTCCAGCACCGCCTTGCGGCGCGCGTCCCAATCCGATGGCGGCCCAAACTTAGCCGACGTATTCGCCAGCACCAATGCCGTCATTCGCTCCGGGACGTGCGCCGCCAGCCACATCCCGGTCATCCCTCCCAGCGAAAGTCCACACCACGCGAAGCGGTTGATCTCCAGGGCATCCAGCAGACCCAAAGCGTCCTTGGCCAATTGCTCCACCGAGTAATCTCCCGGTGTCACCTCGGAAGCGCCGTGTCCGCGAGTGTCGTAGCGCAGGACGCGAAAATGATGCAGCAGGTCGGGCATCTGCCCAGCCCACAGTCCCATGTCCGTTCCCAACGAGTGGGAAAGGACCAGCACGGGACGGTCTTCCCGGCCCTCCAATCGATAGAACAGCCGCGTGCCGTTGCTGTGGACGAATGGCATTTGCCACTAACTCCCCACCGAGTGTGTGTCCCATGGCGCGGCAACATAGTAACGCACGGCATGCTCTGATCTGCCCCGGGGGTGGAAGACCTGCCGCAAGCGATGCGCCTGGACGTGGGCTTCGCGTCGTACGAAAGCCAGGCAAAAATCGACGGCAACGTGCTCCGCTATACCCGCGAGTACACGGTACGCCAACCGCTCATCAGCGCGGACAAATTTGCCGATTTGCGCCGACTGCACGAGGCAATCGCCTCCGACGAGCAGTCCCGCGCCATCGTTCAACAAAAAACCGGCCCGCCGGGAGCAGCCACAGGCTCTTCGCCTACGTCCTCTCCCTGACCGGGCCGGGTGATCGTAGTTCGTGGTTCGTAGTTCGCGGTTTGTTAAGTGCCCGAATTATCGGGTAGCCAGAAGAACCCCTGCGACCATCACCAGCACGCCCACGATGTTCATGGGTGAGATCGGTGAACGGGGCGAGCCCAGCCATCCATAGTTGGACATGATCAACCCCGCGATAATTTGGCCCGCGATCATCAGAATATTCAGCGGCCCGGCGCCGATCTGGGGAATCAGCCAGGCGATGCCGAATACCAGCGAGGCACCAAATAAACCAGCGGTCAGCAGCACCGGATTTACGCTGTGCAGCCCATCCAGGGCGCCGGCGTGCCATCCCGTTAGCCCAATCAGCACCGCGCCCAGCGCTCCGATGCACCAGAACAACGCATTTCCCACTCGCGCATTGTTAATACCTGCGCCAACCTTCGCATTCATAGCCAGGTGAACGGCAAGAACCACACCAATAACCACAGTGAGAGCATATAAAGCGAGTTTCATCTCTTTCCTTCCCCCTCTTCTCCTCGGCGAATCGTTGCTAACCGCAATCTGACTGGACAAAGAGTCCCCTGCCCCTGGAAAAGGCACAATTCTCAGGTCCGTGGCAATTTGCGTGTCGCAAGTATTTATCAGGGCTAACCTTGCGAGTCAAGCAATTGCCCGCACCGGAAGTGGCATGCTGCCGGCTTTCCTTCCCCCGGCATCGGGAATTGGCCCCCGATCAGGCTACAATTCAGGTTGTGATCCAGGCCAATGATCCAGGTCAATGACCCCGCAGGGACCACCAGCACAACCCAGACGCCATGAGAATGCTTTGCGCGATCATCGCCAGCGCCCTCTTTCTGCTCTTCGCGGCTTTCGCCTGGACTGCTCCCAGATTCCCGCGTCCAAGACGCCCCCTCCCAAGATTCGCGCCCTCATCATCGATGGCCAGAACAACCACGCCTGGCAGCTCACCACGCCCGTGCTGAAACAAATCCTGGAAAGCAGCGGACGCTTCACCGTGGACGTCGTCACCTCGCCACCAACGTTGATCCAGGGAAAAGCAGCCGATTTCAGTGGCTTCCACCCGCAGTTTTCCAAATACGCCGTCGTCATCTCCAACTACAACGATTGCACCAGCGAGGTCCTTCCCCCGGGAAAGCTTGCCACTGGCTGCCCCGGAACCGGAAGCAAGTGGCCGGAGGATGTGAAGCGATCTTTCGAGCGTTACGTTCGCAACGGCGGCGGCTTCGTCTCCTATCACGCCGCGGATAACGCCTTTCCCCACTGGCCGGAATACAACGCCATGATCGGCATTGCAGGCTGGAACGGCCGCGATCAGGGCGCCGGCCCCTACTGGTACTACAAAGATGGCAAGCTGATTTCGGACAATTCTCCTGGCATCACCGGCGGTCACGGCGCGCGGCTACCCTTCCAGGTCACCACGCGCGACCCCACCCACCCCATCATGAAAGGTCTTCCCCGGGTGTGGATGCACCAGGCCGATGAGCTTTATTCCAGGCTGCGGGGCCCGGGAAAGAACATGACGGTGCTCGCTACCGCCTATTCCGATCCTGCCAACAAAGGCTCGGGCCGGGATGAGCCCGATCCTGATGACGATTTCCTACGGGAAGGGCCGCGTCTTCCATACCACCCTGGGCCACGACCCCGAGGTCATGCGCTGTGTGGGATTCATCACCACCGTCCAGCGCGGAGCCGAATGGGCCGCCACCGGCAAAGTCACCATCCCCGTTCCCGCGGACTTTCCCACCGCCGATCACGTAAGTCTGCGGCCGCCCTTCGCACAGCCCGCGCCCTAGCCGTGGCCCCATATCTGCCCGCCTTTGGCAGATGCGGGTCTTTTGTACCCTCCCGCCGAAAACTCTTTCAGACGCTCTACATCCACCACGCAGCGTCAGGCGTCTCCCCCGGAACCACCTGCTGCAACAGCCGCGCCGCCCTGGTGAGTCCCTCTTCGGGCGACAGCAGGCTGTCTTCGTGCTCGATGGAGAGCACGTGGTCATAGCCGAACATGCGCAGGGTGGAGGTGAACTCGCTTCCACCAGCCGGCACCGTGGCCGTAGCCGCAGGTGCGGAAGATCCACGCCCGGTTACGCTCGTCGGTGTAGCTCTTGGTATCGAGCACGCCGGTGAGCGGGCAGGTTCGCTCGTAGATCTGGGTGTCCTTGGCGTGCACGTGGAAGATGGAGTCGCCCAGCACGCGGATGGCTGCGATGGGATCGATGCCCTGCCAGAACATGTGGCTGGGATCGTAGTTGCAGCCGACGGTCGGGCCGCAGGCGACGCGCAGCTTCAGCAGCGTCTCGGGGCTGTATACCACAAAGCCCGGATGCATCTCGATGGCGATCTTCACGCCGTGGCCGGCAGCGAAGCTTGGCATGCCCGAGTCCAATAGGGGCGCACCACCTCGCTTCCCATTGCCACTTGAGGATCTCGAGGTAATCCGGCGGCCAGGGGCAGGTGACCCAGTTGGGCTACCGGGCAGTTGCCGAATCGCCGGGGCAGCCGGAGAAGTCGACCACCACTGGAACGCCCAGTCTTTCGGCCAGCAGGATGGTCTTGTCGGTTCACTTCGCGCGTCATGCCGCGCGACTTCGGCGTCGGGATGCAGCGGGTTGCCGTGGCAGGACAGGGCGCTGATCGGTGAAGCCGTTATCGGCAAGCACTTGCTTGAAATCGTTCAGTTCGCGCGGGGTCGTCAAGCATGGAAAGCTTGCAGTGGGGGTCGCCGGCGTAGTTGCCCGTGCCCAGCTCGACGGTGGTAATGCCGTGTTGTTGCAGCTTTCGCAGCACGTCCGCCAGGGGCAAGCCCGACATCAGGGGAGTGAAAACGCCGACTCTCAAGCTTTGTCTCCTGGCGTAGCGAGATGCAGTGCCCTGGGCCGCTCCAGTCTCTGCGGACACCAACCACATCGCGGCAAAACAGCCCCCGAGTATCTCACGCGGCCCTGTCCGCCGCATCCAACCAGAAAACCTTCACCGGAACACGTGAAAGGCATGTGAGCGATGGAGTTTCCCAAGTCTCAATTCAAGATTGGCAGTGTGTACGATCCTCTGATTGTTTCGTTTTTGGAAGGAGGCCTGATCTTGGCCGTCGGCTTCCTCGGCTGGATCACGCGCCAGCCCTTGGTCTTCACCAGCCTCGGCCCTACCGCTTACGAGCTGGTCGAGATGCCCCGCCGCCGCAGCGCCCAGCCTTACAGCATCATCGTCGGCCATCTTGCCGGGGTGGGCGCGGGTTTTCTCGCTATGGCCCTGATCGGAGCCTGGCCGGCACCCGCGGTGGCCACGTCCCACTCCATGCCCCTGGCCCGCGTATTCGCAGCCGCACTATCGGTGGCCATTACCGTGGCTGTGAACCTCGCTCTCAAATCCAGCCAGCCCGCCGCCTGCTCCACCGCTCTGATGATATCGCTGGGTTCACGGCAGACCGGTCACGACGCCTGGGTCATTATCGTCGGAGTGCTGCTCATCACCGCCATCGGTGCGCCTCTTCGCCGACTGCGCATGCGGCGGCGGGACGTCAGCGTGGCTTGACGGCGGGACCGGGAAACTCGCTGCCGATAACGGTTGCCCTGAGGGGCACGGCGCGCTCCGTATTCCCCATGCCAGATTCCCGATACTCAGTTGTGGCCCGTATTCAACCCCAGCCGGACCTGGTCTTCCTTGCTGTAGACGATCACCCGCCGCGGGTCCACCACCAGCCAGGCGATCGATGCAATGAAGAACATGGCGGAGTAGTAATAGAGCGACACCCTCCATTCCGGGTGCTCGCTCGTTCCTGCCATGATGGCAAGCTCAGCCACGATGGGAATGGTCAGCACCTGCCCCAGGTTCCCCACCGTGTTCATGAACCCGGCGACCGTTCCCGAATAGCGGTGGCCGATGTCAATGGTGGTGGCCCAACTGGAAGGAATACCGAAATCCTTCACAAAGGAAGACAGGCAGATGGCCGAATACGCCAGCAGTACGTGGGTTGGCGTAGCCAGCACCGCCACGATCAGCAACACCCCACCCAAACCGTAGGCAATCACGCCCTGCAGCGTGCGTCCCCAGCGCCGGCCCCAGATCTGCACCTGGCGGTCGGTCAGTTTTCCGCCCAGCATGCAGGCGACGCCGCCAAAAAACAGCGGGCCTCCGGAGGCCAGCACCAGCTGCAATCCTGACATATGCAGATCGTGTCTGAGATAAGGAGTAATCCAACTGGCGAAGAACGACCACCCCGCGTTGCTGCAGAAATACATGCCGCTCAGCGCCCACAGGGTGGGACTCCTCAACATGGTGGACCAGGAGAGCGGCGCCGGCTTGGAGGTATCTGTCTTGCCGGTTGCGATGAGCGCGCGCTCCGCAGAATTCACTCGCGGGTCCTGCGCGGGACTGTCGCGATAGTAGCGGCGAAAAAACCACAGCCACACCACTCCCAGCACGGTGATGATTACGAAGCCTCCGCGCCATCCGAAGGGATACGCCGCCAGCATCATCAAGAACGGCGCCACCGCTCCGCCCCAGCGCGCGAACAGCCATACCATGCCTTGCGCAAAACCGCGTTCCTTGAAAGGAAACCACTCCCGCGAGGCTCGCGCGATATTGGGAAAGGCTCCCGCCTCGCCGATGCCGAAGAAAAATCGCGGAATCGCCAGGCTGGCAAGGTTCCATGCGGCGCCGGTCAGCGCGGTAAAGGAAACCCAGCACATCATGATGCGGGACAGCAGCTTGCGCGCCCCCTGGCGGTCACCCAGCCAGCCCATGGGAACTTCAAAGAAGGCATAGGCCAGCGAAAAGGCCGATAGCGCCAGCGCGAACTCCCGCGGACTCAAGTGCAGGTCGCGCTCAATGTCGCCCTGCACCTGAATGATGCAGATGCGCCCGATGTAAATAATCGAGGAGAACGCGCACAGCCAGGAGAGCACCTGCCAGCGAACTCCGGTCGGTTTCTCTGCGGACGTCGCCGAAGGCGCCGCCGCTTGCGAGGTTGTGACTTCGCTTTTCATTTTCACCAACGCGGCAAGATTCGTTTCCAGTTCGGGTCCACGTATTTCCGCATTTCCGCTTCGTCGTCGCGCTTGCGGTATGCGCACTTCGCGTAACGTTCGCGCCCGCGCGCCACCTGGTCGTAATCCAGTTCCACGCCCAGCCCTGGCTTCTGCGGAATCCGCACCGCTCCATTCACGAATGGGATCCGCCCCCCGGCCACCACTTCATCCCGCTCCGACTGCCATGGATAATGCGTGTCGCAGGCGAAGGTGAGTTGCGGGGTTGCGGCGGCGGCATGCGCCATGGCCATCAGCGACACTCCGAGATGCGTGTTGGAGTGCATCGAGAGCCCCAGGCCAAACGTGTGGCACATCTTTCCCAGTTGCTGCGTGGCTCGCACTCCGCCCCAGTAGTGCGGATCGCAGAGAACAATCTGCACTGCGTCCTTCTCCACCGCTTCCGGAATGTCCCCGAAGGAGGTCACGGCAACGTTGCTGGCCAGCGGCGTCTCGACCCCGCCCTGCCGTAGTTCCCGGCGCACTGCGGCCATACCGTCCAGGCCTGCCGTCGGATCTTCCAGATATCCCCCATTGTCCAGTTCCCGGACCAGCGCCCTGCCCACCTGCAGCGAGGTTTGCACTGACCAGGCGCAGTTCGGATCCAGCCGCAGGGGAACTTCCGCTCCAAGCTCGCGGCGCAGTTGCCGGATCGTCTCCACTTCCGCCTCTGGATCCAGCACTCCGGCCTTCAGCTTAACCTCGCGGAAGCCGTAGGTCGCGATCATCTGCCGGATCTGCTTCACCATGGATTCCGGCGACAGAGCCTCCCCGTATTCGTCTTCCCGGGCATCGTCGCCCTCTCCGCCGCCTCCGCCGTGCTTGTAGAAGCCATAGGCGGAAAAGGGGACCTCGTCGCGCGCGCGGCCGCCCAGCAGGTCGCAAACCGGCTGGCCTACCGACTTGCCGATCAGATCCAGGCAGGCGATCTCCAGTGCCGAGTACATCCGCTCGTTCGCGTCCAGCGGATTCTCACCCGGGACGTGGTAGGTCTGCGAACGGTCGAAGCTGCTCCCCGCCGGTTCGATCATCGACAGCAATGAGCCGGCCAGCCGCCACGCGTCCGCCCCTTCCACGCACGGGCGCATGGCCTCGAATTGCTGCGCCAGCGTATCGCCCCCGTGGGTCTCGCTCAGGCCCACAATGCCGTCTTCGCTCTTGAGTTCCAGAATCGTGCGCAGCGCATACGGAGCATGCAAGCCGTACGAGCTGCGCAGAGGAGGGTCCGCGATGGCTATGGAATGGATCTTCAGTTCATGAATGCGCATGCGAAGTTGCTTATCCCCGGAAATGATTCCTCTGCCGGCTCTCGAGTGCAGGTGTCATCGTGAAGGTGTCATCGTGAAGCTGTCATCGTAAGCGAAGCGCTCTCAGGCGCGGAGTCGGAAAATGACGCGCCGTCAGGCGCAGGCGAAGCATCGCATCCCCGCTCGCCCCTCGGAAAATCCTGTCCCGCCCCCGCAAAGCCGAGCAAGTATACTGGAATATCGAGGCTTGATAACCCAGTTTCATGCGGCAAAGCAGCAGGTCGGAACGATTGCCGCTCTGTCGCCCGCAAAATGCAGGAGTGAATCGCGCCTGATTCTCTTGTAAAATTCGCCCACACGCGCGGGAGGTTCTCCTGGGGCCATTCTATATTCGTGTGCATGAGTGCGATAACGTTGCCGTCATTGTGACTCCCTCGGGTCTGCCCGCGGGTACCACCTTTGCCGACGGCCTTTCCCTGCGCGAGCACGTTCCCGAAGCGAACAAAGTTGCCCTCAAGAATCTTGCGGCCGGCGATCCCGTAATCCGGTATGGAGCCAACATTGGATCCGCCTTGCGCGAGATTCGCGCAGGCAACTGGGTCCGGCCCGAGTTGCTGGCCCTGCCCGAGCCCCCTGCGCTCGATAATCTTCCCCTGGCCACCGCGCCCCCGCCTCCGCAGCCTCCGCTGGAGGGCTACAGCTTCGAAGGCTACAGCAACCCGGATGGCAGCGCGGGCACGCGCAACATTCTCGGCATCAGTACCACCGTGCAGTGCGTCGCGCCCACCGTGGACTACGCCGTCGAGCGCATCCGTCGTGAACTGCTGCCACGCTATCCCAATGTGGATGACGTGGTCGCCATTACCCACACCTTTGGTTGCGGTGTCGCCATTAACGCGCCCGGAACGGAAATCCCCATTCGCACCCTGCGCCACATCAGCACGCATGCAAATATTGGCGGCGCGCCGCTGCTCGTGGGGCTGGGGTGCGAGAAGCTGCAACCGCAGCGGCTGTTTCCCTCGGACGATTCCCAGCTTCCCATCCTCAGCCCTGAATCCCTTGTCCGTATGCAGGACCATGGCGGCTTTGAGGCAACGGTTGCCGCCATCCTACAGGCTTCGGAAAAGCGCCTTGAGAAATTAAACCGCCGTCAGCGCGTCAGCCTCCCTGCCTCGCAGCTAGTGGTCGGACTGCAGTGCGGTGGCAGTGATGCCCTGTCGGGCGTGACTTGCAATCCCGCGGTCGGGTTCGCCGCCGACCTGCTGGTGCGGGCGGGCGCGACCGTCATGTTTTCCGAAGTCAGCGAGGTTCGGGATGCCATTCATCTGCTGACGCCGCGCGCAATCAATAGGGAAGTCGCGCGCGCCCTGGTGCGTGAGATGCGCTGGTATGACGACTACCTGGCCCGCGGAGGCGCCGACCGCAGCGCCAATCCCACTCCCGGCAACAAGCGCGGAGGCTTGGCCAACGTGGTGGAGAAGGCCCTGGGCTCCATTGCCAAGTCGGGCAGCTCTGCCATCTCCGCCGTTGCCAGCCAGGGCGATAAAGTGACTGCCAGGGGCTTGGTATTCGCCGCTACCCCGGCAAGCGATTTCATCTGCGGCACACAGCAGTTGGCATCGATGAACCTGCACATCTTCACCACCGGAGAAGGGACTCCGTACGGCCTGGCGCTGGCGCCGGTTGTGAAAGTCTCGTCGCGAACCGCTCTGGCCGAACGCTGGCCCGACCTGATTGATGTTGACGCGGGCAGCATCGCCACCGGCAAGGCCACCGCCGAAGAAGTAGGCTGGGAGATCTTCCGCTTTGTTCTGGAAGTGGCCAGTGGACGCAAAAAGACCTGGGCCGAGCACTGGGGTCTGCGCAACGCGCTCACCCTGTTCAACCCCGGCCCTGTAACTTGAGGCCCTATTCCTGCACGGCCCGTAAACTTGAAGACAGAGTAATCCGAGGAACTTATGAAACGAGAACAATTACTGCAACGACTTCCCGGCGTGATCGCCTTTCCTGTGACTCCGTTCAAGCGTGATATGTCGCTCGACATCCCCGGCCTGCGTGCGAACTTGCAGCAGTTGATGCGTCATCCTATGAGCGCGGTGGTTGCCGCCGGTGGCACCGGGGAAATCTATTCCCTTTCCGCACCCGAGCAGTTGCAGGTGGTGAAGGCCACCGTGGAAGAGATAGGCGGCCGCGTTCCGGTCATCGCCGGCGCGGGATTGAACGCGCCCATCGCCCGCCAGATGGCGCAGCAGGCGGCGGATGCCGGTGCGGATGCCATCCTGGCTTTTCCTCCCTATTACACCAACGCTGACGCCGGCGCGCTGCTCGACTATTATGCCGGCATCGGCGCTGCTACCGCGCTGCCCATGTTCGTGTATAGCCGCGACTGGGTAAATCCCACTCCCGAGTGGGTCGCCAAGCTTGCGGACGCAGTCCCCACCCTCGCGGGGTGGAAGGACGGCCAGGGAGACATCCGCCGCTACCAGCAGATCATGCATCACCTGGGCGACCGCCTCTACTGGATTGGCGGCGTGGGCGACGATTGCGTTCCCGGCTACTACAGCATCGGAATTCGCACCTACACTTCAAGTATCGCCACGGTTGCGCCCAAGCTTTCCCTGGCGCTTCACGAAGCGGCCTCAGACGGAGACTCCGCGCGTCTCGGCAGGCTGATGAACGATTACGTGATTCCCCTGTACCATCTGCGCGCGCGCCGCAAGGGCTACGAGGTTTCCATCATGAAGGAAATGATGAACCTCGCCGGCTTGAATGGCGGCTTCGTTCGGCCGCCCCTGCCCAACGTTGGACCCGAAGAGGTCCGCGAATTGCGGCAGATGGTGGAGCAATGGGAGCCGATGCTCGATGCCAACATTCGCACGGCGAGTCCCGCGTAGCGAGTCTTGCATAGCGAGTCTTGCATAGTAAGACGCTGTCGCGGCACTCCAGCCCGGGCCCGTGCGCTCCGTACCGCAAAAAGTCCGGGTACGGCGGCTTTCCTCGCCCGCGCCACCAAACCGCCATGCATCGCGGCGGCACTTCATGTAGCATGCTCTGTCGCTGAAACATTAAAACTGTTTGGGAGATACACCTCGCATGATCTCTGTAGTTTCTGCATCCCGATTGAAGTCCCTGTCATGGACCGCAGCTGGCATTCTGCTGGCGTTAGCGGCATTGCCTTGCGGCGCGCAAACCACCGCGTCCTCCAAACAGGCTGCCAAGGCGCAGCCCAAAATGTTCCAGAACTGGCCTGCTGGCGAATCGCCGCAGGAAATTGGCAAGCGCGTGGCCGAGCGCTACGTTAACAGCGGCTGGGCCAACTTCGGACGCCCCGGACCGCCCAAATCCCTGACCTACCCGGAGGCCTGCGCCTGGTACGGCGCGCTCACCTTCGCCCACTTGACCGGAGACAAGGAGCTCACCGACAGGCTCATCCATCGCTTCGATCCGCTCTTGGGCGAGGAATCTTCCCTCGTCCCCAATCCGGTCAATGTGGACTCCTCCGTCTTTGGCATCGTTCCCTTCCAGCTCTACATCGAGACCAAGGATCCGAAGTACCTTGAGATTGGTAAACGCCTGGCCGATGCCCAATGGGCCAAAACCACGCCCGACGGCCTCACTACTCAGAGCCGCTTCTGGATCGATGACATGTACATGATCATCGCCCTGCAGACCCAGGCCTTCCGCGCTACCGGCGATCAGAAATACCTGGATCGCGCGGCCCTGGAGATGACCGCCTACCTGGACAAGCTGCAGCAGCCCAACGGCCTCTTCTACCACGCCCCCGATGTGCCCTTTTACTGGGGACGCGGCAATGGCTGGGTGGCCGCTGGCATGGCGGAATTGCTGCGCTCTCTGCCGAAAAATCATCCCCGCCGGGCCAAAATTCTGCAGTCCTATAGGAAGATGATGAAGTCGCTCTTGAAGTACCAGGACAAGGACGGCACCTGGCGCCAGTTGATCGACCATCCCGAGGCCTGGCCGGAAACCTCCTCCACCGGGATGTTCGCCTTCGCCATGATTACCGGCGTCGAGAACGGCTGGCTGAACGCCAAAACCTATGGCGTAGCGGCCCGCAAAGCCTGGCTCGGCCTGGTCAGTTACATCAATGCGGATGGCGACGTCTCCAACGTCTGCGAAGGCACCAACAAGAAAAATGACCTGCAGTATTACCTGGATCGCCAGCGCCGTACCGGCGACTTGCACGGGCAGGCGCCCATTCTGTGGAGCGCTTCGGCCCTTCTGCGCTAGCGAGCAGGTACAATCATGTGTTGGCGACTGCATCGTCGCCTATTCCAAGTGCGGTCGGAGGATCATGGCATTCGCACAGCGCGACCTGAAGGGCAGGACAGCCGTAGTGGTGGGGGGAACATCCGGCATTGGTCTCACCCTGGCTAAGGGACTGGCCGAAGCTGGCGCCAACGTAGTACCCAGCGGCAGACGCGCCGACCTGGTGCAGTCGGCCGTCAAGGAAGTGACCGGCTTCGGGGTGCGCTCTCTGGCTCAGACCTGCGATGTCAGCGACCGAACTACCCTGGAGGCGCTCAAGTCCGCCACCCTGGCTGAATTCGGCGCTGTCGATATCCTGGTGTACTGCGCCGGGCAGACCATCCGGCGCCCCACCATGGATGTTTCCGATGCTGAATGGAATAGTATCCTGGAAACTAACCTGACCGGGGCCTTGCGCGCCTGCCAGGTATTCGGCGCCACCATGATCGAGCGCAAATACGGGCGCATCATCAATATTGCTTCCCTGAGTAGCTTCGTGGGTCTGTTCGAGGTGGCTGCTTATGGCGCCAGCAAGGCCGGCTTGGCCCTGCTCACGAAATCGCTGGCTGTGGAGTGGGCTCCGCATGGAATCTGCGTTAATGCCGTCGCGCCCGGCGTCTTCCGCACCGCGCTCAACGCTCAACTGCTGGACGGCACCGCCCGCGGCCAGGAGTTCCTCACTCGCACCCCCATGCGCCGCTTCGGCAAACTGGAAGAACTGATCG
The DNA here is from genome assembly GCA_963732925.1 of Terriglobia bacterium. Lineage (GTDB taxonomy): Bacteria > Acidobacteriota > Terriglobia > Terriglobales > Acidobacteriaceae > DASZRZ01. The sequence goes on from CAVTBJ010000015.1 coordinate 81,346, forward strand.
GAGCCACCGTCTTCCTGGCGTCTGAAAGCGCCAGCTTCGTCAGCGGACACGTGCTTGCTGTCGATGGCGGCTTCCTGGCCAGTGGCGTCAATCAGTGAGTGGCGGTTGCGCGTGTATCTCTCTTTTTCCGTTCTCTCGTTGGTGGATCATCACGGGTGCGTCACGCGATGCGTCATCCCAAACGAAGTGAAGGGTCTGCTGGCTGCGCCACCCACTGGATGGCCCATTCAAATCCGCCTGGGCTTGATAGGGTAGTTCAGTCGCCCGCAAAAGGGGCGGCAGCATGCGACTAGCTTGCTGCTCGTTGTCCACGGTCCATCCAAGCCTCCAGTTCAAGGGATTCGGCATAGCAAGCTTCGGCAATCGACCAGCAGACCCCGCACCACTCCCGCTCGCATTCAAAAAGATGAACCATTGCCTCTGCCCACGAGTTCACATCGTCAACGAAATCAGGGGCCATAAACCATCCTCGATCAAGGACAGACCTTTTAGACTTTGGAGTCGCGGCGCTAGGTAGTTCTGATGCGTAGCAAGAGGAACGAAAGCAGGAATAATCAACCTAGCCGGAATAACTAAGGCGGGTAGAACGATCACCGGAAACTCGAAAGAGAGCAAACTACGGCAACAAAAATGGCGCGCCCTGAGAGATTCGAACTCCCGACCTTCTGGTTCGTAGCCAGACGCTCTATCCAACTGAGCTAAGGGCGCGCACCGCAATGGCAAGCTGATTATATCGAACCGGTGTGCATCGTACCAGAGGCGCGCCGCTTGCCTGTTGCAACCCCGCAACGCGCGTAGCGCCGAACCACTCCAGCCACTTTGCCCCGAGCCTTTTCGCTCCCTACCATGCTTGCTCATGAGCGCGCATGCACTCCTGGTGTGCCGCGAGGACTCCGTCTCGCGCCAGCTCGCCCCCCTGCTGGGTGAGCTGGGGATCTCGTTCCAGCAATGTCGCGATCCCGAGTCCGCGCGCGCCGCGCTGTGTATCCGCCGTTTCGATCCCGTCATTCTGGATTGTGATGTCGCTCATTCTGCCGGGTTGCTCGCTGCGATCCGCGAAGACACTACGCTCAGCCACGACTCCATCGTTCTCGCCCTCGCCGGTGAGAGCCCGGGACTGAAGGATCTGTTTCGCCGGGGTGTCAATCTCGTCGTCCGCAAGCCCATCCGCACCCCGGACGCGCAGCGCACCCTGCGTGCCGCTCGCGGGCTGGTGCTGCGCATGCGCCGCCACTTCGCCCGCCGTCCCATCGCCAGTCTGGTTTACGTGGAGATGGAGAGTGTGAAGTCCGCGCCTCTGCTACTCGACTTGAGCGAGGGTGGCATGGCTGTGCAGGCGGCCGTGCCCCTACAGCCAAAACAGCTTCTGCACGTCAGCTTTTCCCTTTCCGATTGCGATCCGCCTCTCCGAGTCACCGGTGAAGTTGTGTGGACCGACTCTTCCGGGCGCTCCGGCATTCAATTCGTGCGCCTGCCTGATCCCGCCAGCCAGCAGCTTCGCGGCTGGCTGGGACTCGGCGCCGGTACGCTGCACCGCCTGGTGACGCGCGATTCTCCCGCGCATTCTCCCACCCGTTCCGGCGACGAGCGCGCGCAAGCCACCGCGCCCATTCACGTGGCCGGTTACCTGGAATTGCTGCTTGCGTTGCTCATCGACCTGGGCGCAGTCTTCGGATCGGTCGCGCTCTTCGGCTTCTTCGTTTTCCTTCTCGCCGGCAGGCTCCCCGTTGCAAACCGTGCCGCTTGGGCTGCCGGACTGGCCACGCTCAACGGCTTTCTCTACCGCGCCTGCTTCTTTCCTCACCCTCATCCCACGCCCGGCATGAGCCTCAGCGCCCGCATCATCAACGCCTATGTCGGATTCACCTACCGCCGCCGCCTCGCCCAACTCTCGCCCGAACTGGAACCGAACCTCTGATCCTCGCTTACGGACTCCCGGTTCCCACCAGACACTTTCCGGCTTCTCCTTGTGAACCCTTCCGCTAAACTCTCCAACAGGCGTCACACCAGAAAGCGGGAAACCAGAAACGGCAAATGCGCCTCTACATCGCCACCACCAACCAGGGAAAACTCCGCGACTTCGCCGCCGCGGCGGGAATCGAAATCGAGGTCGTCCCCGTGCCCGGCATGGCTGAAGTACCGCCTCCCATTGAGGATGGCGACACCTTCGAAGCCAACGCCCGCAAGAAAGCCGAATACTACAGCCGTCTACTTCCCGGAGAACTCGTCCTGGCTGACGACTCCGGCCTCGAAGTTGATGCTCTCTTCGGAGCGCCCGGCGTACACTCCGCTCGCTACGCCGCGCTCGCGGAATCAGGCGATTCCGGCGAGACATCCAATCACGCAAACTCCACCGATGCCGCCAACAACGCCCGCCTGCTGCGCGAACTGGAAGTCGTTACCGACGACAGACTCCGTGCCCGCTTCGTCTGCGTGCTGGCCGCGGCTCGCGACGGCCGGACCGTCCTGACCACGCGCGGAGAGGTCCAGGGCATTATCCTTCGCCAGCCCCGTGGTGTTTTCGGCTTCGGATACGATCCCCTCTTCTATCTTCCGAACCTGGGCAAGACCGCCGCCGAACTAACGCTGGAAGAAAAGGCCAAGATCAGCCATCGCGGACAGGCGTTCCGTCAGTTTCTGGAGCGGTACTCGACAGTGCGGCAAACTCCCTAGGAGCTCAGCCTTAGTCTGCCTGGTGCCTCATATCTGCCCGCTCTTGGCACATGCGGGTCTTTGCGCGTTCGAGACACTGAACCCCCGCTATTTTTCTTTTCTCTGACAACAGGTCTGAAGACCTGCTCCACCTTTACCTTTGCAATAAAAAGCCCTCCGCACTCGCGGAGGGCCATATCCAAATCAATCAGTTCTACCGCAATCTCTCCATGCACTCCTCCAGTACGCTCTTTGGAGGACGCGTCACCTCCTGCGGTAGCGTTGCCAGGGGAAGCTCCGTCGTATTCAGCATTTCCAGGAAGTTGGGCGCCTGCGGGCTCACGTAGAACACGCCGGTCAGCACCTCCCCCTTCTCATGCGCATGCATCAGTCGTTTTACGGCCTCAATTTTGTTGGTTGGATCGTACTCTTCCTCCAGCTTGCGCAGTTGCAGGCGCGACCCGTCGTGCATAGTGACCTGAATGCTTTCCCCCGGATCGTACTCCACGTTAATGTCTTCAAACCCTGGGACAAAGCTCACGTCCTGCAGCGGTTCTTCGTGGTCTCGCGTGTACTTGTAGGACTTGGTCGAGCCCTCGTGATCGTTAAAGGTCACGCAAGGCGAAATCACGTCCAGCATGGCCGTCCCTTTGTGCGCGATGGCGGCCTTCAGCATGGCCAGGAGCTGCTTCTTGTCGCCGGAGAACGAACGGCCCACGAAGGTCGCGCCCAACTGGATCGCCATGGAGCAGGTATCAATCGGCGGCAGGTCATTCAGCACCCCGGTCTTCAGCTTCGACCCCACATCCGCCGTGGCGGAAAACTGGCCCTTGGTCAGCCCGTACACGCCATTATCTTCGATGATGTAAATGATCGGCAGATTGCGCCGCATCAGGTGCATGAACTGCCCGATCCCGATGGACGCCGTATCGCCGTCGCCGGAAACTCCAATGCACATCAGCGTACGGTTCGCCAGCATGGCCCCGGTGGCTACCGAAGGCATGCGTCCGTGCACCGCGTTGAAGCTGGCTCCGCGAGACAGAAAATAAGCCGGGCTCTTCGACGAGCAGCCAATCCCCGAAGGCTTAATCACCTTCTCCGGAGTAACGCCCATCTCGTAGAACGCATCCACAATGCGCTCGGAAATGGCGTTATGGCCGCAACCGGCGCACAGGGTTGTCCTGCCGCCCTTGTAGTCGATCACGGTCAGGCCGATGCGATTGGTTTTGGGAGCACTCGGTGTCGTTGCCATTTCCTTATTTCCCCTCCTGTGAAACGATTTCGTCGGTGATCGAGCGGGCATCAATGGGCAGCCCGTTGTAGTGCCGCACGCTGCGCAGCCGCGTCACCTGGTGCGGATCGAGGTCCAGCTTGAGCAGCGTGAACATCTGCCCGTCCCGGTTCTGGTCCACCACGTACACCCGCTGGTGCGACTGCACGAAATCATGCACGTCCCGGTTGAAGGGATACGCCCGCACGCGCAGGTAATCCGTTTCCACGCCGTACTCGTCGCGCAACTGGTCCCGAGCTTCCACCAGCGCCCAGTGCGAGGTGCCGTAGGCGATAATTCCCACCTCCGACTTCCCCGTCTGCACCACCTCCGGCTTGGGAACAAAGGAGCGCGCCGTCTCAAATTTCTTCGCCAGCCGGTCCATATTGTTCACATAGTCATCTGGCCGCTCGCTGTACTGCGCGTACTCGTTGTGTCCGCTGCCGCGGGCGAAATAGGCTGCCTTGGGATGCTCCGTGCCCGGCAGCGTGCGATACCCGATCCCGTCGCCGTCCACGTCCTTGTAGCGCGCGAATTCTCCCAGGCGGTCCAGGTCCTCCTTGCTCAGCACCTTGCCGCGCTGGATCGGCTTTTCCGGATACTCGAACGGTTCCGACATCCAGTTGTTCATCCCCAGGTCCAGGTCCGAGAGTACGAAAATCGGCGTCTGGAACTTTTCAGCCAAGTCGAACGCCTCCGGCGCCATGCTGAAGCATTCGCCCACCGACCCGGGAAACAGCAGGATGTGCTTGGTGTCGCCGTGAGAAAGAAAGGCTGTCGCCAGCACGTCGCCCTGCGCGGTGCGCGTCGGCAGCCCGGTAGAAGGTCCTACGCGCTGGATGTCCCAGATCACGCCCGGAACCTCCACGTAGTACCCCAGCCCGGCGAACTCCGACATCAGCGAGACCCCGGGCCCGGCAGTGGAAGTCATCGACCGCGCTCCCGCCCAACCCGCGCCCAGCACCATGCCCACCGCAGCGAGCTCATCCTCGGCCTGGACGATGGCGAAAGTAGCTTTGCCGTCAGGACCAATGCGGAATTCCTTCATGTAATCAATCAGGGTTTCCACCAGCGACGACGAAGGCGTAATCGGATACCAGGTCACGACCGTCACCCCGGCAAACATGCAGCCCAACGCCGCCGCCGAGTTGCCGTCGATGATGATCTTTCCCTGGTTCTTATCCATGCGGTCCACAAAGAACGGGTCCGACTTCACCAGCGTGGACGACGCATACTCGTACCCGGCGCGCGCGGCGCCAATGTTCAGCTCGGCGGCTTTCACCTTCCTGCCGAACTGTTTGCGGATGGCTTTTTCCACCTCCGCCATATCCAGCCGGAGCAGCCAGGCCGCCACCCCGACATAAATCATGTTCTTCACCAGCTTGCGCAGCTTGGCTTCCGGACATACCGGCCCTACCAGCTTGTCGTAAGGAACCGAGTAGAAGGTAAGATCGTTGCGCAGGTCGCGCAGCTTTAACGGCTCGTCGTAGAGCACCGCCCCGCCCGGAGCCAATCCCATCACATCTTCCCGCGCCGTCTCTGGATTCATGGCAATCAGGAAGTCGATCTCTTTTTTGCGCCCAATGTAGCCCAGCTTGTTGGCCCGAATGGTGTACCAGGTGGGCAGCCCGGCAATGTTGGACGGAAACAGGTTCTTGCCGGAGACCGGCACCCCCATCTGAAAAATCGTGCGTAGAAGAATTGTGTTGGCCGACTGCGAACCGGAACCGTTGACTGTAGCAACCTGGAGACTGAAATCGTTCACGATGCGCTGCTGCTCAACCCGACTGGCGAGCTCTTGCGCGCCTACGTCCGTGGTAGCCATCGATTAAACCATCCTTGAAAGTGTCGCCACCCCACTGTAACGATGAAGGTAGGAGAATCGCATGTTAATTATATGACAGGGGTATAGGCTAGGAGCCATGCTTTCTGTTGCCCAACTGGGCGCGGAAGGACAGGGACACGAGGCGAAACACAGCAGAAAACGTCAGATCTGTCATCGCGGGCGAACCCTGATACCCGGTATGTGGACGATTTGGCGGATGTCGGGCGCCCCATTCAAGCCCGATTTTGGCTTGAGTGGGGCACTTTCCGATTGCCGGCTGCCCTCCTGCCCGTTATTAGCAGAGGTGGGATTTCCCCAGCATCACCTTCATCCACTGCGTAACCTCGCCGGATTCCCCATCACCGTCGCGCCCTCCGGGACGTCTCGCGTCACCACGCTGCCGGCCCCGATGATGGCGTTGTCCCCAACCGTAACTCCCGGCAGCAGGACAGCTCCGCCCCCAATCCACACGTCCCGGCCAATCCGTACCGGTCGTCCCAGCTCCAGCAGCTGCCGCCGCAGCGCCGCATCGCGCGGATGATCGGCCGCGTAGATCTGGACGCCTGGACCCACCTGCGTCCGTTCCCCAATCGCGATCTCGTTCACATCCAGCAGCACGCAGTTGAAATTCAGAAAAACCCCGGCTCCCAGCCGGATGTTGAAACCAAAGTCACAACAAAAAGGAGGACGCACTACCACGCCTTCGCCCACGCTCCCCAGTCGCTCCCGCAGCAGTTGCCGCTGTTCGCCCACCGATAGCCCGTCCGAAGCGTTATACCGGCTGAGCCAGCCTCTCGTTGCCGCCAGTTCCGCCTGAATTTCCGGGTCGCTGGAAAGATACAGTTCGCCCGCCAGCATCTTCTCTTTTTCGCTGCGATTCGTATTCACGAAGGGAATATTGTCCGTTCCTTAGCCAGCGCGAGGGAAATCTATGGTTCTCGCGGTTCGGTTCTCGCGGTTCTCCACCTTTGCCGAACCTGAGTTCTGTGATCTTGAGCGAGCACGACCTGCAGGCAAGCGCGAGTCGAAAGATCTTGCGTTTTCGCCGGCGCCATTCAATCCTTGGCCTTAAGTGGGGTAGTTCCCGAACCACCGCGAACACCCTATTCCACGGTGTAGAACTGCGCCATATTGCGGTACTTGAGGTAGCGTGCCTCCAGCAGTTCTGCCTTGGACAACCCTTTCAGCTCCTGTAACGCCATTTGCAGCGCGGAATCCAGCAACGCCGCCGCCGCCTCTGGGTCGTTATGCGCCCCGCCTTCCGGCTCGGGAATCACGCCATCCACGCAGCCCAGCTCCGTCAGGTCGCTGGCGGTAATGCGCAGCGCCTGCGCCGCCATCTCTTTGCGGCTGGCGTCGCGCCACATAATGGAAGCGCACCCTTCCGGCGAAATCACCGAGTAGACGCTGTTTTCCATCATCAGAACGCGGTCGGCCACCGCAATGGCCAGCGCCCCGCCCGACCCGCCCTCGCCCGTGACGGTTGCCACAATCGGCACTTCCAGCGTCGCCATGTCGCGCAAGTTGCGTGCAATGGCCTCCGCCTGGCCGCGCTCTTCCGCGCCCAAGCCTGGATAGGCCCCTGGCGTATCAACAAAGGTCAAGATGGGCCGTCCGAATTTTTCCGCCAACCGCATCACCCGCAGCGCTTTGCGATATCCATCCGGGTTCGGCATGCCGAAGTTGCGGTAGACCTTCGACTTGGTGTCCCGGCCCTTCTGCTGCCCAATCACCGCCACTTCTTCTCCGTGGAAGCGCGCCATACCGGCCAGGATGGCGTGGTCGTCGGCAAAGGCGCGATCGCCGTGCAACTCCGTCCAGTCGGTGAAGATGCGCTCCAGGTAGTCGAGCATCGAGGGACGCTGTGGATGCCTTGCCAGTTCCGTCTTGCGCCAGGCGAGCAGGTTCGCTTCCAGTTGCCGCCGCAGGGCGGTCACCTGTTCATGCAGGAGCTGAACTTGCTTTTGCGCATCGGGATTCGCCACGGCAACATCTTCCAGTTGCCCGATCTGCTTTTCAATCCGTTCCAGCTCGGTTTCTGCTTTGGCAGCGGAGTCTGTCATGATCTCTTTTTCTAGGGCGCGACTTCCGCCCCCTCTTTGACTCTTGCGTTGGACCGAATCTGCCGAAAAAGACTGCAGTCGGTGGCGCCGCCTTCAGGCCTGCGGTTCGATGAGTCTTCTGACTTGGCGGCGTTAGCCACTGCGCTACTCAACACGGCTTCTTCAGCACGCCCTACCCTTAGGAGTCATCTTTAGCTGACCACCCTGCCACCTCAGTCGATCACGCGCACGCTTCCGCGTCCGAACAGCTCCTCCACGCGGGCGAAGAACGCGCGATCCGGCAGCACATTATATCGTTCCGCCTCCATCACGGCCATGAAGTCGCCCTCGCGGGTCACATCGAACAGAACCTTGGCCTCGCCCGGACGCGCCACGCAAAACGCGTGCAGCTCATCCACGCTCTCCGCACTCACTTTCTCCAGCGGAATCTGGATGCGGATGGAACGCGGCAGCCGCACCTTCACATCTTCCAGCGGTGTAATCTCCGTCACCGTCAGCTTGGCGTTGGTGTCTTCTTCCACCCGCACCCCCGCGCGCACCAGCATCGGGACTTCCAGCTTCAGCTTCTCCGCGTTCCGCTTGTAGGCATCGGGAAAAACGATCATGTCCACCGTGCCCAGCATGTCTTCCAGTACCGCCTGCGCGTAGAAGTCGCCGCGTTTGGACTTCAGCACCCGCAGGTTGGTGACGATCCCCGCCGTAGTAATGGTTTCATCTTTCCCCGTACCCTTGGACATGGCGCACACGTCCGCACTGCTCAACGCGTTGTAGGCCTGCAGCTTGTCTTCATATTTCTGCAGCGGATGCCCGGTGATGAAGAACCCCAGAATCTCTTTCTCCGCCGCCAGCCTCTGGTGCTCCTCCCATTCCGGCAGATCGGGCAGCGCCTCGTTGTCCGCGACGTACTTGGGCACGTCGTCGTCAAACACGCCGAACAGTCCATGCTGTCCGGCTTCGGCGTCGCGCTGCGCCTTTTGCGCCCGCTCCATGGCCTTGTCTGCCACCGCCATCAGTTGCGAGCGCCGCCCCAGCGCGTCCATGGCCCCCGCCTTGATCAGCGATTCGATCACGCGCTTGTTCAGCAGACGCAGGTCTACCTTCTCGCAGAATTCGAAGATCGAGCGGAACTGCTGCAGCTGCTTGCGCGCCGTAACGATGGATTCAATCGCGTTCTGCCCCACGTTCTTGATGGCCGCCAGCCCAAAGCGAATGGCATTGCCATGCGGCGTAAAACTGGCGTCGCTCACGTTGATGTCGGGAGGCTCCACCGGAATCCCCATCTCACGGCATTCATTGATGTACTTCACTACACTGTCCGTGTTCCCGGTCTCCGACGTCAGCAGCGCCGCCATGAACTCCACCGGATAATGCGTCTTCAAATACGCCGTCTGGTAGGCCAGCAGCGCATAGGCTGCCGAGTGTGACTTGTTGAATCCGTATCCTGCAAACTGCGCCATCAGGTCGAAAAGTTTCTCGATCTTCTGCTTGGGATAGCCGCGCTCCACCGCCCCCTGCACGAACCGTTCCCGCTGCGCGTCCATCTCCGCCGCAATCTTCTTGCCCATCGCGCGCCGCAGCAGGTCGGCTTCTCCCATCGAATAGCCGGCCAGCCGGTTGGCGATCTGCATCACCTGTTCCTGGTACACGATCACGCCCAGCGTCTCTTTCAGGATCTCGCCCAGCTCCGGCAACTCGTACTCGATCTTGCGCCGTCCCCATTTGCGCTCGATGAAGTCGTCAATCATGCCGCCCTGAATCGGCCCGGGACGATACAGCGCGTTCAACGCCGTCAGGTCTTCCGTGCTCGCCGGCTTGTAGCGCCGCAGCACGTCCCGCATGCCCTGCGATTCAAACTGGAAAATGCCGCTCGTCAGCCCCGCGTGGAACACCTTCTCGTAGGTCTCGCTGTCGTCCAGCGGCAGCGTTTCCAGGTCGAGATTCGGGTCCTTGGCTCGGATCAGCTTCAGCGCGTCGGTCAAAATGGTCAGCGTGGTCAGCCCAAGAAAATCCATCTTGAGCAGGCCCATCTTCTCGATCGCCTTCATGTCGAAGGCGGTCACGATTTCATCGTTCTTGGTCTTGTGCAGCGGCACCAGCTCGTTCAGCGGCTGCGGAGAAATCACCACTCCCGCCGCGTGCACACCCGCGTTGCGCACCAGCCCCTCCAGCTTGCGCGCCGTGTCGATCAGCTCCTTCACCTGTGCGTCGTTCTGGTAGGCCTCCTCCAGGGAGGGCGATTCCGCCAGCGCCTTTTCCAGCGTGATATTCAATTGCGCCGGCACCATCTTGGCGATGCGGTCCACGTCGCTGTACGGAATGCCCATCGCCCGCCCGGTATCCTTGATCGCCGCCTTCGCCGCCATGGTGCCGAAGGTGATGATCTGGGCCACGTTCTCCCGCCCGTACTTGCGCGTCACGTAGTCGATCACCTCTCCCCGCCGGTTCATGCAGAAGTCGACGTCGATATCCGGCAGCGAGACGCGCTCGGGGTTCAAAAAGCGCTCGAAGAGGAGTTCGTTCTGCAGAGGATCGATGTCCGTGATCCCCATCGCGTACCCCGCCAGCGATCCCGCTGCCGATCCCCGCCCCGGTCCCACGGGAATTCCACGCTCCCGGGCCCAGTGAATGAAGTCCCACACGATCAGAAAGTATCCAGAGAACTTCATCTGCTGGATGATGCCGATCTCCCGGCTCAGCCGCTGCTCGTATTCGCTCACCGCGTGCTTCAGCTTCCCTTGCCCTTCCAGCCGGCGGATGCCCTCTAGCCTCCGTGCGAATCCTTCCCGGGCAATGTACTCGAAGTAGGTATCGAGCGTAAACCCGTCGGGAACTTCAAAATGCGGAAATGGATTGGGAATCTTCGACAGCTTCAGGTTGCAGCGCTCCGCAATGTCCAGGGTGCGCGTCAGCACCTCCGGCGTGTCTCCGAACATGCGCGCCATCTCTTCGTAGCTCTTCACGTAGAAATGCCGCGTCTGGAACTTCATGCGGTTGGTGTCCTGAATCACCTTTCCCGTCTGGATGCACACCATTACGTCCTGCGCATGCCAGTCGTCCTCGCACAGGTAGTGGCTGTCATTGGTGGCCACCAGCGGCAGGGCCAAATCCCTGGAAAGCTGCTTCAACGCCGGATTGATCTTCTTTTCCTGCTCCAGATCCTGGTCCTGAATCTCCAGAAAGAAGTTTTTTTCGCCGAAAATCTCGCTGAACTGCCCAGCCGCGCTCTTCGCCGCCTCGTAGTTCTCTTCCATCAGCCTTTCCGCGACTTCGCCCTTCAGGCACCCGGAAAGCCCGATCAGTCCCTTGCTGTGTTCAGCCAGAAAAGCCTTGCTGATGCGCGGCTTGTAATAGAACCCGTGCATCGACGCTTCCGACGTGATCTTCACCAGGTTGCGGTAACCCTCGTCGTTCTCCGCCAGCACCAGAAGGTGGTTGTAAGTATCTCCCTCGGGAGGTGTGCGCTCGGTGCGATGGTCGTGCTTCTTGCAGACGTAGAGTTCGCATCCGACGATGGGCTTGATCCCCGCGTTCTTGGCCGCGTTGTAAAAATGAAACGCGCCAAAGATGTTGCCATGGTCCGTCATGGCCACGGCCGGCATGCCCAGCGTCTGGGCGCGCGCAACCAGCTTGTCGACGTCGCACGCGCCGTCCAGCATGGAGTAATCGGTATGCAGATGGAGATGAACGAATTGAGACATGGGCTTGCTTTAATTCTATGGCAAGCTGGGATGTGCAAGCGTGTGGAAAACGGGACACGTTTCATCCCGAGCAGGTCCGCAGCGAACCCAGTGGGCGAGGACGACGAGAGCTGTTTTCCTCGAACCGATGCCAAAAAACGAAGGGCGCAGCCCTCGCGAGCTGCGCCCTCAAAAAAGGATCTTCCTACTGCGCCACACCCGCCCGCGCGCTCTCCACGTAATCCAGCGCGTTCCACAGTTCGCTGGCGGCGATGCGGACTCCCTCCAGCGCCTGGGCTGCACTCGCGCCCTGTTCCAGGCAGGCATCAATCTCGTCTTCCCACACCTTGCTGTGGTATTCATCCACCGTGGTATGCAGATCGAAATACGCGCACGCGTCTTCGCCCAAGCCATAGCGGTCGCGCAGCCCGGCGGCTTTCTCTTTGGCAATTCGCGGCACCTGGGACTCATACGCCCAGAACGCCGCCAGAGCCTTCACCGGCGAAGCCTCTGTCGCCAGCGTTCGGAACGCTCCCACGATCTCGGCCATCTCCGCCGAAGGAGCACTGGCGCGCACCTCGCCCCGGTCCGCTCCCACCGCCTCGGCAAACTGCAACCAGAGCTCGGAATGCGGCGTTCCCCGCAGCTCTTCCTCCGCGGCATTGGCCAGGATCTGCCGCCGCAGCCGGCCATCCGGCAGGCGCGAATGCATCGCGGTCAGATACGCGGGGAACGCCGCCACCTGGTGGTAATACTCCCCGGCATAGAGACGCAGGTCGTCTTTGCTCAACTCACCGCGCGTCCAGGCCTGGTAAAAGGGATGCTGCAGCAGATCAAATTCCGCCAGCACCGCCCGCGCCTCCCGCCAAAAACTGTTCTGCTCTGCCATCAACCTTCTCCTTGCTTTCTCATTCCTGATCCGTAAGCACCTGCTTCCGCCCGTGCCCCGTATCTGCCGGCTTTGGGTAGATGTGGGTTCTTTTCCGCGCTTCACCCAGTCTAGTGCTTTTTGCTCACCGCCCCTTTTCGTGCGGCTTTCTTCTCCCCACTCTTGCTCGAACCGGAGTTGGACACCGCACTGGGCTTCCCTTTCCCGCCTGCCGCCGCCTTGCCGGGTTTTGCCGCGACCGCCGTCACCTTCGGCTTGGATTTCTCAGCCTTGGAACCGGACTGCACTCCTGCTGCTGCCGGTGCGGCAGTTGCCTCCGCTTGCTTCTTGCCACGCTTCTTCTTGCCCGTATCCGCCTCGGCGGCGATCGCCGGGATGGCTTGCGCCTGCGGAGCTACCACCGCCTTCACGACCTTCTTTGCCGCCCGGCCGCGCTTCGGAGGCGGAGGAGGCGGTGGCGGTGGCGGTGGCGGTGAAAACGGCTTCAAAAATTTCTGGATCTCCGTCCGCGACCGCAGCTTCCCATCCAGCAACAGCAGAAACGCCTGCTTTTCCACCTCCGGATATTCCGGCAGTGCGGGCGTAATGCGCATCTCCGCCATCTCCGGAAGCGGCAGCTTCTGCCGCACTTGCCGCCACTTGCCGAAGAAACTTTTGATCTTTTGCGATACGTTCTGATCGCGGCCTGTCAGCTCCAGGAACAGCAAATCTTCCGGCTTCGCCGCTTCCAGCAGCTTCCAGGCCGCCGAGGGCATTCCCGCTTCCTTCTTCAACCGCTTGGCCAGCGCGGCAGCGTCGCTCTCCAGGTTGCGCCAGGTTTCCACGAACTGCCGCCGCGGAATTCTCTTCTGAATCTCCTTTACATCGGAACTGGCCAGCCGTCGCGTGATGAAGTACATCACCGCCGCCGAGGGATCCACGCTGATGCCGGCCTCAATCATTTGCTGCCGCGCCCTGGTCAGGGCCGAAAGCCCGGCCGTATCCACCTTGCTGACGCTCCAGTGGGGATGCAGCACCTTCAGCCAACCCTCTTTTTCCAGCGCCTTCAGAATGTGCAGCGGATCTTCCTCGTGCGCCAGTTGCTGGATCTCCACCCCAATCGCCCGCTCGGAAATATATTGGATGTAGTCGTTTTCTTTGGCCGCGTCGTAGCGCGCCTGGGTGCGCTCTTCCAGGGGCCAGTGAAAGCGCGAAGAAAATCGTATTGCCCGGATCAGCCGCGAAGGATCATCCAGAAACGAGTAGTTGTGAAGAATCCGCAGCACCTTCGATTCCAGGTCCGCCGCTCCATTGGAAGGGTCCAGCAGCAGCCCTCGCGAGCCTTCGTTCAGCGACAGCGCCATGGCATTCACCGTGAAATCACGCCGTCGCAGATCGTCGCTGATCGTCCCCGGAGCGACCGTGGGAGACTTCCCCGGTTTCTCGTACACCGCCGTGTGCGCCATTCCCAGCTCGGCGCGAACATTTCCCGGAAGCAGCAGGTAGAGGGTCTTCACCTCGTCATCCACGCCTTCCACCACCGCGCCGGCGCGCTCCAGGTCTTTTTGCAGCTTTAGGGGATTTCCCTGGACGGTCAGGTCCAGGTCACGGATGGGAAAACCCGAAATGATGTCGCGGATGGTGCCGCCCGTCAGGTAAAGATTGTTTCCCTGATTCCGGGCCACTTCCTGAATCAAACTCAGTGCCCGCTGCTGGTCCGGCGTCAGCCGGGTTTCCATAGTGTAGATGTAATCGGCCATTCACTTGCGCTTTCAGCGATTTACAAAACCGGGCGCTTGGATTTGTACTTCCAGATCAAATCCCGCACTGCCAACGCCAGAACCAGCCTCGCTCAGCCTTACTACCTTCCACAGGTACTACCAAAGGGAGCTCTAAGCTTATGATAGAGCGAGAGATACCTCATAGGGTCTGGGCCGGGTCCGGCCCGCGCCTATCCCTTCTGCGGCGCCCGCCCCAACTCCATCCGTATCCCCTAAGTGGCTTTTCCCCAGTTACTTAGCAGACCAATTCCCGATGACTCGAACGGGAGACCATATCATAAAGGTTGCTGCTTTGGCTACAGAAGCATCGCCGACTGAGCCAAACTCGTAAAAAAGTGCGAAAATCACTGCAGATGGCGTTCGCTTCGGCGCCCTTGACCAGCCCATGCCTTCAACTCACAAGAAGGTCGTGGTCCGCAAACTGGACCGCGACTCCGTCAATGGATACGTCGCCCCCGCCGCCTTCGTGGTCGATGACAAGGTGGAACTGCTTAATCTGGCTGGGACCCTGGTCTCTATCGATCTTAAGGACATCAAAGGCGTGTATTTCGTGCGCGACTTCACCGATTCAGAGGCGCCCGCCCGCAAGACCTTTACCACCCGACCGCGCAGCGAAGGCCTCTGGGTGCGCCTGCGCTTCCGCGACAACGAGGTCCTGGAAGGCCTGATGGCCAACGACCTCACCCAGGTGCTGCCGCAAGGCTTCCTTATCAATCCTCCGGACACACGCTCCAACACCCAGCGTATCTTTGTTCCCCGCTCTGCCCTGACCGCGCTCACCGTGCTCGCCGTCATCGGAGGTCCCGTGGGACGCGTCCGCAAACCCCGCCCTGTCCCCGGTGGCGACCAAGTCCCCATGTTTACGGAATAATGTTTCCTGAATAACGTTTCCTGAATAACGAACTGGGCTTCACCGGCGAGCGGGAGCAATACCCGTGTCATCTGAGGAATGTCACCGGTCGCTCTCGAGCGGTGGTCACGCAGGCAGCGGCCTCGCTTCCCATGGCAAACTCCGCACCATAATGGATACAATCGACCGGAACCCGGGAGGACCGTTGCCCGACTACCAAGCTTCGCAAATCGCGCAATTACTCGGAGCCCGCCTCGCAGGGGATGACTGCCTCATCACCGGGGTCGCCGGAATTGAAGAAGCCGGCCCCGGCCAGCTCACGTTCGTTGCCAACCCCAAGTATGCCCCCGCGGCCCGCACGACTCGGGCCTCCGCCATCATCGTCAGTGACGACTTCCCCAGCATCGCCATTCCCACGCTGCGCTGCGCCAACCCGTATCTGGCCTTTGCCCGTTGCGTCGAACTTTTTTATCAGCCGCCGGCCTACGCTCCCGGCATCCATCCCACAGCCGTCGTACATCCATCGGCCCGCATCGGACGCAACCCTTCCATCGCTCCTTGCGTCGTCATCGATCAGGATGTCGTCATTGGCGACGACTGTGTGCTCCTCCCTCACGCGGTCCTCTATCGCGGCGCGCGCATCGGCAACCGCTTTTTCGCTCACGCTCACTCCGTGGTTCGCGAGTTCTGCCAGATCGGCGACGACGTCATCCTGCAGAACGGAGCCATCGTTGGCGCCGACGGCTTCGGCTTCGCCAAGAACGACCAGGGCACCTGGTACAAGATCGTTCAATCCGGCCCCGCCGTGCTCGAAGACCAGGTGGAGATACAGGCCAACGCCTGCGTCGATCGCGCCAGCATTGGGGAAACTCGCGTCGCCAAAGGCGCCAAGCTGGACAACATGGTGCAGGTCGGCCACGGCTCCAGCGTCGGCCAGGACACGCTGCTCTGCGCCCACGTCGGACTCGCCGGTTCCACCCACGTCGGCAGCAAAGTCATCCTCGCCGGTCAGGTTGGAATCGCCGGCCACTGCAAGATCGGAGATGGCGTCATCGCTACCGGACAGAGCGGCTTGCACGGCGACATTCCTCCCGGCTCCATCATGAGCGGCTCGCCCGCCATCGACAGCCGCCAGTGGATGCGCTGCATTGCCGTCTTCAATCGTCTCCCTGAACTTGCCCGCATGGTGCGCTCCATGGCCGTCGAGAGCAACACTAGTCCCGATGCACCTCCCCGGTCACGTTCCCGCGGCGGCGCGGCAAGCATCCAACAAGAGTCGGGAGACTGATTTCAGAATGCCGGATTCCACCACTCCCAAATCCGAGCGCAAGGACGGCAACCATCCGATCCGCGTGCTCCTGCTCGATGATCTGGAAGACAATCTGGTGCTTCGCTCCGCCATCCTGCGCCAGCGCGGATACGAGGTCGTCAGCTCGACCTCGGTGGAGGAGGCCGAGCGCAAGCTGCAGAACATCGACATCGCCGTCCTCGACTACCACCTCGGCGCCGGCAAGTTCGGCACCGAAGTCGCCGAAACCCTGCGCCAGAAGCGCCCCCAGGTACCCATCATCATTCTCTCCGCCACCCTGGAGCACCGTTTCGGCGGCATCGCCGACATGCACCTGCTCAAGGGATACAGTTCTGTCCAGGACCTGCTCAACGCCCTCCGTCACTTCGAAGCCAAGCGCCGCGGCCGCCCCATCGTGGTCGATGCCCGTGAGTTTTACTATCGCCGCCTGGCCGAGGCCATGGGCGAAGATGTTGTCATGGAAGTTCTGGACAGCCAGGGCAACTGGCTGTACGTGAATGACACCCTGGCCGCTCTCTTCGATAAAAAGCGCCAATGGTTCGCCGGCAAGAACAAATTCGAAACCTTCCCCGATGTGGGAGACGAGTGGAAGGAAATAATCCGCACCGTCGCCGAAACCCGCGAAACCTACATCGACCGCGGCTTCCGCGGCCTTCCCAACCTTCCCACCCGCGGCCCCAGCTATACCTGGAACGTTCTGGTTTTTCCTATCAAGCTGCACGACGACCGCGACGGCGTCGTGCTCAGCGCGCGCCAGATCGAAAGAAAAAACAACTAGCTGCCTGCCCACCGGAGGACCGAACAAATCCCTGTTCCTACACAAACAAAAAGCCCGGCCTTCTCGGCCGGGCTCTGACCACAAATACGATTACATCTTGTAGCGTCCCAAATCCTCATCGCCGAGGTTCTCCAGCCACTTCCGCAGCTCCTCGCTGGAGACCCGGTCGGACACGGATTGCGCCAGCCGCGAATTCTTCAGCACCTCGTCTTCCACATAAATCGGGCAGTCCACGCGCAAGGCCAGCGCCAATGCATCCGAAGGACGCGAATCGATGCTGATAATGTTTCCCTCGCGCTCCACCCAGATCACGGCAAAAAACGTGTCATCGCGCAGATCGTTCACCACGATCTTGTGCACACGCGCATCCAGCCCAGTCAGCAGGTTCTTCAGCAGGTCATGGGTCATGGGACGCGGCGTGGTGACCTTCTCAATCTCCAGCGCGATCGCGTTGGCTTCATAAATTCCCACCCAGATGGGCAATACCGTGTCGCCCCAATGTCTTTGAGGACCACGATTGGCATGTTGGTCACGGGATCCATCATCAGCCCTCGGATTTTCATCTCTACTTCCGCCATCGTGCCCTCCTTCCAGGTCCATCATTTCCTGCTTAGTTAGACGCGGCTTCCAGCGCCGCGTCACGCGCAAATTCTCCCACCAGGCTGTTGGGAAACGTTTGCGTCACTCGCACGGAAGCGTACTCCCCAAGCTCGAACCGCTGCTCTCCGGGAGCCGTGAAGTTCAATACCTTATGCTGCGCAGTACGCCCAATCCATTGCCCGCGGGCCTCGTTCCGGCCTTCCAGCATCACTTCCAGGATCTGCCCCGCATGCCGCCGGTTGCGTTCGATCTGTACCTGTTTCTGCCGCTCCTGCAGCACGCTCAGGCGCAGCGCCTTCTCTGCCTCGGAAACCCCGTCCGCATACTGCAGGGCCGGCGTGTTCGGCCGCGGAGAATACTTGAAGCTGAACGCCCCGTCATATCCCACATGGCCGACCAGGTCGATGGTCTGCTCAAAATCAGCCTCGGTCTCCCCGGGAAATCCCACGATCAGGTCGGTGGTAATGGCAATATCCCGCCGTGCCCCCTGAATCCAGGCAATCCGCTGCAAGTATTCGTCCCGCGTGTAGAGCCTTTTCATCAGGTCCAGCACCCGCGTCGACCCGCTCTGCACGGGCAGGTGGACGTGATCGCAAAGCACAGGCACCGCGTCAATGGCATCCACAATATCTTTGCCGAAATCCCGCGGATGCGACGTGGTGAACCACACCCGCCTCAGCCCGGCAATCTCGCCCACTCCCGCCAGCAGTTCGGCAAAGCTCCTTTTTTCCGAGGGATCACGGTAAGAATTCACGTTTTGCCCGAGCAACTGGATTTCCGTAAATCCCTGTTCCGCCATCCGCCGCGCTTCTGCCAGCACCGAATCCGAATTCCGGCTGCGCTCCTTGCCGCGTGTAAAGGGCACCACGCAATAGGCGCAAAACTTGTCGCAGCCTTCAATAATCGTGATGTATCCCCGGTGCGTGCTGGTGCGAGCGGTGTACTCGGTTTCAAAGGTCTCATCGGTCTGCCGGTCGTCCAGCCGGTCACGTGGCGGTTGCCCGCCTCCAGTTGCACCAGCATCTGCGGCAGCTTGCGGTAGGACGCCGAACCGCACACCAGGGAAACATGCGGCGCGCGCTCGAAAATCTTTTCGCCCTCCTGCTGGGCCACGCAGCCCAGCACGCCGAATCGCTTGCCCTGGGCCTCGAGCTTGCGGAAGTCCGCCAGCCGGTGAAACACCTTCTGTTCCGCCTTGTCCCTGATGGAACAGGTGTTATAGAGGATCAAATCGGCCTCTTCCACCGTTTCCACCCGGCGATAACCCTGCTGCACCAGCGTGCCCACCACTTTTTCCGAGTCGTGGACATTCATCTGGCACCCGAAGGTCTCGATGTAGAACGTCTTGCGCGATTCCGGCTGCATCCTGCTGCCAGTATAACCCCATCCGCAGGCCCTCCTCGCCGCCCCCGCATCCCCGGTTCAGCATCGGGAGTTTCTCTCCCCACCCGGCTGGACAGGTCCAAATTCCGACTTTCGTCCTATAACTCCCGCTTGACTCCCGGTCCATTCAGATTGACGATAGGGCATTCCTTTGGCTTCCCCCTAAGACTCGGGAAGTACTCTGCCAGCCATCGGCTGACGAGGGGCCGTAAGGAGGTTCAATCGCCATGGCGATGCAAAGTCTCTACGACGTACTGAAGGAGAAGGAAGTCCAGCTTCAGGAACTGCAAAGGCTGCTGGTAGAAGCGCAGACAGTCCTGAATCGTGTCCTGGAACTGAACGCCGCCGTGAGCGGATCGGCCCGCGTCGCACGGCCGGAACCTGCGGCCGCAAACGGCAACCGCAAGCCGGAGGAACTGCCCGCGAATTATTGGGCGGCCAACGGCGCTACAGAATTTCCCTGAGCGGAACTGAGTGGATTCGAGCCAGGTATGTTGCCTCGCAAGGAAGGGCAGGACAAAGGCCGGCGGCTTGAGCCGCTGAGAAGCGTCACGCAATACTTGGCCAGAGAGAAGCAGGAAGGAATGAAGGAGAAATCGAACCCATGGCAGACACGGTCAACGAACCCGGTTTAGCTGCGGATCAAGGCGTAGCTTCCGGAGAGCGCCGTGCCCAGCACCGCATCCAGGTCCTGGAGACCTCTGCTGGCATTGTGGCGGTGGAGCTCGATCAGGGCGACAGCGGCATTATTCTCGATCTCACCCCCGAGGGCATGATGGTGCAGTGTCTCGCGCCTCTGGCTGCTGCTGAGACTCGCACCGTTTCCTTCGTCCTGCCGGGAACCTCCTCTCCTCTGAATCTCTCCGCCGTCGTGGTCTGGAGTGATCCCGAAGGGCGTGCCGGACTGCGCTTTAATTTTGCCCATGACGGCACCCGCAAGGAGTTGCAAGCCTGGCTTGCCGACAGCCGCCGTTCCATCTTCAACGCCAGCTCCGGCTTCTTCCCGCCCTCTGTCCCGGAGTCCCGGCCGGAGCCGCCGCCTGTCGTCCCCGCACCTTCGGTTCGCGCCCCCGAACCCGTTCTGCCGTCCGCTCCCGATCCCCTGCAGTCGTTTTCGCTTCCCAGCGCGTCCCCTCAATTCCCGGAAGGCCTCGGTGAACACCAGGGCGCCGTGAACGCCATGGCTTGGACGATTGCTGAGGAGATCTCCCGCCTTACTCCTGCCCACGGAGCCGTGGTCGCCCTCATCCAGGGAAATACTCAGCAGGAAGATACTCCCGTAACAGTTATCACCTGCCGCGCAAGTTGGGGCAGCGCTCCCGGCGTGGGCGCACGCCTGCAACCCGAAATCGGCTTGTCGGGAGAATGCTTCCGCAGCGGCCGCGTCATCCTCTGCAACGACACGGATGCCGACGAGCGCGTGCCCTCGTCCGTTTCCAAGCGCCTGAACTTGAAATCCATTCTCGTGGTTCCAGTGCTGGGCCCGCGCGGAACCGTGGGTCTTCTCGAAGCTCTTGCCGGGGAAAAGAACGCCTTCTCCGATTCGCATGTCCGCATTCTCACCCGGCTCGCAACCTCCCTCTCGGAAGTCTTGCAGGGAACGGAGGGTACGACACAAGTCGTCAGCCCTTTGCCGCCTCCTGCGCCGCACAAGCCCGCTCCCAAGCCGGTAGCCGCTTCCTTGCTTGCTTCGCCTGCTTCCAGGCCGCCCGTTCCGGCTGCTGCATCCGAGGTTGCCCGCGGCAATGGCGCAAAGCCCGGGGACTCGCGCGTCGCAAGACCGGCTGCGCCTCAGCCCCCGCCGCGTGTGTCGCCGAAACCATCGCCCGCCGGCCCGGCGGCGAAAGCACCGCTTCTCGGCCCGTCGGCTAGGACATCGGCGCCTCCCTTCACCAAGCCGTCTCCCCGTGCCGCAGATACTCCGCGGCCGGTGGCGTCCGCCTTTGCGGGTGGCGCGGCCGCTGCGGCCCCCAGGCGGACACCGGCGAAAACGCTTCCCTTGCCTCCTCTCGACAGCGCACCGCAGGCCGTTCAGGAGCGACAGGAGGAAATCCTGCCGCTGGCGGGTGCCCTGCAGGCGGATGCCCCGTCCCCCCCGGGTGCGAAGTCCTGGTCATCCTTGCCGCCTTTGCCGCGCGCCGCGGGTGCTTCGCAAGACGGCGCTCTATCCGGCGCCTCGCCCTCGGATGCATCGCCCAATCGCACCTTCGCCATGGCCGGAATCGGTGGCCTGATTCTGCTGGCCGTCATGGCTGCCGGATGGACGTTGAGCCACAGGGCCGTGCCCGCCAGCGCACAACCCGCTTCTTCGGCCGTCTCGCCCCAGCCCGCCGACTCCGCCCAGTCCCAGGCGACCGACGAAGCGTCTGCCGCGCCGCCCCTCACTTCGCGTCTCGAAGCGTCTGCCGGGCCGGCGACTGCGCCCCCTGTCGCTGCCCAAGCCGTAGTGAATAGCAACGGGGCGGAGAGAAATGGGGTTGCGCAAAAGGAAGTTGCGCGAAAGGAAGACCCGCCTTCGCCTGCAACCGCCAGCCGCATTGCGCCCGCAAAGACTCGCGCTTCCGAGCCGCCGCCGCCACAGCATGATATTTCCCTCGATGCCGTCGGGGAAGCCATTCGCCGTCCTGCCGCTGTCGCCGAACCTCTTGCAGGCGCCGGCATCGCATCCGTCCGCCCTCCGGCTTCGCTCACCGCAAGTGCCGCGCCCGGTTCCGGATTGTCTCTTCCCACCGAGGCAGCAGTACCTCGACTGGCTGCGCCGCCCCCTCCTGTGCCCGCGCAGGTGCTTCATCGCGTGGAACCGAGTCGCCCGCCTGGCGGTTTCAGCGGTACCGTCGTCCTCTCGGCCATCATCGGAACGGACGGCAAGCCCACCGATATCAAGTCGGTCAGCGGAAACCCGATGCTCATCGCAGCTGCCATCTCCGCTTTTCGTGACTGGCGCTACGAACCGGCGCGGCGCAACGGACAGGCCGTCACTTTCCCGGTGCAGGTTCGTTTCATCTTCCGTCTCCAGTAGCGCTCCCGTCTTCACCAGAGAAAGAAGATCAGCGTCAGGAACCGAGACACGGGTGCCCCCGAAATTTCTCTTTCGCTCGCCGTACACCCGCGCCACGTGGATCGCACTCTTATCCCTAGATGCACCCGATCAACTGCGATACCGCACCCTTCGGTGGGACCGCGATCATCGTGTGCAGGTGATTTGACGTGAGGTGCCCTTCTTCGATCCGCCTCCCCAGTTCAAGAGAAGGCTCCGTGGTGACGTTTCGGGCAGACACTAGTCCAAGCTGGTAGATCAGGGCTGCGGCTTGCCGGATGGCCAATGAGCATTCAGCGCTGCTCCTGACCTTTGGCTCGACCGGCCGAGCTGCCTGAAGATGAGGCTGCGGGCACCTGGAAGCCGTACTGCTCCAGGATTTTTTCCCCTTCCGCGCTGCCGAGAAAGCGGATAAAGCCACGGGCCACGTCAGGATGCGCCGAGCGCTGGATGATGACCGCCGCCTGCTCGATGGGAGGATGGGCATCGGAGGGAACCAGAGCAAATTTTCCGTTCTGGGCCTGGGCCACGGAAAGCGCCGTCAGGGCGACCTGGGCGTTGCCGGAAAGTACGAACTGAGCCGCCTGGCTGACGTTTTCTCCCAGAACCAGCTCGGGCTTCAGGCGCTCGTAGATCCCAAAGTGCTGGAGGGCGGCAACCGCAGCCATGCCGTAGGGGGCGTGCTCCGGGTTGGCGATGGCGATGCTGTGCACAGAAGGCGAAAGCAGGGCCTGGATGCCGAGCTGCTTCAGGTCCAAGGGGCTGTCGGCGCGGGTATAAAGGGCCAGCCGGCCGACGGCATAGGAACGGTAGCTGCCGGCAACTGCCTGACCCGCTGCCAGCAGCTTTTTGGGATAGGCTACATTGGCCGAGAGGAAGACGTCATAGGGCGCGCCGTTCTGGATCTGGGCGAAAAGATTTCCGGAGGAGCCGAACACGGTGCGTACGTGGTGTCCGGTCTGCTGCTCGTACTGGTTCGCCAGTTGGGGAAGGGCAAAGCTGAGATCGGCGGCGGCGGCAACGGTGATCTGCTGTTGCGCAAACGCCCAGGGCGCAAGGGCCAGGGACCACAAGAGCACGGCAAAGGCTAGCCCTTTCCAGGCAAACGGGAGCCTGGGACAAGGCCAGGGATCTCGTTCGCCACGAATTTGGGAGAGCGAGAAAAGGGATTCCGGATCGGAGCTGGCGGTCAAGGCTATCACTCCATGGGAAAAGTTTTCTGAAAACAGGGTGCGAAATTTTTTTGAGGACGCGCAACTCAAAGACCTCATTGTCGTTTATAGACATAGCGGGAGTCCATGTCAGTACCTCTAGTGCACCCAGGAAAGGCAGTTTCCCTTGAAGCTACTGAAAAGTAAGTGGTTAATCATGGCGGTTGCCGTCATAGCCGTCGTCGTCTTCGCCGCCTTCAAACTTACGCGGAAGGACAAAGTTCAGGTGTTCACCGCCAAGGTCGAGCGCGGTGACATCCGCGACGTGGTGGAAGCCACCGGCCAGATTAATGCCGTAACCTCTGTCCAAGTCGGTTCGCAGGTTTCCGGGCGAGTCTCCCGCCTGTACGTCGATTTCAATTCCAAAGTGAAAAAGGGCCAATTGCTGGCCGAGATCGATCCGGCGCTCTTCCAGGGAGCTGTGGAGCAGGCGACGGCCGATCTGGCGAACACGCGCGCCGGCTTGGCAACCGCCAGGGCCAACCTGCTGAAAGAGCAGGCGAACGGAACAGCAGACCAAAGCCGAGTACGCACGAACCGAGCAACTCACCAAAGACGGTGTGATGAGTCAGCAGCAATTGGATCTGGCCAAGGCGACTGCGGACGCGGCGGACGCCTCGGTGAAGGCGGATGAGGCGTCGATCAATCAGGCATCGGCCCAGGTGCAGCAGAAGCAGGCCGCGCTCAATGTGGCAGAGACCAATCTGCACTACTGCAAGATCTACGCTCCGATTGACGGCACTGTCATAAGCCGTGCCGTGGATGTAGGCCAGACGGTGGCAGCGTCTTTGCAGGCTCCCACTCTATTCACGATTGCGCAGGACCTCCGGCAGATGCAGGTTTATGCCAGCACGGATGAAGGCGACGTGGGCAACATTCACCCCGGCCAGCAGACGACCTTTACCGTGGACGCATTTCCCGGAGAAAGGTTCCGGGGAATCGTGTCGCAGGTGCGCATGAATCCCACGGTGGTACAAAACGTCGTGACCTACGACACCATCATCGATTTTGAGAACCCGTCCATGAAGCTGTTTCCGGGAATGACGGCATATGTCTCCGATTCCCGTGCGATCGGTTCAGAACGTGCTTACCGTACCCAATGGAGCCTTGCGGTACACGCCGGACCTGACCTCGGAGGAACTACGGACAGTGCTGGCGCAAAACGGGATCCAGACTGGAGTGCGCCGGCAGGCAAGTGGGACGGGCGGCGCTCCGAACAGCGCAACTGCGACCGCGACCGGTCAGTCTGGAGCAGCGAATGCAGCCGCGGGAGAAAGCGGCGGCAATCGGCGATCGCGCTCCGCGGGGACGCAAGCGGAAGGCAACGGCGCAGGCCAGACGATGGCCAGCGGTGCTGAAGGCGGTGATGTTCCCGGCGGAGGCGTCCGCGCAAGGCGCAATAACAACGGTGAGGTTCGCGACCGCAGTGCAGAATACGGACTGGTGTGGAAGCAAGGACCGGACAACACCTTCATTCCGGTGCAGATTCGCAAAGGGCTGACAGACCACACAGTGACGCAGGTGATAGCGGTTACCAAGGGGGACTTGAAAGAAGGAGATGCCCTCATTATTGGGTCCCGCGCGACGGGCACCGGCGGGACGGCCGCACCCGGCATGGGCGGTGGCCGGGGGGCGGATTCCGGGGTCGCTAGCCGCATGCGAGGGAATTCGTGAGGTTCGGTTTTCAAGCAATCCAAAACAAGAGGTTCTTTTTGTCGACCACAGTGCTAACTAGTCCGGAAGCCAAGACAGAGGCAAAACCGATGTCCTCCTGCACATCGAGGAGATCACGAAGACCTATGATCTGGGGGAGACGCAGGTCCGGGCGCTGCGCGGAGTTTCCGTGGACATAGGCCCGCGGCGAGTTCGTGGCGGTGATGGGCGCCAGCGGCGGCGGGAAATCTACATTCATGAATATCCTGGGCTGCCTGGACAAACCAACCAGCGGCCGGTACGTGCTGGATGGCATGGATGTATCCACCCTGCCAAAGGCAGAGCTGGCCAAGATTCGCAACCAGAAGATCGGTTTTGTGTTTCAGGGCTTCAATCTTCTGGCGCGTACGACCGCTATGGAAAACGTGGAGTTGCCCACGTATTACGCGCGGATTCCCGAAGAGGAAGGACACAAACGAGCGCAGGAAGCTCTGGCCCGGGTGGGGCTGGCGGACCGTGCCGGGCATTTCCCTTCCCAGCTTTCCGGGGGACAGCAGCAGCGCGTCGCCATTGCCCGGGCGCTGGTCAATCGTCCGACGATCCTGCTGGCAGACGAACCCACGGGCAACCTGGACAGCCGTACGGCGGTTGAGATTATGCGATATCTTCCAGCAATTAAATGAACAGCAGGGGCTCACCATCGTGCTGGTGACACATGAGCCGGACATTGCGCAGTTCGCCAAGCGCACGCTGTTCTTCCGTGATGGCAAGATCAAGCGCGATGACACGGTCTTAAACCGGCCCCGCGGCGGTGAGGTTCTGAAGAACATGCCGTTGGTGGACGATGACGATTAAGAATCGAGGGCTCGCGGAGATTCGGATGTCGCAAGGAACAAAGGGAAAACGATATTGTGCTCTCAGTCGTCCAATAGGCAAGAAACGGATTGAAGTTATGGGTTTGCTGGCGGTAGTCCACATTGCTCTGCGGGCGCTGGCGCGCAACAAGATGCGCTCCAGCCTGACCATGCTGGGCATCATTATCGGCGTAGGGGCGGTGATCGCCATGGTCGGACTGGGCCAAGGCGCACAGCAGGCGGTTCAGGCGCAGATCGCGGCCATGGGGTCAAATGTTCTGTTCGTCTCCGCCGGCTCGGTAACCCGGGGCGGAGCGCGCACGGGGTTCGGCTCCACCAAGACGTTGGTGGGCTCGGATAAAGCAGCCATCCTTCGGGAAGTCCCCACGGTGAAAGCCGCGGCGGGTGGCAGCAGAGCAGCCAGCAAGTGGTGTTTGAAAACAACAACTGGTTCACCCAGATCCAGGGAACCGAACCAGCATATTTCGATATTCGAAGCTGGCCGGTGTCGCCGGAACGGTGTTCTCCGAACAGGACGTGGAAACCGCCGCCAACGTGGCGGTGATCGGTGAGAGCGTGCGCCAGAATCTGTTCGGGGCGCGTGGACCCGATCGGCCAGACGATTCGCATCAGGCCTGTGCCTTTCAAGGTAGTGCGGAGTGCTGACCACGAAAGGATCAGAGCGCGGGAGGAATGGGGGCGAGACCAGGACGACGTGGTCTTTATTCCCATCACCACCTTGCAGCACAAGCTTTCCGGGCAGAACTGGTTGCGGTTCATCATGGTCTCCGCGGTATCGCGGGATGCCAGCTACGCGGCCCAGCAACAGATCGAAGGACTGCTGCGCGACCGCCATAGAATCCGTCCCGGAGGCGGGACCGACGACTTCATCGTGCGCAACCTGGCCGATATCGCCGATCTCGCCGACCAGACGGGACAGGTGATGACGATGCTGCTGGCTTCGATTGCCGGCGTATCGTCTGATCGTAGGCGGTATCGGAATCATGAACATCATGCTGGTTTCGGTCACCGAGCGGACGCGGGAAATCGGCATCCGCATGGCGATTGGGGCTACCGAAGAGGACGTGCAACGCCAGTTCCTGATCGAAGCTGTGGTGTTGAGCTGCCTGGGAGGCCTGGTGGGCATCATGCTGGGAGTGGGCGCATCTTTCCTGATTACGAATGTCTTTGGATGGGCCGTAGTGGTTTCCGTAAGAGCCATCATCCTGGCGGTAGCGTTCTCCATGGGAATTGGCATTTTCTTTGGGTATTACCCGGCCCGCAAAGCAGCCCGGCTGGATCCCATCGAGGCATTACGTTACGAATAGCATCGCATTGCATTGCCTGGCCCGAATTGTGGAGGGCAGCGCAAGTCAATACCGGGCCCAAGAAAGCGCATCATGTTGCTGTTCCTCAGCTTCGTACTGATCACGTTCGGGGGATGCCTGGTTCTTGCCTTTGGACTGCAGGCCGTGATCGAGCGCTTTCAGCGCTCCAAGCCAGATTCCGATTCGTAAGCCCCTCGCGAGACTCTTCGCCGCACGGAATTGGCTTCGCGCCTGAAGGAAGTAAGCCGAGGGCGTAACCTTTGTTTTCAACTTTTTCAATCTGAAGAGAGTACGTCTTCTGCGTTGACAGAGTCTCTGGCCAGCTTTCATACTGCTGCCCACTCTCAAAGGCCCAGGGACCGAATGCACCCCGGTAGATCTGGTTTCCAAGTTTTACTTCTCGTGTGCCTGCTCTCCGGCATGGCTGTGGCCCAAGGGTCCCGAATGCGTCCGCCGGATGCAGGAACAGCTGGGGAGCCTGCCCGTCCCTCCGTGCAATGGTTTCTGCGGGGAAGAACAGCGGCGACAGGAACGGCGGCCGAGCACCTGCAGCACGCCTACGAACAGAAGCTGCGTGTCCGGGCAGACCGGGCCGCGCGGCTGGCGGCGGCGCGCACGGCGGTTGTGCAGCCCGGCTCCGGAATCGCCTTCCAGCAAACCTCCGTCGGGAACACCAGCGCAGTATGGATGCCGCTAGGGCCCCGGCCAACCGCCACGGCTTCTTCCTCCGACCTCAACCAGGACTACGGTCCGGCAGTGGGACGGGTGGCCGCAGTCGTGGTGGATCCGAATGACTCCAGCGGGAACACTGTTTACGTGGGGGAGCCTATGGAGGGGTGTGGAGGTCGAGCAACGCCGCCGACGCCTCGGCAAGCTTGTGTCCGGCAAATTCCAATGCGACCTGCGCTCCCAATGTGCAGTGGGAGCCGCTGCTGGATGACCAGCCCACACTGGCTGTGGGAGCCATTGCGGTCCATCCGCAGAACCCGAACTGGATTCTCGTCGGTACGGGAGAGGCGCACAACGCGGCGGACTCTTACTACGGGATGGGATTCCTGCTGTCCGAAGGATGGCGGGGCTTCCTGGACTCTGAAGGACTCGACCGTCGACGGGGAGCCTCTGCACGGCCTGGGGATTACCCGCATCGCGTTCAGTCTCGATAACCCGAACACTGTGGTCGCCACGGCGGCGGTTGCGTCTACGGCGGTGCGCCTGGGGGCGGAAACTGGGGGAGCGGCGGCTCGTGGAATCTACTATTCCCAGACGCTGGAGATACCTGGTGCAAGGCAATCGTGCAGGACCCCGGAGGAAGCGCGGTGACGGCCGCCTCTGCCAATTCGGTGGTGTACAACCCAGCCAACCAAACGTTTTACGCGAACCTTCGCTTTCACGGCTTTTACTCCTCCACAAACGGCTTCGAACTGGACCCGGCTGGCAAATCAGCCGGGAGGAGGGTTACTGAGTCTGACAGCGTGTCCCACACAGGTCTAGACAAATTGTCCTCTGTTCCGGGCAGAGATGGCGGTGGTGCCAGGACGCAACGAGATGTACGTGTGGATCGTCGATGCGAACGGAAGCAACAAGGGCATTTTCCAGACGCTCGACGGAGGGGCAAGCTGGAATGCAGTGCCCGTAACAGCCATGCAGAGCTGCGGCGATTCCTTCGGTTGCGATACCGACCAAGGTGTGTACAATCTGAGCGCTGGCAGCCGTTCCCGACGGCGGCGCGACCGATCTTTATGCCGGCGCGGTGAACCTGTTTAAATGCCGCCTGAACTCGCCCTCGAGTCCGGCAAGCTGTAGTTCGTCAATATCACGCATGCCTATCGGATGCTCCCCGGTGGGGTCGTATTCCCATGTCCATCCCGATCAGCAGGCGGTGGACTTCTCCGTGCAGCACCCGAACATCATGTATTTCGGCAATGACGGCGGAGTGTACCGCACGCTGAACAGCTTTGCCGCCAGTGAAGGGTTCCTGCGGCGGTCCGCCTTCTCCCGGCTTGGTTCGAAAATCTGGATTTTTCCAGTGTGCCCGGGGCAGGACTGGGGTCGATGCTGCAGTTCGTATCCATTTCGAGCACCCCAGCGACGCCAGCGTGATTCTGGGCGGGACGCAGGACAATGGCTCCCCTGCCACCAGCGATGCCAGCGCCGCCGGCGGGACCTGGCTGGCTGCAAACAGCGGTGATGGCGGCTTCAACGCCATCAATCCGACAATGGCAATGATTGGTTCACGAGCGCGCCCGCAGACGAAAGTTCGGCATTCAGTGTCGACATTGAACGATGCACTTTGGGAACCAACTGCGGCCGGCGGAATTCCAGACAATCAGGTTGTCGGGCTAGCTAAGACCGGGGGGGACGCGTCGTCGTTTTATCCGCCCTACATCCTCGATCCCCAGACGCCGGGAAGGCTGATTGTTGGAACCTGCCGCGTATGGCGCGGCGACAGCGACGGGAGCGGCTCCGAGTGGGGCACGCCGGGCAGCCCGCTAAGCATCAACTTCGTTGCCGATCCCGCTGGAAGCTTCTCCTCCACCACCTGTTCTTCCGACGATACCCAACTGGCCTCGCTGGCCGCCGGAGGTCCGGTGACTGCGAATCTAGGGTCCCAAGTGGTGTGGGCAGGACAGGAAGGCAACGGAAATGACTCTGGCGGTGAAGTATGGATGACGCTCCACGCTGATGATGGTCCGTCTTCATGGCGACAGGCACTGTCGGCGACAACAACGTGCTCGGGAGCGCCGTTCAATCCATCACACTACACCGTCTCCGATATCGCTCTCGATCCCGCGGACGCTAGCGGGCGGACGGCGTACGTAAGCGTCATGGGCTTCACCAATGGGAATAGCGGGCACATCTTCAGGGTGCAGGTGACGGACAGTCCCAGTTTCAGTTCCACCTGCACCGACGTGAGCGGCAACCTGCCGGATGCTCCGGCGGACTCGGTCGTCACGGATCCTGCCAGTCCGACCACCCTGTACGCAGGAACCGATGTCGGCGTGTTCACGACGAACAGCACGGTGACCGGGGCATTATGGGATGAGGTTGGGCCAGTGAGTGGGCCAGGCGCACTGCCGAACGCGGTGGTGACGCGGCTGAAACTCTTCACCACCGCCGGAGGCGCGGTGAAGCTTCGAGCTGCAACCTACGGGCGGGGCGTATGGGAGGCTTCGCTGACCCCGGATTTTCAGATGCTGCTGAACAGCAGCACAGTGTACGGCTTCGCCGGTGGATCGGCGAAATTCAGCGGCAAGCTGTTCGCGCTGGCCGGCTACAGCGGCTCGGTAACGATCACCTGCGAGGATACCGGCGGCGGCCTTCCCTCAACGTGCACCGGCGTGGGGCCACTGACCCCGAG
>CAVTBJ010000016.1:0-37500 GCA_963732925.1 Terriglobia bacterium
CACAACAGCGGCGTGATTCACTCCGGCGTGTATTACCGTCCGGGAACGCTGCGGGCCAAACTGTGCGTAGCGGGCGCGTCCCAGATGCTCCGGTTCTGCGAGGAAAATGGCCTTCCCTACAATGTGTGCGGAAAGGTGATCGTCGCCACCGAAGCCAGTGAACTTTCCCAATTGGACGAAATCGAGTATCGCGGCAAAACCAACGGCGTTCCGGGGCTGGAGCGGATCGGTCCCGAGCGGTTGCGGGAACTGGAGCCCCATGCCAGAGGCATTGCCGCTCTGCACGTTCCCAGCGCGGCCATAACCGACTACGCGGCTGTGACCCGGCGCATGGCGGAACTGGTGCTGCAGCAAGGGGGGGAGATTCGCACCCGCTGCGAAGTCCGAGCCATCGTGAACCGCCGCCAGGAGGTGGTGGTGGAAACCAGCCAGGGCGAGTTTGCCGCCGGATTCCTGGTGAACTGCGCTGGACTGCACAGCGATCATGTTGCGCGCATGGCAGGGGCGGAGGTCACGACGCAGATCGTTCCTTTCCGCGGCGAGTATTACGAACTTGCGCCGGAACGAGACGATCTGGTGCGGGGACTGATCTATCCCGTCCCCGATTCGAGATTTCCCTTCCTGGGCG
Source organism: Terriglobia bacterium (assembly GCA_963732925.1). GTDB lineage: Bacteria > Acidobacteriota > Terriglobia > Terriglobales > Acidobacteriaceae > DASZRZ01. Next base: position 629 of record CAVTBJ010000016.1, read on the forward strand.
TGCACTTCACGCGCAAGGTACGGGGCGCGGTGGAATGCGGCCCCAATGCCGTGCTGGCATTGCACCGCGAAGGCTACTGCAAAACCGATTTTGACCTCGACGACACCGTGGAAGCGCTGAAGTTCCCCGGCTTCCGGCGCATGGCCATGCGCTATTGGCGCACGGGGGCCGCGGAAATGTACCGCTCCTTCAGCAAAGCCGCATTTACCCGCAGCCTGCAAAAGCTGGTGCCGGATGTGCGGGCCGAGGACCTGCGTCCCGGCGGCTCCGGAGTTCGAGCGCAGGCGCTCGAGGCCGACGGAAAGCTGGTGGACGACTTCTGCTTTCTGCATGGCGAGCATGCCCTGCATGTGCTGAACGTTCCTTCTCCGGCGGCGACGGCCAGCATTGTGGTGGGGCAGTCGATCGTTGACATGGTGGAGAGCACTCTGCCGATGAATACCTTCCACTGATTTCATGAACCCACGGCGGTTCGCGCCTGCCGGCTTCCTTCTGGATGCCTTTCTCTTCCGCCGGCAGGAACGCGGGGTAAGATGAAAGCGATGCCCAAGAACAGCTCCGTTAAGAAAAAGATAATCGGCGGAATGCAGGCAGCCAGCGTGCGCCGCGAAAAGCTGACCGCCGCCAAAAACCGGCCGCGGGAAGCGGCTTCCGCGGCAGTGCCCCGCTTTGCTGTTGTTATCATGGCTGCCGGTAAAGGAACCCGGCTGAAATCGCGGCATCCCAAGGTGCTGCACGCCATTGGGGGAAAGCCGCTGCTAGCCTACGTGGTGGCGGCGGCGAAAGCCGTGGTTCCGGCCAGCGATGTTTATGTGATTGTCGGGCACGAAGCGGAGCGGGTGCGCGAGGCGATGGCATCCGCGGGCGTAAAGTTCGTTCTGCAGAAGGAACAACTGGGAACCGGGCACGCCATGATGAGCGCGCGGGAAGCGCTGCGCGACTATGACCACGTGCTGGTGCTCTCGGGAGATGTTCCCCTGCTGCGGCCGGAAACCATTGCCCGCGTGCGCGACTTCCATCTGGCGCGACGGTCGGCGATGACGGTAGTGACCGCGGAAATCGAAGATCCGACCGGCTACGGAAGAATCCTTCGTAAGAAGAAAGGCGGACGCGCGAGCGATGAGATCCAGGGCATCGTGGAACAGAAGGCGCTTTCACCGGCCCAGGATCGCATCCGCGAGATGAATGCCGGGATCTACGCCTTTGCCGTCAAGCCGCTGTTCCAGCATATCGACCGACTGACCACGGACAACCCCGCGCGCGAGTTTTACCTGACCGACATGGCCGCATTGTTGGGCGCGGCCAAACAGCGCGTGCTGGCCGTGAAAGCTGCCGACGCGCACGAGATTCTGGGAGCCAACAACCGGGCGGAACTGGCGGAACTGGACGCGCAACTGCGGCGCACGAAATGTCTGGAACTGATGGCGTCCGGAGTGACGATTTTCCGTCCAGACACCTGCGTGATCGACGCCGAGGTGAGCGTAGGGACCGATACCGTAATCGAGCCCTTCGTGCAACTGCTGGGAAAGACCACGGTGGGCGCCGACTGCCGCATCCGCTCCTACAGTGTAATTTCCGATGCTGAGATCGCGGACCGGGTAACGGTACGTCCGGGATCGCTGATCGATCAGTCGCGCGTGGCGGAAGACGCCGTCCTGGGACCCTACTGCCATCTTCGTCCGGGCAGCGACATTGGCCCCGAGGCTCACGTGGGCAACTTTGTCGAGACCAAAAAGACCCGCATGGGGCGAGGATCTAAGGCCAACCATCTGACCTACCTCGGAGATGCCACGATCGGAGAAGGCGTCAACGTGGGGGCCGGCACAATTACCTGCAACTATGATGGGGTTCATAAGCATCAGACGGTGATCGAAGACGGAGCTTTCGTGGGCAGCGACTCGACGCTGGTGGCTCCCGTCAGGATCGGCCGGGGCGCTTACGTGGGCGCAGCGGCCTGCATCACGGAAGATGTACCGGCAGAGTCGCTGGCCGTTGCCCGTGCCCGCCAGATCAACAAAGAAGGCTGGGTGCGGGAACGGAGAGCGAAGGGGAAGGCCTAGTTTTCCCTGGCCGCAACTGGAGCGCTCTAAGTGGCGTCATGAGGTTCTCGGCGATCTGCGGACCGCCACTCCCACCAATCCCCGCTTTCACCCGTCCCTCCCAGCAGCGCTTCGGCGCATCTCACTGCCAAGAAATCAAAGTCAGAGATAGATGAGGAGAAATGCGCATGAAGGACAGCAGCATGCATCAGACTCCGGGGCTGCCCGGCACCAGCCCTGTAACGGACAATCCCAATCCGGGCGGCTCGCAGGGGAGCGAACCTGCGGGTCCGGGGACGGACATGCGACCCGGCACCGACATTTCCCGCGATCAGGATGGAACACGCGATCAGGATGGAACAGAAGAAGAGTCCGAGGGGACTGGCGCAGGCGCGGGAACGGGCCGCGCGTACTTCCGTTGCAGTGACGTAGGCAACGCAGATTGCCGATGGGAAGTGCAGGGGCCAACCGAGGACGAGTTGCGTCTCCATGTCGATGCCCATTTGAGGGCGGTGCACGGGCAGGATATTGACGAAATGTTGCGCCGCCGCGCTCACGACCCAACGCGGGAGCGTGCGGCCTGAGACTGCGTCCAAAGCGTGAGGCAAGGGGTGAGTTCATCGCTTGGAACGCGCTGGGTTTTGAAAGCGTGCGCCCAGAGACTCGCGAAAGTCATACTATTTTCAGGTGTATTTTCAATATGTTACGCCACGAACGTGGACTGGAGGTGGAAGGTCCCGGGGCATCGACTTCGGTAATATTGAGCACTTGGGCCATCCCGGCTAGAGTCACACCATGTCGCTAGCACGAACAGTTTCCGGAGCGGGCCTGGCGGAACAGCGGCGCTGGCCGCGGTACCAGATCAGCGTGCCGGTGATCGTCAAGATCCGGCGCGGGGACAAGACCGTTCTGGCGGATGGGCGCGGCACGGAGCTGAACGAAGGCGGCTTGGCGGTATTTGCCAGCGCCGAACTTACAACCGGCGAAGTGGTCGAGATCAGCTTTACTCCTCCCTACAACAACACTCCCATTCAGGTGCGCTGCAGGGTGTGCAATCGCCAGGGTTATATCTACGGACTGGAGTTCCTTACGGAAAGCGCCACCGACGAACTGGGCGTGGAGCAGATTCGCAACGTGTTGCGAGCGATTGGACTGCCGAAGTGATCGCGCGAGCGATCATCCTCAGCACCGGATCTAATTTCATCGCAGATCGGCGTCTGAGGCTCGTTTGCGGTCTTCCCGCTTGAAAAACTAGACGTTAGCTCGTAAACAAAGAAAAAGCCCCGGTTCTGAGCCGGGGCATTCTATTTCCCTTCTGTTCTTCTCTGCATTTCAGCGTCTTTGCGGCTGAAGGCTATTTGGTTCTGCCGGCTTCGGCTCCGGAGTTGTCGTTGATATACGCCGCCTGGGCCGCCGCTAGGCGCGCGGTGAGCACGCGGAAGGGTGAGCAGGAGACGTAGTTCAGCCCCAGGCTGGCGCAGAACTCGACCGAGGCGGGATCTCCGCCATGCTCGCCGCAAATACCCAGCTTGATGCTGGAACGGCTGCGGCGGCCCTTCTCGGCGGCGATGCGCATCAGTTCGCCCACGCCTTCGCGATCGATGGTCTGGAACGGGTCCTGCTTCAGGATGCCTTCGGCGAGGTACGACGGCAGGAACTTGTTGATATCGTCGCGAGAAAAGCCGAAGGTAGTCTGGGTAAGGTCGTTGGTGCCGAAGCTGAAGAACTCGGCTTCCTTGGCGATCTCGCCCGCTACGATGGAGGCGCGCGGCAACTCGATCATGGTTCCGACCATGTATTCGACCTTTCTTTCTTTCTCGGCAAACACCTCTTCGGCCACGCGGCGGACGATGGCGGCCTGATTGGCCATTTCCTTCAACATGCCGACCAGCGGGATCATGACCTCGGGCTTGACCTTCACGCCATCTTTGGAGACGGCTACAGCCGCTTCGAAGATAGCGCGCGCCTGCATCTCGGTAATCTCCGGATAGGTAATGCCGAGGCGGCAGCCGCGATGGCCGAGCATGGGATTGATCTCGTGGAGTTCCTCAACGCGGCGGAGCATGGCGCGCAATTCCTTCAGCTTGGGCGACTTGGGCTTCCTGGCTTCCAGCACCGCTATTTCCACCATCAGGTCTTCGCGGCGGGGCAGAAACTCGTGCAGCGGCGGGTCGAGAGTGCGAATGGTGACCGGGAAGCCGTCCATGGCGCGGAAGATGCCGACGAAATCAGCGCGCTGCATGGGAAGCAGCTTGCGCAGAGCGGCGCGGCGTTCTTTTTCCGTGCTGGCCAGGATCATGGCGCGCACGTGCGGCAAGCGGTCTTCGGCAAAGAACATGTGCTCGGTGCGGCACAGGCCGATGCCCTCGGCGCCGAAGGCGCGCGCCTGAATGGCATCGCGTGGGATGTCGGCGTTGGCGCGCACTCCCATCTTGCGATGCGGCTCGGACCAGCTCATCAGCTTCTGCAGTTCGGGATCGTCGGCTGAGGCCGGCCGGGTGTTGAGGCGGCCCTTGATGACACGGCCCGTGGTGCCGTCGAGAGAAATCCAGTCGCCTTCCCTGAAAACCTGGCCCTTGGCGCGCATTTCGCGGGTCTTTTCGTTCGACTTCGATTTCGCCCGCGCCGGCCACACAGCACTTCCCATGCCGCGTGTAACCACGGCAGCGTGACTGGTCATGCCGCCGCGCGAGGTGAGAATGCCGGAGGCAACTTCCATGCCGTGGATGTCTTCGGGAGTGGTTTCGCCGCGCACCAGGATGACCGGGTTCTTCTTGGGTCCGGCTTTTTTCACGGCATCGTCGGCAGTAAACACGATCTGGCCGACAGCGGCTCCAGGAGATGCGGGCAAGCCGGTGGCCAAAACTTCAATCTTCACTCCCTTTTCCTGCAGGTGCGGCACCAGGAAATCGTAAAGCTGGTTGGGCTCGACGCGCATGATGGCGTCTTCCTTCGAGATCAGTCTCTCATCGACCATCTGGATGGCAATGCGAACGGCGGCGCGACCGGTGCGCTTGCCATTGCGCGTCTGTAGCATGTAGAGCTTGCCGTCCATGATGGTGAACTCGAAATCCTGCATGTCCTTGTAGTGCTGCTCCAGGCGGTTAGTGATGTCGCGCAACTGGTCGTAGACCTGGGGCATAATCTTGTGCAGCTCAGAGATGTGAACCGGGGTGCGAATGCCGGCGACCACGTCTTCGCCCTGGGCGTTCATGAGGAATTCGCCGTAGAACTCCTTGTCGCCGGTGGCGGGATTGCGGGTAAAGCCCACGCCCGTGCCGCTGGTTTCGCCGAGGTTGCCAAACACCATGGCCTGTACGTTGACGGCGGTGCCCAGATCATCGGCAATGTTGTTGATGCGGCGGTAAGTCCGGCGCGCGGTCGTTATCCCAGGAGCGGAACACGGCGTCACGGGCCATGACGAGCTGCTCGTGGGGGTCCTGGGGGAATTCGCGCTTCACCTGCTTTTTGACCAGCTTCTTGTACTCCTCGACCACCTGCTTGAGGGCGGCGGCGTCCAGCTCGGTGTCCAGCTTGGCCTTCTTCTTTTTCTTCATGCCGTCGAAGATCTCTTCGAAGTCGGCCTTCGGGATCTCGAGAACGACGCTGCCGAACATCTGAATGAGGCGGCGGTAAGAGTCATAAGCGAAGCGGGGATTGTTGGAGCGCCGGGCCAGGGCTTCCACACTGCGATCGTTGAGGCCGAGGTTGAGGATGGTGTCCATCATGCCCGGCATGGAGAACTTGGCTCCGGAGCGGACACTGACCAGCAGCGGGTTCTCTCCCGCGCCAAACTGCTGGCCTTGAATCTGCTGCAGATGGTTCAGGGCCTGGTCCATCTGGCGGCTCACGTCGGCGGAGGTCTTGCCGTTCTTCATCCACTCACGGCAGGCATCGGTGGTGATGGTAAAGCCGGGAGGCACCGGCAGACCGGCATTGGTCATTTCCGCCAGGCCCGCGCCCTTGCCCCCGAGCAGGTCCTTCATCTTGCCGTGGCCGTCCGCCTTGCCGCCGCCGAAAAAGTACACATACTTGGTTCCCGGTTGTGCCTTGGTGGCCTGCATCGTTTCGTGCTCGACTACTTGGGTGCTCATATTTCGTCCTTATCTGAAATGAATCTTTGTAATTCTAATCCTTTGAAGGAGCCACCAGGCTCCGGGTGAGGAGCCAAAAACCCCACTCAAGCCAGAACGGGGCTTGAATGGGGCACTCCGTCTATTTCTTTTCCGTCACAATCTCGCTGAAGTCGGCGATGGTGGAAAACTCGTTGAGCAGCATCTGCAACAGTGCCAACCTGTTGGCGCGTATGTTCTCGTCCTCGGCCATGACCATCACCTTATCAAAGAAGGCATCCACCACCGGGCGAATGGCTGCGATCTCCGCCAGCGCCTCGGCGTACTGGCGCTCTTGGGCCAGTTGGCGAACCCGGAGCGCAATTTCCGCAGCGCGGGCGTGCAGTGCGCGTTCCGTCTCTTCGGCTAGAAGGCTGGGATCGACATTTTCGGCAATGCTCTTCTTCCCTTCCCGGGCCTGGCGAAGAATGTTCTTGATGCGCTTGAAGGAGACCGCGATCGCGGCGAAGTCCTCGGAGCCGCGCACATGGGAAACTGCCTCGGCGCGGGCCAGCGCGTCGACGACATCGTCCGATCCGGCGGCGAGTACGGCGCTCACTACGTCATAGGCAAACCCGCGCGCTTCGCGGAGGTAGAACTCGACACGCTCTTCGATGAAATACCCGACGTTCGTCGGAAACATGTTCGGTGGGGGAATGAGCGTCTCCGAAGTCACTCGTCTCCTCAAGCCAAAAGCCAGTGACTGCAAGACCCCCGTTCGTTCCAGATGGCTCGGGAGTTTTGCCAGCGCCTGAGCATTTCGGAAGGCTTCGATAGCGTCAGTGAACAGCACAGCCAGACTGACCCTCAGTGAATGGTCAGCTATATTTTTCACGATGCCGTTGGCCTGCCGCCGCAGGGCAAAGGGATCTTTCGAACCGCTAGGAATCAGTCCCAGGGAAAACATTCCGGCAATCGAATCTGCTTTGTCAGAAATCGAAAGCACCGCGCCCTCCAGAGTGCGCGGGACCTCGTCTTCCATCGACTCCGGCTTGTACTGGTCGTAGATGGCGTCCGCGATTTTCTGCCCGTGTCCCTGATGCGCTGCGTATAACCCGCCGATGACGCCCTGGAGTTCGGTGAACTCCTTGACCAGTTCGGTCGTCAGGTCCGTTTTCGAGAGCAGTGCAGCTTCGCGCACCGCGTCGGCGTCGATTTGCGCGCCTGAGGCTTCGAGTTCCTTCGCCAACGATTCGGCCAGCCGGGCCACACGCTGCGCCTTTTCGTGGTAGCTGCCCAGGTCCTTCTGGAAGGTGACCGCCTTGAGCATCTCCCCGCGCTCGCGCAGGGGAATCTTTTGATCGGTATTCCAGAAGAAACGCGCGTCGCTGAAGCGGGCGCGCAACACACGCTCATGCCCGTGGCGGATGATGCCGGACTCGTCGCCATCCGTATTCAGCACGGCAAGGAAGTAGGGAGCTAATCCTCCGGAGGCATCTTCGACGGCAAAGTAGTTCTGGTGGTCGCGCATCACCGTGACCAGCACCTCTTCCGGCAAGGAGAGAAATTCGGGATCGAAGCTGCCGAGGATGACCGAGGGCCATTCGGTAAGGTTCACGACCTTGCTCAACAGGGGAGCGTCTTCGCGCCAGCGCGCGCCGGGGACCGTGCGCGTAGCGGAGTCCAGAGCTTTGCGGATCACCTGTTCACGTTCCTGCGGGCTGGCAAGGACCGCGACCTGGCGCAGGCTCTCGCTGTAGTCGTCCGGTTTGCGAATAAAAACGGCTTTGCCGAGAGTACGGTGACCGCGGGAGTAGGGCGCGGCCTCGATTCCGAACAGCGAAAGCGGGATGGAGGCGCCATCGAGCAGGGCTACCAGCCAGCGCGCCGGACGCACAAAGCGCTCGCTGGTGCGCCCGGGACGCCAGTACATACTCTTGGCCCAGTAGAGTCCCGCGATTTCTTTGGGAAGGACTTCGCTCAGAATCTGCGCTGCCGGGCGTCCCTTCTTCAAGACGCGCGCGGAGAGATATTCCCCCTTGGGCGTGGCCACCCGCTCCAGGCGGTCGAGAGGAAGCCCAACTTTTTCCGCAAACTTCTGCGCCGCCATGGTGGGCAGGCCGTCCCTAAAAGCAGCCTTTACCGCAGGTCCCGTAACCTGCTCCTCCACATCGGCCTGAGACGTGGCAATACCGTGTGCCAAGACGGCGAGGCGGCGCGGCGTGGAGAAGGCATCAACCTTCGAAAGGCCGCCGTTTTGTACGGCGGGGCTGGGCGATTCGTGGTTCGGAACGGCAGAAGCAAGAAGGCCTTCTCGCCGGAGCAGTTCGGAGACACGACGCTCCAGCTCCTGGCGCGCGCCATCGATCATCCGCGCGGGAATCTCTTCGCAACCGATTTCAAGGAGAAAATCCGGCATGGGGGAAACCAATTATCTTCGCACAAAAACGGAAAAGCTTCAGCCGAGTTCTGTGCCTTCTTAGAAGCTGGTGATCGTGAGCGCCGCGAAGATCCCTTGACCGTTCCTTGTTTCCCTGCGTTTCTCTGCTGCGCGCAGGCATTTCTCTGCAGCGTGTCATTCGCGGCGTGCTTCCGAAAAGCCCGCACCCTTCACGTCGGCTTGGGGATATCGGGGATCCTTCGCTCGGCTCAGGATGATCACTTTTCGGAATTAGGGGCGACTATCGCGCCTTCGCGGGTTCCGGCTCCGGTGCGACTTGTTGCTCTGAGCTCTCTTGCTGGGCGGTCCAGGCCTTGGCGACGCCGACGGCCAGATTGCGGATGCGGGCAATCACGCCCACGCGCTCGGTCACGGAGATCGCGCCCCGGGCGTCCAGCAGGTTGAACAGATGCGAACATTTCAGGCACAGGTCGAACGCCGGCAAGAGCGGGAATCGCTGGACTTCAGCGACTGAATCAGCTTTGCCCTGCCCCTCGGAAGCCCCGGCCGCTCCACTCGCCTTCAGGAGCGCCGCAAAGCGATCTAGCAGAGCCTGGCACTCGGCTTCGTAGAGCTCCATGTGTTTCCGCAGCGAGTCGATGTTGGCGGCTTCGAAGTTATAGACGGAAAACTGCAGCTCGTCGGCGAGTCGGACATCGCCGTAGGTCATTACTGCGGCCGTCTCAGGATCTCTGGCCCAAACGATATCGTAAATAGAATCCACATCCTGCAGAAAGGCGGCGATGCGCTCCAGGCCATAGGTCAGTTCGACGGAAATGGGATCAAGATCCAAGCCACCGCACTGCTGGAAGTAAGTGAACTGGGTGATCTCCAGGCCGTCGAGCATCACCTGCCAGCCCACGCCCCAGGCGCTAAGCGTAGGCGCCTCCCAGTTGTCCTCTTCGAACTTGATGTCGTGCTGCCGGAGGTCAATGCCGATGGCAGCCAGCGATTCCAGATAAAGCTCCTGAATATTCTCAGGAGGAGGCTTCAGAATAACCTGTAACTGATTGTGCTTGTACAGGCGATTCGGGTTCTCTCCGTAGCGTCCGTCAGCCGGACGGCGCGAAGGCTGGACGTAAGCCACTTTGTAGGGCTTGGGTCCGAGCACGCGCAGAAAGGTCTCCGGAGCCATGGTGCCGGCGCCGACTTCGACGTCGTGAGGCTGCTGCAGCACGCATCCGCGCTCGGCCCAGAAGGTCTCAAGGCGTAGGATGAGTTCCTGGAAGGTAGGGGCGGATTTTTTGGCAATTGGCATTTTGGCAGTTGGCTCTCCGCGGTTGGCGCTCCGCTTTCAGCCCTTGGCTATTGGCGATTGCCGTTTAGCCATTCCATTTCTTCCGATCTCCAATGTTGCAAGATGGCTAAACGCTCCTGGCAAACAGCTTCTTGGACTCATTGCCAACTGCCAATTGCCAACAGCCTCTACAGCCTTTCCAGCATCGCCACCGTCGCCAGCTTTCTTTCGAGATGGCGCTCCATGGTCTGCGTCAGGAAGCGGCGCAGGTCGGCAGCGCGCTCGCGCGGCCAGACCGCTCCCGCCAGCCCTTCCAGCGGAACGCGAAACATCTGTGCCGCCGAGGCGCGCGACTCCGGCGAGATTTCCGACGAGGCCAGCCGTTTGTGCTCCTGGCATACCCAACCATCGGCCAGGGCATGGTAAAAGACCCGGCCTCCGTTCAGCGAGGTACCGCAGGTGATGCACTCGGTCAGGTCCGGCAGAAAGCCTACCAGACGCAGCATCCACAGGTCGAAATACGTCAGCGGCAGCCAGATGGAAGCTGGCAAATTCTGCGCCGCGGATGTAGGCGGATTTTCGCGGATCGAATCCAGTTCCCTTACGTCGGATCCACGCTCATCCGCGGCAACTCGGGGCCGCCTTATTTCCTGCGCCGTGTTGCGCAGAGCCGCAAGGACAACCGTCGCCAGGCGAAAGACGGCATCGTTGACTTCGCGGTCCGGCAGCAGTTCGTCCAGCACTTCCCCCACGTGGGCCAGAGCTACGGCGCGCGGGTAGTCCACGGGGCTGGTAAGCGGCGATTCCAGCACCTCACAGGCATCCAGCCGGACCAAGTCGCGTTTTTCCCGCTCGTCCCAGTAGGCCCGCACATACGTGAGCGGCTCCAGAGCCCCGCCGAAGCGGCGCCTGGAACTCTTGGCGGCCTTGGCCACGCCGCGAATCTTGCCCTCCGAGCGCGTGAACAGGGTAACCAGCAGGTCCGCCTCGCGCAGCGGATAGGTACGCAGTACAATGGCTTCCGACTGCCTGGTCATGGAAAAAACGGCCCCGCGGCCGCACGACGACCTTCCTGCCTGACGCTGAAAAACCGATTTTAAATGAGCATCACGAAGGTTGGGAAGAAAAGCCGGGAGGCGGCTCCAAACGAGGATTCGACCTGACCAATCAGGTGCCTTTCAGGTGGTTTGCTGAAGATTAGTGATAGACTGCGTTTTCTTCCAAGCGAATGTCCCTCCGGAGTTGATACTTTGCCCGGTCCGCTTCGCCTGAAAAGAGTGACCTCGCAAAGCATGAAAATTCTCCTTTATTGCCCCGACAACGGTGTGACTCGCAATTTCATGCCGCACCTGTGGATGTTTCTTCTTCAATCCCTGACCCCTCCCGAACACGACGTGATGCTGATTGACGGCAACACCCAGCCTATGGGCGATGCCGACCTAGTGCAACTGGCCCTGAAGCAGAAGGTCGGACTGGTGGGCATTGGCGCCATGACCCGCATGATCGCCAAAGCTTACCGGGTGGCAGATGCTCTCCGCGCCGCCGGCATCCCCGTGGTCATGGGTGGTCCGCATGTGACCGAGGTCCCTGACGAGGCATTAGGCCGGGACGGCGGTGTTCGCCACGCCGACGCCATCGCGCTGGGGGAAGCCGATGAGACCTGGCCGCGGATTGTCGCGGACGCGGCACAAGGCGAACTGCAAGAGGTCTATACGCCCACCGACGCAGCGGGCAAGGAACGCAAGCCCAGCCTGAAGGACTATCCACTGATCCGTTGGGACCGGATGGATTTGAAACAGTTCAACCGGATTCCGGGCATCCTGCGGCGGGTGATGTCGCATTACAACACCGATTGGGAAACCTTCCACATCATTCCCGTCGAGTCCGGACGCGGCTGTCCGTACGGTTGCGAGTTCTGCACGGTCACCGGATTTTTTGGCGATTCGATCCGTTTCCGCACTAACCAGAGCATTGTGGAAGAACTGCTGCTCCTGAAGGCTCGCGCCGAGCAAACTCGGGGCAAAATCGCCGTCTTTTTCGTTGACGACAACTTCGCCATCAACGTCAAGCGGACCAAGTCGCTGCTGCGGGACATCATTGCCGCCGGCGCACAGACGGCGTGGGTCGGACAAATCAGCGCCAACCTGCTGCGCGATGAAGAACTGGTGGACCTGATTGCCGAGTCCGGCGGCAAATGGATCTTTATCGGCATGGAGTCGCTGGACCCGGCGAACCTGGCGGATGTAAACAAGAGCTTCAACAAGCCCGCGGACTACGCGGCGGTGCTGGAGCGGCTGGCGCGCCGGAACATTTACGCCATCACCTCGTTCATCTTCGGACTGGACAATGACGAACCGGGAGTGGCGGATCGCACCCTGAGCCAGATTCGCAAGTGGCCGCCGGGATTGCCCGTTTTCGGACAGATCACGCCTTTTCCTGCAACCCCGCTCTACGATCGCTTGCTGGCGGAAGGCCGCCTGACGCGTCCCAAACACTGGCTGGAGTTCGCGCCATTCCAGATGGCGCATACGCCCAAGAAGATGAGCATTCCGCAGGTGCAAAGCGAAGTCCGGCAAGCCTGGACGGATTCCTACAACCCGACTCGCACGCAAGAGGCTCTGAATTCAATTCAAGACCAGCCTGTTCCCTACAAGATCAGTCATCTGGTGGCCCGGTTCTTCTTCCGCGGAATCTACTTTCCGCACAAGAACACGTGGGGATGGGTCAAACTGGGCTTCCAGCATCGGGGCGCGATTGCCGGTCTCATGCGCGAAGCGCTGGCCCGAAAGCAAAGGCCGGACGCTCTCACCGCACAGCCGCAATTCCAAGGTGGGCTGAAGCGGGAGTCACCCCCGCAGGCAGCAACCGGCCCCTCCGCTGTCTCACAAGGTTAACTCGAAGGCCACGTTTTCAGCCTCTCGCAGCCGGGGAGGGGACGAGGCAGAAAGCAAAAGGCGCGCAGCCGTGCAGGCGCGCGCCTCTGTGGATTGAGCAGCGGCAGGCGCTGCGTCAGGAACTAGGCGGTGGTACGTCCGTAATAAGCGGCGTTGCGCTCGGTAAACGCCTTCCATTTTTCCGGCAGGTCGTCGAGCGCGAAAATAGCCGAAACCGGACAAACCGGCACGCAGGCCCCGCAGTCAATGCATTCCACCGGATCGATGTAGAGCAATTCCTCTTCCGCGTAGGCGGGTTCGTCCTTCTTGGGATGGATGCAGTCCACCGGGCAGGCATCCACGCAAGCGGTATCCTTGGTGCCAATGCAGGGCTCCGCAATCACGTAAGCCATAGAGAGTTTCTCCGTTATCCCCCGTTCGGGTTGTTATCGTAGTAGTAAGAAGCCGGATCCGAAATGAGCTAGATACAGCAACCTTCTCTTCGATGGGTTGCAGAATTCTAGCAAAAGAGCCATTCGGATGCGAGTAGGGAAAGCGACTTCGCCACCTATCTTCATTGAAGCACACCGGCCGCAAAAAGACCCAAACGACGGAAGGAAACGGAAGAAAACCGCACCTGAATGGCAATTCTCCGGGGTGCCGCGCGCCGGCTCGAGAGCAACCATGCCGCTGTGTGGGGCATGGGCGAAGCGCGCCGGAGTGCTTGGGGACCCAGCCGTTTCCTCCTTGACCCAACGGGGCTTTTCTTTTAGTCTGTGTAAGTTATGGAGACGCTTCGCAAGACCTGCGCCTGTTGTTGTTGTGGCGATGGTGTGTCTGCGGCGGCGTCCCGGACGAAATAGGGCTCAACAAGACCTGTTGCTCAAGTTTTAGCCGCCGCCGGGAGATCCGAGCGGCGGTTTTGTTTTGTGCTCCGCTCCGGCTCTTAGCGCAGACATGGGCTGCGCCTGGCGAGGAAACAAGAGAGGAATGGCAATGACCTGGAAGGAACAACTCGCGAACCAAATGCCGGAGGCGCTGGCGCGCGAAATCGATATTTATGAGACCCAGCTCGAACTCCGCAAACTGGGCAAGATTGAAGAGAAGCTGTTCGCCGAAACCCGGCTGCGCCGGGGAGCTTACGGCCAGCGTTATGACAACGGCCAGCGCCACGACGGGCAAAAAACCCAGGCGCTGCCCTATCCCTCCGGCGAGACCACCAAGGGCCCCAGCACCATGTGGGATGCTCCGGGGATGCAGCGCATCAAGATTCCCTTCGGCAGGATCACCCCTGAGCAACTGGAGGCCATTGCCGAATGCGCCGAGGAGTATTCCGACTCCATCCTGCATGTGACGACGCGGCAGGATTTTCAGCTCCACTACGTGCACATTGAAGACACGCCCGACATGATGCGGCGGCTGGCGGCGTCCGGGATTACGACGCGCGAAGCCTGCGGCAACACGGTGCGCAACGTTACCGCCTGCCCCATCGCGGGCGTCTGCAAGACGGAGAGCTTCGACGTTACGCCCTATTCCAATGCGCTGGCCTACTTTTTGCTCGGGCACGATGACACCCAGGACATGGGGCGCAAATTCAAAGTGGCCTTCTCCGGCTGCGGAGAAAATGCCTGCGGGCTGACGAACTTCCACGACATTGGCTGCATTGCCAAGGTGCGCGGCGAGAACGGCACGGCGAAGCGCGGGTTCGAGTTCTACGTGGGTGGCGGACTGGGCGCGGTGCCGCAGGCGGCGGTGCTGTTCGAGGAGTTCCTGCCCGAAGACGAACTGCTGCCGATGTCGCAGGCCATTACGCGCGTGTTCGCCCGCCTGGGAGAAAAACAGAACCGGCAGCGCGCCCGCCTGAAGTTCCTGGTCAAGAAGCTGGGGCTGGAAGAGTTTAAGCGCCTGGTGCTGGAAGAGCGGCAGAGGCTGCGTCCCGATCCGCGCTGGACGGCGTTTCTGAAAGACCTGCACGCTACGGATGAGCAGCCTGCACGTCCCGCCGGGAAGCTGCCAGCTGGCCCCTATCCCGCAGGATTCGAAGCATGGCGGCGCTCCAATGCCGCGCCGCAGCGACAGCAAGGGTATGCCGTGGCCACGGTGGCGCTTCCGCTCGGGGATCTGACCTCCCATCAGGCGCGGCAGTTGGCCGATATTTGCCGCACGTTCAGCGGCGTGCCCATGCGCACCACGGCGGAGCAGAACATCGTCGTGCGCTGGATCAGCGAAGCCGATCTGCCCGCCCTCTACAGCGCGCTCGTGCAAGCCGACCTGGCGGAAGCCGGCGCCGGCACGGTGACCGACATTGTCGCCTGCCCGGGAACGGACACCTGCAAGCTGGGGATTTCCTCGTCCCGCTCGCTGGCCTCCGAGTTGCGCGAGCAGTTGGCGAAATCAGACCTGGTACAGATTGAGAGCGCCAGCGCCCTGCATATCAAGGCCAGCGGTTGCTTCAACTCCTGCGGGCAGCATCATGTGGCCGACCTGGGATACCTGGGAGTGAGCCGCAACATTAACGGGCGACGCGTGCCCCACTTCCAACTGGTGATCGGCGGGCAGTGGAGCAACAATGCCGGCGCGTATGGGCTGGCCGTGGGCGCGATTCCCTCCAAGCGCGTGCCCGAGTTCACCCGCCGCATTATCGAGATGTATTCGCAGGACAAGCAGGAGAGGGAAAACTTCTCTGCCTTCGTGAACCGCATCGGCAAGAAAAACCTGCGCGGCATGGTGGAGCAGTACCAGAAGATTCCCACTTACGAGCAGGACCCGAGCTTCTACTCCGACTGGGGAGACCCGCGCGAGTACACCATCGACGACATGGGCGTCGGGGAGTGCGCGGGTGAAGTGGTTTCGTTTGCGGAGTTCGGGCTGGCGGCCAGCGAGCGGGAGATTTTTGAAGCGCAAATCTTCCTGGATGACGGCAACGTGGAAACTGCCGGGCAGCGCGCCTACAGCGCCATGCTTACCGCCGCGCGCGCGCTGGTGCTGGAGCGCAATCCCAACGTGGGGACCGAAGCGGAAGAGGTGGTCAGCGAGTTTCGCAAGCATCTGTATGACACCCAGCTTTTCTGGGACCCTTATGCGGGGGGGAAATTCTCGCAGTACTTCTTCCGGGTGCATGAAGAACAAGGCGTGGCCCACGACCAAGAAGCGGCGCACCAGATGATCGAAGAGGCGCAGTTGTTCGTGGACGCCGCGCACCAGTGCTACAGCAAGCACGGTTCGGCGCTGAAAACGGCGGCACTGGCCTCGAAGGCGTAAAGACGGACAAGATGGACGCACACAAACTGCAAGCAAAGATTTTTCTGGACGGAGCGGAAACTCCCGCGCTGGAGCCGCTGGTTCCCGTCTTCCACGACTGGATCAAACACCACCGTCTGAACGAACTGCTGGTGGACGTAGCCAACTACGCGCACGTCCCCAAGGGACCAGGCATAGGCATTGTGGGGCACGAGGCGGACTATTTCGTGGACCTGAGCGAAGACCGTCCGGGACTGCTCTATTCGCGGAAGCGCCAGGCGCCCGCTCCGCAAGATCGCGTGCAGAATACTTTCCGGCACGCCTTGTATGCGGCGCAAATGCTGGAGCAGGAAAAGGCGCTGGCGGGCAAGCTGCGCTTTCGCACCAACGAACTGCTGTTCCGCATCAATGACCGGCTGCTGGCGCCGGCGACCGAATCAACCTTCCGCGAGATTCGCCCGGAACTGGAAGGCTTCTGCGATCGCCTGACTGGCGCGGGGAATTACAACCTGGAGTTTATTGACGCGCCGCGGCAGCTATTTTCCGTGCGCATCCTTCTGAAAACCGGCGCTTCCCTGCCCGAGCTGCTGGAACGGGCGGGAGGGCCGCCGGCATAGACACTCCGAACATTCATCCCGGATCAAACAGCCCGAGTGAAGCCGTAAAATACCAGATCCTCGGCTCCGCTCGGGATGACACCCTACAAAGTTATGGCAAGCACAAGCCGGGAGTGGACGAGGGCATCCCCCCACCCATCTACGTCAGCTTGTTACGGTGGTCAGGCGCTGCTCAGAGGTCGCATCGAACAGGTGAACGCGCGAGGGCGTCACCCAAATCGTTTCTCCGCTGCGGAAGTTATCATGCGCTGGAGCCACGGCGGTCAGAGCGTGCACCCCGCTAGTGAGTTCCAGGTAAGTCTGTGAGCCGTGCAGCTCCGTCAGCGTGATCTGTGCTTGCCATTCTTCCCTTGGTTCTGCACCCGATGTTTGCATCCGATCTCGGCTGATGCGCAAATCTTCCGGCCGAATGCCTATGGTCACGACGGACCCATTGCCAAGGAAAGCATCCGGGATCGATTCGGGGGCACCGAGAGGAACCCGGTTCTCCCCCAGGTCAATTTCCCATGTTCCCTCTTGCTGACGAATTTTGCCTTCGAGGAAGTTCATGGGCGGGCTTCCGAAGAACGATGCCACAAAGCGGCTGGCCGGGCGGTAGTAAATCTCGTCGGGCGGGCCGCATTGCTGGATGGTTCCGCTGCGCATTACGGCGATGCGATCGGAGAGCGAAAGAGCTTCCTCTTGATCGTGGGTAACGTAAAGAAACGTGGTTTCAAGCTGCTGGTGCAGGCGCTTGAGTTCCTTGCGGGTTTGCACGCGCAGCGGAGCGTCGAGGTTGGAGAGCGGCTCGTCAAAGAGAAACAGCGACGGCTTGCGGACGATGGCGCGGCCCACGGCTACCCGCTGGCGTTCTCCACCGGAAAGCTGGCGGGGATATTTTTTCAGCAGCGCCGTCAAGCCCAGTGCGGCTGCGGCGTCGGCGATGCGGTGCTCAATTTCCTGGTGCGGCATTTTTGCCATGGTGAGCGGAAACGCCAGATTTTCCGCTACCGTGCGGTGGGGATAGAGCGCATAACTCTGGAAGACGAAAGCGATGTCGCGCTTGTGCGGCGGCAGATCGTTGAGCTGGCGATCGCCGGCCCAAAGTTCTCCATCTGTCGGAGTTTCCAGTCCGGCGATGAGATTCAGCGTCGTCGATTTGCCGCAGCCGCTGGGTCCCACGAAAGTGAAGAACTCGCCGGCGGAGACGGTAAGAGAAGGAATGTTCACGGCGAGGCGGTCGCCAAAGCGCTTTTTGAGGTTCTGAAGGCGAAGTTCCATCCTAACCTTTGACTGCTCCGGCCGTGAGTCCGCTGACAATGCGACGCTCGAATACCAGCATGAGCACGACGCTGGGCACGGTGGCCAGCACGGCGGCTGCAGAGATCTCTCCCCAAGGAATTTGGCGCAGTCCGGGAAACAGCGCGATGGCCACCGGCAGGGTGCGCGAATGCTGGCTGGCGGTCAGAGTAAACGCATACAGAAATTCATTCCAGGAAAAGATAAATACCAGCAGGCCCACGCTCAGCAGGCCGGGCAAAGCAACCGGCAGCACCACGTGGCGGAGCACGCCCAGATGCGAACAGCCGTCCACGCGCGCGGCACGGTAGAGTTCGTCGGGAATCTCCTGCAGGAAGTCCACCATGATCCAGATGGCGAAGGGCAGCGTAAACACCGCGTGGGCGACGGCCACGGCGAAGATGCTGTCGCGAATTCCCAGGCGGATGGCCGCCAGGTAGAGTGGCGCAACGTTGGCCACGGCGGGGAACATGGAAAGCGAAAGCAGCAGGGCCAGAATCCACTGCGCGCCGCGCAGCCGCAGCTTGGCCAGAGCATAAGCAGCGGGCACGCCGGCGAGAAACACTGCGGTCACGGTCATCAGGGCGACCAGGACGCTGTTCAAGCCGGCGCGCAGAAACCCGGGCGTGGCAAGTACGGCGGAAAAGTGCTGCAACGTCGGGTGGGTGGGGAGCAGTGGCGGCAGCCTAGCCAGCTCGGATTCCGGCTTGAGTGCGGTGATCACCTGCCAGGCGAAGGGCCCGGCACTAAAAGCGAGCATGGCAGCCAACGCCAGAAGGAACGTGATTCGCCGCAGTGTGTTGGTGGGCATGCTCATCCCTCCCTCAGGCGCCCCTCAAGTGCCAAGTCCGGCGCAGCAGGCGCAGGTACACCAGGCTGAGCGCCAGCACAAACAGAAATGTGGCCACGGAGAGCGCCGATCCGAAGCCGAACTGGAGCATGCGGTAGAGCGTCTTGTAAGCGTAGATCACCAGAGTCTCCGTCTGGTTTGCCGGGACCGCCACCGGTAAGGACGAAGATCACGTCGAAGATGCGGGCCGCATCCATGGTGCGGAACAGCAGTACCAGCAGGATGACCGGCTTTAGAAGCGGCAGGGTGACATGCCGGAACTGTTGCCAACTGCCGGCGCCGTCGATGCGGGCGGCGCGATACAGCTCCGGAGGGACTACCTGCAGTCCGGCGAGCAGCAAGAGAACGACAAAGGGCGTGGACTTCCACACATCGGCCACCACCACGGCCTGCAGGGCCCAGAAGGGATTGCCCAGCCAGTTGATGTGGACTCCGAGCAGGTAATTGAGCACGCCGTAATCGGCGTTGAGAATCCATTCCCAGAAACGCGCGACCACGACCCCGGGGACTGCCCAGGGGATCAGCACCAGAGCGCGGGCGAGGGCGCGTCCGCGAAACTCGCGGTGCAAGAGCAGGGCGAAGGCCAGACCGAGGACCAGTTCCAGAGAGACGGATTCCACCACAAAGATCAACGTGGTGAAGGTTGCGGTCCAGAAATGGGCGTCCTGCAGCATGCGCTGGAAATTGGCGAGTCCTACGAACTCGGAAATGCCGAAGACCGGCATCTGGCGGCGAAAGCTGAGCCAGAGGGTGAACAACATCGGACCCAGGGCGATAGCGACGACCGCGGCGACGGCGGGAACCAGAAATCCGTAGCGCGAGGCGCTGTCGCGGAGGTTTCGCTTCATCACTCTTGCTGCCCCAGCAGGTAATCAATTTCGGCGCTGGCCCGCTGCATGGCTTTTGCGGGCGGGCGCACGCCGGCGACAACGGCACTGAACTCGGGCTGCAGAATTTGCGAAATCATTGGGTAGTACGGGCTCACGGGGCGGGAGCGCGCCTGGCGGAGGGTGGGAACAATGTCTTTCAGGAAGGGAAAGCGGCGGAGCGCCTCCGGGTCGTTGTAGACCTGCATGTTGGCGGGCAGGACTCCCAGGTTCAACAGGATGTCCCGCTGATTGGCATAGCGCAGAACGAAGCGAATAAACGCCGCCGCCTCTTTCTTATGCCGGGAGTAGGCACTGACGGCAAGCTGATAGCCGCCCAGGGTGGGGACGCTGGCGTGTCCGGCAAAATGCGGCACCATGGTCATGCCCACGCGTCCGGCCACAGGGGAGCCGGACTGGTTGAGCAGGCTCCAGGCGTAGGGCCAGTTCCGCATAAAGATGGCGCGCCCGGACTGGAACAGATGGCGCGTGGATTCTTCGCTCAAGGTGGTCACCAGCGGCGGTGAAACTCCGCTGGTTTCCAAATTGCGCATGAATTCCAGCGAATGCAGGGCCGGGGGAGAGGTGACTTGCGCATGGTCCTGGGGGCCGAGAATCCTGCCGCCATCGCCGCGAATCATTTCCAGCGCAACGCAGACCAGGCCCTCATACTGCATGCCCTGCCAGATGAATCCACTGAGCCGAGCGTCCTGTTCGCGGGCTTGAATGGTTCGGGCTGTATCAACCAGTTCGGAATAGGTCTGAGGAGGCTGGAGTCCATATTTCTCCAGCAGGTCGCGGCGGTAGTAGAGCACCCCGGCATCGACGAACCAGGGAAGCGCGTAGCGATGACCGTGGAACTCGCCCGGTTCGAGCGCAGGCCGGTTTAGCGAGGCAATCTCTTGCGGGGAAATGAAGGCATCGAGCGGCTGCAGCCAGCCGGCACGAGCGAATTCCTGCGCCCAGATGATGTCGAGGTCAAGGATATCGGCCTCGGCACTGTGGGCGGCGAGATTGATGACATAAAACTGGTGCTGCTGGTCGGAGTCGGAGGGAAGAATACGCTCCTCGACCTCGACGCCGGGGTTCTCCGCCTCAAAGCGCTGAATTAACTCGTGCAGGAAGCCGGAGTTGGGATGATTCGCGTGTTGGAAGACCAGGACGGTCTTTTCTCCGGCCCGGGACAGTTGTTGGCACACCACACGCCACCAGCAGTGCGACTGCCACGCCCAGAGCCAAAGCGAACAGGAACCCCGGGGTTCGCCTCAAGATCGAACATCCGCGAAGTCGATGCGCCAAGCAGCTATCGTAACTCACCAACGGCCAAGGCCGGGCGCTTGCATATGCCTTTTGGGTGTGAGCGGACTCGGGGAACCTGCGCGAAGCTCCCGGCGGCAAAGCCGGTCTGCAGGCCCGCACAAGGAACCTCCAAAGTTAATACCAGACCGTCCAATGTCCCTTTACATGTGGTGATCGGCCGGACGTACGGTGCTACAGTCAGCCAAAGTCACTGCCGAACCTGCGGGCTCGGACAGGATAAGAGCGGCCGCATGCCGGCGCGGGATGGGCCGCCGCCAGGTGAAACCAAGGCAGGTAACTAGAAACGTGCTAGGGAAAATCGGAAAAAACGTAATTCTCTGCGCGCTGCTATTCAGCAGCCTCCTGGCCGAGGCTGCATTGCCGCAGGGTCAGCCGCCCCAGGCAACCATGAACATTTCCGGCGCAGTGACGGTGAATGGCAAGCCCGCGACGCAACCCGCGGCGATTTTTTCGGGCGACGTTATTCAGACCGGACCGGCATCGTTTGCCACCATTGTGTCCGACAACCTGGAAATTACCGTGCCGGAAAACTCCAGCCTTACATTCAATCCGGGCGCAATCAACCTGGGGTGCGGAAGCAGCAGCGTGTTTACCAAGGCTGGACAGACGATTTTGCACACTCAAGGCGGCGCGACCATAACCCCCACGTCGCCCGACGGGTTCAATAAGATCGAGGTAAGCCAGGGTGGCGGAACGACGGTGATCCACGTGGTTCTGGGTTCGGTTTCGGTTGGCCAAGGCGGGCAGAGTACGGCCGTGCAAGCCGGCTCTCACTTGGATCTGCCGGGTAGCCCTTGCACAGCTCCGGTGCCAACGCCTCTTACGAGCAGCAATGGCGGGGCAGCGCCGGCGGGCCAGGCGAGCGGCGCCTCCAATGCCTGGGTCCCGATTGTGATTGGCGCCGGCGGTGGCGGAGCCCTGGCGGCGATCCTGCTTTCGCGTCGCAATAACAATCAGCCCGTGTCGCCCACTCAACCCTGAGTTCATCTCCCTCCCCCAGAGGAAGCGCCGAGCCGGGTTCAACTGCAAGGTTGGATCCGGCTCGGTTGTTTTTTGCCATCGGTTACACCTCGGGAGTTCCTCTTCCACTGAGCGTCTCGCAAATGGGAGCGCGAAACTTCGGCCGCGATGTGTCGGGGGAGACGCAGGCGGCATCTCCCTTCGATTGCAAAAATGCCAGCTTGCGCCCCCGGGGAAACGGTTGGATGGCGAGGAATTGCTTCCCTTAACGTGGGCAGACCAAAATCCGACCCAGGTGGGTTGCGCCAGCCGGCGGATACATAGCAATCGGAGGCTCCGCAGGCTTGTGGCAGCCATGCTCGCCGACCTGTGGAAACCTTGTCGCGGATGAGGGAGAAACAATGAATGCTCTCCTGATCAACCCCGAATGGCCTGACACCTATTGGAGCTTCCGTCATGCCCTGCCCTTCCAGGGGAAACGCTGCGCCTATCCGCCCCTGGGACTGCTGACCGTAGCTTCCATGCTGCCGTCGCACTGGAACAAACGTCTGGCGGACATGAACGTACGGCGGCTCGCGGATCGCGATTTGCAATGGGCCGATGTGGTAATGATCACCGGCATGCTGGTACACAAACCGGGCATTGAAGCCACCCTAAGGCGGTGCAGGGCCGCGAAGAAGAAATCCGTGGTAGGAGGACCGTAGCCAGCAGCAGCCTGGAAGAACTGCGAGACCTGGCGGACCAATGTAGTTGGGGAAGCGGAAGACCTGATGCCGGAAGTAGTCGCCGATCTGGAGAACGGCAACGCCAAGCCGGTATACCGCTCCTCGGCGCTGCCCGATATGTCGCGGGCTCCGGGGCCAGACTCTGAGCCTGATCGATGAAGCATTACAGCGCGATGAGCGTGCAGTTCTCGCGCGGGTGCCCCTTCAACTGCGAGTTCTGCGACATTATCGAAATCTATGGTCGGCGGCCGCGCACCAAGACTCCGCAGCAGATCGTGGCGGAACTCGATGACCTTTACCGGCGGAACTGGCGCGGCTCCGTCTTCCTGGTGGACGACAACTTCATCGGCAACAAGAAGAAGGTCAAGGAGCTGCTGCCGGTGCTGGCGGAGTGGAACCGTGACTCACGGCCAGCCGTTCAACTTCTTCACGGAAGCCTCGCTGAACCTGGCTGACGATCCGGAACTGCTGCGGCATGATGCGGGAGGCGAGCTTCACGCGGGTGTTTCTGGGCATTGAGACCCCGGTGGAGGACAGCCTGAAGGAAGCACAGAAGCTGCAGAACACGCGGCGCAGCCTGCTGGAGAGCGTACGCCGGATTCAGAGCTTCGGGATAGAAGTGATGGCCGGCTTTATCGTGGGCTTCGACAGCGATCCGGACGACATCTTCGAGCGCCAGGTGCAGTTCATCAAGGAGAGCGCCATTCCCATGGCCATGGTGGGGCTGCTACAGGCCCTACCCAACACGCAGCTCTACAGAAGGCTAGCCAAGGAAGGGCGCCTGCTGCACGACGGTACCGGCGACAACACGGAGGCCAGCCTGAACTTTGTTCCGCACATGGACGCGGGACGGCTGCTGGACGGCTATCGATACATTCTGCAGCATATCTACGAGCCAAAGGCCTATTACGAACGGGTGCGGCGATTTTTGGCGCAATACCATCCAACCACAGAATCGCGGCACCGATCCTTGGCAGACTACAAAGCCTTTTTGCGCTCTCTCGCCCGGCAGGGAATCTTTGAGAAGCAACGCTTTGCCTACTGGAAATTCCTGTTTGACGCGGCCACCCGTTACCGGCATGCCTTCGGCACAGCAGTAACGCTGGCGATTATGGGATACCACTTCCAGAAGGTAACGCAGCGGGTGTGTGAATCAAAACCGTAATGGCCCTTGTTCAGAAAACAGAAGCGCTCCGGTAAGAGCCGGAGCGCCTGATGGCAGCCCTCCCCCAGAACTGCCTCACAACGAGAGCAAGTATAGGCTGGGACCTTCCTTTGGGCCAGATCACCTTGGTAACGTCGCCGGCGTGGACTGGATGCCCAAAAAGGAAGAGCCCCAAATTGATCTCTGTGTAGCCAGCCTCGGCACTACACATCCCCCAACACAAGAAAGCCTCCGCGGTACTCTCTGATATCGAGCTGACCAGCTACTCCGCGCCGCATGCGTCCGCTGGCGAATCCGTGTTGAACGAGAGGAACTCGATCAAAAATGGTAGTGAAAAAGGCAGCGACGGGCCTGACGGTCGCGGGCGTCCTGGTGCTGGGACTCGGCTGGCAATCCGCCCGAAATACGCGCGAATTTCTGCGATCCAAGGATCTGGTCGCGCACACGTACGCAGTGATGAGCCAGTTGCAGGAAGTCCGTAGCGAGAACCGCAAAGCCGTTGCATCCGTGCAGACCTACCTCATTACTGGGGATCCGGACCAGTTGGAGGCGTACCGGTCGGCAGCCGCGGCGTTGCCGCACGAATTGGTGCTTCTGCGGCAACTGGTCAGCGACAATCCGAGCCAGGAGCAAAGGTTGGATGAGATGCAGCGGGCAGTCGAAGAGAACCTGCGCACGCTGAACCGAACCAAGCAGATTTATTCGGGCCAGGGATTTTCAGCAGCGCGCGCTCGTTTGACATCAGAGAACAATTTCCTCGCGATGGAAGCCATCGATCGCACGGAAACCGAAATGCGCGAGGTGGAGCAGACTCTGCTGGCCACGCGCGGCCAGGAACTGCAAGCCAGGGCCAGCATGTTCAACACGATTTCCATGCTGGCCATTGCCACGGCCGTGGGGCTGATGGGAATGGTCCTTTTCTCAGTCCGCAACTATGCCGCCGAACGGCGCAGAATCGTCCACCTAATCGAGATCCAAAACCACGAACTGGAAGAACGCAACCGGGCAGCGGAGCGGGCCAATCGTTTGAAGAGCGAGTTCCTGGCCAACATGAGCCACGAACTGCGCACTCCGCTGAATGCCATTCTGGGCTTCTCCGAACTGCTGGAGCAGGAAGCCGCCAGCCAGCTTCAGCCGAACCAGCAACGCTGGGTTCAGCATATACGGACTGCGGGACAACATCTGCTGCAACTGATCAACGACATTCTAGACCTCTCCAAGATTGAAGCCGGCCGTCTGGACCTGCGACTGGAAGAGTTCCGGGTTGCGGCGGCCCTTCCCGAAGTGCTTTCGGTGATTGGTCCCTTGGCGATGGCCAAGAAGATCACCCTTGCCACCGAGGTGCCGGAGGACATTGTGGTGCGGGCAGACCGGGTACGCCTGAAACAAGTGGTCTACAACCTGCTGAGCAATGCGGTGAAGTTCACCCCGGAAATGGGATCGGTTCGGTTGCAATGCAAGCGGCAGGACGATCTGGCAATCCTTACGGTCAGCGACACCGGAATGGGAATCCGCCAGCAAGACCAACGGATTATTTTTCAGGAGTTCCGGCAGGCGAGCAAGGACTCAGGAGGGGTAACGCAAGGAACCGGCTTAGGCCTTGCGATCTCTCGCCGGCTGGTGGAGATGCAAGGCGGACGAATCTGGGTGGAGAGCGCTTTCGGCCGTGGCAGCGAATTCGGCTTCACCATTCCGCTCGCCAGCCTGAAACCTCTGGATCCGCTGCGACTTTCGCCCAAGCGACTGAGCCGCCGCGGTCGTCCCCTGGTACTCGTAGTGGATGACGAGCCCCCCACCCAGGAACTGCTGAAGACCTTTTTGCAGAATGAAGCACTGGACGTTCTGGTCGCCCCTTCCGCCGTGGAAGCGGTCCGTATCGCCCGGGAGCAGACTCCGGACGTAATTACGCTGGATATCCTCATGCCCGGCAGAACCGGCTGGGAGGTCCTCTGCGAACTGAAACGGGACGCAAACACCGCTTCCCTGCCCGTGATTGTGGTCTCGGTGCTGGATCAAAAGGAACTGGGCTTCATTTTGGGCGCCAATGACTATCTGGTGAAGCCCGTAACCAGGGAATCGCTGCTGGCGGCCATCCGCCGCAACGTCGGCGAGAAGGCAAGCACCGGACCGATCATCGTTGCCGATGACGATGGGGAAGATCTGCGCAGGATGATGGACGCGGTGACCTCCGCCGGCTATGTGCCGGTGGCGGCTCATACCGGAACCGAGGTCCTGGAATGGGCGCGGCGGAAGCGGCCCCAGGCGGTAATCCTGGACCTGGTCATGCCGGAAATGGACGGATTTGAAACTCTGCGGCGTTTGCGGGCAATGCCCGAGTTCGAATCCTTGCCCATGCTGGTAGTCACCGCCCGGGAACTATCGCAGGAGGAATCGGAATTGTTGCTGCGCCACGCCAATGCCTGGCTCCGCAAAGGACCGGGGTGGAAAAGCGAACTACTGGAGCGGATCCGGGCCGCGGTGGCGCATGATCCCGGAAGGACCGTGTCCACCCCGTGAACGCCACGATCCTGGTTGCCGAAGACAATCCCGCCAGCCGCGAGTTGATGCGGGAGATCCTGGAGGCCAACGGCTTCTCCGTCCTGGAGGCGGCGGATGGGGAACAGGCCGTGGCGCTTCTCCCGCAGCGGCCCGACCTTCTGCTTTTGGACCTTCGCATGCCCAAAGCGGACGGATTTGAAGTACTGGCGGCGGTTCGCAATCATCCCGACCTTGCCCGCACTCCCGTTTTTGCGGTGACCGCGTTCGCCATGGAAGGAAACCGCGAGCAGGCTCTGGCGGCGGGATTCGATGAATACGTAAGCAAACCAATCTCTCAGAAAGAGTTACTGGACAAGATCTGGAAGGTACTGAAGAACCCACCAGCAGCACCAGCATGAGCCGGGGGCGCTGTCTGTCTCCAGTCAAGATTACTTTGGTCCGGCCTAGAGACAGGGTTGTTATTGGCGGAACCCGCGCGCATTGTTGATTTGCTCCAGCCACAAACAGGAATAGCATTTGGGGGCAGGCGGGATCCCAGGCCGCTGCGAGTGACGCAGGAATAAAAATGGTGTGTCTATGAAGAAAAAGCGTCTCGGCGAAGTATTGAGAGAACGAAAGCGCATTACGGAAGAGGATTTGGACGCCATTCTCTCGGAGCAGCAGGGAGCCGCCAAAATGTTGGGCGAGCTCTTGCTGGACCGGGGTTTAGTGGGAAAAGAAGAGCTGGTTTCGGCTCTGGAAGAAGTTTCCCGCCTGCGCTATGTGGACGCGCGCTTTTCCACCGTGGAAAAGGAAGCGCTGAAGCTGATCCCGCACGCGGTCGCTAAGAAGCATCATGTGCTGCCCATCGTTCGCGAGGGCAAGCGCCTGGTCGTGGTTATGGCCGAGCCTCAGAACCTGGGAGTCCTGGACGAACTGCGATTCATGACCGGGCAGGAAATCTCGCCGCGCCTGGGGTTCCGCAGCGAGATTCAGGCGGCCATCGAAAAGTGCTATTCGGAAGGGGAAGCCGCCGAGGCCGCAGCCTTGCCGTTCATCGAGCAGGTGGACGCTTCCGACCTGCAGTTTTTTACCGCCAGCGCCAGCGAGCGCAACAAGGCCGCCATGGAGGAGTTCGAAGCGGAACTGCGCAACGAGAGCACTCCGGCGGTGCGACTGGTCTCTTCCATTCTTTACGCGGCGGCGGTGAAGAAGGCCAGCGATATCCACATCGAGCCGCAGGCCCTGAGCACGGTGGTGCGGGTGCGGGTTGACGGCGTGTTGCGCGAATTGACCCATGTTCCCAACGATCTGACGTCCTTCCTGATTTCGCGAATCAAGATCCTGTCCGACATGGATATTTCCGAGCGGCGCATTCCGCAGGATGGACGCTTCCTGGTGCAGACCAAGGATCGGCAGCTCGATCTTCGGGTCTCCACCCTGCCGACTCACGAGGGCGAAAAGGTCGTGATCCGGCTGCTCGACCCGGAAAGCACGCGCGTCGGTTTCGAGAAGCTGGGGCTTTCCACGGAGAACGCCAACACCCTGAGCAACCTCCTGGCCGCTCCGCAGGGGATGATTCTGGTCACCGGTCCCACCGGCTCGGGCAAGAGCACCACGCTCTATTCGGCGCTGAATATGCTGCGCTCGCCTTCGGTGAACATCGTGACCATCGAAGACCCCATCGAATATCGGGTTGAGGAAATCAATCAGGTGCAGGTGAACACCAAACAGGGGCTCACATTTGCCAATTCCCTGCGCTCCATTCTGCGGCAGGATCCCAATATCATTCTGGTGGGCGAGATCCGCGACCAGGAAACCGCGGAAATTGCCTTGCAGGCGGCGCAGACCGGCCACCTGGTGCTCTCCACGCTGCACACCAACGATTCAGTAGCGGCCATCACCCGCCTGCTTGACCTTGGCGTGCAGTCGTTCCTGATCGCGGCCTCGGTCAGCGGCATTATGGCGCAGCGCCTGGTGCGAAAGCTGTGCTCCTGCCGCACGGAAGTGCCGATCACCCCGGAATACACGCAGAGGCTGCTGGCGGCGGGAATTGTGGAATTCGAGAACAGGATGTACTTGCCGGCGGGATGCAACCTTTGCGATAACAGCGGCTACAAGGGCCGGGTGGGCATCTATGAAGTCCTGCTGCTGGACGAGCAGATCCGTTCTGCGATGCGCAACGGCGTGCGTGACGAGGAGATCCGCAATCTGGCGCGCAGCGGTGGAATGCGCCTGATGCAGGAAGATGCCCTGGACAAGGTGAAACAGGGGATGACCACTCTGGAAGAAGTCCTGCGCGTGGTGCCCTTCGATGCCGCCGTAACCGTGCGCTGCCGGAATTGCGGCAAGGCGCTGGCTCCGGCCTTTCTGTTCTGTCCTCATTGCGGAGCGGGCACGCGGCAGGCAGGCGCTGCCGCGCCGCGGGCAGGACTTCGTCCCGCGGCGAAAGGGGTCAACTGATGGATGCCAATTCCAACGGGTCGCAAGCGCCCCCCCGCGGGCACAGCCGGTTTTCCACGTACCGGGATTTGTCGCTTGTCTATGAAGGAGCCAGCGAAACAATCACCGTGCATGCGCCAGACCTCAGCCCCAGGGGTATGTTCATCCATCTGAACCGCTACTATCCACAAGGCGCAGTGATGAAGCTGCAGTTCGTACTGGCACGCTCCGGATATGAGGTGCATACCCGCGCCGAAGTCCGCTACTGCCTGGAAGGGGTCGGCATCGGGGTGGAGTTCGTGGAGATTTCCGAAGAAGATCAGCGGGCCATCGAAAACGAAGTCTCCAGCTAGTGTCGATCGATGCTGAAATCCCGCCGGTGCGGGGAAGGGCCTCGGGATTCTTACCTCAAATCAGGATGACTTTGGGGGCTTCCGGCGAACACCATTTACTCATGGCGAGGATGGCAAGCGCCTGCAGCTCATTCGGCGGGCCCAACGACCGGGTTTTGCAGCACCCCCAACCCGGCGATTTCAATTTCCACCACATCGCCCGGCTTCAGAAACACCTGCGGATTGCGGGCAGATCCCACGCCGCTGGGGGTGCCGGTCGCGATGATGTCTCCCGGTTCGAGCGTGACCGCCTGCGAAATATATTCGATGACCTGGGGAATGCGGAAGATAAACTGCGAGGTGTTGCTGTTCTGCATCACCTCGCCATTTAGCTTCAGCCTGATGTCCAGCGACTGCGGGTCCTTCAATTCATCGAGCGTTACCAGGAACGGACCGCAGGGGCCCGCACCGTCGAAGGTCTTGCCCTGCAGCCACTGCTGAGTGCGGCGCTGCCAGTCACGCACGGAGACATCGTTGAAGATGGTATAGCCGCCAACGTAGTCCATGGCAGATTCGGCGGCGATATTGCGCCCGCGGCGTCCGATCACAACGGCGAGTTCGGCCTCATAGTCCACCATCCTGGAGCACGCCGGCAGGACGATGGGCGCGCGGTGGCCGACCAGCGTGTTGCTGAATTTGGCGAACAGGGTGGGATATTGCGGAAGCGGGTCGCCTCCCATCTCCTGCGCATGCTCCTTGTAGTTGCGGCCGACGCAGATGATTTTCGACGGGCACCGTACGGGCGGAAGATAGGTCGCTTTGGAAACTTCCACCGCCAGTCCCAGGCGCTGCAGAGCGTGCAAGTTCTCTGCCCCTCCGGCAAAGGTGAGAGTCTCACCGGCAAGACGATCCGCCGCTTCGCCGGCGGCTAGGAATTCAATCATGTCGGGCGACAAGGTTCCGGCATCAGGAGGAATACCTCCTGTGCGGATGCCGGCCTCGCATGCGGCGGACAAGTCAACCAAGGAATCCCAAACAACGGCGCCAAGACGAGGTTCGCCGTTCAGAGCAAATGTGGCCAGTTTCAAGCTTTTCCTCGCGGAAGAGGTAATTTACGGGCCAGATCAGACTATGGAACGCGCTCGTGAGCGTCAAGACGCATGGCCAGGCAAGCTCCGCTGGCGGACGGCACTGAAGATGCCCTGCGCATTAGCTCCGGCCCGACTCGCGGTTAAGTTCCTCGATCTCTTCCCTGGCCTTCTGGTATCCGCGAGTGAGAATCACCAGGTAGGTGATGTGGATGATCCAGGTGGCGGCATAAGCGGCATAGACCCAGTTCATGAAGATACCCCCGCCTTGGTTGGAGTGGAAACCGACTGCGAAGTGTGCAGTGCGCGCATGGCGTGAGCTTCCTCGATTTGCTGGCGGATGCGCTCCAGGCGATAACGGAGCCAGACCAGCAATCCTGCAAAAGCCAGGAACGCTGCCATGTTCCAGAGCAGCGCGGTGAGCATTGCGGGGGCGATGCCGGAGCCTGCGCCCCCGCCCAGCACGGGCTGGGGATGCTGGGTGCGGAACCAGCGGATCGACATGTAGACGAACACCACATCTACGGCGCCAAACACGGCCAGGGCCGCAGAGATCACCGGAGCCTGCCCGGTGGCGGAAAAGCGCCGCACCAGCACGTAACTGACGAATACCAGCCAGAGCACCAGGGTGCTCGTGAGGCGGGCGTCCCAAGCCCACCAGATTCCCCAGGCGGGTTTGGCCCAGATGGGTCCGGTCACCAGGATCACGGTATTGAAAACCAGGCCAACTTCGGCGGTGGAGACGGCCAGGGCATCGAGCGCCGGCTTGCGCCAGACCAGGTAAAGAACCGAAGCCACGAAGCAGGTGAAGTAACACAGGCTCAGCGGCGGAAAGGAGGGAACGTGGTAATAGAAGATCCGCTGCACATCCCCCATAGTGGCTTCTGTTGGCGCCACCTGCAGCGCCTGGTAGAGGCCATAGGAAAGCAGGCCCAGGGTGACGAGAGCGAACGCGGTGAATTTACGATTCATGGCGTATTTTTACTCGACGATCACTCGGCATCCATAACCGTCTCAAACAGCAGCAGGCCCAAAACCGTGAATACTATATCGTAAACCGCCAGGAAGTTCAGCGCGAGCCGGGGGGATTCCTCCCCGGTCAGGGTGGCGGTCGTGGCGGCTACCATGGCCAGCAGCGCCGGAATGGAAATAGGAAACAGCAGCAGGGGGAGCATGACTTCCCTGCTCCGGGTACGCACGGACATGGCGGCGAAGAAGGTTCCGTTGCATACCAGGGCCCAGGTTCCCAGCAGGATGCCAATTACGATTTGATACACCGGGCCCACGCTGCTCAGGTTGTAGAAGACGACGAACAGCGGCGTCATCAGCAACTGCAGCAGGATGACAAAAAGAAAATTCCCCACCGCTTTGGCCAGAAACAGCGATTCGGCCGGAGCCGGCGAAACCCGGTAGGCGTCCAGAACCTGGTTGTGCAGTTCGCGCGCCCACGTCTGGTTCAGGGCCACAACCGCGGCAAACAACAGCGCCACCCAGATGAGCCCTCCGGAGATGCGGCGCGACTCCTCGGCTGTAAGGTTGAAGGAGAAGCTGAAGATCACCACCACCAGCAGCGCGAAGAACAACATCGAGTTCAACGCATCTTTGGAGCGCCATTCCAGGCGCAGGTCTTTCGACAAGGTGCTGCCCAGGGTGTGAAAGAACCCGGGGGCGGCGGCGCGGGGGCGCGGCAAGGCGGTGGCGTTCACAGCAGGCTCCCGCCCAAGAGCCTGTCTTCCGAAACCCCGGAAGCCCTTTCTCCCGAAAATAGGGAAGCGGGCATGCCGGGCCTGCGCAGAACAATTTGGCCGGCCTGCATGAGTATGGATTCATCGGCCGCGTCCCGCAGCAGCGACGGCTGATGAGTGACGACAAAGATGGTCTTGCCCGCCTGCCGCATCGACCGGAGCAGATGCACCATGTGGGCGGCGGAACCGAGATCCACGTTGGAAAAAGGCTCATCCAGCAGCAGAAGTTCGGGATCGTGTACCACGGCACGGGCCAGCGACAGGCGCTGCCGCATGCCCTGCGAGTACTGGCCTACGCGGCGCTTGAGAGCGGGATCGAGCCCCACCCCGGCAATGGCCTGCTCGCAGACGGCCGGGTCGTCGATGGCGTAGAGCCCAGCGAAGTAGCGCAGATTTTCCACGCCGGTCATATCGTCGTAGAGCAGGGGCGCATGGCTCATGTAGCCCACGCGGGAAGCGGCCTCGCGCAGGCTGGGAGCGCCCAGAACAGTAAGGCTGCCGCGCGTGGGCCGGGTAAGTCCCGCCATCACTCGCAACATGGTCGACTTGCCGGCTCCGTTGTCTCCCAGCAGGGCGTAGAGTTGCGCGGGGGCAAAGCGGGCAGAAACGCCGCGCAGGGCGGCAAAGCGGCCAAACAGCTTGGTTACGTCGCGAAGCTCGATGGCAAAGGTTCCGGCACTGGAAACCGGGCTATCTGACGGAGGTGAGTTGGACGCGATGGGGACAGAGTTCACCGCGCACTGGCTGGCGCAAGCTGGGCCGGCAGTTGCGTCACCTGGGTGGCTGGCGTCGCCTGAGTCTGCTGCTTGGGAGCGTATTTGGAGGCGCACTTAGCCTGCAGCTCTTTGGCATGGAACACGCCGTCGCGCCCGAAGCTGCCCTCCGCCATCGCCTGGGCATCATCTTTGAAGGTATCCGGAGGGGCTTCCGCGCCCATGTACACCACGGGAAGCATCTGCGCCTGCTCCTGCAACTGGAACTCGACCCGCGAGCCCTGGCGCTTAATGGAACCGGGCACAACATTGCCCGCAACCCGTAGACGCTTGCTGTAGGCGCTATTTCCCATGGAGCGCAGCTCGGAGATGGTGACGTAATAGCTCTTGCTCTGTTCAACGCCGGTGTAGGCGAGGTAACTGAGGGCAATCACAATCACCGCGATGGCGCTTCCGAAACGCAGGTATCGGCTTCTGTTCGACATTGTTCCTTAAGTCCTACCCGGCCCGAAACTTGCCGGCCGGCACCCTAGAAATTCTGTACAAACTTTACTCCCGCCGGAAGCGGAGGTCAATTACGCCAGATCACCGTCTTGTGTGACAAACGCCCTTGTTCCCTGCCCCCGCTTGGTGTGCCTCAGCGCCTCAGCCCCCTGCGGTTGCGCTTTCGAGGCCGCGATTTGCGGCAATTGCTCCGCGTTATAATTGTGCGTTTACGAACCGGGAGATGACCAATGAAGGACGCCACCAACGGCAAGCAGAACGGAACAGCGGTGAGCTCCACCGCGGCGACGGCAACAGCCGACAGCGAATGGATCCAGAAGCCGCGTGCAGAGTGGATCCGCAGGCGGCGCGAAGAAGCCGAGCGCAGCGGAGACCAGAATTTCTCACAGATGCACTATGCGCGCCAGGGAGTCATCACGGAAGAAATGCGCTATGTGGCGCGGCGGGAGAGCGTCCCTCCCGAGTTGGTCCGCGAGGAGGTGGCTGCGGGGCGGATGATCATTCCGGCCAATATTAACCATCCTGAGCTGGAGCCCATGGCCATTGGCGTGGCCTCGAAGTGCAAAATCAATGCCAATATCGGCAATTCCGCAGTTACTTCCGAAGTGGCCGAGGAGCTGCGCAAATTGCATACCGCCGTCCACTACGGCGCCGATACGGTCATGGATCTTTCTACCGGAGGCGACATCCCGAACATTCGCGAGGCCATTCTGCGCCATTCCCCGGTTCCCATTGGGACAGTGCCGATCTACGAGGCGATTTCGCGGGTGAAGCGCATCGAGGACCTAACCGCTGAGGTGATGCTGGAAGTGATCGAGGAGCAGGCCGAGCAAGGCGTGGACTACATGACCATCCACGCCGGAGTGCTGATTGACTACCTGCCCATGATCTCCAAGCGCATCACCGGCATTGTGAGCCGCGGCGGCGCCATCCTGGCGCAGTGGATGGCACATCACCACCAGCAGAATTTTCTCTATGAGCGCTTTGACGACATCACCAAAATCCTGAAGAAGCACGACGTTTCCTACTCGCTGGGCGATGGGCTGCGCCCCGGCTGCGTGGCCGATGCCAGCGATGAAGCCCAGTTCTCCGAACTGCGCACCCTGGGCGAGCTGACCCAGCGCGCCTGGGAACACGACGTGCAGGTGATGATCGAAGGTCCGGGCCATGTTTCCATGGACAAGATCAAGGAGCAGGTGGAGAAGGAAGTGGAGTACTGCTTCGCTGCTCCCTTCTACACGCTGGGTCCGCTGGTCACCGACATCGCACCCGGCTACGACCACATTACTTCCGCCATCGGCGCCGCCATGATCGGCTGGTACGGCGCGGCCATGCTCTGCTACGTGACTCCGAAGGAGCACCTGGGGCTGCCCAATGACAAGGACGTGAAGGACGGCATCATCGCCTACAAGATTGCCGCCCATGCGGCTGACGTGGCGCGGGGACGTCCCGGAGCCCGCGACCGCGACGATGCCATCAGCTTCGCCCGCTACAAATTCGATTGGGAAAAACAGTTCGCGCTCTCGCTCGACCCGGACACGGCGCGCGCCATGCACGATGAAACCCTGCCCGACGACTACTACAAGGAAGCCGCCTTCTGCTCCATGTGCGGTCCGAAGTTCTGCTCCATGAACTACTCGTCGAAGGTGGATGAGTACAACAAGAACGTGCACGGCATCGAGAAGAAAGACTACACGGAGCTGGTGAACCGGCTGGTTGCGCTGAAATAGGGCTGGCGGCACTCACGATTTTGATTTCGTAAAGTTCGACTTCGGAGGCTGTCATCCTGAGTGGCGCACCGAAGGCGCGGAGTCGAACGATCTTGCGTTTCAGTTCCGCATCGGGCAGAACACAAGATCTCTCGGCTTCGCTCGGGATGACAGCGGTACGTTGCGTTCAGAATGACTACTGCCCCTCCCGTTGTCCTCACCATCGCCGGCTACGATCCCTCTTCGGGGGCAGGCGTCACTGCGGACATTAAAACCATTGCAGCGCACTGCTGTTTTGGCGTGAGCTCGATCACGGCCCTGACCGTGCAATCCACGCAAGGCGTTCGGCGAGTCGAGCCGGTTTCGGCTGACCTGGTGAAGGAGTCCTTGTGCGAGCTGGCGCGGGACATCGAGATTGCAGCGATCCACGTGGGAATGCTGGGTTCGGCGGCAGTCGCCGACGCGGTCGCTGACTTCCTCCAAGAACGCAGCTTTGCCGCGGTGGTGATCGATCCCGTGATCAAGTCCTCCTCCGGAGCGGAGCTGCTGGGCGCGCTGGGAGTGGAAGTTCTGCGGCGCAGGCTTTTTTCGCTGGCGACGGTCATCACCCCGAACCTGGAAGAAGCCGCCATGCTCACCGGAGTGCGTGTGGAGGACCTTGCCGGGATGCGAACCGCGGCGCAACGCCTGCATTCAATGGGCGCCGCCAAGGTGATTGTGACCGGGGGACACCTCCAGCAACCTGTAGACCTGCTCAGCACAGATGGTGGCGCTCACCTGCAGGAGTTTCCCGGCAAACACATCGAATCCCGGACGACTCATGGCACGGGATGCGCGTTTGCCACCGCGCTCGCGTGCAATTTAGCCATGGAACGTCCGTTGCCCGAAGCGGTCCGGCGGGCGGGAGAGTACGTGCGCATGGCGATTGCCACGGCGTATCCGATCGGGAGGGGACGCGGCCCGCTCCATCACCTGCACGCTCTGGAAAACCTTCGCGGTGTCGATTAGGTATGTGCGTATCGCTTCGATCACGAAAATTAATGGCTCTGGAACTTGACGGTCGCGGAAGCGTCCTTTAGGATCGAATCAACTTAATACAGGCGCGGGTCGTTGCCATCCTCACCCCACATAGACGGCCCGCGCCGTTGTTGTTTCTGGCTCCGTTTCGCTTTTCCTCCTTCTAATTTGCGACAATACCGTTGCTGCGGGAGCGCCACCCTGCCGGGCCTGCCATAGAATGGCTGCCTGCTGGCCGGCGCTTCTCACCGGAATCCGCCATGAAAAAACCCATTCGCAAGGTCACCGTTCTAGGCGCTGGAACCATGGGCTCACGCATTGCTGCGCACCTGGCCAACGCCGGTGTTCCCTGCTTTCTTCTCGATCTTTGTCCGCCGGATGCCAATGGCAGCGCACGCAACCGCGTGGCCGTTACTGGACTGGAAGCAGCACGCAAGTCCAAGCCCGCGGCCTTCTTTGAGCCGGCGCTGGCGCGGCTCGTCACAGTCGGCAACTTCGACGATGATTTGAGGGTTGTGGCGGAATCCGACTGGATCATCGAAGCCGTGATCGAAGACCTGGAAATCAAGCGCGGGCTTTTGCGGAAGGTCGAAGCCTTGCGACGCCCGGGAACGCCCATCACCACCAATACCAGCGGACTGCCGGTGGCTTCCATTGCCGAAGGATTCGCAGACGACTTCCGCCGCTGCTGGTTCGGCACGCATTTTTTCAATCCGCCGCGCTATATGCGTCTGCTGGAGGTGATCCCTACCGCGGAGTCGGATGCGGCTCTGGTGGAGTCCATCGCCGAGTTCTGCGACGACCGTTTGGGCAAAGGCGTGGTACGGGCCAAGGACACCCCCAACTTTATCGCCAACCGCATTGGCACGTTTTCCCTGCTGAACGTGATGCGGCTGATGCAGGAGATGGACCTCAGCATCGAGGAAGTCGATGCGCTGACTGGCCCGGTGCTGGGATGGCCGAAGTCCGCGACCTTCCGCACCATCGACTTGGTGGGACTGGATGTGCTCGGGCACGTGGTGCGCAACATGGAGCAGAACGTCCACGACGAGCGCTCCGACCTGCGCCTGCCGGGCTTCTTTCCCAAGATGTTGGAGCGTAAGTGGCTGGGCGACAAGACGGGAGGGGGTTTCTACAAGAAACTTCAAGCAGCACGTGAAGGTCAGGACCGCATGGCCCTGG